>JAZRWJ010000011.1:0-287791 GCA_045599625.1 Fibrobacter sp.
GAGCGCTGCGAGGACACTTCGTCCCCCTCGTTGGAGTCATTGGCTCTGTCATCACGAATTTCTTCCTCAGTTTTCGAATTGCTTGCAGACTTCTTTATGCAACGGACCGAGAAGCCGTTTTTCTTTAAGGCGAACTTTATGTTTCCCTGAAAGAAATCGTCCGAATTCGAGCTTAGTACCCAATCGAAAGCACGAGAATCATCGCCTTCGGAGGAAGACCAAAGGTAGGCCGTTTCTCCCAGAAACTTGTATGCATTCTTGATACGGTCGCCGGCGGCCTGGCCCGAAAAGCCAAAACGATCATCGTATTCAAGTGCGCCTTCAACGGACATATCAAAGGTTCGCCCCTTCAAAACGGAGCCGGCGTTCCCTTCCCCAACCTTGGACTCCACAAAGGATTTCAGTTCAGAAAAGTCTGAATTGTTGGGTAGCGACCAACCATCCGGGCAGGCATCCATTGCCGCATCCCAAGTGTACAGGCGGCCCATGCGTTTACAATTGCTTTCTTTGTTATCGTAGCAATAGCTCTCTCTGGTCTTGTAATTCAGGTTTTCAGCCATCCAGGTTTGGTTGCCAATTTGCACGGTCTTGTACGTTTTTCCATCGCGTGAATCCTTAAGGGTTCCCGCCATGGAAAATGCGACTAGAGTGCATACAAGTATTAAGAATTTTCTCATGTTCTAACCTTACGAGGAAATTTTCTCGGTAGTTACAAGGCTTTGCTTCGCTAAGCCTTGGCTAGGCTTTCCACCTTCGGTGGATGCCTAGTTAGAGTCCTGGAGACAACGCACCGAGAAGCCGCTGCTCTCGCCGTAGTTGCCGACGTTCGCGCTGCTGCCGCTGTAGAGGCTCAGGCGGCAGGCGTGGCCGCTATAGCGCTCCGTAGAAGTCCAAAAGCCGGTGTAGTCGCCCAAACTGCTGAACTTCTTGTCGTAGCCGTCGAAGTCGCCAGCAGGGAGAGCGGAAAAGCCGAACGAATCAAAACCTTCGCGCCAGCTAGCGTCTCGTAAATGGTTGTACCATTTTCCTTCACCTTTTCGCAACGTCACTGCGTCCAACTTTTTCTGGGTTACTATTTGTTCTACCCTTACCTTCACTGCCTCTACAAAGTTTTCCATTTCCTCCTTGCTAGGCAAGTGCCAACCACTGGGACAAGCATTCCTTGCTGCCTCCCAGGTGTACAGGCGACCGTACTTTTCGCAATTTTCCGGTTTATTTTCATAGCACATAGAGCCTGGCACATTCACATTCAAGTTCTTCGCCATCCATATTTGCTGGCCAATCTTCATCGTAGGGTACTTGTTACCATCCGCATCTTTCACGGTAATGCTCACAGGGCCTTCCGCATCTTTGCTAGGTTCGCACCCCATCAGGCATAGCGAAGCCACGGTAAGAGTTGCAACCATAATCTTCACCATTTTTGATTTCATTTTTTCTCCTTGGTATTTTTTATTCCTTTTAAAAGAGCGCCTAAACCATCGGCCAATTTTTTCCCAGCACAGTCTCCTAGAATTTTATAGACAGGTCCCATCAAAATGCCTGTTGTGGTGTCAACGGCAAAATCAAACATTTTTTGTTTTTTATAAGAGGCATAAATATCACTTTTGTACGTTTCAAGTAAAAATTCATAACCATCTTTTTCGAACTGAACCACATCTTCAGCTAAAGAGTAATTAGAAAAGAATCCTTTTTCTCGCAAAATGCCTCTAATCAAGTCTCGTACATACTTACATTGCACACATAAAGAAAATATTTTTCCATCAGCAGAAATCTGAGGAAAAGCGTCCAATGCATTTTGAATCATTTCATCATCTTTGGATTGCCGTAAGTAATAATCATAAGCCAAAGACTCTGCTTTAGTTTTCGAAATCTTCAATGTTCTAGAAAGAGTCCAAGTATTGGACATATCTATCTTTTGGACTCTGACCAAAAGTTCCAGCACTTTTATTTCAAGTTCCTTTTTGGTCATAGAACCAAAGGGAACCTGCATAATTTCATTTAAAAAATTTTTCATTTTCACAACCTCGAAACCAAATGTAACCAAAAAAAAACAAAGTCAAGTATTTTGTAAAATTTCGCCAATTTTTGGTTCATTTAGTGAAAATCGTCACGAGAATCACAAAAAACACAAACAAATTGCGCAACATATTGCACATTCATTGACAAATTCATCATTTTTTCGTATTTTAAATTAAAAACAAGCAACATATTGCATATTATGGATGAAATTTTTAAGGTTTTGCAAAAGCGACGGGAAGCCCTTGGGTTAAGCCAAAGGGATCTTTCGGAAATGTCCGGCGTTTCACTACGAACCATCAACGCCATCGAAAACGGCGGCGCAAACCCGTCCATCGAGGTACTTTGCAAGCTTGCGGAACAGCTGGGATTGAAACTTTCTTTAACCGAGAGAGTCATCAATGGTTAGGCAGGCATCGGTTTTCTACAACGGCACTCTGGCCGGAACCTTGACCAAGACTAGGGACAGTTTCATTTTTACCTACGATGATATCTACCTTGCGTCCAGGCGCCCTGCCATTGCGTTAACATTGCCTAAGCGCCAGGAGCCTTACAAGTCCAAAGAGCTTTTCCCGTTTTTTGAGGGTTTGCTGCCTGAGGGTGAAAACCGCAAACTTTATTGCATGAGCCTGAAGATCGACCCTAGGGATTCCTACAGGCTGTTGCTGAAACTTGCGGGAAAGGAAACCATCGGCGCCATCACTGTGATGGAGGACGTATGACAGGCGCCACCTCCCCCACCATGCAGAACCGCTGCCACAGTTGCCTCAAGGAGACACCGCGGGATTTTTGCCCCGCCTGCGCCAAGCGGCTCTTTGGCGTAAAGAAGTTTAGCGCCACGCTGGATTTTTCCTTACCCGAAATCAAGTCCAACAACGGTTCCATCCGTCGGATTTCAATTTCTGGGGCACAGCCCAAGTTTTCGCTAATGGTGAACGAAGGTCAGCTGGAGCCTACCGAAAATGGCGGCACCTTCATCTTAAAGCCTGCGGTAGAAGGGGTGTTCGACAACACAAAGGATATGCCCGCCAACGAGCACCTGACCATGCAAATGGCCAGGCAGATTTTCAAGATCGAAGCAGCAGACAATGCGCTAGTTTATCTTAAAGACGGAACACCGGCCTACATTACCGAGCGATTCGATGTTCTGCCCGACGGCAATAGAATCTGCCAGGAAGACTTTGCCCAGGTGGCTGGCCTCACCCCAGGCGAAAAAGGTTCCAACTACAAGTACGACTTCAGTTACCAGCAAATTGCCGACCTGATGAAGCGATATGTAAGCACCTACCCTACCGATGTGGAAAAATACTTCAAGCTGATTCTGTTCAACTACCTTGTTTGTAACGGTGACGCTCACGTCAAGAACTTTTCTGTCTACTCCCCAAATGCAGACGGGGTTTACAAACTGACTCCCACCTACGATTTGCTGAACACATCATTGCACGTTCAGGAACTTGGCCGAACCGCGTTGGAACTTTTTGTGGATGACTTTGAAACGGATTTTTTCAAGGCAAACGGGTTCTACGGCAAGTCGGACTTTATGGAACTGGCCCGCCGCATCGGCATCAAGGAAATCCGAGCCCAGCGTTTTATTGCAGAAACCTGCAGCCTTTTAGGGGAAATGGACGCCATGATCGACCAAAGTTACTTAAGCGAGCCTAGCAAGGCGTTGTTCAAGGCGCAGGTGAGAGACCGGGCCAAGGCCATGGAGATGGGGTGAAAACGGGTCTGCAGAAGGCCAAAACGACCGTTCAAAATAAAATAGAGACTTTCTATCAGAAATCCCGCATTTTGACACTCTTTTGACATAAAAACTTTATACATTGATGGTATGAAGTTCTTTGGAAAAATTTTCGCATTTTTATCAATTTTTGCAGCATTCTCCTTTGCCGACACCACCAAGGCAGATGCTGTCATTGAAGCAGCCATTTCCGCAACCGACTCCGGTCTTTCTGGCCCCGTGGCTACAGATTCCGCCACCGCGAATGCAGCAGCCAAGAAGCACGCGGTTTGGATCAAGCTGGAAGGCGACGTGGAACCTTCCATGTACGATTTCTGCGCTCGCGCCATTGGCGAGGCTCTGGAAGAAAATCCGGACTACATTGTTTTTGAGATCAACACATTCGGCGGCCGCCTGGATGCAGCCTTCGACATCGTTGACACCATCATGGCCATTCGAGGTCCCCAGACCATCGCCTTCGTTAAAAAGAAGGCCATCAGCGCAGGTAGCCTCATCGCCTTGGCCTGCAGCAAACTTTACATGATGGAATCCACTACCATCGGCGACTGCGCCCCCATTGTGCAGAACAGCGATGGCACCCCGCAAATCGTGGGCGAAAAGATTCAGTCTCCCCTCCGCGCCAAGTTCCGCAACCTGGCTCAAAAGAACGGCTACCCCGAATTGCTCAGTTCCGCCTTCGTCACCCCGGAACTTGAAATTCTCGAACTTCGGGCCAAGCTTGACGCAGGCAAAAAGACCGAACGCGACACCACCATGATTATTGAGTCCGCCAAGTACGAGGTCATGGGCAAGGACGAAAAGAAGTTCTGGGGCGCCCCCAAGATTCTTGTGAAGGAAGGGGAACTGCTGACCATGACCGACAAGGAAGCCAAGGATCTGGGATTCTCCCAGGGTACCTTTAACGGACGCGAAGACTTTGAAACTGCCTTGACCATCGAAAGCAAGAGCGAAGTGGAAACGACCATGGGCGAAGACATCGCCAACGCAATTGCAGGCATCGCAGGCATTCTCTTGATTCTTGGTTTCGGCGCCCTGTACATCGAATTCAAGACTCCGGGCTTTGGCGTCTTTGGAATCATCGGCATCATCCTCATTGGAATCGTATTCCTGGGTCAGTTCGCTCCGCAGCTGGACGGCATGCTGCCGGCAGTTCTATTGATTGCAGGCATCGCCTTGTTCCTGGTGGAAATTTTCGTGATGCCGGGAACGTTCCTCTTTGGCATCGGCGGTATCATTTGTATGATCATCGCCCTCACCATGAGTTTCTCGCCAGCGGACATTCCTGAATACGTGCCGGAAGCCGTTGAAGAATCCTTCGACGCCACGCCTTGGCTGTTTGGGCTGTTCTATATGTTATGTTGCGCGGTCATAGCCCTTGTGTTTCCCATTGCCGCCAGCAAGTACTTGATTCCGCTGCTTCCCGAAGGCTGGACTCCTATGTTAAAGACAGACCTTGAAACCGCAGCCTCCCCCACCGAAGCCATAAGCGAAGTCCGCCCTGGTGATATCGGTACAGCAAAGACTTTCCTTCGCCCCGTAGGCCAGGCTCAATTCACTATGGCCGACGGCAGCGTTAAGCTTTTGGATGTGCAGACCCGAGGCGAGATTATCGAAGCAGGGCAATCCGTCAAGGTGGATGCCGTTCAGGAAGGACACATTTTCGTAAGCACAATTAAAAGTTAGTGAATAGTGTACAGTTAACAGTGAAGAACCGCAAAATTTCACTATTCACTTTTCACTATTCACTCAATAATTAAATTTTTATAGAAAAACAAACACACTCTATACGGAGCAAAATAAAATGGATACCATTTTCGCAATTGGCATTGTCATTGCCGCCATCGTTGTCATCGTTCTTCTCGCCTTCGTAGGCAAGTTCTTTAGCCTCTGGCTTCAGGCATTGTTCTCCAAGGCAAACGTGAGCATTTTCCAGCTCATCGGTATGCGCCTTCGTAAGGTACCGCCCCAGGTAATCGTTGAAGCCCGCATTCTGAGCTGCAAGGCAGGCCTCCCCGTTGACACCAACCTGCTGGAAGCCCATTACCTTTCCCGCGGTAACGTGCTCCGCGTGATCCAGGCCCTCATTGCCGCCAACAAGGCAAACATCAAGCTGGACTTTAAGGAAGCAGCCGCCATTGACCTGGCAGGCCGTAACGTTCTGGAAGCAGTGCAGATGTCCGTGAACCCCAAGGTCATTACCACTCCTAAGGTTTCCGCTGTGGCTCTTGATGGTATTCAGCTTCACGCCGTGACCCGTATTACTGTGCGCGCAAGCATCCAGAAGTTGGTGGGTGGCGCAGGCGAAGAAACCGTTATTGCCCGCGTTGGCGAAGGCATCGTGTCTTCCATCGGTTCTGCACAGAGCCACAAGGAAGTTCTTGAAAACCCCAACATGATTTCCAAGAAGGTGCTTGCCTCTGGCCTTGACGCTGGTACCGCATTCGAAATTCTCTCCATCGATATCGCCGACGTGGACGTTGGCCAGAACATCGGCGCCATCCTTGAAACCGACCGTGCCGAAGCCGACAAGAAGATTGCTCAGGCCAAGGCAGAAGAACGCCGCGCCATGGCTTACGCTGCCGAACAGGAAATGAAGGCAAAGGTCATGGAAATGAAGGCAAAGCTTGTGGAAGCCGAAGCCCAGATTCCTATGGCTATGGCAACCGCACTTCGCGACGGCAAGCTGGGCGTCATGGACTACTACAACATGAAGAACATCGAAGCCGACACCCAGATGCGAAAGGAAATCGGCAGCGCTCCCGAAGCTAAGTAAGTTCGAGATTTAGAAGATGATTGAAGGTCTTGTGGATCTTGCCGTCGAAGCCGTGAAGGACACTGTACAAGATGCAGTGCAGGACACGGTGCAAGATGTCGCAAAGGACGTTGTAGAAGAAGCCGGAGAAAGCGTTCTTGACACAATCAAGAATGCAGCCAGCAGTTTAGCAGAAAGTTTCTTAGACTTAATTGACGGCTCCGATTTAGTTCCTGATTTAGATTCAAAATCATCTTCCAAAGTGTACAAAGTGAAGGAATCTGAACATAAACAAAAAGGTGAAACTGTCTCGTCAGAAAAGGAGCCTTACAAAAGCCGCGATAAGCGACCTGAGAGAGCTCTAAAAAGAAAACTGGCGAAACAAAAACGCAAAGAACCTTTAGAATACGTTCCTTCATCCACACCATAGTATAGAGCATATTTATGGAAGGTTTATTAATACTTGCTGGAATCTATCTTCTTGAGGTTATCGTCAAGAAGGTGGCTGCTAGTAAGAAAAATCAATCGTCTCAGGAGCAGCACAGCGTCCCACCTGCCGAACCGAATCAAACCAGGCGCCAAGGCAGCCTGCAAGATTTGATCAAGCAGTTTGAGGAAGCACAGCGACAGGCTTCCCAAGGGACGCTTACTCCGCCGACCCCGCCTATCGAAGACATCGATGATGTTGAAGACAGCATTGATGATGATTACGAAGAAAGCGAAGATGAAGAACTTGATTTGCCCGTGGTAACGCCGGCAAACCCCAACCGAATCACCTTCCGCGAAATCGCAGAATCCGTCATCCAGTGGGAAGAAGTCTGCGTAGAATACTTGCAGCAAGCTTTCGGTTTTTCCGAAAGCACAGCCCAGCAGGTTCTTGCTGAACTTCAGGCCCATCGCATCATAGGCCGTGACATGGGAGAAGGTTTCTGCGACCTTCTGGTACATGACAAGGTTGAACTGGACAATCTCTTCAAGCGTGAACAGCGGGATGCCGAGGAACGCAAGGAAGCCAAAGCTCAAGAAGACGCAATCCGCGAACGCCGTGAAGCAGAACTCCTGCACCAAAAGGAGTTGGCAGAACTTGAAGATCGCGCAAAGCAGATGCGGGAACAAGCTCAGCAAATTGAGTCGTTGCCCGACGCCGCCGATGGCGACGAACCGCTTGACGCCCCGAGCCTTTCTTCTTCTAGCCACAAGACTCACCGCAGAACCTTTGACAAGGCAGAAATCCGTCGCGGTTTCGTTTGGGCGAAGGTTCTAGATGAACCCCGCTTCAAAAAGCGTTGGAGCAGCCGAGTAAGATAAGTTGCGTAGCAAGTAACATCGCAACGCAACCACAGAAAATCAAAGCCTCGCAGGAAACTGCGGGGCTTTTTTGTGCGAGTAAGCTTCGCATTTTTGCGAACATGTTCGCAGAAGTAAAAAAAGAACCCCGCCCGGAGTTTACCCGAACGGAGTTCTTTAAGCTTTTTAGGCTAGGGAGGACTAATTAGTCTTTTCCGTAAACCTTTTCAGCATAGGTAGCGGTTGCCATGAGGTATTCGCGGTTCATCTTGGCGATGTAGTCCACGGTGATACCCTTCGGGCAAGCAGCCTGGCATTCGTAAAGGTTGGTGCAGTTACCAAAGCCTTCCTTGTCCATCTGAGCGACCATTGCGAGCACGCGCTTCTTAGCTTCGACCTTGCCCTGCGGCAAGAAGCTGAGGTGAGAAACCTTAGCAGAGACGAAGAGCATTGCGGAAGCGTTCTTACATGCAGCAACGCAAGCACCGCAACCAACGCAAGCAGCAGCGTCGAATGCGCGGTCTGCATCAGCCTTGGGAACGGGGATCACGGAAGCTTCAGGAGCAGCACCGGTATTGACGGAAACGTAGCCGCCAGCAGCGATGATGCGGTCGAAAGCAGAACGGTCAACAGCGCAGTCACGGATAACCGGGAATGCAGCAGCGCGCCACGGTTCGACGACGATAGTATCGCCATCCTTGAACTTACGCATGTGCAGCTGGCAAGTGGTGATGCCGTGGTCGGGACCATGGGGCATACCGTTGATCACCAGAGAGCACATACCGCAAATGCCTTCGCGGCAGTCGTGGTCGAATGCAAAGCCTTCCTTGCCCTGCTTCATCTGTTCTTCGTTGACAATGTCCAGCATTTCCAGGAAGGACATATCCGGAGAAATATCGTTGACCTTGACAGTTTCGAACTGACCCTTGGTCTTGGCATCCTTCTGACGCCAAATCTTCAAAGTGATATTCATATTGCCGTTGCTCATTATTTGTAGCTCCTAGTAACGAGGTGGACGTTATCGAATGTGAGAGGTTCCTTGTGGAGTTCGGGCTTGACATTGTCGCCCTTGTATTCCCAAGCACCGACGTAGCAGAAGTTTTCGTCATCACGCTTTGCTTCGCCTTCTTCGGTCTGGCTTTCTTCACGGAAGTGACCGCCGCAAGATTCTTCACGGTGGAGGGCGTCGAGGGTGAGGACTTCTGCGAATTCGAGGAAGTCAGCCAGACGGCCGGCGCGTTCCAGGTTCTGGTTGAAGGAACCTTCGGAACCGACGACGTTGACGTTTTCGTAGAATTCTTCGCGGAGTGCGGGGATTTCCTGGAGAGCCTTTTCGAGGCCAGCCTTGTTACGGGCCATACCAACGTATTCCCACATGATGTTACCGAGCTGACGATGGATATCGTTAACAGTGCGGTGACCCTTGATGGAAAGGAGCTTCTGGATCTTTTCAGCAGTCTGCTTCTTGCAGTCTTCGAAAGCAGGATCAGATGCGGAGACCTTTTCCAGCTTGGTGCCTGCGAAGTAGCCACCGATGGTGAACGGGATCACGAAGTAACCATCAGAGAGGCCCTGCATCAAAGCAGAAGCACCGAGACGGTTTGCACCGTGGTCAGAGAAGTTTGCTTCACCGAGGACGAAGCAACCCGGGATGGTGGACATCAAATCGTAGTCAACCCACAGACCACCCATGGTGTAGTGGATTGCCGGGAAGATGCGCATCGGAACCTTGTACGGGTCTTCGTCAACGATCTTTTCGTACATCTGGAAGAGGTTACCGTACTTAGCAGAAACGCCAGCAACGCCCATGCGCTTGATAGCATCTGCGAAGTCCAGGTACACAGCCAGCTTGGTGTTACCAACGCCGAGACCAGCGTCGCAAACCTGCTTAGCGTTACGGGAAGCCACGTCACGAGGAACGAGGTTACCGAAGCTGGGGTACTTTTCTTCCAGGTAGTAGTAACGATCTTCTTCCGGGATCTGGTCCGGAGAACGGGTATCGCCAGCCTTGCGGGGAACCCAAATACGACCATCGTTACGGAGAGATTCAGACATCAGAGTCAGCTTGGACTGCAGGTCTCCATGACGGGGCAAGCAAGTCGGGTGAATCTGAGTGTAGCAGGGGTTAGCAAATGCAGCACCCTTCTTGTATGCGCGGAATGCTGCAGTGACGTTAGAACCCTGAGCGTTAGTGGACAGGTAGTAGACGTTACCGTAACCACCGGTGCAAAGGCAGACTGCATCACCAACGTGGCTTTCCAGTTCGCCAGTAACGAGGTTACGAACGATGATACCGCGAGCCTTGCCGTCGACAACGACGAGGTCCATCATTTCGCGACGAGGAAGCAGTTCAACCTTGCCTGCTGCAACCTGGCGCATGAGAGCCTGGTATGCACCGAGGAGGAGCTGCTGACCGGTCTGACCGCGAGCGTAGAAGGTACGAGAAACCTGGGTACCACCGAAGGAACGGTTGTCCAGGAGGCCACCGTATTCACGGCCGAACGGAACGCCCTGAGCGACGCACTGGTCGATGATCAGGTTGGAGTTTTCGGCGAGACGATGAACGTTGGCTTCACGAGCACGGAAGTCACCGCCCTTAACGGTATCGTAGAAAAGACGATAGACGGAGTCACCATCGTTCTTATAGCTCTTGGCAGCATTGATACCACCCTGGGCAGCAATGGAGTGAGCACGACGGGGAGAGTCCTGAATGCAGAAGGACTTCACATTGTAGCCCAGTTCTGCGAGGGAAGCTGCAGCGGAAGCACCAGCAAGGCCAGTACCAACCACGAGAACAGTGAACTTACGCTTGTTAGCGGGGTTCACGAGCTTCAATTCAAACTTATGCTTGGTCCACTTTTCGGAAATGGAACCACCAGGAATTTTAGAATCGAGAATCATTATTTACGGTCTCCATTAAACGTTGGTGGAAATGACGCCTACAGAAGGAACTACAAAGGAAGTCTTGGCTTCGGAAGCAGCCTTCTTCTGTTCCAGCTGCTGCTGGATTTCGTGAGACTTGGCGCGAAGAGCTTCGGTTTCCGGCTGATGAGCAACATAGCAGGAGAAAGCAGCTTCGATAGCAAAGCCAAGAGCAATCACGATGCTATACAACATGCCGACAACTTCGATAACCGGAGTCCACTTCTGGTGAGCAAGACCGAGAGTCTGGAAAGCAGAAGAGATGGCATGGAACAGGTGAATACCGATAGCGAGCATAGCAAACAGATAGAACACAGTCCAGATCGGGTTTGCAAACATGTCGACAGTGGTGAGCCACATATCGCGGACGATTTCACCAGCTTCGTTCTGGTACAGGTAGTGTGCACCGAACTTGAGGTTTGCAAGGTGCTGGATGCCGAAGCCGAGGATGATGAGGCCGGTCCAGATCATGGTGAAGGTAGCGAAGGACTTGTTACCCTTACGAGCGTTAACTTCGTAAGCAACAGAACCGCGAGCCTTCTTGTTTTCAAGCTTCAGCTTGATGCCAAGACCGATGTGGAGTGCGAAGGCAACCACCATGCCCAGTTCCATGAGGTAAATCAACTTGAACGGGAAGTGCAGCGGGTTGAAGCTGGTCAGGAATTCAGTATAGGCATTGTAGGAAGCCTGTGCTGCAGCCTGATCGAAGGTCAACAACTGAAGGTTACCACACATGTGGACGAGGATAAACAGAGCGAGGAATGCGCCAGAGCAACCCATGATCTGCTTCTTACCAATGGAGGAAGTAAGGTACTTAATGATCCATTGCATTGTTTTGTGTCTCCTTGAGGGGGTCTTTTGTTTATTTGAAATTCTGAGGCTTAACCGCCATTAGAGAATGCAGCAAGCTTTCTTGCTGGGGGTTTCGTAAGCGTAGCGTTCCTTCTTGGTGAACCAGAAGTCCAGTTCGCGCTTAGCACTCTTGGGGCTATCGGAACTATGAACAACGTTTTCGGTCATGGAAGGAGCAAAGTCATAGCGGAGGGTACCCGGTTCTGCCTTAGCAGGATTGGTTGCACCGTTAATAGCACGAACCTTAGCAATAGCGTTTTCGCCACCCAGAGCGAGCATCACGGACGGGCCCTTAGTCATGTAGGCTTCCAGTTCCGGGAAGAAGGGCTTCTTCACGTGTTCTGCGTAGAAACCGCGTGCGTCCTTCTTGGACATCTGGTGCATCTTGATAGCGCAGACAGAGAGGCCTGCAGCTTCATAGCGGGCAATAATCTGACCAACCAAGCCGGACTTAACGGCATTGGGCTTGATCATAGCGAACGTCATTTCCATGGTATACCACCTTTTATTGTGAGTGCGTTAAATATAAATAATCGGTTGCTCAGAAACGCCTTTGCAAACATTAAATAAGGGGCGAAAATCCCTTATTTTGAGCCATTTTTCAAAATTACTGTTCTGTATTGATCTTCTGGAGGAGGTCCTCGGCCAGTTTGCCGTTGGACTCAATGTTCTTCACCAGCCAGTCGGCGGATTCCTTCAGTTCACTGTTAGGATACTTTTCCTGGAATTCACGGAAGACTTCCAGGGCAACACTGTCCATACCGAGGTTTTCTGTCAAGATAAAGCCTCGACTGAACATTGCCTTTTCTGCATTTTCATTTTCAGGCCACATGCGGTAGAAGGCATAGTATTCTGCTTCTGCATCCAGGTATTCTTCATTTTCATTCTGAATCTGGGCCATTTCATAGGCAACCTTCTGGAACAGAGAGTCGTTCTCGGCAAAGGTATACATAACGTCGCGATAGACATAGAACGCCCTGGTACGTTCCCCCGTCTTGTAAAGGGAATCGGCGCGAGCCATCATCTTTTCAGAGAGGGTCGGAACATCATACTCGGGAACGTCGTCTCCATAGAAGTAGACAGAAGCCTTGGAATAGATTTCTGCGGCGGCGCGCTTAATCTGATCATTTCGGACTTCTTCATTTCTCTTGTAGTAAATCTTGGGAACAGCCTGGTCATAGGAGTCTCCCAAATAAATCATGCGGTAGCCGAAGTAATACTCGTGCTTCATCATGTTCGTCGGGAAGGAAGCCACCAGGCGCAGATCGTCCTTAGCTTGTTCATAATCGTAGCCTTGATGAATAGGTGTGCCGATTCGGTCATACAGATTCTTCAGGGTATCTTCCGGGATATTCTGCAAGCCACGGGCCAATTCCATATACTTGTCAAAAACAAAGCTTCTGCGGGTATCGCGGTACAAAGCCTTGTATTCCCAGCTCTGATTCAGCTTACGTTCAATAGCGGCGTCGGCATAAGCAAAACTTTCAGCAACCATACGGACCATTCTATCGTGAATCGGCATATTCATGCGACGGTTACCGAAATAAGCCTTATTGAAGCGCTGCAAATCGCCTTCGGTAAACAGCACCTTACCATCCTTCAAGATTAAGGCAAAGGAGGTGTCTACATCGATAACATTTCCGTTTGCAATATCGTTCTTGAGGCTCTGTTCCACACGTTCGTAGGGCTTAACCTGGCTTGCAACGTTTTCCACCAGGAAGAATCTCTGGAAGCTGGGATCCTTTTCTGTACGGAATACGGGGGTCACGAAGCCGGCCTTTTTACCTGCAAGAGCATCATCGAGCCCAGCAATCATGCCGATTCCGTAAGGGAGAGCATAGCCCTGCTTGACATGTCCCACCAGACCGCTATCCTTTGCAGTCAGCTTATTCTGGTTCAAGGAGGCAGAGAGAGCCTTGAATTCATCAAGAGACAAATTGTCCTTCACCTTGGTTGCCAACGCGGCGGAGTCAGCCATCTGGATATGGTAAAGTACGTAGCCCGGGACAGTCATGTACTGATCCTTGTGGGCTTCGTAGTAAGGCTTGGGATCTGCAGCAGGCAAACTCTGGAGATTGAGGTGTTGCTTTTCAATAATGTTCTCAGAAAATTCCTGACGCAATTCAATGCGCTTCTGTTCAATGAACTGGCGTTGAACCGCAGCAGTATCCACTTCCGTCTTCAACTTCTTAGGAGTTTCAGCCAGGTAGGTGGCAAATGCTTCTGCATTCTTGGAAAGGTAGTACTGACCAGCAACATCTTCGCGGACACTATAGAAATCGCCCGTAGAATCGTTGGGGAACAGATTTCTGTTGGCTTCGTAGAAACGGCGCAGTTCCGAATCAGAGTAGGTCATGCATTCGGACACGTAGTAGCGCTGGAAAACCATCATCAAGATACGGGAATCAATGTCCTTGAAATACTGGTTCCATTCCTCCTCGATTTCAGGATATTCCTTAAATGCAACAGAGGAAACAGCAGCCTTGGCAAGCAAATCTGTATAGACGACTTCATTCCAGTGTCTGCTGGAATTAACAGAATTTTTCTTGAGGAGAACCAAGTCTTCCTTATAGACACTTTCGTCGTTAATGCGAGCGATAAGATGTTCCTTGCCACCAATACCATTACAACCGGACAAGGCTACTGCGGATAAAGCACACCATGCGGACAAGACCAAAGAACGAACTTTCATCAGAATCCCTTAAAATTGCAATTAAGCACAAACCTAACCACAACAAGCGGATTGTACTTGGGGGACAGGTTTATGCACATCTAGACTCCGCGAAAATAGAAAAAACTTTAAAAAATTTTGGTTGGTGGTATTCAAAGCGGCTCCATTTCCGCGCATTTTCAAAAACGCAAAAAAAAAGAAAACATGAAATTACGAGTTTTTTACAATGAGTTTGTTCTAAAAAACTATATTATCCTCCAACAAACTTAATGCAGTAGGTCTATATGAAATTTACTCGCGGTACATTACTCCTGTTATCGGGCTTATCTTCTTTTGCCATGGCACAAGAAGTATCTCATGCCGCAAGCATTTTCGTTCAGGACCCGGCCATATTCCACCGTCGTCAGGCAGAACTGCAGGCCCTTCAAGGCAATCTCGAAGCTCCAAACGAGAACCTCGAAGCATTGCTTGCCGAAGCAGACAAAGTCGCCAAGATGAATGACAAGTGTACTGTGGTCAGCATCAACGACGTTATGGACGAATCCTGCTGGACGTTCTACAAGGTCGACCTACCCGCCTTTGAACAGCGCTACACCGAAGTCACAAGCGAAATTCGCCTGGGTTATATGGAAACTGTTAGGGAACTGCAGGACAGAAAATTGCAGATTGATGCCTGTGCCAATTCTCTGACCAGCTTCGTTTTCTCCAAGGAAGAGAATATTCTGCTTGAAGGCGGAGTATCCTTGGAACCCCTGGCCAGCGGATTTGAAGCCAACTACGATTTTACCATCCAGTACAACCCTGAACAGCGCAACCACATTTTGGAAATTGCCAAGGTATGGGGCGAAACCTGTAAGGACATGGTTACCCGTCAGGATGGCGTAAGTTTCGCACCGTTCTTTGTGGAACAGTTGGAACGTCTGAACAAGGAACTTCACAGCATGGGATCCCAGGCTGTCATCAAGTTGGATTCCGCAGCCACCCCCACTATCTACGTGGACATCGCAAAGCCTGTCCGCGGCGCATACTATCTGAACAACGTCAAGATTTTCCATTCTCGAATCAGCTCCAGTACCTCAGAAAACAGCAACCTGAGAATAGCATTCACCAAGGATGGAGTCGTTACCGGCGGCGAAAAGATCGTGAAGAAGCCTAACGGAGAGCCCATGCAGTACAAGGGACACATCCAGTTTGCCGAAAACACATCTAAAGTCGAAGGCCGCTGGTTCCTGGAAGGCGCCGGCAACACCGAAGGCGTAGACTTTGGCCCCGATTATGACGAAGATTCCCTGGCTGTAGCAAAGGCTGAAGAAGCCCAGAGAGAACAGGCCGCAGCACAAAATATCGCCGAAGAAAAGGCTGCTGAGGAATCTAGCCGCAAGGGTTTACATTTCAGTTTCTGGGCAGGAATTTCAGGATCTCGAATTGCCTTCAAGGATAAGTCTGTTTGCGGATTCCTTGGCTATAGTTCTATGTCCGCTTGCGCCAACGAGAAGGACTCCAACGGCAACTACGCAAAATACAACTACACGTTCTACTTACCAGACATTGATGCCGCAGCCCGAATCAAGTACAACTTCGGCCCTGACGCAGACCTTTTTGTCACGGCAGGCGCTGGTGGAATGTTCGGTCTCGCATTCGGCCCAAAGAAGAATTTTCCTGGCCAATACAAAAGAGGCTATGTAGGCCTCCTAGGTCAATTTGAAGTCGGCTATAAGACCTTTGGTATCCGCGAAACTATGATTTACCACATCGTCTTAGACCACGATGTTGCCTGGCACCAATTCCGCACAGGCGGTTTCTATGGCTTTAATTTGTCAAAAGCAATTCTTAACTTGGAACTTGGATACAACCACATCATCACAGAAAACGTAGACACTGCAGGCTCAGGCTTCTATGTCAGCGTTAGCACAACATTCTAGGAGAGAAGAATGAACAAGATCTACTTTGCTATGGCTATGGGCGTCGTAATGGCAGCATGCTCTACCGAAAGCACAAGCAGCATTAACAGCGCCGAAGCAGACAAGGGCAGCTTCGCCAAGATCGACGTCGTGGCAGGCACTCTTGAAGACGCCCGCGACGGCAAGGTCTACAAGACTGTCCAAATCAAGGACCAGACCTGGATGGCAGAAAACCTGAAGTACGCCGCAGAAGGTAGCGCCTGTTCCTCTGATGATGAAGCCAACTGCGATACCGACGGTCGCCTTTACAAGTGGGCAATCGCCATGGATTCCTCCGAAACCGTTCCCTGCGGCAACAAGATCGTTTGCGACTTGGCTGACTCCACCACCCAGCCCACCGTTCGCGGCATTTGCCCCGAAGGCTGGCACCTGCCTTCCGACGCAGACTGGGACGCCCTGATTGCAGCCACCGGCGATACAGAACACGCAGCAAAGGCTTTGAAGTCCAAGGATAGCTGGAAGTCCTACCCCGGTGAAGACGTATACCAGTTCAACGTGAAGGTCACCCCTTACCGCGGTACCGATGGCGATTTGAAGACCTTCGGCACAGCCTTGTTCTGGAGTTCCACTGAATTTGTACAGTCCAACGCAAACGGTTTGTACTCCAACAACGCCTGCGGTCGTCTCTTCGACAACCAGAACTTCGTGACCCACAATTCCTACAGCAAGAAGCAGGCTATGGCAGTCCGTTGCGTCAAGGACTAATTCACAGCCACATTCTACTAAAATAACGGCAAAAAACTTTAGAGACGGGCCAAAAGCCCGTCTCTTTTGGTACACAAACGTTCACCCCAAAGTAAATCAAAAATATACAAAGACGTAAGTCGTTGATATTCAATGATTTACGGTCAAAAATCGGCCTGACGGACCGATGGTTATCCCTAGATAATTCTATTTTTTAGGGCAAGTTGAAAAAACTCACTTCAACATTTGCAGGAACGACCTTTATTGTAATGGTCGTGGTTGGCGCCATTGCCCTTGGCGTCTGGTTTTGTCGTGAGTTCATAGAAAGATTTCTTGCCACGCCCCACACTATCGCCGGGGTTACAATTTCTCCTTACGGCCATAAAATGGACGGGCTCCTCACCCACTCTTTTGATTCTGTCAAAGTGGAGATGGACGGCACAACCATTCGAGTCACGAACCCTGTTCTTGATGTGACCCTGCTTGGCGAATCCAAAGGCGTCGCCTTGAACCTGGATACAGTGGATGCCTACATTCAGCTGTCCGAGGAAGACCCGAAGAAAAAGAAAAGCAACGAGAAGAAACCTCAAGAAGAAAGCACACCTGCCCTTCCTGAAGATTTAAGCATACCCGTTCCGGTTAAGCTTGCAGTAAACCAGGCTAACGTACAGTTGTCCAACGACATGAAATGGAGTGCCTCCCAACTTGAGGTTAAGAACTACGGAAAAACGTTCGTAGGAGTATCCATCCAGCAGGTCAGCGGCGATTACGTTTCGAGCCCTGCGGCAATCCACATGACGGCGGACTTCGGAAGCGACAAACTTAAGGCAACAGCCAACGTAAAGACTGACAAGGATTCTGTGTACCTGAAGGTCGACGCACCAAAGGACAACCTCACCAAGTTCAGCACAAAGACAAACGTTACCGTAAACGACCCTGCAAAGTGGATTCCCTTTAAGTTGCCCGATGCTATTCCCGGTATAGGAAAACTTGACGTATCTGTTTCCGCCGATCTTGACGCCAAGAAAAATACAGCCAAGTACAACGCCACAATCAACACCCACATTGGAGAGTTCTGGCCACTCCAGGCAGAAGACATAACCATCAAGTTGAAGGGCGACCAGAACAACTTCAATACTGACATCGCCATGAGCAACGGCGAAGGCGGAAGAATCCATATCAACGGAGACTTCGACAAGAATCTTGACGGAACTTTTGAAGCGCAAGTAGAGCAAATGAGCGCAAAGTTCGGTCCGCAGATTATGCCTCTGGATGTGGAAATTACTTCGGCAGAAAAGCACGGCAACTTTATTGACGCTAAGCTTGAAACAAGACAAGGTTCCCGCTTTGACGCCCATCTTGATTTCACAGATTCCCTAATGATTACCTTCGTAGGTGACATTGCAACGTACGAACCTTGGGCGCTGGACTGGACCCACGGAAACGTTGTTCTAAAAAAACCGAAGATGTACGGATCCTTCGACATGCATAAACTTAGGGTGCTGGGAAAATTTGACACCATTCCTTACGCCTACCACATGACAGCGGACTCTGCACAAGTCATGTTGGCTCTTGATACCGAAGGCATCATTTTCACAAACTGCATTCTCTACACCCCGAAGGAAACTTTCGACTTTGATGGCGATGTAATTTGGGGAACCAACACTCCCCACACTTCATGGAACGTAACCCAACGTCATGGCGGTAAGGCCAGCGTCTACGTAGGATTGGGAGACACTCTGTTCCTGGACGCCAAGGCAAACCGCGCCGTCATAGGAACCATTCCCTTTGCCGACATCAAGCTTAGCGAAAAGATTAACGGTAACGTTACTGGCCACTGGAGACAGGACTTCGACAACAACATCGGTACGGCGGAACTTTCTGCAGAAGGCGAACTGGATGCCTTCAAGGTTGCAGGCGATATTATCGCTCGTCAGAACGGGGACACCATTTTCATTGATGACGCCATCGCCACACAGAGCAAGAACTCCGTACATGGTAGCGCGGCAATTGTGTTACCCAACGATTCCAACCCCAATTTCCAACCCACCAGCTTCTTACCCATCCAAGTGCTTCACGCCTGGGTTTCTTCCAAGGAATTCAGTATTCCCCTTTTGCTAGAACCGCTTAACGACAGCACCCTGGCTTCAGGCTTGATTACCGGCGAATTGGCGTACAACGAAGGCGAAGGCCTTATCGGCAATCTCGATTTCAAGGACATCGCATTTACAAACATTTCCAAGAACTTCTTCAACATCAAGAAAATGAGCGCCTTCGCAGAAGGCGACAAAGTGGAATTGAATTCCTATCTGGATATCGGTAACGGCGGTTGGGCCGGCAATACACAAATTATCCTGGACCACATCTTTAGCGACAAGCACCATCTCAGTTTCTCCCACGGTAGCGATAACGGCGGAACACTTTGGGCAGAAGGCTTCTTTGGAAACGATTTAATGTTCCAGGGAACGGTGGACGCCAACGGATCTTGGTACATTCCGAAGACCATTAGTGAAATTCAGAACACCGATTTGCATATTGATATCAACGCAGACTTGAAGAAGGGATTGAAGGGTATTGTGGCAGACATCCGTTCTGACTCCACAAAGTATCAGCCGCCTAAGATGAACCTGAAGATTCCTCTCCACCTTCGCGGACACGTTGAAGACGGTCTCGTAAACATTAGCGAAGCAGGAACCATTAATGAAAAGGGCGAATCCATTAACGCCACCATTCGTTTCAACCTAGACAGCATGAAGCTTGAAGCGGTGGACGTTGTTTCTGAGCAGTACACCATGGACTTCGGCTTTAGCCAGCTCAAGTTGCAAGGCATTAAGGGGCATCTTGAAGACCGCGAAAACGACCTGTTCGTTTCCGCAAATATTCCCCACATTTCCTTCTTGATGAACGATGACTTGTACGGCAAGGCAGAAGCTTTGGCTCACGGCGATGTTGGTTTCAGCATTCCTCATAGCGAAGAAGGCGTCATCATCAACAACACCGTTTCTGGTAACATCCTAATCGACAAGCTGGTTTACTACAAGGACTTCAGCATTGACGTAACGCCCACCTCCTTGGACAAGTACCTTACCACGTTAAACAACTACATCACAAAGCTTCGTAAGAAGGAAGCCCAGGAAGAAAAGCTTTCTACCGCAAGCCCCATCAACCTGGCGGTTCATGTTAGCGACACCCAGAACGATTCTATTGCCATCGTTACCCCTGTGGCAACATTCCCTCTCACTATCGACATCTGGGCTTTGGGCAACACCACAAGACCTTTGCTTCGCGGTGAAGTGGCCAACACGAACTCCGGCTTCATCGGCATCAAGGACATCTACCAGTTTGATTTGAACTCCTTCCAGATTTCTTGGAACGACGTTCCTTGGCAGCACGGCGTTATTGACGTGAACAGCAGCCAGGACCTTCCCTACTGTACTGAAACTTCTGAAAACGAAAAAGAAACCTGTCCCATCAACTTGGATGTTCAAGGTACCATTACCAACCCTCAGCTCATTCCGTCGTCTAATTGCGGTATGGAATCTTCTGCAGCAATTTACTACAACATCTTCTTAGGATGTATTGCCGACGACAACGGCGAAACCACAGACTGGAACGAATTTGCAGGTAAGGCTATCGGTAAGGTCATTACCACCGCAGCTAACAAGACTCTTGGCGGCGACTACATCGGCGACATCGAAATGAAGGTGATGCTATTTGACAACACCTCCATGAACGATAAGGACTCTAGCTTCGTGAAGGTTCCTATTTCCTTGGATCGCTGGGTTAAGAACTTGAGTTTGATCTTCGGTTACACACAGGACCAGAGTGAAAACCCGACCTACGACCAGGCGCTACAATTCGGTGTGAACTATACGCTCCCGTTCTTCCAGGAAGAAGAATTCTCCCACAAGAACCACATTTCTCCCACCCTGTCTCTGAACGCCTTGCTCATTTCCAAGCAGTATTTGACCAACACAGGTACCGAAAGTAACGGAAACCGCGTAGAAAAGAACGTGGGTATTAACTACGTTTACCGTTACTGGAATCCCTGCCTGCTGGGACTTGGTAGATGCGAAGACGCAGAAGAATCGGAAAAGACTCAAGAACCATCAAAAACTACGGAGGATAAGAAATGAAACGACTCCTAGTTTTACTGATGTTACTTGTGGCGTTCCTGTTTGCTCAAGAAGACGGTAAGCATCCTTGGCGCATCGAAATCAACGGTAACAAGGCTTTCTCTAGTTTCCAGCTTGAAGAACAGTTGGATGTTCCTGATGGTTTCGCCCAGATGGACACCACCAAGCAGGACTTCCTGATGCGTCTTTCTATGGAGAACATCAAGGCACTGTACTTCTCCCGCGGCTACTACAGTCTTGATATCGTCTTGGACATTAGGCGTGAATACGTCCGGCAGGACACCATCCGTACGAACTACGTATTCGACATCCGCGACGGCAAGCGTTACCGTTTCAGCGGCGTAAAGCTGAACTTCCCCGAAAACATTAAGGTAGACATTAGCAATTCTGACCTAAACGTTTCCAAGAAGAGTTTCTACAACCACGAAGACATTTCTGAAGACTTGCAGGCCGTGCAGCAGGCTTTCCGCAAGGAAGGTTTCCTACACGCCTACGTTTCTTCTGTTGAAAAAATCGACACCACAAAGAAACAAATCTTTGTGGATATTAACGTGACTCCCGGCGCCAAGGTTGTCATGGGTAACATGGTGAGCCAAACCCTACGAACACCAAGCAACAACCTCTCCACCGAGCAGAACAACGAAGCCGGCCTTACGGACACGGCATGGCTTTCCTCTCTATGGAAAATTCCTCAGGGAGAAACCATCGATGGTGATCAGTACAATTCCTTCAAATCAAAACTTTTCTCCACACAGCTATTTACCCAAATCAAGCTGACGGACTCTCTTCGTGAAGACGGCCTTTCCGACGTACACATGACCGTGAGAGAACGAGTTCCTGGTGAGCTCCGTTATGGATTCTTCTTTGAAGAAATCTACGGGTTTGGTGCGCAGGCAAGCGTGAAGCACAAGAACTTCTTTGGCAAGTTCAACGAATTCTACGGGAACTTCATGTTGGCCCAGCACAAACAGGAAATGTCCATCGGTTATGCCAACCCTCTGCTCTTCGGAACCTCTTTCAGTTTCATTCCTACGGCTATCCGCTTTGAAGACCGTCTTACCCTGAATCATGAAAAGATTACTCCCCCCGCCTACCCCGACAGCGTGGAAGAACGATACGAGATCATCAACCGTACGGACTTGACCTTCGGTCTTTCCAAGCACATCCGTTTCCGCGGAACTCTTGATACCCGTTACGTGAACAAGATTGTCGACAAGATGTTTAAGCTGAAGGGCGAAATTGCATTGACCTTCGACTATACCAACGATTACTTCAACCCCACCAAGGGTCTCCGATTGGCACCGACTTTTGGCGCAGGCACCAACTGGGATGGGGATAACTGGAAGGAATTGGCAATGCTTGGCGACCCGTACACTTACGGCGAAGTCACAACCAATCTCTATTTCCCATTGTTCTGGACGTTCAACGGCGCCGTCAGTGGTAGCGCAGGTAGATTCTTTGCCAGAGCCAGTGAAGACGACGCCCGAGTATTCTACCAAGGCGGTTCTAGGTCTGTGAGAGGTTACCGTTTCCGCAGTATTTACGCCAGCTATACCTCAACAGATGAAGACGGCGAAGAAGTCATTAACACAGGCCTTACTCCGACCTACGTACGATTCAACCAGGAAATTCGTTGGAGCCTGCCGTGGAAATCAGTACAGCAATGGCAGATTGTGCAGTTCTATGACTGGACTAAAGTTATGGATGAAGATCCGGCCTACGCCACAGCGACTGACGAAAGCTTTGGCCTTGGTATCCGTTACCGTTGGCAGTTCCTGACCTTCCGTCTGGACTATGCCTTCAAGAAGAATTTGACCGACTGGAGCCCCGAAGGTTTCGCCTGGGGTAGATTCGCCTTCGACCTTTCCCAGACCTTCTAAGGTTTAGGAATTACGAACTGATTTCTGATACAGTTCAGACAATCCGTTCTTGGCAACATCAATGGAACTTAAGGGAATTCCTGCAGCCGCCAAGGCAGCCCTCACCTGTTCCACAGAAACGGATCCATTGAATTTTAAATTCATGGCTCCCGCAAAATCGCATTCATCGCTCTTGGATTTCACAGCGCCACTGCTGATTACCTTGCCATCATTAATAATTGCAAAATCCGTAGCTTCCGCTTCCATCTCCGCAAGAATATGGGAGCAGACAATGGCAGTGCCGCCATCTTCTTTCCGCCAATCCGAAATCATGGACCAAACGGATTCACGAGAAATCGGGTCCAGGTTAGCCACAGGTTCATCAAGAATCAAGAGTTTCGGATTATGAACCATGGCGCGAAGAATCTGAACCTTCTGGCGATTACCCAAAGATAAGGAGGACAACTTTACGGACAAGGATGGCATTTCCAGTTTATTTGCCAGATAAGCCATTCGTTCATGAGACTGTTTTTCTTTGCTAGAGCCTGCTTCGCCAAGCCCATAGAAACCAGCAAAGTAATCCAAGTATTCCTGAATAGAAAGCTTGGGATAGATTCCCGGATTCTCCAGAAGAACCCCATAGTTTTCCGGATTCAGAAAACCCTTTTCACCGCGAAACTCATCCGCAATATTCAACTGGCCGGCAAAGCTAGCGAAACGGCCGCAAAGCAATCGAAGCAAGGTGGTTTTTCCAGCCCCATTAGGACCCAACATGGCAAAGAAGCTCCCCTGCGGAATGGACAGGGACACTTCGGACAAGGCCCACTTGCTGGTGCCCGGATAACGGAAGGAAACTTTATCTAGCCTGATTGCGTCCATACTTTGAATATAGAAATTGAAAAATCCGGCCCGCAAGACCATATTGGAAATAAAAAGACCCCAAGCATAAACCTGGAGTCTTTTTTAAAAGCACAAAGCGTCATCCCAAAAGTACGCACTGTGTTCTTGAAGGTAACTTCGCTGAACGCAGGGACTTTTCTTGATGAACAAAAAAAGAAACCTCAAGTAAAATTCTGAGGTTTCTTTAACGATTTCGACGTCATCCCGAAAGTACGCGCTGTTCTCCAGCATGTAGCGCTGCTGAACGCAGGTACTTTTCTTGACGAAGTAGCAGCGTTACTTATATAACGGGTGCTTCTTGCAGAGTTCGATGATTTCCTGACGGATAGCCTTGAGACCTTCTTCGTTGTCCTTGTTCTGGATGCAACGGTCGATGATCTGAGCTACGAGACGGGAATCGTTTTCGTCGAAGCCGCGGGTAGTGATGGCAGCGGTGCCAAGACGTACGCCGGACGGATCCATGGGCTTGCGGGTGTCGAACGGAATGGTAGAACGGCTGCAGGAGATGCCAACCTTTTCCATTGCGATTTCGGCATCCTTACCACCGATACCCTTGGAAGTCATGTCCACAACCATGAGGTGGTTGTCGGTACCGTCGGAAATGATCTTGTAGCCAAGCTTCATCAGTTCGTCGGCCATGGCCTTTGCGTTCTTGATGATGTTCTGGGCATAAGCCTGGAATTCCGGCTGAAGAGCTTCGAGGAATGCAACAGCCTTACCAGCGTTGATGTGGTCATGGGGACCACCCTGCATACCCGGGAACAGACCTGCGTCGATTGCCTTGGGCAGGGAGACTTCCTTTTCTTCGCCCTTGACAATCTTCTTGATCATCTTGTCCTTGCACATGATGATTGCAGAACGGGGACCGCGGAGAGTCTTATGGGTGGTGGTGGTGACGATATCGAAGTAAGGAACCGGAGATTCGATAGCCTTACCAGCGATGAGGCCAGCAACGTGAGAAATGTCAGCCATGGTGAGAGCGCCAACTTCGTCGGCGATTTCCTTGAAGCGCTTCCAATCGAGGTTACGGCTGTAAGCGGAGAAGCCAGCGAGGATCATGCGGGGCTTTTCCTTGAGGGCGATTTCACGGACCTTGTCCATGTCGATGCGGCCGGTTTCCTTATCGACTTCGTACTGAACGAAGTTGTAAAGCATACCGGAGAAGTTCACCGGATGGCCGTGAGAAAGGTGTCCACCGTGGTCCAGCTTGAGGCCGAGAACCTTGTCACCCGGCTTGAGAACGCCCATGTAGACAGCGGCGTTTGCAGGAGAACCGGAAAGGGGCTGGATGTTTGCGTGGTCGCAACCAAAGAGCTGCTTGCAACGTTCGATGGCGAGAGCTTCCATCTTGTCGATCACTTCGTTACCACCGTAGTAGCGCTTGCCAACGTAGCCTTCGCTGTACTTGTTGGTCAGCACGGAGCCCATAGCTTCCATGACGGCCTTGGAGGTGTAGTTTTCGGAGGCAATCAGTTCGATGCCATATTCCTGACGTTCGGCTTCTTCCTGGATGATGTTGAAGATTTCCGGATCGGTCTGCTGCAGAGTAGATTTAAGCATTTTTGCTCCTTGAAGTTTACGAGCGTAAAGATAGTATTTTAAGGTCGAATTTTAAAGATTTTTGGCGTTTTTTGCTCATTTTCGCCATTCACTTTCGTAACTCATTGACATACAACAAGTTACGAAAATCATTTTACTGTGCCGAAAATTAGAGTTCATAGATTTCGGAATACTTGGCTTCCAGGTAGTCCAGAAAATCGTCAGGAGTGAAATCGCGGCCGGTAATCTGGCGGATCCAATCCTTGGGAGCTTCACGATCAGCTCGGGCCCAAACGTGTTCCTTCATCCAACCATTGATCTTGGTAAAGTCTCCGGCAAGAACTACAGCGGGCAAGTCGAATTCAGCGGCCATCTTGTTATAATACATGGCGTTGTACATGTTGCCCAAAGCGTAGGTGGGGAAATAGCCAAATCCGCTGGTCCAGTGCACATCCTGGAGAACGCCTTCTGCATCGTTGGATGGTTCCACGCCCAGGTATTCCTTGTACTTGGCGTTCCAAATCTTGGGCAGGTCCGCAATGTTCAAGGGCTGTCCGTTTTCCATGCCGTTCATGATCATCTTCTCGATTTCGTAACGGATAATCACGTGGAAGGTATAGGTGAATTCGTCGGATTCCGTGCGGATGAGGCTGGGGGTCACCGTGTTCATGGCCTCGTAGAATTCCTGTTCATAAACGTCCTCGAAAACGTTAGGGAACAATTCCTTGCACTTGGGGAAAATGAGGTGGATGAATTCCTTGCTGCGGCCAATGCGGTTTTCGTAGAAACGGCTGGTGGACTCGTGCATGCCCATAGTCTTGTTGTATTCGATGTAGTGGCTGAAGTTTTCTGCCGGCTGGTTCTGTTCGAACAGGGCGTGACCACCTTCATGAATAATGCTGAACATGCTGGAGTAGAATGCAGTGGGATAATAATGGGTGGTGACGCGAACGTCATCCTTGCCCGGTTCCGTGGTAAAGGGATGTTCCGCCGTGGAGAAGGCTCCGCGGGTGAAATCAAAGCCCATGACTTCCAGCAGGTACTGGGCCATTTTCTTCTGGGCTTCGTCGGTAACAGGGCGGCTCAGGAAATCCGTACGGATTTTCTTCTTGCTGGCCATAATGCGTTTAAGAAGCGGCACCAGGCGTTCCTTGCAGCGGTTGAAGGCATTGTCCAGATCGGTACAGGTAAGGCCGCGTTCATAACCATCGAAAACGGTGTCGTAGGGAGTCGATTTGCGGTCTTCGTTCAGGGACTCTGCCTGAAGCTGAGCAGTGCGAACCTCCCCCAAGGACTTTTCAAAAAGACCGAAATCAGCAGCCTTCTTGGCGTTAATCCAATTGACGAAGGCGCGGTTGTAAATCTGGGAATGTTCCAGCTGCATCTCGGGAGAGATGTTCTTTTCGCGGGCAAAGTCCCTATGGAGGGATTCCGCCAGGCAGCGGTCAAATTCAGTTGCAGTTTCATCGCCACAAACTTCCGCCGTCAATTCGTCACGGTGGTCATAAATGTACTGGCAGGCATCAACATAAGCCTGTTCCTTCTGGAGGGCAAACGCCTTGTTGCCCAAGAAAGCGGCCACGTTACCTTCTTCTTCCATACCAGCGGAAGGACAAATGGTCTGCTGGTCAAAACCAAGAACCGATGAAGCCTGGTTGTAGATTCTTACATCCTTAAGAGTCTTTTTTACAATTTCTAGCGAGTTTTTCAATTTTTCGTTCATAACAAACTCCTTTGCATTAAACTTAAGGACAAAGCAAAAGACATGCCATCCTATTTAAAGAATTCATCCAGGGCGTCAATGGTCTGGTAGGTCGCTTGTTCTTCCGGCATGAAAACCTGGAAGGCATGCACCAGTTTTTCATCATCGAAATACTTAAGGCGGAAATCCGCACCCTTTCGCTTTGCTGCCTCAGCAAAAGTCATGGTATAGGAGGCAATAAAATCCCCGGCCGAAGCAAACAAGTACATGGGCGGAAATTTTCCATGAGCCAAAACGTACTCCGGATTTACATAGTCACCGAATCTTTGCTTGTAACCGTCACCCCAAATCTGATGACTCAGAATAAATCCAATCCTATCGTTCCAGGTGGTGTAGAACATGGCGCTGAACAAGCCCATGGCGCGGATTCGGTATTTTAAAAGCGGAGCTTTCATCAGTTGACGAAGGGAGCTATCGCTTTGCATCGCCGCAGTGTAAAAAGTCAAAAAGCCGCCTGCGCTATCGCCTGTAACAAAGACACCTTCGGCAATAAAAGCTGCAATCTGTTCTGCATAGGGTGCAAACTTTTCGTTTGTTCTCAGGAACGCAATCAAGGAATCACAGCCGGCATCGATATTTTTCGAAAGCACCTGCAACATATTTTCTATGGAACTCTCTGGTGCAAGAGGATATTCTACCGCAACAACGATAAAGCCCTTTTGCGCCATACGGGAATTGAAATAGCGGTTGAATTCCTTGCTGCCCATAATTAGGCCGCCACCGTGGACATTCACCACCACGCGTTCGTTTCCCGTCAACTGTTCTGGAATGTAGAAGTTGAAATTCGCCCCAGAGATTTCACGAACGCCATCGGCCAGCGAATAGGTTGAATCCAGCCGAGCAATTTCCTGTTCAAAGCCGGACCGCTGATTTTTCACCACCTGCAGGGCGATCAGGCCGTTGTGTGAAAACAGTTGCCAACAGAACAAGCTTGCAAGAACCACAAGCAGGGCAAGGGCAATGCTAGTTCTTCTTTTCTTCATCAGCAACTTTACCTAGCTGAGCTGCCAACTTGCGGGTTTCTTCAATTTCATCAAATGCACTAACAGCAGGAGCGTCGGATCCATCTTCGCTTCGGGAATTGAAGAACATCGCAAGCAGAAAGAACACCAGAATGTAAAGAGCCATGGCGGCAACAACGCCAAGAAATTCGGAACCACTGATTGCAGCAACCTTTACGTAAGCCACAATAGACAGGGGAACCGCAAGCATCAACAAAAAGGCAGGGAGTTTTTTCTTCATACTTATAAAATACAAAAACCGCGCCGAACCAATTGATGGACAAGCGCGGTTTAATCATTACATTGGCAAATTTGAATTAGCGGGGGCCCGCTTGCTTTTTAACTTTCATAGCCAAGCTAGCATCAGCGTCTTCAATTTCATATTTGTATTCAGGTTTATACCCGTTTGCCAAGCCCGGCAAATCATCGCCACCAGCAGAGTACCAGTTATCCTTCATATAGACAAAACCAACTGTCGTATCTACAGCTACCCCATCTACCCAAAGGCGATAAATGGATACGGCGTCAGACTTGTTGAAGATATTCTTCTCCAGATAGCAGCGGGCAGAATCGGTACATTCAACTCCAAAGTGGCCAACATCCATAAAGAAGTTGTTGTAGGCATGGAGCATGCCACCGCGAGCAAACACACCCGAGAAACTCATGTTGGCAAAATAGTTGTGGTGCAAAGTCAATGTCTGATCACCTTCCTTGTACAATTCAGGTTCCAAGCCAAAGAGGATACCTGTATTGGCGTTTTCGAAACGAGACCAGGAAATAGTCACATCGTGGGATCCACGCTTCACATCCAGCTGAACCACAGGGTATTCATCAAAAGTGCAGTGGTCAATCCAAACTTTATTAGATACGTTATGAATGGAAAGCGCTCTGCGGGTTGTGGAATCTTTTTCGTAAATAGAAGGCGTAGAGAATGTAATGTTTTCAAAAATCAGATTGGAGGTCATCTCCGTTAAAATACCAGTTCCCGTAATTCGAATATCGCGGCCACGACCATCGAAAGTCTTGTTGGACTTGATGCGAAGGGGGCTTCCCAAATGGTACACGCCACTCTTTTCAAAGAGGATCCAAACGGCAGTATCCTTGGTGGCACATTCGCGGAGAGAACCTGCAGCAAGAACAGCCTTTGTCGTAGCGTTACCCAAGGAATCCACATTGGTAGTATCTTCTACAATGATGTAGTCATCGGTAGTTGTAACCACACAGATTTCGCCGCCCTCACCACCGGTAACGCCCTTGGCATAACCATCGGCAGCAGCAACCAAAGCGTCGTGCTCGGACCAGTCCTTCGGATAGGTTGTGTAGTTGGAATTGCCAGAAGCGACATCCTTCAAAGACTCTTCGTTGACGCCGCCCAGGAAAACATCATCCAGGAACAAGGTATCACCCTCACCCACCTTAAAGTCGATTCGGCTCAACTTGAAATTCTTTGGATCGGCCTTGCCGAAAGCCTTCATATCGGCAACAGCAATGGCGTAGGGTTTCCAGACTTTGCTCAGCTGAACTTCAGTGGACCAACCGCTTTCAGAATCGCTATTGACGTCGCCATAGGCCAGGGAAACGCGAAGCTTGCCGGTTCCGCGAGCGGAGAACATCAAGGTATCCAACTTGGGCAATGCATAGGCAGAATCATAAAGGCCCAGCAGGAATCCCAGGCGATCTGTCATGCGGGCGCAGCCACCAGAAGCGCAACCTTCGCTACCGGAATAACGGCTGGCAAGTTCCTTGTTCCAGAGAGGCATAATGTTCTTGCCATCGGCATCCAGAGCATACCACCAGCCATCACCAAGAATCTTACCGGAAGCAGAAATTCCGCTGAAGCTTTCGAAATCTTCTACAGCAAAACCACGAGGCGCACCCAGGCTCACCGCAGGCACCTTAGTACCCGCATCTGCGGATACACTGATCATACCGCGGTTAGAAAGGCTTTCGATGCGCAAGCCGAAATTACCCGCAGGAAGGGAGTCAATGACAAAGTGGCCTGCACTATCCGGCACAACGAAACGATCAAGACCCGCAATGCGAATAACGGAAGGGCCCTGACCCGGGGTAACGTAACCTTCGATGGTTGCAAGTTCACCCAACTTCATGGAATCGGAAACTGTACCGGAGGAATTTACAGACACATAGGAAACTGCACCAACAGCCTCGTCTTTCTGGGTACGGCGAGCTTCTACCACATAGGAGCCCAAAGTCACATCTGCAAATTCTACTCGGCCCTTGTCATCAGACAAAGTCCATTCCACATCGGTGGTTCCATCAGACAAGTAATCTTCGGAAAGAAGACGCACGCGGGCCTTTGCCGCAGGCGTTCCATCTGCCAAGCGCACCTGCAGTGCAATAGTGGATTCCGCCTCGGTACCGCCGGCTGCGGTTTTAGAATCCGTACACGCAGAAAGGACAAATGCAAGCATCAGACCAGATGAAATTGCTGAAAACTTAAATAACTTATTAAGCATCGGCGCCTCCTTCCTGTTCTATTTCATCAGAAGCATTCACGCCATCGCCCTCGGCAATTTCCGCACCACGAATGCGACGCTTACGACCGCGGCGCTGCGGAGGCGGATACGGGTCGGACAGCGGGAACAACTGCATTCCCAGTTGGAAAACGCGATTGGGCTTCTGACATTGCCCCACCTTGGCGAGAATTTCACGACGGAAGCGGCGGACCATTTCCACCAATTCCTTGTAGGTATCTTCATCACACCCGAAGGCCAAAGTAGACAAGTTGCGTTCGTCACGTCCAAAACGGTCCATGGCGTCTTGAGCTACGGTCAAATTCTGCTGGATATAGGAATTTACAGCAGTGCTGTAAGATTCACTACCGCTAGAAATCAAGCCCTGGGTCTGTTCGTAAAAACCAGTTTCGGGATTCTTGCGAATCATGGAGAGGCGTTCAAGAAGAGCTATGGAAGACTTGACCTGACTTGCGGTAATGGGCGGACGGACCATCAAACCAAGAGCCGCATCGTCGCCTACATAGGGATAAAAAGTCACCAGTTCGCGGATGACGGCATGGTACCAATTGTCAAAATATTCAAACTGGTCCTTGGCCACATCTTCAACCTTGCATTCCTTGGTGGCCACCAGTTTTTCCAGATATTGACGGCTTTCGGAATGGTTCTTAGCCTGGTTGAAAGCCACCATATCGGCAAAGTACTTCTTTTCGCGATCATCCTTACAGAAAACATCAGCAAAAACCGACACCAAGCGTGCAGTCAAATTACGCTTGCCCTGCAAAATCTTGTTGAACATGGATGCATCGAAGCCCGCCTTTTCTGCAATATAGCGGTGGCTAAAGCGCCAGTCAACCGCATGGCGCTCTTCGTAGGCGTCTTTTAAAAATTCTCGATAGTTCAAATATTCAAAAAGATTAATCATCAGACTGTAGACTTTTATTTTTAGTTATACGTCTACAATATAACAAAAAGTCCACGTTTAAACCGATTTTTTGTCCACATTTGTGAATTTATTTGTCGAAATTGTGTTAGATGTGTGTTATATCATACAAAAGGAAAAGGCCCTGCAAAAGCAGGGCCCTTTCGATGGAAAAAGAATCGATTTACCTAGTCTTCAGATACACGCCGCGAGCGTTGTTCTTTTCAGGAACTGTACGACCAAGCAGGTTCACTGCGCGTCCCTGATTCATGCGCAGACCACGAGAATCAAACTTTCTTACGATAGATTCCGTGCTGGAGGAACTGGTATCAACTGTTTCTACCTTAGGTTCTGCACCAATGCGGTACACGTCCTTGATATCAAAGCCAACCATGTCCACATTGGGGCCACCATCAGAGGTTAGAGAAGTCATGATCAAGTCAAAGTCGCAGGCATCCAACCACACGTCATCCACATAGACAGTATCCCACTTATCCCAGGATCCGCTAGGCGGGAATTCCACTTCGTAAGTTTTAGCATCCACCTGAACACTCATCTTGCCTGTAGTGTTTTTTCCATTGCAGTAGCGGATGAACATTCTAGCGTTAGAAGCAGACTGATAAGAAGTCATCTTGTAAGTGGCATAGGAACCAATTCTATTGTCAAAGTTGAAGAAACCCTTTCCTTCGAAGCCAACATGGTTTGCTTCAGTCCAGCCCTGACCATCTTCGCCCACATTGGGATAAGACAGGTCACTAACGCTGGGCCAGGCATCTGTACCTTCGAGGATTTCAAACTTAACCACTTCGCTACTGCTGGACGAGCCTCCGGTCTCCTGGCTAGAACTTGAACCAGGAATCGGCTGGTTTTCATTTCCATGAGCGGTCGTAACACACTGGGCGCCGCCTTCAAAAATTGCCGTGTAAGTGATGTCACGATACGGCATGGGCACCTTGTAGTAATTGGAATCGGCGGTTACCTTTTTGCAATCGTCATCAGCCCAATACTGGAATCTTTTGCCAAAGCTTCCCGGAGAAACATGCAGGTTAAGGGCTGCGCCACCCGGCAAATACTGGTTATGAGTAATCAAGCCACTTCCAGAAATATTTGCCTTTACCGTCAACTTATAAGTTGGAGCGATTGCGCCCACCAAAGTCGTCAAGGCGGCCTTTTCAGAAGCATTGACACTGGAATTATTCAGGTTTTCACGAAGGCCTTCGGTAATCAACTGAGCATGAACCACAGAACCCGATTCCTGGAAATGAGTGGTTCCGTCGTTGGTAACGCCAGCAGCATAGTTGGGATATTCCCCCGGCAGGAACATCTTGAAGATATAGCGGGAAATGTAGGCGGAACTAAGCTGCTTGTACAGGTTATAAGTCTTGGTGGTAAGATCGATAAAGGGTACGCCGTTCTTTTCTGCAACGCTCTTAATGACATCCTTCACCGGATATTCCTTGCCCTTGTGGGAGGCATCCGTAAGGTTATTATCAAACACATTACGCGGGTAAGTATTCATCATCAAGGGGCTCATGAGCACGATGTGGGCGCCCTTTCTCTTGGCACCATCTACGTACTGTTGAAACCAGTAGGCACTCGAATCAATAGGCACATAGCGATCGGCCTTGGAATAGTCACGATCGTTAGTCCCCATCTGTACAAAGAGATAGTCTCCAGGCTGAGTGTTGTTCAGCACTTCGTTCAAGCGACCATCTTTAATAAAGGACTTGGAACTACGACCGCCAATGGCGTAGTTAATCACCTTAACTCGGGAAGGATCAAAGAACGGACCAAGAATCTGACCCCAGCCCGTTTGAGGATAGGCACTTTCCTTGTAATTGCAGACTGTAGAGTCTCCAATCACATGGATTGTAAAGGACATTGTATCGCTAACAGCAACGCTTGTAAAAATAGCAGCGGCAGCAAAGTATTTCAACAACTTTTTCATTTCGCCAACCCTACCTTGTCTTTGCCATGGTCTGATGCATCACCTGGGAACCCTTGCGAATCACTACATGGTAAAGGCCGGAAGTTTTCACCATTTCGTCAAACTTCTTAGAGGTAATGCGATTACCCACCATCATCTGGCGTTTGGCAACAAGCTTACCCTGCATATCGAAAACAGTCACAACAGCATTTCCCATTACGGAAAGTTCCAGATTTTTCACGATTGCTTCGGTTTCGCTAGTATCATTAGCAGTGGTATCTCCAGAAACGACCTTGTTGGTATCCGGACGGGTAGCCCCCTTATACACAACACCCTTCATCTCAAAACCGAACATATCAATATTGGGTGCACCATCAGACGTCATAGAAATAATCTGAAGAGTTCCTTCACCCTTTGGAGTCATAATCTCAGTATAAACGGTATCCCAAGTATCCCAGCCATTAGGAGGACAGGACACATAATAATCATGGTCCAAATACACGTTGATCAATCGATCTGTCTTACCACCATTAGCATAGACAATAGCAAGAGTTGTTGTTGCCGCTTCGGGGAAATCTAGATCGTAGCTTGCAAAGGACTGGTTGTTATTAGCAAGATTAACAAAGCCTGTTCCCGTAAAGCCCAAATGATTTGCCTCAATAAAGCCTTCATTCATCGTTACGGAATCTTCTGCCTGGAACAAGCTATTAAACTCAATGGGGCCAAGCACCTTTTCATCTTCGGCAGGCTGACTTGTATAGCCTTCGGGCTGGAAAGGCAAGCCATTCAATTTCCTAGGAACATCAACGCTGAACTGTGTTACAGCGCCACCATTTCCCGTATATTTTTGAGCGCTACCACCTGCATAGACAGCAGTATACTGAGTAGACTTATTCCCCATCTTGAAGGTATAAATGTAAGGAGACTTTACTTCGGTTCTTGCATTTCCAGAAACCTTGTTGCCATTACCATCATACCAGCCCACAAAAGCGTAGCCAGCCTTGGGAGTAGTCTTCAAGGTAACCATCATGCCTTCCGGATAGTAACCGCTAGCAGTTGCTGCAGTTGCCGCACCTTCCGGGCTAACCTTCACATCCACCTGATACATGGGCTTCAAAGCTTTGGACAGTTCCTTTATCTTGGCATCACTATGGAATCGAAGCTGTTCAGTCACAATTCGTCCAAAGGCGTTGGCGCCCATCTGTTGCAAATGCTGATTATCCGTCTGCACTCCACTCGTTGAATACTCGCCTTCGTCAATGAACATATTCAAGTAGTGGTTTGAATAGTACTGGCCAAGACTCAGCAAGTAATTTCTAGACAGAGTATCCAAATCAATGAACGGGACTTTCAGAGAACCGGCCAATTCACGCATGTAAATCGGATAGGCATGATAACCTTCGTAAACAGAGTCTACGCTGGTAAAATTAGAACGACGGATGGGAGAAATCAAAATGGGATAAGCGCCCTTCTGCTGAGTTTCCTTGACCATGGCAGTCACCTTGGTCTTGAAATTTTCCTCACCAGTCTTATAACCATTATCGTTAGCACCGATCATGATCATCACATAGTCGCCAGTCTGCACCATGTCTCTGATAGCCTTATCAAAGACATACTTTCCGTTACGATCCGTACCACGAACAGACCAGAAGCCGTCATAGTAACTTACTGACGTTGTACCACCACGACCAGCATTGAAAACCCTGGCTAAACCAGAATCAAAGAAGTAGCCAAAATCTTGACCCATTCCCTGCTTGGGATAATAACCAGAAGCCCAGTCCTGCATGGTGGAATCGCCCACCAGGTAAATTGTCACAACAGCATTTGCTGCGGTAGCCAAAAACATGGAAGCGATTACAACGCCCTGCCAGAACTTGCCCAAAATTTTATTCATACCCAACACTCTCTAACCCTTACTTCTTCAACGCGAAAACGGACTTGCAGATGGAAACGCCTTCCACTTCTACATTCACAATGTACTTACCCTGAGGCAGCATTTCGCGATCGATGACCACCATGTTCAAGCCCTCGTTCACATGGGTGTATACGCTTCCCACCACATGGCCGCGCATATCGTACACAACAACCTGTGCGCTGCCGGAACGATTGGAGCGGAGCACGCCCGTATTGGGGTTGTAAGCACCAAGGCTAGGAATATTCGTCGCAACAATTGCAGCGGGGACTGTATCTTGATCGCCACCCTGATTACCAGTCTGGCTTCCACTTTGTTCCGGAACCTTCTGGCCATTATAGATTTCAACACCGTCCATGGCGAAAGTAAACTGGTCTACATTGGGGCCGCCATCGGAAGTCATGGAAGTAAGCTTGATTGTATTCTTGCCAGCCTTCAAGGCAACATCTACAGAAACTTCCTTATAAGTGGTCCAGCCGGTTGCAGGGAACTCAACTACACCCACATACTTGTCATTCACAGAGAGAGACATATCGCGGTTTGCCGTACCGCCGTTAGCAAAGCGGATGGTCAAAGTCGTCTTTGCATCGCTGGGAGAGAATATTTCCCACACACCGTAACTGGAAATAGAATTTGCAAAATTGAAGAAGCCATCCTGCTCGAAGCCCGCATTGTCAGTCTGGCATACAAAGCCATCGAATTCTACAGGCTTGCAAATTTCCAAGGAAGACTTGCCATCCTTAACGACAGGGAAATCTTCTGTTTCATCAGGAACAGATACAATCGGTTCGCCCACCACCTGAATTTCTGGCTGCTTCAAGTTCTTTACTGCATCGGGCAAGTAGTATCCAAGATGCGGCGGCTGGTTGTAAGCCGTGTTCTGCCAGGCAATTGCGGTACGGTAAATCGGATCGTGCATCAGGGTGTAAACACGATGAGGAGAGGTCACCGGAGTAGAGACAATGTACAAGGTGGTAGGATCACCATCCTTACGGAGTACCATTTCTTCACGCCAGTCACCGAAGAGGTCAGCAACGAGGCTCGGCGTATTCTTGGTGCCGTTACAGCCGGCGGCCTTCAAGGCGCCCGGACCATCGAAATAGACATTAGCCTTCTTCGCAATGGGATCGTACTTGGTCACATAACCGCCATCCAGCAGTTCATCGTATGCGTCACCATCAAAGTAGATGCGGAAGTTCATGGCAAGGGCGGGAGTACCAAGGACATCACCCTTGATGGTGTGAAGTCCACCACCCTTGGAAGACCAGAATTCATAGCCGCGATGAGTGGAGTCAATATCGGCAGCAATGCCACGGCCGTTATCGTTACCGCCCTGAGGGCTACAGTAAATAATCTTTCCGTCCTTATCGCGAAGGTCATCGGTACATTGTGCGTTAGTATGTTCCTGGACGCCGAAGAATTCAAGGCCCGGACGATCCGGATCCAGGTCGCCCAAGTGACCGGCGTCGCCATGGCCAAGACCAGTACGGTAGCGCAAGGTGCCATCGTGATTCAGGGATGCTGCACCAAAGACGATTTCATCGTAGCCGTCGCCATCGATATCGCCGGTAGTAATATTGTGGTTGCCTTCTTCGTAAAGGCCCTGGCCCGGATTTTCAGACTTATGGAACCAACGCTGCTTTAGAGTGGTTCCGTCAAAGTCGTAGGCCACAACGTATGAGGAAGAGTAATAACCGCGGATAAAGATTGCACTAGGATGAACGCCATCAAGATAGGCGGTTGCGGCAATGTAGCGTTCGCTACGGTTACCGTAGTTATCGCCCCAGTAGCCAGCTCCATTCTTGCCCTTTTCGGACTTCAGGATATTACGGGGAGGAACAAAGTCGATTGTCGTAATGGCAGAACCGTCTACACCGCGGAAAACAGTCAGGAATTCGTTTCCGGTAAGAACCAAGCCATTACCATCACGATAAACCTTGGACTTGTCGCCAATGGCCTTGCCCTTGCCGTCGATGGTACCATCGGAAGTCTTCACGATCATTTCGGCCTTGCCGTCGCCATCATAGTCGTAAACCTGGAACTGGGTGTAATGTGCGCCCGCACGAATGTTCGGTCCAAGGTCAATGCGCCACAGACGGGTGCCATCCAGCTTGTAGGCATCGATAAACACAGTGCCCGTATAACCGGTCTGGGAGTTATCGTGGGCGTTGGAAGGATCCCACTTCAGGATAATTTCGTATTCGCCGTCACCATCCAGGTCGGCAGCGCTTGCGTCGTTAGGAGTGTAAGTGCAAACTTCGCCATCGGGCATGGTCTGATTTGCAGGAGGCTGCAGCTTGATAGTCTTGAAAGGAACAGAACGACCGCTGTTGGAAACAGTCTGGTCCAAAACCACGGAAACACCTGATTTTGAGCCTTCCTTACCGTCTACAACGGCGGCAATTTCATACTTGGAAGACACCTTTCCAGACTTGTCCAAGAAATTGGTACCTTCAGAGCCCTTGATTGATGCAACTTTGGAACCATCGCGATAAAGATTGAATTCGGTGGCGGGGTCATCTGTACCCAGCAGACGCCAGCTTACCAAAACACCAGAGCCCACGTTGGACGCCACCAGACCGCGAGTCAAGTTTTCCATCTGTTTCGGAGCAGCATTCGCTGCGGAGCTCACACCCAAAATTGTTGCACCAGCCAAAAGAATCTTAAGATACCGTTTCATAAGAACACTCCTACATCAACTGTAGACAAATATATCCAAACAATGTCAACATTTCTCGTAAAAAAAAGGAGACCTTATGGATAAAAAATCCATGAAGAATCCTACCACACCTGCCCTCAAGAAAGCCCTTTCCCGCTAAAAAATTCTGTTTTTTAGGGGAAAAGGCATCAGGTTCTAATAGTTGGACACCTTTGCCTTGGAAATCATGCGCCCGTTGAACTTAACTTTCACGAAATAAACGCCCTTGGGAAGCATTTCGCCATCAGCCTTCAGCAAGGTTTCGCCCGCAGGAACTTCTGCACTCATGCCATATTTCATGGTGCCGCTCATGTCGTAGTAGTAGACTTCTGCGAAGCCACTTTCCGAGGTTCGAATCACGCCAGAGACCGAGTTATAGCCGACGGTTCCGCGGACATTCACCACATTCTGCACAGCAGCAGGATTTTCAGGATTTTCGTCCTCGAACTTCACCTTGCCAGATTCATAATCGCGATAGAGGCAGATGTCAGCCTGGTCGAAATAGAACAAGTCTATATTTGGGCCACCCAAGGCAGAAACCGCAGTAAGTTTCAAGGTATTCTTGCCTTCTGCAAGTTTCACCTTCACCTCAGTTTCCATCCAGTTGGTCCAGCCATCGGTAGAGGCAAATTCCACTTCACGGACGTTCTCGTCATTAATGGCCAGCATCATGTTACGAGGATCTGCGCCACCGTTTGCAAAGCGGACGGTCACAGTCACTTCGCCAGCCTTCCTGGAATAAAGTTCCCAAACGCCATAGCTGCCAACTGCATTATCAGAATTGAAGTAACCGCTATCCAGCCAGCCGGCATTGTATTCTTCATAAACGCCCAGCATTTCATCAGGAACGGCGGCATTCACTTCGGAAGGATAGTTGGTAGAAATCGTGGGCTTACCGCCTTCGCTGCTAGAAGATTCTTCCGGCACAAAGCTGCTAGAGGATTGGGGAATCGAGGGGTCGGTCACCACGATCTGGCCAGAAAGGGAGGCTGCGTCACCAGTGCCGCCAACAGTGGTTGCGGTAAAGGCAAAAGTACCGATTTCAGTAGGAGTACCGGAGATATAAATCTTCTTATCGGAGGTATTCAAAGTTGCAGTCACACCCTTGGGAAGACCTTCCACCTTCACGCCGGTGCAGTTGGCATATGCGTATGCAAAGTCCAAAATTGCGGAACCCAAAGCAACGGTCTGACGGCTGGAACCGGCACCATTCTTGGTAATAGTCGCAGCAGGCATCACCACTTCACCAGAACTTGCAACAGTATAAATTTCCGGCTGCTTCAAGCTCTTCACCATGTCCGGCAAGTAGTAGCTCACGTGAGGCGGCTGGTTGTAAGCCACATTCTGCCAAGCCACGCTAACACGGTACTGAGAATCGTGAAGCAAAGTATACAGGCGGAAGTTGGTCTTTACGGGAGTAGAGAAAATGGTCAGCAGAGAAGGGTCTGTGCTGGAACGGGCAATGAATTCTTCGCGCCAGTCGCCGAAAAGGTCTGCAGAAATACAGGGGTTCGCCTTGGTGGAATTGTTCAAGGTAGAACCATTCACGTTGTAGAAGCTGAAATAGCGATCGATGGTCTTGGCAGAAGAGTTCCACTTTTCAATCTTACCACCGCTGCCACCAGAACCTGTTGCATCCAGCAATTCATCCTGCAGGTCACCGTCAAAATAAATGCGGAAATTCACGGAAGGTTTCTTGTCGGAAAGGAGCGCACCCTTTACCGTACGAATTCCACCGCTGGTTCCAGACCACATTTCAAAACCGCGGTTGGTGGAATCGATATCCGCCGCAAGGCCACGGCCATTATCTACACCGTCGCCCACCTGTTCAGTTCCCCAGATGACCTTACCATCGGGGCCGCGGAATTCTTCGGCATACTTGTTCTTCTTTTCTTCGTGAACGCTGTAAACTTCAAGGCCTGCGCGGTCCGGATCCATGTCGGAAAGATGCATGGCGTCACCGTGACCAAATCCGGTGCGGTACAGCAAAGTTCCGTCGGACTTGAGGGCAGCGGAACCGAAAACGATTTCATCCTTGCCGTCACCGTTAATGTCACCAACAGACAGGTTATGGTTACCTTCGCCATAAAGGCCCTGGCCAGAGGTCGTTGCAGAATACTGCCAACGGTTCACCAATTTTCCATCCTTAAAGTCGTAGGCGGCCACAAAAGCCTGGGTGTAATAACCGCGGCACATAATCAAACTGGGGTGTTCGCCATCTAGGTAAGCAATGGCTGCCAGCATACGGTTATCGCGGTTACCGTAATTGTCGCCGGTAATCTTACCGCGGGCAGGCCAATAGTCAATGGTGTTAATTTCTGCACCGGTAGTGCCATTGAAAACGGTCAGGTATTCGTTACCGCTCATGATGGTACCGGTAGAAGTGCGATAGTCCTTGGAAGCGTCGCCGATGACCTTGCCCTTGCCATCTACGGTGCCGTCGCTAGTCTTTACTGCGATTTCTGCAATGCCGTCGCCATCAAGGTCGTAGACCATGAACTGGGTATAATGGGCACCAGCGCGAATGTTTCGACCCAAGTCAATACGCCACATCTTGCGACCATCGAACTTGTAAGCGTCAAGGTAAACATTGCCAGTATAACCGGACTGGGAGTTATCCTTGGAATTGCTAGGATCCCACTTCAGTACGAATTCCAGTTCGCCGTCACCATCCAGATCACCCACGCTCATGTCGTTAGGGGTGTAACTGCAAGTGGTGCCGTCGGGTGTTTTCACGCCCTTAGGAACATCTACAGAAATGGTTGCATAGGGGAAGCTGAGACTGCCGGACTTGTAAGTCTTGTCATAAACAAAAGAAAGGCCCTGGGCCTCGCCTTCTGCGCCAGCTACAACAGGAGCCACAGTGTACTTAGAAGTTGTCTTGCCGGTAGCGTCCAAATAGTTGGTCGCCTGCGTTCCGCTGATGGTGGCGATTTTTGCACCATCGCGATAAAGATTGAATTCCGTATTAGGCTTTTCTGTACCCAGAAGGCGCCAGCTGACCAGCATTCCGCTGCCAACGTTTGCAGCGACAAGGCCTCGGCTCAAATTTTCCATTTGACGAGCCGCATTTGCCTGAACGGTCAAACCAAGGCCCAAACCAAAAGCCACAACAGCTTTCACTAATCCATATCCCATAACACACTCCATTCGGGCATAGCCCTTATGTTTTACACCAAGAAGAAAACTAATCTAAAAAGGTTCCTACATCCACACCCTTCCCGATTTTACCGTAGTCCAGGGACTACGGACACCCATTTTCTTCTAATTTGGAATATACATACTTTTTATATAAAAGTCAACATTTTAAAGTTATTTTACAAAATTTTAGATTTTTAAACACAAATAACAAAATAAAAAGTCTACATTTTTAATAAAAGTCCTCGTTTTTTCATTTTTTGAGATACCAAGTCCACCCACCCGTCGTAGAACCACGCTTTTTTACTACATTTGGCGCCATGGCGAATTGGTGGAGTAAGTTTTCTTGGGAGTGGCTGTTCGATGGTATCGCAGCCCGCTCTCCGACTTTTGTAAAAGTCATTGTCGTCACCGGCAAGTCATTTTTGTACTACCACGGTATGACCCGCGCCGCCTCCCTGACCTACACCACCCTGGTGGCTGTGGTCCCCCTCCTGATTTTGCTTACATCCATTTCCCTCGCCGTGGGCTTGGGCCATTTTATGTCCGACTACCTGCCCATTCTGCTGGACATGCTGAATTTGGACTGGCCCACAGACGGACTTATTGAAATTGTAAAGAACGCAGAACACGTTCCCATCGGTAAGCTGGGATTCATCGGCGCCCTAGGTCTTTTCGTCACCTTCATTTTGGCATTTGGCAGCTTGGAAACAAACTTTAACGTGGTTTGGGAAAACAAGACTTCCAGAACCTTGCTCCGCCAAACCCAGATTTATACCCCGTTCCTGCTTATTGTGGCTGGCATCATCGGCATGTTTGCAGGCTTTGTAAACCACATTCAAAACGTACTGAACATGATTGTGGTTGAAGGCTTGCACTTCTCACCAGAAACATTGACCATGATCATCAACGCCTTCTGGTACACGGCATTCCACTTCGCCGCGATCCTCTTGATTTTCTTGATGCTCCGCGCCCTCCCGGCAAGGCCCCGCAAAAAAGCCAAGCTTTACACAAAACGTAAACTTACCGCAGTATCCTTGATGTCAGCCCTCATCTCCTGGGTCGCCATTAACATCTACGTGAAGATTCTCATGTTCATCCAGACCGCCATGGTCACTCGTATGTCCATCTTCTACGGTTCGTTGGCTTTCATTCCCCTACTTTTGTTCTTGGTTTTTGGAATCTGGACAATTATATTATGTGGAAACAGCCTTGTATGGACCATCTGTTGTTGGCCCGAAGCCAAGGAAAAGAAATGGAACTGGGAAGCAACCCTGGAGGACGTTCATGACAGCACTCTCGATGAGAAATAAGATTATTGCCGCAGCACTTCTGGTTTTTGCTTGCGCAACCAGCAGCTTCGCAGAACTCCGTTCTGTGCAGTTCACTCCCGAAGAAAAGGCCAACGACGGTTTGAAGACCTACATCGGCTTCGGTGGTGGTAACTCCATGATTATCGATGACGGAACCATTTTCATGAACCTCCGCATCGGTATTGAGATCAATTCCTTTATTGCTACCGGCGCCTGGTTCTCCACCATTCTGAGCGACGTACGCAACCACACGGTCAAGACTCCCGAAATGGTTGACTACAGCGCCTTCGGTCTCCAGGCAGAACTCACCCCCTACCGTCACGGTTTCTTCTCTATTTCCGTACCGGTAAACATCGGTGGTGGCGCAATCAACATTCTTAGAAAGGGCGACGAAGCCTTCTCTTCCGAAGACTACTTCTTCTTGGTAGACGCTTCGGCTCAGTTCAATTTCAAGGTTTCTAAAAGACTTGAAGTTTCCGTGGGTGGCGGCTACCGCGTATTCGCAAATGTTGAAGCCAGCAACCTGAGCAACGGCGACTTCTGCACACCCTTCGGCGAACTGAGATTCACCTTTAAAGAGTAATGATGCAAGGGGCGATGCCCCTTGGAACCCATCAATCACCCCCTGGATGCAGTTTTTATGATTTTTCTTCGTGGATGCAGGCTTCATAATTTAAAGAATGTGGACGTCCAGTTTCCGCTGGGAAAGATTACCGTAGTTTGCGGTCCGTCGGGCTGCGGCAAATCCACTTTAGTTCTGGACACCCTTCACGGGGAGTCGAAGAGGCGTTATCTTGAAACGCTGTCGCCTTTTGCTTGTGAACTTCTGGGCGGACGTCGAGTCATTCCTCTGGATAGTGCAGAAGGATTGTCTGCCAGTTTGGCCATCGGTCCTAGCCACGGGGAAGCACCCGCCAAGGCTTACGCCTTGAGCATTTCTGAATGCGACAGCGCTTTGCGCACCTTGTTCGCCGCCTTCGCCAAGCCAGCCTGCCCTATTTGCGGCAAGCCCATGGAATCTACTAGCCGTGAAGATATTATTAGGCAGGTGGCAAGCTTGCCCGAAGGATCCAAGCTGCAGTTTTTTGCCCGTATGGACACGGGCAGCGGGGACGCCCATACGCAGGGATCCGCTGGAGGCAAGAGCGCCGCGGGTAAGAAAAGCGCAGGCCAGTCGCTGGACAAGTTGTCTGCCGTATTCCTGGCACAAGGTTACACCCGAGCCATAGCTGACGGAGTGGTTTATTCTCTGGCCGACTTGACCGACGCAGAAAAGGAAATCCGCCCTAAGGAATTCTTCATTGTCGTAGACCGTGTCATTGTCCGCGAAAACACGAGAACCCGAATCGCCGAAGCGGTAGATGGGGTTTTGAGACTGACCCATTCGCACTTGACGCTGGACGAGAACGGCGAGAGAAGGGAATTCAGTACAGTTCCAAAGTGCAAGAACGGATGTGATTGTGCGGCCGGGAACACCACGGGTTCTACAGTCGGGTTCGTTGCCAAGGCCTTGGACGCAGCCGACTTTTCCCCCTATTCAAGAAGTTCTGCATGCCCCTGCTGCGGTGGAACCGGTTTGAAGGAACACGCGGGCAACGACGCTGCGGAAGAATCCAGCGAGGAATGCCCCGAGTGCGGTGGCCTGCGACTGAAGAAGAGTTTTCTAAACGCATCCATCCAAGGCGTTACCTGGGCGGAGATTTTAAACACCCCATTCTCCCTGCTGGAGAAGAAACTGCACGCGGTGTTTGACGAACCTATTAAGGGAAGCAAGCAATCTGCGTTGGCACGTTTGCTGAGCAACCTGACGGACCGATTCCAGGCTATTAACGAACTAGACATCGGCTACCTGACGGCAGGCCGCTCCGGCACAACCCTGTCCGGCGGCGAAATGCAGCGCCTGCGATTGGCCAGCCTTTCCACCGGCCACCTGAACGGACTTTTGATTGCGTTGGATGAACCCGCCAGCGGTCTCCACCATACGGATGTGGACGCCCTCTGGAAAGTGCTGAAGAAAGTCCAGTCCCGAGGCAACACCCTGGTTTTGATCGAGCACAATCCCGGCATTATCGCAAAGGCGGACTGGATCATTGAAATGGGCCCCGGCGCCGGCGAAAAAGGCGGCGAAGTTCTGTTCATGGGCCCCGCCAAGGACGTTTTGAACAGCTCCGCCTCCCCCACGGGAAATTGGATTAAGTATTTGAGAGGAACCCGCGCAGAACGTCATCCTGAGCGACCCTCCCCGTGTCATCCTGAGCGGAGCGCAGCGAAGTCGAAGGATCTAGCAATCTCTGTCAAGGACTTCGCCCTCTTTGACATGAAATCTGTTTCCGCAGATTTCCCGCTGAAAAAATTCAGTGTCATCACCGGCCAAAGCGGTAGCGGAAAATCCACCCTCATGTTCAAGAATCTGGCTGTCCGCGCAAAGGCAGGTGAATTCGCCGCCCTCGGCATCGACGCCCTGTCCATCCTTTCCACAGGAGATTTCCACGGGAACCGTCGCAGCACCGTCCTCAGCGCTATCAACATGGGAAACCTCCTGCGAGACCTGTTTGCAAAGCTTCCCGAAAGTAAAGTCCGTGGGTACGCCGCAGGCAAATTCGCAACCCACGCCGCCGGCGGACGCTGCGAAAACTGCAAGGGCGAAGGCATCATTCTGGACCCATCCGGCTACGAAGAATCCGAATGCCCCGTCTGCCTGGGCAAGCGCTTCCGTGATGAAGTCCTTGAAATCCGCTTCAAGTCCCTTTCCATCGCCGACATTCTGGATATGGAAATCGGGGCAGCCTACAAGCTGTTCGTAAACATGAAGCCTTTCGCTGACAAGTTGAAACCGCTGGTAGACACAGGCTTGGAATATCTCCGTCTGGGACAGAGCACCGCCCACATGTCCGGCGGCGAACGCGCCCGTTTGCGACTTTCCATCGCTCTTGCCCGAGCAAAGGCACCCAATACACTTTTCTTATTTGACGAACCAGCCCGCGGCCTCCATCAGGTAGACATCCAGCACCTGCTAGAATTGATTAAGGGCCTAACCGAGGCCGGACACACCGTCATAGCCATCGAACACGCCCAGGATTTTGTAAACGCCGCCGACTACGTGGTGGAATTGAGCAGATAGAAGTTAGTCCTTGAGGCAACGCAAACTCTGACCGAGGCCCTTGTCGACGTAGTACTGGTCCGCGGCGTCGTAATAATAGAAGAAGTCCTGGTACCACACGTCGTCGCTACTGTACTTAGAGACAGACCACAAGTAGGCGTAGTAGCCCTCAAACCCGCTTAATTCAAAGATTACTACAATCCGATCTATAATGCACTGAGTTTTATAGGATGAATTCGTAAATTTTGGGGCAATCTATTCCACTGCGGAATCAAGACCTTTTACAGGAATTGCCCTAATTTCATTGTTTCGATTAACCACAATAACAATTCCTACCAAATAATTACACCACCATCGTTTACCATTTTTGACTCTATAATCCACTTTTTTGTTTGAGACTGCAGCCATCATTGGCATCACGAAGTCACTACTGCTAATAAAAATTTTTGCGGAATCCATAGATGCATAATCTCTAGTAAGAATTGTGTTGATAGCTTCCTGAGCTCTCTCATTCAAATCGTAGAAAGCGTCTGCATAGACACCTTCATAAACCCATTGAGAAAGTTGAACGTAACTATTGGTTACGTTATAAGAATAAAGTATATCTCTATCCTTAATAAACCAATCACCCCAAATTTCTGATATAATTTCATAATCAAGACTAGCGGTATCCTGACCATGAGCAAGAGCTATGTATTTAGCAGTCTGTTCAGCACGCGTATAATCTGGATAACCGAAAGAGAAATGCATACCAGTAGGTAGACTACTACCAACATGTTGCGCCTGCCAGATTCCATCTTCCGTAAGAGGAGATTCTCTGCCAGTTAAAGCCTCTCTTTCTGCATGGCTAAGAACAATCACAACCTTTTCACTTTTAGAAACACTCTGCAGAGCTCTTGCTAGCGGAACGACTCCAACAGAATCATAGTCTGAATCCGTCAAACCTATAGAGCCAGAGCCCCATTGGGCGCTAGCATTACCTTTTTTTTGAGTATAATCAGACATATATTCTGCATATATATAATCACCGTCATTCACATACAATGCTCCGGTTTCATCATTTTTATCCTTGGTAAACTCTACGAAACCGATTCTAACATGTCTTACAAGTCCACCGGACGTGGGATAAAGAGCTAATTCCTTGCCTTTTTCATCGGAATCAGACCAAACTCTCACCTTGGCGAATGATTGTGATGTTAAGAAGTAATCTGTTAATGTAATTACAGCTTTATCCTCATAATCTTCATACACATTGTTCCCAAAGGACAATGTTGGAGACAATCCTATTTCAGAAAAAATTACCATTGCAGAATCAACTCGAGTGGTTTCTGAAGAGGAATCATAATAAGCTACACCAATCTTCTTACAATTTTCAATTTCAAGTGTCTTCGAATCACCATTCACAACACTCATTTCAAAAGAACCATAGAAGTAATCGCGATATCGATTCAACCTAACTTTAATGCCCTCACTATTCTTTGCGCTATAAACAGTTACATAGGCATAATCATTCAAATTATCATCATCATATAAATAAATCGAGGGGGAAGAATTAGGAAGCGAATAGACATCTTTGTCAAACTGTACATATCCCTTGGGTTTCAAAGAATCTGAAATTCCCTGTTCCTGAGATTCGCTCCCGCCATTGCCGTTTTCTCTATCGCCACTTCCATCATAAATCGGCACCGTAGAAAGAGGAACTTTTATGGAATTTCGTCCACAAGTAATTTTATAGTAAGAAGAATCTTCGGCAACACTCAATTCACACGAAACACCATCAGCCCCATCACTACCGTTTGCGCCATTGTCTCCACCACAGGCGGCAAGGCCCAAAGCCAGGGCAAAGGCACCAACTGCAATCGCTCTAAATCCAAAATTCGACTTCATATTATTCACGAGGAACCTCATCCCTGCCAAGTAAAGATTTATTCTACAAGTAAATCTATAAAGCAAAGCTGCTTTTTTGATAGTAAGCAAGCAATTTCGTCAACACAACAGACAGCTAGTCCTTTAAGCATCGCACAGACAACCCGTGGCTCTCGTCGTAGACCTCATCGTACACACCGTCGCCTTCGTTGGAGAAGTACCAAAAAACCGGGTAACGATCGTCGGTCTCACTTGAACTCCAATAATTCGCGTAGCTACCTTCACCATCGAAATAGATATCGTAGTCAAAGCATCCGGCCGGCAAAACAGCAAATCCAAAGGAATCAGAGCCATTACCACCTTCATTCCAACCATCGGTCGACTTCAACTTCGCACCGGCGACACTGTCTCCACCTACAGCAGTCCACAAGGTGATCCATTCATCATCGCTGGGCAAATGCCAGCCGGAGGGGCAAGCTTTCATCGCTTCATGCCACGGATACAGTCTCCCGTTTTTTTCGCACCATGCATTGTCTAGTTCATAGCAATGGCCACCATTCCCGTCATCGTAATTCAGATTCTCGGCCATCCAAGTCTGGGTGCCGATGGTTACGGTCTTGTATACCTGGTCGTCGCGAGCGTCGATTAAAGTTCCCATTACAACGGTTGCCGGATCAACAACAGACACACCACTGCTAGATTCTTCGCTCGATGAGCTCAGAATGACACTGCTGGAGCTCGGGGCAACGCTAGAAGAGGAATCGTCCTTTTCGCTGGAGGAGGATGGAGATTTTGAGTCAGTGTCCGAAATGACACTGGAAGAAGAGTTCAGGATGACTCTAGAAGACGAAGAATCATCATCATTTGACGGTCCGTTTGTAGAGCCTCCGTCACCACAGGCGGTAAGTCCCAAAGCCAGGGCAAAAGCAGCAACTGCAATCGCACTAAATCCAAAACTCAACTTCATATTTTTCATAGGGTCCTCTAACCTCCCGTTTTTCAAGATTTATTCTACAAACAAATCTATAAATTACTTTCTCAAATACCCTGCGTATTGGAACAAACTAAGGCCAAATTCCGGAAGCACAGCAATCAGGTGGTCAAAGATATCCGCCTGGATTCCTTCGTAGGTAATCCATTCTGTCTTGTTGGTAAAGGCGTAAATTTCCAGAGGCAAGCCCTCGGGGGACGGCGGCAATTGGCGGGTCATCAAGGTCATGTTCTGAGCCACATCCTCTAAGGAACGCAGGTAGGCCGTACAGTAGGCACGGAAGGTTCCGATGTTTGTGAGATGACGGCTGTTCACCATATCCAATTCACTGGGCATGGCACCTTCCCCATACTTGGCTACAAATTCAGAAGCCAGTTCCTTTCGTTTTTCAGCCATGTAGGGATTCAGAATTTCAATCTTGGAAAGGCGTTCGATTTCTTCGGGAGTCAAGAAGCGAATGCTTTGCTGGTCAATGAGCAGAGAGCGCTTGATGCGGCGACCGCCGGATTCTTCCATGCCGCGCCAGTTCTTGAAACTGTTGGTAATGAGGTCATAGGCAGGAATTACAGAAATGGTTTTGTCCCAGTTGCGGACCTTCACAGAAGTCAAAGTGATGTCGATAACCGTGCCATCGGCATTGTGACGTTCAATTTCAATCCAGTCGCCCTTGCGAAGCAAATCAGAAATATTGATCTGGATACCGGAAACCACGCCCAAAATAGAGTCGCGGAAAATCAACATCAACACAGTAGCGGCGGCGCCCAATGCTGACAAAATAAACACAGGGCTCTTGCCAGAAACCTGGGAAACGATAACAATTGCGCACACGCAGAAAATAGCCAGCTTGATTGCCTGGAAGATTCCATGCAAAGGCTTATTCCTGGTCTTTTGGTTGTTATCGTTCAACGCCTCGATTATATCGAAAATGGAGCAGCCTACCGCAAAGCCAACCAGTGCAAACCACACGTTGGAGACTCGGGTACACAAGTCCAGAAGGGTGGATCCCGCAGGCAAAATTTCAGCAATTCCGGTACTGAAGACGGCTGCCGGCATGAACTGCAACCCCCTGGAGAAAAAGTTCTTTTCTACCAGGAGGTCATCAAACTTATTGGGAGTCTTTTCGGCAATTTTCTTGGCAATGGGATTTACCACGAAAAAACACAGTGCCATAGCCAGCACAACGATAATAAGCAATATTGCAAACTTGTAATCCATAGCCTAAAAATAAAAAAATTGCTAGATTATCGACCATGAAAAAATCAGTACCTATTACAGTGCTCACCGGTTACTTAGGAGCCGGTAAAACAACTCTCCTCAACTACGTTCTTAACAATCAGGAAGGCTATCACGTAGCTGTTATCGTCAACGACATTGGCGAAGTCAACATTGACCAGACCCTTATCGAAAAGGGTGGAAACATAACCAAGGAAGATTCCGGCAAGTTGGTACCCCTTTCCAACGGTTGCATTTGCTGTTCCCTGAAGCAGGACATGCTGGAACAGATTGCCGAAATTCTTGAAACAGGCAAGTTCGACTACATCCTTATTGAAGCCAGCGGCATTTGCGAACCCGTACCTATCGCACAGACCATTTGCATGGCTGGATCCCAGCTCCAGAGTAAGAGCGGCGAACCTCTCCCCTGCCATCTGGACAGTGTAACCGCAGTGGTAGACGTTCTGCGTCTGGCCGACGAATTCGCTGGTGGCGAAAAGCTTCTCCAGAAGGACCTGGAAGAAACCGACATTGCAAACCTGCTGATCCAGCAGATCGAATTCTGCAACACCATCATCCTGAACAAGGTGGACAGCCTTTCTAAGAAAGACTTGGAACATGTGAAGGCTGTGGTGAAGGCCCTGCAGCCCACCGCCAAGATGATCGAGACCAACTTCGGCAAGGTGGAAATGAAGGAAATCCTGGACACCAAGCAGTTTGACTTCGACAAGGTTGCTGAAGGTGCCGCCTGGGCCATCGAGCTGAACAAGATCGATGACGGCCACGACGACGATGACGATGATGAAGACGAACACGAACATCATCATCACGACCATGACCACGAAGATCACAGCGATTGCGACCACGAACATGGCGTTTGCCACCACCATCACGACGATGATGATGACGACGACCACGATCATGAACATCACCATCATGACCACGACGAAGACCACAGCCACTGCGACCACGAACACGGTGTTTGCCACTGCGGTCATCATCACGACAAGGATCATCCCCATGGTGACGAATACGGTATTTCTACCTTCGTGTACGAACGTCGCCGTCCCTTCAACCGCAAGAAGTTTGAAGCATTCCTGGACGATTATCCTAACGCAATCATCCGCACCAAGGGTCTCCTGTGGTTCTCAGACGAACGTACCGAAAGCTACCTGTTCGAACAGGCTGGCAAGCAGGCTACCGCCCAGAATTTCGGCCGCTGGTTCGCTGCCGAAAGCAAGGAAACTCGGGAATACATTCTTGCCCAGAATCCTGACCTGAAGAAGGTTTGGGACGATGAATACGGAGACCGAATCATTCGCCTCGTCTTCATCGGCCAGCATATGGAAAAGAAGAAGATTATCGCTGTCCTGGACGATTGTCTGGACAAGTAATCCAGAATTCTTCTAAGAATAAAAGAACGCCTCGCTTATGCGGGGCGTTTTTTTATGCGGGAAGTTTTTTACTTAACAGTTTCCTTACCGAAGGGCTTAGTCAACACGATTAGCACCGGAGTAATGGTAAAGTCCGCCACCAGGGCAGTCACAAGACCGATGGTCGCCATAAGCCCCACTCTAAAGAAAATAGTTACTGGGCTTACCATATAGGCCAAGAACATCATGCAGAGAATAATGGTTGTACTCACCATACTTTTGCCCACATCCCTAAACGTAGCCAATACAGATTCACGATAATTACCGCATCGTTCAAAGCAAAGCTTGGAATGGTTCACAAAGTGAATCGTATCATCCACCGCAATACCCAAAGCCATGGGAATCACCATCATGGTCATCATATCCATGCTGTAGGCACAGGCACCCATAACACCGCCAATCACAAGAATTGGCGCCATATTGGGAATCATGCCGATAAAGCCGGTTTTGAAACTCATGAAGGACGCAATCAAAAGCAGCAAAATGACAACGAAAGAAATGCAGACAGATCGAATTTCGCCTTCCACCAGTTTGTTATTCATGGAAGCCTGTTCCACGGCATAACCTTCTACACCCACATCGGCCTTGGGGAAATAATGGCGAACAAGAGTCTGGGCGCTGTCGATATCAACATCAATCTGCTTGGAATTCCACTCCTTCAGTTCCACATGAATGTAGGCGGTGCTGAAATCGTCGGTAACGCCACCCACCATCACACGGGCTTTTCCTTCGGTGAACTTGGTCAGAGGCAGGTTTGACAAATCCGTAACGGAGCTGTCCAAGGCGGCGAATTTTTCGGGATTCTTGAAGGACGCGGAATCAGAATCGTCGCCCAAATCAATCATCACGTTGTAGGAGTATACATTAGCCAACTCGGAATCCATCAGTTCTACCAGGCGCTCCACAAAAGGCAACTTGGTACCGAACATTTCCACATATTCCATGTTTACCTTCAGCCCCATGCATCCAATGGCGCTGGCTACGGCAATGGCAACGGAAGCCAAGGCAATCGGCAGTTTCATGTTCAAAGCCTTGCCGCCAATATTCGCCAGGATTTTTTCAATTCGGCCTTCGTCGTTTGCAAGTTTCGCGACCGTTTTTTTACCCTTGCCGTCATAGCTGAACAGGATGGGCACCAGAATAATCACGTACAGGTAAACAGCAAAAACCATGGCGGCGCAAATGGAGCCCACGATTTTCATCACGGGCATTTCCACAACCAAAAACGACAACATGGAAGCAACCGTCGTCACCACCGTAAAGAAGATGGGCCAGCCAGTTTCAGTCACCGCTTCCACCAGGGCTTCATCACGATTTTTCGGGCGATTGCCAAAGCAGGTTTCCAGGCGCTGATATGCTTGCTTGAAACTGTTTATATAATGGATGGAATAGCCTACGCTTAAGGCCATGCCCAGCACCAAGGGCAAGGTAAACAAGGTAAAGTCAGGTTTAACGCCCAGCCAGCCGCAAATGCCAAATACGGAAGCCATGGCAAAGGCGATGGCCATCAGGGGCACAAGCACTCCGAATTTGCTTCGGGTAAAAAAGGCCAGGCAGAAAATCATGATGAACACGCCGATGACTACGGAACGTGCCGCCTGGGGCATGGTGGAATCGTTCTTCGCCACTTCCAGATAAGGTTCGCCACCAGCGTTCAAGTCCCACTGTTCCGACCGGAACTCCTCGCGTTCCAAAAGGTTCGCTACGGCGCGGCCAATTTTTGCAGCATCGTCCGCCGGGTCCGTATAGCGTTCAAGGCTCAGGTGGAGCAGCGCTTCGGTACCTGCAGTATTTTCGATGGTATGAACTTCTTTTGCTAGGGGAATATTCGCCTTCATGTAGCGCGAAAGAGTGTCCCGCATTTCAAGAACAGCGGAATCGCGGACACTTGGCGCGGATTCTGCGGAACCGCCTGCCCCTTGCGCACCCTTTGCAGTCACGAGAACGACTACGCTAGCATCGTTTCCGAAATGCTCACGGAACTTTTCCGCATTGACCTTGGCCGGGTCCCCTTCCAGAAACCAACCATCATTTGTAAAGCTGAACTCAAAACGTAAAATGCCGGCAGCGGCAGCTAACGTAAAAAGAATTATCCCAATAAGAATTCCACGACGATGGGCTGTCTGGAACTTACCCAAGCGATTAAAAATCTTGTTGATTTGAAGGACACGCATGAATCGCCAAAAATTGAAAATTCAAAAATAGTAAAGCGGCGCAGGGTTTGGCACAGCTTTTGCAAGATATCTTTTCAAAGGATCCCTAAAAAAATTCCTGTTTTTCTAAATTTACTGTGTTAAAACTAAACAGAGGTAACTATGCTCTTTAATTTCGACATGATCCAGAATGTCTATTCCAAGATGCCGGCCCGCGTTGACGGCGCCCGCAAGCTTCTTGGCCGCCCCCTCACCCTTGCAGAAAAGATTCTGTACACCCACTTGATCGACGGTGCAGAAAGCAAGCAGTACGTTCGCGGTACGGATTTTGCCGAATTCCATCCGGACCGTGTGGCCATGCAGGACGCAACCGCCCAGATGGCTCTTCTTCAGTTTACTACTGCTGGTAAGTCCAAGGTCGCTGTTCCTAGCTCTGTTCACTGCGATCACTTGATTATCGCCAAGGAAGGTGTGGAAATTGACCTTCCCAAGGCAAAGACCGACAGCAAGGAAGTTTATGACTTCCTCCAGTCCGTTTCTGCAAAGTACGGCATTGACTGCTGGCTCCCGGGCGCAGGCATTATTCACCAGGTTGTTCTCGAAAACTACGCCTTCCCCGGTGGCATGATGATCGGCACCGACTCCCACACTGTGAACGCAGGCGGTCTCGGCATGCTGGCTATCGGCGTTGGCGGTGCTGACGCTGTGGATGCCATGGTGGGCCTCCCCTGGGAACTGAAGTACCCGAAGATGATCGGTGTGAAGCTCACCGGTAAGCTCCAGGGTTTCGCCACCGCTAAGGACATTATCCTGAAGCTGGCAGGCATCCTCACCGTTAAGGGCGGCACCAACGCTATTATCGAATACTTCGGCGAAGGCGCTCGCAGCCTTTCTGCTACCGGCAAGGCTACCATCGCCAACATGGGTGCAGAAGTGGGCGCTACCTGCTCTACCTTCAGCTACGACGATTCCATGAGCCGCTACCTGAAGGTTACCGGCCGCGCAGACGTTGCCGCAGCCGCCGACAAGATTGCCTCTTACCTCCAGGCAGACCCCGAAGTGGAAGCCGAACCGGAAAAATACTTCGACCGCGTCGTGGAAATCAACCTCTCCGAACTGGTTCCCCACTACAATGGCCCCTTCAGCCCGGACCGCGCATTCGCCATTTCTGACATGGCAGAATCTATCAAGGCCACCGAAACCAAGCCGGAATCTACCCCGGTGGTTTCCGCAGCCCTCATCGGTTCCTGCACCAACTCCAGCTACGAAGATTTGTTCATGGCAGCAAGCATGATCAAGCAGGCTCTGGCCAAGGGTCTTACCCCCAAGTGTCCGCTGATCATCAACCCGGGTTCCGAACAGGTCCGCTACACTGCCGAACGCGACGGCCTCATCGATCTGTTCAAGCAGTTTGGCGCAACCATCATGACCAACGCTTGCGGTCCTTGCATTGGCCGTTGGGACCGTGCTGGCGCCGACAAGAAGGAACTGAACACCATCGTCCACTCCTTCAACCGTAACTTTGCAAAGCGCGCCGATGGCAACCCCAACACCCACGCCTTCGTGGCTTCCCCGCTGATGGCTGTAATCGCCGCCCTCTCTGGCGACATCCGCTTCAACCCCATGACCGACACTCTCGTGAACATGGAAGGCAAGGCTGTTAAGCTGGATCCTCCTGAACAGTGCGAACTGCCGCCCAACGGCTTCGACGTGAAGGACGCTGGCTACCAGGCTCCTGCAGAAGATGGTTCCTCCATCACCGTTTCCATCAACCCCGAAAGCAAGCGCCTCCAGGTTCTGGCTCCGTTCGCTGCATGGGACGGCAAGGACATCATGGGCGCACCGATCCTCATCAAGGCCAAGGGCAAGTGCACCACCGACCACATCTCCATGGCTGGTCCGTGGCTCAACTACCGCGGTCACCTGGAAAACATTTCCAACAACATGTTGATCGGTGCCGTGAACGCATTCAACGGCGAAACCAACAAGGTTCTCTGCCAGTGCGGCGAATACAAGGAAGTTCCGGAACTGGCCAAGGTTTACAAGGCCAAGGGTACTGGCTCCATCGTGATCGGTGACGAAAACTACGGCGAAGGCTCCAGCCGCGAACACGCCGCCATGGAACCCCGCTTCCTGGGCGTCAAGGCAGTAATCGTGAAGAGCTTCGCCCGTATCCACGAAACCAACCTGAAGAAGCAGGGCATGCTGGCCCTCACCTTCGCAAATCCTGCCGACTACGACAAGATTCAGGAACAGGACGTGTTCGACATTATCGGTCTTACCGAATTTGCACCGGGCAAGCCTCTGACCCTCGCAATCCACCACAAGGATGGTTCCGCCGACAGCATCACCCTGAACCACACCTACAACGAACAGCAGTGGGCATGGTTCAAGGCCGGTTCCGCACTGAACCTGATCAAGCTCAATAACAAGTAATTGGATGCTGCGGTGGAAACGCCGCGGTCACCCCATAAAAAAGTCCTGGGCCAAAACCCAGGATTTTTTGTTTTACGAAATTGGCGCAGTTTCAAAGAGCGCAAAAAAGATGCGCAACAACTAACCGCGCAATTACTTCACACAACTATTGCCAGCAAAAGCATCAAGAATCTTATTGGCAGAAAGCTTCGTAATTGCCTTGATATGGGCAGATTCTTCGTCCTTGCCAACGCCTTGGGGCTGTTCCACCAATTCTGTGTTACCATACTTCAAAACGATGGTTGCGCGGCTGGTAATCAAGGTCCTCGCCGTATTAGGCTTATCTGAGAAATTCATGGTAACGTTGATTTCGGGCAAGCCTTCCGTATTAGAAATGCCCAAGCCCACATCAGCCAAGAAGCCCTGCAAAGCGCCACATTCCACTACGTTCCCATCACAAACAAGCTTGTACACGCATCCGGTCTTCTCGGACTGGTAAGCCACAGTCTGCTTCACAAGAGCCGCCTGGCTCGCATACTTAAAGTTAATATCCGCAAGGACCGTTACTTCGCCGCTGGGCTTATTCTTCCTGACCGCAGCCATGGGGAAAACAGCCTTACCGTTCTTATCGGTTTTCTGCGTTGACAAGTCCTTGTTATCCTGGTTCAAGATGACGGGATAATTCACAATGGGGCCAGCGTAATCCCTTACATTCACAATCAGGGACTGTTCAGACACCACAACATCCATCTTCACGGAAGCCAAGGAGGTTCTCAAGGTTTCATTCAAGGACTTCAAGGTGGTTTCCAGCATCAGTTCCTGGGGGACCTTCTGCAAGCAAGAAAGGTTTTCCATCAGTTCTTCATAGCGGCTTACATTCTTTTCAAGATCCACCAGTTCCTTGGAGACCTTTCCATAATGCCCCGACAGCAATCCGCGGCGAATCAAGGTATCGCTTGCCAGAACCGATTTTTGAATCTGCTTCAAGTCAATCAGGATCTTAGAAGCAAGGACATCCAAATCCACTGTTACCGTAGACTTGTAAACACCAAAGCTCTTGCTGGATTTGATTTTCGCACCCTTCAAAAGCACATTGCTGGTCACAGATTTTTTCGTTTCAAAAGTAGACTGAACATTGCCTTCCCCGTCTTCCGTCTTGATGGTTTCCATCGAAGACTTCACATCGGTTCGGATTTGCATGGCAATTCCTTCCAAGGCCTTTTTATCAGCATCCTTCTGAGAAACTTTGGATGTTGCCGTATAAGTCACCACGTTGGCAGCCAAAGCCAAAGCGGGCACCAAAGTCATCAAGCACAACGCTCCAAAAAATTTCGGCAAAATCTTCATTATTGAATTTCCAGGATAATCAATTTCTTGGTAATATTCTGCTTTCGAACCTTGGCAATTCCCTTCAGCGATTCATAGAATTCACTATAAACCATCTGGGCATCCTCGTATTTTTCGGGATCGGCAAACACCATCAAGTCATAGGTGTTGCGGCTCATGGACGTTACCACCATCTTATTAAACTTTTGACGAACCTGCATGGAAACAATATTGGAAATTTCTTCAGCCTGATCGTCGGTAAACGTTCCTACCAGATGGGCAATGACCTTGTACTGAGTACCCATTTCCATTTGGGCCACAAGCTTTTCGCGAATCTTATTTTCAAGGCCCACGATAGCCTTTTCCATTGCTTTCTGAACCAGAGCACGCTGGGATTCATTTTCGGAAACAGTCATGCGAACAGATTCGCTACCCAGCAATTGCGCAGTAGAAGCTTCACTGGCATTCAAGTCAATGACAATATCATTGCCCTGGATGGAGCCTGCGTAGGTAATGTTGATGTCTGCGCCAACGGAAAGGCCCGCTGCGTAGGCAAGGTCCTCGTCATTGCCTGCAATAGTGGACTGCAAAGCCACAACTTCGTCCAGCTGAGCCTGACTTTCAAGGCCAACCACGTTGTAGTCTTTACTGGTCAAATAGGAGTTAATAACTTCCATGGCGGTTTTTGCCAAGGGGTTCTGGCGAACCACATCGATATTGGGATTCATCTTACCCGTCAAGGCAGGAGCCACCAAAACCGTGGGCGCAGTTTTGAACTTGGAGACAGTTGTTTCAACGGTCACGTCACCGGAGTTACTCGTTACGACCTTCACGTAGTCGCTTTCCATTTCCGCATCTCTCGCAGAATTACCCGCGCAAGACATGAGCACTAGAGCGCCCAGCAAAACTACAGAACTAAAAACTTTATTCATCTTCTTTCCCTAATCCAATAAAACTATTCTCTGGTCAATTCAACCAATTCGTATTCCTTCTGCAAATCAGGTTCAATAGGCGGATTGAAATGGATACCATCTTCCGTCGGATGATTTCTAAGGTGACAGAATACTTCGTAGGTTTTCTTTGCCGTAAACTTATGGCCCGTCTTGGTCTCTGCTACAACATCGAGATCCACAATCTTGTTCAAGTCGATTTTCAAAGGTACTTCGTAATCAAGCTTGGTCAAAACACCTTCGCCAAAAGTCTTGATCAGCTGACCACTGCGATACACCTTAATAGACTTCAAGAACTTCAGACTTTCCCGATCAATACCATCCAAGGTAATTTTCATATTGAAAATATCGAACATCTTAGGACGCTTCAAGTGCAAACGTTCCACACGTCTTCCCAAATTCAAGGAAAGGTACGTCATGTTTTCATCCAGTTCACCGGAAACAGAGCCTATGCCATCAGGGTCCACATAGTAGAGTTCCAGCGGCTTGCGGCAGTCAATTTCCACAACGCCATCGCTACAAGTAAACAAGAAACGTTTTTTACCGTAAGCACCTTCGGCCCAAGTGAATGTTCTCTTATAGAGGCTGTCGGCACCCACCGTATCGCTAACACCCCACACCGTCACCACCACACCAGAGTCAACAAAGGCACGCAAGGTCACATAGGGAGATCTAAGCGTATCGCTGGGGAATGTAAAGGACTGGAAAGACAACTTTTTCTTAAAGAGTTCTTCAAGGGATTCCTGCTTTTCTGCATAAGCGGAGTCGAACTCGGTCAAGGATTTTTGCAAGGTGGTTGATTCGACATCGTCTTCGTCACGAGCCAAGGAATCCAGCAACTTTGCCAGGTGCTTTGTACCGGAGGACTTCAGGTTCAATGTTCTGGATCGGCCCTGGGAATCCATCAAGATGGTCTGCTTGCCAAGTACGCTGCGGACAGCACCAGACTGGCCATTGACATCCACCTTACCTTCCTTCAAGGAGACAATAGTCTTGCCCTTCACATTGCCTACAAAGCCTGCGGTACCACGAATAGCTGCGCCCACCGTACCGGTTTTAAACTTATAGGCTGTACGCTCCTGTTTTTGGATATCGAAATAGACTTTACCCTGGCCTACGCTAACCAAGTAAAGTTTCGTATCGGTACTATCCTCTGAGGTTTCCAAGGTTACGTCAGAGTTTTCTGAAATAATCAAGGTGGAACCATCCAAGGCGTCCAACTTGGCTTCAGATTCAATTCTTGTTTGAACGCGGTCGTTTTCTACAACCCAGTTTCCAATGCGGACCTGTTTCCAAGTATCCCCAAGGCCACCCTTCAGCATATGGACATCACCAATAATACTGCGAGCCTTGGTCTTAAACAAGCTCCGAGTCACCAGGGAATCAGCCTCTTCTTCAACCTGATTTGATGCTGAAGAATCCTCCTGAGGTTTATTCTCAGGTGAACCCTGTTGGCAGGCTGTCAAGCACAAGACAGCCAACAAAAAATAGGCAAACAGTGTTTTTTTAGAAAAAGCTCCAAGCATCATGGGGTAAAATGTAGTTTTTTGTACAACATTTTATTAACGATGCTCATTCGTAGTGGGTTCCAATCCACGGAAGAAAGCCAAGCCTTCATAATCGTTCTTTAGAGCCTGTACACTTTCACCAATCATGTAGAGGCTGCCCGTAATCAAAACGGGTATCTTTTTATTTACGTTGTCTGCAGCAACCGTCGCAAGAACGCTATCCAAGTATTCCCTGCTAAGCAAGCCCTCGCTAGCCACAGGCAAATTCAATTCCGTCAAAAGTCCACGCAAGTCCTCCAGTTCACGGAAACGAGGATAAGGAGTCTTGGTAATGTGCCAATGACTAACGTGCGGAGCCATAAGTTTCAGCATTTCGCTAACGTCCTTGTCCTTGAGGGCGCCAAAGACGCAGTGGAATTTCTGACCAGGATAGTACTGGGCCAAGGTTTCCACAAGGCGGCGAACCGCATGGGAATTGTGGGCTCCATCCAGAATGTAATCCACCTGGCCGTTTTCATTTTCAAGCTTTTGCATGCGGCCGGCCCAAGAGCGTTTCGTCAGTGTTGTCAGCGCCAGGTCATCGTTATAGGAGGCCGCGCCTTTCACCACAGCGTTTGCTTCTGCAGCACCAGTCTTCGCCATGCTATCACAGAACATCTTTGCTGCCACAAGAGAAAGGCTGGCATTTTCGACGTAATGCTGTCCCAAGTTGGGCAAGTCAATATCCGAACGAATTTCGGGAACAACCGCATTCGCCCCCAGTTCCGCAGCATACTCGCGGGCCTCGGCCAACAAACCATCGGACAATCCGCCAAGCACAAACGTCTTTCCGGAAACACGTTCTGCAGTCGTACCCAGAACACCCATCTTTTCCTTCAAAATGGCCGATTCCGTAGCTCCCAAAACTTCAGTATGTTCCAAGCCAATGCTGGTAACTACAGCCATTTCGCCATCAGCCACCGCAGTACTATCCAGGCGGCCGCCCATTCCTGCTTCAAGAACAGCAACCTGGACACCGGAATTTGCGTAATGCAAAAACGCCACCAAGGTCAAAACTTCAAAGAAAGTTGGTTCAATCTTTTCGTCAATGCCACGCCCCGCATTTACCTGTTCTGCAGCAGCCTTTACCTGCAACAGATACTTGTCCAGATCTTCTGCAGAAATCGGCTGGTCATTAACGCGGATACGTTCCTGAAGGCTTACCAAATGGGGGCTGGTATAGAGAGCGGTCTTCAATCCGTGAGCCTGCAAAACTCCCGACAAATAGTAACTGGTGGAACCTTTTCCGTTGGTACCCACCACATGAATTGTCTTGAATTTTTTCTGCGGGTTTCCCAGGGCTTCGCAAAGGGCGCGAGTGGATTCCAGACCAGGCATCATCCCGAACATCAAGCGGGAATTCAGATATTCCATACCATCTTTGAACATGGCCCAAATATAGAACATTCCTTTTTCTCAAAAAAGAAGTATCTTTATTTTAGACTCGTTTGGTTTATCCAATCAAGAGACTTCTTTTTTCTACATCATTTTTTAGATAGGTTCTTATATGCGTCGCAAGATTTCGGGAGCAAAACCCTTATCCCTTTTTATTCTTTTGATCATAGCGATTTTTGCATTGATTGCAGAAGTCCAGGCAAAAGTCGATCCCGAAGCAAAGCCCCAGCACTACGACTACCGCGGTGCCGGCCAGCAAATGCGTAGAATCTACTATGGCGACCTTCAGGAAACTTTGTACTGCGGCTGCAAATACCAGGACAAGAAACATGTGGATTTTTCTACCTGCGATTACGAGCCCCGTTACAACCCCAAGCGCAAGAGTCTCAAGCGCGCAGAATCCATCGAATGGGAGCACATCGTTACCGCCCACAACATGGGGCACTTTCTTCCCTGCTGGAAAGAAGGGGGCCGCAAGAACTGCAGTATGAACGACGACCAGTTCAAAATCATGGAAGGGGACCTTCACAATCTCTATCCCGCCATCGGCGAAGTCAATGGGGATCGCAACAACTTCATGTATAGTCAATGGACCAACAATCCGGAGCCCATGTATGGCAAATGCAAGACCATTGTGGATTTCAAGCTGAAAAAGGCACAGCCCCGCGAAGAAGCCCGCGGCATCATCGCCCGCGTCAGTTTCTACATGGAAAAGACATACGGAATCAAGCTTTCAAACCAAGACCGAAAGCTATTTGAGGCCTGGGACCGCCAATTCCCCGTTACCGCAAGAGAATGTGAACGAGACCGGAGAATTTTCAAGGTTCAAGGGGACCACAATCCCTTTGTATACGAGAAATGCAAAGAAAAGGGCTTTTAGGCCGCCACCGGGCTCAATATTTATAATCGTATAGATTTTTTTACTAACTTCTTTAGGTATTTGGTCAGAGGATTATTATGCGTCGTTTAACAGTATTATTGGCACTATTTGCTTGTAGCGCTTTTGCCCAGGTGGAATTTCCCATCGGTTCTAAAGTCGTAAACGTCACTAAGGACCCTTATTTTGCAAAAGCCGACGGCAAGCACGATGACACCCAGGCTATTCAGCAGGCATTGAATGACCATCCGGATGGGGACTACATCATCTACCTGCCCCATGGTATCTACAAGATTACGGAACAGCTGACCTGGCCCCAGACAGAAAAGAACGAAACGGCAGCCCGCCGAACTATTTTGCAGGGTCAGAGCATTGGCGGAACCATCATTCAGTTGGCCGACAGTACCTATGGCTTTGACAACGAAGATTTCCCCAAGGCAGTACTTTACACAGGTATGGGTCCGGAACCCCGTATTCGTAACGCAATCCGCGATTTGACCCTGAGAACTGGTAAGGGTAACCCGGGCGCCATTGGCGTTCAGTTCAACGCAGCCAACCAAGGTACCATCAATAACGTCAAGATTTACTCTGGCGACACCACCGGTGTCTATGGTATTGACATCAGCTTCACCGAAAAAATCGGTCCCCTGCTGTTGAAAAACGTGGAAGTCCGCGGTTTCAAGGTGGGCGTGTATACCAAGGGCGAAACCGGTTCCTTGACCATGGAACATGTGACCCTGGGCGGACAGACCAAATACGGTCTTGAAAATGAAGATATGAACCTGGCTGTACGAGCCCTCCGATTCAAGGGCAACGTACCCGCCGTGTATAACCACGGTCCCTTCGCCATCATGAGTCTGGTGGACGGCACCCTGGAATACGACCCGGGTAAAAAGAAACCCGCCAAGGTTACCGCAATCCTTAACGAAAGCCATCTGTTCGCTCGATCCATGAAGGTCAGCAAGTTCGGCACCATGTTGAGATCCAACAAGAAAGGTGTCATGGAAGAACTGACCAATAGCGAAATCATTGAATATACCACTGAAGCCAGCAAGCAGCTTTGCCATAGCCCCAAGCAGTCCATGCGCGTACCTGTGGCAGAAACCCCGAACTTCGCGGAACAGAAAGCAGGAGACTGGATTACCATCGCTGGCGACTACGGTGGAAAGGCAAATACCGGTTCCGACGACTCCAAGGCCATTCAGGAAGCTATTGACGATGGCGCAGAAACCATCTATTTCCCGCCGGGAGGCCGCTGGACCATCAACCGCGACATCTATGTTCGTAACCGCGTCCGCCGCATTCTCGGTACCGAAGCCCGTATCGACGGTAAGGGAAAGTTCATCATTGAAAAGGGTGCGTTCAACGAACTCACCATTGAACGTTTCTCCGAATTCGGCAGCGGCATTATCCAAAAGTCTACCCGCACAATCTTGCTGAAGAACATGATGGTAAAGTCTCTTGAAACCGATGAATTCGGCAAGGGCGACATCTTCATGGAAGACGTTTCTATCGGAACCATCCAGATGAACAGCCAGAGACTGTGGGGCCGTCAGGTGACCATGATTGGCGACACCAAGGGGCCGAAGATTACAAACAATGGCGGTACCATCTGGATTCTCGGTCTTACCGCCAAGAAGGGTAACACCGTTCTCCAGAACTTCAACAAGGGTTCCGCAGAACTTGTGGGCGTGGAAATCGAAGCTAGCGACAAGGCTAAGGAACGCCCCATGTTCATCAATGACAACGCAGGTCTCAGCATTATGGGCCTTCGCGAAACGTTGACCCGAGGCAACCCCTTCCTGAAGGTGGTAGAAGATTCCCGCCAGGCATCTGCCATCAAGGCCCTTTACGGAAAACAACTTCTCCATACCGAAAACGGCGGTTCCATGCTGCCTCTGTTTGTAGGCTACGCTCCTAAGCAGGGAGCCAACGAAAAGCCCAAGGTTACTATTCCTAAGGAAATGATCCTAGTGCAGCCCAACCGACTCCGCATCGTGGGCTCTGTGGAAGATGATGGTCGTGGCGACGGTCTTTGCGAAGTTCCTGTCCGCTGGAAGAAGGCTCTGGGCCCCGGTAAGGCAATCTTCTCCGACACCATGGCTTACGAAACCGACGTTTCCTTTACCGCAAGCGGCCGATACAACGTGATTTTCACAGGCGATGACGGATACCAGACTGGCGCAGACACCGGTAAGGTCTACGTTTTCGACAAGCGCTACACCACCATGGACAACAACGGAAACAACATTCCTAGCGGTCGCGGTGCAGCCACCTGGATTTCCGAATTTGACAACTACAGCCCCCACAGCAGCGACCCTGAACTTCACGTTTCCAACGTTCCCGGAGAAGCAGGAAAGCTTTACCTGAAGTTCGACCTTTCCGCATTGCCGGGTCCGCTGTTCGATGTGGCTTTGAAATTGGAATTCGATCCTGACACCATCAAGAAACCCATCCAGCTGAACATCTTCGGTTTGAAGGAAACCTCCAAGGATATGTTCTTTGGCGATCAGAGACTGGGCGTAGATTGGTCTGAAAACGAACTGACTTGGGAAAACGCTCCCGCAAACCTGCCCCAGGCTGGTGGTCAGTTCAACATCCGTAAGAATTCCGGCGGCGGCGTGGATACCAAGTACGCAGACTACCTAGGCATTATTACCATCAATCCCAAGTCTCCCCTGGGAGCATTCCTCCGCTCCCCCACCCTTACTGAATTCTTTAAGCGTAAGCACGCTTCCAACCTTTACACTTTGATTCTTACTTCTGTGGACCAGGGCGAAACCATCCTGCCCTCTCCCAGCGCCGGCAAGCAGTTTGCACCGTCGTTGTTCATCGGTTACTTTGACAACACCCGTTCCGTAGGCGGCGATGCCATGGACGGCGGTTACACTCTGTCTAAGGTCAACGTGGACAAGTACTCCCTCGACTGTAACTTTGACTTGACCGTTGGTTATCCGCAGTTTGTGCAGATTGAAATCGTCAATGAGTTCGGCAAGCGTATGCTGACCGTTGCTTCACGAGATCTGGACGGCGAAAAGAAGACCAACTTTAAATTCAAGGCCAAGGCATTCCCCACCGGCAAGTATATCTTGAAGGTCATTGGCGAAGCTTTCTCCACAGAACAGAAATTCTACATCTTGAACTAGGAATACAAAGATGAGCATCAAGAAACTTTTCACATTAAGTTTGTTAACGCTTAGCTTCGCAGGCCTTACCGCTTGCGATAAGGGTTCCACTTCCCCCGACGATGAAGATAGTAGCTCCTCTGTAGCATCCTTCAGGTCCAGCAGTTCCTTCAGCAATGATCGCGCTGACATCGACTACAGGGGTGAAATAGTCCTTGGCGATACCATGCGTTTGAATATTGATTTGTTCAAGGGCGACAGCACAGATATGGATTCCACCGAAATCTACGTGGACAGCAGCGAAACCACCATTCCGCTGTATCTGGGTAAGCTGGCCAAGGGCAGCCGCATCAAGGTTCTCGCAAAGACCTTTGACCTTAAAAACGATCAGATCAGAATTCGTAGCGAACAAGGCGAATACCTTCGTGCAGTTACCGCAGTTCCCAAGAAAGCAAACAGCAAGGATTCCGTTTTCTCGAATTACTTTGTTCCCAGTTTTGGTTCCGATTCTTCCAAGATTTTCAGGGACTCCAATGAATTTGTCGTATTCAATGAAAGCCACTACTACATTGAACTGTCTGGCGAATTCAACGACGATGCAGTTCTCCGTCTGAAGGCAACTGTAGATACCGCCTACTACAACTACACTGGCGATACAAAGTCCATCAGCATGAAGATGACCGACACCATCCGTGGCGTCGTCCTCATGAACGATTCTCTGGAAGACATTAACATTGATTTCTCCGCCACCGAAGGTTACAGCATTAACCTGAAGTCTGCCGGAAAGAACATTACCAAAGTTCAGTTGATTGAAGGCGACGAAGTTCTCGGTTCCTACACCGGCGACGTAGACACCATGCTCGTCCCCAATGATTCCGTTGACTGGTCTTTGAAGGTTACCACAGAAGAATCCTCTTTCTTCTTCCTGACCGGTCCCCTTGCATTCTTCGAAGTAACTACTAAGGCTCGTGCTTTGGAACAGGGAGAATACTTTGCCAAACCCGACTCCATCAAGATGCCAGGCGAAACATTTACCCGCACCCGTCCCAAGGATGATCCCAACAAGGCCATCTACAAATACAATCTCCGTCAGGAACAATTTGTCTGGCTGGGTGATTACAAGAAGGGCGACTCCATCCTGGTAAAGCATTCTATTTCCAACTACTCCGACGACAAGCAGAGCCCGGTGACCATTGAAATTCTGGACAAGGATCAGAAGAAACAGGGTTCCGTAAATGCGGTCTATGGCGGCAGCCTCAAGATTACCAAGGACATGCCCGAAGGTCCGTACTACCTTCATTATCTCCGTCTGAATTCCGACCCGTTGGACCAGGTGGCAGACTCCATGCGTTACGTACTCCAGTTGCATACACTTCTGCAGCAGGTAGGTTCTGTTGAATCCATGGAATTCACCGATGCTGAATTCAACACCCTCGACGCAATGTTCAAGAGCCCGGGCGATACTATCCGCTTCAAGGACTTGACGATTACTATGGAACCGAACAAGGAAAAAGGCTGGGAAGACGTGAATTACGATGTTACCTGGTACATTCCTTGTGAAGACTTGGTCAACATCAACACCAGCCCCAAGACTTCCTGCGGAGTCTCTGAAAGCGCTCGTGAAATTTCTGCCAATCACCTGATTGTACAGGCAGGCTCCATCGGCGAAACCGCAAGACTGATTGCAGAAAGTATTGCCGACCCGTCCATGAGAGACACCTTGGACGTTATAATTATCGCCAAGTCCGCAGAAGACTAATTAGATTCTAAAATTTTTGGAAATTCTTAAACTTCCCAAATCTGATTGGGAAGTTTTCCTATATCGCGAAAGTCCAGTTTGCCTGCACTGGGAGAGGAAACACTGACCAGGCGAGCCAAAGGCTTGCCAGCACGTTCAATAACGATTTCTTCGTCCTTAATGGCCACCTGGTTTAAAAGGTTACCAAAATTTTGACGGACTTCCATTGCAGATACGACTTTTGCCATAGTATCCCAAAAATAGTTATATTCTCACTGTGGAAACAGAAGTTCGATCCTATACAGTCACCCAATACATGACTTCCCTCAAGAGAAAGGTGGAAGAAACCCCTGCTGTATGGGTTCGCGGGGTCATTACCCAGATTTCCATCAAGCCCAACATTGTCTACTTGACCATTGCGGACTTTGAAGAGGGCAATGTCAAGCCGATTTCTGTTATCAGCCTTTCCTGCTTTGCGGGACGATTCGCCGCCATCCAAGCAAAAATTGCCTCCTGCGGAAAGCCCTTTGAATTGAAGGACCAGCTGAAAGTCAGTTTCTTGATCAAGGCAGAAATTTACGTTCCCTACGGAAAACTGCAGGCCCAGATTCTGGACATTGACCCGGTGTACACCATCGGCGAACTTGCCATGACCCGCATGGAAATTCTGCGAAAGCTGGGCGCCGAAGGTCTTATTGAAAAGAACAAACTCTTGGAACTGGCTCCCACCCCCATGCGCATCGGTCTTATTACCGGCGAAGGCACCGCCGCCTTCAAGGACTTCACCACAAAGCTGGCAGAGTCTCCCTTCGCCTTCAAGGTCATGACCATCTATGCAAAGATGCAGGGTTCCGAAACCGAAGCAACGGTGCTCGCAGCACTAGAAAAGCTGGCGAAAGTAGACGCCATCGACGTGGTCTGCATCGTTCGCGGCGGCGGTTCCAAGACGGACTTGAATTTCTTTGACAGCGAAGCCCTTTGCCGCGCGGTCGCAAACTTCCCCGTGCCCGTGTTTACTGGCATCGGTCACGAAATTGACAAGAGCCTGCTGGACGAAGTGGCCTACCAGAGTTGCATCACTCCTACTGACACCGCAAAACGCCTCATCGACCGCGTGGCCGACAGCTGGAACCTGATGCAGGTTACCGCACAGAACATTGCCGCCGCCGCGAAGGACACTCTCGTACAGGAAAACCAGTACTTGGCCAACTGCGGCGTAAGCTTACAGCAGAAAGTTTCCAAACGAATCCAGAACGAAAAGATGAAACTAGCACTTTGCGGAAACAACATGAAGCGTTCTCTGCAGTTTGTAATCCGCGATGAAAAAGCACGTATTGACCGCGACATCGAAGGTCTAAAGCAAGGCTCCCGCAAGATTCTGGACTTGGCAAAGTCAAACTTTAATTTGTCTAAAATCAAAGTCAAGGCCGCCGACCCGGCTACCGCCTTGGCCCGCGGCTACTCCCTCACGCTGGACGCCAACGGAAAGTTCGTCCGTAACGCAAGCCAGCTAAAGTCTGGGGACAAGCTGACCACCCGCCTCCGCGACGGCGAAGTAACCTCCGTAGTGCAGTAATGTCATTGCGAGCGAAGTGACGCAAACGATTCGAACTCTTCTATTTTTTATTCAAAAACCGGTAGCGTCTCAATTTTTTCAAAACGCCTGGTTGCCCCGTCCAGTTTAAAGTAGCGGACAGCATCCCCCAAGGAAAGCATCACGTAGTTTGGCGTCAGAACCTGTAGGTACTTGTTCAGCTGTTGCTGCAATGCAGGCCAGTTGTATTCCCCAGGAGCCTTGCATTCCACCAGGAGCCAGGGTTTTTCAATCGTTGCTCCAGCACGAAAATTATGGACCATAATGTCCACGCGGTCGTCCGTCTTGGGGTCAATGGCGTTCAGTGGAAATTCCACTGCAATCAAATGTTCCGGAACCTTCACCTGGTCCAACAAATAGCGGACAGTTGCCAGGCGCACGTGTTCTTCGGGCGTTGCAGGAACATCCTTCTTGCGTATGGGATCGTATAAGGTATCAGAAGCCATGTCCGCAAATGTAAAAAAGGAAATCCAAAAACTTTTTATGGACATCTTGACTTTATCAAAATTCAGTAGTATATTCTTTGGCATGAACAAGATCTTTGAACAGAACATCATCGCAGCAGCGATGGCGGCAGGCGCGGCGGAAGCACGAGCCTGTGTTGAATCATACGCGACTGTTCAAGAATTGTAAAGGTCTGCATCGAGCTAAATAATCGAAACAGAACTTAAAGGAATTCAAAGGGCGGTCCCAGCGGACGGCCCTTTTTATTTTGCCCGAATTTAAACCAAAACCCATAACTAAAGGAAAATTCTCTAAAATTTTATTCTATAATTAACCCGTTAATTAAGAGAATTATAATACCTCTAAGGAGTATAAAATGAGAAAGCGTTTGCTTACCGAAGGTGCCAAGGAACTGTCTTACGAAATCCGTGAGATCGTGAAGAAGGCGAACCTCCTGAAAACGCTGGGCATGCCGAAGATCCACTGGGAAAACATCGGCGACCCCATTGAAAAGAAGTGCCAGGTTCCCGAATGGATCAAGGACATCGTTGTGGACCTTTCCAAGGAAAACCGTTCCTATGGTTACTGCCCGTCCAAGGGTATGCTGGAAACCCGCGAATTCATCGTGAAGGAAACCAACAAGCTGGGCGGCGCCCAGATTACCGTTGACGACATCCTGTTCTTCAACGGCCTCGGTGATGCAATCGCTACATTGTACAGCCTCCTGTCCATGACCACCCGCATCATTGGACCTTCCCCGGCATACAGCACCCATAGCTCTGCAGAAGCTGCACATGCACACTCTGCACCTATCACTTACAGCATGAAGCCGGAAAACCACTGGTATCCGGACCTGGAAGAACTTGAAAACAAGGTGAAGTACAACCCCTCCATCGCTGGTATCCTGATTCTGAATCCGGATAATCCCACTGGCATGGTCTATCCTCTTGACATCCTCAAGAAGATCGTTGATATCGCAAAGCGTTACAACCTGTTCATCATCTGCGACGAAATCTACAACAAGATCACCTACAATGGAGCAAAAGCTTACGCTCTGGCCGAATACATCGGCGACGTTCCGGCTATCGCTCTGAAGGGTATTTCCAAGGAATATCCGTGGCCGGGTGCACGTTGTGGCTGGGCTGAATACTACAACCGCGACAAGGACGAACAGTTCGACGCCTTCTGCCGCGCTCTGGATAACGCCAAGATGGTCGAAGTCTGCTCCACCACTCTCCCCCAGATGACCATTCCTCGCGTGCTGGGCGATCCTCGCTTCATGGAACACCGCCAGGCTCTGAACGAAAAGATTGGCCGTCGTAGCGCTATCATTAACGAAATTCTTTCCGACATTCCGGAACTGTATTTCAACCCCACCTACGGTGCATTCTACAACACCATCATCTTCCGTGAAGGTGTTCTGAACAACCACCAGAGTCTGAAGATCGACAATCCGCAGATCAAGGCCAAGGTTGAAGAATGGTGCTCCAAGACCGAAAACCTGGACTACCGCTTCGTGTACTATCTGTTGGGCGCAAAGGGTATCTGCGTGGTGCCCAGCACCAGTTTCTGCACCGACCTCAAGGGCTTCCGCGTGACGCTGCTTGAAGAAGACGAAGCAGAACTGCGTAGCGTGTTCACCACCATCCACGACGCTATTATCGAATACCTGCATAGCTAATCTGCAGTAGTTATACGAAATGAAGTCTTTCGATCTTCAAGTCAAGAATGTTTCCAAGAGCTTCGGACCGAAGTCCGTGCTCAAGGGAATTGACGTTTTCATCAAGGACGGAGAATTCGTTACTCTGCTAGGTCCTTCCGGTTGCGGAAAGACCACGCTTCTCCGTATTATCGCTGGTTTTGAAAAGGCCGACGCAGGCGAAGTCCTTCTCGGTGGCGAAATCATTTCCAACAAGTCTCCGGCACACCGCCCCATCAACACGGTGTTCCAGAGCTACGCCTTGTTCCCCCATCTGAACGTCTACAACAACATCGCTTTCGGCCTCAAGAGCCACAAGGTTCCCAAGGATGAAATCGACCGTCGTGTTAAGGCTATGATGGAAACCGTAAACATTACGGACTTGGCAAACGAAATGCCTGCTACCTTGAGCGGTGGACAGAAGCAGCGTGTGGCCTTGGCTCGCGCCTTGGTGAACGAGCCGGACATCCTCTTGCTTGACGAACCTCTCAGCGCACTTGATGCAAATCTCCGCAAGAAATTGCAGGTGGAACTTCGAGAAGTTCAGAAGAAGACCGATACCACTTTCATCATGGTGACCCACGACCAGGACGAAGCCATCGCTGTCAGCGATCGTGTGCTTGTGATGCACAAGGGCGAAATCGTCCAGGACGGAAGTCCGGAAGATGTATACGAACATCCGGTCAATCGTTTTGTTGCAACCTTCATCGGCGAAGCCAACATCCTTGAATGCGAAAAGATTGCAGACGACAAAGTCGCTTGCGCTTTCGGCGAACTGGTTGTTGAGAAGAAGCCTGAATGGAACGCAAACGAATCCGGCAAGTGCTGCGGTGGCGTCGCCATTCGTATGGAAGACATCCACGTTTGCACTCCCAGCGAAAACTTTACAAACAACGTATTCGACGCACGTATTCTGGAACGTATTTTCCGCGGCGACTATTGGGAACTGATTGCAGAACTTCCCGGCGTAGGCGCCAACAAGAGTTTGCAGCTCCGCGTAATGACCGACCCCGACGAAATCTATAACGCCGGCGACCAAGTCAAGCTTTACATGGAACCGCAGTATCTGCAAGTTTTGGCCGACTAGTTAAAGCGGTCCCTGTATTTTTTTGGAGGAGGTATACAATGCCCAAAGTTTATGAAATGTCTAACGGTATCCTTGCAAAGCACAAGGTAACCATCGCTCTCGTCATCATCGCCGTCGTGATTATCTCCGTTTTGTGGAGTTCCATCTTCGGTTACAACAACGCCACCCAGATTCTTGTAAAGCAGAGCCCGTTTGGCGAAATGTCCTGCATCGATCACGCAGGTTTCTACTTCAAGGGTTTCGGTACCATTTACGAATACGACCGTACCAAGGACTTCTACTTCAACTCTTCCAACGAAAAGGTCCACGGCCAGTCCTGGGAAGGTGACGACACCGACGAAGACGACATTTCCGTTACCCTTTCCCGTAACGCAAACGCAGACATCTCTGGCTACATCAAGTACCAGCTTCCTGTTGGCTGCGAAGAGCTCATCAAGATTCACATGGACCAGCGTGGCGACAAGCAGTTGAAGCACGGTCTCGTCCGTAACGCAGTTCTTTCTGCAGTTCGCAAGACCGCTCCGCTCTTTACCGCAGAAGAAGCCAAGGTTACCAAGATTGCAGAATTCCGCCGCATCGCAGAAGACCAGCTGATTTACGGTGAATACCTGACCACCACTGAAATTCGTGAAGAAAAGGTTGGTGACGACGAAGTGGATTCCACCGGCCGCGTGATCAAGAAGGCAGAAAGCCAGCAGTACACTGTGACCAAGCTCGCTCTCGATGAAAACGGACAGCGCGTACTCATCAAGGAATCCGCTTTGAAGCAGTACAACATTCGTATTCTTCAGTTCGAAATCCAGAATGTGAAGCTGGACGCAAAGGCTCAGCAGCAGCTGGATATCGTCAAGGAACGCGAAATGAAGCGCGTTGCCGAACGTACCGCCTCTGAAACTGCAAAGCAGCAGGCCATCACCGCCGAAGCCGAAGGTAAGGCAAAGGTCGCTAAGGAAAAGGCCGAACAGGAAGTGGTCAAGATCCGCGAAGTGACTCAGGCAGAAAAGGAACGCGACGTGGCCATCCTTAACGCTCAAAAGGAAAAGGAAGTGGCTCGCCTCGCTGCAGAAAAGGCCATTGAAGACGCAAAGCGTATCCGCGCCGAAGGTGAAGCAGAAGCCGCAGCAAACCGCGCCAAGGTTCAGGCAGGTCTTACTCCGCAGGAAGCTGCAGAATGGGCCTACAAGACTAAGGTCGGTGTGGCACAGTCCCTCGCCAAGTCCAGCTTCCCGCTGGTTCCCACCATCATGGTAGGCGGAAACGACGGCAAGAATGGCAATACCGCCATGGACGCCGTGGGCCTCAAGTACCTGATGGACATTACCGAAAAGCTCTCCAAGTAATTTCACCCCTTGCAAAGGGTAAAGAATTGTACTATCTTTGGGCGCACCTAAGAAAAGCCCAGGTAGCTCAGTGGTAGAGCACTTCCTTGGTAAGGAAGAGGTCTCGGGTCCGACTCCCGATCTGGGCTCTAAAATTTAAGGTTATTTAAAGACTCGTCTGCAAAGGCGGGTCTTTTATTTTTGACCCAACTTTCTATCTTTTGGAGCATGCAGACAGAAGTCTTCGAAGGCAAACTCACTACCCGCGCCCACATGCGAAAGTTCGGCGTTTTGCTGACCGGTCCTGGCATGCTGTGGCTTATCGTATTTCTGCTTTTGCCCACCATTTTCCTGATGATCCTTGCATTTGCCCAACGCGGTTCCTACGGAAGCATCAACTGGGATTTTTCCATTGAAAATCTAAGACGCCTTATCGGATTCAGTTCCTTCGGTTGGTCTCCTGACAACTTGCTGATCCTTTGGCGCAGTCTAAAGATCGCGGTCATCACCACCGTTCTTTGCATTGCCTTCGGCCTCCCTATGGCCTTCTGGATTGCAAACCACGGCAAGACCATGCGGGCCTTCCTTTTCGCGCTGATTATGGTACCTAGCTGTACCAACCTGGTCATCCGTACTGCAGCCTGGATGGTCCTGCTCGGCCCCGACATGTTCCCTGCAGACATTGCAAGGTTCTTCGGTCTTATTGCCGAAGGGGAATCTTTGTACCCGGGTAGTTTCGCTGTCTATATCGGCATGGTCAGTTCCATGCTACCTTTTGCAGTTCTCCCCCTCTACACAAGCGTTGAACGCTTGGACTGGGGCATTGTTGAAGCCAGCCGCGATTTGTACGCAGGTCCTATCCGCACTTTCTACCACGGCATCCTCTCGCAGATGATGCCGGGCATTGTTGCAAGCGTTATTCTGACTTTGGTCCCGAGCCTTGGCATGTACGTCATCAGCGACCTGCTTGGCGGCGGCAAGTACATGCTCATTGGTAACCTGATTCAGCAGCAGTTCGGCTCCGCCATGGACTGGCCCTTCGGCGCTATGCTGGGATCCGTGTTGATTATCTGCAGCGTTATCAGTTTGATTATCTTCCAGAAGGTAGGAGGGAAAAACTTTGTCTAAGAGAAAGCTTCCCTTCTTTGCAGTAATCATTTCCATTATCGGATTTGTCCTTCTGTACCTTCCTATGTTCCTGGTGGTGGAACAGAGTTTCAACGCCAGCAAGCACGGCCTTAGCTGGGGCGGCTTCACCCTGGATTGGTACATCGGACTTGCTGACAACGCCATGGTCCAGACGACCACGGTGAACACCTTGATTCTCGCTGTGGTCAGCACACTCATCGCCACGGTTCTTGGAACACTCCTGGCCATCGGCATCCATCGTACACCCTGGGGCAAGAAGATGCAGTACTTCTACGACATGAGCATCAATGTTCCGGTGGTGACACCCGATATTTTGATGGCCATCGCCCTGGTTTCCGTATTCGCCCTGTTCCGCAGCTGGACCTCGCTGTTCGACCCCGGCATGCTAACCATGATCATCTCCCATGTCACCCTTGAAACAAGCTTTGTGGTTCTTGTGGTGCAGAGCCGCCTTGTAAGCATCGGCAAGGATCAGATTGAGGCTGCCCGCGATTTGTACGCAAGTACCGCAGGGGCATGGTTCCGAGTCATTATCCCCCAGCTTTCTACCGCCATTGTGTCTGGCGCCCTTTTGGCATTTACGCTGTCCTTGGATGACTTCATCCTCAGTTTCTTTACCAGCGGTCCGGAATCCCAGACTTTGCCTTTGTTCATCTACGGTTCCCTGAAGCGAGGCGTATCTCCCCAGATTCACGCCCTGTCCACCATCATCTTCGGCCTTACCCTCTTTGTGATGGTCCTGATGGTTCTCAAGGGAATCCGTAATGAACGTAAACTTGAAAAGAAGAAATTAACCAACCAATAACCACCAACCTAAGGGCCTAAAAATGAAAAAGATTTTTCTTGCTCTTACACTCCTGATTGCAGCAAGCCTCTTTGTGGGCTGCAACGACGAAAAGAAATCTTCCGCACATCCGGATAAGGTCACTGTGATGATTTACAGTGAATACATCGATCCTGAAATGCTGACTGATTTCCAGATGAAGACCGGTTTCAAGCTTCAGCTGGAACTCTACGAAGCACAGGAAGAAATGATCGGCAAGCTTCAGGCCTCCGGCACTAGCCAGTACGATGTGATTATCGCTAGCGACGTGGTTATCCAGCAGATGATTCACCTGGGACTGATCCAGCCCATTGACACAAACAAGGTTCCGAACCGTGTGAACATCGCAGACCAGTTCAAGAACCCCAGCTACGACCCCACTAACAGCTATTCCATCCCCTACCTCTGGGGTACCACCGGTATTTTGTACCGCGATGCAGCTGTAGATCCTATGAAGGTCAGCTACAACATGCTTTTCGATGCCAAGCAGACCAAGGGCAACTTCAGCCTGCTGGAAGAAAGCCGTTCCATGCTTTCCATGGCTCTGCAGGCTAAGGGCTTCGACGCCAACAGCACCAAGCAGGAAGAATTGAACCAGGCTGTAGAACACATCCTCACCGCAAAGAAGGACCCCCACTTCCTTAGCTTCGACGGTTCCGTCGGTGGCAAGGACAAGGTTCTCTCCAAGATGGACTGGGCCGCAATCGTATTCAATGGCGAAGCTATGGCTGCCATCGAAGAAGATCCCACTCTTCAGTTTGCCATTCCTACCGAAGGTTCCTTCATGTGGGTAGACGCCATGCTCCTCAGCTCCAAGGCACCCAACAAGGAAGGCGCCTACGCTTTCATGAACTACATTCTTGACGCAAAGATTGGCGCTCAGCTGGCAAAGTTCATCAACTACGCCACACCCAACAAGGCTTCCCTCGAAGTCATCGACGAAGAATTCAAGAACAACCGCGTCATCAACCCCACCAAGGAAGAAATCGACCGCATGGTATTCCTGAAGGATCCGGGTGATGCTGCACGCCTCTTCGACGAAGCCTGGACTATCGTCAAGACCCGTTAATATTCAAAGCAGATTCGAATTCTGCTCTATAGGCGAAAAAAGTTCCACTTTAGGTGGGACTTTTTTTGTTTGCAGGAAAATTTCTTTGTAATTTGTTTTTGTGCGCTACTTTGCTTTAACAGTCATTATTCTTTTGATGTCTGCGTGTTCTTCGCAGAACGTTCAGGATGGTTTGGCAGGAGCCGAAAGCGCAACACCAAGACCAGCCCACCATCTTCCCGACGGACATTTCCAGAATACCGACACCAGTTGCGATCCTATTCGCGACACCCTGGAACCCGACGAAAATGTTCCTACGCATCGCACCCGCCTGCGCCGCCTTCCCATCATTCGCGGAAACGAAAACCTTTGGGCAGACACCACCGCAAGTACAGCCACATGGATTGGCCACGCTACCTACTACCTGAAATTAAAGAAGTTCGGAATTCTCGCCGACCCCATTTTCAGTTTACGTTCCTCGCCGGTGCAGTTCGCTGGCCCCAAGCGCGGCACCCCGCCGGGACGAGACCTGGATTCCCTCCCCCGCGTGGACTTGGTTCTCATTACCCACGACCATTACGATCATCTGGACAAGAACAGCATCAAGGACACTTACAAGCGTTGGAAAAACTGCAAGTTCGCAGTTCCTTTAAAAGTTGCAGAGATTCTAGAAGACTGGGGCATTCCCAAATCGCAAATCATTGAACTGGACTGGTGGGAAACCGCAACCGTAGGCGATGTCAAGCTGACCTTCGTTCCCTGCCACCACCTCAGCAGAAGAGGCATCTTCTCCTCCAGTAAAAATTCCACCCTTTGGGGCAGCTGGATTATTGAAAAAGATTCCAGGAAGATCTGGTTTGCAGGAGACCTGGCCATGGGCGACGGCTCCTACTACAAGACCATTGCAGATAAATTCGCACCCGTAGACTTATCTCTGCTGCCCATCGGAAGCTACAAGCCTTCACGCTACACTCGCGTCCATGTCAGCCCCCGTCAGGCAGCGCAGCTCCATCAGACTATGCAATCCAAGCAAAGTCTCGCTATGCATTGGGGAACTTTCAGCATGGTCTACGACCGTATGGATGACCCACCCAAGGACCTTGCCCAAGCCCGCAAGGAACTGAACATTACCGACAAGGAATTCTACGTTCCAATGCCGGGAGAAATTTTCAAGCTATTTGAATAAGAATTAAGCCGAGCCTAGGCTTCGCTCTTTTTGATGGGGAGCGGGGCGAAGGGCGGTTCCAGTTCAATACTGATAGGGCAATGGTCAGAGCCCATAATGCCAGTATGAATGTTGGAGCTTACAATGTTCGGCACAAGACCTGCATCGACGAAGGCATAGTCCAAACGCCAACCCACGTTACGGGAACGGGCGCCAAAGCGGTTGCTCCACCAGGAGTACATATCGCGAGCATCCGGATTCAGGTGGCGGAAGCTATCCACATAGCCATTTTCCACATACTTGTCCATCCAGGCTCGTTCAATGGGCAAGAAGCCGCTGATGTTTTCGTTTTCCTTGGGGCGGGCAATATCGATTTCCTTATGGCAGGTATTGTAGTCGCCTACAGTCACCACATGCTTACCGTCGGCAAGCCAGCGGTTGCTGTTTTCCAGGAACGCATCGTAGAAACGGAGTTTATAATCCAGGCGATCATCGCCGGAGCCACCATTAGGGAAATAGATGCTATTCAGCACCCAATCCGGGAAAACCAGCTGGAGAACACGGCCTTCGTCATCGAATTCCTCGATATCAAAGCCATAATTCACGCGATCCGGTTCAATCTGGGTATAAACACCTACCCCGCTGTAGCCCTTTTTACGCTTACAGGGGTTCCAATAGACAAAGTATCCCTCGGGATTTGCAATGGATTCCGGAATTTGGTCTTCTTCGGCACGGACTTCCTGCAAACACAGGATGTCGGGCCTGGTGGTATTAAACCACTCCTCAAAGCCCTTTTTCATGACGGATCTGAGCCCGTTGACGTTCCAGCTATAGATATTCATTCGTTACCCACTCTAATCTCCAGGGCCAAAAGATAGCTTTTTTGCACTTTATTTCAATAAAAAAACGCAAAATGAAATAATAATGGTATATTTATAAACATGAAAATGAATCTTTTGTTCGCATCCAGTATCGCATTTTTGTCTTTTTTAGCAGGTTGCGCCGGTTCTGGCAAATCTGGAGGAAGTGCCGAAAATTTGGAAATTCCCACAAATATGCCCCCGATCTGTCGCGATATCGACTTTGTCGCTCAGCCTGATATGCGAGAAATGTGCGGCGTTCGTGTAAGCCACTCCAAGGCCTATAAGAACATTCCCCAACAGCGTTATTTGATCAAGCCTGCGGAAACTTCCATTGTGAAGTCCAACGGAAAACTGGAACTCCGTTTCCAGAATTCTCTGCCCCTTTTCCTGGAAGGTCCCATTGTGGATGAACTCCAGTTCAACCAGGACAAGCGCCTTGAAAAGATCAGAAACTCCTACGACTATCACGAAATCTACACCAAGAATTCCGGTCGTATCCGAATCTTCAAGATGGGCATTCCCACCGACGAAGGCAACATCTATAACTTCTGCTACAACATTCCCGAAAAGAAGGGTAACGCAAGAACCCGTAGCGTAGCCATGGGTAGCCGCATCGAGGCTATGTCCTGCGAAGACTTCGACCGCCTTGTTGCAGAAAACACCAAGAAGAAATAGTTCGCTGCGCACTCCGCGAAGAAACATCGCGAACCGCTGAATTTCAAGGTCCTTCCTTTTCTAAAGGAAGGGCTTTTTTCTACATGGCAAGCAGGCTTGCATGTAGTGGCAGTTCGGCTATGTTCAAAAGCAAGCTTTTGAACGCAGCACTCACTTTTTTCTACATTTCCTTCCATAATGGCAAACGAAGGCAAATTCATTCACAACGCATTGAAGCAGGTTCATGTAGATACCTCCTGCTCCACGGTTTCTGGCTTTTCCATTTCTGGACTTGCCACCTACTTGCAGTTGCCTGAACTTGACTTTTGCATCGACATGGGCGAATGCCCCCTAACCGCCACATCCATCAACCATGTGTTTCTGACTCATGCCCACGGCGATCACGGCCGCTGCCTCATGCGTCACCATAGCCTCCGCAAGATGATGGGCGTAGAGCGCGACAGCGTCTACTATATGCCGGATTTCATTTGCGATGCCGCCAAGGCCTGGATCAAGGCCGAAGCCATGTTTGAAGGTGTGGCCGAAAACAAGTTCCGCTATCCGGAAATCATTCCCGTACGTCCGGGAGAACTGCAGTTCCTCCGATACAGAAAGGATCTTGCCATTGAAGCTTTTGAAGTAAAGCATTCCATTCCTGCCATGGGCGGAACCCTTTATTTCTACAAAAAAAAACTGAAGGACGAATTCCTGGATAAGACTCCCGCCGAGCTTATTGAACTCCGCAAGAACAAGGTGGAAATCACCCGCGAAGTCTACGAACCGCTGGTCAGCTTCATGGGCGACTGCCTGGGCGAAAGTCTTTTGGACAACAGCCGTGTATTCCAGTCCAAGGTCCTTATTGCCGAATGTACCTTCTTGACTCCAGATGACGAAGACATGAGTTTCAAGAAGGGGCACACCCACATTAGTCAGATCGCCAAGGCCCTGAATGAAGTTGGCGACGATGTGAAGTGCGAAAAGATTATCTTGAGCCATTTCTCCATGAAGTACTCCGACAAGTTGATTAGGGACATGGTGAACAAGTACATCCCGGAACAGTTTAAGGACAGAATAGAGATTTTAATTTAAGGTCGTATATGAGCGAAGAAAAAATCGAAGCAATCGAAGGCGAAGAAGCCGTAGAAAAAGAAGTGGTCATTCCGGAATTTTTCCGCGACCTGAAGGAAGACGAAAATGCCAAGTCTCTTTGGCACTATGTTTTCCGCACTAACGGCGACCGCAAGCCTATTGCCACACCGGACGGTCTCCCCCACAAGTTGGACTTTGACTGGAAGGACATGTTCCCCACCCACAACGACCACATCGAAGTGGAAATCGGTTCCGGTAAGGGAAGCTTTATTGCCGACTATGCAGCCAAGCACCCCGACTACTTTATTATGGGTAGTGAATGGGATTATACCTGGGCAGCATTCGCTCAGCGCAAGATGAACAAGGCTAGCGTTCTGGATAACGCCTCCATGCTCCGTGGCGATGTTTTCTATTTCCTCCGCGACTGCGTCAAGGACAACACCGTGGACGCATTCCACATGTACTTCCCGGATCCGTGGCCCAAGGAACGCCACCACAAGAACCGTTTGCTCCGCCCCGACTTCCTGGAACAGGTAGCCCGCGTGCTGAAGCCCGGTAAGCGTATTTTCTACTGGGGAACCGACCACAAGGAATACAACGAAGTGGCCCTGGAGGTGTTCGACAACTTCAAGGGTTGCAAGGTACTGGTCCGTAACGAGGCTGAACCCACCGAAGGTATCATGACCGGCTTCGAAAAGAAGTATCGCAAGGAAGGCCGCCCCATCTACAGAAGTATCGTGGAGTTTGAAAAATAATAAGAGTAAAAAATGACACTTCCGTGACATTTTGTTTTGCTAGTTTATCGTTGCTATGTTAAAGTCACTTTCTATTAACGGATTCACTCTTATTGCCCAAGCGGACGTCAATTTCCGCAAGGGATTTACCGCCATTACAGGCGAGACTGGCGCTGGCAAGTCAGTTTTATTAAAGGCCCTCCGCATTGTTTGCGGCGACAAGGCCCAAGCCAGCATGGTTCGCAGTGGCGAGGAGAAAGCTGTTGTAGAAGCGACTTTCGATATTAGTAACGAGCCTCAGGTCAAATCCATTCTCGAGGAGTTGGAAATCGATTCTGACGAAGAACTTGTGATCCGCCGCGAAATCCTTGAAAGTGGAAAGGGTCGCGCCCGAGTTAACGGTTCCATGGTGAACCAGGCTGACTTGCAGCGCATCGGAGAAGAACTGATCCAGATGCACGGCCAGAGCGAACAGCTTTTGCTTCGCGACACCCGCACCCACGCACAAATGCTGGACGCCTATGCAGACAACGGCAACTTGCTGGATGAGTACAGCAAGCTTTGGGCCGCATGGAACGACATTCAGAATAAAATTGCGGCTACCGAAGATCGAGCCAAGAATCTTGCCGCCCAGAAGGACTTCTTGAAGTTCCAGCACGACGAACTGACCAAGGCCGCCCTCAAGGAAGGCGAAGAAGAAGAACTTGAAGACAAGGTCAGCAGCGCCAGCAAGAGCGAAGCAGAACGCCGCCACCTGGGCGACATTCAAGGAATGCTTGCCGGCGAAAACGGTCTCTTGGACATGGTCCAGAGTCTGCAGGCCCGTATGCGTACTCTCGCCATCAAGTGCCCTAACTACGAAGAAGACCTGAAGGCGCTTGAAGAGGTGGCAGATCCCTTCGAATGTGTTTGTAAGGACCTGATGCGTCTGAGTCCGTCTGCCGCTGTAAGTGCCGCAGACATTGATCGTGCGAACTCCCGAATCGCCCAAATTCAAAAGTTGAAGAGAAAGTACCGTACCGATGTAGCCGGACTTATCGCCCTTACGGAACAACGCAAGGAAGAACTGAGCAGCCTCGAGAATCTGGATGCGGACCTTGAAGAACTTTCCCGCCAGTCCAAGAAGACTTTGGCAGAACTGGAAAAGGTTGCAGAAAAGCTGAACGCCGCCCGCGTTGAGGCCGCCGCCCGATATGACCAGTCTGTCAGCGACATCCTGCATACCCTTGGTATGCCCAAGGCCGAATTCAAGACCTCCATCGAAAAGCAGGCCTTGGGTCCTATCGGCTCCGACCGCATTGAGTTCCTGCTGGCCCCCAACCCGGGTGAAGGCTCCAAGAGCCTGCAGAAAGCAGTCTCTGGCGGTGAACTTTCTCGTTTGCTGTTGGCAATCAAGAGCGTCATGGCAGAGCTGGACAAGGTTCCCCTGCTAATTTTCGACGAAGTGGATTCCGGTATCAGCGGCGAAGTGGGCAACAGCATCGGTGAAGCCCTTTGCAAACTGGGCCAACACCATCAGATTTTGACCATTACCCACCTTCATCAGGTGGCAAGCCGTGCACAAAACCAGTTGGCCGTCAGCAAAAAGGAAATTGACGGTAGAACCTTCACATCTATTGTGGAACTGGACTACGACGGTCGCGTACAAGAAATTTCTCGCATGCTGGGTGGCGATAACGATACCATCCGCGAACATGCAAAGCAACTTTTGGAGAACAACCAATGACAGAAGAAAAAGTTTCCGATGTTAGATTGAGAAGCCGTATCTGGAGCGGGTTCCGCGTAGCTGTTTTCATCTGCGTGATCGCATTCATCTGGAACGATATGCCAAAGACTGCAGCAGGTTTCGTGGTCATTGCCATGGCCATGGGCTGGGTGAACCTCTACCAGCTGCGTTCTGAAGAAGTGGAAAAACCCTATTACAGACTTTGGCTCAACACCATCGACGGAGCCCTTTCCTTTGTGGTGATGGCAAGCATCTTCGTCCATGATCTTCTTAAGGAAGAATCTGCCGAAAAGATCCTGGCTGTAGGCTGCGTTCTTCTTTTGGCAAGACTAATCGCCCACACCTTGTTCTCCCTGGGCGTTCTTCGTGAAGGCAAGCAACTCCCCCGCAAGCGCCGCTGGAGCAAGCTCTGCAACATTTCCATCACTATCACCATGGCGGTTTATCTTCTTAAGCTTGAAGATTACCAGCAGATTTGCATGGTCACCTCCATGTTGCTCATGGGCGCAAGCACAGCCGCCTATGCCTACTGGTACTATCGCGATCCAGCACACCGCAAGCCTCTTTCCATTGCAAGCCAGCTCACCATGAGCCGTATCGTTCTTACCCCCTTCTTCCTGTGGGTATTCTTCTACGATAACGATCTGGATTACAGCAACAATAGCCTGGTTTTCAAGGTTCTTTCCCTGCTGATGGTCCTTGGTTTTATGCTTACAGACTTCCTGGACGGCAAACTTGCACGTGCCATGGGCGAAGTCAGCACCTTGGGTAAGTATCTTGACCCGTTCAGCGACAAGATTTCCAACATGACCATCTTCATGTGCTTCATTGCCACCGGTTACGCTCCGGTTTGGATGGTTGCCGTAATCTACTTCCGCGAATCCAGCGTGGAAACATTGCGAACTCTGGCTGCAAGCGAAGGCCTCATTATGCCGGCTCGTCGTAGCGGCAAGTGGAAAACAGCTTTGCAGGGCATGGGCATCGTAGGAATTCTTGCTGGCGCTATCGACCCGATTCGCCACTTTATTCCTGGTTTTGACGCAATTTGGCCCTATTTCCCCCAGTCCATTATGGGCATCATTACCTTGGTTACTGTGATTAGCGGCATTGATTATTTCGTTGCCAGCAAGCACATCCTCAAGAAATTCGTCTAAAACCCTTGCCAAGTGGGCAATAATTAACTATATATGGGCTACCTCGACGCGGGGTGGAGCAGTTGGTAGCTCGTCGGGCTCATAACCCGAAGGTCGCAGCGTTCAAGTCCTGCCCCCGCTACTACACAAAAAGTCCAGCTTTACAGCTGGACTTTTTGTTTGGACGCAAGGGAAGGGAAACATCCCTTGCGTCCACATAGTGGACAATTCTCACTATGGCAACAAAGTTGCCAAGTGTTCATTAGCCTGGAACTTTTCCCTTTGCTGCAGGACTCCCGCTTTTTTTCCTTGTCATCTTGGAGCAGTTTTAATTGTCATCCCGGACTCTGACCCGGCGGACAGCACTTAGGAATTTATTCCTTAGTGCACATGGTCCCCGTATGGGGAGGATCTCCTTTTTCTACATTTAGGGCATGTCTAGATTGTCTGAAGCTGAAGCTCTTGATTTGTTCTTAAATGCCCCGCTGGATGAACTTTGCGCCATGGCCAACGCCGAAAAGGAACATCGCCACGGCAAGTCCGTTTTCTGGGTAAACAACCGCCAGATCAACTACACCAACGTGTGTGTTCTGCACTGCAAGTTCTGCGCCTTCAGCAAGATCAAGAAGGACTCCCCCACCGCCTACGACTGGGACTACGACACCATTCGTGACAAAGCCGCTTTCGCCATCGAAGGCGGAGCCCGCGAACTCCACATTGTGGGCGGCCTCCATCCGGACCACCCCTTCGATTACTACATCGAGATGCTCCGCAAGCTCCGTCAGGAATTTCCCAAGGTAAACCTGAAGGCCTTTACCGCCGTGGAAATAGCCCACTTCGCCAAGCTTTCCGGCCAGACTCCCCTGCAGATTATGGAAACTCTGAAGGGGGCAGGTCTTGACGCGCTCCCTGGTGGCGGTGCAGAAATTCTCGTTCAGGACATTCGCGACCAGATTTGCCCGGGCAAGGAAACCGGCGAAGAATGGTTGAACGTGCATCGCGCCGCCCATAAGATCGGTATTCCTACAAACGCCACCATGCTGTTCGGCCACATTGAAAAGCCGGAACACCGCATTGCCCACATGAAGATGCTTCGCGACCTGCAGGACGAAGCTCCCGGCTTTTTCGCATTCATTCCGCTGGTCTATCATCCGGAACACAACGCCCTCCACAACATCGTACCCAACATGACTTCTCAAGAAGACATCCTGCGCACTGTGGCCGTGGCCCGTTTGTTCCTGGACAACTTCCCCCACATCAAGGCCTACTGGATCCAGATGGGTATTGAAACCGCCATGAAGGCGCTGCACTCCGGCGCCAGCGACCTGGACGGCACCATCATCGAAGAGAAGATTACCCACGCCGCAGGAGCCAAGGTTCCCGTAGGTATGAGTCCGGAACGCATGAAGAACCTGATTCTGGGCGAAGGCCTGGAACCCGTGGAACGCGACGCAAAGTACGAAGTCTACGGGTAGCAAATCAACAGTCCGCAGTTGCGTTCACCTTGATTTGTGTGAAATTTACCTACAGAATTTCAAAAATTTGGCGATTTAGTACGTATAAATTACTTTGTACAAAAGCACAAGCCATTTTTTTCACACAATTTGGCTCTATTCGCGTACTTTTTCGTACTTGAATAAAGAGAAAATTCATCAAAAGCGAATTTTTAGGACGTTTTAACGTTAGTTTGTACCAAATTTACGTACAAAAAATACATGTTGCCGCTTTTTAGTAGGTAAAAAGGTCTTTATCGGAGTTCAGCCATTCGTTTCACCGCTTCTGCGAACAGAGCGGGTTCTTGCAACAAACTAATGACTACCCAGCCGTCTTCTTCAAAGTCGAAGAAGAACCCAGGCTGAACCAGCACATGCTTTTCACGAAGGAGGCGGAGCGTCAATTCTTCGTCGTCTTCCCCAAGATGCAGAACAGCGTACCAGCCTCCGAGAACCTTGGGGCAGTACTTGCTGGGGAATGTGGCACGAAGTGTTTCCCAGTTTTGTTTTAAACGCGCAGTCACCTGAGTTTCGTAATCGGCTGCGTTTGCAAGCAGCGGCGTTGCCAGAGCCTGGGCGCAGGAGGAAGCACTCAAGTAGGCATCTTCCACAAATTCAAGGGCGGCGCGTATTTCTTCAAAAATTTCTCGGGGCGCGTAGAAAGCCATCCAGCCAAATTTCAACTGAGGCGCACCCACGGCCTTGCTTAAACCGTTCAGCCAGAAGATGGGGCACTTGGGTCCGTCGGCGGGAGCAAAGACCACATCGTTTCCGCCGCAGTCGAAATAGCGGGACGGATCTGCTTCGATTGCCACGCCCTTCGAGCTCGCAATGACATCGGAAGAAGACATGCTGGACAAATACTGCCAGCTGCGTTTGACATCATCACTGAAGGCATAGTCACCAAAGACTTCATCCACCACAAGGATCAAGTTGTTCTCTTCGCAGAAGCGGACAATTTCATTCCACTCCGCGAGCCCTACGATATGTCCCGTAGGATTGTGGGGCGATACCAGCAAAAGGATGCGGGCATTTTCAGGAGCAGCCAGCAGGCTGTCCGTATCCAGCACAAAGCGGAAGGTACCGTGCGATTCGGCGGAATGAGATACTTCGACTCCGCCCTTCGGGCTTCGCTCTGTATGACACGAGGGGGCGGCCTGCGAGCCTCGCTCAGTATGACTTGCAGAAAGTTCCTGGCGTAATGAGTGCGCAGTTTTCAAACCCGATTTTTTCTCACGCACCAACTTCAAAAAATAGGGTGCACATTCCAAATGTTCCAGCTGAGCCAGTGTATCCAGCAAAGGATAGCCCGGCATCGGTGTCAAGATGGAGTCACCCGGATTGCAGAAAGTCTTGAATAGAACAGAGTATGCTTCGCTGGTGCTGGCAGTAATAATCACTTGATTCGCGGTAAAACAACCGCCTCTTTCACGATAATATTCCGCAACCGCCTCACGGGCTTCTTGCCAGCCAGAAGCATCCGGCGACCAATGGCCAAACTGCGAGCGAGCCTTATCCACCGCACCATCCAATTCCACAGGCAATCCCACTCGCACCGGAGAACTCACCGTCATATCAATAAGCGACGCGCAGTCCCCGTTCGCGCAGTCCCCGTTTGCAACAGAAGCGGCAACTTCAGACTTCGCCTTTTCCAGTTCAGCAAAAAAAGGACTTGGGGTCAAGTCCTTTGGTAAACGGTTCGACAGCTTAAACTTCGCCACGTCGGTTCACTCCTCGCAATAACACTCAGAGTTATTTCTTTCTGCTCTTGAGGAACTTCACCAAGATCGTGGCGATCAAGATTCCAGCAGGAACAACAACAGCAATGGTCAAAAGAAGCAATTTCTGGAAATCGCTCATTTCCTTCAAGGACTTCTTGAAGTTACTGAGACGGCCAAGGAGACCCGGCTTCACTTCAGCTGCATCAGCCTCCGTTTCTTCGGCCAAGTCTTCAGAGCCAGCAAAAGCCTTGGGATTAGGAACCTTACCCAGCAGATCCAAAGTCGCATTCCAGACAGGACGAGCAAATGCGCCAACCTTGCCGGCGTACTTGTCATATCTTTTCTTAAACGGACGTGCTAATCTGCTAGTCAATTCCATAATTCCTCTACTCTAGATTCCTCGACTTCGCCACTTCGTGGCTATGCTCGGAATGACACTCACAGCTTACTTATACAGCAAGTTCACGCCGCCAAACAGGGCGCGCATGTTTGCCTTCAAAGTATCGCTAGAAACGCCTCGGCCTTCAATTTCCTTACCATTGGCTTTCAGCACAATGCGGCTGAGACCTCGACCGGCCCACATGGTATCCTTTTCGGGCACCACTACCTGACGGTACTTCACCAATTCCACCGGCATGCCGATTTCACGCATGAGCATGAGGCCTGCTTCAATGGGGCCTTCGGCAGTAATGGACTTGATCATAGGTTCCTTGTCTTTCTTGAAGTGGAAGACAAAGCGGTTTTCGTCAGGCACAACTTCGATGTTGTTGAACACCAGTCGGCCGTTCACATTCACGCGCTGTTCGCGGAACACGTCCAGAACGCGTTCGGCGCTCATTTCGCCTTCCTTTTCGCTGTAAGCCTTCAGGATCGGCTGCAATTCAGCAGCTTCGGTCAAGCTCATCTTGTAACCGAACTTAGTGATGATTTCGTACACGGCGGTACGACCACTCTGGCTAGTAAAGCTGAGGGAATCATTCTGGTTACGACCAATGATGGAGTAGTCGATGGGGCGGTATGCACCCTTCTTCATATCCTTGGTCTTGCTTGCGCCATCCTGGTGGATACCGCTACGATGAACGATAGCTTCAGCACCGATCAACGGAGCGCGGCTATAAATGTTGATACCGGACCACTGAGAAATCAAGATGGCGGTTTCGTAAATACGGTCCAAATGCAAACCAGTGTCCACACCGGAATTGTGCAGGCCCAAAGCCACTTCATAAAAGTTGGTGTTACCGCAACGTTCGCCCAAACCGTTCAGGGCAACTTCCAACTGGGTAGCACCCACAAAGAAGCTTTCAACGGTAGCGGCGGTTGCCATACCCAAGTCATTATGGCAGTGAACAGAAATGGTCACATCCTTAGGCATTGCATCGTACACCTGCTTAATCTGAGAGATGTACAGCATGGGGCGATAACGTTCCACGGTGTTGGGCAGGTTCAAGGTAGTTGCACCAGCTTCCACCACGGCCTTCAAAACTTCAATGACAAAGTCCATGTTTTCCAGGCAGTCACCGAAATGTTCGCAGCTGAATTCCACAGTGCCACGGTCACCCACCAGGGACTTAGCCAACTTCACGCAATCCACGGCGCGAGCCTTCACCTGTTCCGGAGTCATGTGCAGCACATGTTCCATGGAGAGGGGGCTTGTAGCCAAGAAAGTATGGATACGGGGATTAGGAGCATACTGGACAGCTTCCCAGCAGCGCTGAATATCGCTGGGGACACAACGGGCCAAACCGGAAACAACCACCTTCTGGGCAACTTCGTCGCCAGCGGCAGCCATTTCTGCGGTGAGCTGAGCCAATTCCTTTACAGATTCAAAATCCATTTCGCTGGAAGCCGGGAAACCCACTTCGGCACCCTGCACACCCAGTTTCAACAACTGGAGATAAACGTCCTTCTTCTGGGCGTTATTCCAGGGCTTGGGCAAAGCCTGGTTACCATCACGCAGAGTGACGTCGTAAAAGAACGGTTTTCTTGCCTGATCGGCACAATCCATCATGCACTTCATTTTTCATCTCCTGCCGGCGTCGATACGCCGCAAGCCTTTTCAAATTTACGCATCAAAGATAAAAACTTGACCATAAAAAGAGACCCGCAACGTATTCGAAGCGGGCCTTTATTGGTTAAAATCTCTAATTAATGCTTAGATAATAGCCTAAAACCTCGCCTCAGTATCACAAAGAGCGATGCAAAGTAGAAGTCGAAGGTCTAGAATCTTTTTCATGTTCAGGAATATACAAAGAAAATCTCCGGTCGGCAAGGGGTCCTAGGAATTACTACATTGACCACCATGGAACATGAATACACCATTAACGGTCGCATTATCTCTGCTCAAGATTTGTCCAACAAAATCAGTTGGATTGAACAGGACTTTGAAAACCTTGGAATAAAATTCAATTCCCAGGAGCCCACAAAGTTCTCCTTGAAAAGCGAAGATGTGGACAACCAAGTATTGGAACAGGCTTGTTTGAATTTGTCTGTAATTCTCGGTTGCAAGGTCGCCATCTGCAAGGATCACGAAGTGTACGGTGTGGCAAATGTATTCAACGGCGGTTCCGACTACGAAGTGGTAGACGAAGATTGTTACCTCTGGATTTATGAACGAGGTATGCGCCTAGAAAGCGAGCACACAAAATTCTTTAACGAAAAATTCATATCTTTGATGCCATGATTCTTCTTGTGGCAGAAAAACCCTCCGTAGCAAACCAGCATTACAGACCGATGCTGGAACGTTTGGAAGGTGAAAAATTCACCCAAGGAGATGGTTGCCTTATTGGCCAGAACCATTGCATCACCTGGTGCGTGGGTCACTTGATCACCTTGGCTCCCCTGGACGCCTATCCCGGATTTGAAGGCGGATGGCGTTTAAGCAACCTGCCCCTGCTTCCCGACAAATTCCGTCTTATGGAAATTGAAAGCACCCGCAAGCAATTGGCTGTAGTGCGGGATATGATGAGCAAGGCAGACGTTCTTGTGAACGGCGCCGATGCTGGCCGCGAAGGTAATCTGATTTTTGATTTGATTCTGGATTACACTCCCGCTTTCCGCCAAAAGCAAGTGAAGCGTTTGTGGGTGAACAGTTATGTGGCCAAGGACCTGGACAAGGCCTGGAAAAATTTGGAAGACGCCACACAGCGTTTGAATTTAAGCTACGCCGCTCGCCTACGTCAACGTGCGGACTGGATGGTGGGTCTTAACGCCACCCGAGCCTACACACTTACCGCCGGCCGCGGCAAGATGATTTCCGTAGGTCGAGTGCAGACGCCCACCCTCAATTTGATTGTAGAACGAGACACCATGGTGGAACAGTTCAAGGAACTGTACTACTACAGCGTGGTGGGAACTTGGAAAGGATACCAGGCGCAGCTCTTGCGTCCGGATAGAGATGCCAAAAAAGGAGATCCCGGCTCTGAGGCCGGGATGACAATCCCGCTGAAGGTAGCCGTCTTCGAAAAAGAGGAACCCGCCCAGGCCGTGGTGGACAAATGCGCCCCGCCCGAAGAAGCCATCATCGCAGGCATCGACGTCCAGCAGAAAAAACAGTTCCCGCAAAAGCCTTTCGACTTGACGGAACTGCAGAAAGAAGGCAACAAGCGCTTCAAATACAGCGCCCAGCAAGTGCTGGATTGCGCCCAGAACCTTTACGAAAAGAAGCTCCTCACCTACCCTCGTACGGATTCCGCCTACTTGCCCGACACCATGAAGCAGGAAGCATACGCCTTGGCTCAGCGTCTGGCCACCCCCGCCCAGCAAGGGATCATGCGTCCGGAATCGGAGAACTTCGTTTTCATCAACTCCAGCAAGGTCACAGACCACTTTGCCATCATTCCTACCGGGGAACAGCCTAACGGACTTCCTGAAATGGAAGAGAACATCTACAACCTGGCCAAGGAACGCTTTGTCCAGGCATGGCTAAAGCCCTACGTTTGGAATGAAATGGAAGTGACATTGACCGCCCCCGAGGGCAGTGACGCAGAAACCTTCCGTCTCAAGCTTAAGCAGAACGAAGATCTGGGTTTCCGCGCCCTCGTCAAGGAAGAAAAGAAAGCCAAATCCAAGAAGAAGGGAGATCCCGGCTCGGAGGCCGGGATGACAGATGGAAAATCCAGCGAAGACGGCGGCAATTCCGATGACATCACCAACATCGTAGAAACCTTCCCCGACTGGAAAGCCGGCGATAAGGCTCCTTTCGATTCCCTGGAACTTCAGAAGAAAAAGAAGTCCAAGCCCAAGTACTACACCGAGGCTACGCTCCTTGCCGCCATGAAAACCGCAGGCAAGCAGATCGACAACGAAGAACTGGCCGAAGCCATGAAGGACCGCGGTCTTGGAACTCCGGCAACTCAGGCAGGCATCATCGAAACTTTGAAAAAGCGCGGTTTCATTGAAGCCCAGAAGAACAATCTGGTCAGCACCCTCCGCGGCCGCGAAGTCATCGCCTTGATGGATGAAAAAGTCAAGTCCCCGGAAATGACTGGCGAATGGGAATACAAGCTTTCCCAGGTGGAAAAAGGCAACCTGGATCCTAAAGAATTCCGCGACGGCATCGTGGAATACGTGAAGGAACTTTTCGTCCAGCTTCACGAAAAATACGGCAGCCAATTTGAGCGCGAAACCGTTACCGACGCCCTTCCCTGCCCCAAGTGCAGCCAGCCTATGGAAATCGCCCCCTGGGGATACGTCTGCAAGAACAGCGAATGCGGATTCAAGGCCGGTCACACCATCGCCGGCCGCACCCTTAGCCATGCAGAAATGGGCAAGCTTCTCGCCACAGGTAAATCCGACTTACTCAGCGGATTCAAGAGCAAGAAGGGAACCACCTTCAGCGCCACCCTGATTCTTGGCGAAGACGGCAACATCGGTTTTGAATTCAACGACGAGCCCCGCAGCGCCACCCCAACAAATTTCATTTGTCCCAAGTGCGGCAAGCCCATTCTTGATTCCGGCAACCGCCTGATTTGCGAAAGTTCCAGCAGCGAAACCCCGACCTGCGATTTCGTATTCTACAAGACCATCGCCGGCCACATCATGAGCGATGAAGAAACCGCAGAACTCTTCAACGGTGGCACCACACATGTCATCACAGATTTCATCACCAAGAAAGGCCAAGCTTTCAGCGCCAAGGTGATGTGGGATAGTGACCATAAGGCGACTTTCGCATTTGAAAACGATGGCCAATTCCACGGCTCCGAAACCAAGTACAAGTGCCCTATTTGCAAACACACTCTTGAAGAAAACAAGAACGCCATTTTCTGCACCGGCAAAGGCACCGACCGCGACGAGCAAGGCAACCCCTGCGACTGCAAATTCACTCTCTTCAAGACCGTCGCTGGCAAGAAACTTCGTGCCGCCGACATCAAGGCGCTCCTTACCGGCGAAAAGACCGAACTCATCAGCGGATTCAAGAGCAAGAAGGGCGACACCTTCGACTCCTTCCTGAAAATGAGTCCCGTAGGCCGCGTGGAATTTGAATTCCTCCGCAGAGACTTCCCCTGCCCCGCCTGCGGTGACCAGCTCCGTTTCTGCAGAGGCAGCGACGACCAAGGCCGCAACCTTTCCGCCTACGTGTGCCGCAACTCCCATTGCAACTACGGCATTCCCCAGGTATTCTACCAGCGAGAATTCACCGACGAAGAAATCGAAGATTTCCTCAAAAAGAAATTCACTCCCGTCCTGGAAGTATTTAAAAAGAACGACACGAAATTCCGTGCCGCTCTTGAAATGCGCGAAGGCGGTAAGCTGGCCTTCAATAAGTTGACTGTAGAAGTTATCGAAAAGAAGTAAAGGATTGAGGCATATCCGCCTCAAAAACTAATCTTCAATTGTCTCTCCAAGAATAACGCTGGCATAGGCCACAGCCACTGCGGTTGCGGCAAGCATACTGCCGGACAGCACCAGCATTCCAGCAAAAGCAGCCGGAGTGAGAGCCAGGAGCATGGGGAAAACCACGCGGGAAACAGAACGAGAAGCATTGATGATATGACGCATATTTGATTCCTTTTTTTCTTTTTTACGTTACCAAATATACAATTTAAAAGAGTCAATTTTTGACACTTTTAAAAATCAAATAAAAAAAGCCGACGGTTGCTCCCGCCGGCCTTTTCAACAAGAAAAATCTAGGTTACTTTCCAAGAATCTGGTTATAGAAATCCGGAGCAAACTTCTGGATATAACCCATGATGAAGATGACCAACACGATCACAGGCAAGATCCACTTAATGTAGAAACGGACCACAGCATTCATGGGAAGCTTCATACCGCTACCCGTATTGACTTCGTCATAGAAGTTCTTCTGGCCCCAGCCGTAGCGGAAGTTACAGAACACCACAAAGAACAGGGAGCCAAGAGGCAGCAAGGTGTTGGAAACAATAAAGTCTTCCAGGTCAAGTACTCCACTGCCTGCACCAAAGGGCTGGAAGCCGGAAAGCACGTTAAAGCCAAGGGCGCAGGGCAAGGAGAGAAGAATAATGGCCACAATATTCCACTTTACCACCTTCTTACGGTCGTAGCCCTTCAGGTCCATCCAGAAAGAGATAATGTTTTCGAACACAGCCACCAAAGTACTCAGTGCGGCAAAACTCATAAACAGGAAGAAGGCCACACCACACCAACGGCCTGCAGGCATCTGGCTAAAGATGTTAGGCAAAGTCACGAACACAAGGCCCGGACCGGCACCCGGTTCCACATGGAAAGCAAAGCAGCTAGGAATAATGATCAAGCCGGCAAGCAAAGCGACAACAGTATCCAGAGCGCAAATGTTCACGGCTTCCTTGGCCAGAGAATGCTTCTTACCGATGTAGCTGCCCAGAATAGACATGGAACCGATACCGATACTCAAGGTAAAGAAAGCCTGGCCCATGGCTGCAAAAATCACTTCAGTAATGCCCTGCTGCTTCAAACGTGCAAAGTCCGGGAGCAAGTAGAACTTCAGACCTTCATCAGCACCCGGCAAAGTCACAGCACGAATGGCAAGAATAATCATGATGACGAACAGCATGGACATCATGGACTTGGTAATACGTTCCACACCCTTCTGCAAGCCCAGGGAAACGATGCCTAGACCAATAATGGTTGCAATTGCCATCCAGCCCACCTGCACGCTGGGGTTCCCAAGCATGGTACCGAACTTTTCTCCAACCTGTGCAGGAGTCAAACCATAAATATCCCCTTCCACAGCCATATGGTAGAAGTAGTACATCATCCAGCCGGCCACCGTGGTGTAGAACATCATGAGCAGGTAGTTACCGGCAATCATGGGATACTTGGCGAAATGCCACTTGGAACCAGCCGGTTCAAGTTCTTCAAAGGAGCGACCGATACCGCGCTTACTTCCACGACCTACGGCAAATTCAGCAATCAGGGCCGGCAAGCCCAAAATCACCAGGAAGAACAAATAGATAAGAATGAATGCGGCACCGCCATACTGACCCGTAATAAAGGGGAAACGCCAGACGTTACCAATACCGATGGCGCAACCGGCCGCAATCAGAATAAAACCTAAACGAGATGCAAAGTTTTCTCTTTCCTTCATTTCCTAGCCTCGAAGATAAGCATTGTGTGAGTGAAAGATAATAAATCCCGCCCAAGTGTCATTGCGAGCCTGCGCAGCAGGCGTGGCAATCGAAGCAGTCCCTCCCATTCAATTTGTCACCCCGCGCACAATTCAATTTGTCACCCCGCGCACCGACGCGGGGTCTCCCTTCCCTACGATTTTTATATATTTGTCCGCGAAATCAGTCGTAGGATTAGAAAATGAGCGAAAATTACAAGTACGGTTTTGTGACGGATATCGAAAACGAGGCTTTTGAAAAAGGCCTTAACGAAGATGTCATCCGCCGTGCCAGCGCTCTCCGAGGCGAGCCCCAGTTCATGCTGGACTTCCGCCTGAAGGCCTACGAAAGGCTCTTGACCATGGAGCAGCCCAACTGGGGCGAGCTGAATTTTGCCCCTGTGGACCTGCAGGACATCGTCTACTATTCCGCCCCCAAGAACAAGAAGTCTCACGAAAAGATCGAAGACGTGGACCCGGAACTTCTGGCCACCTTTGAAAAGCTGGGCATTCCTCTGGACGAACAGAAGCGTCTGGCAAACGTTGCCGTGGACGCCGTGTTCGACTCCGTCAGTATTTATACAAGCCACAAGAAGAAGCTCATGGAAATGGGCATTATCTTCTGCAGTATTTCCGACGCCATCAAGGAATACCCGGAACTGATCGAACAGTACCTGGGCAGCGTGGTCCCTGCAGGTGACAACTACTTTGCCGCCTTGAACAGCGCCGTCTTCGGCGACGGAAGTTTCGTCTACATTCCCGCAGGCGTCAAGTGCCCCATGGACCTGTCCACCTACTTCCGCATCAACAACAAGGAAGCTGGCCAGTTCGAACGCACCCTGATTATCGCCGACGACAACGCCGAAGTCAGCTACCTGGAAGGCTGCACCGCTCCTGAATTCAGCAGCAAGCAGCTGCACTCCGCCATCGTGGAACTGGTAGCCAACGAAAACGCCAAGATCAAGTACAGCACCGTGCAGAACTGGTACGCCGGCGACCGCGAGACTGGAGCAGGTGGCGTCTACAACTTTGTGACCAAGCGCGGCAAATGCGCCGGCAAGAACAGCCGCATCAGCTGGACCCAGGTGGAAACCGGTTCCGCCATCACCTGGAAGTATCCCAGTTGCGTTTTGGTTGGCGACAACTCCGTAGGCGAATTCTACAGCGTGGCCCTTACCAACGGACACATGCAGGCCGATACCGGCACCAAGATGATCCACATCGGTAAGAACACCAAGAGCACCATTATTTCCAAGGGTATCAGCGCCGACTGCTCCAGCAACGCCTATCGCGGTGAAGTTTCTATCCGCAAGAGTGCTGCAGGCGCCCGCAACTATACCCAGTGCGACAGCATGCTAGTTGGCGACAAGAGCGCCGCCCACACATTCCCGTACATCACAGTCGCTAACGGTACTGCACAGACCGAACACGAAGCAACCACCAGCCGCATCAGCGAAGACCAGCTGTTCTATTTCGAGAGCCGCGGCATCAAGCGCGAAGACGCAATCCAGGCCATGGTGGGCGGTTTCTGCAAGGATGTGTTCAAGGAACTTCCCGGCGAATTCGCCACCGAAGCCCGCCAGCTCCTGACTCTGAAGTTGGAACACTCCGTAGGGTAAGCCCTCTGCGTGTCATCCTGAGTGCCCCCTCCGTGTCATCCTGAGCATAGCGAAGGATCTAGCATTATATTTCAGTACTGTCATCTATTGTCATTTACCTATTGGTATTTTTTTGCGTATGAAAAAATACTACACCTACATAATGTCCAGCACAAACAACTCCACAATTTACATCGGAGTCACAAACGACATTCACCGTCGTTATCAAGAACATAATGCCGGAATAATTCCTGGTTTCACAAAACAATACCACGTTCACAAACTTGTTTATTTTGAAGAATATTCAGAAATAAAAGATGCTATTTGCAGAGAAAAACAATTAAAGGGGATTAAACGCATTAAGAAAAATGCTATTATCAATGCAAACAATCCCGAGTGGAAAGATCTTATGGCAAGCGAATTAAACAGCTAGATCCTTCACTTCGCCTACGGCTTCGTTCAGGATGACACCTGAAGAAACACACTCATCCCCTCAGGACAACACTCCATGCTAGTGTCATTCTTTACAACACTGAAAAAACAGAGGTACCTAATGAACGTTCTTTTCCTTATGGCAAATGGTTTCGAAGAAACAGAATTCGTCACCCCCTTCGACTACTGGCAGCGCGGCGGCCTCAACGTGACTTTGGCCTCCATCAGTGACAGTCTTGATGTAGTGGGCGCCCACGGTCTTGCCATCAAGGCAAACGTTCTCCTCGGCGACCTCGTCACAAGCGGCGAGCTGGCTGAATTCGACGCAGTCTGCCTCCCCGGTGGCGGTCCCGGCGTCAAGAACCTGAAGGCATCTGCAGCCGTAGCCGAAGTTCTCAAGAGCTTTGACGCCGCTGGCAAATGGATATTTGCCATCTGCGCCGCGCCCCTGGTACTTTCCCAGGCGGGCCTCCTCAAGAACAGAACCTGCACCTGCTTCCCGGGCTGCGAAGTGGAGCTGGACTGCAAGCAGTTCCTTACCGACCGTGTGGTCGTTGACGGCAACGTCATCACAAGCCGCGGCGCAGGCACCGCCGAAGAATTCGCCTTTGAATGCCTGGCCCACGCCACCGACCGCGCCACCTCCGAAAAGATCCGCAACCAAGTCGTCGCCCGCTAATAAACCGCAAGACTTGCCGCGAAAGTTCATTTCGCGGCAACCATCTTCAGCGACAGCATTTTTCCGCGGCAACCTTTTTCTCTAAAAACATCTCGCAACAGCCTAGACTTCCATCAGTTCGCAACCGATACGATGAAACTCTTCGCCATTTTACATTCCCTTAAGCCACAGAGCAAAGAACTTGTCGTAAACAACATACCCATTTGGCGTTTGCATCACATATTCCTTATCCAGCAAATACTCCAAGGCACGATTAACGCAGCTAGCCGTTTTCAACCCACTATTCTTTACAAATTCACCGGAATTAATAGCAGAAACACAGCCCGCAAGCGCAATGGACAAAAGCAGACGATTTTGGTTAAAAGTCAAGACATTCTGCATTCGTTGATAAATATCCATCTCGGACACCATGATTTTGCGAATACACATATTGACATCGTCCAGGCAAACCACTTTTGGTGCCATCTCGTAAAGACGATTCAGCACCGCCTGCATATACCAAGTATGCCCTTCTAATCGTTCATACAAGGCATCAAAGCAGTCTCTAGGCAAATTGATCTCAGCCTTTTTCATCCAGCCATTGGCAAATTCATAGTACGCCTTTTTTTCAATAGCATATAGGTGAAACATTTCAGTGCTGCGGTAAAATGGATGTCCCACGGAGCTAAACATTTCGGACATCAAATGATGCTTGCTACCCGAAAAAATGAAATGAACATTCGGGCAGAACTGGACATACGAACGTAACAAAGCCTCGACAGTTTCATCACCATATTCCGAAATCTGCTGGAATTCATCAACAGCGATAAAACACTCCCTCTCTGAATTTTTCAAGTATGAAAATATATCAGACAAAGTATTCTTCGTTTCTTTAGGATGAAAATCAAGTGCCGGCTGAAGGTTCCCCGTCACAGGATCAACGGACATAGTCAACTTACAACTTTTGAAAACGGAGACCGCCGCATTCAAGGCCTTCTTGCCCAAGCCGTCTAAAGTACCCAGAACAACTTTACCGAGCAAAGCAACAAAATCTTCAAGAGACCTTGTTGGATAGATATCCACATAGAAACAAGCTGAATTTTTATCTCGTTTCTTAATCTCATCAAACACCCGCATAATAAGACAAGTCTTTCCCATGCGGCGAGGACTCAGCAAGGTAACATTTCGCCCATTTTTTAATGCAGAAATCAGCTGTTCCGTTTCAGAAACACGATCACAGAAATACTTTGGACCTGCGTAGCCGTATACAAAAAATGGATTTACATTCTTACTCATAACTACAATATACAAAAATTACACATTTTGCGTAACGCAAAATGTGTAATTTTCATTTTAAAACCGAAAATATTACAGAAGAAAAAGAAGCCTACCAGTCTCCTGGTAGGCTCTTTTTACTCAATCCAAATACATCAAACAATGAACAGAATTACTTATTGGGATGGACGTAGATAACGTCGCAAACCTTACTGTAGTCAAGCCACTTCTTACCGGTGAATATAATAGCCATCCAGTTCAGGAACTTGGACCAGAAGTTATCATACTTGGATCCTTCAAGGACATACCAGTCTCCCTCCGGAGTCTTACAGTAATACTCGTTCTTGTTGAAATCCAGATCTTTCTCACCAACGAAAAGGTCATCATCCGTCAAAGCATTATCGTTCTCAATACCCTCGGGAAGTTTATCCTCTTCCACCTTCGTCATGGATTCATCAATTGTCTCCGGGGTAACGGCAACAACCTTGTCCTTTCTGTCATCGACTTTATCAGGAGTCCCCGACAAATCTTCCTCTATCGCACCGATTTCCGGATCAAATTCTTCTTCAGGCTCAGATACCTCTTCACTAGAACTGGACGACTCGGGTTCAGAGAGTTCCTCGCTGGAGCTGGACTCTTCATCAACGCTAGAGCTGGAAGCAACCTCCTCAGAAGAAGAACTCTTCACACCGTCATTGTTGGACCCGTTATTAATCCAGCCCAGTTCTTCCATATCATCCGTGGTACCGGCAGAAGAGTCGGCGGTACATGCAGACATTGCGGCCATCAGGGCCACGCTAGACAAAGCCAAGACAATCTTAGAGGAAAGATTTTTCATATTTCGCCTCACTTTCTTTTTACACCCTAAATATAGCCCCAAATTTCAACTCCGGGACATATTTTGTAAAAATTTTGCAACACAAGGTAAAATATGTGATATAAAGCAAAATCCCCCACCCGAAGGCAGGGGAGTTTTTACTTAACAAAGCAACTATTACCAATTAGAGAAGTCCCATTTTATCTTTTTCTCATTTGTAATATATACATTACAAGAATTATCTACAGATACAGATTCCCAGCCTGAGCAATTGTGCGATATGGTCTCAACAGTTCCGTCACAGTGCTTAATAGAAACGTTAACTGGGGTTTCTGGGGCCCACCAGCACCCAATTTGCAGTTTTCCAGAACTAGCGTTATACTTAATACATGTTCCTGATTCAGATTCAAAATCCTGAGCGTTTCCATCATGCCATACTCGTAGCGTGGAATTTCCATCATTGCAGGGGAACACACTCGGATCACTAAACCTCACTTTACATGACTTAGTTGTTGTTTCTTCGGAATTCGTCAAACTCACGTTATAAGAAACAACGTCGCCATCGGATCCATTTCCTGTAAATGCGGGCAATGCGCCACTTGAGTAACCATTGCCGGTCACGGAGGTTCCTTCAATAGTGTAAGAACATCCTTCACTACATCCGGACACATCCTCAAGTGTGATAACGGCATTACCCGTTTCACCAACCTTTGCCGTCACCTGCTCACAATTGAAACTGGGAGCTCCCTCAACAACGCTATAAGATTTTTCGCAAACAATCGCGCCACCCAAAGTCAAGACAAACTTATGAATCCCCTTCGTGGAAGCAGTCACTTCCTTTTTCAAAGTATTGCCAAGATAATAGCCACCATTATTTTCCAAATTGGAGCCATCATGGGTTAATACAACACTGGCATTTCGATTATTCGGAGTAAACGAAGCTTCGAAGTAAACCTTTTCATTCAAATTTACTTTTTCTGCCGAAACAGAGCAGGTTGCAGAAATGTTCCTCACATCTATCGCATGTGAGCAAACAAGTTCACCGCCTTGCTTCATAGAATAGGTATAAGATCCTACTGCAAGTCCATTACCAATATCCGAAAGAGTTGTCCAATTGGAATTACCTTGCAAGTTAACACTACCCAACAATTCCGAGTCTTTGTAAACAGAAACTGCGACTTGATCATTTATGTTTGTGTTATTCTTTGCAACAAAGTACAGCTGAGTACCAACGTAGAATTCGTTTTCACCACTGATATCGTAATTGTGAGTAGAAACGCCACAAGTTGCAGACAAATCGCTTGCAGCATCCTTAACTTCAAGAACATCACTGCACCCCACATCCTTACCATTCACAAGCAACGCTATCGTGTAATTACCTGGGGCGGTAATATTCTTCAAGTCCTTGGAATAGGTGAAGGCATCATCTGTTGCAGCCACAGTTTGATCAGAGCTAATTGCGTTTCCAATATTATCGAAATAATTCAATTTCAATGTTGCGGTATTGTATTCCGGAGCTGTGATATCGGCCTTAAATGCACCATCAACAATTCGACAGTTCGTAGCAGTAGCTGCAGCCGGCTTCTTGACCCTAAACGAGGCTTCGCAACGTTCTTCACCATAACTAATGACATACTTAAACGTTTTGCTAACTTCACCTGCGTTCAAATGAACCGTTGGTGTCGTCCAAGTATCCTTTTGACAAGTTGCAACATCTGAACAATTTCTTTCAAAGGTTACGCTCGTTGGAGTAGCTCCTTCTAGTCCAACAGAAGCAGTGCATTTACCTCGTGGGCAATTTGCGAAGGAATATCTAAAGGCAGGGCTTTCCTGGCCTTCGTAAATCTCAACGTTATCGGGAGAAATGTCACAAGCTACCGTAGTCTTTTTAACCACAACAGGCTCTGTAGTACAAGAAACCACGTTATCTTGCTTATCCTGAGCACTTATTGTAAATGTGTAGGATTTTTCGTCTCCAGTGAAATTTTCGTAGACCTTTCTATCTGTAACTTCAAACACACCATCATAGGGACAATCCTGAGACATCGCAGGAATTTCATCTGTTGGAGCATTGCTTGTTAAAGTACAGCCATCCTTAGCGGCCATTGGGTTGGTAATAGTCGAATGAATCGTAAAGACAGACCCATTGAATTCGGCAAAACATCCAGCAATACCAAAAGCATTCGGGCAAGCGCTTTCGATACTATTAACAGTAAAGCTAGAATTCTTACTCTTAAACACAACTTTTCTTACATTTTGGGGATTAAAGTTATCCACATTTGCAAGACTATTCACAACAACACGAACAATTCCGTTTTGTGTTATTTCCGGATCAATTTCAGAGCTTACTCCACCGTCTGCATCAACAAGATGGAATGAGGCAGATCCATTATTCAATCCGCTAATATTCAAAACTAAATCAGCGTCTCGTAAATTAACAGACATTCCCTCACCAAGGTCAACGGAATCCGTCCCATTCAGAGCAACAGATAATGATCCATTATACATGTATTCATTCGCAATGCAGCTTTCAATGGTACCAACATTAAAATAACCACATTCTGCTGTATAGACCATATGCGGGCAAACAACTTCAATGGATGCAGATTTTTCGTAACCCACAACAGTCTGTTTACCAAGGCCAAGGAAGCCATTATCCTTACCAGAGGTATAGTAACCATGAGGGCCTTCAGATGCGAAATTATACGTGGATGAACTCTGCTTAGAGCCCTTTTCATAGTAAATTCCGTTCCTATTACCATTAGGCTGAGACTTACCGCATTCATTACCGGTCATATTCCCACCAAAAAGGTCACAACCATTATAGTAGTAAGATACGGCTTGGCAGCCCTGTTCTGTAAACCAAGAGCCAACATTTATCCACGGAGTGACATTTTCATTAATAGGAACAATTCCACCCAAGTATTTGCTCCTGAAGGAGCAATAAATCTGTGGAGAGTCCCAACAATCGCTGGGATCATCAAACGACGTCCAAGACACATCATACACATCAAAATTCGAATTTCTCAGTTGCAATCCAACAAAGCGGTGTTCATCATCCTTATAGCCGTACGACGTCAAGTCAAACAAATGGGTACCAAAATTTTCGTCCGATCCATTAGCATCAGCCGAAACGGTCAATGTATTTTCCTGAACGGTTATATCTAGCAGGACTTTTCCACTTCGATCCTGGAACCAAGAGAATTCCTTATCCTTAAAGGCCTCCCAATCAGAACAAACATCGGTGGTTCCGTTATTGGAAACCTTACAGACACGACCTCTTGGGGTAACGTCTGTTTTAATCAAACCGAAGATCACGGATTTTTGATCCAAAGCAAATTCAAATCTCAAATACTCCGTTGCGTCCGCATTAGATCTAAAAATAAAACCGTTCTTTTCCACACTCTCTTTTTTTACCGCAGCAATATAAGCATTGACCTTCATTTGGCCATTGTTGCCTGCATCCACGGTATTCAATATGATGGAAGAGTTAGAAGCGCTATTATAATTGGATATGCTACCACCAGAAGTTCCCGTAGCCCCATCCATGACTAGCGGGACAAATTCATTTTGGCTATACTCATCGCAAACGGTACCTTTCCACATTTCGTAATGAGATTTAATGCACGAGCCTCCAGACTTATTATACCTGACCATCAACCAATTGGCCTTAGGATCCGCGCCCCCATAAGTCGTTGTACTGCTCTTTACGGAACAACGGTCTCCGGTAGCGCATTTATCTATACAATTTCGATAATTGTTCGTGGGGCAGAATACAGAGAAATTTTCTTCAATACGCCCACGAGCTTCTTTATGGAATGCATCAAAGAAACAATGTTCATCACGACTGTTGAAACGTAATTCTACAGATGTGTTCTGTGTTGCACGGAACTCCATAAGTTCAGTCCTACGAGCAGGATTATCCATACAATCACCAGAAATACACTTCCAGTAATTAAATTCATTATCACTATCCCCGTAAGAAATCCTTACATGGTCGCCAGCATAAATAGTGCACTGTTTCTGATTAGCATTGCCATCACAATCAGTTTGCCTTGTATAGTCAGAACCATTTACAGATGTTTCAACAATCGTTTCAACACTGCCAAGATCATTGCCCACATTTTTAATATTGAGCGTAAATGGTTTTCTCTTAAGAGAAGCGTACAGAGGATACGTGCCTTCATTTTCTGGAGCCGCTATAGACATATCGGGTACCACAAACGCATCGCAGTAGTTACCCACATTTGCTGCACCAACAAGGCTAATAGGAGCGCTTGTTGCACAAGTCCACTTTTCGTTGGCTTCGAGTGTGACTGAACGACGACAATTAGGAGAAACCCATCTATTTGGCATCAAATCACTGGTGCAAGACGGGCGACTCACAATATCAGCGCAGTCAAATTCAACGCCATTTGTACTTTGAATTTTAGAATGTTCCGCACAATATGTTTCAGGAATCTCGGCACGGATTACATTAGCGGTTCCTTCCATGGAAACACTTTCACGACTTGGCGTACCTATGGTGCAACCATTATTCGGGGGGAGCAATTCAAACACAGCCGGACGCGTACTTGCGCCAGATCCAACAGACACGGTGAACAAAGGTAACTGACCACTTGTAGAAATATTCACGGTATAGTACGTCTCACCAGAAACACCTGACGATACGGTGTGTTCTTGAACATACGCTGCATTTGGAGTAATTGTCCACGAGGGGTCTGCTGACAAACGTAAATCAACAGACATCGCCCCCGGATTATCCGTTACAGGCACACTCAACGAGACAACAACTTCAGGACCGTTAGGATAAACGTATTCAGCTTCATCGACAAACCTGACAGGAGGCGTTGAACCAGTTTGGCCGGAAACATATACCCAGAACGGATTTTCATCTCCATATTGAGTCGATGCATAGTTACACTTAAATATCGTTTCGGGCAAAGGAGTTGTTCCATCAAACAAATCACCAGAAACAGGCAAACCAGCAGGTGTACAAGTTACATTGTCCGCATTCTTCTGTTCCTTTGCACCATTCAAGTTTACAACATTGTAGTAATCAGCCAATCGGCCACTTGCATTACGAGTCATGTACACAACTCTTGGTAAAACAATAATAGAAGGAACTAAAGTTGTTATATCACTGGACTTCAAAGTTTCCGGATCCAGTTCGTCATTTTTGTACTGAGTTTCCACAGAAACATATAGCTGAGGAGCGCTAGCTATATAAAATTCATCGTTTCCTGCATCAGAACCTGTAGATCCACCAGAAGATCCTCCAGAGGAGCCACCGCTTCCACCAGCAGGTTTTGAGCAAACATCAGTATGATCGTTGTTACACAGAACTGCAGAATTTACAAGTGCATCATTCAACGTTTTGTTGGATCTTGCAGACACAGACGGATTTTGAGGATTCGCAGAATTCAAAGCAGCACACTTAGCCATAAACACGGAGCCATTCATTGGATTATTGTAATCCATTTGGAAATGGCCTATATTCTTATCACTAAAGATGAAATACGTATTCTCCTTACTGGGATTCTTAAAGCCCATATTATTCCATCCATCAGGGAAATAAACAAAAGCATCAGATCCTGTCGATGTCGGAGGCAAATACAACCAATCATCATGGGGATTCTCATTTTTTATAACGAAAATGAAATGGCCATTCAATTCATCATCGGGCATAGAAATTCTAGGGCTATTTAATTCAACAACCAGCCATTTTTCATCATATAGTTTCTTTGCAGATGCCGCGGTAGAATAGCAGGTATTTAGCTGTTGAACAAAATTAGAGGGCCACTGTCCCCAAATATTCATACCCGGACAGATAGCATTCGGGCCCTTCAAAATATTTTCATATTTAAGCACATCTTTGTTAAACTGTAGGGGGTCTTCCACGTAAGCATCAGTGGGGCAGCCAATATCCTTACCACCAGTCATGGTAACTTTAGCCTTAAGATCTTCAACCTCACTTGCTCGCCAAGAATCTAGTTTATCGGGAATACCCGAGCTATAGTACGATCCGTTAACATTGAAGAAAGCTCCACTACCAGTTCCATTGCAACCAGATTCGTTACAATTCCCATCACAATTTGAGCAATAATATGTTTCATTATTTTCTCCAGGATACAAATCCTTCACTTTTGTAAAACCGGGAGCATAGGTACTATATTCACTAGTATTTTCTGTACCAAAATGAACATTGTTGATATCGCCATAGTAATGACTACCACTTACGCCTTCCACGATGTAGGTGTTTTGAGCAACATCAAACGGGAATGTTTGATTACCAGTTCCATTTGCATTGAAGACAAGCGATTTTTCGGCAACAAAATTCTTATAGACGTCGATATCCCATGCACCGGCATTGTTATTCGGCATATAGACATTGCCACGGCTCGTGAGATTTCCTAAGACACGAACCATACCACCCAAAGAACCACTACATCCGCCAATTTTACGAGGACCACCAGAAGTCAAATCAATTTTTCCACCAACAAGCAAGTCTCCGTTATAAACAACACCAGCACCCATTGGTCCATATAGATCGCCGCCAATGTACGAGTCCTTGTCTACAGTAACATTGGTACATGTTAAAAAGTCTCCAACAATGTACAAAGAACCCACTTTCGTATTAGCATTAAATTCAGCATTACCCGTAATAATCAAGTGGTCAACTACATTAACATCATTAAAGCCAACACCACCAGCATTCGTAGGCGCAGGGCTACCGTTAATTGTTGCAGAGTTAACATTTAATGTACCTGCAGTAGCCAAACTACCATGAAATGCTTCATCAAAAGGACTTTCTGCAGATTTTCTAGGAATTTTCACCTGGTGTAAACCATCTACAGACAAAATTGAATTTTCACTATATTTCGCTTTTTTATTTCTAGAATAGCCCGTCGAAGTAAGCTTAAGCTTATAGGTTGCATTATCGGTATTTACACCAACAAGCCACACAGAATACTGCTGTTTGCTGCCACCGATTCCAGTTAGAAAATCATCCATTTTCAACGGTTTATTTTCACCGTCAATGAATTGCTTAATCATTGCGCCCACGTCGTTACCATTGTAGGTCATCCAAGCTCGAGCGTTTTCAAGGCCGGCCCTGCTAGCTTGCATAGCCTCGGCAACCAACATTCTATTGGAACTAGACTTATTTTCAGAGCCTAACCATTTAAACGTCGCAGTGCCCGCAATCGTTGCAATCATCATGAAAAGCAACACGGCAACAAGAGAAACACCTTTTTTATTCATAGACTTCATAAATCCTCCTAGTTCCTCGGTCCATTGCTAGGAACAGGGATAATTCTTGTTGTAGAACCTGGTTCGCCGACACCCTTTCCAGAAGCATCGCGTTTTCTAACCGTTAGACTAAGCTTAAAAGCTCGAACATTCTTTTTATCTGTGGTTTTTAAAGCTAGAGCATCATCAAATTCATAGCCGGAAGCAGCAACCTTATTCAAAGTAACATCGCTAATAACAACAGATCCCGATGAAACAATAGGAGAGTAATTGGCAAAAGTAAAGGCCATACAAACGTCACTTACAGTTTCCCTCACGCTAAACCTAAAAGTTCTTGTGGCGATTTCGCTAGCTTCTGTTGAAAAATAGAACTGATAGTCAGGCAGGCCATCAATATGATTTCCTTCCATATCAATAAAACCTACTGCGGCATAGTCTCGACCAGGACAGAACATTCTACTTTCATTCTCTACGAAAGGAACCTTAAAAGATATTTCATATTCTTGATTGGCATCCAACGTAACCTTTTTACACAAATCAGACCAGCTGCCAGAAGCGCCATTTGCCTCAGCCACAACAACCTGATTTGCATTTTTTTCAGTCGTAGGTTGATTATGTTCGTAATCATAATTACTTGCAAAACCACTTAATGTAATGGAGTTCCCCCCATTTTCGGGTCTAGCATTTACGAATTGAAGGGCGCCGACCCCATACCGAGGTACAAGGCGAAAATTCTTCACAGATTTGTCTGCGCTGGGCAAAATTTGATTCAAATCGTCTGCAGAAACAGTCTCCGTAGAAAGAACTTGAGGCTTCGACGGCACAACTTTGAAAGAATCAACATTATCAACAATTTCTACTGAAGTGTTCAACTGAACCCCGCTAACTTCGGGACAATCCGCAGGTACTGTATATCCAGAAGCTTTACCAGAAAGCGTTCGACAATGGCGCATAAGTTTGCGACCATTCCTAAACCATGCAATTTCTTCTATAGATTGAAACAAACCTTCTTCGCTGTAATGCATTCTTCGAGAGACTAGGGTATCAGTAAACTTTCCATCGGAAGAATTTTTCAGCCTAAACGAAGAGGAATCAACCAAAGCAGGTGTAACATTCGCAGGATCCATATACACACTAGCGTTTTTTAAAAACGCATTAGAACCATCTTTTGCACTTTTCGCGCCCATTTGAGCAATGTCGTCACGAATCAGGTTACCGGCATCTTCAACCGTATGGCTGGCCATAATCATTCCCTGTGTACGGACACGCATCTTGGTGCTATCACTGTAAACTTGGCCTGCAATTACAACAACAATGCCAACAATGGCCATATAGACCATCAATTCCATCAATGTAAAGCCGCGTTTATTCATCTAACAACCCCCGACACATCAATGGACTGAGTTGACCCCTTAAAATTCCATTCAACTTTGACATTAACCTGTTTTGCAAAGATATGCTTTACAGTTTCATAACTTGTAACATTTTCTGCTGTATAACCTTTAGTCGGGCTAACAGTCACTGTGGGGGAATAAACCACCGTGGCATGGCCACCCAGCCCACGCTCCCATTGTCGAGAAACGGTACCTAAAGTAAACGACGTATCCTGTTCTGGGTTACTTTTGGACGGTACCGAAGAAACACCCAGTCCCTTCAACGAATCCAGGACCTGCTGAGCAACCTCAACAGCACCATCACGACCACGAATTCGAAGAAACGAATCATGATTTCCATTTTGAAGTTTGTTCAAGGCCACAACCATAAAGCCAAGAACCGCAGCAGAGACTAGCACCTCTGCTATACCAAACCCATTTTTTCTCATAAAAATCTGTTTGAGGTTCATCATAATCTACCTCTAAAACGAGCTCCAGCTAGAGCCGCTATCATAACTGAGTTTATAGAAAACAGAATTCTTCGTATTCAATTTTACAATTGCAGCAAACTTATCGCTGTCACCATAGCGAACAACAAAACATCCTGCGGGAACAGAGGAAAGCCCCAACCTTGGTGTAAACGTAGCCGAAGCGGTTTTACCATAGACAGTAGAACACTCGGCGTCGCTAAATCCCGTCGTCACAAACTTATTCAAAGATTCCAGCGAGAACTCGTCTATAGCATCGCCCAAATCTTTATCATCACAGCTACCCAAATACGTCTTCAAAGTTTGATCAGAGACAGCTTTTACACACAGTTTACTGCTGCGTCTGTAAGCTTCGGTTCCAGTTCGTTCCAGGTATGCAGCCACATTGATTCCCGCATCCTTGATTCGATTATTCTGCACAGCCCCTTGAAGTCCAGCAACGCCCATGCTTGATAACACGCCGATAATAATAACGACAACCAGGACTTCCACCAGGGTGAAGCCCTTTACATTAACAGCACGATACTTGCGATTTTGTCTAATCATATCCAAGTCCACCAAGAAAACGAAATGTCATGCCGACATCCCATACGAAAATCAATATAACTTAATTTTTACAATAATGTTATTTTAAAGCATTCCTCACACCCCCAAATGAGCCGTAAATCACGTCCAAAAATGGTTTTCGCCATCGGATATTCCTACAAGAACAATAGGTTTGTCGTTTTTCCGCTTTCAGACCTTTTAATTTTTGCCGTTTTTGGCCGTTTTGCCTAGAATTACTATATTTGGTGCCATGAATCTTAAGGACCGCATTATTCGATCTACGGGCAAGAAGGCTCCTTTCCGCCTGGTTCTTGTGGACATCACCAACACAATGAACGAAATCGGGGCAAAGCACGGTGCCCAGTCTTACTCCCTTAAATTGCTGGCTGAAACCACAATTTCGTCCATTTTTTTGAGCAGTAGCCTCAAGATGAAGGGTACTGTCAGCGTAACTGCCACCTTCGGTGGTGAAATTTCCTACGCAAAGGCAGACACCACCCCCTACATCAGCCGTAAGGAAGACGAGGAGTCCTACTACTTTGTACGCGCCATGATTCCACAGGACGACCTGCAGTCCATCAAGGGCGACGAACCGGCCCTGATTCCTCAGAACTATCAGGTGGTAAAGCTGAACGAATACGGCAAGCGCGTCCACGAAAGCGTGGTACAGGCCGTTAGCCCCTCCATGGGCCAGAATCTGGCAACCTACTTGTTCCAGTCCGAACAGATTCTTTCTGCAGTGGGCATCGAAGCCCAGTTCAACAAGCAGGACCCGAACAAGCTGGACTACGCCGTCGGCTTTTATGTGGAAGCCTTCCCCGAAATGGAAGAAAAGGACACCACCACCTTGGAACAGGTTGTGTTGAACTTGCCCAAGTTCTCTGAAATGTACAACGCCCAGGAAAACGGCGGCAAGACCATGGTGGAAGAACTGCTTTACCAGTTCGAAGGTCCTTACGAAATTGAAGTCATCAAGGAATTCGGCGCCAAGCCCTACTGCCCCTGCAGCAAGGAACGTACAATCAGCTCTCTGGCAGCCTTACCTTTATCCGACCTGAAAGACCTGGAAAAAGATGGCAAGGATCTGGAAATGGTTTGCGATTTTTGCCGCAACAAGTACATTGTGACAATCGAAGATCTGAGAAATTTGATCAAGGAAAGAGAGAAATAATTGAGAATTGATAATTGAAAATTGAAGATTGTTTTAACAGGCGGCTTCGCCGCGTTGATTTAGAATTATCAATCATCCATCATCAATCATCAATTAAATCATGAAGGATTTACCCTATGTTTACTAAGCAATGTGTCGTGACTCTGGACCTGGAAGGCGTTCTCGCTCCCGAAATCTGGATTGCCGTAGCCGAAAAGACCGGCATCGAAGACCTGCGCCTCACCACCCGCGACATCCCCGACTACGATGTTTTGATGAAGGGTCGTATCAAGATCATGGAACGTGAAGGCCTTAAGCTTTCCACCATCCAGGACGTGATTCGCAACCTGGGTCTTCTGAAGGGCGCCCGCGAATTCATGGACACCCTCCGTGACGAAGCCCAGGTGATCATCCTCAGCGATACTTTCCAGGAATTCGCCTACCCCATCATGCAGAACCTGGGCATGCCCACTATTTTCTGCCACAACCTGATTGTGGAAGACGACATGATCAAGGGTTACCACCTGCGACTGAACGACCAGAAGACCAAGGTGGTCAAGTCCCTGCAGGACCTGAACTTCAAGGTTTTCGCCAGCGGCGACTCCTTCAACGACACCGGTATGCTGAAGCAGGCCGACAAGGGTTGCTTCTTCTGCGCCCCGGATTCCATCGTGGCTCAGTTCCCCCAGTTGGATTCCACCAAGACCTACGCAGAACTTCTTGAAAAGTTCCACCAGTTCCAGGACACCTTGTAATATGAAGCTTTATACAACGGACTTTATTTCTGGAAAAGAAATTGAAACCATCCAGATGGTCAAGGGCAGCATCGTGTTCAGCAAGAACGTGGTTCGCGACGTTTTTGCAGGCCTTAAGTCCATCATTGGTGGCGAACTTGCAGGCTATACCGAAATGCTGGAACAGGCCCGTCAAGAAGCCACGAACCGCATGGTTATTCAAGCCCAGAACATTGGTGCCGACGCCATTGTTTCCGTACGTTTCATGACATCTGCCGTTATGGCTGGCGCCGCAGAAATCATCGTCTACGGCACCGCGGTAAAATTCAAGAAATAAAAAAAGGGACATTACAAAAAACACCTGGGCGAAAACCCAGGCGTTTTTTTTTAATCCAGAACCCCAAAAAAGGTCTTACTTCAGAGTGGGTGTTTCCCAGTCGATCCAATCAGACTTATTCCACTTGATCAACTCAGAATTCTTGGTGTAGTCGATCTTGCCGGTCTTGATTCCATCCTTACCCACCAGGAACTTGTTGATGAAGTCCTTAACTTCGTCAAACTGGCCGTTGGGCAAAGAGCAGTGGGCGTGACCGCCTTCCTGGCTGTAGGTGTAGTTTTCGCTTACTCCAAGTGCATCGAACACTTCCTTGGAAGCCTGTCCGCAGTAGTTGGAGGGAACTTCACCAAGCCATTCCTGGCCTGCGTTGTCGATAATCAGCAAGGGACGGGGAGCCACCATAGCCACAAGCATGTGCTGGTCGAAGGGCAGAGTATTTTCCTTTCCGTCGTAGTTCTTGAAGGTTGTCTTCATCCAGTTTCCTTCGGAGCCTGCGCTATTCAAGCCCTGGACAAACTGCTTACCCTTCTGCTTGTTGACTTGAGCACCAACGCGCCAGAGGGAGGCACCACCGGAACCGGATTCCTGAGGAATAACCAGGGCGATTCGGGAGTCGAAAGCACCTGCGGCAAGGGAACCCTTGCCCCAGCGAGAACATCCGGTAATGCCCAGATGCTTCACATCAATGCCTGCTTCAGGGGTTTTCTCCAGAGCGTCAATCAAGCGGCTAACGCCCCATGCCCAGGCCATAATGGTACCGGCGCTAGCATTGGATCCGTAAATGTCGTAGAACTTGCCGCTACCACGCTGGCTTTCGGGAGCCACGTTATCGGGGTTAAAAATAATCTGGGCAATATCAAGACCAGAGAGGGAGCCACCTAGGCTACCACAGGTATTGCCCATAAAGCCACCGCCAAAGCCAATCATTGCAGGCTTCGGGTTATCCTTGGTTCCTGCACCATTGATGGCTACAGCGAAGGAAGCGGATTTACCCTTGTCGGTAACGGTCACCGTAAAGGTGCTTCCTGCAAGTTTACCTTCCACCTTTTCGGGGTTACGAGGCTTGTCACCGTACATAATCTTTTCGTACATAGCGCCGATTTCTTCGCGGCGGCAGGTCCATTCGGCCTTGGAGGAAATTCGTGTGCCAGCCAAAGTCTTAAACGGGTCCGGCAGCTTTGCATTGTTGATGCTGGTGGGAATTTCACCGATGGAGCATTCGCTGCGGTAGTCTTCCTTGAAGGACGGTACCGGAGCAACAACTTCTGCACTGGAACTGGAAACGGACTTTTCGCTGGAGCTAGAGGTTGGCTTAACCATTTCGCTGGAGCTGGAAATCGGATTTACTTCTTCGCTAGAACTAGAAGCAGGAGCAATGACATCACTGGAGCTAGAAAGCAGACCTTCGGACAGGACTGCATCTGAGCTGGAGCTGAGGTCATCTACAACAGGGCTTACAGATTTCTTGTCGTCACCGCAGGCATTAAATACGGACAACATGGCAACGGCCGTAATGGCCAGAATCTTTGTACTCTTCATTTTATACCCAAAACAACCTCATCCCAACCATTTGAGATGGAGGTAGCATAAATATAAGTTTTCGCAGTGTTCTTCATCACGTTGTCTTGTCGGATTGTGTTGTCCATAGACAACAACCTTACACCAACTTTACCCACGCTCGGGGTATTCCAAGTTGGAATATGGTCTAACGGAAATAAAAACCCTATTTTCTGCTTATTTTCGCCATTTTATCAACCACCTATGTTTTTTTTAGATATACTTGATAACAATGGATCAGGTAACTCTTTCATCTAATCAAGCACACATTATCGATGTGCTCCTTAAGAAGAATCCCGCTCTAGACCGCGAGATTCTGTCTAAGGTTGTAGCCTTTATTGCCACTGCTCACGAAGGCCAGTACCGCAAAAGCGGCATGCCCTATACCGAGCATCCTTACGAAGTTGCGAAAATTCTTGCTGACTTGAAACAAGACCAGCCTACGGTTCTTGCAGGTCTTTTGCACGATGTTGTTGAAGATACGGAATACACCCTGGAACAGCTGTCCGAAATGTTCGGAGAAGACGTTGCCTTCATGGTGGATGCCGTTACCAAAATTACTGCGGCCCAGGAAGCCAACAAGACCGCCCAGAAGGCGGAAACCTACCGTAAGCTGATTATCGCCATGGCCAAGGATCCCCGCGTGATCATGATTAAGATCGCGGACCGTATCCACAACATGCGTACCATGCGCTACATGAAGCCGGAACGTCGTCAGGCCATCGCCCAGGAAACCCTGGACATCTATATTCCGCTGACACACCGTTTCGGTCTTTACAGGCTGAAGACTGAACTTGAAGACTTGAGCTTCAAGTACGTCAATCCGGATGAATACCAGAAGCTGGTGGACGCCCTTATTGAAAATAAGGAATCCCGAGAACAGTACATCCAGTCCGTGATCGGACCGCTTCAGTTCAAGATGGCCCTTGAAGATTTCGACTGTACCATCCAGGGCCGTACCAAGAACATTTACAGCATCCACAACAAGATGATCAGCCGAGGCTGTCAATTCGAAGACATCTTCGATATTTTCGCCATCCGCATCATCGTGGAATCTATTCCTGAATGCTATCTGGCTTTGGGCTACGTTCACAACCTGTGGACTCCCCTGCAGAGCCGTTTCAAGGATTACATCGCCACACCCAAGCCCAACCTCTACCAGAGTATCCATACTACCGTAATCGGTCCGGACAACAAGATGGTGGAAGTTCAGATCCGTACCAAGGATATGGATGTGGTGGCAGAAAAGGGTTTCGCAGCCCACTGGGCCTACAAGCTTGAAACCCAGCACGAAGGCGAAGAGCTGGCCTGGCTGAATCACATGGTAAAGCTGCAGTCTGAAATTTCGGACTCCAAGGAATACTTGGATTTCTTGAAGGTGGACTTGAAGCCCCAAGGCATGACCGTGTTTACTCCCAAGGGAACATCTATTGAACTTCCCGACGGAGCCATCGTCCTGGACTTTGCATTCGCAGTTCATACCGAACTGGGCCTGCACTGTATTGGTGCTAGAATCAATGATGAAGTGGTGAACCTGGATAAGGTTATTCCCAACGGTGCCACCGTCCAGATTTTGAAGAGCCCCCACCAGGAACCTAGCCCCGAATGGCTTGAGATGGTCAAGACAGTCAAGGCCAAGCAGGAACTGCGTCGCTGGATTCGTTCCAGCTTTATCCAACAGGCAAAGGAACTGGGTAAGGAAATTTGGATTCGCGAACTTCACCTGCAGAAGATCGAAAAGGACAAGCGTCCCAAGGAAGAAGACATCTGCAAGTTCTTCGGCACGGCTGACATCAATGACTTCTATCAGCGCATTGGCGAAGGCGAACTGCCACTGGTAGACATCCAACGATTCATTAGCGGTGGCCGCGACGTGACCAAGGAGTCTGCATCGTTGCGATTCTTCCCCGGCTTCAACAAGGACAAGAAGAATGACGTTCGCGACGAAATGCCTCTGCAAATTGGCGGCGAGACAAAGCTCTTGATCCACTTTGGTAAGTGCTGCGGACCGGTCCCTGGAGACAAGATCATTGGCGTACTCCGCCCCCAGATCGGTATTGAAATCCATTGCGCCGACTGCGCTGAACTGAAGAAGTTGCCAAAGGAACAACAAGTGGCTGTGGAATGGAACGAAGAAACAAGTCATTCCTTCACCACCCACCTGACAATCCAAACTGACAACCGCAAGAATATTACTTTGGATGTACTCACAGAATTGAAGAAGGCCAACATCTTCCTGGAAAGAATGACTGTGGCAAGCAAGCATTCCTCAGGCAGGATCAAGATTGTCTGCAAGGCTTTCCGCAAAGACCAGATTGAATCTGTCATGAACAACATCAAGAACATTTCCGGTGTTCGTGAGGTAGAGAAACTATGATTTCAACTCTGCACCATAGCGACTATACCCTAAAGAATCGCGCCTTCAACTGCCGAATGCGCAATCGCTATTACGAAGAAGTCTACTACGCCTTCAGAGCCCTTTTCCCCAACGAAGTTGCCGAACGTACGGAGCCCAATCCGGTGGCAGACGCCATCTGGTTCCAGCACCTGAGTCGTGAAATCAAGCGTTATGAGCGCCTGCTCATGACTTGCCTTGAGTATGCCCAGGCAGCCGTTTTTTACGGCAAAAATGGCAACGCCGCCCTCTATTCCAAGGACAAACGCTGGGGTATTCTCCAGGAAGAAATCTTCTTGGTACACTTTTTGCAAGAGTTACAATCTACAACCCGCTACGTAATCGCCCGAATTGATACTGACCAGATGCTCCAGCAGTGGAGCGGAGAAATGCAGGACATGAAGGCTAAGCCGGTGGGTTCTGGCTATGTGAACGCAATTCAGGAGAAACTGAACGAAATGAATGCCGCAACGATCGTCGAATTCAAGGACCTGCTGAAGCACGTCCTGGACCGATTCCAGATCGGCAATACTTTGTTCGGAACAGTCCAGGAACTGCAGAACTTTTATTAATTGAGGATTGAGGATCAACATGTCTGAATACATCATATTATCCATATTCCTCTTTTTAGGAGCGTTCATCGCGGCGGCAGCCACGGTGGTGGGCCTATTGCTAGGCTATCGCACTAGAAAGACGAAGAATAAGATGCTTCCGTACGAATGCGGTATGGAAACATTCGGTAATGCCCGAATCCAGTTTAAGGTGGGCTACTATGTTTTCGCCCTGCTTTTCCTGGTTTTTGACGTAGAAGCCTTGTTCCTGCTCCCGGTCATGGCCAATTTCAAGGAAATCATGGCAGGAAACACCGCTCTTTCCCCCGTCATTGTGATTGTTGACTTGGTGATTTTCTTGGCGATTCTGGTTTCCGGCCTCGCCTACGCTTGGAAAAAAGGAATTCTCAAATGGGAATAATCAATTTTGCACCTAAGATCCTGGACCCCATTCCCGGCGGCAAGTACGTTGTCAACGCCGTGGATTATGTGGTAAACTGGGCTAGAGCCAATTCCATTTGGCCCCTCACTTACGGTACCAGCTGCTGCGCTATCGAAATGATGAGTAGCTCCATGGCCCGTTACGACATTGCCCGTTTCGGCTCAGAAGTGTTCCGCGCCTCCCCCCGTCAGGCCGACTTGTTCATCCTGGCAGGTACCATTACGAAGCGCATGGCTCCCGCCATCCAGATGCTGTGGGAACAGATGCCCGGCCCCAAGTACGTTTTGGCCATGGGCGCCTGCACCATTAGCGGCGGCCCCTTCATTTACGACAACTACTCCGTGGTTCGCGGCGCCCAGAATATTCTGCCGGTAGACGTATTCGTGCCCGGTTGCCCGCCCCGCCCCGAAGCTCTTTTCCACGGTCTTCTTACACTTCGTGAAAAGATCCTGAAGGAAACCTGCCGCGAGCCGTGGCAGGAAGGCTATCCCGAGGATGTTTCCCGGATTGACCGTTACCGCGAAGCCGCCAAGGCCTGGGCCGAACTTGAGAAAATCAAGGACGAGGAAATGGCCGAAGCCCGCGAAAAGTTCAAGGCAGAAAACCCGGACTACAAGAGCACTTTCAAGCCTGTACGCGTCGTAAAGGAAGCATTCCCCGAAGTGGAACGCCCTGCAGCCGCAACCCTTACCCAGGGTGAACTTTCCCAGGCTGAGATTTTCAAGAAGATCAAGGCAAAGTTCCCCAGCGCCTCCATCCAGGGTATTGCAGAAGACGCAAAGACCGAAGATGGCCAGAGCGTTCTGGAAAATACCTTGGCCAAGGCTTCATCCGACAGTCCCGTAGAAATTACACTGGATGTAAACGAATACCTGGCTGCTACAGAATTTGTAAAGAACGATCCTGCATTCAAGATGGACTACCTCATTGATGTAACAGCCATCGACTACCCGGATCACTTTGAATTGATTACCCAGCTTCGCAGCATTGATTTGGGCCACAAGGTCTTCTTCTGCGTGCCGCTGAAGAAGGACGAATCCATTCCCGAAGAAAAGCGCGCTACCAGCCTGCTTGCAAAGGTTCCCAGCATCACAACCCTGTACCCCGCCGCAAGCATCAAGGAACGAGAAGTCTACGATATGTTTGGCATCAAGTTTGAAGGTCACGACGACCTCCGCCGCATTTTCCTGGACAAGGATTTCGTAGGCTACCCGCTGCGTAAAGATTTCACTCACCCCGAAATGATTAAGAGGCCCGTATGAGTATGATACAGCTCCCTCCGGGATTCAAAATCATCCGTGACGAAAATAGCGAGGCCTATTCCGACGAATTCTTCGTCAATATGGGTCCCCAGCATCCCAGTACCCACGGTGCCCTTCGTCTTGCCATCCGCATGGACGGCGAAACCATCGTAGAACTGGTTCCCCATCACGGTTACATTCACCGCGGCATGGAAAAGCAGGCCGAATCTATGAGCTACCTGCAGTACATTCCCATGTCCGACCGTCAAGACTATTTGACCGCCATCCAGAACAACCTGGGTGTGGTCCTTGCCTACGAAAAGGGCATGAACATCGGCGTTACCGTACGTCAGGAATATATCCGCGTCATGTTGCAGGAACTGGGCCGTATTGCTAGCCACCTGGTGTTCTTCGGCTGCTTCGGCGGCGATTTGGGAGGCCAGACCTGCCTGCTCTTCGGTTTCAAGGAACGAGAAATGATTCACGACATCCTGGAAGAAGTAACCGGTTCTCGCTTGACCATGAACTTCTTCAGACCGGGTGGAAGCCGTTTCGACGTTCCCGACACATTTATTCCTCGCGTCAAAGCGTTCCTGGAACATTTGGAATCCACCATGAAGGATTACGAACGCTTCCTTTCCAAGAACGTGATTGTCCGCGAACGAAGCATCGGTATCGGCGTTCTCTCCAAGGAAGACGCTATTGCCTACGCTTGCTCCGGCCCCGTGGCCCGAGCCAGCGGCATGAACTTCGACGTTCGTCGCAACAACCCCTACAGCATTTACAGCCAGCTGGAATTCGATGTGCCTGTGACCTACAATGGTGACTGCTACGACCGTTACAACGTACGTATTGCAGAAATCCATGAATCCATGCGCATTCTCCGCCAGTGCATAGACAAGTTCCCCGCTGAAGGTCCGTGGCGCAGCAAGGAAAAGCCCGTAAAGCTGAATCCTGGCCGCTACTACAGCGAAATCGAAACTGCTAAGGGTCTTTACGCTACTTACGTGGTGGCTGCTGCAGGCGACAAGCCGTACCGCATTCATACACGCGGTCCAAGTTTCCCCCATATTGGCGTTTTGAACAAGATGTGCCAGGGTCTCACCGTTTCTGACTTGGTGACCATCATGGCAACCTTGGACCCCGTGATTCCGGAAATTGACAGGTAGGTAATTACATGTTCGTTCCCTCCATAACAAATCCTGTTGGCGACTTCGTACGAGAATGGGTGCCAAAGCTTGCAGAATACCTGCCGGCAGCCATCCAGTCCGACACCTTGAACAGCATTGTCGCCTTTTTGATTAACGCAGTTATCTGCGTGATTGCAGTCTGCGTGGTAAACATCGGTTCCGCCCCGATCCTCATCTACATGGAACGTAAGGTTTGTGCCCATGTGCAATGCCGCTTGGGCCCCATGCGCCTGGGTTGGCACGGTACCATCCAGACCATCGCCGACGTTCTGAAGATGCTCTTCAAGGAAGTCTACGCACCTGGTGGCGTTGACAAGTTCATCTACTTCCTGGCTCCGCTGGTTGTGCTGATTGCACCCTTCATGGTGGCAGCACTGATTCCCTTCGGCCAGAACCTGGTGGTTGCAGACATCGACATGGGCATTCCCCTGATTATCGCCATCAACGGTTTCGGCGTGCTGGGCATCTTGCTTGGCGGCTGGTCCAGTAACAACAAGTACTCCTTGCTTGGTGCTCTTCGTAGCGGCGCACAAATGATCAGCTACGAAATCTCCTTTGCCTTGGTACTTTTGTTCGTGGTCATGATCTCCGGTTCCACCAACCTGATGACCATTACCCAGACCCAGAGCGGCACCGTCTTTGACTGGATGATTTTCAAGGTTCCCGTACTTGGCTTTATCGCCTTCATCCTGTTCTTCATTTCTTCTACTGCAGAAATGAACCGCGCCCCCTTCGACATTGCAGAAGCTGAACAGGAATTGACCGGCGGTTATCATACTGAATATAACGGCACTCCGTTTGCCATGTTCTACTTGGCAGAATACATCGCACTGGTGACCAACTCCTCCCTGGCAGTGACTTGCTTCCTGGGCGGTTTCCACGCACCTTGCCTGGGCATTGCCGCAATTGACGGATACCTCACCATAATTCCGGGAGTTATCTGGTTCTTCGCCAAGGTGTTCTTCATGATTTGGGCCTACATGATGGTCCGTTGGACTTTTGTCCGCCCCCGTGTAGACCAGTTGATGAGTTTTGAATGGAAATTCCTGCTGCCCCTGAACCTGCTGATGCTGGTGGCTGGCGCTGCTTATGTGGCTTTGGTAGGCTAAGGTAGAGGTATTTTATGGAACAGAAAAAAATTTCTACAAAACAGTATATCAAGGAATACTTGAAGAAGTGCGTTACCGGCCCGTGGAGCCTGCTCTGTGGCTTGTCCGTTAGCCTCAAGTATTTCTTCAATCCGAAAAAGATCGTCACGGAACAGTATCCGGAAAATCGCAAGACCTTGAAGATGCACGAACGTTTCCGCGGCCGCCTTTCCATGGTGGAAGACGCCGAAGGTAACAACCGTTGCACCGCTTGCGGCATGTGCGAACGTAGCTGCCCCAATGGAAGCATCAATGTTCAGGCAACCAAGAACATAGCCGGCAAGAAGGTCCTGGGTCGCTACGTGTATCACTTTGCAAGTTGCACCCAGTGCGGCCTCTGCGTAGAAGCCTGCCCCTTCGGCGCCATCGAAATGGTTCCTGAATTTGAAGTGGCTACTACCGACATCAACTCGCTGGAAATGATTTTGAACAAGAAGGAGGGTCAAGGCTAATGTTCCCGTCTCTTTCAAGTTTGGCAAACGTATTCCCCACAGGCGGAATCGACATTGCCTTCTACGTGGTCGCATTCGTCATGGTGGTGACAGCCATCTGCACTGTTGCGGTCAAGAACATTTTGCAGAGCGCAGTATTCCTCATTTTCTCCTTTGTGGGAACAACCGTTCTCTACTTGCTGCTCCACGCCGAATTCAACGCCCTGGCACAGATCATGGTGTACATCGGCGGTGTGGTGATTTTCGTAATCTTCACCATCTTGCTCACAAGCCATTTGGGCGAAGATGCTTTTTCCACAAAGATTCCTCGATTCTTTGCAGCATTCATTCTGAGCATTGCATTCGTTGCGATCATGGTCAAGTGCCTGTTGCCGGTGCAGGGTCTTGTAACTACTGCAGCGACAGCTCCCGAAGGTTTTGCATCCCTCAAGGCTTTGTCTTTAAGGCTTCTGGGTTACGGCGCCGATGGTTTCATTCTTCCCTTTGAAATCGTAAGCGTATTATTGCTGGCAACCTTGATTGGCGCAATTACTATCGCTCGCCGCGGCAAGGAGGACAAGTAATGACTTTGATGAATTGCCTTATCCTCGCGTTCATTCTCTTTGGCATCGGCCTTTGGGGCCTCATGCGTCGCCGCCACTTGGTGGGTATGCTGATTTCTATGGAAATCATGCTGAACGCAGCCAACATGAACTTTATTTCATTCGCCTACTTTAGCGCAAAAGACTCTACTGCAGGCGCAGTGTTTAGCATTTTCGTCATCGCAGTGACCGCATGCGAAATGGCAGTGGCCTTGGCCATTATCGTTAGCATGTACCGTCGTCGCAAGAGTCTTGACGTAGAACAGTTGAGGGATCTCCATGATTAATGACGTCTCTATCAGCTATCTCATTTTCTTGATGCCGCTCCTCACCTTCGTGGTGAACGGCCTCTTCCTGGGCAAGCGTTCCGCCAAGGGTGCAGCCGCTTTTGCAATCATCTGCAACGGCATCGCCATGATTTCTGCCCTGCTGCTCGCCGTCAGCTACTTCTCTTCGGGATTCGCCCCGCAGAAGGCTATTCTCTTTGAACTGCCCTTCTTGAAGTTCGCAGAAAGCTTTGTAGCTAACATCGGCCTCTTGGTGGATCCTCTTTCCATCATGATGCTTGTTGTCGTAACATTCATCGCTTTCCTGGTGAATATCTACAGCGTGGGCTATATGCGTGGAGACCGTGCCGAAGGCCGATTCTTCGCATTGCTTTCCCTGTTCAGCTTTAGCATGCTTGGCCTTGTGGCTGCAACCAACCTTTTCCAGATGTTTATCTTCTGGGAACTGGTGGGCGTTTCCAGTTACCTGCTTATCGGCTTTTGGTATCACAAGCCTTCTGCAGTGAGCGCCTCCAAGCAGGCATTCATCCTCACCCGCTTCGCCGACAGTTTCTTCCTGCTGGGCATTGTGATCGTGAGCTTCGTGGTACAGAGCTTTGACTTCGAAAAGATCAACGCCCTTACCTTGAGTGCATTCCAGAGCCAGTTCATTGACCTGGGCTTTATGGTGGTTACCAAGGCAGAAGCTCTTGTTCTTGGCGGCGTCCTGATTTTCACCGGTGGCTGGGGTAAGTCTGCTATGTTCCCCATGCACATTTGGCTTCCCAACGCTATGGAAGGTCCGACCCCGGTTTCTTCCATCATTCATAGCGCCACCATGGTGGTGGCTGGCGTTTACCTGGTCGCACGTTTGTTCCCCTTCTTCGCTCTCAGCGGAAGCACCATGAACTTGATTATGGTGGTGGGCGCATTTACCATGGTATTTGCAGCTGTTATCGCCTGCACTCAGAAAGACATTAAGCGCATTCTCGCTTACTCCACTCTTTCTCAGCTGGGCTACATGATGTTCTCCCTGGGTGTTTGCCGTATGGGCGATGTTGTTATCGCTACCGGTTGGACCGCATCCACCTACCACATCTTTACCCATGCCTTCTTCAAGTGCAGCTTGTTCCTTATTGCAGGTTCCCTGATTCATCAGGTTCATACCAACGATCTGGACGCTATGGGCGGCCTCCGCAAGAAGATGCCCTTGACCTACATCTGCGCATTGATTTCCATTCTGGCAATTTCCGGTATTCCGCCGTTCTCCGGTTTCTTCTCCAAGGATGAAATCATCTTGACGGCTTACCAGGGACATCATTATGTGGTATTCGGCCTGGCACTTTTGACCAGCGGTCTTACCACCTTCTACATGTTCCGTCTGTTCTTCCTGGCCTTCCACGGCGCACCCCGCAGCGAAAGCGTCAAGGCAGGCCACGTTCACGAAGATTTCTTTATGACTCTTCCCATTGCAATTCTTGCTGTGCCTGCATTGGCTAGCGGTTTTGCAGCAAAGGGTTTGTTCGAAGAATTCTTTGTTCCGGGAAAGCTTCACGTTCCGCAGCTTGTCCAGTTGACTGAAGCTCACTGGATTCCCTACGTTGCCGTAGCAATCGCTGTTGTCGCATTGCTTATCGCCTGGGTTCTTTACGCAAGCCCCAAGGCAAAAGTGGAGCGTGCTCTCGACGACATCAATCGCGGCAGCGTCTACAAGGTTATCTACCACAAGTTCTATTTCGATGAAATGTACTACGCAGTGGTTCGCCAGTTCGTTATCGGCGGCATTGCTCGTGTTGCACGATTCATCCAGGATTACATCATCGAAGGCATCCTCGCTTTCGTCGTGTGGTTCGTACATACTTTGGGCAGTCTCGTTCGTCGCGCCCAAAGCGGCAACTTGACTTTCTACCTGGGAACCCTGGTGGTCGGCGTACTGCTGTGGCGTTTCTTCGGTCAGCTCCCGTTTTAAGGATTGAGAGGTTTAAAGTACTATGGATACATTACTTTTTAATCTGATTTGGTTCATCCCGCTTTTGACCGTTCTTGTCTGCGTCCCGATTCCTGGAACCAAGGCAAAACTGATCAAGGGCATCCACGCCTTCTCCGGAACTTTCGTTCTGGCTTTGGTGGGATACCTCACCTACCGAGTTTACGCTCTTTCCGGAACTCCTATTGATGACAAGGCAGCCCCGCTGTTCCTTCGATTCTTTACGGATATTCCCTGGATCAGCAGTCTGAACGCACACTACATTGTTGGTGCCGACGGCCTCAACATGTTCCTGTTGCTCCTTACCGCGGTAATCGTGTGGGGCGGCATTCTCGTAAGCTGGGAAATCAAGGGAAACCAGAAGGTATTCTTCGCCTTGATTCAGATGCTTGCTACAAGCGTGTACGGAGTGTTCATGAGCATGGACTTGGTTCTATTCTTCGTGTTCTACGAAATGGAAGCCCTGTGCATGTACCTGATGATTGCCGGCTACGGTTCTGGCCGCAAGGATTACGGTGGTAAGAAACTTACCTTGACTCTTGCCTTCGGCTCCTCCATGATTTTGGCAACGCTTTTCGGCCTCTACTTCGAAAGCGGTTCTACCAGTTGGAGCCTTGTGGAACTTTCCAAGATTAATATTCCTATGAATTTCCAGATGTGGGCATTCCCGCTGATGTTCATGGGTTTTGCAGTCAGCTCTTCTCTGTTCCCGTTCCATTTCTGGAGCCCGGACGGCCACGCCTCTGCACCTACCGCAGTTTCTATGCTGGCTGCAGGCGTGATGATGAAGATGGGCGCATATGGCTGCCTTCGCGTAGCCATGTTCCTGATGCCGGAAGCCGCTAAGATTTGGCTCCCCTACGTTGTGGCTCTCTTGATCTTCAATGTGGTTCTGGGCCCCTTCATCGCGCTCCGCCACAAGGACCTTAAGTACATCACTGCTTACAGTTCCATCAGCCACTTGGGCCTTATCTTCCTGGGCCTCGCCGCCATCACTCCGGTGGGTCTCCGCGGCGCATCCCTCCAGATGATTTCCCACGGTTTCTTGACCGGTTTGTTCTTCGCAACCATCGGTATGATTTACGAACGTACCCACACTCGTGACATTACCGAAATGGGCGGCATTATGCGCAAGGTTCCCTTCCTTGGCGTGGGCTTCGCCATCGCAGGTTTTGCAGGCCTTGGCTTGCCGGGCTTCAGCGGTTTCGTAGCCGAAAGCAACATTTTCATTGGAGCTTTCGCTCAGGATTCTACCCTCACCCGCATTGTGACGGTTCTTGCAATTCTTTCTATCACTACCACTGCGGTTTATATTTTGCAGACTGCAAACCGCATGCTCCACGGCAATATGCCTGCCAAGTACGAAACCTTGACCGACGCCAACCTTCGCGAAAAGATTGTGGTGATCGTCCTCGTTCTTTGCTTGCTTTTGATCGGTATTTTCCCGGGTTGGATTGCAGATATGCTTGACCAGAGCATTGCTCCGATTTTTGCAAAACTTGCAGCAGCCCAAGCACCGGTGATTGGAGGTTAATATGAGTTTTATTGTACCTAATTTCATCATCCCCGATCTCGTTCTTCTGATTCTTCCCTTCCTCGTGATCGGATGCCGCCTGGTCATCAAGAATTCCAAGTTGCCTTGGCGCTTGGCTTGCGTTGGCCTCATCGCAGTATTTGTGATGTTGAATTTCTTGCCCTTGGTTGGCGGAAGCGGAAACTATTTCATTAGCAACTGGCGTGTAGACGACTTCGGCATTCTCATGCGTGAAGTGCTTACATTGAGTGCCCTGCTGGGACTGCTCCTTGCCAAGGATTACTTCGATCACGGCGCCGATGGCAAACCCCAGATGAACCAGATTGCAGAGTTTGCAGGAACCGTGGCATTCGCCACCTTCGGCGGCTACATTGTGGTTTCTGCATGCGACCTGCTGACGTTCTTCCTGGGTCTTGAAATGGCAACCATTCCCATGTACATTCTGACCGCCTGGAACAAGAAAGACCTCTTGGGTTCCGAAGCCGCCACCAAGTACATCCTGATGGGTTCTGTGGCAACAGCGTTTGAATTATTCGGTTTCAGCTACCTCTATGGTTTCGCAGGCTCTATTAGCTTCGACGCCATCCAGAGTGCCGCTGCCGCAGGAACTTCCCCGTTGCTGTGGATCGCCGTGCTGTTCCTCTTCTGCGGAATCGGTTTCAAGCTGACCCTGTTCCCGTTCTACACCTGGGCACCGGATGTTTACGAAGGCGCACCTTCTCCTGTTACCGCACTTTTGGCAGTAACCTCTAAGGCAACAGCCATCGCATTCCTGGTTGTTCTGATTTACGGTCCCTTGGCTCCTGTACAGGAACAGATTGCCCCGCTCATTGCAATTCTCGCTGGCGTTACCTTGTTCGTAGGCAACCTTGGCGCTTTGAAGCAGAGCCGTCTCCGCCGCTTTATGGCATACAGCTCAATTGCTCAGGCAGGCTACATCATGGTTGCACTCATCGGCCCCGCCGAAACTGCAAAGACAGCAATCATCTACTACCTGTTCCTCTACACCTTGGCTAACTACCTGGCATTCTTCGTATTCGGCGTCATTGGACACCGTCGTGAAGAATCCTTCGATTCTCTCAGAGGTCTTTCCAAGCAGAGTGTGAGCCTTGCAACCGCTTTGGCAGTAGCAATGTTCAGCTTGGCAGGCATTCCGCCTCTTGCAGGTTTCTTCGGTAAGTTCCACCTGTTCTTTAGCGGTGCATCCACCGGCCACTACGCCCTGGTTGTATTCGCCGTTCTGAACAACGTGCTGGCTCTCTACTACTACTTGCAGGTCATCAAGAGTGCCTGGGCTGACGAACCGGAAGGAGAACTTTCTCCCCTCCGTATGACCAAGCGTCAGATTGCGGTCACATTCCTGCTTACCGCAGCTGTGATCCTCATGGGTATTCTCCCCCACTTGAGCAACAACATCTTCGCTGGATTCTCTCTGTAGATTTTCTCGAAAGAGTTTTGATAACGGTCCGCCTCCGGGTGGGCCGTTTTTCGTACTCAATTGTAACCATATTCAGGAGCTAGCGATACACTAGGACGCGGTCAAAATGCTAGATTATGCATGATAAATTTTAACCCTCCATTCAATGGAAATCTATATGAGCACTAAAGAATACCTTGCCGGCGCCAAGATGGCCGGTTCCGTCCAGAAGCTTATGACCCCAGGTCTTGCCGTGGAATTCATCCAGCCCTGGTATACCCCGCTTTCTACCACTCCGTCTACCACCGGTATCGCAGTGGGCGGCATTGGTTCTACCTTTACTGCAACTCCCGCAGGCACCACTCCCGTGATGAACGTGATGCCGGGTGTTCAGGTTCGCACCGAAAAGGCTTCTGACCTCCGCTTCAATAACTTCTTCTTCCGCGAAGCAGTAATCAGCGAAAAGGCTCAGCTGGCTATCTACAACTTTGCAGCATTTACCACCTACCTGGGCAAGTTCACCCTGGTGGACGCTAAGGGTTCCGCACTCTTCACCGAAACTGATCAGAAGAAGGCTGAAGCAAAGCTGAACAAGATTCTTTCCGATAAGGAATTCCTGAAGAACAACATGGCCGCATTCGAACGCTGGCACATCCAGTGGAGCGACCGCACCGCAGCTCTCCTGGCCAAGAAGGGCGCAAAGACCGAAGAAGTGAACCGCGCAGTGGTTATCGATTTCTTCGATGGTGTTGTTGGCGAAAAGATTGCTCGCCAGGGCGCTCTGACCGCCGCATGGGCAGACGACAAGACTTTCCTTGGCCAGGAAGGTTACGACGCTGCTAAGATGCAGTACACCGCACTCTACCCTGTTAGCGAAACCAAGTACGAAGGCAAGGGCGTTCAGATTACCAAGACCCAGTCCAGCTATGTGACTCCGGGTGACGAACGTCTCTCCAGCCTGCCGGTGAACGCCACCGTATTTACCTTGGAAAACACCACCAAGGAAACTCGCGAAATGACCATCGTCCAAGTTCAGGACAGCCTCTGCGGCTACTATGCTCGCAAGGACCGTCAGGGCGTTCAGGACTCCAGTTTCGTTCTGGTTCCCATGGCCAAGAACCCCAAGGCAGTTTCCTTCAGCATGGAAGCAGCCGATGGCCGTGAAGTCCGCGGTATCGAATTCTACAACGAAGAACAGCAGCCCGCTAGCGATTTCAACGGCTGCATGGGTATTTCCGTTGCATGGAACAAGAAGGACAACCTGAACGTTTCCGTGAAGCCCATGTTCTATCAGGACGACGCAGCAGCTACCGTAAAGGCTGCACTCCAGAGCGGTCGCGTGAACAACACCTTTGTGAAGAACGTCTACAGTGGCCGCGAAACTATCGCTGGCGCTATCGCTGTGACTGTGGTCCTCAAGCCCAAGCAGAAGGTTTCCTTCCAGTTCAACATGGTTCTGGATTTCCCGGAAATCAAGCTCGTTAAGCTCACCAGCCAGAAGAAGTACACCGCTTTCTATCCGGAAGCTTATGGCCGCGTTGGCGCAATCCTGGACGAAGCTCTCTCTGCAGACAAGACCTTCGACGCACGCCTTAAGGCATTCGAAGCTCTGGTCCCGAAGGCTAAGGTCGCAAAGATCTACAAGGCAGCCAACAAGCAGGTTGAATTCAAGAGCCTCGCTATCAACACCCTCAGCTTCCTTGCTGAAGCTACCGTGTGGGACAAGGAAGACCGCTTCCTGGTTCGCGAATGCGCTGACTATCCGTTCTTCAACTCCCTGGACGTTTACTTCTACGGCAGCTTCAGCCTGCTGGCTTTGATGCCGCGCCTGGATGGCGTTGTGATGAAGCGTTTCGGCGATGCTATCCTCGCTGTTAACGAAAACCGTCGTCGTCATCACGAATACGTGAACCTGCCCTTCGCAGATCTTCCGGATCCGAAGCTGGAAGGCCCCCGCGCTGTTCGTGGCGCCGTGATTCATGACCTTGGTAGTCCCTTCGATGCAGAACCGGACGCCTACGACTGGCACAACGTGAAGGAATGGAAGGATCTGGCTCCCAAGTACGTCCTCATGGTTCTCCGTCACTATGTGACCACCAAGAATATTGAAGTTCTGAAGGAATGCAAGGACGCGGTCTACGCAGCCATGGAATACCTGGAAAAGATGGTAAACGAAGGCGAAAACTTCCCGCTGACTCACGGTACCGACGACACCTTCGACAACCTTTCCTCTCACGGTATTTCCGTTTACTGCGGTTCTCTCTGGATTGCAGGCCTCCGCGCAGCAGCAAAGATTGCAGAACTCCTTGGCGACAAGGCTCAGGCTGACAAGTGGAACGAAAAGTCCGTTGCTGCAAACAAGGAATTCGACGAAGCACTGTGGGACGAAAATGAAGGTTACTACCACTTCTTCGTTACCCCCATGGAAATGAAGGACATCAACGCCGACAAATATGCAAAGCTCCGCGAAGCCGTGAAGGAATCTGTGGAACTTCCGGAATGCCCGAAGGCTGGCGTCAAGGCTATCAACGCTTGGTTGAACGCTGGCGAAATTCCTTCTGACGTAGAACTTTCCAAGTCTGAACTCCGCGGCCTCAAGAAGGCATGGATCACCGCTCAGTGCAAGGAAGCATTCACCGCTTCTTGGGAAAAGAAGGTTTCCAACGACTGTGACGATGTATTCGTTGATACTCTCCTGGCAGACACCTACCTGCGTATGCTGGGCCTGAAGCCCATCTGCGATGCTAACAAGGCTAAGAAGAACCTCCTGAAGGTCTTCAACACCAACTACAAGGCAAACAGCCCGCTGATTGGTGCCGCAAACCTTGTTCATAAGGATGGTAGCCCGCTGGATGAATTCAACTTCCAGGCTCACGACGTTTGGATCGGTATTCAGTACAGCGTGATGACCGCTTGCATGATGCACGGTCTTGTGAAGGAAGCTGCCGACCTGGGCGATTCCATGACCCGTAACCTCTACGATGAAGCTAAGGTTCCCTTCGCTGCACCGGAAGGTTTCAACGGTTCTTGCCGCCTGCACGCTGCCGCCCTGGTTGCAAACTTCGGTTTGTCTCAGGCCGCTGCAGATAAGATGCACAAGGCTCTCCTCGCTAAGGGCGCCCTGCTTGCTGACTCCCGCATTAGCCCCAAGCTCCCCCGCAATGTGGCTGCCTTCACCAAGGCTTACGGTGCCATCGCCAAGGACGCCAAGGTTGATGCTGAAAAGCTGTTCACACTCATGCACAGCACTGCGTTGAAGTATACCGCTGGTAAGTACTTCCGTCCTGGCATGGTGTTCGCTCTGCTCTATAAGTAGTTCCATTTAGATGCTCGTGAGGTAAGATCGCGCGAAAACAAGGCCGTTCCGGGTTGTTTTCTTTGCGACTTACCTTCACTCACCTAAAGCTAACTTATATCGCCCGTTTTTGCGATAAATTAAGAAGCGTCTGGTTGCAGGCGCTTCTTCTTTTTTGTACGGCTTTTGTTTTATATGCTAAAAATTGGGTTTACTATATTTTGTTCAAACTATTTCAGTATTCGGAATATTCCATGAACAAGTATCTAAAGATTTTTTCAGCAGCCGTTTGTTCCTCACTGGCACTTTCCTTTATGGCCTGCGGAGATGAAGAACCTAGCTTCGGCAACGAAGTTCCCGTGGCCGAATCGGTAGAAGATCTTTCCGACTGTAACAAGAAAAACGAAGACAACATTGTTTATGTGGAAGAGGCTGGCACCGCCTATATTTGTCGCGACGGTGAATGGCACGATGTAGATGAGGACGAAAAACAATCATCCTCCAGTGTAGAAGTTTCCAGCAGTTCTAAAGACCGCAAAGACGTTTCCAGTTCTAGCAAAACAGACGAATCTAGTTCCAGCAGCGTAAACTCCAGTTCATCTGAAGAACCCGATAGCAGTTCTGATGCAGAAGATTCTTCCAGTTCCGAGGAACCGGCGGAATCCAGTTCCAGCGAAAAGCCCAGCAGCAGTTCTGATGCAGAAGATTCTTCCAGTTCCTCTGAAGAACAGGAGTCTAGTTCTAGTGAAGAGGGTCCCAAATGTGGTTCCGAGGAATACAATCCAGTAATTGAAGAATGCATTGACGGAGCTGTCGTCAAAAATGAACTCGTCGGAACCTGCGGTCCCGCAAGTACAAAATACGATGTTACAAAAAGTCTCTGCGCAAGAGACGGAAACATCTACAAAAAAGATGACGGATACGAAGTTTGTCTCGCCAATGGCGTAATTGGCGACGCCTACAAACCAACCGAAAGTTTCTGCGACGGTCTAGACGTAATACCTTTGTGCAACGGTTCAGAATACAATATTTTAAGTGAAGAGTGTTTGAACGACTTAATCGTAGCAAAGGAAAACATCGGTACCTGCGGCCTTCAGGATATCAAGTACGACAAAACAACACAATTCTGTTCCAGCTATTCGTTGTACGATCTTTGCGACGGGAAAACATACACTCCGCGTTCCGGCTATTGCGAAAACGGAACTTACTACTACTCAGACGCAAGCGGAATGTTCTTCGAAGATTTGCGTGATCATAACATCTACAAGTATGTAAAAATTGGCGATTACGAGTGGATGACTAGAAATCTCAGTTATAAAGTACCAAACGCCTTGTTAACGAACGCTCCGTTCCAGGGATACATTCCGTACTACCAATACACCTGGTTACAAGCAATGGATATTGGTACAGAATACTCCCAAAGCACATACAGTGCAGTTGAAAATCATCAAGGAATATGTCCTGCAGGCTGGCATATTCCTTCGGACAACGAATTCAAAAACCTTTTAGAGCAAGGTTCAAAAGCCATAGAATTCATGGATGACAACTATGACGATGGAACCAACGAAACAGGGTTTTCCGCCTACGGAAGTAGCAACTTCTATGGATATTACACAACAGGCAATCTCAACACCGCAGCAAATTACGCCGGTATTACAACGGGACAATCAACCCAACTTAACGTATGGAACAATAGTCGCAAAACTGACAAAAGAATGGTCCGTTGCGTCAAGGATTCAAATTAAAAAGCAAAAAAAAGCGCCCTTCACTCGGGGCGTTTTTTTTAATTAGCTAGGCACTGGGTCGCCTTCAAAGTCATTTCCAATTCCAGAGTTTTGGAATCCTCGAAAGCCTTCCTTAGAAGGCTTTTTACGTTGTAATCCTTCTTGATGGACTTGAGTACGCAATCGCAGGTGGATTTCTTTACGTCGCCAACTTTCATGCATTCCTTTAGGAAGGCGTTATCCATTTCCTTGGGAAATTGCTTGGGCAAGCACGACTCGACATATTCGAAGCCCCACGTTCCGAAATCAGACAAGTCATCGCTACCAGACGAGAGCAGCTTATCAGCTATTTTAGAGTCCTTGGAAAGTTTATCGTAGGCGCAGGAACAGGTTTTGTCGGCCTGAGTCGCCCCGAGCCACTCCATTGCAGAAACGGTACAAGTTTGCACGAACGTTTCCTTCATGAGGGGGCTTTGCAGCATCGCCTTCAGGAACATGATTTCCTCGTCGGTAACCTGAAATCCGGCGATGCTCTTCGTATTTACCGACTGCGGGGGCGGCTGACTTGCGGCAGGGGGCAACATGGAATGTTCTTCGGGACCATCCACAAAGATAGAGCATTCCGTAGTGGAATTCACGATGAAATCCACATAGTCCTTGTCCTCGATTCCCAAGGACAATCTGCTTTCCAAACCCTTGAAAAGATTTTCATCGTACTTGCCTTCCAGCTTTTTCAGGACACACTCGCAAATAGGAGCTTCCACACCTTCGAGGCAGCCTTTCAAAAATTCTTGACGGGTAGGCTCAGAATAGCTCTTGCCTGCGGCACGGGCAACCACAGCAGCAGCGCCACTTGCTGCGTAACTTGTTGATGCTAATAGAGTTACAATTAAAGCAGAGACAATTTTCAAATTTTTCATGTTCCTAATATATAAAAAGCCCCATGACAAATGATGTCAGCGGGGCGTTGCGGGGCCGGCGACTGAGGCCCCGCAGAGGGGGTAGCGGCAGCCGCGCCCTTGAATTTTACAGAAACTGAAGCGGCGAAAGCGAGGGGGAAACCGCCCCCGCACATCTAGCCTTACGGGACTTTTCTTTCTATATTTTGGTCACTATGAGCTTAAAATTCGAAACCCCGATTACTGAAGTCCCGCTGTTCCACCAGGGTAAGGTACGCGACATGTACGACCTGGGCGACAGCTTCCTGATGGTCGCTAGCGACCGTCTCTCCGCCTTTGACGTGGTCCTCCCCACCCCCATTCCGGGTAAGGGCAAGATCCTGAACCAGCTTTCTCTGTTCTGGTTCAAGCAGCTTGGCATGAAGAACCACCTGATCACCGCCGACGTGAACGAATATCCGGAAGTGCTGAAGAAGCACGCCGACTATCTCCGCGGCCGCTCCATGATCGTGAAGAAGGCTCACCGTCATTCCGTGGAATGCATCGTCCGCGGTTACATCGTGGGTTCCGGTTGGAAGGACTACCAGAAGACCGGTAAGATCTGCGGTCACGTTCTCCCCGAAAATCTGCAGCTCTGCCAGAAGCTCGAAAACCCGCTCTACACACCCAGCACCAAGCCGGACGTAGGCCACGACGAAAACATCAGCTTCGAACAGACTTTCGACATCGTTGGCGAAAAGGTTGCAACCGACCTGAAGAACATGTCTCTGGACATTTACACCAAGGCTCGCGACTACGCAGCTTCCAAGGGCATCATCCTGGCCGACACCAAGTTCGAATTCGGTGAAATCGACGGCGAAACCGTTCTCATCGACGAAGTGCTGACTCCGGACTCCAGCCGCTACTGGCCCGCAGACAAGTACCAGGTTGGCAAGAACCAGGAAAGCTTCGACAAGCAGTACATCCGTGACTGGCTCGAAACTCTCGACTGGGGCAAGTGCTATCCGGGTCCTGAAATTCCTGCCGACGTGGTGAAGAACACTCTCGACAAGTACATCGAGATCTTCGTACGTCTCACTGGCAAGCAGCCTGAGCTGTAATAGCGTCAGCAACTCGCTTTTCGAAAGACTCGCCCTCGCGGCGGGTCTTTTTTTGCTATGGGGGCGGACTTTTGTTCGCGCTTGCAGGGATGTTTACGTACATAAGCAAGGCTTTTGGCAATTTTTGTACGTAAATTATTAGTTTGTACAAAACACAGGGCGCATAGATTTGGCGTTTTTACGTACATAATCCGCGACGACGCGCAAAAAAGTACGTAATCAAACAGGAGCAACTTATTCACGCGAATCCGACTGCGCCAAATCAAAGGGATGCAGAGGCATTTTTACGTACAAAACCTCTGCAAAACTAGCATTCTGTACGTAAAGTCACAACAAATGTGCCCTCGCAAGTTTTTCCACCTCATGGATAGATAGAGGGAATCTTTTATTTTCCATAGTGAAGATCAAATTCTCCCCCAAGATGAATCCATTTTTTCCGTAAGTACGTAACTTCAGAAGCACATTGCCTACATAGTCTAAGTCATCCATCAGACCGAAGTGCTCCCATACGATTTCTTTTCGAGTCCGCACATTCAAGCAAACAAAATCCGGATGAACGCAAATCCCATTTTTTAACTGAAGGGGAAACTCATAGCGAAAGGGAACTTTCAAACGGTCTAATACCTCCGCGATGATGACCTCAGATTTTGACCGAACACGGACATTTTGCGAAGTGAATAGTTCCGAATCTACTTCATTAAAGCCTAAGCCCCCGAAATCAGCTGCATTCCAGCAATCAGCAAAATGCGCATCAGAGACCGCATGTGGTTCTAAAAGAGATTTTCTTTCAACACTCGCAGCTTCGAAAATCTGAGACAAATCCAATTCACTGTACCCGCGTTCAAATTTTTTCAGCAAATCCACCTGTTTCGAAATCTGCTTTAAAACTTTTTTGTCATATGCTTTTTGAGCAAGAGCCTTTGCCAAGTCCAAGTCTTCCTTAGGAATATAATCACCAGGAGCAATATTCTTAACATGATAGTACTGGACGGATCCATGACTTTGGGAAATACGCAATGTTCCCGCAGGAGATTTATTTATCAAAGCCCCAAGATAGTTGGCAAAGCGAACCAATTCAGCAATTCGTTTTCTAACCATAGGGGCGATGCAATCAACAGAAAGTTGAACTTTCGCCATTTTTACCTTATGTGTTTTGATATAGAAAAAAAACGATTTCTGAATCGTTGTATTTTTTGATGTAAGAATGTAGAGACAATGTACAAAAAACGGCTCCCCAAAGGGAGCCTTTCTTAAAAGCGGGTTGAGGTTCGACCCTTATTTCTTCTTGGTCAGGCGGAAGATGCCCTGCTTGTTGAATTCCGGGGAATCCTTGGGGAAGGGGTTCTTGGCTTCCTGACGGAGCACGAAGGTTTCGCCCTCGCCCACTTCAACTTCAGAGCCCGACTTTGCGGGAACGCCGTCGCCGAAGATTACGTCGGCTGCAAGGAGCAATGCTTCCTGGGCATTTTCTTCGGCAGAGGAAATGCAGAGATCGGGCAGAGCAAAGCAAGCCATGCCCAAGGTGTAAATGATGTCGCCATTTTCCACGAAGTTGATCCACGGATCCATAGGATATTCGCCGTCGCCCACTTCCTCACGGAAGCCAGGCACGCTCCAAGCGGCACCAGACTGTTGCATATAAACGCCGGTAGCGCCTGCGTTGAACAGCTTCAAGATTGCCATGTTCACCTGGTTCACATCCTCAATGCTCTTGACTTCGCCCAGCAAGAAAAGCAAAGACTTGTGAGCGTCAATGGCTGCAAGTTCTTCGGCGGGCACATCTTGATGTTCCTTGAAGATGTCCACAAGGCCATCCACATGATCCTTGCGGACTACATTGAACATGACGCCGCAACCGGGAATCACAGCGGTCTTTGCGTCAGCGGCGATGGAGGCGGTTTCAGTGACTGCAATCGGTTCTGCAGCGCCCACATTCATGGGAAAAGCTAAGATAAATTGAGGCATAGGTACCTGCGATTTACAAGTTAAAATCAGTTAAATACTTTCTAGCGCAGCCTTCACGGCGGCAGCCAAGGGCGATTCCTTTGGCGGAGTAGGAATTCGAACAGAAGGTCTCTTTTCAACCATGGCCATCAGGTTTTCCGCATTCAGTTTACGTTCACTAACGCGAGTTGCATATCCTGCACGGCTCAGTTCCCTAGCAAGAATGTCCTGCTCGTATTGCCCCGGCGTAGGGACAAACACACACTTCGCGCCAAGGTAAGCCATATCCATTACGGTACTGTACCCGCCTCGGGACACCAGCCACTCTGCACCACGGACAACCTGAGCAAACTCAGTATCAGGCAAGTGGGTAAAGAACTGAATGTTTCCTTCGGTCCAGGACTTCACGCCTGCTGCAGGACGCCCCTGGATAATGGCATGTTGGCCAGGAATTTTTGCAAAGGCCTGCTTCAAAAGTTCTTCAAAGTGACTGCGGGCCGGCTCCACACCGGACACCACAGCGACAAACTTGAAGCGCGGCGCGGTTTCCACGGCGTTGGCGGCACATGCCGCATCCACAGTATTCGCAGCACTTGCAGCATCCCCAGCATTAGCGGCATCCCCAGCGTTCACGGCATCAGCATCAAAGTCCATCTCGGAGAATCGAGACAAGGGTCCGATATACTTCAGCGGCTTCGGGCTACGAGACACGTGAGACATGCCTCCAGCAAGGCCAGGAGTTTCCTCATAATCGGGCACCCAAATTTCATTAAAGCGTCCCATCACAATGGAATGCCACATCTGTCCCACAGGTTCAAAAGAACTCAAAGCCTTCGGGAACGCTATGCGACGCTGATGAGTCATGTAGATGGACTTGGCCTTCTTGGAGAAAAAGCCAAAGCGGTTGTCAGACAAAATCAAGTCGTAGTGGCAACGGCTCTGCAATTCCTCAACGTACTTATGTTCAAAACGGCCCACCGCATTCAGGTGAATTCCATTCTTGACCAGCCACAATCCCATATTGTATCCATTCTTCGGATACACAATGTTATAGGAGGGAGCCAGACGCTGGCGTAATTCCGGGAAAGCTCCACGCAAAAGACGGGCATTGGACTGAACCACAGCCAATTCCACCTGGGCGCCTTGTCGCAAGAATTCCCTAACAACAGGAATGCAACGGGTGGCGTGTCCCAGTCCCCAATCCAATGGAGCTACAAGAACTTTCACTTAGTGGCCTCCAGCCAAGCATTGGCCCAGTCACCATGGTCACAGTCGCGATCCTTACCACCCTGATCCAGAATCAATTCAAGTTCACGAATTCCGCTGATATCAATATCAATGGAAGTCTTCTGGGTGGAATACATTCGATCACTGCGATAGAGATTGTTACCATCGCCACGTACAGCGAAGTAAACACCGTCACCGCAGGCACTTTCGTCGTCCAAGCCAATCACTGCATGGAACTTGTCAAAGTTCTTCGGAAGCTTATAGACGATATTGGAACTTGCATGGGAACCAATACCATAACGGAAGCTTTCCTTATCCAAGGTGATCTTGCCATGTTCCACAGTTTCATTCATCTGCGGCTGGCCCCAATCCTGGTTGAAGCGATGAATCTTGTAGTTGGAAAGCAACAGCACGTTAGGACCTTCAACGAACAAGTCTCTCCTCTGGCGCAAGGTATCGTTGTCCGGCATTGCACATTCAAATTCAGCGCGGTTCATACCCGGCTTGATTTTCGTGGAGTCCAACAAAAGGGTATCGGATTCCTGGGAAACCAAAAGTTCTTCCTGAAGTTCGCCGTTGAACACAAACTTACAAGGAATGGTTTCAGGGAAGCGCTTACCCAGAATATACTGATTGTCCACCATTTCAGAAACAGTGAAATTCTGTTCGTAGTTGGACACACCCTTCTTGGCATTAATTCTGTAGATAGCCAACGGATAGCCAAACATCTTCGGTTCCATCAGCACACGTTCATTCTTGTACTGGCCAAGAATTTCGTCCACCTGATCGGTGGTCTTGAAACCAACCACACGGCTCTTGCGGTTCAGTTCACCATAACCATCCTGGCCACGGACAAGGTAGATGTTTCCATTGGAATACTGCAACCACTGAGCAAAGGTTTCCGTACTCCAGGACATGAAGGTCCTTTCACTAAAGGCGGAATGTCCAGAAGCCAGCATCTGCCAAGGTCTTGCATAAATGAAAACCGAATTCTTGGGATAGCTTTCCAGAGCCTTGTCCAAGTAATCTTCTTCGGCAAGAAGCTTGTTCTTGTAGTACAGCATGTTGTTACGGTAGCTGCTTCCGTGGTAAACCATAAGGCCCACTGACAGAACCCCGGCAACAACCATAATGATATTCCCTGCAGCTTCCACACGCATCTTGGTCGCAAACTGAAGAGCATCAAACAAGCCGAGAGCCATGATCAAGGCAAAAATCGGCAAGGCCACCAGCACATAACGCTGGTTAATATCAATAGTGAACGTTCCAGAAACATTCAGCAAAATCACAAAAATCTGGACACAGAAGGTAAGGCCAAGAATCAGGCCACGAATATACCTACGCCAGACAATGGCACGAACCAAGAGCCAGACCGTAGCGGCAAGCAAGATAATGGTAAAGGTGGTATAGAACGGATTTTCCATAATACCACCGAAGGCATGATCCTGTCCAAAGTTCAGCATGATTTCCACATTGGTCTTCAAGTTGAACCACAGGTTTTCAAGGGAATGGGCTGCGTGTTCGCCACCCTGGAAATCGTAGCCTCGATAAGCAGCCATGGTATTTACGGAAGGCCAGCTAACGAAAATCACCGACGCCACAAAAACCGGCAGGCGATAAGTCTTTTCCAGGAAATACTTGTAGTAGAACAGGGCAAAGGGAATAAAGGCAAAAACGGTTTCCTGGCGAGTCTGGGCAAAGAAGCCAAGCAGAGGAACGGTCAAAAGGAAATGTTTCCAAGTTACCTTAGCCGCAGGAACAAACGCATACCAAGCCATCAAGGCTGTCTGCAGGAAGATGTAGAGAACTTCCGTGGAAGCAGATCTAGCCTGCAGCAGGTATATGGGCATACCCCCAAGGAACGCCACCGCAGCAAGAGCGGCACCTTCGTTCTTGAACCATTTGGATAACGCCAAGAAGAAGAACAGCAAGCTGAAAAGGTAGAACGGATAGTTCACCAGCAAGGCAGTATCGCGGTTCGGCTCCATGAAATTGAACACCAGGGAATAGACAAAGCCAAGAGCCTTTCCCTTGAAGTTGTTCACTTCGGTCTTGCAATCAAGAACACCGTCGGACCAAACACCTTCATTACAAATACCGCCCGTATGCTGGAAGTACATCTGCAGGCCCATGGATTCCCAGCTGGTTTCATCACTCAGGACTCGATGAGTATTGCTGATGTTTGCAAACATGAACACGGAGAAAATCAATGCAATGCCAGCAAATATGCAAAGACCCTTTCCGCTAGGCAGGAACTTCTTGATATTCGATGCAATAAACGGGATATTGACGACGACACCCGCAATAAGCAGGATGAAGGTCAAAAGGATGGAATAATAACCCCAGGCAATGTCCCAATGACGCGCAGTAGGAACCGAGGTGTTGTTAAAAATCAAAAAGGCGAGAAGCAAAACCACCAAGGTAATGCAAGCAAGACAAATATGCTTGCCGCCCAAATTCAAAGAAGCCAGCCACTTTTTCATAGGCGCAAATTTAGAAAAATAGGGACAAAATAAAAAAAGGAAACCCTTTCGGATTTCCTTTTTTCAATAATTAGCTTTCAACCAGCCGATTATCTACGATGGCGATTGTTAAGATCACGTTCGTGGGGGTTCTTGTGGTGCGGCGGAGGCGGCGGATTGACGAGATTAATCTGCAGACGGTCGCCTTCGAAAACGTCGTAGTTCAGATGGCCGCGTTCGCGGAGTTCGAACGGTCTCTTGCCATTAACGGAGAGATCTGCGCGCTGGAACGGATGATCGCAACGGAGAGTGTAGTCGCGAGAACGACCATCTACGTCGAAGTTACAGCAGTTGTCACGGTCGCAGAGGCGGGTATGGATTTCGCGCTTCGGCGGGGCAACAAGACGGAGGTCCAGACGGTCGCCTTCGAAAACGTCATGGCTCATATGGCCACGGTCGCGGAGTTCGAACGGTCTCTTACCATTAACGGAAAGATCAGCACGCATGAACGGGTGATCGCAACGGAGAGTATAGTTACGAGAACGACCATCTACGTCGAGGTTACAGCAGTTGTCACGGTCGCAGAGGCGGGTATGGATTTCGCGCTTCGGCGGATAGGAAATCTTGAGGGATTTGCTAGCCTGCGGATCGATTTCGCGCTGGAGACGGCCCTTTTCATAAAGGCGGAAAACTTCCGGGCGACGATTGCCAACAGACAGTTCTGCATCCTTAAACGGATGATCGCAGCGGAGGGTGTAGTTGAGAGTACGGCCGTCCACATCGAGGTTACAGCAGTTGCCGCCATCGCAAAGTCTTTCGTGAAGTTCGCCACGGGGAGGCGGAGGAGGCGGATTATTATCAGAACGACGATGAACGCCAGCGAAAGCCATGGTGCTGCAGACAGAAGCAGCGACAATCATAGCTCCGTAAAAAGAAAGCTTATTGATCTTCATTTGATTTCCTTTTTTTAAACCTGACCTAAAGACAACAAAGAGTCCTAAACCGGAAGAACGTTTTTTGAAGCACAAGGCTTTTTCTCGTTCTTTCACCTATTTTGATGTACAACCAAGACCTTTGGTTGCAATCACTTTAAAAATTTAACAATATTTTTTCACAAAGTCTTCCGCCGAAACCGGTTTGGAGTAATAATACCCCTGAAGACTCTTGATCTTGTAATTCAGAAGGATCTGCTGCATTTCCTTGGTTTCAATACCCTCGGCGCAGACTTCTGCCTGGAAAGAATCCGCCAATTCAGAAATGAATCGAACGGTATTCTGGTCGGAATGGCTCCTCTCAATATTCATGACAAAGCCGCGGTCAATCTTAACCGTATTCACGGAGATTTCTCGTAAAATTTCGATAGAGCAATAGCCCGTACCGAAATCATCCAGGGCAATCTTAATGCCCTTGTTCCTCAAGATACGGAAGGTATCCTTGAGCAAATTAAAGTCCAGCAGGCGGCAGCGTTCCGTAATTTCCAGACAGAGATTTTCCGGCGGGAAATTCGTTTCATCGAGAATCCTGGAAACAACATTGATGAAGTCGCCATCTTCAAGCTGGGAGTAAGACAAATTCACGTTGATTACAAAATGCGGATACTTCTCCAGCATTTTTTTAGCATCAAGCATGGCGCGTTTCAAGATCCACTTACCCAACTCGGGGAAAAGGCTATCACGTTCCAGTACGTCCACAAACTGAATCGGAGGAACAACACCATAGGTGTCATTCTTCCAACGGATCAAGGCTTCTGCACCCTTCAAGCTCTCCGTCTTGGCATCGACGATAGGCTGATAGCACAGGAAGAAACCTTTACAGTCATCCACAATGCTGTTACGGATAATGTTCACCTTTTCAAGCATGAAACGGTTATCATCTGTCAGGCGATCTCTCAGCACATACAATTCGCCGTGATGGGAATTCTTGGATTCGTAGTAAGCGTACTTGAGGCAGGAGTAAATGGTTTCGACACTAACGTCGAAATTTTCCACATTGATTACACCTGCATCCAAGGAAAGAACCACACGATGGTCTTCCACATAGAAATCATGAGAAGTACGCTTTTTCAGTTGCTTGTACAATTCAATGAAATCGCCGACCTTGGCTTCGTGGCTAATGATGGCGAATTTGGTTCCATCCATTCGATAAATGGTTCCAAAATTACCGACCTCTTCGCGGAAAATATCAGCAACCTTCTGCAATACACGGTTGCCGAAAGTATAGCCATAGATTTCATTTGTATGAGAAAAGCCGCTAACGCCCACCAGCATAATCTGCTGATCCAGCTTTTTCCAGTTGTTGGACTTAACATCTTCCAGGAAACCAGTTTGACTACGAAGATTAGTTATATCGTCGATATAGCCCTTGGCATCATTATTACGAAGCGTTCCGCAGAAGTATTCCGGCTTGCCATCATCGTCCACAAGAATGGTACCCTGGCAGGAGCAAATGACATAATCGCCAGCACAAGTTCTTGCACGGTACTGGATATCGTGGCTAGGATCCTTGCCGGTAATCGTACGCATAATGGAATCGAAATAGCCGTCAAAATCATCAGGATGGACATGTTCACCCCAGATGCGTTCTGCATCCTGGATGTATTCACCAGGAAGGCCAAAGAAATTTACGGCACCCTTAGACCAACGAGACACGTTGCTCTTCAGTTCGCAAACGTAGACATAAGCCCCTGCTGCCAATGTGCAGCAAGCATCAAACGTAGTATCCAGTCTTTCTTTGTTTATACAGCCCATATCCAATTCCACACAATGCCAAAAAGGCTTCCATTAACAAAGAAAATATACACCCAAAAAAGGTTTTTGGTTCTTTAAAAATTTGTACGTAATGACAAATCGACTAAAAAACGAACTTTTCAATGATTTCTGCTATTCCGCCATGATTATTATCACATTTTGTGATATAATCTGCACAGGATTTTGCCGTTTCTGAGGCATTGGCCATGGCCACCCCCACCCCTGCAGCCTGGATCATGGGGCAATCATTCTCTTCATCACCGCAAGCAATGGTTTCAGACAAAGGAACATTGTAGAAATCCGCCATGAAAAGGACAGCATCGCCCTTATTGGTCTTTAAATCGGAAAATTCCAGCATTTCGGGCTTGCTGAACACGTCAAAAAGCTTTCCTTCGGTGGTTTTACGCATTTCCGCACGGAATTCCAGGAGACTGGAATGATCCAGAGGCGTAATAACATTCACTTTGATGGGAGGCTTTATGACCACATTGATGGGAGCGTTAGGGACCGAGGCGTGAGCGCTACTTTGTCCAAAGTATTCACGAATATCATTGACTACAAGGTAATCCATATTCATGAGACGGCAATAGTTCTTCAGCTGTTCCGTTTCATATTCGGAAATCACCAGGTCTCCCGCGTAAGTATGGGCATGGAAACCGTGATTGTGCGCCTCATCCATAATGAACTTGGCTTCGTCTACAGAAATATTGCGAGTCAAAATTGCTTCGCCAGTACCGCAATCATAAATAAGACCGCCGTTAAAACTGACTAGGAAAAAGCCCGGTTTGAAGAATCCATACTTCTGCGCAAGTTGCTTTGCGCTATAAAGGGGACGCCCCGTTGTAATCAGGAACTTGTGGCCCGCAGCAAGCATACGTTCAATGGCAGCCATATCCTTGTCCAGGATTTGCTTGTCATCGGTAAGCAAGGTTCCATCTAAGTCGGAGAAAAGAATCTTCATAGGAGTTGCCGCAGGCACCTTCGACTACAGTTTATCCAAGAAACTATCGGCATCCATATTGTCCAATTCCTTCTGCAAGGATGCCAGGACATCATCTGTAATTGCCGGTTGTACAGGGGTTGCTTCGCAAGCGTTAGAACGTTCCTCGGAAGAGCGTTCTTCAGCACGTTCCTCAACTCGGATTTCAGATTCTTCCACAATCTGTCTAATGGCATTGGCAACTTCGGCCATGCCGCTATCCTGTTTAGCCACTGCATCCAGGGCTCGGGTCAAACGCTTTCTCAGATTTGCAAATTCTTCTCGATCCAGTTCAGAAACTTCACCATGGAAATACATAAGAGGAGTCTTGCAGCGAGCGCAGCAAAACACCATCATATTGGACGGTTCACCTTCAATCTGAACGTCAAAAGATGTACCACAATGGGGGCAATCAATACGTAAATCACTCATACGCCCTTAATGTAGAAAAAATCGCATCACTTATAGACGCAATTTGTACGGGCAGGCTCAACACATTTCGCCGATTATTTTACATTTTCCGCGAAAAGTTTTCTTTTTATATACGGATTTTGGTACTATATGCTCTGTCAATGGCTTTATCACATGACCAGCATCGACCTGTTTGACGGTCGTCTGTTCCGCGCCGGTGTTGCGGCAATGCTCTCCATCATCATGGTTTTGACCTTCATGCCCATCTACATTCGCAAGCTCCAGGCTTTGGACGCCACTAGCGACTTTGATAAAGACGGCAAGACTAAGTCCCCTCCGATTATGGGTGGTCTCCTGTTGGTCGTTGTGGTGGAAATCGTTTCTCTCCTGGTTTGCAAGATGAACGGTTACACCATTTCTACCCTGGCTGTGCTGGGAGCATTCTCTGCCGTGGGTGCAATCGATGACATTGCCAAGGTTCGTGCCAAGCGCTTGGTGAAACTGGGTAAGATCAAGGCTGCCGACTACATGGACAAGGCCGACGGCATTTCCAGCTCTCTTCGTTTGTCCCTCTATTTCTTGTTCAGCTTGATCGTTGCCATTTTCTGCTACAAGTTCATTCCCGAACTGAAAGGCGATTTGACTGTTCCGTTCTTCCCCCACGATGTTTTCCAGATTCACCTGCCCAACTGGATTTTCGTTGCATTCATGACTTTCGTGATTGCAGCATCTGCCAACGGCACCAACTTTACAGACGGTCTGGACAGTCTCGTTTCCGTGCCTATTTTGACAAGCATGGTTTTCGTAGGTCTGGTGGCTTACGTTAGCGGCAACTTTATCTTTAGCCAGTACTTGAGCGTACCTTACCTGCCGGGTTGTGACGAATTGTTCCCGCTGGCTACGGCAATTGCAGGCTCTCTGCTTGCCTACCTGTGGTTCAACAGTCCTCCGGCAGAAATCTACATGGGCGATGCAGGCTCCGTAGGTTTTGGCGCTGCTATCGGCATCATGTTTATCCTGGTGCAGGCTGGTCTCTTCTACCCCATCGTCTGCGTGATCATCATTGCAGAAGCATGCTCCGTTTTGTTCCAGATTCTTTGGTTCAAGATTACCAAGAAGGCTACCGGTACCGGCCGTCGCATTTTCCTTTGCGCTCCGTTGCACCATCACTACCAGAAGAAGTGGGAAGGACAATTCCCCAGCAAGCCTTTGATGAATTCTAAGATTGTGTGGAGAATGCACTTAGTGAGCATCTTTGCACTGATCGTGAGCATGGTGATTTTCTTCGGTATTAGGTAACAGGTTTTACAATGGCTGATATCAGTGAAATTTTGAAGGCTGCGGGTCAGGATGACTTGCTGAGGCATTTGGAATCCTTGAGCGGTGACGCTCGTGCCCATCTGGAACGTGATATCATGAGCCAGGACTGGGAAGAGCTGAAGGCTCTCCACGCAGAAAAGTCTGCCGCCAGTTTGAACGACAATGTTTCTGCCGATTTGAAGCCCATGCCCTTCAAGATCGCCACAGACGATCTTCGTTACGACTTCTGGAAGGAAACCGGTGAAATCCTTTTGGGCAAGGGCCAGGTAGCCGCATTCCTGGTTGCTGGCGGACAGGGTTCCCGACTGGGTTTTGAAGGTCCCAAGGGAATGTACGACATCGGTCTTCCCAGCCACAAGAGTTTGTTCCAGCTCCAGGCTGAACGACTGCAGAACCTGGGAGCACAGGTTGGCCACGCCATTCCCTGGTGCATTATGACCAGCCCGTTGAATCACGAAGCTACCGTTAATTTCTTCATCGAAAACAACTTCTTCGGAATGGATCGTCAGAACGTTCGTTTCTTTGAACAGGGCACTATCTGCGCCTTGACTCCCGACGGAAAGGCTGTGCTTGATGGCGAAGATCACTTGGCCTTGGTTCCGGATGGAAACGGCGGTTGCTTTAGAGCTTTGGCACAGAGCGGTTCTCTGGCATGGCTTATTGAACGTGGCGTGCGCTACGTATTCCTTTACAGCGTAGACAACGCCTTGTGCCGCGTTTGCGACCCTGCGTTTATCGGCGCATTGGCCAGCGAAGGACGCAGCATGAGCGCATCCAAGGTGGTGCATAAGGCTAACGCTCAGGAAAAGGTGGGCATTTTCGCATTCCAGAATCGTAAGCCTGGCGTTGTGGAATACAGCGACCTTCCGGAAGAATACCGCGATATGACTAACCCCGACGGAAGCCTCACTTTCGACGGCGGCAACATTGCTATTCACTTGTTCAAGATTGAAGGCCTCCGCAAGTTGCAGACCAGCAAGTTGCCGTGGCATACCGCCCGCAAGACCGTATGCGGCATTGAAAAGTGCTGGAAGTTTGAACAATTCCTGTTTGACGCATTCCCGCAGCTGGGCTCCATGATGCCTTTCGGTGTTGTGCGAGAAGAAGAATTCAGCCCCGTGAAGAATGCTGAAGGTAACGACAGTCCGAAAACTGCACGCCAGATGATTGGCCAGTTGCATCGCGATTGGCTCCGCAAAGCTAACGTGGAAGTGAAACCCAACAAGCTTTACGAAATCTCCCCCACCATTTCTTATGCCGGCGAAAACTTGAATCGTCGTACATTCGAACGTGAGCTGGGCAAGGGTATTCTGGAATTCGACCCGGAGTAATAAATTGCTCCGCGCCATCCTTCGATTGCCGGATATAATATTCGCATTGCTCTTTAAGATGGCATTACCCATCTATAGGGCAACACACAGAAATCGCGCCTACGGACGCGTTGAAAAGCATTTGCAAAGCGCAAGGAAATATTGCTTGGATACAGGCAAGGACTGCACCGCCTTGGAGAACTGTTCTGCGGACGAGGTGTTCCGTGGAATTTGTTGGAACGCCATTGATTCCTACCGCGGTTTGGCACGAATGAAAAGCGTCACCGGCCGCATTGTCTTTGAAAACGAAGAAATCATTTGGGACGCATTGAAGGGCAATTCCGAAAAAGGAATTACAGCAGGCCCCATTGCCGCCATCAGCATTCACCAAGGTTCCTTTGAGTTGTTGCACCGCAGCCTCTGCCGTTACAGCAACAATGTTCACTTGGTAACGGACACCCTCGGAGACGGAGCCTTGCGCAAGACCATTCAGGAATTGCGCAGCGATTCCCACCTTACAGAATACAGCCCAGACGAAAGCCGTGCACTGATTCGTAATTTGTTCAAAAGCAAATCCGTAGGAAACGACGCCGACTACAGTGGAAACGGCATTTTAGCCATGGTCGTGGATCAGGGAAAGAACACCAAGGGAAACAAGGTCAATCTCTTCGGGCAAGATTCTACGCTGTACCTGAGACTGCCGGAATTGGTGAATCAGATGGGCGCAGGAATCGTCACGTTCCGAACATTCACACGCGGCCGTTGTGCTAACGATGAACGCTCCGCAGAAAACCTTCGCGGGGACATCGTCATCCGCTTTGAAAATTATTATCCGCCGAAATACAATTCCATCAAAAAAGAAAGCGACGTTCCCTTGGTAGAGAGCATCGCAAAAGAAGTTGAAAATTGGATCCGCGAGAACCCCGCTCAATGGAGCTGGAATTATCACGGAAATTTTCGTTAATTAAACCTTCACGTTGAAGTATTCAATTTCCGGGTGGCTGATGTAGAGGCCGCTGACGGAAGCCTGCGGGTACATTGCACCATTTTCAGTGAGGCTAATGCCCACACTATCGAAATTGATAAGCTTTGCCACGTTGAAAATTTCCTTGATGTTGGGAAGCACAGGATAACCCACAGCCGGGCGAATGCCCTTCCAGTTGTTGTTGGCATCCAGCTGGTTGCTCAAATACTGGGCACCGGCTTCTGCAAGGCGATCAGCAACAGTTTGCATCAAGAGAACGTCGTAGTCACTGCCGCCCTGTTCAGCCTTCAGCTTTTCGAGGCGTTTGACGAAAGCTTCGCTGACGGTAACGGCAAAGGCACCAACGATATCGCGGAACACCTTGTCGCCGCACACAGAGGCATAAACGCTATCCGTCTTTGCATCGGCGGGAGCCACATAGTCACAGAGCGCAAGGCAAGTACCTTCCGGATTCTGCTGGCGGGCCGTAGATACTTCAACAATATCCGCAGAGGATCCCGTACGTTCCGTATTGAAGAGAACGGAAGATTCGGTACCTGCTGCAGGATAGAAAGCCTGTACTGCACGCAATGCATTTTCCGGACGGTTGAGTTCCGCCAAGAGCGCCTCGGCGTCGGCCTTCAGTTTCTTGGCTTCTTCACAATCCGGCTTTACCTTCCAGGTAAAGAAGAAGTAATCCCAACTGATGAGCGGAATGACTTTTTCCAGAGCAATAGGCGGCAGCTTGCTTTCCCCAAAGAAGGGCGGCTGCACCGGGCTGTACTTAGCCCAGTCGCACTTGAAGCGGCGTTCCACCGGAGTAGATTCTGCAGCGGCCATGGCTTCTTCGGCGGCGCTTACGATGCCTGCCTGCTTGTCGCGGATACGCTGCTGTTCCTTGCGGTTTTCTTCGATGGTCGCGTCACGGGTGGCAGGGTCCAGAAGTTTTGCGGCAAGGCCCGGATTGGAGGCTGCGTCGCGGACGTGGAACACGGGGCCGTCGTAGCAGGGAGCAATCTTCACTGCCGTATGTGTGGGAGAAGTGGTAGCACCGCCAACGATAATAGGAATGCGGAAGCCCGCTTCCTGCATCTTGGTAGCAACCGTGCACATTTCTTCCAGAGACGGAGTGATAAGACCAGAAAGGCTCAAAATATCAGCCTTGTTTTCGATGGCAGCATTGACGATTACATCTTCGGGAACCATCACGCCCAAGTCCACCATTTCAAAGCCGTTACAAGCCATAATCACAGACACGATATTCTTACCGATATCGTGAACGTCGCCCTTCACAGTGGCAATCACAATCTTACCGCGGGAGGCTGCGCCTTCTTCCTTGCCGGCTTCAATGTAAGGCTGCAAAATTTCCACAGCCTTCTTCATGGTACGGGCAGTCTTCACCACCTGCGGGAGGAACATCTTGCCCTCACCGAAGAGGCGACCCACTTCGTTCATACCATCCATCAGAGGGCCAGAAATGATGTTCACCGGACTATCGCCGCGGTTAATCAGTTCCATCAGATCCGGCTGCAAGGTGGTGGAAGTTCCCTTCAAGAGGGCTTCCTGCAAACGCTGTTCCGGAGTAGTCTGTACGGCGGGACCTGCGTCGGCAACGTCTGCGGCACCGGTACCTGCGCCGGCACTTACAGCAAAGATTGCCTTAGGATCGTACTTGGCTCCGCTTTCCTTGGCGGCCATCTGGGCAGCCGTCATGCGGCTTGCAATTTCAATCAAAGTTTCGCTGGCTTCCGGTTCGGTGTTCAGCAAAACTTCTGTAATGGCCAAACGCAGTTCCATAGGAATGGACTTGTATTCCACAGCGGCGGCGGGATTCATAATGGCCATGCCCATGCCGTTGGGGGTTGCCAAATGCAACATAGTAGAATGCATAGCTTCGCGGAGGTAATTGTTTCCGCGGAAGGCGAAGCTCAAGTTGGAAAGACCGCCAGAAATGCGGACGCCAGGCAAGTTGTCAATGATCCAGCGGCAAGCACGAATAAAGTCGTGAGCATAGGCGTTATGTTCCGCCATGCCTGTAGCCACCGTCAAAACGTTGGGGTCGAAAATAATGTCAGAAGGATCGAAGCCACATTTTTCCGTAATCAGCTTATAGGCGCGAGAAGCAATGGCTACACGGCGATCGTAATTGGTAGCCTGACCTTCTTCGTCAAAGAGCATCACAATAACGGCGGCGCCCAAGCGCTTCACAGTCTTAGCGTGTTCAATGAAGGCTTCCTCGCCCATCTTCAGGGAGATGGAGTTCACAATGCACTTACCCTGGGCACACTTCAAGCCTTCTTCAATGACTTCGAAGCGGGAGCTGTCCACCATGACGGGCACGCGGCTAATGGCCGGGTCAGAAGCCAGCAAGTTGAGGAAGGTTCTCATTTCCTGCTTGGCATCCAAAAGGCCGTCGTCCATGTTCACGTCAATGACCTGAGCGCCGTCTTCCACCTGCTTGCGAGCAATGTCCAGAGCTTCGTCATAATTCTTTTCATTGACGAGTCGGAGGAACTTCTTGGAGCCTGCCACATTGCAGCGTTCGCCAACGGGGACGAAATCTTCGGCGTTGCAATTGTCAGCGCCATTGCTGGGGCGAACCTGCTTTACAAGGAGCGGTTCCAAACCTGCAAGGCGCAGCAGCGGAGAAGTCACAAAAGCGGGAGCAGGAACGCGACGTTCATAATCGGCAGGCAGAGCGTCCAGCATCTTGCGCATGGCAGCAATATGTTCCGGCGTAGTACCGCAGCATCCGCCAATCATGTTCACCAGCTTTTCGTCCATGTAGGGTTTCAGCTTCTGCACCATGTCGGCAGGAGTATCATCGTAACCGCCAAACTGGTTAGGCAAACCTGCATTAGGATGGCAACTGATATAGCAAGGAGCAAGCTTTCCCATACGGCGCAGGTAAGGCACCATGCCATCTGCACCAAGACCGCAATTCAAGCCAATGGACAAAGGCTTCACATGCATAACGCTGATGGCAAAGGCTTCCACCGTCTGGCCAGAAAGGGTACGACCCGATGCGTCGCTCACCGTCATGGAGAACATGACTTCCAGAGCGCGGGGCATTTCACCGCGAGCAACTGCAGCAGCTTCCATGGCATCCTTGGCCTTCATGTAGGCGCTTGCTGCCGCCTTGGCATTCAGCGTATCAAAAATGGTTTCAATAAGAATTGCGTCCACGCCTTCTTCGATCAACACCTGGATCTGTTCCAGGTAGGCATCTTCCAGTTCATCGAAAGTAATGCTGCGGCTTGCGGGATCATTCACATCCTCACTCATGGAAAGCATCTTGCTGGTGGGACCCACGTCGCCCAAAATGTACACCTTGCGGCCGTACTTTTCCATGGCTTCGGCGGCAGCCTGCTTGGCAATAGCCACAGAAGCACGGTTCATCTCGGCAATGCGATGTTCCTGATGATATTCGTGCTGGCTTACGCGCTGGCTGGAGAAGGTGTTGGTGGTCAAGCAATCCACGCCTGCATCCACATAGCGACGCTGGATATCCAGAATCACGTCCGGACGTTCAATGGACAGCATATCGTTATTGGCACCCTTAATGCCATAGGTCTGAATCACAGAACCCATACCGCCGTCCAGCAGCAACATCTTATTTTCAAAAGCTTCGCGTAAAGTCATTTTCAGCCTTTCAATTATGCATTTATGCGTTTTTATGCATATATAGAAAAAGTACGTCATTAATTCAAGAAAAAAACGTCTGGCAAGCGCCAGACGTCACATATTTTCGCAAAATTTCAGTTTATTTATCTGGAAACTGAAACAACCGTCCTATGTCCCCCATGAACGGATTGCAACATATATACACCCTTATTGAAGCCTGCAGCCATTAAGCCCGCTTCAAAAGCACAGTCAGCAATATCCACAGAGCCCAAAACCTTACCCATCATATTGAACACATGGTAGGTCTTCGGAGCAGAAACATTCATCATCACAGGACGAATTACTTCCAGAGAATCTTTCGGTTCAATTTCAAAAGTATCATCAAATTGGAATGTAATGTAGTCAATATCCATCCAGTCCCCAGTCACAATAAAGCGCAGAATATGCTTTCCCTTTGTCAGGTTCACTGTTGTGGAAACAGTCTGGAAATCATCGTAATTATCCTCCCCTTCTCCCTTGGGTACTGAAATTTTTTCGGTAATGTCCTCGCCATCCATAGACAACTTGAAACTGGAAGTACTATTGGCGGAAGCTACGGAGGCATACATGATGTAGGTATTTGTTTCCGAAACATCTACAGTATATTCCAGCCATTCGTCCACCTGGTTATAGCCCACTACAATCTTATCACCTTTCTTGTAAATATCGACACCGGTATCCTTGCGGTAATCGCTGTCCCCGTTGTTCTTGGAATCCTTGTCGTAGTAGGAATCGTTACCCTTGCCCACGCCAGGAATATCGAAATTTTCCATCTCGATTTTACCCGGAATGGTGGCGGCCACACCCTTGAACGGTTCCTGGGGCACAGGCTCCACAGGAGCGCGGTTAATGGCCTTCAGCATCTGCTCTGCATAACGCTTGCCGATGGTCACGTAGGCGTCATGACCAAAGTGGTAGCGGTCCACCCCATTGCCGCCCAAGCCTTCGGAAGAGGCAAAGTAGGTATTGTCCATGGTGTTGGACAACTTGGAAACGCGATCGGAATAGCAGCAGCCTTCGCGAAGCAATTCGCCTGCCACAAAGGGAACAGAGTCCGAACTCATACCCAAAGCGGAAAGGAAATCGTCGCGGGTTTTCTTCACGATTTTCGGCCAGTCGGCATAGCCGCCGTCCGTTTCGCCCTGATGGAAAATAATGCCCTTGATGACACCTACTTCCTGTGCTTTCTTGGCAAGATCTATGATTGCCTTGGGAACATTTCCACTAGGTTCATATTCCTTGGCATAATTCTGCAACCAGCTTTCGGCAGTGGAAAGATAGGAAGCATACTGATCCTTATCGAAAAGTTTGATGGAGGCGCCACCTACAGCCACCGGCACAATACCGATGGTCACATCCGGCATGCTGTCTGCCATGGTGCGGCCAAACCAGTCTGCCACAGAAATAGTGTTGCCGCAGTTGAACAGCGACGGAACGGCAGGATAAACTTCGCCCAAAGTGTTTCTCCCCTTGGCAGCGCATTTCTGGGAAGCAAAAATCTTAAACCTGGGATGTTCCACCTTGTCAGAGGCCTGAGCCTCGGCGGTGCCACCCATATTGGACTGCCCATAGGCCAGATAAATGTGGAAATTCGGATCGGGAGCAGCGCCACTCAAGCAAGCCGCGGTCAGAACAGAAAGCAAAATCTTTTTCATACAAACTCCATACATTGAGAATTTACCTAAAAAAGACCCAATTTTTATTATGCAACACGCTATAATCATGGACGCTTTATCCATAAGAAAAACCCCAGAATTTCACCTATTCTGGGGTATACACTCAAATTTGTTCTTTTTCTAGTAAGTTAAGCCAAATCCGTAGGGGAATAGACCTTCCTTACCATCCCCTTCGTTAATAGGAATTTGTGTTGCATCCTTGGGCCAAGTATGAGGCAACTTTCCAGAAGGAGCCACGTCACCAAAGAGCACATCGGCAACACCAGCGCCTTCGCTACCCGGAAGCCAGGCCACCGCAAAGGCATCAGCAGCAGTAATCAGGTTGGTAATGGGCAGCGGACGACCTGTAATGAACACCACAACCACCTTCTTGCCGGCAGATTGCCATTCCTTAATCTTGCTTACATGCTGATCCGTGGTTCCAAACGAAGAGCCAAGATAATCGGCAGAGGTGATAATCTTTTCATTAAAGTCTGATCCGCGGAAATCACCATACCATTCTGCATAGGGAATTTCGCCAATAACATACACCACAGTGTTTGCATTGCCATAATCATTCAAAGAGGCGCTAGGAGCAACACTCTGGAAGCCCTTCATAATAGATGTTGCACCGGGGACTCCGGCATCAGAGCCCTGCCAACCCATAGTCCATCCACCACACTGAAGACCCGTATTATCAGCATGGGAACCTGTCAAGTACACAGGCGATGTTTTAGAAAGAGGAAGAGAACCGTCATTCTTCAAAAGCACCAAGCTCTTCTGCACAGCTTCTCGAGCAATAGCACGATGTTCCGCGCTACCAATATTTGAAGTTACGCCAACATACTTTGTCGGACCAGAAGGATTATCAATTCGGCCTGCACGAACCTTCACGCGAAGAATTCTGCGCACGGCATCCTTAACACGGTTTTCAGAAATCTTTCCTTCAGAAACCAGGGAGTTCATCGCCTGAACAAAAGCGGTTGCAGACTGCGGGACCATAGCCATATCAATACCCGCATTAATTGCCTGACGAATAGCTTCAGAACTAGAAACACCTGTTGCCGCCCCAGTATAATTACCAGCATCACCTGGCGTGGTAGAATTTTCAATACCTTCCCAGTCCGCAATGACATAGCCATCAAAGCCCAGCTCAGTCTTAAGCAAGCCAGTCAAACGCAGGGAATCCACATGCTGATGCTTGCCATTAATCTGGTTAAAGCTAGCCATCACACTTTGTGCACCCTGTTCAACTGCAGCGATATAAGGAGGCAGAAGAACTTCACGAACAAATTCATCCGTAATAGTTGCATTGCCACGGTCATATCCCTTGTCCGTAGCACCGTCTCCAATAAAGTGTTTGATGGTACCAGTCACACGCCATTCGGCGTCAAAGTTATCGCCCTGCAAACCACGAAGATAAGCAGAACCAAAATCCACAGCCAGTTCCGGAACTTCACCGAAACCTTCGTACACACGGCCCCAGCGTTCATCACGCGGGATACTTAAAGCAGGAGCAAAATTCAAGTCAATATGGGCAGCCCACATTTCTTCTGCTACAGCCTGGCCGATTTTACGGACCAATGCAGAATCTCGGGTTGCACCAAGACCAATGTTGTGCGGAAAAATCGTAGCCCCTTTCACATCGCCCATTCCATGAACGTTATCCTTACCATAGCTTACAGGAATAGGCTTGGCCCACGCATTCTTATAAAAAGTCGAGGAGTATTCGCCACCACCCTGCAGAGCAGAGCCACAAACGCTTCCTCCACAGGAGACCGTAGGAACCTGAGCCTGTGTCATTTGAGCAATCATATCAGCAAGAGACATGGTTGCCATAAGCTGATCCACCTTATCTTCTACGGGATCTCGCTTCAGCACAATCTTTTCATTTTCAACCATGGTCGCTACAGACAAAGTTTCCGGGAGGAAACCAGCCTTACGAACAATCAGAGCGTCCTCTCCGGCGGCAACGGATTTTTGCAGACCAAAAGAAGAAATCATATTCTGATTCGCTGAGAATTTGCCAATCAGAGAGCGTTTACCCTGCTGATTTGCCACCAGGACATACATTCCGTGAGGAAGACTTGAAACCAAGTTCTTGGCCAACGTTTTCAAATCTGCGGATGTACCATTTACAAATTCGCTCTTGACCAATTTTCCCCTAAGATCCATAACCTCCAAAGAGAAACTTCCCGAATTTTTTTTTGAGAAGTTATGGGCGACCTTATGGCTTCCAATAGACAATACGGCATCACCAAGGGAAAATTCACCCTGAGCATCGGACAAAGTCCTTGCGTTAGGTAAAAGATTGGGCATTGTTTTGATGCTAACCACAGCATCCTTAATCGGAGTATTTGCTTCATCTGTTACCACACCCGAAACTGCAGCAAAAGCCGGATGAGCACAAATCATTGCAGCAAAAGCTGCGGCAGAAAACACTTTTTTCTTCATCTTTCACCCTTTTTAATAAGTCAAACCAAAACCGTACGGGAACAAGCCCTTCTTACCATCCCCATCGTTGATGGGAATTTGCTTGGCATTCTTCGGCCAAGTATGGGGCAACTTCCCCGTAGGCATTACGTTACCAAAGAGAACATCGGCAACACCTGCGCCTTCACTACCCGGAAGCCATGCCATTACAAAAGCATCTGCAGCATCGATTAAGTCCGTTACAGGCAAAGGGCGGCCAGCCACAAGGACAACCACAACCTTCTTGCCTGCAGCCTTCCATTCCTTAATCTGCTTCACATTGGCATCGGTACTTTCAAAATGGGTCGTGTGAGACTTTTCCGTAGTGAACAACTTATTGTTGAAATCCTTTTCGCGGAAATCACCGAACCATTCTGCATAAGGAGTCTCGCCCACCACATAAAGGATGGTATTTGCCGTATCCGCATTTTCAACACGAGCGCCCTTGGCCACTTCGTCAACACCAGCCAAAATAGAAGTTGCTCCAGGAACAGGACCGCGAGTTCCCTGCCAGCCCAAAGTCCAGGCACCGCACTGAAGACCCGTATGATCAGCGTGCGAACCGGTCACAAATACAGGAACCACCTTGGACATAGGGAGAACATTCTCGTTCTTCAAGATCACAAGGCTCTTCTGCACGGCTTCTCGAGCCAAGGAACGGTGGGCGACACTTCCGATATTTTCGGTCTTACCCACATACTTTTCAGGGCCGTTGGGATTTTCAAAGCGACCTGCGCGGATCTTCACGCGAAGAATTCTACGGACGGCATCCTTGATGCGTTCTTCAGAAACCTTACCCTTTTCAACCAGAGTTTTCAGGGAAGACATAAATGCTTCTGCGGAAGACGGCACCATAGCCATATCAATGCCAGCATTGATTGCACGGCGAACAGCTTCTTCGCTGGAGATATTGGTCTTCTTGCCGGAATAGTCACCAGCATTGCCCGGAGTGGTGGAATGCTGAATGCCTTCCCAGTCCGCAATCACGAAACCATCAAAGCCAAGTTCAGTCTTCAGCCAACCTGTAAGGCGCAGGGAATCCACATGCTGATGGACGCCGCGTATTGTATTGAAACTAGCCATCACACTCTGTGCGCCCTGTTCCACAGCAGCAATATAGGGCGGCAAATGAGTTTTGCGGATTTGAGCATCAGAGGCCTTCACGTCACCACGGTCCCACCCCTTGTCGGTAGCACCATCACCAATGAAGTGCTTGATGGTTCCGGTAACGCGCCATTCAGCATCAAAATGTTCACCCTGCATACCGCGAAGGAATGCGGAACCCAGTTCAATAGCCAGTTCGGGCTTTTCGCCAAAACCTTCGTAGGTACGGCCCCAACGTTCATCCTGAGGAACGCTTAAGGCAGGAGCGAAATTGTAGTCAATGTGAGCAGCCCACATTTCTTCGGCCACCGCCTTACCAATCTGGCGTACAAGAGCAGAATCTCGAGTAGCACCCAGGCCAATATTGTGAGGGAACACGGTTGCATTGATAACGTCGGCAACACCGTGAACGTTATCCTTGCCATAGATTACAGGAATCTTCTGAGCCCAAGCATTCTTGTAGAATTCAGCAGCGTAAGCGCCTCCGCCCTGAAGAGCAGAGCCACAAATGCTATTACCGCAATTTACATGAGGGACCAAGGCCTGAGTCATCTGGGCAATCATATCATCCAGAGACATTTCTGCCATCAGCTTATCGATCTGATCTTCGACAGGATCACGTTTCAAAACAATTTGCGCAGGATTCTTGGAATCTGCGGCGGCCGCAACAGACAAAGTTTCCGGCAAGAAACCTATCTTGCGGACGATCAAAACCTGAGGATCGGCAACCTTGTCCTTGATAGTGAACTTACCCTTAGCATTGGAAAGGGTGCGGGCATCGGGTAAAAGATTCGGCAAGGTCTTAATGCTAACCACAGCATCCTTAATGGGTGCGCCAGATTCATTAAATACAGAACCCTGAACAGCAGCGTTGGCCATAGAGGCCAAAAACAAAGTAACAGCAGCGGAAAGGAGACGTTTTTTCTTCATACTACAAATTTAAGCAAAAACGTGTAGGATTTTATAAAAAATGCACCTAATCCAGTGTACAATTGAAAACAAAGGATTTGACAGACCTCATTTTTGGGTATATTGTATAAAAAGGTGTAATTATGGGATGTTTGAAGAATTGGGTATTTGGCGGATTAGTGTTCGCTCTTTGCGGCACGTCCTTTGCAGACATTGTCTATCAGGGAAAGCGAGTTCAAGCTTGGCCCGACGAAGCAATCACAAAGTTCGACAACTCGCGTGGCGCCTGGAAAAATCCAGGGACGACAAGCGTGATGTTTGCTCCACCAATGGAAAAAAGCCACTACTCCTCCCCCAAGGGGAAAATCTACGGTCTCACCCTGCTGGTAGACTTTTCAGATCAAACAGCACCTGTCACCAAGGAAGACATTTCCGACTGGCTGAACAAGGAAGGTTTCAATCGTGACGGTTGTAACGGTTCTGTCCGTGATTACTATCTGGATGTCTCCAATGGGCAACTGGATTTTACCAACGAAGTCTTCGGCTGGTACCGAGCTAAGTATCCCAAGTCTTATTACGAAGGGCTGGAAGGATATTCCGGTTCCGATGTTTTGGTCAAGGAAATATTCGAGTACTTCGATTCCCAAGTGGATTACTCCCGCTACGACAACGACAAAGACGGCATTACCGAAGCCATCAATATCGTATACGCTGGTCCCGGTTTAACATGGGGGCAGGGACTTTGGCCTCACGCCGGCTGGTCCAACGAAATTCGCGACGGCGTCCGCCTGCAAAAGCACCAGATGACCGACATGCCAGGCAAATTTTCCATCTATGTTTTCATTCATGAAAATGGACACATGGTCTTTGGCTGGCCCGACCTTTACTGGTACGGCGACTACTGCACCATGGGCAACCGCGCAAACGACTGGAATCCGGTTGCAATCAACGATTTCTACCGTGCAGACCAAGGCTGGATTCCCTTTGTAGATGTAACTGCAGAAGACATCGGCAAGATTTCTACAACTGCAGGGGAACAATGTTACCGCTTCAAGAACCCCGCCCGCCCCGACAAAGAAGGCTTAGTCTGGTCCTACGTGAAAAACGACGGCCGAAACAAGGTGCTTAAGGGAAGCGGCATCTTGATGCAGCACTACGATTTTTCCATCTCTGGGAATTCTGCGGCAAATAAACTAGGACTGCGAATTGTTCACGCAGATTCCAAGGGCAAGAACAGCGATCCCGAAAACGACCAGTGGCCCAGTCCCGGCAGCAGAACCAGCGTATTCTTTAATGCTACAAATTCCTACAACGCATTTTCAGATGCGCTCTACCCGGCAATCCGCTGGTACAGCGGTGCAGAAACTGGGCTGAAATTTACAGATGTCAGTGTCAGCGGGAGCAGCCTCAGTTTCTGCCTCGGTGGCGATTGCACCGATTACAATGCAGAACCTTTCGTAGAAACCGAAATCACCCTCGCCACCGAATTGCCCATCAGCGACAGCTACGCCCCTGTGACCGTCAATTTGCAGGGAGCAAAGGTCGCCGAAGCTCTCGGAATTGCACAAAACGAAATTGCAACCAAGGCTAGTTTCTACGCCGTTGAGCCCGATGGTTACCTGAACAGCGAAACCACCGGCGAAGGCACCGGCCACTGGTTTGATACCAAGGGCGCCGTTGCCAAGTGGAATACAAACGGCCCCAGTATCGTATTCTCCAACGTGAATCTCAACACCATGACTACCAAGGTTGGACACATGCCTAACCTGGTAAAGCCGGGTGACACCTTCACCATCAAGCAAGCCTTAGTCTACAAAAAAAAGCAGGTGACATTCACAATTACCATAAAAATTCCCGATGAAGAAACCGGCAACAATTCTGGCGAAAATTCCAGCAAGGATTCCACGGTTGTTTCAGACTCCAGCACTACAGCCATCGCCCAGCTTCGCCACAATTCTCTGGATTTGTCCGATGTTACAATCCAGTACTTTGACATGAACGGAAACGCCCTAAAGGCTTCCCCCAAGCAGGCCGGCGTCTACCTAATGCGCGTAACAAAAAACGGAAAGGCACTGCGCCAATCCGTCATTCGAATCCGTTAATCCACCAATTCAGAGAACATTAAAAAAGGGCCACACCAGCGACCCGTTTTTTTGACCCGTTTTTTACTTCTTAATAGCAGCCAGAAAGTCCTTCAGGCGCTGGTCCTTGGGATTGTCAAAGATTTCAGCAGGGGTGCCATCTTCCTTGATAATACCGTCAGCAAAGAACAGCACGCGGTTAGCCACTTCACGGGCAAAGCCCATTTCGTGAGTCACTACCAGCATGGTCATGCCAGATTGTGCCAAGTCCTTCATAATCTTCAGAACTTCGCCCACCATTTCCGGGTCCAGGGCGCTGGTAGGTTCATCAAACAAGATGGCTTCAGGATTCATGGCGGCGGCGCGGGCAATAGCCACACGCTGCTGCTGGCCACCGGAAAGCTGTGCAGGATAATGATCCCCACGATCAGCCAAGCCAACACGTTCCAACAATTCCTTGGCAAGTTTTTCCCCTTCAGCCTTAGTCACACGACCAAGCTTTACAGGAGCAAACATGATGTTTTCCAGGGCAGTCATATTCTTAAACAGGTTGAACTGCTGGAACACCATGCCTACACGGGCACGGATAGTGGGCTTGGAAATCTTCTTGTCCAAAATGCTCTTGCCGTCCAGCAAAATATCGCCGCTGGTAGGCTTTTCCAGCAAATTCAGCTGACGCAGGAAAGTGGACTTACCGCAACCAGAGGGTCCGATAATGGCCACCACGTCACCCTTATGAAATTCGACATTGATATTCTTCAGGATTTGCTTTTCGCCGTAAGACTTGCAAAGATCCTTCACTTCAATCATCACTTGCTTTTCACTCATTGTCGCACCTCCTTAACGTTCGTTCTTCTTCAGTCTCTGTTCAAGACGGGAGACGCAAGCGGAAAGGCCTGCCACGATGATGAAGTAAACAATAGCCACAGAAATCAACGGGAACATGGCTTCGTAAGTCAAACTACGGATAATGTCGCCACCGCGAGTCAAGTCAGTCAAACCGATGTAGCCGCAAATAGAAGTTTCCTTGATGAGGGAAATAAATTCGTTGGTCAAAGCCGGCAGAGAATTCTTGAATGCCTGGGGATAAACCACATGGATCATCACAGTTCTGAACTTGAGACCAAGACTACGGCCTGCTTCAATCTGACCCGGATCCACAGCCTTAATACCACCGCGGATAATTTCAGAAACGTAGGCACCGGAGTTAATACCGAAGGCGATGATCGCCACCAGCAGCTTATTCACGTTCACAGAAGCAAATACGATGTAGTAAATGATCAACAGCTGGACCATCATAGGCGTACCGCGGATTACTGCTAGATAAGCCTTGCAAATCCAGTTACCAATCTTGTACTTGCCGTTAAATTCGTGGTTCACGCGGACCATGGCCACAATGAAACCAATCAAAATACCGAGAAGTGCAGCACAGAAGGAAATCACCAAAGTATTGCGGAGACCTTCGCCGATATACTTCCAACGGTTATCCTTGATGAAGTTCTTATGGAACTTTTCGCCAAAGCTTTCCTGGGAGGCTTCCACTTCGCCAGTGCGAACCAGAATCACCACCTTGTTGTCCACCAATTTATCGGTGAAATTGATAGACTTTTTGCGTTCTTCCGTAACGGTGAAGCCAGACAAGCCAAGGTCAGCCTTGCCGGAACTTACTGCGTTAATCACAGCATCAAATTCAATATCCTGGATTTCCAGCACGCGACCCATCTTGTCAGCCAAGTAGTAAGCCAACTCGATTTCAAGACCAACGATGAATTCCCCTTCGTGATATTCGTAAGGCGGGAACTGAGCGTTGGTAGCCAACACCAGAGGCTTTCCATCCTTCACCTTCTGAGAGTAATGGTAAGAACCGGTACCATTGATGTAAGTATTCATCAAGGAATCAAAAATGCCGTTTTCATGCATTTCCTTCAAAGCCAAATTGAAGGTATCTAGCAAACCCTCATTACCCTTGGCAATAACACCTGCGTAGGTTTCCTCAACGAAAGCTTCATCCAAAACGCGGAGGGTGGGATTCTGCTTCACGAAGAAAATAGCCGGCTGATCATCCAGAAGAACAGCGTCAATCTTGCCCTGTTTCAGAGCCTGAACGGCATCGGCCAACTTGGTGAAACGTTCCACATCAATCTTAGCAGTATCGCCACCATATTCGGAGGCATAAATATCGGCGGTGTTACCAATCTGCACACCCACCTTCTTGTGGGCCAAGTCAGAAACCTTGTGCACTCGGTTTGCCAAGGCATCATCGCCACCGGCAGAACAACCCACAAAAAACAAGGCTGCCAAAACAGAGATCAAAGAGAAAACTTTTCTAACCATCCGTCAGAACCCTCTAAAAAACAATAATGGCGAAATATAGAAAAGCATTTTTTGCTAAATTTGCTCCGCAAATCTGGATGAGGTGTTTATGGCTACAGAACTCAATGAAGAAGAACGCTTCCAGCTAGAATGGATCATGAACCATCACATGGAAGACAAGGACAAGGCTCGTCAGCAGGCTGAAGAAGCCGAGGCCGCCGCCCGCCCCCAGCCCCGAGGCCCCCGTGGCAAGAAAATGCGTCGCAGCCCCTCCAGTTGGGAACTTCCCGTCCCCGAAGATGAAATCGACCTTCATGGCTATACCTCTGAAGAAGCTGCCGCTGCCGTCGAACGCCGCATCGACGACCTGCTTATCGCAGGGCTCTCCGTCCTCCGCGTCATCCACGGTGGAGGAAACCCGGAATACGGCAATGTAAAGCACATTATCGACCGTAAAGCCCGCACAGAATGGAGCAATCGCATCGTTTTGTACAAGGTCGAACCCGACAACGCAGGATCCAGCATTATGAAACTGGGAAAACCGGCCCCGAAACTCAATTCCAAGGGCAAACCTAAGGCCAAGATATAGGCCAAAAAGGGCAAAAAATCTTGATTTCCGTCAAAAAACGAAATTTTTCACTTTTTTGCCCCTTTCCCCTTTAAAAAATCCAGTACACTATCTATATTTGGACTCACAAAACGGAATATAGCTCAGTCTGGTAGAGCGCTTGCTTCGGGAGCAAGAGGTCGTGAGTTCGAATCTCGCTATTCCGATACGAAAAAAGAGGACCCTTTAGGGGTCCTTTTTTCGTATTATCTGAAAGCGAGATAGTCGAATGAACAAAGTGAGTTCGACTGGAAGCGAACCGAGTGTCGCAAAAACGAGCTCGCTCGTTTTTATGACCGAGGTGAAGCGTCAGAGGCTACGAAGTAGCCTCATCTCGCTCTCCGTAGGCGTCCATCTCGCACAACAACCCCATCTTGTTTTTCTCACGCATTTTTTATATATTCTTTTTAGATAGGGTGACAGAGCCGCCACCTGAGAAAAAAAGAAAGCTCAAAATGATGACAGGATGGTAGAGCGACTACCTGAGATAAAAAAGAAAGCTCATTAGATGAAAACCGTTTCTTATATCATATATAAGGAACGGTTTTTTGTTTTTTCTGAAATTCAGAGGACAACGTGAAACAAAGAATCAAACCCATAATGGCTCTACTATCACCCGTTTTTTACGATCGCAACGCAAACATTCAACACACCCATGCATACAAATTTCAAGGTCCCGATTCTCAAAGAAAATCATCCGGTTTAGATTTTAGCAAGAGTGTATTGATATCCAACAACGATGAAATCGGTGCTCCAGCACATTTGATTCCTGCGGGGCGAAAAGAACTACTAAAACGATTCCATTTCATCGTAGAAAAATTTCACGCTTACATCGATGATTTTATAGAAGGATTAAACAACGAGCCTCTTCAACCTAAATACAAAATGTTTTCACTTACTTACTACAAGGAGGCTCTGTTAAATTCTAAAAAATAAACCCTAGTCTTCCTTCACCGCTCTTCAAGAACTCATTCATGTAGTCCTTTCCGATTTGGCAGGCTTCCGGCAGAGACTTGCCCAAGGCCACATTGGCGAGAATGGCAGAACTGAGCACGCAGCCCGTACCATGCTTACCTGCACCCGGCAAGCGAGGGCTTGCAAACTTGTATTCCTTGCCTTCATGGAACAGAATGTCTACAGACTCTGCGCCTTCGCAGTGACCGCCCTTCTTCAAAACGGAGCAATCCTTTCCCATGACAATTTCGCCCTTTGCCTGAGCCGCTTCCAGCCCAAGGAAATCGTACTCCACCGCATTGGGAGTCACAAGGTCAATCATCTTCATGACCGACAAGAACTCACTTGCATCTCGCATAAAATGGAAACCCGCACTGGCGCTGGCGATGGGATCCCAGACGATAAACGCGTCCGGCGACTTCTCGCGGATAAACTCCACCACACGCTTCAAGATCTTAGCCTTTTCCACCAGACCAATCTTCACGTACTTGAAAGTGTGCTTCTTGAAAAGCGTTTCCAGCTGAGCCTCGATACGTTCCCAGATAACCCAGCCCGGAGCGATAAAATCATCCTCGTTCTGTTCCGTGAGCGCCGTGCAAACAGCCTGTCCATAAACCCCAAAATGAGCCATGGTCTTAATATCAGAAATAAAGCCTGCGCCGGCACTACCGTCAAAGCCAGCAATTGTCAAGGCATAAATCATTTCAGCCATATTTCAGCTCCTAAAAAAAGACAGACCAAAGTCTGCCTTTAAAATAGATAATCCTTAAATGTAAAGCGCAATCAATCCGCCCGTTACCGCACAAATCAACACCACCGCAGGCACAATGGCCTTTCGCATGGATTTCGCACCCAGGAAGAACACCAGGCCGCCCTTGGTCAGAGTATTGGCAAGGCTTGCAAACAAGAACGCCAGAACCAAGTTACGGATATCCAGGCCAGCCTTCAAGTGCATATCTATCACGGAGAATGCCACCGCATCCATTTCGGCGGCACCACCCAAGAAACTGCAAGCCAGCAAGGCGCCAGAACCCAAATAGACTCGGGCTGCGTTGGCCACAAACATCACACAAGTAAACACCAGGCCGAACTTTATTGCCGGACGCAGATGGAAAGGATTGGAAAAATCTCCGCAATGTTCGTGAGGACCACGGATAGAACGAATCTTCAGGAACAAGGCGTAAGCCAACCCAGGCACCACCGGCAAAAGCAAGGGCAAAGCCAGCGGCTTCGCAAGTTCACCGCTAAGCACAATGCAAATCAGGTACAGGCGCACATACATCACCGACCAGCTCAGCACAATGCCCATGGTAAAATCAGGAGCGTAGCTTTCGTTATCGCGACTGCGGGAAGTCAAGTTCAAAGTCAATGCCGTACTGCTGGCAATGCCACCCAGAAGTCCCGTGAGCCAAATGCCCTTTCCCGGTCCCACCAACTTAATCAGCACATAACCTACAAAGCCGATGCCCGAAATGAATACCACAAAAAGCCAAATGGTATGGGGATTCAAAACCTCCAAGCCCGGTGGGCCATAAGCCTGATTGGGCAAGAAAGGCAAAATCAAACCGGAGATCACGGCGAACTTCACCGTAGCCAGAATATCTTCCTTGGAAAGTTTCTTGGCAAAACTGTGGAGCTGTTCCTTGGCGGTCAAAAGCCAAAGCATGACCACCATGATAATGCAGGATTCCAACAGGCGCCCATACCAGCAAAGCGCACCCAACAGATACACAATGACCAACGCCACGCTAGTGGTTATCCCCGAGGTCCCCGGCGCAATACTACCCGGCGCAATACTACCCGGCGCAGTTCCATTACCCGGCGCGGCACCATTGGCGGCCCCATTAACGGCCCCGGAATCACGGTGAATCAAACCAAAGGCAATATGGGATGCCGTCAACAACAACCCAATCACCACAAAGCCCGTCACAAAAGGCGCAGGATTTTCCATAAGGGCAGACAAAAATGCTGCCATGGCGCCACCAAGTCCTACCAAAGTAAAAGTACGAACACCAGCCGGATGACGGTCCGACTGATCAAAGTAAGTGTGTTCGCGCTGCATGCCAATAATCAGTCCAATGCCGATTGCCGCAGCCAAACGATAGAAGACGCTGAATTCCAACATGAGAAAACCGCCTTTTCAAAACGCAAGGACAAATCTTTAATAATCTACTTTCGTTTTCGGAAAGCGACGACGGCCTATTATTGCAAATTGGAATACCTTTACGAAAGCCCTTCGGCACCTTAACGACGCACCAACTTGGACTTGGATTCCTTTTTCATGGTGTACATGCGTTCGTCAGCGGCACGGTAAACATCCTTAGCCTTGCCTTCGCTAAATTCATTACGGAGGGCAACACCGTAGGAAGCTTCCAGTTCCACAGGCAAATCCTTGGAATACTGCTTTGCCAGAGCATCCATGCGTTCCTTGACCACATGCATTTCAGTCAGGTGAGATTCGCGGATGATGACCACAAATTCGTCGCCACCCATACGGACCGCGGTACCAATTCCGGCCACAGAATCCCTAAGCACATCGGCAAAGCGGCAAATCAAGCGGTCGCCATTGGTGTGTCCGTGAGAATCGTTCACCACCTTCAAGCCGTTCAAGTCAATGCTAACGATAGCGTAATTTCCGTCTTCCTGGTCGAGAACGTCAAAGATCTGTTCGCACTTGGTGCGGTTAAACAGGCCAGTCAAAACATCCTTGTAGGCCAATTCCGCAAGAACATCCTTTTCCGCCTTGGCGGCAACCGCCTCGAAAGCGTAGACAATGTAGGCAACAATAAGGCAGAGGATAAACAGCAACGCGCCCCAAGGAGTCCAGGTCATGCTCATGAAATCGCTGCTAAACAAGAAGATATGCTGCAACTGGAAACGAGCAACATCAAGGGAACCAACCACAAAGAAAATGATGATGCCAAGAGCAAAAATCTTTTCCGATGAGCCCATCTTTCTGGAGTACACAAGGCCAGCAGCCAAGGTATATATAGCAAGGAAAATGATAAACACATGGAACACCGTCAAGAAATGAGTCATGAGGGCCACGTTCATAAGGTGCAGAACCGAGGTAACCACCACAAACACAATGGACACAATGGTCACTATCTTCAGGAACATCCATTTTTTAGGGCTAAGCTTTCCCTTATGCATATCCTGCAAAAGCAGCAGGAAGGGAATCGGAATCATATAAAGGCAGAGGTATTCCATGAAGCTTGTGGAAACAAAATCCAGCGAGCATACCTGGGCAACCTTGGAATAGCACATGCTCCATACCCCCACCAAAAGGGACAAGGCGCCAATCAAGACAAATCGATAGAAAGTCTTATTGAATCCATTGGCAACAAGACCGAAAATAACCCCCAGGAAACCCAGCACCACAAGGAAGATGCCGATGTACAGGGAATAGGCGTGGCGTGCCATGTAGTCGGTGTAAGCCACTTCTGTAGAAAGCATTTCAAATGTGGAGACTCGGTCGATTGGCTGGCGGAATCCACCATAGAATGTCACATTCAGTACCTTGCCATTAACCGTATAGGGAACCGGCACAGAGAATACACCCGAGCCAATATAGCGATGTTGCATCAAGCGATCATAACCATACATGAACACGGTCCAGTCTTCAATCTGAACCCTGACCGCAGCATGGTTCGCCTTAATGCGGAACATGTAAGGCGGACGCCCCTTGAATACAAATCTCTTGGAGAAGGTAATGGAATCCATGTAGCCCAAAGGGCCTTCAGGGAACTTATAGACATCGATGAACTGATCTTCGTAGACATGACCATTCTGCGTTACGGTCCAACCGTCATCCATTCGCTGGATCTTGTTATCGATACCACCAGCACGGAAGTGGTCGAATATGAAGACCATTGCAACAAGAGCGCCAATGGCAATTATGGTCCATAGGACATGTCTGCGAGTGATTTTCTTCAAAACCGACAACATATTCTAGTCTCTAGTCCAAACCTGATATGCCGTAGGATGGTCGTTCTTTTCGTCGGCAGGGAAAAGTTCTTCGCTTTCCATTCGCCAACCTTCGCCCCATTCCGGGAAAAAGACATCACCGTCCACATTGGCCAATACCTTTGTAATATATAGTTTTTTCACCAAAGGCATCGCTAATTTGTATATAGCGGCACCCCCGATGATGAAACATTCCGTTTCCCCTGCTTCTGAAGCTTGATTTAACGCGGATTCCAGGGAATTGCATATATTACAACCTGGAGCATTAAAATCAGGATTCTGGGTGAGAACGTAGTTCACACGATTGGGCAGAGGGCGTCCAATGTCGTCGTAGTTCTTTCGACCAAGGACTATAGAATGGCCTGTGGTAATAGCCTTGAAACGCTTGAGATCTGCAGAAAGATGCCAGGGCAAATGACCGTCTCGGCCAATCACGTTATTTTCAGAAACAGCAACAATTGCAGATATCAGCATAACAACCTCTACACAGCGATGGGGGCCTTGATGGTCGGATACGGATCGTAGTCCACCAGTTCGAAGTCTTCGAACTTGAATTCAAACAAGTCCTTCACTTCCGGATTAATCTTCATGGTGGGAAGTTTGCGGGGAGTGCGGCTCAGCTGCTCCTTTACCTGTTCAAAGTGGTTGGAGTACAGATGAGTATCGCCCAAAGTATGGATGAATTCGCCCGGTTCATAATCGCAAACCTGAGCAAGCATCATGGTCAGAAGAGCATAGGAAGCAATATTGAACGGCACCCCCAGGAAGGTATCCGCACTGCGCTGGTACAGCTGGCAGGAAAGCTTACGCTTACCACTCTTGCCCACGCCGCCCACATAGAACTGGAACAGGCAATGGCAGGGAGGCAAAGCCATCTTGTCCACCTCAGAAACGTTCCAGGCGCAAACCAGGTGACGGCGGGAATCCGGATTGTTCTTCAGGCTGTCTACCAGGTTCTGAATCTGGTCGATATGGCCGCCATCGGGTGTAGGCCAGCTACGCCACTGATGACCATAGACCGGGCCCAGTTCGCCGTTTTCGTCGGCCCATTCATCCCAGATAGTCACCTTGTTATCATGCAGGTACTTGATGTTCGTGTCACCCTTCAAAAACCACAAGAGTTCGTGAATGATGGAGCGCAAGTGCAACTTCTTGGTGGTCAAGCAAGGGAAACCCTGGCTCAGATCAAAGCGATATTGACGACCGAAAACAGAGCGAGTTCCGGTTCCAGTACGGTCGGAACGGTCCACACCGTTTTCCATAATGTCCTTAAGCAAATCCAGATACTGTTGCATTATGCCTCCTCATCGGCGGCTGCAGATTCTGCAGGGGCAAAGGGGAAAAGTTCTACACGCTTGTAGGTCTTTGCATTCTCAACTTCCCTCTCACGGAGAAGTGCGTTGAGCGCATTCAAAATCAAATCCTGAGTGTGGCGAGGCACGGGCTTTTTGCCAAGGCGAGCCTTCTGCACCATTTTATGATTCAGATGGGCGGAATCCATTTCTACCAGGTCGTGGTTGGTAGCCTCAATCTCAGTCAAAATTTCGTCTAATTTAGTCATACAAAATAAAGATAAAACAAAAAAAGCCCCGGGATAGTTCCCGAGGCTAAATTTTGGTTGTTTTACCGATTACTCACCGACGAAATTGCTTTCGCACTTGGTACCGTCATTATCCGGAGTTGCGAAGTGCATTTCTATACGGCGGTTCATTTCGCGGCCTTCTTCAGTTGCATTGTCATCAACCGGGCAGGTAGAGCCCATACCAATTGCCTTGATACGGTTCTTCTTGATGCCAGCCTTGGTCAAGGCCTTCATCACTTCCTTAGCGCGGTTTTCAGAAAGCTTCTGGTTGGAGGCTTCCTTACCCACGTTATCGGTATGACCCTGGATCACAATGTTCAGGTCCATGTATTCGGCAGTGTTCAGCTTCTTGGCTACGTTCTTGAGAATCAACTTAGCGTTGGATTCCAAGGTAGCCTTGCCAGACTTGAAGGTCACGCCGTCAAGCTTTTCGATACCCTTCTTCGGGCAGCCATGGCCATCGTCGCCAGCCACATCCGGGCAGCGGTCAATACCAGAGCAAACGTCAGCGAACTGCTTGGTCAGTTTCTTGGTGGTTACCCATTCAGAGCAGACACCATCCTTATCAGCATCCGGTTCGTCGTCAGACGGGCAACCGTTGTTCCAATCCGGACCCGGTTCGTCTTCGCAGCGGTCATAGCCGGAGCATTCGTCAGCGAACTTGTCAAGCAGCTTCATCTTGGTCACCCACGGAGAGCAGAGACCGTCTTCATCCGGGTCAGCCGGCTGTGCGGGGCAGCCCTTGTTCCAATCCGGACCAGCTTCGTCTTCACACTTGTCAGTGCCCTTACATACATCCTTGAACTTAGCATTCAAACCCTTCTTGGCGACCCAGGGAGAGCAGAGGCCATCACCATCCGGGTCCGGCTGATCGTCAGACGGGCAGCCCTTGTTCCAATCCGGACCGGCTTCGTCATCACACATATCCTTACCCTTACATACGTCAGCAAACTTAGCCTGCAGGTTCTGCTTAAACACCCACTGAGAGCAGAGGCCGTCCTTATCCGGGTCCGGGTCATCCACCGGGCAACCCTTATTCCATTCCGGACCTGCTTCAGTTTCGCACTTGTCAATGCCGTGGCACATTTCAGCAAACTGCTTCTGCATCTTCTTTTCAGTTACCCACGGTGCGCAGAGGCTGTCGCCGTCGATGTCCGGATTGTCCATGGGGCAACCATTGGCAAACTGTTCACCAGGTTCAGTGGGGCACTTATCGATGCCAGTGCAGATATCATCGTACTGATCCTGCATACCCTTTTCGGTAACCCATGCGTCGCAAACTCCGTCACCATCGGTATCCGGCAAGCCCAGGGGGCAGCCTTCGTTGGAGGCGGGACCATGTTCACTGGGGCACTTATCAATACCCTTACAAGACTTGTCGATGAACCATTCGTTAGCGATAGTTTCGTCTTCGGCAGCCTTTTCGAAGTAGTAACCCATCTTCTTTTCAGCAACCCACGGGTCGCAGAGGCCGTCACCATCAACGTCCGGATCATCCCACGGACAACCCTTGTTAGCCTTGGTACCAGCTTCACCCGGGCACATGTCGTAGCCCTGGCACTGGTCAGCATACTGATCCATCAAACCTTCGTCGGTTACCCACGGAGAGCACATACCGTCGTTATCCGGGTCAGGAAGCTTACCCGGGCAACCGTTGAACTTGGGATCACCAGGCTTGGTCGGGCATTCGTCGATACCCTTACAAATCTTCTTGAACTTCTTCAGCATCTTCTTCTGGCTTACCCAAGGATCGCAGACGCCATCCTTATCCGGGTCCGGATCGGCAAGTTCGCAACCGTCATCGCCTTCACCCGGTTCGTTGGGGCACTTATCGATGCCTTCGCAAATTTCAGCGTATTCGTCTTCGAAGCCCTTTTCATAAACCCAGGCATCGCAAACGCCATCTTCATCACTATCCGGATTACCCAACGGGCAGCCACGGTTCAAGCGATGACCATAGTCATCCGGGCAGTCATCATCATCGTCATTCACACCATCGCCATCGCGGTCCTGAGGCATCAGGAAACCACTCCAGGTAATACCACCATAAATAGGAAGATTGACGGACTTAGGCCATGCAAAAGAGCCAGTCCATTCTACTGAACCACCAGCATGGATGTCCAAGCCAATGGGCAAATGAAAAACAACAGCAGCTGTAGCACGGTTCTTGTAAACGGTTTCAGATTCACCCTGGCCATCCCATTCTTCGAAATACCAACCATCGCCAAATTCCGGCGTTTCGTTTCTCATAATGGTAGGAGCCTTAAACCTGTAGTCCATTATGAACTGATATTCCGCGAAAATGGAAACAAAGTCCAAGGGGAAGAATTCAATGGCGCCGTTCACATAAGGTTTGAACTTCTTGCCGTACTCGACGGAATATTCAATGGGTTCACCCATTCCAGTGCCTGCAGCAATCCATTCCTGAACGGCAGACACAGGAATTGCCTTAAAGCTTGCAGAGTCGGAGGTCAGGGAGTACTTCAAGCCACCGTTAATATGAACGATGAACGGGACATCGTGGCTCTTGTCGAAATCCAAGGTCAAGGCTGCGCCTGCATTGAAGTAGACATCTTCCATCTTGCTGCCAACTGCGCCACCATACAGAGCCAGGTCTGCAGGCTGATCTTCGGGCAGCGGGAAACGGAACTTAACATCGGCACGGCCAACCCACTTGGAGAAATGGGAGGAACCATTGAAAGACTTGACCATATCTCCGCCAGCGGAGTACTTGCCCTGAGAATAGCTTTCAGGAAGGGTAATTCCCAAGTCAAAGTAATCGCCAATACCGATAGCAAAACCGACGTTGGTATTGACACCTTCGTACTCAACAGCATCTGCGTAGCCAGGGACCCCTTCGTAGGAACCAAAGCCCAGATCGTTCAGCAACACAAAAACCAGCTTGGAACTTCCAAGGGACTGAGCAGACTGAGTTTCACCGACACCGGCAAAACCGTGTTTGTTAATTGTCTGAGGATGCATAGCAAAAGCCGATGCAGCCAAAGCACAGACTAACCCCATTGCTACTTTCTTCATAGCTACTCCTTATATGGGAAAACTCCAAACCTAATTTTCCCGAACTCATTTCCAGGAAATATAGTTTCCCCGAAAACATTTCATTATACGTTTTTTCCAAAAATGTCCGGATACAGCCTACAAATGCTGGAAAATCCCATCTTCCCTATTATAATATGGTCCAAAACGGGAATCTGTATAATTTTTCCCGCCGCACACAAGACCTTTGTGATGGCCAAGTCCTCGGGACTAGGGATTGTAGCCCCCGATGGATGGTTGTGGGCGAAAATGACCGAAACGGCGCGATCCTCAATGGCCTTGGCGAAAGCCTCCCTTGGGTGCACCGGGGTCTGGTTCACAAGACCTGTCGTTAATTCATGAACCTTTATAATAAGGTTCGCCGAGTTCAAAGTCACCAGGACAAGGTGTTCCTGCTCCTCATATTTCATATAAGACAGCCTGGAGGCCAAATCTTCAGGGGCACTGACGGGAACAGCCTTATCACTTAGTATGTAACGACCCGATAATTCTAGGCATGCCAGGATCTGAGAGGCCTTTACCTTGCCCAAACCATGGATTTTCCGAAGTTTGTCCAGGGTCGGAATGGTGGTTTCGGCTGAAAGGAAGTCGGAAAGGCGCCTTGCCAGTTCAAAAACGTCACAATCGTGGCAACCACTACCAAGAATTAGAGCCAAAAGCTCTTCGTTGCTCATTGCTTCTGCCCCATAGCACTCCATTTTTTCTCGTGGAAGCATTTTTTCCTTGGCAGTCGGATAATTATTTTCGTTGTTTTCTGTATTCATAGAGGTCCTTTTATTTAACAGTTCCTCTCTATACACGATTTTTTCCAGATTTCAGACCCTGATTTTTCAAAAAAAAGTTTTTTCGTGCTAGAATTTCCATAGGCCATACCCGCGACGACAATTTTTAAGGTATTTTCTCGTACCGATTGAGCATTCCCAGGACATTTTCAATCAAAAAACAGTCATTTTTCAAACCATTTTCCATCAAAAATTCAAAACTTTCGTGAAAAATTTCACTTTTTCCATTAAAAATCTTCTTATCAGTAGCCATTTTGCATTTAACAGACTATATTTTCGGCATAAATTTTAAAAGTAAAACCATCCGAAAAGGAAAATTTATGGCAAATAAAACCTTAAGCGGTGCAGAAGTGATCATCGAATGCCTCAAGCGTGAAGGCATCGACACAATCTTCGGCTATCCTGGTGGATCCGCAATTCCGATGTTTGACGCAATTCTTGATTCCAACATCAAGGTTGTCCTCACCCGTCATGAACAGGGTGCAACTCACATGGCTGATGGCTATGCTCGTCAGACCGGCAAGGTAGGCGTTGCCCTCGTTACTTCCGGCCCGGGTGCTACCAACACCTTTACTGGCATCTACACTGCCCTCATGGATTCTAGCCCCATCGTTGTGCTGGCCGCTCAGACCACCACTCCGAACCTGGGTAAGGACGCTTTCCAGGAATGCGATACCAGCGGTATGACTTTCGCTGCTGTCAAGCACTCCTACCTGGTGAAGGATCCCAACGACCTTCCCCGCATCATGAAGGAAGCTTTCCACATTGCACGTACTGGCCGTCCGGGTCCCGTGCTCATCGACCTCCCGAAGGACGTGACCGCAGGTGCTTGCACCGCTCCGTTCACCGACAAGATGGACCTTCCGGGCTACAAGATTCCGACCTACGCTTCCACCGAAGCTGTGGAAAAGGCTGCAGAATACCTGAAGAAGTCCAAGAAGCCTTTGCTGTTGGTTGGTCATGGCGCAATGATTTCTGGCGCTTCCCGCCAGGTGAAGGAACTTGCTGAAAAGCTGAACGCTCCGGTGGCTTGCACCTTGCTCGGCCTCGGCACCTTCCCCACCGACCACGAACTTTCTCTCGGTATGCTGGGCATGCACGGTACAGTTTATGCAAACAAGGCTGTGCTTGACTGCGACCTGATTCTCTCCATCGGTTCCCGCTGGGATGACCGTATCACCGGTAAGCTTGAAGTGTTCTGTAAGGACGCTATCAAGATGCACATCGACATCGACCCCGCCGAAGAAGGCAAGGTTCTCCAGCCGGATGTGTTCATGTGCGGCGACGCCAAGATGGTTCTGGAACAGCTCCTGCCCCTCGTTGGCAAGCTGGACACCGCAGAATGGGTCAAGACCTGCCAGACTTGGAAGAAGCGTTTCCCGCTGACCTACCCCAAGCAGGGTGGTCTCCGTATGCAGCACATTGTGCAGACCGTCAGCGACCTTACCCAGGGTAAGGCAATCGTCACTACCGACGTGGGTCAGCACCAGATGTGGGTTGCTCAGTTCTTCCGCATCAACAACCCGCGCCAGCTCCACTCCAGTGGCGGCGCAGGCACCATGGGCTTCGGCCTGCCCTCTGCAATCGGAGCAGCATTCGGTAACACTACCGGCTGGCCCGTCTGCAGCTTCAGCGGCGATGGTGGCTTCCAGATGACCGAATTCGAACTTGCAACCGCAGCACTCCACAAGCTGCCCATCAAGATTTTCGTTCTCGACAACAAGTACCTGGGCATGGTGCGTCAGTGGCAGGAATTGTTCTACGACCACCGTTACTCCAGCGTCGACATGCAGGGTAACCCTGACTTCGTCAAGCTGGCAGAAGCCTACGGTATCCCGGGTCTCCGCATCAAGCGCGCTGCCGATGCAGAACGCATGATCCAGAAGGCACTGGACTACAACGACGGTCCTATCGTTATCTGGTGCGAATGCGAAAAGGAAGACAACGTGTTCCCCATGATTCCGGCAGGTGCACCTTTGACCTCCATGATTACTGAACAGCCCAAGACTCAGCTGGACAAGCCGACTGGATCGACCTAATCACGGAAAGGAGATATAAAAATGATTTCTACAGCTCATTCTATTAGCTTGTTAGTTGCAAACCGCCCGGGCGTGCTCGTTCGCATCGCTCTGGTGTTCTCCCGCCGTGGTTACAACATCGACTCCCTGGTCGTGTCTCCCACGCTGGACGCAAACTTCAGCCGCATGAACATTGTGGCTCACGGTAATCCTGAAATCTTGATGCAGATCATCAAGCAGCTTGAAAAGCTGGTTGACGTCGTGCAAGCCAAGGACCACACCAACATGAACGTGGTGGAAAAGGAACTTGCCTTGATCAAGGTTCGTTGCGCTCCGGAACAGCGTACCGAAATCCTGCAGCTCTGCGATCACTTCAAGGCTGTCACCGTTGACATGACTGAAAACTCCATGATCATCCAGATTACCGGCAACACCGATAAGATTGATGCCATGAAGAGCCTGTGCCAGAAGTTCGAAATCGTCGAATACATCCGCACCGGCAAGGTCATCATGCTCCGTGGAGAGGATAAGACTTAACGAGGCGAAAACACTGCCAAACTTAACATGACCGACTTTGCTAGAGTCTAGATAAGTTCGTCTCGTAAGCAAAGTCTCTCGCAAACGCGCTCGGTTAATACCGGGCGCTTTTTGCTCACAGTCAACAGCGGTTATTCAAACAAGAAAGCCCTCGGTTCATCACCGAGGGTTTTCTGTTTTCAATGGTTTTTGTGCAAGGCCTTATTTTTCCAAAACCTTTTCAATCTCTGCGATATACAGGGTGTGCATCGTATCGTTTGCATACCAGCGATCGATAATGCTCTTGTCGATGAAACTCTGTTCGTCAAACTTCTGGGCGAAAAGCTTCTTGCAAACCAAAACCTTGGTAGCCTTTTCAAAAGCGGGGACACCTTCGGTCATTTCAGCCTTCATGCCGGTAGCGGCCAGTTTATCTTCGTCACAGCCGGACACCTTACCGATGTAACCCATTTCCTTCTTGCATTCGCCGTCAAAGAAATTCAAGGAGAAGCGCTCGCCCGCATCAATGAATTCCTTGGTGTAACGAGTCTGGCGGATGACCACAAAAGCAACCTGCTTATTCCACATAAAGCCCATGCCGCCCCAGCTTGCAGTCATGGCGTTAATCTTGCCATCCTTTTCTGCAGCAATGAGCATCCAATCCTGACCAATCATTTTTATCGGATCCATAAGCATTCCTTTTTTAAAACCCAATTACTGCTTCAGAAATTTCAAAAGCTTCGTCAGATCCGTCGTCTGCATAGTCCGGATTGAATTCACCCCAGCTTTCGCTTGTTCCGCAGCCGATGCCCACGTCAAGGCTTGACCACTTGAACACGCCATAGACTCGTTCGAAACGTTCCATCAGTTCGTTGAAAAATTCCTCGGGCATATCTTCTTCGACCATGATGCAGCCATCCATCGCAAGCAACTCGCCTTCCGGCAGTTCCTCAAAACGGCATTCGTACTCGTCCATCATCACATCATCCACAGAATACCATTCCCCACAATCTTCGTGAGGCAATTCTGCTTCCGGATACTGTTCCATAATGGCATCGTACACAGCAGACAGCTGTTCACTGACACCGACAAATCTCATCAAAATTCTGCAATACATATCTTAAATATAAAACAACTTAACGAATCAAAAAAGCCCCGGTATTATCCGAGGCCTTTTTTAGTGGAGGTGAGGGGAGTCGAACCCCTGTCCAAAGTCACATCCCTGTCCATTCCTACAAGCTTTCCCTTCGCATTTAAGATCTCGTCTAATCCACGCCCAAGAAGGTCGGCGCGAACTTCAACCAGCCTAGTAAATCTCGAGCCCTGCACCCAGGCATTACAGAGCCCTATCCCATATTGCGTCCGGACGTACTACCCAATGGGAGTGAGTCGAGGCCCGGCGTTGCCGATTAATTAGGCAGCGAGTGCGTAGTTTTCTTCAGCACTTATTTTTTTTCAGACTTTTTAACGGGTGCCCTCGTCTGAGACCCCGGCTTGCAACTAACACTTCAGTAACCCTGTCGAAACCAGATCACCCCCGTAGATAGTAGGTTGATACTAAATATAGTAAACTTTCGTCCCTACGTAACACATATCGTTCTTTACGTGGCTTTTGTAAATTTTTGTTGAGTCACGACATTAGGAGGAACAATGCTATTTGCCGCTTGTTAACGAAATCGTTAACTAATATGCCCATTTTTTACTCATAATCGCCATTGTTTGTTAACCAAAACGTTAACAAGTGCCGAAAACAAGTTCCAAAGCGAAGCTGTAAAAACCAAGCTAAGGAACTAGCTTCTTCGCATTTTCCAAAGCGGCAATCACCTTGTCGCACCATTCGTCGAATTCCGGGTCCTCTTCCTGCAATTCCGGATGGGCCAGAACATTCTCGATGGTCTTTCGGATTCCCTGATCAAAGCGCATGGTGGCGCAGAAGCCAGGCACTGCCTTCTTCAATTTGGAGTTATCGAACACGACGGAGTTGGCCTTGTCGCCAATGAGGCTTCCCGTAAAGTCAAAGCCCAGCGGGTCTCCCACAGCAGCCAGGAACTCAGAAGCCACATGAACAGCCTTCAGTTCCACACCCAGCACGTTGGCAATGCTTTGGTACACCTGATTCCATGTGACCGTTTCGTCGCTGGTAATCTGGAAGGATTCGCCGATAGCGTGAATGTTTCCCATAAGGCCAACAAAACCCTTGGCAAAGTCGCTATTGTGGGTCATGGTCCAGAGGCTGGTGCCGTCGCCGTGAATAATCACAGGCTTGCCTTCCAGCATGCGCTTGGCCACCTGCCAGCTCCCCTTCTTGCCGTGAACGCCCAGAGGAATCTTGCGTTCGTCGTAGGTATGGCTGGGGCGCACGATGGTAATGGGGTACCCTTCTTCGCGGTACATTTTCATCAGGTACTCCTCCCCCGCAATCTTGTTACGGGAGTATTCCCAATAGGGATTTGCAAGCGGAGTTCCCTCGTTAATGCGGTAGTCGGAAAGAGGTTTCTGGTAGGCGCTGGCGGAACTGATGTACATGAACTGCCTGGTCTTGTTCTTGAACAGGCGGTAGTCACGTTCCAAGGCGCTGTAATGGAATGCGATAAAGTCACAGACCACATCGAAGTTCAGGTCAGCAATCTTCGAAGCCACATCTGCCTCGTCATAAATGTCGGCGGTAATCTGCTTGACCGCAGGCGTTCCATCTGGCAGGGCAGCGGTCGGCAAATCCGCAGCGTTTCTATTTCCTCGGTTCAACAAATAAATTTCCCATCCCAGCTCTACAGCCAGGCGGGTAATGGCCATGCTGATTGTTCCCGTTCCACCGATAAATAAAGCCTTCATAAAACATCTCCAAGGTTTGGTAAAAAAAGTGCCCCCGATTGACTAGATCGGGGGGCGAGTTCACGACGCACTCTCTTTCTCTCTTTCTAGAACGCCGGAACTATAATTGGTTACACAGTTGCGTTTACTGCAATCTTGTAGATCTTGGTAACGTCATCTGCCTTCAGCGGCTGGAAGCCCCAACCGTCGCCCGGATTCAGCTTGCGCACCATTTCAGGAATGTCTTCTTCCTTGGCACCAAGTTCAGCAAAGTTGATGGGCATGCCGATGCTCTTCAGGAAGCTGCGGAAGGCCTTGATGCCGGCCTTGGCAGTTTCTGCAGGATTTTCGAAGTTCATGGCGCAGCCGAACACGCGGGTAGCCATCTGGCAGAAACGCATCACGTTGTGGTTCATGACGTATTCCATCCAGGACGGCATGATCACAGCAAGGCCTGCACCGTGAGCGCAGTCGTACATGCCAGAAAGTTCGTGTTCAATGGCGTGGCTGTTCCAGTCCTGACCGCGGCCAACACCGACGATGTTGTTATGAGCCACCATGCCAGCCCACATGATGTTGGCACGGGCTTCGTAGTTGTTGGGGTCAGCGATCACGCGGGGAGTTTCCTTCACCATGGTGCAAAGCACTGCTTCGCAAAGGCGGTCAGTGATTTCCACTTCGGTAGTGTTGGTGAAGTAACGTTCAAAGACGTGGGCCATAATGTCGGTAGCACCGCAGGCGGTCTGGTAGGCCGGCAGAGTGCAGGTAAGAGCCGGATTCAGCACAGAGAAACGGGGTCGAATGCAGTCGCCACCAGCACCGCGCTTCAGCATGCCTTCTTCCTTGGTAATCACGGAGTCGCCGGAACCTTCGGAGCCTGCGGCTGCGATGGTAAGCACGGTACCCACCGGAAGCGCTGCAGACGGAGCAGCCTTGCCGCAATAGAAATCCCAGAAGTCGCCTTCATAAACCACGCCCATGGCGATTGCCTTGGCGCTATCGATGGAAGAACCGCCACCTACAGCGAGAATGAAATCCACGCCTTCCTTGCGGCAAAGTTCGATACCTTCGTAAACCTTAGAATCCAGAGGATTAGGATGAACGCCACCCAGTTCCACATGAGGAACGCCAGCAGCATCCAGGGAAGCCAACACGCGGCCAATCAAGCCTGACTTTACTGCAGAACCACCACCAAAATGAACCAAAACCTTGGATCCACCGTGCTTTTTCACCAAAGAACCGACTTCATTTTCGCGGTCCTTACCAAATACGAATTCTGTGGGGCTGTAAAAGTTGAAATTTTCCATATAATCCTCTTGATTTTGTATACAAATCTACAAGTTTATTGGCAAAATTCGCTAAAAAACGTCAAGTTTTCCGTGTACACGTGAAAACATCCACTTTAGACTATAATTTTCCTCAAAAACCCCTAATTTTTTCAAAAATTTTGTTTTCAGTGCTTTTTTTTGTTCAGTTTATGTATATATTGCCATAGAGAGTGGACTCCATTTTGGGTCCCCAAAGGATATTTATGATTTCTTTCGATGAAGCTTACAAGATTGCCGCCGAAGTCCACAAAGACCAACAGGATAAGGCTGGCGGACCGTACATTGATTTTATGAAGAATGTTGCCGATTACCTTAAGAACAAGGGCGAATCCGAGGAAGTTCAGACCCTCGCCATTCTTCAGGACCTTACTACTGGTGCCACCAAGAAGACCGCCGAAGAAATTGTCGCTATGGGCGTTCCGGCCGAAACCGTGGAGCTCATCCAGAAGATGACCTATCACAAGAACCAGGGCTGGATCGATGAATACAGTTGCAAGTTGATGGCCGAAGGCGTTCCCGCTGAAGAAGCTACCTACGAATCCCGCGAAAAGGACTTCGTTCGCTTCGTGGAAACCCTGAAGGATAACCCCATCGCTGCGAAGGCTAAGTCCGCAATCCTCAACGTGTTACTTGAAGACAAGTACATTCACCGCCAGGAACGTCGCGAGATTAAAACTCAGTTCAGACTTAAAAAGTACAAGGCCGCAATCCAGGCTCTTGGAGTATAAAATGTAGGGTTCCGCACACGCGGGCCCTTTTTTTTATTTATATCTACCCAAAATCGCAGGTTTTGCTAAATTTACCCCGTCAAAACCAAATGGTTTTGCGAAACTATCAATAAGGAACATTATCATGGCTAATAAGGTCTATAACTTTAGCGCAGGCCCGTCTGTCCTGCCCGAACAAGCACTCAAGGAAGCTTCTGAAGCATGCATCGACTATGCAAACTCCGGCATCAGTATTCTCTCCATGAGTCACCGTTCAAAGCCCATCGAGAACATGTTCCTCGAAACTGAACAGCTTCTCCGCGACCTCATGGGTATCCCTGCCAACTACGACATCATTTTCCTCGGCGGTGGCTGCTCCCTCCTGTTCTGCATGATGCCGATGAACTTCCTCCCGGCCGACGGCGTTGCCGACTACACCGACACTGGTGTCTGGGCAAACAAGGCTCTCAAGGAAGCTAAGCAGTTCGGTAACGTTAACGTTGCTTGCTCCACCAAGGCAGATGTGTACAACCACATCGACAAGAACCTGAACCTCAGCGACAACGCAACCTACCTCCACGTTACCGCTAACAACACCATTTACGGTACCGAATGGCACAACTTCCCCAAGCCCAAGTCCGGCTTCCTCATGGCTGACATGAGCTCCGACTTCCTCGCCCGCAAGGTGAACGTGGAAGACTTCGGCGTGATCTACGGTGGCGCACAGAAGAACATCTCCTGCGCAGGTGTTACCGTTTCCATCATCCGTAAGGACCTCCTGGGCAAGGTCGATCGTCAGATCCCCACCATGCTGAACTTCAAGACTCACCTGGACGAAAAGACCGGCGTGAACAGCATGTTCAATACTCCTCCGGTATTCGCAGTTTACACCATGAACCGCACCCTCAACTGGCTCAAGCAGATTGGCGGTGTTGACGCTATCGAAAAGATCAACCGCGAAAAGGCAGCTCTCCTGTACAGCGCCATCGACAACTCCAAGGTGTTCGTCGGTACCGCTGCTAAGGAAGACCGTTCTCTCATGAACGTTCCGTTCGTCTTCAACCGCGAAGTTGTTTCCGAAGAAAAGGATGCAGACATGGCTAAGGACTTCATCGAATTCGCAAAGTCCAAGGGTCTGGTCCAGATCAAGGGTCACCGTTCTGTTGGCGGCTTCCGCGCTTCCATCTACAACGCTATGCCCATCGAAGGCGTCCAGGCTCTCGTCGACTGCATGGGCGACTACGAAAAGAAGATTCTCGGTTAGTCCGAGGCTCCAGGCGCGGGCATTGAGCTTTAGTTAGACGACGGAGTCGCGATAATTTAGCTCACAGCTCGAAGCTGACTACTGAAAACTAAAATCCCGGTGCTTAGGCATCGGGATTTTTGTTTGCATAAATGATCTGTTGCCACTTTCACCCGAAGAATTTTTACTTTATAGTCATGAAGTTTATTAATGCCATTCTGCTTTCGTTGGTTTTGTCGTTTGGGCTATATGGCTGTTCCAAAACAGGCGTTGTTGTAGGAGGCTTAGTATTTGGAACCTACATGATACTTGATGCGGGCTCCCAAGATACTAAGAAAACAGACTCCACGGCGATTGTTTCAGACTCCTCAAAAACGGATTCTACAACTCAAACCACAAGCACCGCAAAGAATATACGTTCCTTTCTAGGATATACGATTGCGATAGGCCTCATCGTCGGACTTCCCGTCTTACTGGTTGTATTGATGGGGGCAAGTCCCGGCCTTGGAGACTGACGACAGGATAAAAAAATGAACCCGAGTCTTGGACCCGGGTTTCTTTGTTTACAGATGATTTGCGGCTGCGTTCAATCGTCGCACCAAGCAAAATTAACCTTCGGCCTTCTTGCCGCTGAACTTGTTCACCACATCGGGAACGATGTCCATGACCTTGCTCACCAGGGAACTGTCCTTGGAGATGGGCATAATGCGAACGTCGTCGCCCTTGATAACCAGGAATGCCACCGGTTCTACGGAAGCGCCACCACCAGAGGCAGAGGTATCGCCCTTGCCGGAATGACCACCGAAGCCAAAGCCCACGGAAACGCGGCTAACGGGAACCACGGTAGAGTCGCCGGCCTGGATAGGCTGACCGATAACGGTTTCGGCCTGGGTGATGAAACGGAGTTTTTCTAAGAGAGTTTCTGCAAGTTTTTCAATAGCCATGATTTTAATATAGGTAATTAATTTTATCGTTAACAGGTTATTTTAGAAACGGGCTTCAAAAACACGGTCCGCAGCATTAAAGAACTTTCGCTCAAGGTCGAACCAATCCAGGTAGCCCCAAACCACTACAACGCGACCACCTGCCAATTGCTTTGCCATACCGCGAGATACGAGCTCAGAATCAGCAAAACCATCTACGGTAAAGTAAACGCATTCGTTGTCCATGGGCATGCCCTTAGGTTTTGTCTTACGAAGCTTCTGAGTCCACTTTTCGTAGCTTTCTTCGGAAACCTGTTCCCAGCTGCGAGCAACATTCCAACGAACTCCACCATCGCGATAACTCTGGACCAGTACCGGGAAAACAGATTCTACGCCCAGGAAGAACTTAGTCTGGATAGAGGTTCTCCCCTGCTCACGATGTTCAAAGGGCAAGCTCAAAAATGCCTGTGGAAAACCACCTCGGTAACCGGGGAACTTGCGGACAAAGTTTTCCAAATCACTACGTTCGTAACGACGGAAGCTGTCGTGCCTAAAGATAAAGATTCGTTCATCCGCACGGAAACTCTGTTCCAGGTAATCGCCACGAAGAATGGGTGCACTGCCTTGGAACTTGCCACTATTCATGTAGTAATCCAAAGCATACACATCGCTCTGGAATTCCATAATCGTTACGTCGAGAGTATCGCCCACCATCACCGGATAATGATAACGGATGATTTTGGTAAGGCTAGTATCCGGATTGTTCAACTCGTGGATTTCCGGAGTCGTAGAACGAATGGACTTGTATCTAATGTCGTTATAGTCTACGGGAACAATTTCTTCTTCCTGACAACCTGTAGTCACTGCACCGAGGGCAGCGATCAACAAGAGCGAACTTACACGAAGAAATTTCCGGATCTTAAACATACAACTTGAATTTAGAATTTCTTGAGATTAACGTCGGTCATGACGTTCTGCATAACCGCAAAATTCGTATAGCGGGCACTTTTTGCAACGGTCCGTTACAACCCGACAAATAAAACCGTCCTTGCCATCTTCCAAAAAGAACTGGAGCGCGTGGGCGGCGGCGTAGGGATGCGATAGCGCGACTTTGGACTGCACGGAACTTGACGGCGCAGGATTGGACTGCGCGGCCGCCAGGGCCACGTAAAACTCGTTAGCCATTTTCTGCTTGGTGGCAGGAGGCAGTTCTGCAAACTTGTCGTCTTTGCCTGGGCCAAGGATCGAAAGGAAGCGGCGGGCGCCCATGGTCAGCGGGAGCGAGGGCATCTTGCTGTCGGCGGCGTTCTGAGGGTCTACCGGACGCGTCGAGAGGCCCAACCCCACGGGAGCGGGAGCAATCATACGGTAGATGGCAGCACAGGCCTTGGGGCGCGGGTTGCCCTTCCCCATGAAATAGATTTCGCCCAAGTCGCGCCACACTTCCCGAGGGGAGCGAGAAGAAAGCCACACTTCCAGATTTTCATGCCGGCGTACAAAGTGGCCAACACTCCAGAAGATGCCTGAGGCGTGTTCGGAAACTGACCAGCAACAGCCATTCATGGCTTCCCTGACGCAATCCTCAATCTCCGAATCCTTCGGCACCGGAAGCGTCCACAACTTGTCTTCCGCGAATTTTTCGAACAGCAGATTCAGCAAGGCTGAAATCTGCGAGAAGGAACAATCCTGAAAAAGAGCTGTTCCTAAAAGAGTCCAGGCAATCTTACCATTGACAGAGGCACATTTCCTTGCCACCTGAAGTACGGGATCCGGCACCTTGACGAATAAATCAACAAAACCGGCGGTTGCCTTAAACAACCCCGGTTCATCAATCATAAAGCGTTTGACGGAAACGGTCATGGCCCAGCACCTATGCAGGACTAGAGGGCCTCGCCCACCTTCACAGCCTGGCCAACGCGATTCTTGAACAATTCCGGATTACGTTCACGGATCTTCTTGTCCACCACCAGAATCACAGTGCTACCCATTTCAAAGCGGCCCAGCTCTCCTCCCTTTTCCACCATAATGGTTTCCTTGGGCTGCCAGTCCATACGCTTCTGGTCACGAGACAACTTGCCTGCATTGACCAACAGTTCGTCAGTGTATGCCACACCGATACGACCCACATTGGTGGCGCCCACCTTCACAACCAGAAGTTCAGAACCATCTTCCAAACGGATATGGCTAGTAAGGCGTTCGTTAATGCAGAACAAGCCTTCCACACGTTCCACACTACCTACGTTCACCGGCCACAAAGTTCCCGGGCAATAACTAGCATCAACCACCTGGCCCTTCACGGGGCTATGGATGCGATGGTAATTGAACGGAGCCAAGTAGATAGTAGCAAAAGCACCGCCTTCAAAACGCTTGGCCATTTCCTCATCGCGGAGCAAATCCTTAAGAGTGTAAGTCTTGCCCTTAGCCTGAATCAATTCCTGCTTATCATCAAAAGTTGCAGTCTGGGAAAGCACACCATCCACAGGGCTCACAATTTCAGAGTCGGCAATGGGGCGCATACCGTGCTTAAGCTTACGAATAAACAATTCACCAATATTGGCGTAGTGTTCCAAGGGATATTCAGCTTCTTCCATATTCAGCTTATAGTAACTGCAGAACCAGTTACGTGCCAACTTGGAAATACCCGGCAAACGAAGGCGGGTCAAAGCACCGAAGGCGCGACTTGCGGCATTCTTCGGCAAGAGTTTCATAAAAACATAAAAAGCTGTATTCATAAGTTTGAATTTAGAAATTTAAGACAACGTGCAAAACTAGTGGGCTTCAAGCTTGCTGAAATCCACCGTGAACATTTTCCAGAGCCTTGCAGCAAAGGGTTCTGCCCACTCCTTTTCAGGAGCAACGCGGCTTGTGGTAGATGCAGTGAACTTGGAGTAGGTCAAAAACACCAGTTCTCCATAACGGGCATCCCACAAAGTCCAAAGAATTTCCCACACATAGCCACCGCTCTTACCCAAGTCCGTATCCATAGTCACGTTTACCATCACAGGAATGGAGAGGTAACGCAAGCCATAACGGCTAGCGATATCATTCAGCAAGTTCTTCAACTTGGCAGGCACTTCACGGGCATAGGCCTGTTCAATACCTTCGCGATCAATCCAGGGAGCAAAATCACCAAGATCCGCGCCATCTGCAAACTTGGATGCCAAGATACGAACGGAAAGGCTATCAATATAGGAGGAATCCGATTCAGGAACCTTGCTGCCAGGCAACATCACTTCTCGGTTCATATTTGGGAAAGCCTTCACAAACAAGGAATCCTCAATACGTGCCAAGTCAAAGTCCACCGCATCTTCGCTAAAGCTATGGCAGAAACGACATACCTCGGGGCGTTTTGCATTTACCTTAAGAGAGGGAAAAACACCGACCACCGCATTAGAATCAATGCGGTTGAAAGCGTCCTGGTTCCATTCGCGATAGAAGGTTTCATCAGTGATTTTCAGTTCAATATCACCACGCTTACCACATTCTTCGCAGGGAGTATCCATCATTCCGGAATCGCCTCCGGCACTGCCGCCGCCACGAACATCATCGTGAAGGCCCGCGCAAGAAGACAAAAGCATCGAAACAAGAATCATGGATCCTATCACTACGCTATGCTTCGTTCCAGGATGACAAGAGAAGAGAGACAACAGATTTGAATAGAACTTCATATGAGATAAAATATAAAATGAACACTTCGATTGCCACGGCCTTCGGCCTCGCAACGACATTTGGGCAACTATTCCAGCATAATGGTGAAGGGGCCGTCGTTCACAAGACTTACCTGCATGTCGGCGCCAAAGCGACCCGTCTGAACATTGGCAACTTCCTTACCACATTGTTCAATGATATATTCGTAAAGTTCATTAGCCAAGGTGGGGTTGCCTGCGCCATTGAAGGTAGGGCGATTTCCCTTATTGCAATTAGCATACAGGGTAAACTGAGAAACCAGCAAAAGTTCGCCGTTCACATCCTTAATGCTCAAGTTGGTCTTGCCATTTTCATCCGCAAAGATTCGCAGGTTCATCATCTTTCGAATAAGGCGGTCAGCCTCTTCACGGGTATCTTCCTCGCCCACCCCAATCAAAACCATATAGCCCTTATTGATTTGGCCTACAGTTTCGCCATCAATATCCACTTTCGCCTGGGTAACTCTCTGAATCAAGAACTTCATAAATCCACCTAAAAAATTTTGACCTAAGCTCGTTCAAAAATCTTGCGTAACTTTGCAGGATTCTTTGTTTGCGTCAAAGCTAAACGCAATAGAATAGCGGCCTTCTGAGGAGGCAAGGCTCCAGCAGCCACACGAGCGACACCATCGGGTCCCTGCGCAAGGGACTGATTCAAAGTCACCACCCCATGGTTGATTCGAGAGGCCAACACCACGGGAATATCTACGTACGCCAAAGCACGAGACCAAGCAAGGCTAAACTCTCCCGCCCCTGCGCCTGCAATCACAAGGCCATCGGAAACGCTGGAGGCAAATTCCAGAATTCGCGGGTTGGAATCTACGCCGAAGTAAACCACATTCACCCTAGGCAGTTCCTGCAAGTCGCTCACATCAAAGAACAGAGGATCTCTCGAAGGCTCCATAAAATCAACATCCATCGGTTGCAACTCGCTGGCGCTGCACTTCTGGACTCGTCGGGCATCAAACAGCTCCTCGCCGAAATACACCCACACATTATTTTCCGTAGGCTCATCATCCACAACAAAGCCTATCGCAGCACGAACCGCGCCAAGCAAGTTCGCAGGACCATCAGGATCCTTTGCAGTAGCAGGCCTCATGGCCCCCGTCAAAAAAACAGGCTTATCCGTACGCAAAACGAGGCTTAAGAAATAAGCGGTTTCGTCCATGGTATCCGTACCATGAGTTATCACAAACGCATCCACCGGCTTCGCTGTTCCAGAACCGAAATCAGCGCCGCATTCGGCAAGCGCATCAATTCGTCTAGCCAGATTCAGCCAAATTTCCGAAGTCATATCATCGGAATTCACATTGCAAACCTGCTCTACGACAACGTTGGCGCAATCTGCAATTTCAGGAACCGCAGCAACCAAATCGGCACCTGCAATCTGTCCCGAAGTGTAACCCAGATTCTTTCCTGGTTCACCTACGCCAGCGATTGTCCCGCCAGTAGCCAAAATCACAACGTTCTTCTTTGCCATACGTTACCTGACTTCATTCAGCAATTGTTCTGCAGTCACAGAATAGAACTCTTTCAAAGCCTGTTCCGCACCTAACTTACGAATGCTCTGTACAAACTTTTTGAAATGTACAAAATCATTATTGCGAGTCAATAATCCACGGATCATTCGTTCCGAATACCAATAAAGGCGAACCGCATTATCCGTACTTTTCTCGTTAACAAAAGGTTCCGTCAACGATTCAAGGGAAGGCACACTTCCTTCCGGTCGAGGTTCGCTAGCTCTTGATCCATCAATCACCTGGGCAATACCTTCGTTGACCCATAACGGAATCTTGGATCGGGTCATAGCTCGAACAAATGCGTGAGTCAATTCGTGAAAAAGCATTGGGCGGTACACTTCGGGATACTGCATCATACCTACAGGAACACGAAGCTTTCCGTCAAACACCGCACCAACCCAATCAGGACGCGGGCCTATGCCTTGATAATCTGCAGTTTCGTGCAGTACAAGGCTCATCTTATTTTCAGGATGGAATTCAAACAACCTGCACAAGGAATCATAGGCCACTTCCAGCACAGACAAAGCTTCAAGAACATCATTCCTTGCAGGGCGTCCTTCGAATTCCAAACGGAAATGGGCGGATCGTTCCAAAGCCAAAGTATTCATTTCGTGAATCAAGGACTTAGACTTCTCTTTCAAAAATTCCAGATCCTTATTCTCATATCCCAAGGAGACTACATAACTTATGCAATCCTCATAACGTTCCTGTTCAAAAAGAATTCCCGCCAGGTGCAATTGAAGGTTTCTGTCTTCAGGTGTTTCCGACAACAAAATCCGTACATTCTTTTCTGCACAGTTCCACTCCCCCGATTCCAAGCATTCGTTTGTTTCAACAATCAGGGCCTCGTGTTTTTCAAAGGTTTCCAACTCCGCAGATTTTTTCTTAATCACGCGAAGTCCCCCAATAAGAACCAGCAGGAGTACAACAACAAGAACTATGTTCTTCACAGAATTCATTATATTTTAAGGTAGCAAAAATTCTGCCTTTAATAATAGTGACATTTCCCTATGCAACATTTATTTAGAATTCTACTGGACAATTTAGCTCTAGGCTATGGAGCAGAGGGTGTCGCCGCAGTCAGCGGAATTTTTACGGTTGTCGCCATATTTCTAGTCATCATCATTGGGGCCATCATGAACCTCATTGAAAGACTACAACTCAACCTGCTGGAAAAAATTCTGGGGCTAAAAGCAGCGCTGTTCATCTGCAATTATTTTACCATTGCAGGAACGATTATCCACGAATGCGCCCATGCTCTTTTCGCCACAATTTCCGGAGCAAAGGTTACCGAAATCAGTTTTCTTGATACTAAAGGCGATTCCCTGGGCCACATCAGTTACGTAGTTCGCGGTCCTATTTTTTTGAAGGCTATTCAGCATTCGCTTTGCGCTTGCGCCCCAGTGTTTGTGGGACTTCTGTGCGAACTGATTATCCTCAACCAAATTTTTTATGAGACTTATCCAATCTGGGGAAAAATTATTCTTTGGTATCTGGCCATATCCGTCATAGATCATATGTCTATGAGTTCCATTGATATCAAACATTATTTCCAAGGAATTTGGGCAGTGGTGCCCATCGTCTTCGGGATTATTTTCGGCTACGGATATTTCGTAGTTACTTAGCAACTTTGCCCGCAGCACTTGCCTTCTTAAATTTTTCTCTAATCAACTGAAGGTCATGCTGGTAGGGGTTACGGACAAAATCTTCAAAAGCCCAAGCCGTCGGATGAAACACGCCTTTGGCATAAGTCAAAAGCATGTCAAGCCAAACACCCTTGCCCGCATACAGTTTAAAGGGACCACGCTTGTAACTCGGCAAAACCACCTTATCCAAGTCCATATAACCAATGTCGATGTTCACATGGCGATGATCCGGATTGTCGCTAGTTGCCGTCGTCAATTCAAGAGCGTTGCTACGTTCCTTTTCGTCTGCAATCGTTTCAGGAGAAATAGTCTTTTCAAAAGACACCACACCACGATACAGGCCATCGCCCATTTCAGGAGTATAGTAGGGAGTCTTGTCAAAAGCAAAAAGCTTTCCCTTGTGACGAATAGGGCCCCAGGTTTTCTCAAGCATTTCCAAAACTGCGGGATCCCAGTCCGCACCCTTCTGGAGTACAAAAGCAATCAGTTGAGCCTGTTCTGAAAATTGAGAAGCTTTCATTTCAAAATTCCTTTAGTGCGGATAGATCATCAAAGATGCACGCAATGTAGCAAGTTGTTGCTCACTGAATGTGGGGTTTTCTGCTTCTGCATCAATGGGGAACATAATATTCGTAGCATCTTCACACACATTAAGGTTGAAATTGGCAGAAATCTTATGGCGGGGCATTCCCCAATCCATAATATCATATCCAGCTCGAGTTTTCAAAAGATTGCTAGCAAGCAATTTTTCACAATAAGGTGTATCATCAAAGCCGTCTTCAACCACAGAGAAATCACCCCAACCCTTCATATCGCTATTTGTTGAAGTAGTATGGCGTAGGCCAAAGAAATGGCCCGTTTCGTGAATTGCCGTTTCCACAATTTCCTTTTTATCCAAGGAACTCATTCCAGACGCTGTATAGACATTTGCTCCGAGAATAACTGTACTGCCAGTTCCCCCGCCCATATTACCACTAAATAAGTTGCTATAACCAAGAACACCCTGATCCACAATGGAATGAACCAAAACCATATCCAAGGCGTTTTCAATACCAGGCCATCCACCTAATTCGCTAAGCAACTTATCTTCAGAAGACCATCCAGCAATCCAAGGTTCATCTGCCGGGTACTTACTTCCCAACGTGGGATGATCACTGGAATATCTCACATAAATTGTGTCGATGGTAATGCTTCCATAATTTTTCCGGAAAGCAGTCAAAAGCTCTTCGGCAAGGTCATCAATCGTAAATCTTTTCAATTGAGAAGCAACATTTCCTACCACAACCAGATTCAGTGACATATGGTCCGAATATGCGCCTTCTCCGGTCAAACGGAAATTATTCGTCGTGCCCTGATAATAGGTTTCGTTTTGTTCTAAAGTCAAAGCCCAGAGAGCCTTGGAATTTCCTTCGCAACTAAATCTATAGACATAGCGACCATCTTCCAGAACAGCACTCACGTTTTTCAGTTTCACAACACTAAAATAATTGGGGTCCTTTGTAGAAGGAAATGTCTTGAACAACTGCAACGAAGGAACCTTGGGAATTGACAGATCAGCATCAAAGGATAATTCGTAGGTAGCCTTGGGATGAACGATCATCTTAATCCCATGGGAAAGATTTGCAGAAATAGAATCATTCTTGGCAGCATCATTGGGAAAAGCAGTAAAGCGCAGGCCATTATCCGGAAGCAAGATATAATCATCGTCTTCGGCAATCGTAGTACAAGCCGACAACAAAGCCATAGTCAGCAAGAAAAATAATTCCAACGCACTTTTACAAATCTTTTTCATAAAAAACTAACTAACCATCCAAAAACTTTCGTGTATAGAACAGAACTCTCTGTAATATAGGTATAAAATGGACTTTCAGAACAAACATATATCAAATTTCTGGAACCAAATGGGTTTATTATTGCAGCCTCTCGCCGGCAAACCAGCTCTTTTAAGCTCATTGGTCATAGCCCTTGTTTTTGCCAGTCTTGACGCCCCCAATTTCGCCCCAGCCCTTCTTCTACCCATTATTTTTATAAACCACAAGTTTTCCCGTTTTCTACAATGGGTAATCTTCATTTCTTTGGCCGTGGGCATCGTTAGCCACGATGTTTTTTCAAGGGACTCCGCCTATACAAAAAAGCATTTTCAGGCAGTCGCGATTCCCGACTCTGGATGCGGTTTTGTGGAAAGTACGCAAGCGCGATCCAACGGCCACGCCATCATCATCCAGGTACCGGATTCAGCAAGGGGAGATTACCGCATTCGCCTAACGGAAAAACGCGACTTGGATATCATTCCCCTTCCTGGGGACTCCATATGTTACGAGGCCTCCTGGTATCCCATAACCCCGCCCACAGTACCTGGGGCTTTTGATACACGAAACTGGCTTCAGTCACAAAATCTTGTGGCCTACGGCAAATTCAAGCATTGGACTGCGCACAAACATCATTGGGTTCCTGAACGGAGCTTTTTTGCGTTTAGGCGCTGGATAGGCAAACGTTTTTCTGAGTACCTGGAGCCCGCAGAAACAGGGCTCCTCCTGGGATTATTGGCTGGCGACCGTTCAGGAATTCCCGACGCGCTAAGAAGTGATTTCCAGCGGTCCGGCCTCGTCCACGTTCTTGCGATTAGCGGTTTCCACGTAGTTCTTCTAGCGGAAATGCTCATGGTTTTCCTGAAGGCAACGGGACTCCCCCACCATATGGTGCGAATTGTAGCCATACTCCTTTTGCTCATATACATCCCTGTTACCGGAGGTTCACCTGCAGTAAGGCGCGCCGTATTGATGTTCGCCGTTCCTCAAATAGGAGCATTATTCCAAAGGCAGGCAAATACTTTGAACAGCCTTGGGGTAGCCCTTTTATTCATTATGATTCCCGAACCCGCCGTCATCTGGAATCCCGGTTTCCAACTTTCCGTGGCGGCAACTATGGGCATTCTCATTAGCGGACCACTGAATCCGTTGAAAAAGATTCCCGACCCCCTAAAGAAAAATAAACTATGGAATTTTTTCCAGAATTATGTTCTAGATCCCACTTATGTTACCTTGTGCGCAACCCTTTCTACAGCACCGTTTCTTATTTACCATTTCAAAACATTATCACCATTCGCCTGGTTAGGTAACATTGTAGTAGTTCCCGCAATTTCCATGGGCATGCAGTCAGGACTTTTCGCCTTGCTCTCCCCCGTTGATTTTCTCCGAGAATACTTCTGTTACGCAGCACAGTTTTTTCTCCGCCTCGCCACATTGCTTACAAACATTCTTTCTGATTCCGCCCAAGCGTCCATAACCGTAGGTCCCTTCGGGCCAAGCATTCTTCTATTGTGCGGAGTCCTCATCGTGTTCCTTCCGATGAGCAGAACCAACCCTATCGCCCGCAGCTACGCCTTTTTCTGCCTTATTGTCTTTAGCGCCGTTTTTGCCTACGACGGTTTTCAAAAGGCAAACCACCCCACCTGGAAATTAACGACCATCGACATCGGCCAAGGCGACAGCCATCTCATCACAACACCTTCCGGAAAAAGAATTCTTATTGATGCCGGCGACTCCGAGTTTCTCGTGGGCAAAGGAAAGAAGGATTCCGGAAAAGACATCATCGTTCCATACCTTCACCACATCGGCGTTTCTAGACTGGACGCACTAATTATCACCCACCCCGACCTTGATCATTACGGAGGTTCCTATTCCATCCTAAAAACTTTTCCCGTTAAGGAGCTTTGGATAACTGACTGCGCAAGAATCGAGAACAAGGATAGTTGGCAAAGAATCATCGCCGAAGCATTCAAGAGAAACATTCCCATTCGTGATATGGAACGGGGCTTCATCTGGAAGGAAAACCTTTTTGATTTGCAAGTCATCCACCCAAGCACCAATTACTGCACCGACGCAAACACCCAGAGCATCAGCTTCAGGGCAAAAGGCCTGGGCCATTCCGCCATCCTCACAGGAGATTTAACCGTCGCCGGGGAAAAGGAAATCCTTAAAAAGAAACTTCATCTGAAAAGCGACGTCCTAAAACTAGGCCACCATGGTTCGAAAACATCCAGCAGCAGGCAATTTCTTACGGCTGTCAATCCGAAGCTTGCCATCATATCCAGCGGGCGGCGTAATAAATTTCGCCATCCTAGCAAAAAGGTCATCCAGCGACTGGATTCCCTTTCACTACCTTACCTAAACACTGCTGTTGTAGGAACGATTGATGTTGTATTCAGCAAGGACTCGATGCAAGTCCAAACCATGCTTGAGCCGGACTAGAATGCCTGCTGAACAAAGAGAGCGATTTTCTTGCCTGCGTTATTGTCATCCTTCAGGATTCCAATATCGAAGTCAAGACGAATCTTGGTTCCGCCCAGGGAAACTTCAGCCTTCGGGATAATATCGGCCATAAAGTCTCTGATGGGGTGTCTTACTGTGGAAGATGCAGTCACTTCAATCATGAAAAGGAAGTGATCACCAAAGTGCAAGGTCGGCTGGGTAGCCAGTTCAACGGCAGCCCAACCATCTTCCTTGTTCACACCAGAAAGGAAACCCACACGGGCTTCGTAATAGTTAGAGAAAACCTTTGCGATGTAGTGTTCCTTACCGTAGGTTGCAATCACTGCAGTTCTATCGTTACGGTTCAGGCCAAAGTAACCATCCAATTCGATAAAGCCAGAGCTACCCAAGCGGTAACGGCCACCGAAGTCAATGGAAGCAACCACATTACCTAGACGGTTATAAGCAAAAATGTCAATCTTCGCACCAAGGTCCCAATCCTTAGCCACCTGGCCCACAAGATTGATGGGGAACAAAACCTGGTCACCGAAGTCGGACTGCAAGCCAACACCTGCGGCAAGTTTCGGCGCAGGACGACCATCCGGTCCAAAGGTATAACGCATATTCCAAATTCTATCTACTGCAAAAGAACTTGAGGCCAGCATTCCGACCACAAGGCATACAATAGAGACAATTGACAAACGACTCCTATCCATATACCCAAACTTAACTAATTTTTACGCAAAAAGGCCACAGGTTTGCTAAATTTGGGGCAAAGTGTAAGAGGTTTTTAACATGATTGAACCGCGTCCAGAGTTATCTAAGCTTTCTGACTACGTTCCTGGCAAGTCCATGGACGAAATTCGCGCAAAATACGGCCTTACCGATGTGGTGAAGCTGGCATCCAACGAAAATCCGTTGGGTCCCTCCCCCAAGGCCAAGGAAGCCTATCTGAAGATCGTGGACACCTTGCATCTGTATCCCCGTGGCGATGCTCCGACCCTGATCAACGCTTTGGCTGATTTCTACAAAGTCAAGACCAGCCAGCTGGTGCTGGGTAACGGTTCCGACGAAATCATCGACATGGTGGGTAAGGCTTTTATCCGTCAGGGCGACAACTGCGTGGGCATTACCCCCACTTTCAGCGTCTACAAATTTACCACTCTTTCCAACGGTGCAGAATTCATTGGCGTTGGGGTCGGTGAAGAAAAGACCGACTTGAACAAGCTGGCCGCTGCCATTAACGAAAAGACCCGCGTGGCCTTTATCTGCAGCCCCAACAACCCCACCGGCGTTTACTACACCGGCGCAGAACTGAAGGAATTCCTGGACAAGGTTCCTTCCAACGTCATGGTGTTCCTGGACGAAGCCTACGCTGAATTCGCTACCGCCGAAGATTATCCCCGCATGTTCGACATGCTGGATCAGTACCCCAACCTGCTCATCAACCGTACCTTCAGTAAGATCTACGGTCTGGCAGGAATCCGTCTGGGCTACGCTATCTCCAGCGAACAGGTCATCAAGGCCATGTGGAAAATCAAGCCGCCTTTCGACATTAACTTGGCAGCCCAGGCAGCAGCAATCGCAGCCCTTAGCGACAAGTACCACGTGGATCGTACCCGCCAGCTGAACGCCGACGGTATCAAGGTCTTGAAGCCCTTCTTCGAAGGCCTCGGTTTCAAGGTTCTCCCTACCCAAGGCAACTTCATCTGCGTGCACATTGGTCCCAAGGCCAAGGAAATGGTTCAGTTCCTGGAAGAAAACGGCATGATTATCCGCGGCCTCACCAGCTTCGGTTTGCCGGAACATGTCCGCATTACCTTGGGTAAGCCCGAAGAAAACCAGTTCCTCATGGACCTGGTTAAGAAGTGGACTGAAAAGGTTTAAGACGCGTTAAAGCCCGCGTGTCATCCTGAGCGGAGCGCAGCGGAGTCGAAGGATCTAGAGATTTTAATATGAGCGCAACAGCAGAAAACCAAGAACTTTTGAACATTGCCCTGAAGGCTGCCGAACTGGCTCAGGGCAACATCCTGAAGTATTTCCAGAACGACGTTGGCGTGGAATGGAAGGCTGACAAGACTCCCGTGACCATCGCTGACAAGAGCACCGAAGAACTTTGCCGCGAATTCTGGGCTAAGGAAACTCCGGGCTTCGGCGTCATTGGTGAAGAATTCGGAATCGAAAGTCCCGATGCAGAATACCAGTGGGTTATCGACCCCATCGACGGCACCAAGGCATTCATCCACGGCGTTCCTCTGTTCGGTACCTTGATTGCTTTGTACAAGAAGGGCGCTCCCATCGCCAGCCTCATCCGCATCCCGGCCATGAACACCGCCGTGTGGGCAGTGAAGGATGGCGGCGCATTCCTCGGCAGCAACGCACAGGATTGCCGCATCTCCAAGTGCTCCAAGGTGGAAAAACTTTCCGACGCCTTGGTTCTTTCCGGCACCGTCAATACCATGGAAACCGCAGGCTATGGCGAACAGTACGCAAACGTCCGTCGCGCAGCACGCCTCCACCGCGGTTGGGGCGACTGCTACGGTTACTACCTGGTAGCCGCAGGCCGCGCCGAACTGATGATTGACCCCATCGTTTCCCTGTGGGACATTGCTCCGTATCCCCTGCTGTTCTCTGAGGCAGGTGGCAAGTTCAGCATGCTGGACGGCAGAACAGAATTGTTTGACGCAAACGGCAAGCCCATCGCCCCCATTTACGAAGGCTACACCAGTTTCGCATCCAATGGTCTCATCCACGACGAAGTCGCTGGGTACTTCAAGAAGTAGTTCTGCCTTCGTCATCCCCGACATTCCAATTTGTCATCCCGGCCTCGAGCCGGCTGCAACACACTTAGGAACTTGTTCCTTAGTGTGGCTGGTCCCCGTAGGGGGAGGATCTCCTTTTAAAGAAACAGCCCCGGAGAAATCCAGGGCTGTTCTTGTACCAGACTTTCGTCCAGCACTTTGGGGGGTTAGGAGGAATTTTTGCGACGTTCCGCGACGCTTTACTTCACAGCAAACACGCCGTTTTCGTAGTCGATGACCACGGGCTTTGCGGCGGATATTGTGCCAGCAAGGATTGCGTGGCTCAGCACTCGTTCCACGTTGCGTTCGATGAAACGCTGAATGGGACGTGCACCGAATTCCGGCTGGTAGGCACCATCGGCAATAGCATTCAAGGCGGCATCGGACAGGGACAGTTCCAGGCCCTGGCGGGCGGCGCGCTTTGCAAGTCCTGCAAACTTCAGCTTTACGATTTCTCGGATCTGAGGCTTGGTCAGACTCTGGAATACCAGAGTTTCATCCAGGCGGTTCAGGAATTCCGGGCGGAAGAAGGCGTGAAGGTTGGCGTCAATTTCATCTAAGGCCACCGGCGCCGTATTACCAGAGGCAAGACGTTCCCTGAACTTTTCAGAACCCAAGTTAGAGGTCATCAAGATCAGTGTATTCTTGAAGTTCACCGTGCGGCCCTTACCGTCGGTCAAACGGCCATCGTCAAGAACCTGCAGCAAGGTGTTGAACACATCCGGATGAGCTTTCTCGATTTCGTCCAGCAAGATGACGCAATAGGGCTTGGTTCGTACAGCTTCCGTCAGCTGGCCGCCTTCTTCGTAGCCTACGTATCCCGGAGGCGCACCAATCAAACGGCTCACCGTATGCTTTTCCATGTATTCGCTCATGTCGATACGGACCAGAGCGTTTTCGTCATCAAAAAGTTCCACAGCCAAGGCCTTGGCCAGTTCCGTCTTGCCGACGCCCGTGGGGCCCAGGAACAGGAAACTTCCGATAGGAGCGTTTTCGCGACTCAACCCACTTCTATTTCTTAAAATAGCTTCGGACACCGCTTCCACCGCGTCATCCTGCCCGATAACGCGAGCATGCAGGCGTTCATCCAAATGCAACAACTTGGACTTTTCACCTTCGCAAAGCTTGGTTACGGGAACGCCAGTCCAGCGGCTCACCACCAGTGCAATGGTATCTTCCGTCACCTCTTCAGTGAGTTCGCCGTCACCTGCAGCCTTCGCAACAGCCGCAGTCTTTTCAGCGATTTCCTTTTCCAAGTTCACAATCTTATTGTACTTCAGTTCTGCGGCGCGGTTCAAGTCGTAACGGGCTTCGGCCTGTTCCATTTCGTCCTTGGCCTGCTGCAAAGCTTTCTTCAAGTTCTGCAGTTCAGCACTCTGGGCACGACGATCCTGCCAGCGTTCCTGCATAGCCTTCACCGCGGCTTCCGTCAAAGCCAATTCCTCACGCAGTTCCTTCAAACGCTTTACGGAATTGTCGTCCGTTTCCTTCGCCAAAGCCTGCTCCTCGATCTTCATCTGCAGTTCCTTACGCTGCAAAGTATCCAGAGCTTCCGGCACCGTATCCATCTGGGTCTTAACAAGGCTTGCGGCTTCATCAATCAAGTCGATGGCCTTATCCGGTAAAAAACGGTCGCTAATGTAACGGCTAGACAGCTTAACAGCAGCCACCAAGGCGTTATCGTGCAAACGGACTCCATGGTGGGCGTCAAAGCCGTCCTTAATACCACGGAGGATGGAGATAGATTCTTCTTCGCTAGGTTCATCAACCTGCACCGGCTGGAAACGGCGTTCCAATGCGGAATCTTTTTCGATATACTTACGGTATTCCTGGGTGGTGGTAGCGCCAATGCAGTGCAACTCGCCACGAGCCAGCTTCGGTTTCAGCATGTTACCCAAGTCCATGGAGCCCTCGGTCTTGCCGGCGCCCACGATGGTATGGATTTCATCAATGAACAGAAGAGTATTTCCGTCTTCTTCAAGAGCGTCCAGAACAGATTTCAGACGTTCCTCGAAATCGCCGCGATACTTTGCGCCAGCCATCAGGGCGGACAAATCCAAGGCGAAAAGCTTCTTGCCCTTCAAGGCGTCAGGCACATCGCCGCGATAGATTCGCTCGGCGAGCCCCTCGACGATAGCGGTCTTACCCACGCCAGGTTCACCAACGAGGCACGGGTTGTTTTTCGTCTTTCGGCTAAGGATCAAGATAACACGACGGATTTCCTCTTCACGGCCTATGACCGGCGAAAGGCGACCATCGGCAGCCATTTCCACCAGTTCACGACCATACAACTTCAGCGGGGACTGTTCCTCGGCATTGGCTGCACCGGCAAAGGGGTCAGTGAGCCAAGTCTCCACCACTTCCACAGAACCCAAGGCATCTTCGAACACCTTGGCAATGCCACGATCCCCAGCAAACTTCATCAAGGCCACCAGCAAATCCCCCGGAGTCACCATACGGTTCACCTGACGGGCCGACTGCACGGCAGCACGCAAAACACGGTTCAGATCATTATCCGGGCCAATATCGGGGTTTGCCCCTTCCACACGGGGCACCTTCTGTACGAAAGGCTCCAGGCGACCACGCAGGTCCTGAGCCTTCGCATTCTTGGACTTATACAGCTTTTTCAGGGTTGCATCAGGGCCTTCTACCAGACCCACGGCCAAATGGGCACATCCCAGGTAGGAATGGGAATTACGGTCCATCAAACTCTGGGCCTTGGCCAACACCTTTTCTGCATCATTATTAAAATCAGACATATTTGCCTCCGCCACAAGGGCGCTTTTTCTTTATTATCGCCCTACTTAATGCAATTGTCATGCCAAAGCAACCACTTTTTGCCATTTTGCCCCTTTTTCCAGCAAAATCGGGCATTTTCGTCCATTTTGACCATTTCTCCCCCATTTTTTGGCACGTTTTGAACCACTTTTGATTTCAATAAGAAGCATTTTCCAGTTCAAATTGCGACACAAAAGCGTGGCGCAAGCGCCACCCTCTGCGGCTCGGTCATGCCAGAATGCAAGCATTCCGGCGCGACACTCGATTTCCAGGGTGTGGCACTAGCTTCGCTAGTGCTCACCCCATCACCTCGGCCATGCCCCAAAACAAGTTTTGGGTCGCGGCGCTCGGTTCAGGGGTGTTGTAAAGTCATACAACACTTTGTCATCCGGAAGTATTCCACCTTGGAGTAACAATATCTAATTTAAGGATACAAAACCAAACATCCCATACACCAAAAAACGATCTCTCCTTCTCGGAGGGATCGTTTTTTTATTGTACACATCAAGTTTTCTAAAATGAAAAAGCCAGGTCTTTCAACCTGGCCTTTAAAATTTTTGCGAAGGCTTATCTTCCGCCGACCAGAATCTGGTCTACCTTAATGGAAGGCTGGCCTACAGTCACAGGGACATGGCCGGAGCTTGCGCCGCAAACGCCTGCAGCAAGTTCCCAGTCGTTGCCCACCATGCTAATGCGGGGCATAATTTCGTGGCCCTTGCCAATGAGGGCTGCACCGCGAACAGGTTCGCAAATCTTGCCATTACGAATAACGTAACCTTCATCCACAGCGAAGTTGAATTCGCCAGTAGCCGGATTCACGGAACCGCCAGCCATGCGGGCAGCATACAGACCGTAATCCACGCTAGAAATCATGGAGTCCAGAGTATCCTTGCCGGGAGCGATAAAGGTGTTACGCATGCGGCTCACAGGAGCATACTTGTAGCTTTCACGGCGAGCGCTTCCCGTACGGGCAATGCCCACTTCCTGGGCGCCAACACGGTCAGACATGTAGGTCTTCAGAACGCCGTTTTCAATCAGCACGGTACGTTCCGTAGGAGTACCTTCGTCATCCACCTTCAGGCTACCCCAGATACCGTCCAAGGTACCGTCGTCAATGGCAGTAAGGCAGGGCTGGCCGATGGTCTCCCCAAGCTTCCCGCAGAAGGGACTGGCACCGCGTCGCACAGATTCCGTTTCCAGAGGATGGCCGCAGGCTTCGTGGAAAATCACGCCGCCAAAGCCGTTACCCATGACCACAGGCATCTGCCCGCCGGTAATGTAACCCGCAGTCAGCATGCGCAAAACGCGTTCGCCTGCAGAAGTTGCAAGTTCCTCGGGATTATAATTGGCCAAAAGTTCGTAACCGCCAATGGCACCCGGACGTTCCGCAGAAGTCAAGCGCTCGGAGCCGTCAGCCGCGGTAACGCTTACGCTCAAGCGCAAGTGGCTGCGATCCATTTCAATGTCCAGGCCTTCACAGTTCAGCAAGTGGATGTGGGTGCAATCGTCAGAAACGCTAACTGCAACCTGGGCCACCTTGTCGGACATGGCGCGGGCCGCCTTGTCCGCACGGAACAAGAAGTCCTGCTTCACAGCCTGACCAAACACGCGGGGGTCCTTGAAGGCGGCGGCATTATAGTCGCAAACACGCTTTGCAGGAGCAAATTCAAAAGGCTTTGCAGCGGAGCCTACCCCACCGTTCATGGCGGCAATACGGCCAAAAGCCAAAGTCTTCACCAAGTTCACCAAAGCTTCTTCAGACTCGTCGCTGGTAAAACCGTAAAGAACCTCGGTACCATAGAGCAAACGAATGCCGATACCGTAATCCGTGCCCGCCGTAGCAGATTCAATCTGGATAGACTTCAAACCCAAGGAGGAACTGCGGGTTTCTTCTTCGAAAATTTCTACAAAGTCAGCACCGGCGCTCTTGCCGGCTTCAAAAATCTTAACTGCAACAGACGGATTCATAAAACCTACTTGTTGCGGACAGCCACGCCGCCCTTGCGCATGGCATCCTTAATTTCGGGAATAGTGTAATCGCCAAAGTGAACCATGGAAGCCACCAAGGCAGCATCTGCGGAAGTCTTGTTGAACAAGTCCACAATATGGTCCGGAGTACCAGCACCACCGCTGGCAATCACAGGAATCTTCACGGCGCGGGCCACCTGGTCCGTAATGTTCAGTTCGTAACCGTTCTTGACACCGTCGGTATCAATGGCGTTCAGGCAAATTTCACCAACGCCCAGTTCTTCGGCCTTCTTGGCCCATTCCACGGCATCCAGACCCATAGCCTGGCGACCGCCGCGAATATAAACTTCGTAACCGCTGGGGAACTTCTCGGAAACACCCACAAACTTGGCATCCATACCAAGCACAATGCACTGACGGCCAAAAGCCTTGGCACCTTCTGCAATAATTTCCGGATGAAGAACAGCCAAACTGTTCACGCTCACCTTTTCGGCACCGGCAAGCAAGGCCTGGTGCATATCATCAAGATTGCGGATACCGCCACCAACAGCAAAGGGAATAAAAACACGCTTTGCAATCTGACGGATCATCTCCATGTCACAGGGGCGATTTTCGGCACTGGCGGTAATATCATAGAACACCAGTTCATCAACGCCTTCATCGCTATAGCGGGCACCCATCTCCACCGGATCGCCGATATCGATATTACCCTTGAACTTAACACCCTTCGTCACCTTGCGGTCACGGACATCCAAGCACACAATCAAACGTTTAGTAAGCATAGCCAAAATGTAGAAAAAGAAAATCTTTATATGGTTCCCACGCGGGGGTAGCTCTCGCAGTTCAGGTAAAAATCAAAAGGAGGATTCCGAAGAATCCTCCAAAAGTCTTTTTCCGTAGACCAGGAATTACAGGTTACGGTCGATAACGGTCTTCACAGTGTTCTTAGGAACTGCGCCAACCACATTGCCCACTTCAACGCCATTCTTGAACAGCTTCATGTTGGGAATGTTGGTGATGCCGAAACGAGCGCAAATGTCGCTCACACCCGGATCATCCACGTTAATCTTTGCGATGATAGCCTTGCCATCGTATTCAGCGGCAAGTTCTTCCACAACCGGGCCCATCATCATGCAAGGACGGCACCAAGTAGCCCAGAAGTCGACAAAAACCAACTGACCAGAACTAATAACTTCATCAAAATTTTGAGCAGTAAGATTCAAAGCAGCCATTATAGCCTCCCATTACGGAGTTAAAGATAACAAAAATTAAAAGGCAAAACCCACGGTAAAGTTAATATCCAGTCCAATTCCGACATTCGTCACATCTTCAACGTCATCTTTACCATCTTTGCTGACGAAAATCTCGCTATAGATAGCACCGACATCGATAGAGGAGACAAAATGGCGACCGTAACGGAACCTATGCCCCAAGTAAAGGCCCAATTCGATTCCGTTTCCAGAGTTTTCCACCCTGTCGTACTTGCTGTCATCATAGGAATGCATCAAGGAAACATATTCAAAGGTAAAATGAGCGGCAGTATACCAACCCTTGTGTCCGCGGTCAAAGTAGTAGCGGAAGCCTTCAGATAGACCAAACACATCCACGTAGCCCTTTTCATGTTTCTTGGAAATCTTTTCGCCCTTATAGAACGGTCGGGTAATGATAGAGGCGTTGGAATTGATGTTGCCTTCCACAGTGAACATCACCGTTTCGTTGCTCCAAATCAGCGGATTGAACAACAGGGAAATGGGATGGAACTCAATGGCAAACATCGGTTCATCACTTTCCACATGGTTAATGTTCACCACCGGAGTTTTAGGAGCCGGGGCACCGGAAGTATACGGTTCCGGATTTTCCACCAGCTGGGCATGAGAAGCCACCGCAAGGAAGGCCACGCAAAGCAAAGATTTCACAAACCAATTCTTCATACACAACCTAATTGAAACTAGTAGATCAAACGCATTTCATCGACATACAACGTTGCATTTACAGTTCCCTTATAAACATTACCCAGAGAACTAGACGCAAGAGCTACACGAATATGAGTTACAGCAAATTCTTCCGGAGATTCCGTTGTAACCATATGATTATCAATACCATCAGGCTCAATAATTTTTGGATCCAAGGCCTTTGAATTATAAATAGGAGAGCCCTGTTTGGGGACACCATATTCAAGCTTCATTCGAATGGTCGTGTAACCACTGCGACCTGCAGCAGTAATTGAAACAACATCAGGATCTTCATTAGAATCAACGGTTGGTGCACGATACCAAGCAGAAGCAACCAATGTATTTACATCCGAAGAAGTCCTATATTGATTTTTTCCCTCATTAGTCTTTAAAGTTCTGTTTTCTAAAACAACATAGATGTCACAAGAATCTTTCAAGCCATCATACATCACGTCAAATTCAACATACCTTGGACGAGCACCAAAAGGCTTTCCAAAATCGATTAATTCATTGCCGTCTGCGTATTTCATCATTTTTGTAGCGCCAACTGACTTGGGGTTGAAATACCCAGTAAAAATATTACCACTTGCAAACTGTCCAATGCCCAAAATTTTTGCATTCAGTGAAGTCAACTTCGCTCCGCTCTTATCCGATGTAGGCGTAGTCATGTTGAAACCAGCCGTGTTTCCATTGGTCCAATTCGCAGCAACGTTTTTATTCCACGAATCAAAGCTGCTATTCGGATACTGATACCCTGCGCGGACTTCGTATTCCTGAGTATCGCCTGCGCTATTGGTTACAACGACCTTCTTACCATAGGCCAAGTCATAACTGCCGCCATCAACCATTGCATCGATGGTTGCACCTGCACTCAGTTCAATGTCGCTTACAGCAACATTAGACAAATCAGCCAAGAAAGGCAAATTGTCACAGTGAACCCAGTAGAACCAATTGCCAGCTTCTTCTACACTATCCACGATAGCAGATTGGCCTGCAATCTTCATAGACACAATGCGCGGAGCCGGTGGATCAATTTGAATCACTTCAATGTTCCAAGTAACATCAGTGCCATTTTCTGCAGTCACCACAATTTCACCCTTCAAGCTAGAAAGATCCAGAACATCTTCTGCAGGGCTCTTCTTCACTGCTTCCGGAGAATATCTAGCCTTGAAGGCAACTTGGCTCAAATCAGTTCCTCGAACCACTTCAAATGTAATTTTGTGAGCAGATGAATCAATGACATAGTTCTGAGCACTTACTCCAGACAAGCGGAAATAAATATCAGCAGCGTTGGAAGCGATTTCAACATTCGCCTTCACAGTCCATTCCACAACTGTGCCATCTTCAGCTTCCACCGGAATAACAGCAGAAGCAGCATAGCCATCTACAGATTCGACACCGGTCAGTTTCAAGGGAGATGTTACAGAAGACTTTGCACGATCGGAATAGACCGCATCAAAAACCAGAGCCTCGAGATTCTTGCGGAACTTGTAGGCCACGTCAAAGGTCACCATATGAGCATCAGCATCGATAACAACATCCGCCTCGAAACCGTTGTCATTCACATCCAAGGTGAACTTGTCGATATTTGCTTCAGAAGACTTCACGTAATCCGCAGAAACAGTCCAAGTATCACAGGAAACACCATCTTCTGCAGTAATCGTAAATTCCACAGGGCTTCTCAAGTCAACACTTTCCTGCAAGGTGGAAGAAGCCTTTTCCGAAATTTCAAGAGTCAATTCAACTCTTGACATTTCTTCTTCCTTTTGCATGTGGATTACAATAGTCTTTGCTTCAGCATCAATTGTTGCGTCTTCAATCTGGTTCCTTGCAGAAATAGAAATCAGTTCATGTTCTGTAGAAGCAGGTTCTTCTTCAGGATCAGCAATGGTCAAAACAACGATCCAATTCTTTTCTGTACCGTTTTCTGCAGTCACCTTGAAGGTCTGCTCCGCTGCCCACTTCGTGGAATCCGGATTGGGAGAAACTGTAGCACCTTCAGAAACCTTAACACTATCCAGTTTTACATCTTCCAGGGTCTGGTCAGAATTCAACTTGACTGCGATGGTATCGTTCTTGGTCACGGCGCTATGCTGATTAGCAAACCACAATTGCAAAAGTGCAGCATCGTTCAAGACGCGTTTAACAATAACAGTCCAGGTCTGAGTCTTGCCACTTTCGGCAGTCACCACAAACTTCCTCGGTTCAGTCCAATCCTTTACAGATGCCGGATCTACATCAACAGAAGACTTACGATAGACATAGTCCTTCTTGGTAGAATCAAGGGCTACCGTAGAAAGATCCGTATTCTTCGGGAAGGTGACGAATACGGTATCATTACTGATTTCCGGTTCAAAGCCCCCGTCAAAATAAACGATGAAGGACACATTGGAATCCAACACAACTTCTACACTGCTGGAAGATTCATCTTCAAAATCATCTTCACTAGAAGAACTGGATTCAACATTTTCTTCGCTGCTGGAGGAACTTTCAGCATCGTCTGCGGCAGAAGAACTGCTTTCTTCCTTTTCCACGCCAGGAATAGTAAATTCAACCTTCCAGATGGACGGATCGCCATTTTCTGCAACCAGCATCAAGTAAATCACCTGGCTCTTGGGAATGCGGATCTTGTCACCAGCCTTAAGGCTCTTCTTGACATAGGAGACTTCCTGAGCCAAGGAATCCAGGCCAGCGGAATCACTGGGGAATTCCTTGAACTTGCCTTCCACCAAATGAAGCGTAGCCAAGTTGCTTGCACTGATGTAACCGATGGTCAAAGAATCCCAAGTTTCCAGGGATTCAGCCGGAGCCATCGTGGTAATCTTAATAATGTGTTCGCTTTCCGAGAAGGATGCTTCACCATCCTGTTCTTCAAAGGCAATATTCTTGAAAACCTTATAGTGGGAGGATTCAAAGGTATCGTAGTCTGCGGTGCAGGCAAAAAATGCCAGCACAGCAAACATCAAAGACAACAATGCAATAATACGTTTCATAACCTTCCCCCCTCTTAATAATTCAGCTTGAAGTTATCAAGAATCAACTGAGCGCCTTCTCCACCGCGCCAGTTCGATGAGCCATAAGCAGCAACATAGGCATACGCAGATGAAGCAAACATCACTCTAATTGAAGCTACATCTTCACTGCCAGAGCCGATTGTCAAACCATCGAGGCCTGCATAGTTTTTATCTAGCAATCCTGCATCAGAGCCATACTGAAGTGTTATTGTTTCAGTCGTCTGTTCAGATGTTTCTGTTTTAACAATAGAACCTGCAGCAACAATCTCATTTTCCGCGCTAACAAGAACCACATAAATCAGCCCCTGCTGAGGATAATCAGAATCACCGCCATCAACATGATTATAAGAATAGGTTACATCAAAAGAGACAGGGCGTGCAGTAAACGGCTGACCAAACACCATATCCTTGGAAAAATCAGACGCACCCGTACTTGGCGTACTACCAGTATTGTCTACATCATAAATATCGACAGCTGTTTTTCCGGTATACGAACCTGCAAAATAAAAACCGCTAGCCAATTTCGTATCTGCACCAATACCAATAAACGATCCACCAACACGTCTAGTGGTGAGAGTCAGTTTAGAATCGGCAAATATTGCATTTGCTGAGGCCGAAATTTTAATCCAAGCCACTGTTTTTGAAGTAGCCATAGCATCGCTAGTGCTACCCCAGAAGTTTTTGTCCCAGCTATCAAAGTGTGAACCAGGCAACTGAGGTTCATCTTCATCTAAATAACTAAAGGAACTTTCCGGTTCTACAGAGCTGCTAGAAGGAATAATTTCCTCACTGCTGGAGCTTTCTTCAATAGGCTCTTCAGAGGAACTAGATTCAGGGAAAACCTCTTCAGAACTACTGGATTCTACGACTTCCTCAGAGCTGGAACTTTCTACAACAACTTCGCTGCTAGAGCTTTCTGCAGTTTCTTCTTCGCTAGAACTAGATTCACCTTCGGCGTCGCTAGAACTGGAGACATCTTCAACATCACTGCTGGAAGATTCTGCATCAGCGCTGAATTCCGGATCAGATACTTCAGAACTGCTGGATTCTACGATTTCTTCAGAGCTAGAACTTTCTGCAGCAACTTCACTACTGGAGCTTTCTGCCGTTTCTTCTTCGCTAGAACTGGAGACATCTTCAACATCACTGCTGCTAGAGCTTTCCGCAGTTTCTTCTTCAGCGCTAGAACTGGATTCTTCGTCAGCGCTAGAGCTGGATTCGTCTGCAACGCTGGAGCTGGACTTCAGCAATTCTTTGGGGAAAGAAATGGACCATACCGCAACTACGCGATACTTGTCATCCATGGCCACCACACGAACCTCGTTAGAGCCCGCAAAGGAAATAACGGACCCTTCAGTCAATTCGTTATCCCAGTCAATTTCAGGATCATAGGGGTCGTCATCCAAGGCAATAAAGTATCTGGAACCACCAAAGACACCCAGGGAACCCACTTCAAGGGAATCTACAGCCTCATCCAACACCACGGAATGTTCTTTGACATCGACTGTAACATCATCTTCATTCTCAAAAAGGCCAGAACCATCAACATCACCGGGTTTCACAGGTTTGGCATCATCACAGCCGGCAACCATTCCCAGAGCGGCCAACAAAACGCCACCAGCAAGCCATTTTTTCAATAGTCTACGTTGCATGATTTCCCCCGTTAGAAGAATGTGACCAGAGAGAAGTTCAAGGCCAACAAGTTGATAGTAAAGTTCACAACGTTGCCCACAACGCGGCTCTTCTTCTCGCCATTTTCTTCAATGTCCATGACACTGGTGCTCAAGCCCAAAAGACCAACCGATGTTTCAAAGGCAAATCGATCCAGGACCATAATGCAAATACCAGGATTCAAGCCAACTTCAATGGACCAGGAATTGTTTCTGGATTTATCCAGATCTTCTCCGTTATCAGACTGAGAAATACCGTAGGAATATCCTACAGAAATAGAGGTTTCATTAAAGAAGTAGAAGTTACGGGAATCCATAACCTTGAAGTAATTCTTCAAAATAGGCTGGATAAAGAACCCGTTGCTTACATACTTGCGATGCTGCTTCATATCCAGCAAATCTTCTAGCATGGCAAAGTCCACGTCAAACCAGGTACGAGAGTAACCTACGCGAAGTCCAAGAGCCATGGCATCTTTTATAAAATAGCCACCAAAAGCTTCCAGGGTAAATGTGTAACCGTAAGCTTCGTACACATCTCCAATCAAAATATTCAAGGCGTCGTCTTCAGTATTCCCCTGAAGCAAGGACAAGGAAAGACCACCGTAAATGCGGCCCTTGGCAATGGCTTCGTCGGGGTCTACAGGATAAAGAGAAGCCAACAGGCCGCCCTTCTTGGAACTGGAGGATTCTTCCACCACAATGCTTGAAGAACTTTCCGCCACGGAGCTAGAGGATTCTTCACTAGAAGAACTAAACGTTTCTACACTTGACGAGCTCAACGGTTCGACGTCAGCCTGTACACTGCTAGAAGACTCCAGTTGTACCGTTTCTGCAGGGGCTGGTTCTGCAGAAACGGGCTCTGCGACAGCTGCCTCGGAAATAACGTTAGAATCAGCAGAAGAATCAATATTTTGATTGTCCTGTGCGAAAGACAGAGCTGCCCCAAACAGCATCGTCAAAACAACAAAAAAGCTAAATGTTTTCCTCATACCCCAAATATAAAAAATCACTTACAAATGTAAAAGCCCAAGAGTCCAACTCTCAGGCCTTAAACGGGGTAAAAAACGATAATTTTAACAAATAAATTAATCTATAGTTTTCAATCCCTGTCTATTCGTTTAGAAGGCAAGAATAAAGCCCGCAGTCAACAAGCCAATACCAAGTACACCGAGGCTGGCTCCGGCAATAAACTTCTTGTCACCACTGTCGTTCAAGCGATGGTTATCCTTGACCATCTGACGGGTATCCTCGCTATCGAATGCAGCCAACTTTTCGTAGGCGTGTTTCTTAGCAGCAGCCTTGCTCCAGTCACTTTCAGCCAGGAACCACAAAACGCCGCCAGCGACTACAGGTGCAATAGAGCCCCACAGCAAAATACGGCCAATGCGGTGTTTGCTACGTCTGCTATTGAATTCATTCTGAGCCTGGATGAAATCAAGATCATCAAGCACCGGAGTCATTTCAACATTAAGCAAGTTGGGCATATACGGCTTGATTTCCATAGTCACAGAAGTATCGCGATAACCCACCTTACGCAAGTAGATTTTCGCATCCACCTGAGGTTTGACATCTTCCACCACCATATCGGTAATGTAGTGCGGCATCACGTATTCTGTAGGCTCTTCGTTCACAAAGACTTCCACAGCTTCCGGGTCCGTATTCAAAGTCAAACGAGTCGACGGACGGAGGACCGGAATGCTCACCCTGTTCAAGCTATCCTTATTGATGCGAATTACTTCGGAACCCCACCATTCCACATCACGAAGAACCCTCATCACGGAAATGGTGTACTTGCCCGGGCGGATATTCTTGATAGTATCCGGAGTAACCTGTTTCAGAGGAATACCGTTCACAAAGAGCGAGCAAGCTTCCGGTTCAGAAACAACCAGCAAATTTGCGGATCCCGGCGGATAAAGCTCAATCTTTTCTTCCTCTTCAACAATTTCAAGCACCACATAATCGGACTGAGAAAGGTCGATCATGACCTCATCTTCCAAGTTATAAAGACGCTTCAAGTCCAGACGGTAAATCTTGATAAAGGGATTTGCCGCATCAGCAGCAATACTGTCCTGAATTTCACGCTGACGAATTTCTTCTTCGACCTTGGCGATTTCCTCCATTTTCTTTCGGTCATCTTCCTTGGCCATAGCGGTTTCCAAGTCATCTTCAGCACCATCATCTTCTGCAACAGCCTCGGTTGCTGCTTCCGACTGTGCCGCCACAGATTCCTTCACTTCATCGGTCATAATGACCGCGGTGTCTTTCTTGATGACAACTTCTTCTTCGTCATCATCCTCGACCTCTTCCACCTGCTGACCATTGGTTCTCTGAAGTTCTGCGTTTGCAGCATCAGCCAGGCGTTCAAAGCGTTTCATCTGCTTTTCGGTCGGTTTCTTAAGGAAAACAGTATCCTTTTCAATCTTTACGAAAATCGCTTCCTGTTCCACGGAGTCCCCATTAACCCAATAACGGGCAGCGACTTCTCTAGTCTTGGGACCTTCAGGTACAGGAGCAACAGCCTGCTGAGCCGTATCGGCAACAGCAGCCTTGGCAGCAGAGTCTGCCACCGCAGGAGTTTCAGCAGGTTCCGCAGAAGCTTCGCTAAATTCAGCATTCTGAGAGGAAGGTTCTGCCTGAGTCCAATCATCGGCCTCTTGTGCAAAAGCCAAGGAACCCAAGAAAACACACGAAACAAAAATCTTCTTAAACATGTAAAGAAAGATAAATAAAAAAAGGGGCCTAAGCCCCTAAAAATCTAGGTTTTTATCATTTTTGCACAATAAATCGGGCCACGTCCCTCGGAGCGATCCGGAAGGATATGTACTCCAAATTCTGTACGGTCCGCACCAGGCAAGAGATCCAGGATTTCAACAGACTGCATGGAGGGTCTCTTCTTCAGGATTTTCTTGACTACATCGTCATTTTCCATGGGAGAAAGGGCACAAGTTCCATAGACCAGCATGCCTCCAGGTCGCAAAGCATCTACTGCAGACGCAAGCAAAGCACCTTGCTCCACAGAAAGGCGCTTCACACGCTTACTAGACCATTCTGCCAAGTGGGTGGGAGTAGCCAAAACGTGTCTATCAGAGGAACAAGGCGCATCCAGCAAAATACAGTCGTAGGACTCCTTCTTGTGGAGGCCGAACTTCATGCCATCATAGCCAGTCACATTAATGATGCTGCGCCAGGATTCAGGCAAGGAATCGTCAATAACGCGCTTCAGACGCATTCTGCGGTCCGGCGAGCGATCGTTACTCTGTAACGACCCCTCCCCCTTCAATTTAGACGCAATCACCAGGGTTTTGCCACCAGGAGCCGCACACATATCCAGAACATCCATTCCCGGCTCCACGCCAAGGGCTTCCGCGGCAAAAACAGAAGCCTCATCCAAAAAATAAGGCTCCAAATCGTCGCCAAACTGCAATTTCGTAGCCCTGCCCTCGCCTTTCAGTGCTTCCAGCAGCGCAGGCCAACGTTCTCCGTACAGCTTCTCGTAGTAGTCAAAAAATTCCATCGCAGACAAACATAGAAAATTGCCTGCAACGCCTCGCGGGGCGAACCAATACCGAAAACAATAAACAGAAGCCTCTCGTTTCCGAGAAGCCATAGGGGTATCCTCCCCATGTACAAACGAAAAAGCCTCTCGTTTCCGAGAGGCCTTTTCATTGAGTTACCAGGATTCGAACCTAGACAAACAGAGTCAGAATCTGTTGTGCTACCGTTACACCATAACTCATCGTGTGAGCCAAAGTTAGTTAAACACTTTTACTTTGGCAAGGGTATTTTGAAAATTATTTCAAACTTGGGGGAGAATATGTCATCCACTGCTGTTGCTGGGTACCCCCTTCCGGCAGGGAAATGGGGGTCAAGGTCACATAAGCCCACCTAGGAGCGTCAGATTTTTGCAAAACAGACATCACCTTGGGGTCGCCGGAGTAAAGGACAATTTCCTGGTTGCCCACGGGCAAATCGGCCAAAGTCAGCAGATTGCAGGTCACATCGCGAACAAAGTGAGTAGTACCCTTAATACCCACAACCACGCTATTCACCATGCAGTTTGCAGACTGGGTGGTATCATCGCGATCCACCACCAGGGAAACACCGCTAATCAAGGTGGAAGGCTTTGCCAGGGTATCTGCACCCACATCCAAGGTATCCTTCAGGTTCTTGATTTCATCTTTCTGGATGTAGCGAGAAGTTCCGGTAAGGAATACGATATCATCCTGAACCTTACGGAATTCCACTCTGAAGGAGTCCTCAGGCACATCCTTCGGAAGCGGCAGCCACCAACGACCAAGGCTATCGGTCCTTGTAAGAGTCTTAAATTCCAGGGAATCCCCTTCCACAAATTCAAAGCCATACAGGTCGGTAATCAAAGCCACTTCAACGCCTTCGCAAAGTTTACCGTTTTTGCAAGCGACCGTTCCAGAGAGACGAGCCACTTCCTTTGCTGCAGCTTCAGATTCCTTAATCAAAGAATCAATTTCAGTGGTGGTGCTCCAAATGAAGGGGCCAATATCCAAGGTATCACCAGCTTCCAGAGTGCCATTCATGCTCCAGGTGCGGTAAATCAGGGAGTCAGCCACACCAGAATCCTGCAGTTTTGCCACAATCTGCGGGTCACCGGGGAAGAATTCCATCCACCAGTCGCCTTCCGGCAACAATACGGTAAAGGAATCTCCAGCGAACACGCTTTCATGGAAAGGAGTACCGGACACATAAACCACAAAGTGAGAACCCACCTGAACTGCAGGTTCGGCCACGTCCTCATAAGTCAAGGAACTCTTGAATACAGCAGCCTTAGACAACTGGATGGAGAACTCCGTCTTGTTGGACTTCTTGGAAACCATGGTTCGCGGCATGTAGCAGATTTCTGCAGCAGACGGATCGATAACAGCCAACTGGAATGTATCAGAAAGAACAGAATCAATCTGGAACTGACCCAGGGAGTCCGTCATTGTTTCCTGCTGTTCCGGCATACCGACACCAGCTTCGATTCTCATACGGGCGGCACGGACAATAGCATTAGCGGCCACAGAACCATCAGCATGGCGAACAACACCAGCCACAGTATTACCAGTATCGGTCACGGTACCGGAAACCTTTTCGGCACAACCCATTAAACAGAAGGAGGCAACCAGGGCCACGAGTACGGATGACTTCAGAACAATCTTTCTCATTTTTCATCCTCTTCTGTTTCAGGTGGAAGTTCCATTTTTTCCTTGCTCAGCGGGAAGAACTGGATATTCATCTGGCAAACCATAGATTCGCCTTCGTCAGAACGGATAATATCCACCACTTCCTTGCGGAACAAGTCAATCTTACTAATGATGCGTTCCAACCCTTCGGCAGAAACACTCATTGTCATACAAGATACATTTCTACGTTCGGTGCTGTAGTGATCCAGGGCATTTTTACCCAAGTCGATCATCTGCTTCTGGAATTCGTGCACAAAAAGCGGAGCAATTTCGCTACCGCTGAAAATAGCCTTATTCACAGAGTGATAGCAGCCGTCTTCACCGATTTCAATAAGACCCAAGTTCTTAAGCAGCTGAATAGCCTGCTTTGCCTGCGGGAGTGTGATCTTGGGGTTGAGGAACAAAGCCAGTTCCTGGATATTCTTGTCGTTAATGCGGAGAACGGACAAGGCTTCGCGAGCGGCAACGTAGTACCACTTGCTGTAGTATTCCTGCTGGCTCTTGGTCAGGGACTTGATGGCGCTGGGCAACAGGGCGGACATCTGGTCGAAGATGGCCTGCTTGGAAGCAGCCGTTGTTGCATGGGTGAAGTCCACCATCAAAGTAAAATAGCGGCCTTCCTTTTCGTTCAAGCCAAGAGCTGCAATAAACTTGGGCAGCATCTGGGGAGTCAAGGACTTACGGCCACGAATCAGGTCCAAATAAAATCCAGACGAGGAATACCCCGCCTTTTTAGCGAAAGACCTGTACGAAAAATACCTTTGAACGGACTTACGGTAGTCGTAATAGTCCTGCAGATATTTTCTGTAGTTGTAATATGCGTATACGTTCATCGTGAGTAAATATAATTTTTTGACCGTTTTTTGGGAACACTTAAATTTGAAAAAACAGGGCTAAAAAGGGGGTATTTTAGTCAAGAAAACCCCTATAAATACAAAGAGAACACCTAGAGAACGTTTTCGTGAACACCGTTCATTTTTAGTATACCCACCTTAAAAAAATTAGCCTATATTTAGGGAACACCCAATCCCATCCCTCGGACTTTCGCTTCACTCCAAGCGAAAGTCCTTTTTTTATGATCAGAAAGGGGCAATACCCCTCTACCATTTGTCTCGGGCAGAGACTTTTCTATCTTTGGAGGCATGGATTTGAAAAACATGAATTTGGGATCGAAATTAAAGGAGTTGTGTTTTAGAGCACTGCGCCTTATTGGCGTTTTTGCCGTAATTTACGTAAGTATGGTATTCTACCTGGCCCTTACAGAGCGTCAAAAGGCCTTTCCTAGAGCCATCACCCACAAAGAAGCCAACGAAGCCATCCAGGGAAAGGCCAAACAGCTGTCCTGCACCTTGGAAGACGGCGTTGTCCTTGGTGGATGGAGTATTGGCAACGAAAACGACCCCATTTTACTGTACTACCCCGACGCGGAAGAGGATGCAGCCCAATTTTTAGCAGAAATCGAAGGCGTTCCTGGCGTACAGCTAGTCTCGTTCAACTACCGTGGTAGCGGAGAAAACAAGGGTAAGCCCTCTGAAGAGAACTTCGAAAACGACGGAAAACAGATTTTTGACTGTTCTACCCAGATTAACAGAACAATTCCCGCCTATATCATGGGCCGAGGAACAGGATCCATTCTTGCTGTACAACAGTTTTCTCGCGAAAAGGGCATGAACAAAAGCCAGTTAATCCTCAGCGACCCCATTTTCAGCATCGCCGACGCTGTATCACAGAAATATCGCAAACTTTACCCGAAGTTTCTTGTAAGAGCCGACGTCGGTGTATCACAAACAAGTTTCGAATCCATAAAAAAAACACCTATCGTCATACTTGATCGCAAGCAATTTGAGCATAGAACACTTGATAACATTCGTATCATGAAAAATAAAACAATCGTCAACAGAAATGGTGAATCATTAAGCAAGACATTGCAGGAATCGTTGGAATTTAGCGGTTTCAAGGGCGATTCCAATTAAATCGTCATTTTTTCCTGTATACAGCGCTTATTTTGTTACAAAAAAATGTTTTTCAAAATCTATTGTTCTTTTTTTCTTAAAAAGACTATCCACTCCTAATGTTTTTTATTAATTTGCTAAAAAATTTTCGCACAAACACATTAGTGAGGTAGTTACATATGGAAAGCGTTCTTGTTAAAATGGATATCCGCGGTTTTCTCCGTTTCCCTGCCGAAGCCATCAAGGCCATGAAGCTGGACAAAATGGCTAAGCCGGAAACTGATAAGAAGGGTGAAACCGTAGACGTTGGTCCTTACGCAGATATCGAAGTCGATCCCATCGGTAAGCGCATCGCCATTACCCCGACCAAGGACGCCAAGGCAACCTCTTTCCGCTTCATTCTCGGTGTAAACGGCTCCAAGTCCAAGTTCCTGTACTTCAAGGGCGCCCTCAATGCCATCGGCGAAACCATCGCCACCGGTGCTTACACCCTGGAAAAGGAAGGCAACAAGTACGTCTTCACCAGCAAGAATGCCTCCAAGAAGAAGGGCGAATGGCAGTTGATCGCATGCCGCAACGCTGTTGCAAACAAGACCATGCTCTCCATTGACTCCCGTGGAACCATTATTTTCGACAAAAATTCCAAGAATGCAGTGAACACTGTCGTAAATAATACTATGATTGCTGAATACGACGCTGCAAAGAAGAATTTCAAGCTGACTTTCAGCAAGAAGGGCTTCATCAACGTCCGCACTATCGCTAGCCACGCTAACGCATCCTTTATGGGCACTCTTTCTTCCCAGGGCATTGCCCTCCCCAAGAAGAGTTTCCGTACCGAATGCAAGATTGACGGCAAGGTGCTTACCTTTAACATCGCTGCTTTGGTTGCCGAACAGAAGGCCGCAGCTAAGGCTAGCAAGAAGTAGTCAAACGTAGCCACGAGGTTCAATATGATTGACGTCCTTAAAGTCTTCTACCAGACCCACTACAACTTCGCTGCACTCAGCCTGTTGTTGTTGCTTCTGTTCATCTTTCTCTTGACCAAGAAGAACATTCGCGCTGGCATCGTTGTTCTCGCAGCATTGATTGCACTCAACGTGTTCCTCTTCAAGAAAACCGATGGCAAGGCTTGGACCATCTATATTGACCAGCCGGCGGTTACCGATTCTTACGGCTACACATCCACACCTGAGCCCATCAAAATGACCTTCTCCGTCAAGAAGAACTGGACCATCAAGGATGAGCAGGGCAACGTTCACCACTGGTGCTGGCTTGATGCAGCCTGGGACAGCTTCGCCAGCATGGATCTTGTTGCTAAGATTTGGGGCGAAAACTCCGCCAAAAAGATGACGAAGTCCACCGAAACCCGAGTCAACGACGTAGAATAGTTTTTAGACTATTAAAATTCTTGCACAGAAATTTCACCTGCTTCCATTTGGAGGTAGGTGAGTTTTTTTATCCAGTCACCAGGAGAGGCAACCAAGCCGCGTTCCACAGCCCATTTGCCAAAGATATGGTGATGGCCAAGAACGCAAATATCGCATTTCTTTTTCTGCATGGAACGGTTAGCCCAGTCAAGATACTCTTCCATCTTGATGACACGGGATTCTCCGTATTTACGGCTATTACGCCCAACGAAACGGGCAAGAGCCATCCCCCAATCCGGATGAAGTTGCTTAAACAGCCAACGGTTCAAGGGCAAATCAAGAATCCTGCGGAACAGGCGGTAACCAAAATCGGATTTAGCCACTCCATCCCCGTGTCTGCAGAGAACCTTCTTTCCCTGGATATCCAACACGACTTCCTTATGGACTTGTACTCCAAGAGTCTTGGGAAAGAAATCCCCATAGGCGAAATCATGGTTTCCCTGAAGCAGGTGAACTTCTGCGCCGGATTCCACCAATGCAGACAATACGGAGAACAGCTTAAAATGGTCTCGGCTAACATAGTATGAGTACTCATACCAGAATTCAAAAAGATCGCCAACAATCACCACATGGGTCGCCTTTCCCGTAATAGACTTCAAAAAATCCACAAGTCGAGCCTCGCGATTAGGGACGCAGCCGGGAGGGTCTATACCAAGATGAGCATCACTGATGAAATAAGCGTTCATGCAACTAATTTAGATAATGCTATCTTTAAAGCATGAAACTTGCGGCTATTTTTACAAGAATTTTGCCACTAGGCCTAGCCATCATCGTGGCTGGTTGCTCCGTCAACCTGACCCGAGGTAATTTGGATGGTGTTCCCCTGACCACAGAAAAATACAGTTTCTTCGGAAATATTCCCATGGTCTTGGGCGGAGATACCCTGCAGCTCAGTCAAAATCTACTGAGAGCCTATACGGCAGCAGCAAATCCAGAAACCTATTCTAGAGAGCACTGCCGAGGCACCGCGGCAATCAACGCAAGCGTAAAGCAGAATTCAACAGGTTCCGCACTTGCTCTAGGCGCAGCAATCATCCCTTTCTGGCCTTTGATGCCCGTAAACGAAACCTGGACCTACCAGTTGACCGCGCGCATATACTGCGACGGCACCTTAGTCAAGCATATCGAATTTACGGAAGAAGATCAGGTTAGAGCCATTCTCTACGGCAAGTTCCGCAGCGACCTTCTGAACAAGGCTTCCAAGGAAATGCACCGTAAGTTGGTACAGAGACTTTCCTACGAATTGGGAATGGATAGACTCGTAGACCAGAATTCCGCAAGTGATTTTTAACTTCTTGATTTTATAATTTAGGTCATATGTCGCATACCTTATACATTGTCGCCACCCCTATCGGAAACATGGAAGATATTACCTACCGTGCAGTCCGAATCTTGAAGGAAGTTCCGCTGGTTCTCGCCGAAGACACTCGTCATTCCCGAGTGCTCTTTGACGCATACAACATCAGCACCCCGATGGAAGCCTACCACGACTTCAACAAGGAAAAGGTGACCCCGAAGTACGTTGAATTCTTGAAAAACGAGGGCGACATCGCCTTGATTAGCGATGCAGGCACCCCCGGCGTAGCCGATCCCGCATTTAACCTTGTCCGCGAATGCGTTCGCGAAGGTATCGACGTCCGTGCAGTACCGGGTCCCTGCGCTATGATTACCGCCCTGGTTAGTAGCGGCATGCCCACCGACCATTTCACCTTCCAGTACTTCTCTCCCAAGAAAAGCGCCCAGCGCATCCACTTGCTGGAAAAATTGAAGGAAGAGGAAGCCACCCAGATTTTCTACGCAAGCCCCCACAACATCGACAAGTTTGTGGAAGAAATCAAGTTGGTCTTTGGCGACATCAAGATTGCCTTGATGCGAGAACTGACCAAGAAATTCGAAGAACACTTAATTGGAACTCCTACTGAAATTTCAGCCCATTTCAAGGCTCATCCGCCTAAGGGCGAATTCGTATTGATTTTCAACCCTCAGGACAAGAGTGGTCTCTAACAGGATTTAGCATGAAGAAGCTTTTGGAAAGGTTCAAGTCGTTCCCGAGAATTTTCTGGATCTACTTTGCAGTAGTTTTTATTGCAGAAATCATTGTATTTACCCAACGTCCTGACTTTCCCGGTCTATACACCCAAAGCCTTCAATTACTTCCATTCGTCTTAGCCCTCCCCTTCTTGATTGCAAAGAAAATCCGCTGTAATTTTACCCGTTGGATTTACGCATACAGCATTCTTGCATTTGCATTTCTCGCATTGGACTACAACACCGTCAACTACAACGGCGCCGGCCACGCAGGGCTCATTCAAATCGCCCTTACGTTCCTCCCTGCAGGTCTTTTCTGGATATACAATTTCATCCGCTGGAACATCCGCCGAGCCAAGGAAGCCGACTCTCGCGCAGCACTGATACTTTCCGCATTCGCCTGGGGTCTTTATGCCTTCGCATTTCCTCCTATGCCCTTGGGAGTCACAGCCCTTTTGATTCTTGTTCCCTGGTTCATGGTGTTGAACAAGTACGGAAGGCAGCAAGCCCTGTTTGCAACATTCTGGTCAGGCGTTCTTTATAACTGCATCAACTACTATTGGATCTACAACGTCATGCACGTTGATGCAGCCCCATCCGGCCTCATCCTCTTCGGACTTTTCCTGCTCATTGCCTACTTTAGTGTTTACAATGTCATCGCCGCATACGTCTACACTCTTGCGAAAGACATTACAATCAGGGGACACAAGATCCTGCTTTGGCTCTTCCCCATTTTCTATGCAGGCTTGGAAATGACTCGTACCCGCGGAGACTTCAGTTTCCCCTGGAGTCACCTCGGTTATGCCTTCGGAAACAACATCGAACTTTTACAGGTGCTTCCCTGGATTGGCATTTTTGGATACACAATCCTCGTAGTTGCATCGAACCAAATTGTCGCCAGTGGATTTGAAAAAATTTCATTCAAGCAAGAACAAGCCAACGCTCGAAAGCTGAAAACAATCATACCCAACATCTGTGTACCTGTTGTTATTTTTGCCTTCCTTGCCATCCAGGGATCCATTGTATTATCCGCTCCGGAAGCAGCTCCTTTCTACAATGCAGACAACGAAGAAAACCCCAAGTTGGTCCTTGTTCAGCCCAGTATTACCCAAGGAATGAAATGGAGCAAAGACCGTTTTGACTCCATTGTTGATAAGACTCTTGGAATGGCAGCAACACAGTCCGAAAATGACGCAAACATTATTGTTCTTGCAGAAACAGCAATCCCGGAATATCTACGCCGTCAGCCTCAGATACAAAAACGTTTGCAAAACCTCGCCAACAGCAAGAATGCATACGTCCTGACAGGAGCTCTGGACTACAAGAGAAATCCCGTAGGTTCAATCCGCAAGTACGATATCTATAACGCCTCTTTCCTGTTTGCGCCCAATACTCTGGGGTATCAACGTTACATCAAAAAACACTTAGTTCCATTTAGCGAAAGAATCCCCTTTGACGATATCTTCCCCATCTTGAACTACGTTGATCTTGGAGAAGGAGACTTTGTTCCTGGAAAGGAAACTCCCGTCTATGGCCCTTACCAATGGACGCCCTACATTTGCTACGACGCCATCTTCGGAGATCTTGTAAGAGAAGCAGTTCGCGAAGGTTCTCGCCTCATGGTAAACATCACGAACGACGGTTGGTTTGGAAGAAGTACTGCGCCTTACCAGCATATGAATCTGGTTCGTTATCGCGCCATTGAAAACGGCATGCCCGTGGCTCGCCTTGCAAACTCCGGAATTTCTTTGTTCATTGACCAGTATGGTCATTACGACTTGAACACAGAAATCTTTACCGATGCTGTTATACAAAGAAAAGTGCCTCTCAAAACGAGAGACACTTTATACACCAAAATCGGCGATTCTGTAGAAACTGCATTGCTGTGGTTCTTCTTGGTTTATTTCGTCATCTGCTTCGTATTCACCAAGATTTCCAACAGAATCAAAGCAAGAGCATAGGCGGCCAATGTCCAGCCTTGGGACGTTCCTTGAACTCGACCCCAGGCATAAATTCCTTTAAGGACAAGGTCATTTCCGGCTTGATCGCTTCATCCAGACGTCCATACAGAACCTTGGTTTCCGCCCCCACAGGAATGCTTTGTTCAATACGATTCTTGGCCAAATAGCTTAAGCCATCGCAAAGAGCCTGGGGGCTCATTTTCTCGGCTTTCTTCAGCCAGTCATCCTGCCATTCTCCAAACTCGTTTTCATACAGTTCCATGAATGCATTCAAGGATGGTTGAACTGTAGACAACGTCTGGTGAGCCATGAATTGCAAATTTTGTTCCGTCCAGTTTCCATCTTCAGAGCAGAAATCCGCAAACGGGGCAAGCAAAATCCATTTCTGGTCTTTTGGACGCTGAGCAACATTGTTCATCAGCACCAAGGCGCCAAGCCCCCACCCCACAACGGTGGACGCATCCTTCATTCCAGCCAAGTCATATACATGGTCTAGACATCCTGCCATTTTTTCATAGGGCACAAAGGTATGATCTGCCGAGGAATCAACAGCAGTCAAGTCGTCTTCCCACAGCCCAAGATCTGCGGCCCAATCTGGTAGCCAACACCATTTTTCACTCATAAAGCACCTCTACCAAAAGTACTATAGAATTCAATCTCTTTTTAAATATATTGCGATTTCAAGATAAAATGCATTTACCACTGAAAAAATCATTTTTACTTGACCACGCCATAATGATTAAATAACTTTATGCACGTGATTTCTACAAAGTTTTTTTCCTTGTTCCCGTTGTTTGTGATGAAAATCGCACAATCAAAACAACGTATTCCAAGTTGTAATATGTTCAGGGTTTCATCGAAGTTTTTTTCAGCCTTTTCCATTGTAATTTTATTCGCATTTTTTTTCGTAGGAACGGCAGCATTCGCCAAAGCCCCAACAAGTTTACCGGCCAGGCCCCACAATAGTTACGTCTATGACGAAAACCATTTGATGTCCACCCAGGAAGTCCGTCAATTCAATATTATTTCCGAAGAACTATACCGGAAAACCGGGGCCGCCATCGCATGCGTTTTAATGAACGATATTGGCAACGTCGATTACCGAACCTTCGCGGTCAAGACGGCAGAAAAATGGGGTGTAGGCGGTAAATCCAACGAAGGAATCCTGATTTTCGCAAGCATTATGCAACGTAGGCGCAGCGTGGAAATCGGCTATGGCGCCGAGGGATATCTTCCTGATGCGTTGGTGGAAAAAATCCAGCGGCAGACGATTGTTCCTGCATTCAAGCAACAGAAATATGGGCAAGGCGTTGTCAGCCTAGCATACGCATTGGCAGTGACCATAGCAAAAGCCAAAGGCGTCACGCTGGAACTTAACGAGAAAGAATTCGTCGAGGAACCGCAAGAAACTCCTGCCAGTATGATTTTGTTCATACTGTTCATTTTCTTCTTGCTGGTTATGTCCAAATCCAGTGGCGGAAGGGGCAATGGCTGCCTTTGGTTCCTTCTAGGGAACGCCATCGGCTCATCCTCTCATCGAGGCCCTCGTGGAGGATTCGGAGGCGGTTTCGGCGGAGGAAGAGGCGGCTTTGGTGGCGGTTTCGGCGGTGGTCGTTTCGGTGGCGGCGGATCCGGGGGAAGTTGGTAAGAGGTTTATCTATGAAGAAAAACTTAAGTATTTTGGAATTACAGAATTCTGGCTGGGGCGAACAGCTGAAGAACGCCCTGGGCGACAACCTCATATCTGCATTTGTTCATGGCGACTGCCTCATGGAAGGCTATAATGCCATGGAAAAACCGTGGACCATCAGCTTTATCCTTCGAGACAATTCAAACCAAAGTCTTGAAGTTCTCCGAAAACTGCTACCCAAGGCTAAAAGGGAAAATCTGGAATTCCGCTATTTCTTTACCCTGAAGGAAATCCAGACTTCTGAAGACGTCTACCCTCTAGAATTCCTGCACATCGCCAGCCGCAATGAGGTTCTAACCGGGCAACCTCCCCTTCCCGGCTACGTTCCAAATTTGGAAAGTTTACGTTTGGAATGCGAACGAGAACTTCGCGGGTTCCTCATCCATTTGCGTCAAGCATTCCTCTACCTTAAGGAAGACAAGAATCCTCTCGGTTTCTTTGTTAGAAGCAGCACCACCATGCTCCCCCTTATGTATGGTGTATATTATCTTAAGCACGGCTCCTATCCGGAAAGTCACGATCAGATATTCCAGGAATACCCAGCCCTCAAGACTCCAGCCAGCAGCCGCGACGAAAAACTGTTCCTGGAAAGCGTAAATAACTACATTAGCACTGTCACAGAAATAGTCAACCTTGTAGATACCATGGAGATATAATGAAAAAGGTCCTTATCGCAACTTTGGCCGCAGTAATCCTGCTTGGCGTCATCATTATCAGCAAGAGCGTCAGCGTCTACAACACTATTATCAGTCTGGATGAAGGCGTAAAGGCCCAGTGGGCTCAAGTTGAGAACACCTACCAGCGCCGTTTCGATCTCATCCCCAACATCGTAGCCACCGTGCAGGGCGAAGCTGATTTCGAAAAGAGCACCCTGACTGCTGTTGTCGATGCACGCAGCCATATGGGTGGCGTTGTAAAAGTAGACCAGGACATGCTTAGTGACGAAGTAGCCATGAAGCGTTTCCAGGAAAGTCAGGCAACCTTAGGCGGCGCACTCCAGCGTTTGATGGCAGTTACTGAAAACTACCCCAACCTGAAATCCAACGCAGCCTTCCAGGATCTTCGCATTCAGCTTGAAGGCTCCGAAAACCGCATTGCCGTAGAACGCATGAAATACAACGAAGTGGTAAAGGAATACAACACCACTATCAGACAGTTCCCCAACAATCTCATCGCCGGTTTTGCAAGCGCCTCCCCCAAGGTACCTTTCGCTGCTGATGCAGCCGCAAGCACCGCACCTCAAGTGAAGTTCGACACCAAGTAATTTTTCTTGAAATGAAAAAGAGAAAGGGTCCACCAATTGGTGGGCCCTTCTTTAATTGTTTGAAATTCTACAAAGACCGTTTCTTCGTCGGAATTTTTTCAACAGCCTTTACAGCATAGATATAGAACTCATTTTCTGCAATGATATCGCCATCGCATAAGGCGCAGTCCACACGGATATCCAATTCAACACCATCCTTGGCCATTTTCATAAAGATCTTGTTTTCAAGTTCTGAAAATTCAAACAAAACGTCAATGACTTTCTTGTATGTTCCGTGATGGGTTGTTCCTAGGACTTCAGTACAAAGCATTTGATATTCTATACCTTTGGGTTGAATTAACGTCTGGAGTGAGCACCATGGTTGCTACGGCTATCGCTACGGGCAGATACGCCAGAGGAACTACGGCGGGAATCGTTTCTGCTATTGTCGTTCCAACGGTCATCGGAATGGCTGCTGCGAGAAGAAGTCGTGGAAGATTCACGGCGGGACGGTTCGCTACGGTGGGTTTCTTCGCGAGAGGGGCGAGAGTCACCACGGCGGACTTCATCACGGGTCGGAACCGGACGTTCAGTTTTCTGCTTAGCAGGGGCAGAAGACTTTGCCTGATGGGCCGGAGCCTTTTCCACATGACGAGCAGGTTCACGATCCTTCACTACAGACAGGCTATGCTTCTTTGCAGATACAGCCTGAGAGTGTAAGTCACGAGAGTGGTCGTCACGACGAGTCGGGCGAAGTTCATCACGGTAGACGCGGCGTTCATCACGATCGGGCTTTACACGGTCATCGCGGTGAGACTTGTGCAAGGGTTCTGCACGATGATGCGGAGCGGGAGCCGGACGAGAGTAGTGATGCTTACGGGGAGGCGGGTTGTAACGACGGGGATGATGGGGAATCGGACGATGCGGATACCAGCGATGATCGCGAACATAAATGAAGCGAGAATGCCAGTCAAACCAGCAGGAACCCCAGCCCCATTCACCATACCAAGTGCCAAGCCATGCGTGATGATGATAGTAAACTGCGGGATGATAATGATCGGCATATACATAGTAGACTACATGGGGATTATAGACCGGGACATAAACATATTCGGTACGAGTCGGTTCGATAATGATCTTTTCTTCCTTAGTCACCACGATCTGGTCGTTGGACTTGAGGTGGCCATAATTGTATGCAGTCTGGCGCATGCGCTGGATTGCATCAAGAACCTGGTCCTTCTGGAAGGAAACGGCATCACCCAGCTGGTCAGACCAAGTACGATACTTTGCCATGGTAGCCAAGATGGTGGGGAACGGAATCAAAGCCTGAACGCTAGGATCAAACTTAAGGTTTGCGTTTTCCATTGCTGTTGCCAGAGCTTCACCACTCAAGTCCTTGTGAGCCTGAGCCCAAGCACTTGCTTCGGGAATCTGGTTTCCATAAGTTGCAGCAGTCAGCACATGGACCAGAAGCGGATCCGGATAGAGGGCTATGGTAGACACCAAGGTGTCCAATTCACTATTAGTAAAGCCTTCAGCAGCCTTGGCTGATGTGGGAAGGATAAGGAAAGCGGCAAGTATAACCAAAAGCCACTTTGACACAATAGCCTTGTAAATGAGTGTGTTTTTCATAATCAACCTCCAGTATTCAAGATACAACAAATTTGGTGCATAGAAAAGCCAGTTGGTTGCATATACCCTCCTTTTTTTCTAACAAAAATTTACGTTGCACATTTTTACACGTTTTTTGAATTGTAAACAATCATTTCTTTGGGGTTCTTTTTCAACCCGTTATAGATTAAAGCCGTGTTTTGGAGGATAAGATGGGAACATACCATAAGACCATAGCCGCAGTCGCACTGATTGCACAAACATTCACTTTCGCCCAGACCTACGACTTGCCTATTATCTTTGTAGATACAAAGCAACAGTGCCTGGATAAGAACGTCAAAGATAAAATTCCTGCCACCATGAGGGTTCTGGATGCGGCATCAAATTCCGTGGCCGACAGTTCCAAGGGAACACTCTATGATATCGGCATCAAGGTGAGAGGGCAATCCTCCGCCCTATTCCCCAAGCCTGGCTACAGCGTTGAAGTTCGCGATTCCGTTGGTGAAGGAATAGACGTAAGTATGCTGGGTTTGCCTGCTGCAGACGACTGGGTTTTCCACGGCCCTTACGTGGATAAGAGCATGATGCGAAATTCCCTGGCACATTGGCTTTACAGACAGGCTGGCCGTTACAGCCCCCGCACCATGCATTTCGATTTGTACATCAATGGAGTTTACCGCGGCGTCTACGTTTTGATTGAGAAAATCAAGCGCGGCAAGTATCGCGTAGACGTTTCCAAACTTAAGGAAGAGGACATTAGCGGAGACGATGTTACCGGTGGTTACATCTGGGCCTTTGACAAGACAGGCACCAACACCGGCGGCGCAGGCAGCGGAGATGTCAACAACGAAGGATTCGGAACTTCCGATGGTCTAAATGTTATTCTCCATTATCCAAAGAAGGAAAACATTAAGCCCCAGCAAGAAGAATACCTGAAGAAATACCTAAACGATCTTGAAGGTCTTTTCAAGAACGGCAAGAACGGCTCTGGTTACGAAAACTATGTGGATGTAGGCTCTGCCGTAGACTACGTTCTCCATCAGGAAGTCACAAACAACGCCGACTCTTACTGGTGCAGTTTCTTTCTCCACAAGCCCAAGGATAGCAAGGGCGGCAAAGTCACCCTAGGACCTCCCTGGGATTTCAACTTGGCCATGAGCAACGGTTCCACACCCGAAGGCCAGAACAACAACAATGGTGGCTGGGGCGGTGGCTTCGGCGGTATGGGCGGCTTCGGTGGCATGGGTGGCTTCGGAAGTTCGGGAACAACCGGCTGGCAAATCGAGAACAGTAGTAAGCAAATCGCTGACGGAAACGGCGGTGGCGGCATGTGGGGCGGCTTCGGAGGAAGTTCCCTGAAAGCGCCTCGTTGGCTCACTAGCATGTGGAAAGACCAAAATTACCAGAGTGAACTGAAGAAGCGCTGGGCCGAATTGCGCAGCGGTGTCTGGCACACCAAGACCATGGATGCCTACCTGGATTCCATGAAGGTCTACCTAAAGAATGCCGCAGGCAGAAACTTTGAACGCTGGCCCAACCTAGGTAAAGCAAGCGGTCAAAACGATAACGATCCACAGCCCATGAAATACTGCAACCAATCTGGTGGAGGCATGGGTATGGCCATGGGTGGATACAATGCCACCACCTGGGACGGCGAAGTGGAACATCTCCGAAAGAAGATGAAGGAACGCATGGCCTGGATGGATGAACAGCTTGGATTCAAGGAACCCGCCAACCCCATCGTTACGGAGCCTGTAATCCATATTCCCATCATTGAAGACAAGAAAGACACTGTAGAGATTCCTCCCGTCGTTCAGTCCCTGGATTACACAAGACTTTCTCCCGCCAATTACTTTGTGGTGAATGGAAACAACCTGGAAATCCACACAGATATGGGAGGAACATTTGCCCTTATGGACCTGAAGGGAGCCGTTCTTTTCAAGACCAAAATTAAGGTTGGTTCAACTACAATGAAGGTTCCTGCCAAGGCAATGAACAAGCATTGGATTGCAACTTTGAACGGGAAAATGTTAAGCCGATAAGTTATACTCCTAACGACCAAAAAAAAGACCTCGTCATTTGACGAGGCCTTTCTTATATCTAGCAATCTCCGGGGATTACTTCGCGGGATTAAAGGAATCCTTCAGACCGACGGTGCGGTTGAACACCAGGTGGCCAGGCTTGGAATCGTCGGAATCCAGGCAGAAGTAGCCGAGACGCAGGAACTGGAAGCGGTCTTCCATCTTGGCGTCGGCCAGGCTGGGTTCCAGCTTAGCCTGCTTAATGACCATGGATTCGGGATTCAGGTAGCTGTGCCAATCTTCGCCTTCGGGAACATCGGACGGATCTTCCAATGTGAACAAATTATCGATGAGGCGGACTTCAGCATCCACAGCGTGAGCGGCGCTCACCCAGTGGATGGTGCCCTTCACCTTGCGGCCATCGGGAGATTCACCACCCTTGGAAGCGGGGTCGTATTCGCAGTGGATTACGGTCACCTTGCCGTTGGCATCCTTTTCGACGCTCTTGCAGGTAACGAAGTAAGCGCCCTTCAAGCGAACTTCGCCTTCCGGCTTCAGGCGGAAGTACTTCTTGGGAGGTTCTTCCATAAAGTCTTCGGCTTCGATGTACAGTTCCTTGGAGAACGGTACCATGCGGGTGCCTGCGTTAGGATCGTTGGGGTTGTTTTCCACTTCCACCATTTCCACCTTGCCGTCTTCCCAGTTATCGATGACAACCTTCACCGGGTCGATGACTGCCATGGCACGCTTGGCGCTCTGGTTCAGTTCTTCGCGGATGCAGAAGTAAAGCAAGTTTACGTCCACCATGGATTCTGCCTTGGACACGCCAATGCGGCTGCAGAATTCACGGATAGAGCTGGGGGTAAAGCCACGACGACGGAAACCGCAGACCGTGGGCATACGGGGGTCGTTCCAGCCAAGAACAGCCTTGGTTTCCACCAGTTCAAGAAGCTTACGCTTACTCATCATGGTGTAGGTCAGGTTCAGGCGGGAGAATTCAATCTGCTGGGGGCGGTTTTCCAAGCCCAGTTCAATGAGGAACCAATCGTACAGAGGACGGTGGGCTTCAAATTCAAGAGTACAGATGGAGTGGGTGATGCCTTCGATCCAGTCGCTGATGGGGTGAGCGAAGTCGTACATAGGATAGATGCACCACTTGTCGCCAGTGCGGTGGTGAGTGCAGTGCTTGGTACGGTAGATCACCGGGTCGCGCATGTTCATGTTGGGGCTAGAAAGGTCCACCTTTGCGCGGAGGCACTTTTCGCCATCGGCGTACTTGCCGTCACGCATTTCGCGGAACAGCTTCATATTTTCTTCAACGCTACGGTCGCGGTACGGAGACGGCTTGGAAGGCTTACCGGCGTCGTTGCCGCGGTATTCCTGCATTTCGTCACGGGTCAGGTCTTCAACGTAGGCCTTGCCCATTTCGATCATCTTTTCGGCGAATGCATAAATCTGGTCGTAGTAGTCGGAAGCAAAGAATTCTTCCTTCCACTGGAAGCCCAGCCACTTCACGTCTTCGCGGATGGAATCCACGTATTCCACGTCTTCCTTGGTAGGATTGGTGTCATCGAAACGGAGGTTGGTAAAACCGCCAAACTTCTGGGCGGTACCGAAATTCAAGCAAATGGACTTGGCATGGCCGATGTGGATGTAACCGTTCGGTTCAGGCGGGAAACGGGTAAGAACCTTGTTGCGCTTGCCAGTCTGCAAGTCGTTGACGATAATGTCTTGAATAAAATTCGAAGATTCAGGAATATCCATTTTTTAACCTTTGGTTTTTAAACCATAATTATACGAGGAAGAATGTAGAAAAATCCCTAAAAAAAGCAACGTTCCGTGCCAGTCAGGTAGACTTTATCCCCCATCTTGGGGTCGTAAGCCTAACGAGGCTCCCCCTCCTTACCATTCATGGGAAATTCTTCTACTTTAGCCGGATATTACAAACAAACTAATAAACGAGATACATTCTTAAAAGTCACGCGGACAACGCCGCCAATGCCCGCCATAGAAGCAAGATACCCCACCACCCCCTCTTTTTCAGGGCAAAGACATTGAAATGTACGTTAGAATTGGCATAAAAGCCCTCTAAGGCAGGAGACGGCAACTATAAATAAGCTACATTACGAGGATATAAGCTAGGAAGGGATTATTCCATGGAAAGTGAAAGAAAGATAATTAACCAGTTTCTGAAGAATAGTTTCAGCGAAAAGGAACTAAAGGCCGAACTTTACAAGGCCGGTGTCGCTGCTATGGAAGAAGGCTGGACCTTCATGGACGCCAGTTTCCAACTTGGAGGCAAAGCTAAAGACGACGGCATGGATCCAGACGAAGTCGAACAAACTCTTCGTCGTGCTTTCGCTGCAGAAAAACGTTCCGAAAGACCCGAACCAGCACCTTCCGCAGCGCCCGCACAGCAACCTGCAGCCCAGCAGCAGGCAGACGCCCCGACTATCGCCATGCCGGTCATTTCCCCGCTTTCCGCAGGGATGATTTCCATGGAACAGATGCTGGCCCTGGGTCTGGATACCCAGTCCCTGGAATTGTTGCAAAACTTTAAGATTGACCCGGAAGCTCTTTCTATTCCTTGGCCTGCCGCGGACTGGCGTAAAGACCTGGCAAAGCTTCTGGAAGCAACCTTTGAGCCCGATGAAACCATCGAATTCAAGGTTTCCAACACCCCCAATAGCACAGAAGAACTTGTTTCCAACATAATCGGCCAAGACGACTCTATCAAGAAGATCATGAAGAGTCTGGACAGCGCCGAAGGTGCCCTCCTTTGCATTAACGCCGTAAAGGGTGGCGAGGAAACCACCGACGAAAGCTGGCATTATCGTTACGTCGTTATCGACAACCCCAAAATGTCCTTGGCCAAGCAGTTGGCTTACTACAAGGCTTTGAACCTCCCCTGCGCCGCCTTGGTGAACACCGGTGCTAACTCCGTGCAGGCTTGGGTCAAGATCCTCGCCAGCGACGAAGAAGAATATAACGAACGCGTAGACTTCCTTTTCAAGACTTTGGACTCCCAGGGCTTTAAGGTAGACTCCTCCAACCGCAATCCGCACATGATGGTCCGTATGCCTGGTGTGCTCCGCGGTGGTAAGCAGCAGTACCTCATCGGTCTCGAACAAGGCGCAAAGAATTTCAAGGAATGGCAGGAATGGGTGGAATACTCCCTGGATGGCAAGCCCTTGATCGAGCTGGCTAGCGACAGTGAAGAAGCTCCGAAAAAAGACCAGTCCATCGTAGAAAACATGCTGCGCACAGGCGAATTCTTCCTGCTCACAGCGCCTCCGAAGAGCGGTAAGTCCTTAGCTCTCATGGACTTGGGCCTCTCCATCTGCTATGGTGAAGATTGGTTTGGTAACGCAACCACATCCAACGACGTTTTGTTCATCAACTTCGAACTGACCAAGTCCGTGTTCTTGAACCGTCTCTACATGTTGGGCGCCAAACGAGACCTTAACGCAAGCACTCCTAAGTTCGGTTTCTTGAATCTTCGCGGTACAGCACTCTCCCCCATTGAGACTGCACAGCTTATTGCTAAACGTATCCAAGGTGCAAAGCGTCTAGAAAACCACGACTATCGCGTGGTGGTCATTGACCCCATTTCTGCAGTGCTCCACAACCCCAAGTCCACCCGACTGAACGGCGCCCCCCACCAGATCTTGATGCAGATGATCGACACTATCATCGCACTTACTGGTTGCGCCGTAGTCTCCACCTGTAACTTGGACGAATATCCGTACCTGGAAGCTCGTGCAGACAGCGTCATGAAGTTGACCCCTGTAGAAGGTAGCTTGAACCAGTATCAGATCAACGGTTCCTTCCGTGAATTCCCGAAGATGCTGGCCCGCGAATGCTCTTGGATTTATCCGAGGTTCTTGGTCTAATCCCTAGGGCAAACAAATCAGAAGTTTATATGTACAAACAGCCTAAAAAGAATTTCTCCAGTCGTTCGGTCAAGTACGACAGACTCAATAGCAGCCGCGGCTCCTTCGGCCGTAACCCCGAACGTTCAAACGACACCAAAGTCATTGACAATCAACGAGATAACGCAGTCCAACCTAAGCCTATAGTCCGCGCCAAGTTAACCTTCGAGGACCTGAAACAGCAGCTTACCGCTTGGGCTTCCACTGAAAAGATTCCTGGAAAAATTCAGGCTTGGTACACTGCCGACGCTCAGGCAGACAACGCTGACTGGCGCATTCTCAAGATTGTTCAAGGCGAGCACGAAAAGCTTACCATCGAAGCTCCTAGCCACGAAATGGAAGCACCGGAAATCGTCAATAAGATTTTCGAACAACTGAAGAAAGATCACCTACGTATTTTCAGCAAGGCTCTTCGTCAGATTTGGTTCCGCGCAGCAGGTAACTGCAATTTCGCACTCCTGGTACAGGTAAATCTGAAGGGAAGAAATTCTGCTCACGGTTACAAGACTTTCGTAGACTTCCTGGAACGCAACTGCCCAGAAATCTGCAGCTGTCATCATATCCAGTGCCTTCCGGACTATCTGTTCGACCCCGCAAGCACCCAGGCAATGAAGGTTGAATCCAAGGCTGCATTCGGTAGCGAATTTATTTCCATCGGAGATACCGGTTCCTACATGCACGTGCTGGACTGGGCTCCCCGAATTCGCGATGCATGGAATGGCCTTCCCCTCCGAATTGAGAATGCAATCCACCCCAATCCGGAAGATTGTTTCTTTGAATTCTATTCCGGCAGCAGCTTCGTCAGTTCCATGCTGGCAAATCAATTCAAGCGAGTGGATTCCATGGATTGTCGCGAATACGCAATGCTTTCCTCTAGAAAGAACGCACGCGGACTCATCAGTGAAAACATGCATTTCCATCGCGGCCACGTTGAAGCTGAGTTTTTCCCGAAGTTCTTCAACAAGAAGGAAAACGAAGGCCGTTGGACTTTCTACTTCAACCTGCCCAACGATGAAACTCTCGCGCCCAGCGTAGAACAGGCTGCAGCTCAGGCTCGTCCTGAGAGAATCCTTCTGCAGACCTCCAACCTGGAAGTCGCCGCAAAGGAAATCAAGAGATTCCGTCGCGAAAGCTATATGCTCCGCAAGAGCATCCCCCTTTATCTGGAACCGGGAAGCAACAAATTTGACATGTTGTTCATTTTTGTCCCCGACAGAGCAGGTATTTTGGGTCAAAACCCCGCAATGATGGCAAAATCCCGCAATGTTCAGCGCCCGCAGGAACGAGTTCACCGTTCAAATCGTCCTGAACAGCCCCATTTTGCTACTGAAGTGCCAACATTTAAGCAAAGAAAAGGTTAAATTTTTTAAGAATTAGCCTGTAAGGATTATTATGCGATTTTTCAAATGTGCATCCATCTGCCTCGGTTTGACAGCCCTGTTGGCCTCCGCTTACGTGGTCAAGCAGGGTGACACCCTTTGGGACTTGAGTGATGAATTCCTCAAGGATCCGTTTGCATGGCCCGACCTTTGGGAAAATAACCGCCACATCAAGGACCCGCACTGGATCTATCCGGGCGACTCCATCTATTTAGGCGACAGCATCAAGCACGAAACCGTTCTGCAGATTGACCAATCCCGCAAGAAATTCCCTTGCGACGCTGCAGTTGCTGATTCCAACCTGCCGAAAGGTATTACTGCTGCTGGTTGCGATGACGACAGCCGCGATAACGAGTTCGAATCCATGCTGGGCGACCTGCGCAGCAAGGACAAGAAAGATAAGAAGAAGAAGCGCGCAGAAGATTCCTACAACTATTCTCAGCGTCCGGCTCCCAAGATCTTTAACGGCTATTACCAGATTCTCGCTCCGGAAATCTATACCATTGATTCCCTGAGAAACGATTCCAACTTTATTTCTATCCGCACTGGCGAAAAGAAGCCGCCTATCATTCATATGCCTGAACACGAAGTTGTGGTTGGTCTCGGCAAGAAGACCCACACTAACCTCAAGAAGGGCGACCTGATTGAAATTTTTGATGCTAGAGCAATTGACGTTCCGGCAAACGGCAATAGAAGCGTAGACAAGTACGCCTTGCTCCGTCTCTCCGGCATTGCAAAGATTACTGCCATCGGCGACACACTTTCTCGTGCCCAGATTGTCCAGAGTTTCCGTGAAATCAAGATTGCACAGTCCAAAGCTCGCGTCAAGATGCCCCTGAACACAATCAACGTTTCTGGCTACACCCCTGAAAAGGCTGTTATGATGGATTCTCTTGCCATGATTCGCTATGCAATGGACCCCATGCTCATCATCGGCGCCTACTCCTACGTCTTGATCGACAAGGGCTCACAGCAGGGTTACGGCATGGGCGACGCAGTCGCAGTCTGGGAAGAAGACAAGTCTGATGCAACCATTCCGCCGCATCTTCTTGGTCGTGGCATCATCACCAGAGCTACAGAAAACGAAGCTGCAGTCCTTATCAGAGAAGTTTACTCTAACAACCGTCGCATCGAAACTGGTCATAGAGTTTCCGTGACTCACCGAGCAACGATAGCCCAGTGATCAGACATCTCGCGATAATTGCAGGAGCCGCATTAACATTGTTAATGCTATTGATGGCAGGAAGCCTTGTCATCCTGCAGTTTCCACAGTTGTCCATACATATTCCGCTATAAAGGATAACCCATGCGGGTTTCACGCAACAATCTGCTGTTTATCCTTTTGTTTGCGGGGGGCATTATTTTGCCTACCGCAATTTTGGCGTATTTGAGCTTCAGAAATATTCAAAACGAAGTATTTCTCGCCCAAAAGAACTTTGACGAAAGTAGAGTTTCGTTCCAGACGGAACTTGAAGATGCAGTCGACAAAGAACAGAAAAAAATCTATCAAGAAGCAAAGGGTGCGTCCTTATTTCTGTATGAACAGCCCCGCGGATTACTTGACTTTGGCAACGCCACCGAATTCAAGTCCGTAGACGGAATTGAAGCAATCTTCCTTTTCAACAATGGAAGCCTAGTCTACCCCGACATTTCCTCTCGAAAATTCACAACCACTCAGGATTTTTCCACCAGCGTTCCCTCTACTCGCGAAAAAGCAATCTATCAGGAAGAGCTAGGTAATCCCAGCAGTCGTGAAAAAATCTATCAGAGCCGAGTAGCAAGAACAGCTCATCCTTCCACTTTGTTCTTCGATTCCAGGGAGGATCAGGTTCAGAATCTTCTTGGAATGATTCGCTACAATTATCAGAACAAGAAGTACGATGCCGCTCTGCAACTTTTGGAAATTCTTGAAAAGCAACCTCATCAGCAGGGTTACCTCCACGCTGACTTGACAAGGTCTGCCAATCTTCTCCATTTTGAAATTCTTGTTGCCCAGAAAAAGCACCAGGAAGCTCAGGATTACTGCTTACAAATCTTGAACGAGTTCCTAGAAGACAAGAATATCAAGGACCTGTCCTCTTCAAGATTTTTCTTTGAGATGGCGTTTACCCAAATTCTTTCTTTTGAAAAGTTGGCCCAAGACAAGCGCGAAGCCTTCTGGAACCTGCGTGAGAACTTCAATCGTCAGCTTGGATACATGGACATTCTCTTCAAGAATAAGGACATGTTTGTAGACGTCCTTGAAGATGAAGGCTCCGCAAAGGACGGCATTCTTTACAAGCAAGAGGACGATATTCGCCTCCTCAAGATGTCTTACCCATACTTGACAGGTGATCAAGTCGTTATCGCCAAGATTGATAACAAGGCATACAAGGACCGACTGATCAACAAAATGAAGGTTGTCGCTCAAAGTTGGAAAAACATCCCCTACTCTGTAGTTGATCAAAACGACAATATTCTTCTGGGAAGTATCCCCGACAGCTCTGTCATCGTTAGCCAGACAACCCTGTCCGATGCAATGAACTGGGAATTTACCTTGTACGAAAAGGACATGCAAGATATCAAGAAAGAATCTCGCCACCGTATGTTCCTTATGTACGGTTTAATGCTGTTCGCCCTTTTCGCCATCATTTTTGGTTCTGTATTTATGATCCGTTTTATTACGCAGGAACGCAGACTTTTGTCCATGAAAACAAACTTTCTGTCCAGCGTTTCTCACGAACTGAAGACACCTCTAACCTCCATCAAGATGTTCGCAGAGATGATGGCCAAGGGACGAGTACAGAAAGCGGAAAAGGTGCAGGAATATTCTAATCTAATCGGCAAAGAAGCGACCCGACTAGAAAACCTCATTGGTGCAATCCTAAATTACACCAGAATGGAAAACGGAACCGGAGCTTTCAAATGGGAAAAATTGGATTTTTCCGCTTGTGCAAAGAAGGTTTTTGATTCCGTAGAAGATATCGGCATTGAAAAGGGCCTGGAATTTAGAGCCCACTTTGAAGCAAGTTCTTTTGTGATGGGTGATTACACAGCCCTTTACAGTCTTTGTCAAAACCTAATTGAAAACGCCATTAAGTACACGAATGCTCCTGGCGAAATCACCATTGATGTCCATATTGAAGACAACCACGTTGTATTTTCCGTAATGGATACGGGTGTTGGCATTCCGCCTGCAGAGCAAAAAAATATATTTAATGACTTCTATAGAGTCGGTGACGAAATGACTCGAAGCACAAAGGGTTCTGGCCTTGGTCTTGCAATCGTCAAGAGAGTCGCCAAGACACACAGGGCAACAATATCTTTGGTTAGTCGACCGGGTAAGGGTTCCACCTTCACAGTGAAATTCAAAAAGGCAGAATAAGTATGGCAGAAAATTACAAGATTCTGATTGTCGAAGATGAAGAAATCATTCGATTCGGGTTGCAGGACAACTTCGAAATGGAAAACTACATCGTCGAAACCGCGGTCGATGGAGAAGAAGCCATTGAAAAGGCAGACACCTTCTTGCCTCACTTGATTCTGTTGGATTTGATGATTCCGAAGAAGAGTGGCTTTGAAGTATGTCGATACATTAGAAAGAAGCATCCGGAATGCTTCATCATCATGCTTACCGCCAAGACTGAAGAAACCAGCAAGGTTGCAGGTCTTGAAATGGGCGCCGATGACTACGTCACAAAGCCGTTCTCTATCCTGGAACTTCTGGCCCGAGTCAAGGCTTTCCTCCGTCGCTACTCCACACAGCAGGTTCCCGCAGAAACTGCACAGTTGCCGGATTGTCTGGACTTCTTCGACATTCACGTCGACATTAAGAAGTTTGAAGCCACCAAGGGTGGTGTTCCTCTGGACTTGACCACCCGCGAATTCCAGATTATCAAGTATTTCTGGAATCACAAGGGCGAAGTCGTTCTTCGCGAAGATCTTCTCAAGGAAATCTGGGGATATACCGACGAAAATATGCCGTCCACAAGAACCATCGACAACCACATTGTGGCTCTCCGAAAGAAAATCGAGGACGATCAAACCAACCCGAGAATCATTATTTCTGTACGAGGAGCAGGTTACAAGTTCGATGTGTAATTCCAAGAACATAAGTTGGATTGCAAAGGTCATTTGTTCAATGACGGTTTTCTGTGCATTCTTCACAGGGAACGTTTTTGCAGGTTCCCAAGAGACCTCTCTTCAGGAAGCCATCTACCTGTTCGAAATGAAAGGCGAGAACGCAGAAGCAATCCGAATCTTGGAAAACATCGCAAACAATGGCGATAAGGATGATAGAGAACAGGCCTATTTCTATTTAGGAAAAATTCAGGAACTGGCAGGCAACAATAGTTCCTCCAACTTCTACTATCAGCAAAGCCTTTCCAGAACTGCAGAAACAGCCAAGGCCTATTGGCTTTCAGAGCGCGACGCAGCAACAAGCCAGCAACCTGAAAATTTGCAAAAGAAGCATATTCCACTAAAAGGCGCCATTCTTTCTATTTACGGAACCAATCCTGCATTTATCCAATTTAAGGACGGTAGCATCCGAAGAATCGAAGACGACAAGCTTACAACAACTCCGGTCAACCTCCCTTACAACGCAACAGTCCTGGCAATCAATTCCAAAGGTATCTGGTTCCAACCCGAAACCAAGGATTCTCTGTTCTTTGAATCCATCTTTACAGGAAAGACCCTCCGTAGTTTCCCGGCAACGGAAATTTTAAGTTTTGCAGATAACGGCGAAGAGGCCGTTGCTGTTACTGAAAAAAACTTGTCCATATTCAGCAAGAAGAACTCAATCATTCAAATCCCCGAGAAATACAATCACTGTCACGCTGCGGGTTTCTTCAAAGCTACTAACGAATACATTCTGGACTGTTCTGACAACGCACTCCATTTTGTTTCTCCCGAAGATGGAGAGGAACGAAGAGTCATCGCCCAGTTTGACATCATTCAGAAATTACTGCTGGACAAGCAATACCTTTATTTGACTGCGGCGAATTTCTTGTACTGCTACATGCCAAAGCATAGCACGTCCCCCATTTGGAAAGTACCCGTCAACAACGTAGAAAACATCATTTCCTTTGAAAACAACATCGCCGTTCTTGAGGCTTCCGGAAGGGTGCAACTCATTGACAAGGCCGCAGGATTTGCAAAGTCAACCATGCGTAGCGACGCATCTTCAATCCACACCCTTGCACAGGGAACTCTAGGACTATTCTCCAGCGAAGGCTCTATTACTGCGGTTGACACATTGCTGCGTCCTCTCTGGAATTTCAACTTTGCCAAGCCCATCGTTTACCCGCCCATTCACACCAATGGGAACATCTATCTCTACTTCGGGGAAAACAAGCTTCGCGCAATCGCCCCGAGATACTATGGTAAAAAGCAATTGTTGTCAAACGCCCTGATTAAGGAAACCGCCCAACTCATAGAAGACGAACAATGGGAAGAAATTCCTCAGCAACTAGATTCTCTGTTCACAATTGAGCCAGGCAATGCAGAAGCATGGTTCTTCAAGGCTTTGTACCTAGAAAAGAATAAAGGTTCTGAAAAGGAAAAACAGAAAGCATGGTCCGAAGCAGTACGCCTAGCCACAAGTAATCCCCAAGTAACTCAATACATTCTCAATCGATATGGGAAGGCCATTGGAGCTAAATTCGTTAGCCTATTGCCGATTTCGCCAAGAACAAAATACCCTCAATTTTTCAGCAACAAGAAAAATCTATTTTCCATCGACCCTGCAGCAAATAGACTTCTCTGCATAAACATTGAGAACGGCGATCTTCGCTGGGCAAGGAACGTGGGTAAGTTAGACGAAAGCCCAGCTATCGCCAATAACGAAAACGTCCTAGCAATAGCCTCCGGTTACGTCTTATCCGTTTTCGATCTAACCAAAGACGGCGTTCCTACCACAATTCAGTTACCGGGAAAAGCTTTCGAAGCCCATGTGACAGACAACGCGATCTATGTATCCACATGGAACGGTTTCTTGCTGAAAATTACCGGCAACGACAACAAGTTGGCTTGGTCCAGAAAAATATTCTCAGTCCCCTTCCTCATGGCAAGAAATGGAAACGCATTGCATCTCAGCAACCTAGAAGGCGAAATTGTTGACATTGACGATAACGAAGGTCAAGTCAAGGAAGGTTCCTCCAGAAAGGTTACTGGCTCTGTAACGCATATTGCAAGTGCGGATTCCATCCTCGCCATTGCTACAAATACAAACAAACTAAATTTATTCAACCTCAAGAACAAGGATCGTAGTCCCACCCAGATTCTTCTTGAGTCAGCAATCACTTCCCTGTCCCTGATAAACCACAAGAATGAACAAAAGTTCATTATCGGTATGGCAGATCAGTCAATCCTTCTTTACACAGCTGCAGGCGCCCCGATTTGGAAATTCCAGGGTAAGAATTCCATCTTTACCAAGCCCTACATTAAGGATGGAGAAGCTTGGATCGACCAGGGAAATGAAGTGGTCGCAATATCACTGGAAGACGGAACCATCAGCCGAAAATTCAGCACTCCTGGGGGTGCCGGAACCCCGTTTGTAACGGGTCACTCCCTCTTTAGCGCCTCCCCAAAAAGACTTCTTTACAGTTTTTCGCTGTAATATTGTAAAAACAGCCCCGTTTTCCTTACATTTTTTGATGTGTAAAAAAAAATTGGTGGTTTTTTCTAATAAAACACACTAAATTTCTTAATAAATACACATACGGATAGATGATGAGCTTTTACAAGTTTTTTAACAAGTTTTCAATAGGGACAATCGCCTTAGGCGCCCTTTTCCTCGTTGCATGCAATGAGGAAAAAAAGGAAGTTGCCGAAAGCGAAGAATCCGAATATCCCCGTAACGAAACCCTGTATGTCGGTGGTTTCGACTGGGCTCCGCCGTCCTCTTTTAACCCCCTGGACTACGACCCCAATTTCCCCACCGACGGAAACTGCCGTTTGAGCTACGAAGCCTTGTTGGCTTACAACCAGCTTTCTGGCGAGCTTGAACCTATGCTGGCAGATGGGTACACAGTCAAGGACTCTCTCATTTCCGTTCATCTTGACCCCAGAGCAAAGTGGAGCGACGGTCAACCGGTGACCGTGGATGACGTGATCTATACATTCCACATTGACTCCTTGCTACCCACATCCCGTCACGGAAACTGGAAGTTCCTCAGCAAGATTACTGCGGACAATAACAACAACATTGATTTCCACTTTAGCCAGATCAAGAACCCGCTCATCATCTTGAACGCTATTGCAGAAACATCAATCTTGCCGAAGTCCGTATTCGAACCGTTGATCCAGAGTGCCAAGTCCGGCAAGGGCTACGACATGAACAAGATCACCGCGTTCAAGAACGACTCTGTCCAGTTGGTTTCTGGTCCCTATAACCTGAAGACTTTCTCCCCTGAACAGATTGTTTTGGAACGTAATGACAACTACTGGGGCAACGTAAAGTATAATGGTCAAAAGCCGTCTCCCAAGTACATCATCCATTCCTTGTACAACGGCAACAACCACTTCAACAGCGCAATGACCAAGGGCCACTTGGACATTTCCGCAGTGTTCCTCCCCCGCATCTGGGACAAGGCAAAGGACAGCATCCGAGCCTGGAGCCGCAACGAACCGTACCATCAGCCCGGTTCTATTACAACTCTCTTCATCGAACACCAGAGGGAGCCGTTCAATGACGTAGCAATCCGCCGCGCCATGATGCACTCTATCAACTTCGAGAAGATCAAGTCCCGCGCAGTGTCTAACTACACCCCCGCCATTCAATCCGGTTTCATTCTGCCCTTCGGTACCGAATCCAAGTACTTCGTCAAGGAAGATGCAGATAAGTACGGTTACAGCTATGACGTCGAAAAGGCAAAGGCTATCCTTACTGAAGCAGGCTACAGCTGGAATGCAGAAGGCAAGTTGCTCAACAAGAACGGTTCTCCTGTTCGCAGCTTCACCATCGAATGTCCGCAGGGTTGGACCGACTGGGAAGACGCCATCAAGGTCATCGTAGAATCCTTTAAGGAAATCGGTCTTTCCGCTGAAGAAAAGTTCGTAGACTACGGAGTCTGGGACAAGGACCTTCGTCTCGGAACCTTCGACTTGGCTATGAAGACCCAGACCGCAGAACTTTCCGCAGCTACTCCGTGGAACAGATTCGAACAAGTTATGGGAAGCGGATCCTACAAACCAGTAGGAGAAGAAACCTTCTCTAACCAGGGTCGCTACCAGAACGTTGAAGCAGACAAACTGATACTCAAGATTCCTGGCATTACCAATGAAAAGGAATTGGCAGAAGCATACCGCGAACTGAACAAGATCTTCATGGAAACAATTCCTGTTCTGCCGGTCATGTACCGTCCAACCCAGTACTACCAGTTCTCTACCAAGTATTGGACAAACTTCCCCACCGAGGAAAACCCCTACGCTCCGCCGCAGATTCTGATTGTCGCCGCAGGCATTAAGGCACTCTGGGGCATCAAACCCGCCAAGTAGTCCAAACCTTAATTTTTCTTTTCAAAAAGCGTCCTTACGAGGACGCTTTTTTGCTTTTTTGCCCTAAAATATCTATTTTTAGCACATCACTATTTATAGTGGAGGTTTGAATGGGTAAGTCTCGTTTTATTTTGCCGAACGCATTTACCAGCATGAATTTCTTGTTGGGCGTTTTTGCAATTTGTTGGGTGACTGGAGCTTTTAGTTCGTTCACAAGTTCCGACCCGATTCGTATGGGCGCCTACTTTATTGTTCTCTGTGCTCTTCTCGATAAGTTGGACGGTTTCGCTGCACGCCTAGTTCACGCAAGTTCTGAATTCGGAGCTCAGTTTGATAGCTTGGCAGACTTGATTGCCTTTGGTGTTGCACCGGCCTTTACTGTATTCTTCACCTACAAGACAGTGTCCCCGGAATGGTTCAATAACAATTTCGTCTTGGTCATCGTAGCATTCTCTATCTACGTACTTTGCGCAGCCATGCGTCTCGCTAAGTACAACGCATGCGATGCTGATTCCTACCACCACCACTTCTCCGGTCTTCCGTCCACCTTTGCGGGAGCAATCAACGCCGTGCTGGTAGTTTTCCTCAAGTCCAAGGGCATTTTTGCAAATGCCGACAGCGCCTTGATTTTCGTCCCTGTATTCGTAATGCTGATTACCGGTCTCCTCATGGTGAGCCCGCTGTTCCTGCCCAAGCTTCAGCCCCGCAAGAACGCAGCTTTCAACACCTTCCAGGCTGTTATGATCGTCATTACCTACATCTGCGGTTTCACCTTCGTTTCCGAAAAGATTCCTTTCGTAACCGAATACATCCTGCTCCTCATGGCCTGCTACATCGTTATTGGTTTCGGCGTGGGACTTGTCCATCGCAAGGAAATCATTGCCGAAGCGGAAGCAGAATCTGCTAAGAAGTAAAGATTTGCAACATTTAAAAGAAAAGGCTCCCGGAAAGCGGGGCCTTTTTTTTGACTAAACGAGAATCAAACCAGACGCTGCGCCACAAACTCAGCTAGATTTCATGGAACACGTTCCAGTTAAATGCTACGGAGTAAGTCTGCAAAGTCTGTTCCAAAGCGATCAAAGAGCGCTTCCAGGGACAAACGAGGCAATTCAAGAGTAACGCATTCCAAGGCATTTCCTGTGGAGGACAGTTCCTTACACCAGGTTCCCAGACTTCCAGGCGTAGGATAGCCTATATCTGCCTGCCAGGGCAAGTTGAAGCATTCACACAGGGCTTCCACCAGAGGCGTCCTTGCAGGAGCGTCTACGCAAGCGATAGGGGCATGGATGGACAGGATGGAGGATGGTTGCAGTTCTTGAATGAGACTAAGGAGTGCAAGGGTTTCCGGCTCGCTACCGGGGGCAGTTCCAGCCGACAGGAGCGTATCCCTAGAGGCTTCCAAAACGGAACGGGAGGAAACAGGATCCGGACTCCAATTGGATGTGGGGAAATTGCGGTTCAGGTCTACCCCATTGGCATTACCGCGAGTCCCCAAAGTCATACCATCAGGATTAGCGCAAAGCACGAAGGCCACACCTTGAAGGGGTCCGTCAAAGGCACGAAGCGCGCGACTCAGTAAGAAGGTGCTTTCAGGCTCTTCCCCATGAATTCCCGCAACAACAAGAATACGGCACGGACCCGCGCAGGGTACATAATGCAAGGGCAATCCAAGAACAGAACGTCCGTAGACTTTCAACGGCAAGCGAAAACGTCCTCTTGTTTCTGCAGAAAAATTCATTGTTCGCCTAGATGAAATAGGGGTAGATATAATCGTCAGCAAGACGATCCAGGTTATCCAGCAGAGCTGACTTGCAGGCAATATCTGTACGTTCGTAAATAGAACGCAGTTCCGCTAGAGAGAAATTTTCAAGACGTTTTCTGGAAGTAGGCAAATGGGCAATATGCCACTGTTCCGGCTGAATATTTCCTCGTCCAGGAACAAAGACTCGACTAAAGCCGAAAGCCTCCCCTGCGTCCATAAGTTCCGTCAATTTCTTGTGGAACGGAGCGAACATGCCGTTACATTCCGCAGGAGTCAGCTGAACTTCATAGCCCTCCGGACAAGCGTTTCCATCCACCACATCCAAATCAGAACCCAAGTGATGGCGACTAGCCCCTGGCAAAGCAGACCATGTCAAGATGGCAAACATCAGCTGCTCTTCATCAGTGGGACGTTCCATAGGATTGCCATCGGCATCCAGAAGCCTCAATTCTCCAGAAGCCTTACGATTCCAGATACTGAGCTGACGCTCAAAAGGTCTATACCCCGATTCTAGGCGAAGTTCAAAGCCACTTACAGACAAGCTTTCTTTTAATTTGTTATAAAAAGGAAGGACTTCCTTGTCAACATAGTAACCATTCACATTGACAAAATCGGAAGATTCCACACTGCGAAAACCGTAGCAATCGTTTATAAGACAGTCTTTCACTGTATAGTTCCTCCCATTTTTTCAATCAAGTCCATCCATTGCTTTGTGGAGGCCTTTTTCTTTCGGGTTAGGAGCCCCGTTTTTTTCTTTGAAGAACCTGTTGAACCGGAAGCAGCCACGGCTCCCGCCAAGGGAGCGGGATTGGCATGGGTCAAGGCAATAGCCAACGCATCGGATGCATCCAAGGGAAGGTCTCCCCTATCAATTCCAAGGCGGGCAAATACCATATTTGCCACCTGTTCCTTGGAAGCGTTTCCCGTACCGGTTATAGACTGTTTTACCACTGTGGGCGGATACTCATTATAAGTCATGCCTCGACGGCGGCATGCCACCAATACCGCGCCACGGATATGTCCCAGTACTAGGGCGCTTCGAGCATTCTTGTAGAAGAACACGCCTTCCATACTCAAAGCCTGGGGATGATACTTATCCAACAGTTTTTCCAATTCCGTAAGGATATGCAACAGACGATCTTCCAAAGGCTTGGTTTCCGAGGCGTGAAGAACACCATATTCCAAGACTTTCGGACATTTTTCGCCCGTATCTAAAAAAGCATAACCCGTTGTAATGGAACCAGGGTCAATCCCAAGAATAATCATAGTTTGAAAAATAAAAAATATGTAGATTTCAAGGAGAAAAAAAAGGAATCCGTTATGCTTATAGATCAAGAACATGCCGGTATCATTATGCGAGCCAAGACCCATCCGCGCCAGCTGGGAATTCCTCTGAGCCGCTGGGGTCGTAACCTTATCGCTTGCTGCCCCTTCCACTCCCCCGAAGAAACATCCATGTTCTTCTACGACGCCCTGGGCTATTGGCGTTACCGCTGCTTGCAGTGCGGAAGCGAAGGCGACTTGGTTGAGTTCGTTATGCGCAGCCGTTTTAACGGTATGGAAGAACCGCAGGCCCGCGCCGAAGCATTGGATTTCCTAGGCACCTTGGAACAAGACCACGATCCTAAACAGGATGAACACCCCTGGATCAAGGAAATCGGTGGTGAAAAGTCCAAGGTTCTTGAAAACTTTGTTCGCTACTGCCATTGGGCCGCATGCAAGAGCCCGTCTTCTGCAGAATTTCTCCAGTCCCGCGGCTGGAGCATCGGTCAGGCCCAGCTTTACGGCATCGGCTACTACAGCGGCGACCCGGAACCCTTCGTAAGCTACTGCATGCTTTCTGGCATCGAACGTCACCAGATCAGTTTCTATTTGGACAATCTGGAAGCCTATCGCGAACCTCGAATTACCATTCCCGCTCGCAATTCCAAGGGTCTGATCCATTCTGTGTATGGCCGCGTTCTGGACGATTCCGACAGCAACCACACCTATGTGTCTTATGCTTCCGGCCCCAGCGACATTCCCTTCAACATCCAGGCAGAAAACTCCAAGCCCATTATTGTGGAAGGTTTCTTTGACTCCTTGACCGCAGATCTGGCCGGTATTCCTGGCGTGGTTTCCACCATGTACCAAGAACTTTCCCTGAGCCACCTGTACAAGTTGAAAGCTTGCGGCGCAGACGCCGTCACCGTCATTCTCCGCCGAGAACAGGACCGTCGCGAACAGGAATTCCGCATTCAGAAGTACCTGAAGATGGCGGAAGAACTGAATCTCAGATTCAAGTCCATTGTCCTTCCTAAGGGAGAAACAGTGGACCAGGTAGTTCGCAAGAATGGCGCAGACCAGCTGTTATGCCTTATTCAGCAGACCGAGGAAGACACCGTTCACACCCATCGTCGTTCCATGCTTCTGCAGGACATCAAGGAAAACTTTGATACTGCCATGGGCTGCCCTCCGGATGTCCGTGTAGGCTATTCCTTGAACACATTCCCCAAGCTGACCAAGACTATTGATGGTATCCAGTCTGGATGTTTCTACGTATCTTCCAAGCCCTTCGGCCTGAAGACCACATTGATGTCCAGCATGGCATTGGACTTGCTCCAGAGCAACCCCAACCTGAAGTTGATCTACATTGCCCTGGAAACTCCCCGCCGTCAGATCTTCGACCGTTTGGTTGCCATGCTTATTGGCGAATCCGTTCTTACCGTACGTAAGCAGAACGAAGACGAAGCCATGAACCAGAAGATTCTGGAAGCAACCCGCGAGCTGATGGGCTTTGTCCGTAGCAACCGTCTTGAAATTTGGGACGAGCAGCCTGAATTCGACAACATGGAATTCATCGAGACCCTAAAGGAAGAAGCCAAGGAACATCCGAACCTGGTGGTATTCATTGATGGCATCGACCATCTGAAGATTACCGACTACTTCGACTTGACCGACATTCACGAACGTCGCTCTTCCGTGATCCTCGACTTGTACAAGGCACTGGACATTCCTCTGTTTATCGGAGGCGAGCTGGTGGATTCCGAACACGGCCTCGTAGGACCTCGTGCTTATCTCCGCGACTCCGATGCAATCTACTGGTTGGAATCCAAGGGCGGCAACCTGTTCCTGACAGTCAATTCTAAGCGTCTGGGAAGCAGCCAGGTCTACCAAGGAAACTTGGCTATTGACCCGCTTTCCAACAAAATGCAAGAAGAAGCCTAAGTCAGCCGGGACCCAACACAATAATGTTTACCATCGTTGATTTCAACAATTTCTGGAGTCCGTCGGGAGGCGGTGTTCGCCGCTATCATCTGCAAAAGATGGCTTTCTACGAGCAGCAAAGCGAAGTGCTTTCTGTGTTTGTGATGCCCGACTCCAAGACCTATACCGAAAAGAAAAGCGATGGTCTGATTATTGAACATGTGGAGGCATTTCGCTTTCCCGGAAACTGGGAGTACCGCTTCATTTGGAAGCAGTCCCAGATTCGTCCCATACTGCGCAAGTACATGCCCGACGTTATTGAAGTCGGATCCCCTTACATTCTTCCTTCTGTAGTACGTTGCGCAGCCAAGAAGATTTGTCCTAACGCAGCCTTGCTCAGTTTCTGGCATGCAGACTTCCCCATCACTTACGTGGAACGTCCTGTAGCAAACAAGCTGGGAGCAGCTGTTGGTCGCTTCTGCAAAAAAGCTGCCTTCTGGTACGCCCGTCAGGAATTTCGAAAGTACGACGGAGTCCAGGTTTCTTGCAAGGAAGTCCTGGACCGTTGTAACGCCAATGGACTTCCCAAGTCCCACTGGATTCCGCTAGGATGCGACATCCAGATGTTCTCTCCAGAAAAAAGAGACGAAGAACTGGTAAAGAGTTTGAAGGATGGCGATCCGGAACGTTTGACCATATTCTTCCCTCACCGTTTCTGTGAAGAGAAAGGCATTGAACTGCTGCTGGGCGCATACGATATTCTTGCGGAAAAACTGAAGAGTGAACCCGCCTTGATTCTTGCAGGTACCGGCCCGTACCTGCCCCAGGTTCAGGATGCCGTCAAGAAGTACCCCCGCATTCAATATGCAGGCTTCATCAAGTCCATTGACGAAATGGCAAGGCATTACGCCAGTGTGGACTTGGGTTTAGCCCTTTCCGGCTGGGAAACCTTCGGGTTGTCCATTCTTGAAAGCATGGCTTGTGGAAACGCCCAGATTGGCGCTAGCACCGGGGCTGCCGCAGAACACGTCCTGGAATCAGGCGCCGGTACAGTCCTCAAGACTCGCACGCCTCAGGCCTTGGCCGACGTCATCATCGACCTTTACCATTCTGACTTATCTCAGAAGAAAGTCAACGCCCGCAATTACGCGGAAAAGTTCAGCTGGAACGATTGCTTTAAGCGCCAGCTGAACCTGTACAAAGAAATTTCTCAACAAAAAAGGAAATAATCATGATCAGACATATCGTTTGGTGGAAATTGAAGGCAGAAGCCGAAGGTGCAACTGCTAAGGAAAATGGCGAAAAGCTGGTAGCAGCATTCCACGCTCTGGAAGGTAAGATTCCGGGCCTGGTGAGCATCGAATCCGGCTTGAACTTCAACAAGTCTGAACTGGGCAACGGCGACATCGAATACGACATCGCTTTGGACACCACTTTCCGCACCAAGGAAGCTCTGGATTTCTATCAGGGTCACCCGGATCATCAGGCCATCGTTGGCTTCGTGAAGAAGGTTGTGGTTGAACGCCGCGCCGTGGATTTCGAATACTAATTCATCGAACCTATCGCTAAATTCAAAAGCAAAGAAAGCTCCCCAAAAGGGAGCTTTCTTTTTATTTAAATGGTGCTTTCCAATGATCCAGACTATTTCTTCTTAAGCCAAGTGCTGCAAAGGAACATGGAGAAGATAACGCTAGCCACCAGGAATACAGAAATTCCGATGCAAGCCAGGTCGCCAATGCCCTTCAAGCCTCTGTGACTTGTGAAGAGGAATCCCACAAAGCCAGCCACCGTAGTCAAGGAGCTAGCGATTACATTACGTCCGGTAGTATCCATCAACTGACGCAAGGTCATGTTGTTGCTGGAAGACCAAGAAGTAATAAAGTGAATTGTAGCATCAATACCGATGCCCAGGGTCATGGGGATTACAATCACGTTGTAAATGCTAATCTTTCCAAATTCAAAAAAATGAGTAAGGAAGCCTAGCAAGCCAAGGGTCATCAAAGTTCCCATACCGAAGGCGATACAGCCGCTAATGAACAGTTTGGGCTTGCGGAAAGAAATGACCAGAGTTGCAAAAATCACGAGGATAATTGCCAAAGCCAGTCTAAAGCTATCCTGCTTCACAGATTCAATCACGTCGGAAAGGATGAACTGAGAAGAGAAGGTGCGGAGGTTTTCGCCATCAAAATTCCAGTGGCCATAACGTTCCTGGAAGTTATGCAAAGCGTTCGCATCCCAGCTGGGGAAGCTTCCATAAATAAAGCCAATCTTACCGTAGGAGCCATCCTTTTCGCGAAGGATATCCAAGGTCCAGCTAGGAATGTCTTCGGCACTGAAAGTATTTTCCACAGCGGACATCTGACGGAGATTTGCAATATTCGTAGAATCTTCACCTTCGGCACGATCAAAGACGCGAGCTTCCACCAGGTCACGGATTTCTTCAATCACTTCCAAACGCTGCTTCTGGGAATCTTCAGGAGGAACGAAACTTCTCAAAGTAAGGAAGCTGCCAAGCAGAGTATCCTTCTCCACATTGAGGCGATACAGCAAGGTATCATAAAGCTTGTCCAGCTGTTCGGTCTTGGAACCCATTACGGCAGCCGGCGTTGAAGTCACAGCCTTGTAACTATCGCGGGTCACCTTGGTAGAAATCTTATTCTTCTGATTGGTCACCACCGTAGATACACGGCGCAGGTTCTTAAGGTTATGTTCAAAGTCTACATTGGGTGCAAAATAAAGGGCGGAAAGACCCAGGAGGAAGCCCAGAAGGGCTGCACCCTTGAAGAACTTACCGATTTTTTCTTCGCTCCAGGAAACGGGGAAAAAGCTGTTCTGAGGTGCGGCAGGAATACCGCCCATGCACTTGATAAGTACAGGCAGGAACAACACGGAAGTCATCATACTGAACAGCACGCCCACAGAGGCCACCACGCCAAATTCGTAGAAGCCCTTGAAGTGAGCCGCGAGCAAAGTCAAGAAGGCGGCAATGGTAGTAAAGCTGGCCAGAATAAAGGGCTTCAGCATCTTCTTCTGGGATTCTTCAAGCACTTCTTCCAAAGTCGAATACTTGTGAAGCATCTTTTGTGCTGTACCCAGAATATGGATAGAATAGTCTATACCGATACCCAAAATAATGGACGCCACAAAGACGGTGAAGGGGCTCAGCTTTCCGTAGAAAATGGCGGTAAAGGCAAAGGTGGGAATGCAAGCGTAGAGCACGGAGCAAGTCACCAAAACAGGTCCCTTCACGCTACGGAAGAAGAAGCTGGTCAGGAAGAAAATCAACACCAGGCTGATGGCGAAGGAGAAGATACTATCGTTGGCAACTTCATCCACTTCCTTCAGGCCTTCGTAGGTACCTTCCACGCTGAAACGGGTGGGAACGGAATAAGTACGAGCCCTGTAATGTTCCAACAAGGTTTCGGTCTTTGCCAGGATTCCAGAAACAAATTCATAGTCCGTAGAGGGCTTGATCAGCTTGGCGTTAACAACACCATTAAAATAAATCTTGCCAGTGCTATCGGGCTTGGGGCAGCCAATCAAGCGTGTTCTCAAGTGGGCAGGAACAGGGTCCTTGGGGCGCCAATCATCCACAGGCTTTTCTGTTTGAGTTGTATCCTTAGCCTTCTTGAGGAAAGAAGCGAAGGCGCCAATAGCTTCATCGGGCAGGCCCAATTCCTGGGGAAGATTCGCATCAAACCAAATGCGTTCCTTCTTCTCTTCAGTAGCATTTTCTTCGCCCAGAAGGTCAACAACCAGGGGGCCGTTCTTACGACCGATTTCCAACTGAAGATCTTCAAGGTTATCGCGGATTCGTTCCAGATGAGTCACCGGGAGATACAGCAACGCATTGTCCTTAAAGAACTGGTTGTTGTCATCAATCTGGATGGAAACAAAATCACCCTGCCAGTTATTGCGAATGTAGGCGCTAATGGAGTCCTGCATCTCGGCAACCACTTCGGCAGATTCACTCTGGATAGCGATAGTAAACTTGTCGGCACTTCCAAAGCGAGTGTAAGACTCCTGCAAGGCGATAACGCTAGGAGTATTCTCCGGAAGCAAATGGGAAAGGTCCGCATCAAGCTTCAAACCGGGTTTTACCAAAATTGGGAAAGCACAAAGTGCGGCCAAAATCAGATAGAACGCCAAAGCTTTGTATTTATGCTTACAAATCAGTGGAATATACCACTTGGAAAATCTTTCTTGAAGAGACGGTTTAGACATATCACAAATATACAAATTGCAAAAAATCAGAAACAATTGGAATCGTGAAAAAGCTATATTATCACCAATAGTTTTTCATCAACAAAAAGTTGAAAGGTCCAAATGGAACAGAATAAAATCCCAGTTGTTCTTGCAAGCGACGGCAACCAGATTCACGCCATGGCTACGGTGATGACATCTGCCGTGATCAACGCCAATAGCGACACCTTCTACGACTTTTACTGCCTTATCTCCAGTGACGTTACGGAAACCCAGCGAGGCTACCTGAAGGCCTGTGCGGACATCCGCCAAAACTGTTCCGTAAACCTGGTGGACATGGATGAATACTTCAAGAATATTCAGTACAGCCACAACAACTTCACGCACTCCATTACAACAGCCACGCTGTTCCGCCTGAAGGTTCCCTCTGTATTGACCAACCTGGACAAGGTCCTTTATATCGACACCGACATTCTCGTAAGAGGCGACCTTGCCGAACTTTACAATATGCCCATTGGAAACGCCTACCTGGCCGGCGTACCCGCCGTTTGGGCACACGCCAACCGCAAAGATCGTGAAAAGTGGTTAACCAGAACCGGAATCCCGGATATGGACTACTACATCAACGCAGGCGTCATCATCATGAACTTGAAGGAAATGCGCGCCGACGATATCGAAAAGAAGTGCTTTGACCTAATTGGCTACGAAAAGTTCAAGGGGCTTGACGGCGACCAGCTGATTCTCAACTATACCTGCTATGGTCGCATTGCCTTTATGCCCTGCCGTTACAATGTTACCGCCAGCAACATCAAGCATTTCGAAAGAATGCGCGTGGTGTTCTCCGGCAAGGAAATTCGCGAAGCCGTCGAAAACCCCACCATTATCCATTGGACAGGTGCCGGCAAGCCCTGGAGATATTACGATGTGCTCCTGGCCCACGAATGGTGGCGTTATTACAAAATGTCCCCGTACAAAGATGTTCCTCTGCACAGGGAATCTAATTCTGACAACTTCAAAAAATTCCGCAGCATCTTGAAAAAGTTATTTCACTAAGCATAAACAAACAAGCCCGGCATAAAATGTCGGGCTTACTTATTGAAGATTCTATTCTAAAGAATTTTTCCAATTAACGAAAGAAGAGGCAATACAAAGGGCATTTTTTTATACACATAGCCCAATGATTTTGCAAAAGCATAAGAGCGGATGATATCGGCTCCAAAAATTCCCGCATGCTTCGTCTGATAAAGGAACGCGTCCTTAACATGGGCAATCACGTCGTCATAATATTCATTGATGGTAATGCTCTTGTCCACGTTAACTTTTACAGGAATTTCCTTTAAGTTTGTATAAAAGTCCTTGCGTAAAATCTTAGGCAGGAAAACATTCATACTTTCAGGAACCTTACGACCACAAGTATTGATTATTCGAGAGCCAAAGAAATGGTATACCTTGCCATTAGGAATAAATTCCTTGGCATAAGCCATTTGGCAGTTCCATTCACCACCGGCTTTCTGGGTAATGTAGCCAAACTTGAAGTTAGCCTCCGCAAGGCTTGCCATGTCATAGGGAAAATTCTTGGTAACGCAATACTGCCAAAGTTCATGCCACGTCTTAAAGAACTCTCTAGCCTTAGGAGTGTCCTTGGCATACATTACACCGCCGTTGAAGATTTCGTCATTCAAGATCGGTGAAAAACCCAACATCTTGGCGTTGTTTAAAATTTTTTTTCGGTTTATTGCCTTGGAAAGATTTGTGTGGAAATCCAAGACAGCGTAAATATCACCAGTCCATTCAGCAGGAATACTCAGGTCCCCCACAATGGCAATATCCGAATCCATATAAAGGAAATCACCATCGATAACATTACGCATCACGGTTTTAAGATAGCGAGATCGCAGCATGGGAGAAAGTTCTTCCGGCAAATCAAGAACCTTCAATTCATCTACTGCATCCTTGAGAGCGGCACGGTTTCCGGTCAAAGTTGCAGCAGTTCGATCATCGGTAAGCACCGTAACGAAAGCGTCCGGATTATGAACACGCAGGGAGGCAATCGCCACTAGAGTTTGTTCGCAGAAAAAGTCCTTAGGAGAGCTGGTCAAAACAAAAAGATACTTTGTCATGGCAATCTTTAATCCTTCCACCAAGCGTCAAAGTCGTGGGTGATACGTTTTTCTTCAGGAGGCAATTTCATATAATCACCATACAACTGAGTTAAGTACCGATCATAATTAGCACAACCAGTATATTCACGATTTTCAAACTGAAACACATCCTGAGTCAAAAGAACACTCTTATCGAAGATGGCATCCAGCTTATGACTAGAGAAAAGAATAGCAACCTTGTCTGCATCATTGACCGAGTAACGATGAAAAACCCATTCCACAAAACGACATACTCTCTTTTTACCTATAACCGAGGAAAGAACAAAGAAGAATCGTTTGTACAACAAAGTCCATGCACTAAGCGTTTTGGAGGAGAAGTCCGTGTCCATAGCAAGTCCTACAACACGAAGGAAGCTACAGAACATAATAAATGCCTTAGCTCCAAAATCGGACTTCGGAAGACCATCTACCGGGAATACATCAACCCATATTCCGTGAGAACCCTTATGGCGATCCATTTTTACTTCGGTTCTATTGTCCACGACCTTGGAAAAAGGATAGAAATAATCCGGTGTTCCATCATCAATTACAGAAACCCATTCTGCCTTGTCAGACTTTTCATCTTTAAGAATGGAAAAAAGCTTATCATAGTCTTCTCGGACCATGAAAATATCCATATCATCATCCCAAGGAATATACCCCTTATGACGAACTGCTCCAATCAAAGACCCATAGGCCAAATAGTATTTCAAATCATTTTTTTTGCAAATACGAATAATTTCATCCAGAATACTCATCTGAATTTCTCGTACTTCCTGGGTAGTAACCTTTCGCATTCTTACCCCTTCAATATTTGTTTGATCAAGGAAGTAGAAATCCCTTCTGTTCTTGGAAGAACCACAACTTCCTTTCCATGTTCTTGGCACCACTTGATGGCTGCCTGAAAGCTCTCATTATTCTGGTCTGGTCCTTTGGCAAACACATCAAAATCATTTTCTTTCACGGCATTTTCTGCACAGGAATAGACCACCACATCGTCAACGTGACGAATAGAGGCTACCATATAGCAGCGCTGGTCTGTATTGTACGTGAGTTTCGAACCCGGTTTGAATTTAACCACATTTTCGTCATCTTGTACAGCAACTGTGAGAAAATCACCTAAAGCTTTTGCCTTACGAAACAGTTCAATATGCCCAAAATGAAGCAAGTCAAAAACACCGACAGTCAAAATCTTTTTCATACAAACCTCAGGAAAAAAAATAGTAAAGGGTCTTATGAAAAACTAATGTTTTGCTGAATTCTTATCATTTTCCAAGCGTTTTTTCTGCATAAGGAACTGAACCCCAAGAGCACCAAGAATAACCACGTAAGCAGCAATCTTTTGTGGAATAGTTAAGGTAAATAGTCCCATATTCAACAGAATATAAAAACCGATCAAGCCAATCATCCAGATAATTTGGGACACCAGCTTAATAGAGTAAGGCCAGAGTTTTAGATGAGCCAAGTAGGCGTTATTCCAAATCATTCCCACCATATTATGAATCAGCATAGAAACCGCAGCTCCAACCAGGCCGTAGGCTGGCACAAGGATATAGCAAGAAATCAAAGCCACGGCCAATGTGAGAATATTCATCTTCAAAGTGTAGAGGCTCTTGCCAATACCATTCATAATCGTTGCCGTAAGTCCAAAGAAACCATTGAGTAAGTGAACAAACAACAAGACACCAAGTGCTTCTGGTTGAACAATAAAATCGCTACCGGCAATGCTTAAAATTTCTGCTGGGAACAACACGATAAAGAAACCAATTACCAACTGGATTAAAGTTATCATAGAGACACAGTAGGTAAAAACCGGTTTCAAATCGGTCTGCAAGCGATCTTTATTCATGCCTGCAATAACCGGAGTAAGAATGGGATTGAACCCCACACGAATGGTTTGCAATGCGTTGGATACAGTGACCATGATGCCGTAAACACCTGCCATCTCTGGACCGTGGAAGTACATAACCATCCAAAGCCCTGTACGAATCAAGAAGGATACTACGAATTCATTAAAACCAAGAGGCAAGGAATACTTAAGGAGTTCCTTGGAGACTTTGCGAATTGGCCACAAAGGCATTTTATCAAATTGTTTACGAACAAGCTTAAAATGCAGCATAAAACCAGCAAACTGGCCAATCAAAAGTCCCATAGGCAAGGCATGGGGAATGCCGCAAAAATGCATCACAATGGCAGACAGCGGAGAAAGAACAGCAACAAAGAAGGAGTTGATAAACACTGCATTTTGAGGTTTACGATTACCTTCTGAAGTATTACTTAGAACAAAGGAACCTGCATAGAACACCAGGGACACCGCGTACCAAGGAAGTTCCTTAGAAATTAGCGGAGTCAAAGAACCAACAAAGATAAATACAGTACAAAGTAGAGAAACAATGACCGCGATCCAAAGGGACTCCATAATCCCATCATAGGCTGGACGATCCTTCAGCTTGTTCTGAGGTAAATACCAATAGAGTCCCTTATCCAAGCCCAAAGTTGCCGAGTGAGAAATTGTCAACAACAAGGCCTGAGTTGATACATAGACGCCAAATTCGCCTGCACCAAAAACTCGGGCCATAACAATAGTCAGCAAAGGACCGCAAACCTTAAGAACAGTCCCTACAATATTTATGATTACACTTTTCTTTAAAAACTTGCTATCGGCTTCTAATTCGTTCATACTTATTCAATTACATTCTTTTTGGGTTTCAAAAATAGCTTTTATTGAAAATCATTTTAAGGGAAAAAAAACTAAAAATATGACATAAATCACTTTACCCGTTTTATTTTTACTAGATTTACAGTAACATGGTACAATTGAGTCAAACATCGTGGCAAGAATATTCCCTTCTTAATGTGATGGAAACCTTGCAGTATGCCCCGATGAATTTACAGATCGGAAAGAACCCGATTTTGCACTACACCTTCCCTAAGGAATTGGTGGCAGGTTCCTGCGTGAACTACCATATCCAGTGCGGGTTCAAATCCATCAAGTGGACTGGCATCATCAGTTCGGTGAACGATAATAAAGTCACCGTACGTCTTGGCGATGGTCCGTTCCGCGGCTTCACCGCAAGCCATCAATTTGTATCCGAAGATTCTATGACAGCTATCTACGATGAATTTTCCTTCCAGGGTTTCACAACAATCCCCGAGGAAACCTTCGCTGCCATCATTAACAAGACTGGCGTCGTGCACGGCATTAACGCTCGCAAGGAAGCCCGCAATATCATCTTGGCAATGGAAAGCCAGAAGAAGACTCAAGCCTTCGAAGCTTTGGACCAGAGCGCCACTGCGGGTTAATTCTTTCCAGGGATTCTGGATTCTATGTACAAAAACCTTGAACAGGCTCTGCTAGATTTGGAAAAAGCAGGCATGCTTAAGCGTGTCCGGCAAGAGGTGGATCCCCATCTGGAAATGGCGGAAATCGCTCGACAGACATTTGAAGCTGGCGGCCCTGCGCTGCTGTTTGAGAAAGTCAAGGGAAGTCCTTTCCGCGCCGCTTGCAACATCTTCGGTACAGAAGAAAGATTACAGTTCCTTTTCCGCAAGAGCCTTTCTGCAACGCAAACTGCGGTTTTGTTCAAGTCCAACCCAATTGAGTTTTTCAAGAAGATCCAGCCTATGCAATGGCTGAAGGCTGCAAGCGCAGGTGTTTGTGCACTACCCCGCAAGAGCGGCAGCATTAAGGACTTTGAGGAATGTTCCCTACAGGACTTACCGCAATTGGTTAGCTGGCCAAACGACGGCGGAGCCTTCGTCACTCTGCCCCAGGTAGCAACAAGACCTGGTGAAAACGCAAGCATCATGACCACAAACGTGGGCATGTACCGCGTGCAAATGTCCGGCAACGAATACAAGCTAGGCGAAGAATGCGGTTTGCATTACCAAATCAAGCGCGACATTGCTAGGCATCATAGAAAGGCTATTGAAGAAGGCAGACCTCTTAAGGTCAGCGTTTTCATTGGCGGACCTCCGGCACATACAGTCGCCGCAGTTATGCCCATGCCCGAGAATTTGTCCGAACTGGTATTCGCGGGCATGCTTGGGGGAAGGCGATTCCGTTACTTTGTTCACGATGAATATCTGGTTTCCAGCGATGCTGATTTCTGCATTCTGGGAGAAATGCAACCCGACTTAAAGCCGGAAGGTCCTTTTGGCGATCACATCGGCTACTATTCCGACAAGCATAACTTCCCCTGCCTAAAGGTCAAGAAAGTTCTCTGCAAGAAGAACGCCATTTATCCGTTTACTGTCGTAGGCCGCCCGCCTCAGGAAGATACGTTGTTCGGCAGTTTCATCCATCAGGTGACAAAACCGATGGTACCCGCATCCGTTCCAGGCCTCCATGCGATTCACGCCGTAGACGCCGCAGGCGTTCACCCGCTATGTCTTGCACTTGCCAGTGAGAGATTCCTTCCCTACGCTAGGCCCGAAGACCGCGAACCGTTGGAACTTCTCAAGACCGCAAGCGCCCTTCTCGGATTTAATCAGGCAAGCCTTAGCAAGTACCTGCTGATTGCAGCCAAGGAAGACGAGAAGGAGAAAGGCGCCCCCATCGATGTCAATGACATTCCGGGATTCTTCGGGCATATTCTGGAACGCATAGACTTTAAGCGCGATTTGCATTTCCAGACATCTACATCTATTGACACTCTGGACTACACCGGATCTAGCCTGAATCACGGTTCAAAACTGATTATGGCTGCAGCAGGCATCAAGCGCCGCGAATTACGCAACAACAAGAGCGATTTGGAAAGTCTTACGCTTCCTGAAGGTTTCCGCAAGGATTGCATTCAAATTCCTATGCCAGGCGTACTTGTAATCCAAGCTCCCGCCTATTCTTGCGGCAACAATGCTACAGCAAGTACCGCAACAAATTCTTCCGCAGAAGAGTTAGCCAAACAGTTTGAAAAATGTCTCGAAAACTGGCAATTCAGAGATAATTATCCCTTAATCAGTTTTGTAGATTACGACTCAGAACTTGACGGTTCAAAGCTTGCTGATTTCTTGTGGTTGACATTCACCCGCTCCGATCCTGCCCAGGATTTGTTCGGATTCCACTCTACCACAATCAACAAGCATTGGGGTTGCGAAGCTCCAATTATGATTGATGCAAGAATCAAGCCTCATCATCAGAAGGCATTGACTGTATCTGCGGAAATCAAAAACAAGGCTCGTCAAATCCTGCTTAATGAAAACATTTTAACCGAGAAGTAAAAATGACTCGTCTCGCAATGGTCATATTCCTCTTGCTTGTATGCGTAAGCGGAAGCTTTGCCCGCAGCAACCATTGCGGTACTTCTCGCCTTATTCAATACAACAAGGAACTTCTCGCAAATCCGTCCCTAGGTATTTCCGCAAAAGTTTCCGATGCAGGTTCGTGTACAGCAGACGACTTATACGATTCCGTCTATACCAGGGAAACCGAGCATTTTCAAATTTTCTACACCTTGAGCGGTCCCCACAAGACAACCCAGGTATTCATCGACTCTTTGGCTAAATTCGCAGAATTCGCATATGATTTTCACACAAAGAAAATGAATATGCGTGCACCTCTTGGTTACAGCACAACATTGCATTACCAAAAAAACGTAACCTCAGGCCTCTACCCTATCGAGGTTCTTGACATTGACAATCTACGAGATGCACGGCACCTGATTGGCGGCATTTGCCATGGCTGTTATGGCGTAGCAATTCCCAAAAGAGAAACAAACGGTGTCAGCGAACTCATTATTGAAAACGACTTTCTATATACACCGACTTTGGGCATAAAGAAGGACACCGTTAACTTCAACGGCAAAAAATGCACCTACAATCGCGCAACCGAAGAGTTAAGGAACGAAGCACACAATTATTCCTACGCAAAGCAATGGAATATGGCTTTGCGAGTGACGACAATCCATGAACTCTACCATGCGGTACAGTTAAGATATCTGGACCTCTACCAGCATTCAACTTTCTGGTTTGAAGCGTCCGCTTCTGGAATTGAAGAAATCGCGGCACCGGACATTGACGATTACTTCGCCTACCTGCCCAATTTCTTTAAGCAAGTCGGAACATCTCTCGATGATTTAGAAGAAGATTACGGCGCAGGCATTTTGCTGATGTACCTGTACAACCATTTGGACAAAAATCTGGAAAAGTACATATGGGAACAATTCTATAGCAATCCAAACAAAACCTTCCAGCAGCATCTTCAGGCATTCTGCTCTAAGAAGAAAATTTCCATAGATTCCTTGTTCCTTGACTTCTCCAAGAAACTGGCATTTTCCGGAACCAGAGCTCCGTTCCTTGATTCTACGCAGTGGGTTGTGAACGATCAGCATTTTTGGCCAGATCTCAAATTCAAATCCAGCGCAACTTCCACCCAAACATTTGTTCCCTCAGAAAACAAATTCGCCTTTGACTTCCATATAAACGGAAAGCCCATTTTAGACGATTACAAGGGAAGTGTCAGCGCCATTCTTTTCAAAGGCAAAGCCATTGAAATTCAGGATTTGCCATCCATAAGTAGCGTAGACTCCTTATTTATGGAAGCTTCGCTAAATCCCATGATCGATTCTATCGGTTGGATTTTCAGCCGTTTCACAAAAGAAGAACCCTTGCCTATTGAACCGGATACGAGTTCAAATGTTAAAACGAACGTACCTCTCCACGCCTTCCCGACGCCATGGAGAGCAGGCAATCTCTGCTTTACCCCGCTTCCAGAAAACCGTAATTACATTGAAATCCGAAATCGCCGCGGGGATTTAATCGCAAAAGAAACTTACGACGGAAAAATGCTCTGCCTCGACGAAACCACCGTCAAAAGTTTGATGGTTCCTGGCGTTTACGGATTTAGAGCAGGTAATTCTGGAAAACTCAAGGATATCTTGATTATCTATTAAAGCCAACTAAAGATATTGTTGGTTTCTTCCAGCTTAGGCAACAAGGAAGATGCAGCAGGCTTATCAGAATTTTTAAGAACAGCCTTGCATGCTTCAGCAAAAAGCAAGTGGCCATTATTGTAATGATCATCCAATCGGCGGCGAGCATAGCCTTCCGCAGAATGATTGTGAATCATGAACGCCCAGTCAGAAGCCTGGAACAGCATCAATTCTCGTTCCATTTGCTTGATATAGCGAGCAATAAGCTTCGGCGTCTTAGCACTAGGATTCATACGATCCTGAATGGTTTTGAGATGCTGAATCATGGCACGCAAGCGATAGGATTGCGGATAGTACTTGTCGGTTTCGCCATTAATCCATACAGAACCGAAACCACCTTCGCCCCAACTAGAGAAAGGCGGTTCATGAGTTTCGGGATCGGCAGACTCTGTCATCACCTGATCGGCGCCAGCAAATTCAATAACCGCAGAAGAGGCTGCGTATTCCAGCATAGATTCCAGGAACAAAGGACCTTCAAACCACCAATGTCCAAACAATTCAGCATCATAGGGGCAAAGTAAAGCAGCCTTATTGCCATCCATATTTACCAGCAATTCAGAAATAGTGGTTTCGCGGTTTACCACGAATAAGCGGGCATGATCACCAGCTAAGCGCATGGCGTTCCAGGGACGATAAAGTTCCTTCTGTTCAGAACCGGTAATTCTATTGTACTTAAAGCCAGTATCGATAGGATTTTCACCAGAGAAGAAATATTCTCCAAGGTATTCTCGAGGACGTTCAGAAGCGATGTCCTTAAAGAATTCTCGATATTCAGGATGGCCTGGATAGCCCGTACGACGGCTCCAGACTTCCATGGAACTCTTTTGTTCACGGCCCATAAAGAACAAACCTTTCTTGGTTCGAAGGGGAGTAAACACACCGTACTTAGGCGGCGGAGATGCCAGCAGTGCGCCATGAGTTTCCAGGAAGAAATACTGAATACCAAACTCGGCCAAGTACTTGTCAAGGCCAGGGAAAAAGCCGCATTCCGGGAGCCAAACGCCCTTAGGCTTTCGGCCAAAAGTACGTTCAAAGCAACGAACCGTCACATTCAACTGCATACGGATAGATTCCGGATCGCTCTGGTATGCCGGCAAGAACGGATGAGTACCAACGCAAGTCAGCAAGTTCAACTTGCCAGCTTTTTCCAAGCGAAGGAACTCCGCCAGCAGATTTCGGTGGATTCTATTTTCCCACGTATCAATCAATGTGCGCTGGCGTTCCAAATAAAACTTGGACAGAGATTCCAAGGAAGAACCCGCATTGCGCTGAACTTCCTTTTCCATCAGCTCCAACTGACGGACTAAATGCTCGGAAAATTTCTTAATCAGAAGTTCGTCCGAAAGCATTTCAATAAGAGGGGCAGAAACGCTAAGATTAAGTGTTCCCGGCACGCCCTTTTCAAGCAAGCGCTGCAAGGCCTGCACCAAAGGCAGGTATGTTTCAGCCATTGCTTCAAAGAGCCAATTCTCCTCAAAGAATCGGTCATACTCCGGATGACGCACAAACGGAAGGTGTGCGTGCATCAGGAATACAATTTTACCGGGAGCTCCCATCCTAGATGATTACTCCGTACGCTTCACAACGATAGGCACGATTGTTGTCGGGAAATCGCCGTCCTTGTCAGTAGCAAAGACCGGAATAACCTTGGTGCAATCCGGCAAATCTTCTTCGAAGCTGAAGGTGCCATCCGGATTCAGCGGGAAGTCTTCGCCGCGAACCTGGAGGTGAGCGTCGGGACGAGTACCACCGTAAACGATGAGACGAGTCTTGACCCACAGGAAGAAATCCTTTCCGTAATTCACAGAATCCTTGGATGCAGCAGCAAGAGCAGCATTGCTCTGGAGAGCAGCACTGGAAAGTGCGCCGGAGAACATGGATTCGGAAGAGCTACCGAAGTTTTCGCTAAGGGACTTGAGCCAAGATTCTGCAGTCTGGCTAGAGAAACCAGAGCTCATGAAGTTGCCCAAGGTATTGCCACCGAGAGAGGCCTTTGCGAAAGCGTCGTCAGCAGCAGGTGCTGCAGCAGACTTGTCAAAGACTTCTACAGGAGCAGATTCAACGATCGGCATAAAGTTCTTGCCCTGGACAGAACCAAGAACAGCAACAACAGCCTTGCCTGCAGTATTTTCTACATACCAGCTACGAGCATCAGCCGGAACTTCAACGTCTCGGAACTTTCGTTTCTTGCTACGCTGAACAGTCAAATCGGATGCGATATCAAACAAACGAAGAACGAGTTTCCCCTTACCCTTCTTAGCCTGCTGAATACGCTTTTCAGAAACTTCCCAGAAGGCATGCATCCAGTTCGGATCCTTCTGCATCAAGACCAGATATTCTGCGTCAAAGGACTGAGCGAGAGTAGCAACGCTGTCTTCGTTCTTTGCAGCCTTGGCGGACTTTGCTTCTGCAACTTCTGCAACCTTTGCAGAAACCTTTGCGGCAGCCTTAGTGGCAGTAGCCTTTGCAACAGTCTTGGTAGTGGTCTTTGCTGCGGTAGCCTTGGTAGCAACCTTCTTCACAGCAGTTTTTGCAGCAGTCTTAGTAGCAGTCTTTGCAGCCTTGACCTTTGCAACAACCTTTTCAGCCTTAGCTTCAGCTTCCTTCAAAGAATCCACGGTGGCCTTTGCAGACTTCTTTACAGCAGTTTTCTTTGCAGCAACAGTTTCAGACACCTTAGCCTTAGCGGTCTTCACTTCGCCTTCCACAGACTTTGCGGCAGCCTTGGTAGCGGTCTTTGCTTTCTTCACTGTTTCAACAGTCTTTTCAGCAACGCTCTTAGCAGCAGCCTTGATTTTGGATTTTGCATCCGTTTCTTTTTTTGTAGCCATTATCTGGTCTCCTTCATAAACTCTTATCGACGGCTCTGGCCCCAAGTTCCAATGCCAGTCAAACCGATTCTAATTGCGAAGAATGTTTCTTCCCATTCGGTCGTTGCATCAGAGAATCGCTTGCCAGCCTGAAGAGCCAAATCCACTGTGGTACCCTTACGGCCCATGGGGAATCCAGCACCAACAGATCCGCCGATTTCAAACACATCCTTTACATACCAATTCTTGTACCAAGCACCGGCACGATAATTGATTCGTTTCCAATAGTCGTCGTAAAACACCTGACTACCATCGCACTGATAACCAATAGAAGCCATAAAGTCGCTCTGGGTTTCAGTAATTTCAGGCATGGTCCAGCTGCCGGCGACATTTTCAATATCATCTTCCCAAGCACGCCACTGCAAGTCCATCATGATGTTGTGACGCTTAAACAAACGCAGGTTCAAGCCAGTAGCCAGCATGGGCGGAACATTGATTTCTCGATTGTAAACCGAGGGAGCCAAGGTATCTATTTCGCTAAAGCGGAAATCATAGGTAAGCTCATTCTTTAAGGTATAACCGGAGGTGTACGAGAAGAAGAAGGATGCTTGACGACCACGATACTGCAATGCTGCGGAATAGTAAGCCGGGTGGTTCTTGATATCCCAAGTTCCATCTACGTATTCAGAAATCTTTGTGTTTCTCGTGCCCCAGAAATCATCTTCAGCGACATTTTCATTGTTGGGGCCAACAGTCAAACTGCGGCGAGAGCTGCCCAAGACAACGTGAGCAGATGCGCCCAAAGAGAAGGAACGCAGGTACGGCAAACGAATGGCGTAAGTCGGAACCAATTCAAAGATACTTCCAGAATATTCAATCTTTGCAGATTTTTCTGCATCTTCATCCACATACTCTTCGTTAAAGCTTGTGACATAGTGCTGCCAAAGGGAAGCACCCATGGCACCAAAGTCACCCATGGGGAAAGAGATGTTGAAGGACGGGATAGTCAAATTATTAGACAGAATGTGATGACGATTCTGAGAAGCCGCATCCATTTCCAACAAGAAGTTCAAGTTGAAAACAACATTCTTATCGAAAGCCAAACGTGCCGGGTTGACCACAGAAAGGCCTTCAGAATCACCAGTCTTCGCATTGCCGGCAAAGCCTCGACCAGCGGCAGAAGCGGTTCCACCCATTACATGTTCTTCGCCAATAGCATCAATACCAATGGAAGAACCAAAGGAAAGACTAGCCAATACACACAAGAAGGCAGCAAGCTTTTTCATTACTTATCCCCCCTCTTGGAAGACATCCAAAGTTTAAGGCTCATAGAGTTTTCCACTGTCTTGGAGAAATCATAACGACCATAATCAAAGTGGTTCAAGAACACACGGCTTGTATCACCATCGTAAATGTAGTCCGTGTACATGGTATCCTTTTCTTGCAGGAACGGATAACCCATCTTAACAACGATTCTCAAATTACGGCCTTCTTCAGCCTTGTTCACCAGGTCTCTAACACCCTGAGTAATCTGCAGGGACAGGGAATCGCCATCGTGGAAAATCAGGTTCGGATGACCTTCGCTCAAAATAAGGTTCTTATTCAAACGATAGGATTCCATTTTACGTACCTGAGTATCAGCGCTATCTACAAAGGAACCGACAACCACCTGAATAGGCAGTCCAAATTCAGATTGACCGCTAGCATCGTCTCGGGCCATAGTCAACTGAGCCAGGGATACTGTCTGGCGAACATCATAACCTTCACCCTTGTTTTCCAACGGGCTGTCCTTGTAAGCTTCCTGAACAGCTTCCAAAATCTTATCACCAGGAAGTTCAATCACAATGGAGTCGGATCCACCGCCATGAACAACAGGGCAATCAGAGCAATCCTCGTTGTTAACGGGCAGGTTTGCCGCGCGATACGGAGAGAAAGAATGAACAGAAGAGTCATTGGCAAAAAGGAACATGTAAGGAGTCAGCTTAGTGCCAACACCATAGAAGCGATAAAGGCGTTCGGACTTAAGAACAGAGATCTTCATCTGCAGACGAGCGCCGTATTTCATTTTCTTAACATCGTCCATCAAAGCTGCAGGAAGATCCAAGGAAACAATGGAAGTGTCCTTTGAATTGTATGTAATCTTAAAGACGGTATCGGCAGAATTTTCAGGTTCCCATTCCTTCAAAGATTCCAACCACAGGGAATCCTTACCATCAGCAAGCTTCTTCAACTTGTCTTCATTAGCGACATATTCGATTTTCCAGCCGACGTTCACATCAAAGCTGGTGCTATCCGGAAGGGAATCCTTGGGGAATTCAGAATTCTTGTACAGTTTCTGAAGCCAGCAGAAAGTAATCAGGGAAGCAAGAGAGTCTGCATTTTGCAACTTATTTCGGTTCTTTTCGGATTCAGCAAAAAGAAATTCCAGGAACATGTCATAAGACACATTGGAGGATGTTCCCAGCAAGAACGTCGTACTATCAATGATTTTCGGTTCCGACTTAAATCCAGGTTCGACAGAAACCGGCTTTAAACCTCCGATATCCAACACCTGAACCTTATAGCTATCAGGCATGCCATGAGTGGACAGCCAGCTACTGACGCCAGAATCATCCGTATCAAACAGACACGATGTTAAAAGCACTGCAACAGCAAACAATAAACCTAATTTTTTCACTTAGATCTCCTAAGTTCTAACTATGTATAATCCGCATAGAATATAGAAAGTTTCAGTACCATAAACCAAGAAACAAGGCCGTTTGAAAGACATTTACGGCACAGCAAGAAACTGCACATAAAAACACCATGTTTCATAGTATTTTATTACGCAAAATCGGATTATTTGCGTTTTCGTTTCTGTACACATTCTCTGTAGTTTTCTAACTTTACCCTCGTAAAAATTTTAGAGGAAACTATGACTAAGTTCAACGCTCATTTTAGAAACATCAACGGCGACGATACCTACCCGGTAACCGACGTTATTTACCGCTCCAAAGTCGATAACAGCCTGCTGGAAGTGGAACACGACCGCAAGGCCCTGGCAGAACGCAGCCCCGAAGAATGGAAGAAACTGTTTGCCGAACGCCGCATGAGCTTTGAACCGGCCGACCAGAGTGGTATCTGGAGCAAGCGCGAAATGGTTCTCCCCGATATGCCGGTGGAAGACATCGTTACCATGCGCGAAGGTTGGAGCCCGCTGTTCGACGCCGCTCCCATCGCCAAGGAACTGGGCATCAAGAGCCTGAAGGTTAAGCTTTGCGGCAACTCCCACACTGGTTCCTTCAAGGACCTGGGCATGACCGTTCTGGTAAGCCAGGTAAACCACATTATCAAGAAGAACATTCACCCGATCGACGCTGTCGCTTGCGCTTCTACCGGTGATACTTCTGCCGCCCTTTCCGCTTACTGCGCCAAGGCAGGCATTCCCTCTATCGTGTTCCTGCCCGCAGGCAAGACCAGCGTTGCTCAGCTGATCCAGCCCATCTCCAACGGCAGCATCGTACTTGCTTTGGACACCGACTTCGACGGTTGCATGAAGATCGTTCAGGAAGTCACCAAGGACAACCGCATTTATCTCGCCAACTCCATGAACAGCCTCCGCGTGGAAGGTCAGAAGACCATCTCCCCGGAAATCTGCCAGGAAATGGGTTGGAAGGTTCCCGACACCGTGATTATTCCGGGCGGCAACCTGGGTAACGTTTCTGCACTGGCCAAGGGCTTCGAAGACTGCAAGGCCATGGGCCTCATCGACCGTATTCCTCGTATTATCGTGGCACAGGCCGAAAACGCAAATCCCTTCTACCAGGCTTACGAACGCGGTTTCGACCAGCTGGTTCCCATGCAGGCTAAGAAGACTCTCGCTTCCGCCATCCAGATCGGTAACCCGGTCAGCTACCCCAAGGCTGTTCGCGCTATCCAGAAGACAGGCGGTATGGTTGTTAGCGTCTCCGAAGAAGAACTGGCAAACGCAGCACACCGCGGCGACCGCATCGGTCTGTACTGCTGCCCCCACACTGGCGTGGCTCTCGGTGCCCTCGAAAAGCTCTGCGCTGCAGGCAAGATCGACAAGGACGAAGACGTTGTTGTCATCAGCACCGCTCATGGCCTGAAGTTCACCGAATTCAAGGTGGGCTACCACGAACAGAAGCTGGAAGGCATCTGCAGCAAGTACGCAAACCCCATCTTCAAGGCTCCCGCCGAAATCGGCCCTGTCATGGACATCCTGAAGAAGGAAATGGCTGCTCGCAAGCGTTAAGAACAGCGCTAATCGCAGGTTTGGCGCGGGTTAACACCGCGCACCCCACAAAATTGAAGAAGCCTCGGGTCAAACCGAGGCTTTTTCTTATTCCCTACAGACTCCGCTATTTTCCGTTATACTGAACGTGGAGATGCTCTGCCGCCTTGCCTGGAGATTCTAACAGGACCACATAGCGCTTATCGAGTTTAGCTTTTACTTTATCCGCAATCAGTTTTCGTTGTTCTGCGGATATGTTAGGATCCTTGGTTCTAAAATCCAGGGCAGAATTCTTGTAGTGCTTAGAATTATACATATGCCCAGCATAATCGTTACCACTTGTCACTACGGGAACATAGTCGTTACCAAGGACTTCCCAGTAAACACCGACCACAGTGACCATTGCAGAATCCATCTGTGGTTTTAGACGTTTCACATTAACACTTTTATCCTTCAGTTTAACTTGCGATAAGGCTTCCTTATGAAGTTCTGTGGTATTAACCATATCATATTCCGTAAGCTTGGCTCCGTTCAAAATGATGAAACGTTTTACTTGCTCTGCGGATTCGCCCATCAACTCCTTAATCTTCTTGGCTACGCCAGGAGATTTCTCCATAACCGTAGATGTCACGCCATCAACAGCCTCTAAGCCAGATTTGATTAGCTCTTCTGCCGCAGGGGACATATTCACTTCGTTCCGCCAATTAGGGTAAACAAAATACAGCGCTCCCACTGTCATGAAAACCCCTAATAGCAACACAAATAAAAACTTCATAACCCAATGATACTAAAAAATCAATGACAAAACGCGACACAACTATTTTATCCGTTAAATTGACCAAACCGAAGAGTTAGCTTTTTTTTTCGAGGGCATACGAGCCCTCGAAAAAAGAAAGGGCCCTCATCGAGGACCCTTTCCTAAGAAGGAGAAAATATGAGCGGCGTGTGGAACCTTGAACCTATCAGGAGGGGAGCAATGATATGGTCATTTGAGGATTTACCCTTCCACCGATCACGAAACGTAATATATGCTTTCTTTTCCCGTGAGAAACTACCATTTTGCTTACTTTTTTATGAAAGCAAACTTTGTTTCGTCACAAGAATTTCAAGCAAAGGCCGTAGCCAATTCGCTTTACTCTTCGCGGAAGATGATCTTGCACTTCGGGACGAAGCGGAAACCACCACGACGGTGACGTTCAATTTCGAAGAACTTCTTGACGCCTTCAGTGGGGCGAGAAGGATCATCAGAGCCGTTGATATGAGCAATGACTCGGTTCAAGCGACTTTCGAAGTTGGGACGCAGCGGGTCCATGCAAATAGCCGGATCACGCTTAAATTCGCGGTTTTCGTATTCTTCACGGCCAGTTGCAGTATATTCGCGAAGCAAGTTACGGAGGATTCGAGCCGGAACGTTACGCATCAAGTGCTTGTTGTTCACGGAAATAGAATCGTCAGTCTTGTAGTAAACGATGGTCACAGAGTCGTTCATGGCTTCGAGGAGCTGTTCCTGAGCCTTCTGGATGGGAGCCCAGGAATCAAATTCCTGCTTAACCACGGCGCTCATCAACTTGTTGAACGGTTCCGGTGCGGTAATGTTGGCCTTGTAATCCAGATAGACGATGCCTGCCGGAGCACCATAGTAGCAGTCCTTGTGAATCAGGACTGTACCGGTCTTTTCGTCAACCACGTCTTCAAGAGCCTTAACACAAGACATCTTCTTTTCAGCCTCAACATCCCATTCCAGTCCGTTGTCGGCAAGGCAGTCACCGAAGGTAGCGTACACTGCAACCTTACGGCCATTGACATAAACGCATTCATCGTCGCGCTTTTCTGCAGTAGCGCGGTTTTCAAGAGCTTCAACGAAGGAAGTCTGAGAAGCCCTGAATTCCATGGATTCATACGGCGGGGTGTTCAAAAGGATGGGGCCAATCTGGACCAAGCCCTTGAACCAGCGCATGGGGTTCGTTACCAATGCACCCGGAGTATCAAAACGGAAAGTGAAGTATTCCTTGCGATTTCCATCTACCAATTCACGACGGAGGAATCTGGAATCCTTAAGCAAGGGGTAACGCTTGGGGATAATGTCCAAGCAAAGCTGACGTACGTCTTCAGTTGCGTAGAACTGAGAAATGTAAGGCAGATAAGAGCGAAGAACGCTACGTGCCGGAATAGCTTCAAAGGTTGCGCAACGGTCAATGATGCGCTGCATAAATGCATCAGGGCTTTCACCGCGTTCGTACAACCAGGAGACAACGCTATTCATCATCAAACGATGGGTACTTTCATCAACGAAAGAGTCTTCAAAATAAATATCATTCAACATCTTTACGTCGATGCGAGAATCGCGTTTTACCAAGGTCAAAATGTCCTTGATCTGATACGATATCAACAATTCGATATGAGTCAATTGAAGAAATAAATTCGAAAGCACTTGTTACCTCACATTTCTCGGGAACGCTCTTTCGCAAGAACATTAACCACGCTTTGGCTGTAATTTAGCAAAATAAACCACTCAAGCAAAACATTTGTCTATATTTTACCTATGAATTCGGCAAAAATCCATTTATTATCAGATGAAATCATCAATAAAATCGCTGCAGGCGAAGTTATTGAGCGTCCGGCTTCCGCAGTCAAGGAACTTGTGGAAAATGCAATTGACGCAGGAGCAACCCGAATTCAGGTGTCCATCGAACAAGGTGGCAAAAAGAAAATCCAAGTTACCGACAACGGCAAGGGCATGAATGCTGCCGACCTGGATCTCTGCTACCTTCGACACACCACGTCAAAGTTATTCAACGCCGACGACCTTTTCCACCTTCACACAAACGGTTTCCGCGGCGAAGCTGTCGCTTCTATCGCCGCCGTTTCCAAACTGACGATTACCAGCGCCACCGACGAAGGGGACAGCGGCCGTATTATTCTCAACGGCGGCAATGTCGTTGAAAAGCAAGACATTCAAGCGAGCCGCGGAACAACATTCCTCGTTGAAGACCTTTTCTTCAACACTCCCGTTCGCCGAACCTTCTTGAGTAGTGAAACCGCCGAAGGCACCCGCATTTTTGAAGTGGTTCTCAAAACCGCCATCGCCCACCCCGAAATTCGTTTCGACTATAAAGTTGGCGACAAAACCGTATTTACCGGTGTTCCCGGAGAACTTCGCAATCGAATAGCAGAAGCTATCGGTTCCAAAATTGCAAAAGCCCTTCTACCTGTAGATTACACAGAAGCAGGCATTCACGTTTGGGGATTCGTCTCTCCCACCACCGAAACTAACGGCAAGCGCAACCATCAATTTTTGTTCATCCGCAACCGTCCCATCGAAAGCAAGATGGTAAGCAAGGCGGTTACCCAGGCCTACGAACCTTACGGCGCCCAATGCAAGCCCGTTTCCGTTTTGTTCCTGGACATGCCGGACATGGAATTCGACGTCAACGTCCATCCGGCCAAAAGAGAAGTTCGTTTTGCCAACGGCAACTTGGTATTTCTCGTTGTTTCCCATGCAATTCGAGAAACCTTCAAGAAAGACATGGAGGCAAACTCCCCCTTCATCGATCTTGCAGAAGAATTGGGAAAAGAACAGGAAGAAACCGTCCCCAGCTGGCTTAGCGATGCAAAGCCGACTCAAAGTTACGGTTTCGAAGAACCTGCAACTCCGGAAAAAATCACACCAAAGCCCACGTATTTTACAGACCCGATTTTTGAGAAACCAGCTTTCACACCGGCAAAGCCAAGTAAGCCAGTAAATGATATTGCCCAGGATTTGTTCAGTCAACCCGAAGCAGGCAAAATCATCTCTCTTGAAAACGAACCTGTAAAGCAACCCGCACAAGATCCCATTTGGAATCCGCCCACCTTCTTCCAAATTGCAAACACCTACATTGCAGGAGAAGATACAAACGGATTATTGGTCATCGACCAACATGCGGCTCATTCCAGAGTTCTTTACGAACAGGCTTTGGAAATTCTCCGCAATGGTTCTGCCCTGGACAGTCAGGAACTTCTGTTCCCCGAAATGTTAGAACTTTCAAAAATTGAAATTGAAGTTTTGAATTCCGTTGAAGATCAGTTCCAACGCCTGGGCTTTTTCATTGAACCTTTTGGCGGTGACACTTACCAAATCAGAGCCATACCCAGCGCCCTCCCCCTTTCCAGAGCAATTAAAGCTGTAAAGGATTTCTTGGACAGCATCGGCGACCGTAACGACGGCAGTGGCGACATGGTCAAGGTTCAAGATGTTATTGCAAAGGCTTGGGCAAAAACAAATGCATACCAGGCAGGAGATAAACTAAAATCCGAAGAAATGGCTGTTCTTGTTGGCCAGCTTATGGCAACCGAAGAACCCTTGAAGTCTCCTTACGGAACGCCTACATTGATGCGCTTAACTCTAGACGAATTGAGCAAGAAGTTCAGACACTAATTTTTCGGAATCGCATTCCGTTTGCAAATTCTGCAGCAATTCCTCAGAGAATGAATTCTGTTCATTCTCTTTTTTTATTGCAGCATCAGCAATTTCATCAAGTTTTACAGAATCAAATTTTCTTGAGATAAATTCAGGGAAAATTTCTTTTTGAAGAATAATATTCGGCAGCGCAAAGTACTTCGTTTTCACAGAACGTTTCGCCAAAGTCATTGTCAAGAAATCCGGTTTAGTGCAAACCACTGTTGGGCAACCAGACAACGCCAATTCCAAGGTAGCCGTACCCGGGGCAGAAATCGCAACAGACGAACCACAGAACAAATCAAAGCGTTCCTCTGCAGAGGCCGGCGACAATTCCACCGATATTTGCACATTCCATTCTAATGATGTACAAAAATCTGCAATAGATTTTTCAAGCACCGAAACTAAAGATTTTCTTGCAGCAAGAAGTACAATGTTCTCGTGTTTAAATTGACATTTCTTTTCGTACTGTTTCAGGATTCCAAGGAACACAGGAACATTTCTTAAAGCCTGACTTTTTCGGCTCCCCGGAAGCAACAAAACCCTTTTGGATTTTGCAACCGTTTGCCTACTACTAGCAATTTTCGCAAAGGGATGGATGGTTTTTACCACACCGCAATCTGCCTTTTGATAGGCATCCACTTCAAAATCAAAAAAAGTTGCCAAGAGAATATTGGAACAGCCCGCAAACAACCGGGCTCTGTGAGATTTCCATGCCCAGATTTGAGGCGGAGCCACATACAATACAGGCTTACCCAACTTTTTTGCCAAAGCTACCAGCTTCATATTAAAGCCGGGATAATCAATAGCCACAAGAGCCAGGCATCGATCGGAATACAAAACTCGTTCTAAAACTTTGTAGGATTTTCGAAGTTTCAAGTACCTCGGCAAAACATCCCCAAAGCCAGAAACAGGCAAGTCATCAAAGCAGACAAGGGGCACCAAACCTGCATTCTGCATACGGACGCCACCAGATCCAACAACATCCACAGAACATTTTTGCGAACTTCCGACTCGGAGAACCTGCCTTACGAGATCTTCACCAAGGCAATCTCCAGAATCTTCCCCGGCACAAAAAAGAATGTACGGTTTACCGTTTTGCACGGTTAGACACCCAGACCTTCAACGCACCCAGATCCTTACGGAAGAACTGGAATAGTTCCGGAGTATACACAACTTTGTTCTTCTTCAAGGTCAGCACATGCATAAAACCAGCTTCCGTTTCCACATGGCAAACCACTTCGCAAGCGTGTTCGCTTTCATCGAAGGGAGCATAGCGCTCCATGGCAGATTCCAGTTTTTCAACAAAGTCATCATTGACCATAGAAGAATAAATGGACAGATGAATGAAGTTCACCATGCTGGAGCGAACGCGATCCAGCTGAACAACTTCTTCAACAATGACTTGCTTTTCTTCTCGATCGCGCTGCTGTTCAAGCACGCCCTTCACGAGCACGCGGTCATCCAAAGCAACAGAATCACGAAGCTGTTCCCAAGTATCCTTCTTGAAGAAAATACCCACATCGCCGTGGAAATCCTGAATATTTCCGGAGCCCAGAGTATCACCGCGTTTGGTTTCAAAGGACTTCAAGGAAGTCACCACGCCGCCAACAATCACAGTATCCCCAAGACGCTTGGAAAGTTCATCATCAGCCAAGGAACAACTGGTAAAGCCCTGAAGTTCCGGGCGGAATTCATCCAGCGGGTGACCGGAAAGGAACAAGCCAAGAACATCACGTTCCTTGTTCAGCATTTCCATGGCGGTCCATTCTTCTGCTTCTTCCAGGACTTCGGCGGAACTATCCATAGAGGGTGCGCCACCGCCCAAGTCGAACAAGGAAATCTGACCGCGGTCGCGATCTTCCTGACAACGTGCGGCCACTTCCAAAGCACGGTCCACGGATGCCATCAATACCGCACGGCTTCCCGGGAATTCATCCAAGGCGCCAGCCATAATCAGGCTTTCCACAAAGCGCTTGTTCATGGGAGCGCGCTTTTCCTTCTGTTCGCCCTGGTATTCTGCCACACGCTTGGTGAAGTCAAACAAATCCTTGAACTTGCCGCGACGTTCACGTTCAGCAACAATATCTTCCACAATACCGATACCCACGCCACGAATACCAGCCAAGCCAAAGAGAATCTGCTTTTCCTTGTTGGCAGTAAACACGCCCATGGAGGCATTGATATTGGGAGAAACCACTTCGATATCCAGGCGCTTACATTCCAGAATGATGGTCACGATATCTTCGGTCTTGCCCATCTTGGATGTCATGGATGCAGCCATGTATTCCGGACCATAGTGGGTCTTCAAATAAGCGGTCTGATAAGCAACGTATGCGTAAGCTGCAGCGTGGCTCTTGTTAAATGCGTAACCGCAGAACGGAAGCACAGCATCCCACACCTTCTGAATCATGGCATGGTCATAGCCACGGGCTTCGCACTTGGCAAAGAATTCCGGAGTAAGCTTATCCATCTTTTCCGGCATTTTCTTAGCCATGATACGACGGATATTATCAGCACCACCCAGAGAATAACCACCCAGAATCTGGGCCAGCTTCATCACCTGTTCCTGGTACACAATAACGCCGTATGTTTCTCCAAGAACTTCTTCCAAGTCCGGATGGTAGCAGTCAATTTCTTCTTCGCCACGCTTACGGGCAATGAAGTGGGGAATCTGATCGATAGGACCCGGACGGTACAGGGCGTTCATAGCGATCAAGTCTGCAATACGGTTGGGCTTCAATTCGCGAAGGTACTTCTGCATACCCGGAGATTCGAACTGGAATACCGTCGTAGTCATACCCTTACTGAGAAGGTCGAAGGTTTCCTTATCGTCCAGAGGAATGTGGCTCATGTCCACTTCAATCTGGCGATTTACCTTCACCATGTTCACGGTGTCTTGAATGATGGACAAGTTGATGAGGCCCAAGAAGTCCATCTTCAGCAAACCGATATCTTCGGCGTAATGCTTATCGTACATCACCACCGGGGTATCTTCTGCAGCCGCGCGATACAGCGGAGCCAAGTTGTAAATCGGAGTCGGCGTAATCACCACGCCGCAAGCATGCACACCCGTTTGACGGGGCAAGTCTTCCAAGGAAAGGGCAATGTTCCAAAGGTTCTGATAAGAAGCCCTACTATTGACCATGGCCTGCAAAGGTTCCGGACTGTAATCCGGTTCCAGCACGTTACCCTTCTTGTCCTTACCGGTCCAAGCCTGTTTCAAGCTAAAGTTCAAGGTGCGCTGCGGGAACAACTTGGTAATGGTCTTTGCTTCACCAGGAGCAAAACCAAGAACGCGGGCCACGTCGGTAATCACAGCCTTGGACTTCAACATACCGTAGGTAATAATCTGGCCCACGCATTCCTTGCCATACTTCTGAGTCACATAATCGATCACGCGACCGCGGTCTCTATCCGCAAAGTCCGTATCAATATCAGGCATGGACACACGTTCCGGGTTCAGGAATCGTTCGAAGAGCAAGTCGAACTTCAGCGGGTCAATGTCCGTAATACCGATGATGTAAGTAACAAGAGAACCAGCAGCGGAACCACGGCCCGGGCCAACAGGAATACCGTTGTTACGGGCCCAGTTAATGAAGTCCCACACAATAAGCAGGTAGCCGGCAACGTTCATGTTTCGGATACAGTTCAGTTCCTTGTACATGCGTTTGCCCACATCGGTCTCGTGTTCCGGAAACTTAAAGTTTTCTTCCGGGAAGCGCCACTTCAAGAATCCATTACAAAGATGGATGATATAAATATCGGAATCAGAACCCGGTTTGCACCAGCGATGAACCGCCTTGTTCCAAGCCTTGTGATCCTCTTCCGTAAAGAATTCCAACTGAGAAAGACGATCTATTTCAGCCTTGTCTTCATCGGTCAAGGCTTCAGGTTCAATACCCTTGTCAGCGCACATCTGTGCCTGGAGCTTCTTTTTCTTGTCCTTGATAACGCCAGGCAATTCGCGTTCACGAATCACGGGATATTCCGCATCATACTCGGCCTTCATGATGGCCTTGATTTTCTGGTACTCTTCGCCAGCCAAGAAATCATCAGGAATCTTAAAGCGGGGCCAGAATTCGTCACCGATACCCGTTTTCACGGTAAAGTTGCATCGTTCTGCAATAGCGACTGTATTTTCAATGGCTCCAGGAATATGGCCGAAGAGATCACGCATTTCCTTTTCGGTCTTGTAATAGAAGCCTTCTGTAGGGAAACGCTTGTCCTGAGAATCGTTCAGAGTGGTCTTCGTTGAAATACAACGCAGGATTCGGTGAGCCTGGGCATCTTCCTTCTTGATATAATGGATATCGCCAACAGCAACAATCTCGCGACCCAGTTCATTTGCCAACAGGACCGTATAAGCATTTACGTCTTTCTGCTGCGGAACACCGTTATCACATACACTGAAATAAAGATGGTCGTGGTCAAAGATTTTGTCCAGGCGCTCCATGTACTCACGGGCAGCAGCGTTTCTACCTGCAGCAACACTTGTGCCGTATCTACTGAAGAAATCGCCGGCAATGGCAATAATACCTTCCTTGAACTCTTCCACAGTTTCAAGAGGTACAGACGGAATTTCAGCCCAGCGATCTCCGTCTTCATAACGATAGCTTACAATACGAAGAAGGTTATAGTAGCCCTTTTCGTTTTCCACCAGAAGAGTCAAACGCTCGTAAGTTGTAGGATCCTTCGGTGTTGCACTGGGCGTATCAATATACACATGACAGCCATAAACCGTCTTAACTGGCGGAAGACCTTTTTCCTTACGCTTTTTATTCAGCCCCTGTCCACGGGTCTGAATTTCAAGAATACCAAACATAGCACCATGGTCCGTAAGGGCCACAGCAGGAGCATTATCATCGGCAGCCGCTGCCAGGATATCATCCAAACGGGCGGATGACTGCAGCACAGAAAATTCTGAATGAGTCTGGAGGTGAACAAAAGCCATAATTACAATTTAAAAATTCCCATAAAAAAAAGACGACTTACCGCTAGGTAAATCGCCTTTAAATACGAGACTTGTCAAAAAATCTTTTTTAAAGAATTATTACATGATTACATCGACAGGTTCGATATAACCGTAGTCGTCATCATCTTCGTAATCGTATTCCACTTCATCGCTGCCGTAGTTCGAGGTCATTCCATGGTTTTCATCTGCGGGAGCTGAATTTTCAAAATCCTTAACAGCAGAATTGTCATAGCGGAGCCTACTGGAAATGCGGAACTGATCGAAAGATCCAGAGGTGGTCATTTCGCTATACTGACCCGTCGGTTCCATGCAGCAGTAGCTCTTGTAGCCAATGACCAGGAGGTTTCCAAACTTCTTTTCGCGGCGAGAAGCCTGATAGCCCAAAGAATGTTCCATACGAGCCGCAAGAGTATCGTTCACCCACAAGCTCATATAGCCGTCACCCCACTGACCGCCAATCTTAGTCCAACCGGAGCCAAAATTAACAGGGGCCTTCACGAAGAAATGCTTGTCAGCATGATTCTTCTGGAAAATCAGTTCTCCATCCTTCACGAAGAAATGAAGTCTGGATTCATCGTTGCCAAGCAAGGTACGAGCCTTCTTATTGTAGAAGTCATCACCAGGACGGAACCAGAATTCAACAGAGCCCTTAGGCATATCATGCACAAGGTTTACACCCAGCGGAGCAACCTGACCATCCTTAAGATTCAAGGCCAAGCCACAAACACCCTTGACCAGGTGACCTTCCTTGAAAAGATTTTCCAGTTCATCCAAGTTTTCGGTTGCTTCATCAACCATGAGAGCCGGGAACTTACAACCCAGATCATCAATAAAATTGGTGTTAAAGGGAGTCTTGTTTGCCAGAGAATCAAAATAATCGGCAACACCCTTTGTGTTCCAGCTGCGCCAGAGGCCAACTTCATCGGAACCGGAGACAGCAACCTCACCTGCGATTACTTCATTAGAAACATTACCACCGAAAACGTTTTCACCAGCAGCGACATCTTCTACAGGCGTAACATCTTCAACAGATGAAAAACCTTCGGTATTCACGGTGTTAGATTCTGTCTGAGAGCAGGCATTCAGAGCAAAGCCAAACAAACAGGCTCCCGCCAAAAGACTACCTGTCTTAAAAATCTTGTGATCGAATTTCATATTTTCCTCCCAATAGTTCTATAAGATTTACATCTTAATATATAAAAATTTGAATCTTTCCGCAAAAAAGTTCTATTATTTAGCCTAAAAAGGGAAAACATGAAACAAATTCCAAACATTGCAATCGACGCTCGCATGGTATGCAAGTCTGGAATCGGAACATGTATCCAGCATTGGCTTAAAGACGTAGGTTACAGCATTGCCCTGGGAAATCCTACCGATTTGGAAGATTACAAGGATTTTGTCCCTACCCAGATTCCCTTTATTAGCGGAATTTACGGCTACAAGGAGCAACTAAAGTTTCCCTATCGCAAGTTGCGCAAGCAAAAACCCGACGTTTTGCACGTTCCCCATTGTAACATCCCTTTGTTCTACCGCGGAAAAATGCTTGCCACGGTACACGACTTGACCCATCTGGTCTATCCGGAATTTTTGCCCCTTAAACTGGCTCATTTCTATTTCAAGTTTATCTTCTGGTTCGTTTGCAAGCGCGCAAACCATATCATGGTGGTTTCCGAAAGCACCAAACGTGACCTACAGCGTTTTTTCAACGTAGACGAAAACAAGGTCACTGTGGTTCCCCTAGGTGCTGGTTCTGAGTTCGTTCGCAAGCAGAAGTCTGAAATTGAATACTTGTACGGGAAGTACAACATTCCTCGAGACAAGAAAATCATTCTCTATGTAGGGAACTTCCTCCCCCACAAGAATTTGAATGGTCTTCTGGAAGGTTTCGCAAAAATGTCCGGCAAGGAAGACTGCCGACTGGTAATGGTCGGAAAAGCTTTTGACGGAAGATCCAAGGCTACCAAGGAGGCAGAACTCGGCATTCAGGATTTGACAATCCACGCCGGAATGGTAAGCCAGGAAGACTTGGTAAACCTGTACAATCTGGCCGACTTATTTGTTCTTCCCTCCTTATACGAAGGCTTTGGTTTGCCAATCCTGGAAGCCATGGCTTGCGGAACCCCCGTTGCATGTTCCAACACATCGTCTATGCCCGAAGTGGGAGGCAGTCTTGCCACCTACTTTGACCCGAAGGATTCCGCAAGCATTACCAGCGCTCTGGAAAAGGCAATCAACACCAAGGGCCTACATGATGCAGAAATTGCAGACTGGGTCAGCACATTCTCCTGGGAGAAATGCGCCAAGCAAATCCAGAGCATTCTTCAAAAGGTTGCGGAGCAGTAGATCATGAATCAGCGCCTTAAGAAAATTCTTTTGAACTTGTTGAAGATCGTCATCAGCGTTGGCGGTCTTGCCTACATATTCTGGAAGGTCCCTTTTGGCGAAGTCAGTAATCACTGGACAAGTCACGCACTGCCCTGGATCGGACTTATCTTGCTGTGTACTGTTTTCAGCATGTGCATTCAGGCTATCCGCTGGCGCGGCTTGCTTCTGGAAGAAGGCAAGAAAATTTCCTTTAAGACTTTTTATTCCTACATCGCCCTAGGTTATTTCTTTAACAACCTTCTGCCCAGCGGTTTTGGAGGCGACGCAGTAAAGACTATCGCCTTCGGAAAAAAATTCGGAAACACCGCAAACTCTGTTGCCGCCGTAGCCATTTCCAGAGTCATGGGTCTTTTGGCAATGTTCATTTGTTTCTTTGCCACATTGCCTTTCGTCATTTCTCGCTACGACATTCCGCCTCTTTACACGGGAGCCGTAAGCATCGTTGCCTTAGCTTGCATTTTCATCATCGTTGGCGGTTTATTCTCCGACAAAATCAAGCTTCCCGAGGCGATAACAAAACGCGTGCCGTTCCTGCTGAAATTGCAAAATGCATTTTCCATTTATCGCAACTATCCCAAGGCATTCATGCTTTCCGGGCTTGACTCCATTTGGCTGCAGATATCCTCCATCTTAATTCATTACTCCTACTTCCAAGCAGTGGGAGTCCCTGTGGATTTGGCAACCATTACCGTATTCATGACTATCACGATTACCATCACCATGCTCCCCATTTCCATTAATGGTATTGGCCTTCGCGAAAACTTAAACGTAAGCCTGTTTACAGGCCTTCTGGGAATTCCTGCAGACATCGTTTTGGCAGCCGCTCTTATCGGATACATTCCTATGGTATTCCAGGCTGTGCAGGGCGCATTTGTCTTTGCCACACTTAAAGGCAAAAAATAAGTTCGACTTTATCGAAGGAATCGCAGCAAATAAAGTTCATTTATTTTATACGAAAAAAGTCCCGGCACACTGCCGAGACTTTTATTTTTAGACTTTTGAAACGGAAGCTTAACCCCAGTTTTCAGCCTTGAGGTCGCGACCCCAGATTTCTGCGAAGACTTCCTTAACGGTCTTGCCACCATAAAGCAGTGCATAAACTGCGTTCACGATAGGCATGTCCACGCCAAGCTTGTCAGCCAAAGCCTTAGTGCTACGGCAAGTGGGAACGCCTTCGGCGACCATCTTCATGCCACCCAGAACCTGGTCGATAGTTTCGCCCTTACCAATGTGTTCGCCTACGTAACGGTTACGGCTGTGCTGAGAAAGGCAAGTCACGATCAAGTCACCCATGCCGGCAAGGCCAGCGAAGGTTTCAGGATGTGCGCCCATAGCCTTACCCAGGCGGCACATTTCTGCCTGACCACGAGTGAGGAGTGCTGCACGAGTATTATCACCAGCACCAATGCCATAGAGCACACCGGAAGCAATGGCAATCACGTTCTTCACGGAACCGCAAAGTTCCACACCAATAATGTCGGTAGAAGTGTAAACACGGAGGTAGGAGCAGCTCATAGCCTGCTGAACCAGCTTTGCAGATTCTTCGTTGGTAGAAGCAGCAACAATAGCGGTAAGCACGTGACGGCTAACTTCTTCTGCGTGAGACGGACCGCTAAAGGCAACCATCTTGTCGTCGGTGAGCCAAGGAACCTTTTCCAAAAGGACTTCGCTCATCAGCTGGTTGGTCCCTTCCAGAATGCCCTTGGTAGCGCAAACCACAACCGGTTCCTTACCCTTTTCAGGGGTCCACTTACCCAGGTTTTCTGCAACACCACCCATGAACTGGGAGGGCACTACAATCATGACCATTTCTGCGCCCTGGAGAGCGGCATTCATGTCGGTAGTATACTTGAAGTCTGCCGGGAAGATAACGCCCGGAAGCTTATCCTTGTACTGATGTTCGGTAGAAAGAAGATCTACTTCGGCCTGAGAGTTGGTCCAAAAAGTGATATCATTCTTATTTTCGTAAATCACCTGGCCAAGGGTAAGTCCCCATCCGCCAGTACCCAAAACAGTAACTTTCATAATTCAAAATCCTTATGTTGTTTTCAGTAATCTACAATAAACGTCGTGCAAAAGCAAAAAAAAGCGATTTTCACGCTTATTTTTGTGCCTGGTCACCTTCAGGAGCCTTCGGGGTCTTGCGCTTGCTACCAAAACCGTTTTCGGTGCCGTTCATCAAGCGCTTAATGTTGCCACGATGTTTGACGATAATGAAAATACCAATCAAGGAGGTGACGATTGCCAAAGGCAAGGTAAACTGGTCGTACACCGGATAGGGTGCGCCGCAGTAGCCCATCACTGACAAAACCACCAGCATGAGGCATGCACCAATGCTACCGACAGACACATACTTTGTTGTAGCAGTAAGGATAATCCAAACGCCAAAAGCGGTAAGTGCAGTTACCGGACACAGGCAAAGGAATACGCCAAGTGCAGCAAGCACGCCCTTGCCACCGCGGAAACCAGCAAAGCAAGTGTAGCTATGGCCAAGGATTACCAAAAGACCAGCTACCAGGGGAACCCAGTAAGAATAGTCAGCACCACCGGCAGCAACTTGTGCCGCGCACATCTTCATGGCTATGAAAGGGCCAAAGAAACCCTTCAGCAAATCCATAAAGACAACGGGAAGCGCAGGCTTCCAGCCCAAGACGCGGAATGTATTTGTCAGACCGGCATTCTTGGAGCCGTAGTCACGAATATCAAACTCTTTTCCTTTCGCGAGTTTTGCGATCCAGATTGCGCTGGGGATCGCCCCCAACACGTACGCTATTGGAAGACTCAGTAAACTGTTCAAGTTCTTCATCCTTTCTGAGGGTTAACTTCATATCGAAATTCAAGCGGAGGGGTGCACCCTGCAACTGGAATTCTTCGTAGAATTTTTTCATCAAGTAACGCTTGTAAGATTCGGCCACCAAATCCGGAGTACGGGTTTCGATAGCGATTACAGGCGGTTCCACCATGATCTGGCAGGCGCGGGTCAACTGCACCGTACGAGCATTCTGGCTAGGCACCGGATTTTCTTCCAGGAAGCGAGCGAAGGCCTGGGCAACGTTATCGCGGCCAAGTACTCGACGGCAGTTGGCGTACACGGTCTGAATGGCCTGAACCACACGACCGACACGCTGACCTTCCTTTGCGCTGATGGAAAGGATGGGAACGTATTCCAGCATAGGTTCGCGTTCCAGCATTTCCTTAACCATGTGGTCAAAGGACTTGTCGTTCTTGTTGGGAAGAATATCCCACTTGTTCAAAACCAGCACCAGACCTTTACCGGCCTTGCGGATATCGGTAATAATGCGGAAGTCCTGGACTTCGAGACCGCGAGTGCAGTCCACCATCAGCACAGACACATCAGAGCGACGGATACTTTCCAAGGTACGCATATTGCTGAAGATTTCAACTTCGTCTTCGACCTTAGCCTTTTTGCGAAGGCCTGCGGTATCGGTCACCACGAACTTTTTGCCATCAACCACAAAGTCGCAGTCGATGGAGTCGCGGGTGGTACCCGGAATGTCGCTGACCACGGCGCGGTCTTCGTTCAGCAAGCGGTTGAGCAAAGTGCTCTTACCGGCGTTAGGACGACCGAGAATTGCAAACTTGATGGGGCGTTCTTCCTTGCGTTCACCACGAACCGGCGTAGGAAGAATCGTAATGACTTCTTCTAGCAAACTGAGGCAGGCATAACCAGTCAATGCACTGATGGTACGGGGTTGACCAAAACCAAGCTTCAGGAACTCATAGCTTTCCTGACGGTCCTGACCGTTTTCGCTTTTGTTTGCCACAAGAATCACCTTCTTGTCCAGCTTACGGACAAGGCGTGCAAACTGCTGGTCCAGCTTGGTAATACCCACACGGACATCCACCATGAACAGAACCAAGTCGGATTCTTCTACGGCGTTGAAAATCTGGGTGCGAACGCTGTCGGCCAAGACGTCGATGGTATCATCGGGCAAGAATCCGCCAGTATCCACTACAGTAAATTCATGTCCCTTAAAATTTGCAACCTGGTAGTGTCGGTCGCGGGTGACGCCATCGCGGTCACTGACCACGGCGGCACGACGACCGAGGATTCGGTTGAAAAGGGAGGACTTACCCACGTTGGGGCGTCCAATGATACATACAATAGGTAACTTCATTGGCTTCAAATATAGAAAAAGGCGCTGATTTCAACCAACCAACGCCTTCATTCTACAGCCATTACGCGTTACCGACAACAGCCATCAGCAGTACGACAACTAAGCCGATACCAATTAGCACTTCGGAACTGTTCATACATACCTCCTTGTTACCAGCTATATGGCAAATTTACCTGAGCAGAACAAGGGGATCTCAAAGACAATTTAAAATGTCATTATTTGTCACAACAACAAATGTATCTTTGTAGAGGACAAATACAAGGAGCACACTATGATAACCACATTTCTGATTGTTTTGGGAATCCTAGCGTTGTTTGGCGTTGGCGGTGCAGGCGACGCCTGTCTCATTGTGATTCTGCTAAAAATCCTGCCAATTTTGCTGATTCTGGCAGGAATCTTGTCACTAATGATGTGCAGTCATTAAGCCTGCATCACGTTCAATACATTCCACGACAGCGATATCTGCGGGGAGCCAATCTACGTCGCGAAGTTCCGAGGCATAGAGCCAACGGGAAGACTCGTGTTCCAGCAGAGTCAATTCCCCGGAAACGACCTTGCAATAGTAGCAGTGCATGGTAATGTGCCGTTCAGGATAGTCGTACTCCACCGTGGTAATGAATTCCCCCACTTCCACATCGACAGTCAACTCTTCCTTTAATTCACGAGCCAAGGCCTGTTCCGGGCTTTCGCCAGGTTCAGTCTTACCACCAGGAAATTCCCAACCGCCTTTCCATTCCCCGTAACCACGTTGGGTCGCCAGGAACTGGGTTGTACCCTGGGAATCTTTACGGCAAATAACTCCTGCCACAACTTCTATGTATTTCATGAGAGAAAATTTAGAAATTTACCTAGACTCAAAAAAGAATTCTCTTAAACAAATCTACTACGAGGAAAACAACAAAGAAGATTCCTGAAAGAACAAAACAGAACTTCAAAAAATCTTGTAATTCCTTTGGTTTCCTACGGAGGGTTTCTATATGTTTTCCCCTTTCAATATTGTACTTGGACTCGTAAATCGGCGTTGGCGCACCATACTTATTGGGAAGGCCGTAACCGATAATTTTCACATCCTTATGTCGTTCGTGGATTTCATCGACATACTTTTTAACTTCTTCAAGTTCTTCTGCAGTCAATCCACCTTTTCGATGAATATTTCTATCCGTTTGAGATTCATCTCCTTGATGCAACTCATTACTCTGCTGCAGTCCATCAATCTGCTGATAATCCTCCGCCAGCTGGCTTAATTTTTTCAGCTGATTTTCTTCAAAAATTGAAAGTCCATTCGAATTCTTATGTTTACAATCAAGTTCACGAATTCGTTTATTTACAATATCAATTCGTTCCGGGGTTTTGTCTTTTTTGATGATATCAACACTTCGTACAACTCATCTAACGGGAGCTTTCTAATCTGGCTCTCATAATCCTTGAGGTACATAGGGTCTTTCAAATCTATTTCGTTGAACATTGATATACATTTTAGCAAAATACGTCTTGTTTAGGCAGAAAACAGCGCTGTTCTAAAATGGATTTTTTACATAATTTCTCAACTTTTCTAAATTTTCGGCCATAAAATTTATTGTGAAAATATCGAAGGATAATTATGGAATCTCGTTATAATTCTTCAGAAGTTGAAGCCCGCTGGCACCAGACCTGGGCTGACAAAAATAGCTTTGCACCTAGCGGTAAGGGCGAACCGTTCTCTGTCGTCATTCCGCCTCCTAACGTGACCGGCGCCCTGCACCTGGGCCACGCCTTGAACGACACCCTTCAGGATATTTTGGTACGCTACCGCCGTAAGACTGGCCGCGACACTTTGTGGATTCCGGGTACGGACCACGCCGGTATTGCAACCCAGGCTGTTGTGGAAAAGCGTCTGTTCCAGGACGAACACAAGACCCGTCACGACATTGGCCGCGACGCTCTGGTGGAACGCATCTGGAAGTGGAAGGAAGAATACGAAGCCCGCATTACCAAGCAGCTGAAGAGCTTGGGTGTGAGCTGCGACTGGAGCCGTCAGCGCTTCACCTTGGACCCCATCTGCGCCAAGGCTGTTCGCCACGCCTTCTTCAACCTGTTCAAGAAGGGCCTCATCTACCGCGGTAAGCGTCTGGTGAACTGGGATACCAAGCTCCAGACCGCCGTTGCCGACGACGAAATCTATTACGAACATGTGAAGGGTCACTTCTGGACCTTCAAGTATCCTCTGGCCGATGGTTCGGGCTTCATTCCCGTTTCTACCACTCGTCCGGAAACCATCATGGGCGATACCGCTCTTGCCGTGCACCCCAGCGACGAACGCTATGCACAGTTCATCGGCAAGATGCTGAAGGTTCCCTTCGTTGATCGCGAAATTCCAGTGATTGCAGACGCCATCCTCGTGGACAAGGACTTCGGTACCGGTTCCGTGAAGGTGACTCCGGCACACGACCCCAACGACTATGCTACCGGTCTCCGTCACAAGCTCCCCATGATAAACATCATGAACGACGACGGCTCCCTGAATGAAAACGCCGGCAAGTTCCAGGGCCTTAAGGGCCAGGCTGCCCGCGACGCCGTTGTGGCAGGCCTCGAAGAACTTGGCCTCCTGATCAAGGTGGAAGACCACGAAATGGACGTGGGCCACTCCGACCGTAGTAAGACTGTTATTGAACCGTACCTCAGCGACCAGTGGTTCGTGAAGATGGACGTTCTCGCCGAAAACGCAATGAACGCCGTGAAGTCCGGTGAAATCAAGATTATCCCCGAACGTTACGCCAACAAGTACCTTGACTGGTTGGGCGAAAAGCGCGACTGGTGCATTAGCCGTCAGCTCTGGTGGGGTCACCGCATTCCTATCTGGCACACCGACGCAACCGAAGAAGAACTGAAGGCCGTATTTGGAAACCGCGAAGACATCTTCTTCTACAAGGCAGAAAACGGCGGCTACCTGGTCTGCTCTCAGGAAGAAAACCTTGCAGAAGACGCAGTTCCGGGTCACGTCCTCAAGCAGGAAGACGACGTTCTGGACACCTGGTTCTCCAGCGGTCTCTGGCCCCACTCTACCATGGGTTGGCCGGAAAACACCGACACTCTTAAGAAGTACTACCCCACTTCCGTGCTGGTGACCAGCCGCGACATCATCACCCTCTGGGTGGCTCGCATGGTGCTGTTCTCCCAGGAAAACATGGGTACGATCCCGTTCCACACCGTTTACATCCACCCGAAGATCCTGGACGGCAATGGCATGACCATGAGTAAGTCCAAGGGCAACGGCGTGGACCCCATGGACATCGAACGCAAGTACGGTACCGACGCTCTCCGTTTCGTGATGGCAAGCCTCTGCACCGACAACCAGGACGTTCGTCTGCCGGTGAAGAAGGAAAAGCAGGAAGACGGTACCGAAATCAACACTTCTGAAAAGTTCGAAATCGGCCGTAACTTCTCCAACAAGATTTGGAACGCTTGCCGCTTCCTCTACCCGCAGCTGGAACAGGCTGGCGCCCTTGCCGCAGAACTCCCCATGGACAAGGCACTCTTCACTCTGGAAGACCAGTGGATCCTTTCCCGCTTGCAGACCACCATCAAGGATGCAACCCGCATGCTGGAAGAATACCACTTCGCAGAACTGGCTGGCTTCCTGTACCGCTTCGTGTGGGATGACGTTTGCAGCCAGTACCTTGAAATCAAGAAGGCTGTGATCAACCGTGAAACTTTGGACGCCGAAAAGAAGAACGCCATGGCAATCCTCAGCTACGTGCTGAAGAACGTCCTTGACCTTCTCCACCCGGTAATGCCCTTCATCACTGAAGAACTGAACAGCATCCTGTTCCAGGGCTCCGAAATGGTGATCAGCCGCCCCTGGCCCACCGCTGATGAATCTCTCATCAACAAGGATATCGAAGCCGCCTTCGACCAGGCATTCGCCGTGGTGGAAGCCGTTCGCGGTGTCCGTGGCCGTTACAGTGTATCTCCGGCTACCAAGCTGAAGGCCGTTGTTTCTGTAGACGACGCAGCAACCGAAGCTTCCGTGAATGCATGCCTCGCCATCATTACCGAACTTGGCGGCATCGAAAGCATTACCGTTGGCGTGAAGGCCGCAAAGCCCAAGTTCAGCGCCTCTGCCGTTGTGCCCGGTGGCGAACTCTTCATCCCGCTGGAAGGTATCCTTGACCCGGCTGCAGAAATTGCACGTCTCGAAAAGGAAATCGAAAAGGCCAAGAGCTTTGCAGCTTCCATCGAAAAGAAGCTCAGCAATGAGAAATTCGTTTCTGGTGCTCCTGAAGCCGTCGTCAACGCAGAACGTGTCAAGCTGGCAACACAGCAGGACATTATTGCTAAGAATGAGAAGGCTTTGGCAGAACTGAAGTAAGAACGACAAGTACGTAAGCCGAGTGTCGCGGACAAATTCATTTGTCCATGACCGAGGCTAGTACTTGGTACATGAGCGTAGCGAAGCTTTTCCAATTCAAAGCTTAAAAGAGAGGATCGGCAATGTCGACCCTCTTTTTTATTGCGCCTCAGAATTTCTAGTTTTTGTTATATGCTGCTCCGCGTCCCAAATTTTTATGACAAATTCTCTTGTATTGCCGGCAAATGCACAGACACCTGTTGCGTAGGTTGGGAAATTGACATCGACGAACAAAGTCTGATTAAATACAACAAATTGCAGGGCGAATTCGCAAAGAAACTTTTAGCGAATATTGAGGAAGGTCATTTTAAATTATTGCCTGGAGACCGTTGTCCGTTTTTGAAAGAAGACGGTCTGTGCGATATGATCTGCAATCTCGGAGAAAGTTCCTTATGCAACATCTGCAGGGAACATCCCCGATTTGTTGAAGTGTACGGCGACATTATGGAACGGGGCTTAGGGCTCTGCTGCGAAGAAGCTGTAAGGTTATTGCTTACATCCTGGACATCTGAATTGTCTTCCCGGACCTGTTCCGGGATCTCCTTTGTCGAACGTGAAATCAATGAGGAACCCGACGAAATGCCGGAAGGTGCCGAGGAAGCCCGCGACGCCATCTTCGCAGAACGCGACCATATTTTCGAATTGCTAGCCGACAGCAACAAACCACTAAACCAAAGATTGATTGACGTTCTAGATTACGCAGAAAGCGTGAATGTCTTTGAGGATGAGGACGAATGTCACTGCGAGCAAAGCGAAGTAATCGAAGCAGGCTCCAAATTAAGTTCAGAGAACGAAAATTTGAGTGACACTGTCATCAAACAAACTTGGATTGAAATTCTTGGTGAAGGGGAAAGCTACGGTCCCGCTTGGGATAGAGCCTTCGAACGTATGGTCCGCACCGGCTGGGATTCCGCGCACAACCCCATATTCACGGACGAAGACGGCGCACAAATCGTCGCCTACTTGATTTTCCGTTACTACGCCAAGAGTCTTTTTGACGGCGACGCCATGACCAAGGTTCAGTTCGCCATTTTCTTCTGGATTATTCTGCAACGTTTCGGAGTAGAACTTTCCGCAGACACTCCTGAAGGCGCCACAGAACTTATCCGCAAAATCAATGCGGTAAAATTACTGAGCAAGCAGACAGAATACTCCGAAGAAATTATGGAAATCCTTGCAGACAACTTCTACCAAAACGAAGTTTTCTCTCTGGAACAGTTCCGCAGCATTCTATCTCCATGATCATTTCTGCCAGCATTCGCACGGATCTTCCCGCCTTTTACTCCAAGTGGTTTCTGAACAGAATTCACGAGGGGTATGTGCTGGTTCGTAATCCCTACAATCAGGATTACATCACCCGTTACCAGCTGGACCCAAGTGTGGTCGATTGCATTTTCTTCTGCACCAAGAATCCGACACCACTCCTTCCCCATCTTGATGAAATCGCAGATTTCCGCTGGGCATGGCATGTTACCCTCACGCCTTACGGTAAGGACATTGAGCCCAATGTTCCCGACAAGCGATTTATTGTAGAACAATTCAAGAAGTTGTCAGACTTGGTCAACGCCCATAACGGCGGCCAAGACGCGGTGCAGTGGCGTTACGATCCCATCTGCATTACAGACCGTTACACCGTAGAGCAGCACATCAAATCCTTCGAGGTAATTGCAGCCCTGCTGGAAGGCTACACCCGCACTTGCATCATCAGCTTCGTAGACATTTTCAATTGCGTCACCAAGAACTTTCCTGATCTCAAGGAAGTTTCTTGGGAAGACCAAGTTACCCTTACGAAGGCATTTGTAGAAATCGGCCGCCAGCACAACATTACTATCAAAACCTGTGTGGAAAGTTCCGCCCTTGCAGAATTCGGTGCCGACTGCAGCGGATGTTCCACTCCAGAATTTTTCGAGAAAGCCTTAGGACTCAATGAACAAGGTCTTACCTTCTCGCCGCCCAAAAAGAAATTCGCCCGCGAAGAATGTTCCGCCTGCGTAGTAGGAGGCGACATCGGTAATTACAGCAACTGTCCTCACCTTTGCAAATACTGTTACGCCAACTACGGCAAGGATCAAGTGCTAAGCAAGCATAACATGCACGATCCCGATTCGCCCCTGATTATCGGAAATGTAAAGCCAGGCGAAATCATACACCTGGCAAAACAAGCCAGTTGGATAAAGAAAAAGTCCAGCGTTTGATGTGAACCCCGAAAGTTGGACAAAACTTTCGGGGTTTTCATGTATAAAAAACACACAAAAGAAGAATGGGCGAAAGCCCTGGAACTCTATCAAGCAGGATACACATCTGTCGCAATAAGTCGAAAAATAGGCATCGTTGATCGTCAAATCCGTCGACGTTGTAGAGAATATGATTTGACAAGCGAATGGTATACGGATAGAAAAAGGAATGTTTGCTGTACGCCAGCCATAAAGCGAATCGCTGTAGATTCGATAATCCAACAATCTCTATCTTTGACTGAAGTTTCCGTCAGGTACAAAATCAGTCTAAGCTGTCTAGAATCATGGCTGAGAAAATACCGTCATGGCGGCTACGAGGAACTGCTAGCCACAAAGCCCAAAGGGAGGCCTCCGAAGATGACAAAGAAAAAGAAATCCACTATAGGCATGACAGAACTCGAGCTCCTTAGAGAACGTGTGGAATATCTTGAAGCTGAGAATGCCTACCTAAAAAAATTGAAGGCCCTAGACCAGGAAGAGAATGCCGAGATGTTCGGTATAGGGCCGAGACAGTCCGAGGACTGAGCGACAAGCACGCGCTTAAACATCTCCTGAAGGCAAGCGGGCTATCCCGCTCCACATACTACTACAACATCCAGAAGAAGGCCGACCGCTATGCCGACGAGCGCAAGCGAGTCAAGGCCATACATGCGGAGAACAAGGGACGCTACGGCTACCGTCGCATCAAGGACGAGCTGAAGAACGAAGGCTTCTCGATCAACCACAAGACCGTGTACCGCATCATGAAAGAGGAGGAACTGAGGAATGTACGCAAGCGCTGCAAGTACCGTTCCTACAGGGGCGATGTGGGCAAGACAGCGCCGAACATAATCAATCGAGACTTCACTGCGACCGGTCCCAACCAGAAGTGGACTACCGATGTGACCCAGATAAACATCGGCCTGGAAAAGTGCTACCTGTCGCCAATACTGGACATGTACAACGGCGAAATCGTCAGCTATACCATATCTGACCATCCGGACTTAAGAATGGTGATGAGCATGCTGGACAAGGCCCTTGAACAAGGACGCGTCCAAAACAAGCTGATCCTGCACTCGGATCAAGGCTGGCACTACCAGCATTACAACTATCAAAGGAAACTGCAGGAGCATGATATCATCCAGAGCATGAGCCGCAAGGGCAACTGCCTGGACAACGCCATGATGGAGAACTTCTTCGGAATAATGAAATCGGAGCTGCTGTATCCCAACGAGTTCAGGGATATGGACCACTTCAAGCAGGAACTCAGGAACTACATCGAGTATTACAACAATAAACGGATAAAGTCGCGTCTAAAAGGAATGAGCCCGGTACAATACCGGACTCATTACGCTGTTTTATCCTAACTTTAAACTGTCCAACTTTTTGGGGTCAGTTCA
>JAZRWJ010000012.1:0-40992 GCA_045599625.1 Fibrobacter sp.
GTTGTGAATTGCTTTCAGATTTTTCTACTATTGCTTTAGCAACTACAACCGATTTCGTGTATCTTCATGAAAATCATATAGTTACAAAGCCTTATAGAACACAAAAAAATCGTCCTAATAGGACGATTTTTTCTTTTTTCAACGGACTTTTTCAATTCTAGAACAAGGACAATTGTTCCGCTGGTTTTGGAGGATCCTTTTCCTTTCGACTAAAAAACACCTCAATCTTGGCAAACTGTTTGTCCGTAATACACAAAATGCTCACATTCCCATCAGGGGGCATAAAATCCTTCACCCTCTTAATATGCACCTGAGCATTTTCAGAACTAGGACAATTTCGAACATAAATCGACAGTTGGAATCGAGTGAAGCCATCTTTAAGCAGATTTTTTCGAAATTCACTATGCCGATGGCGCTCTATCGGAGTCTCCGTAGGCAAATCAAAGAAACATAACACCCACATAATACGATACTCACTGAAACGATTCATCCAGCACCTCCGGATAGAGGATTTTTCTCGTTATTCCCATATAACATTTTGCTAAAGAAGCAGTCGTCGTCGCCACAGCGTTCATTAAAGGGCTTCTCACCCCGTCGATAAAAGTATCCAACACAGGAATTTGAAGCAATCTGACTTTCACATCCTTATCCAGTTCCTCTGGATATCGTCCTATTTCATCCACGACATCTGTAATTAATTTATCTACAATAGGTCGGTAAGGTTCCATAATATCATCCGCCAAGCAATAGGCGTTATAGCGATTGTGATGAAATATTCCAAGCGTAGGCAAAAGTCCACTGCAAACAAGAGATCGCGCCACAATCGTTCTTAAAATAGCATAACCATAATTCAACATATTATTTGGAGGAACGCCCTCTCTTTCACGAACAAAGCCCGGAATATCCGGAAACATTTCTTTCCAGTAATACGCCGCAGCAACTGCTTCTCGATTATCGGAATCACCACTTCGTACAGAACCAGCCCAGGCAAGCATATTTTTTGCATCCAATCCATTTTTTATTTGCAGAACTTTTGCCTGATTCAATATTTTTTGCTGAACCGTTTGTTGCCACAACTGCTTTTTCAATGGTTGTGAGGCCTCAATTTGCGCTTGGAACCGTTCACTTTGCACCGAATTGCCTGCAAGAGGAAGCATCATTCCTGTCGGCAAATGTTTAGAATCACACGTTACGACGGCGCAATTATTTTCAAGTAATTCCGCCATAGCTCCTTGTGTTATTGTAATTTGACGATTATCAAGAACCACATACCCAACATCCTCAATAGGAATCGTCTTTATTTCGTCATCTTTTATTTTAACATTCAACTGCTTATCTTTTAAAGATAAGTAAGCAGGATTGCCAAAATATAGAGTTCGCTTTATCATAACGCCTCCTTAGAGAACACAGAATAAGACCTCACGAAAAGAACGTGAGACAAGATTCCAAAAGTTGATGAATTTCTGTTACCTAGTGATAATCTTACCTAACAGAGAAATCGTCACCTTATGCGGATTTAATTGATTCAAAGCACCTAAGCTCTTTATACGGAAAAATTTCTTTGAAAGTTTCGCTTCAGTAGTATTATCAATTTGGGTTTCCACATGATTTCTAAAGAAATAGTCCGAACAAGACAAACTTTGCACTCGATACAAATGTTTGTTCAGCTCAGCATAGTCATTCGTTGCCAAGGCTTCTTCGTAGGAATTCTTATCCATCCCCAAAACAAACATTTCATTTAACTGTAAACTATCAACAAATGACCATTCAGGCTTTGGCAAACATTCCATAAATGTTGAAGAGCATTCTTTACCAACGGCCAATTCAAAAGAGGATTTGGGATCAGTAATCACAATTGGCAATCCCTTGGCCTTACGTTCTACGGCATGCCAGAAGGTCACTACATGTTCCTGCAATTTTCCAGTTTCATCCATATAGATTGCAACATGGTGATTATTGCCAGGCCTGACAAAGCCAAATGCATTTCCTCTCTCATTCCATTTTACAGGAGCAAGAGCAGCCAACCTTGTAAAACAACGTACATGTTTAATAGGAATCTTGTGGGCAATGTCTACATAAATAGGATTCTTTTCAAGATCCTTGAAAGCATCCTTTTCGTTATTTCCGAATTCAGCCAAACGATTATACAAGACTCGCTTGATATGTTCGTCAACAACATATTCAATATCTTTAGCCTTAAATCCTTCAAGAGAATACTTGATGACGCATTCTTCCCTGTAACAATCAGCCTTCTCTAAAATTTTTCCATTAGACAAAGTAATAGGTGTTTTCTTTAAAGAGGCCACCGTCTTCTTTACGTCACCTTCAAACTGGGCTAAACGATCCTTAACAGCGGATTTAATTTCAGGTTTTGCGATAGCTTCAGGATTTGCAAACAAGTCCTTTAACGGTTTCTGAGGATCCAAGACACGAATTTTCCCATAAACAGACTCTTCACTCAAAGGGCCACGAGGAATAACAATTCCCGTTTGGAGAACCTTTTTCTTGCCGTTTTCGTATTTTACTCGTTTGCCAATGGTAGCTACACGTTTACCAGCTTTAAAGGAAACCAAAATTTCTGAAACTTTCTTAGAGACTTCGCTTACATCAAAATGTTTTCTTTCGCTAAGCCATTGTTGCAAGAGCGAATACCCACGCTGCCACTGATCGCTCTGCTTACCAACTTCTTGAAACATTGCTTCACGCTCAGAATTCAAATGATTCAAGCGCTGAATAATGGACTGTTTTGTCATGGCAATTACAAGGGCGTCTATTGCATGATGACGATGATCTAGACGTTTGCTCCAATCCTTAATTCGTTCTTCAGAATGTTTCTGACCGCGGTGTTCAAATTCCTTAATTTCGGTCAATCCGCCCTGCTTGTAGCGATCAAAATTCAAATCATGAAGAATTTCATCATAACCCCAAGTATGGCGAATAAAATCCGTCACGCTGCCACTAGTTGCGAACACATTTCGACATACCTGCTTCAACATTTCAATGGACTTCTTTGAAATGTACTGAGTTTGACGAAGTTGACGCTCAATAAAATCACTAGGAATTTCACTTTGAGGAGTCAACAATCGATCATGTTTCGTTCTATTAATCGTGTGAGCCTTAAAGGCTTCATCAACACGTTTGCAATATGCATCAAAGAATGCTTCGCCCTTAGATTTGGCAAAATCAAAACCGGTTCGATTATTCTTTTCCTGGTTACATTTACGACATGAACAAACCTTATTTGACTGACTATCGTCAAACAACAAAGATTTGGGAACAATGTGCTCAACTTCGCTCTCTATACCGGAAAGGAAGTCAGCAGCACCAACAGGCTGACCACAGTAGAAACACTTATAACCCGACTCCACCCAAAGACGATACTTTTGGATTTTATTCTTTGACGGAGTCAGTCCAAGTTCCTGTATTTTTTCAGCAAAGCCTTTATTTTCACGTTCTCTCTTAGCAATATTTGAGAAAGTTTCATATCGTTCATCTTTACTTTGCTTGAGTTCACGTGCCAATTCTACTCGAATTTCATCAACAGAACCATACTCATCGTAAATTGCATTTACGACATTAACCATCTGGTTCAAAATTTTTTCAACAATCGGCTGACGGAGCTCATTCTTCTTTATTTGCGGAAGTCGATCTAAAAGAACACGAGCTTCATTTTCTGCTGTTGTCAGAGAACCAGAATGATTATAACCAGCTTCTGCACAAGCGTCACTATACACCATCCCTTGTTGCAAGAATGGAAGAATTCGACGCATAGCCTTTGCTGATTTATTTCCAAACCCAGGTTTTACAAAATCAACCTTAAATAACTCACATGCAAGTTTTTCATCAAAACCAAACTTCTTTTTCAAGGCTTTAATGAGTTCTTCCCTATCTGTAATGGAATAAATTGTATGCCAAAGAACATATAGAGGCTGTTTTTCAAAAGCTGCAGAAACGCACTTTAATACTTCGCCAGTCGTTTCGTTTACATAACTAGAATTTTCCAGTTCAAGGTCAAATTGCAAAAGGCTTTGAGCATTGGGAACATTCGCAAGAGCCTTTATCAAAGCGGTCTTGGTTGTATTACCCTTTACTCCATTCTTGCCAAAATAACTTTCAAGATTGTACTGACCTCGTTTGAATCCAAATAGTTTTTGGAAATCTGTGGCAGACATCTTTTCGTGAGAGTCAAGATAATCAACAACCTTTTGTTTCTGTTCTAAAGACAAAGGTGTTTTTTCACCATATTCATTTTCCAACTGCAAATTGTTGGCAAATTCCCAAATACGGCAGATTTGACTCAAAGGAGAGGTTCGCGGGGCAACTTTCGGTCCATCAAAGACCTCCTTGCCATCTTTGTTCTTATAAGCCCTCTTTTCAAATTCACATAAAGAAACCAAATGCTTGCAAGACTTTAAATTTCTTTGATAAAAAATGATTTCGTTACGAAGACGATTCACTTCCTTATCATTTAGAATCTCAGGATAAAATTCTTTTTGAATCGCTATAATTTGATCAAATTCAGCCTCATAAGCCTTTCTTGGAAAAACAAGATCCTTGGTTCTAAAAGTGTAGAAAACACCCTTATCATTCTTTTCTTCGGAAGCTTTAATTTGACCAGCTAAATATTGACCAACCGTCTGATTAAGAGATTGTATAGTTTCGTAACGATTATTCACCGCGGCAACATAATCCGTTTGCTTCTTATCGCCTGCCTCATCAGCTTTAGCATGCTTATAACCACGCTTTTGATTAATATGATAAAGAACTCGTCCAATTTCCGAAAGCTCCAGTTTTTCCCCTAGTGTTGCAGCCTTCGCACGTAAATTCCAAAGGTCCATAACAGGCAATTTGATCAAACGCTCATCAGGAAGCATTTTCAATTTACGAAGTTCCGCAGTTAGATTCTCACGACGGAGCTGGTAGCGGTCATAGCTCTTACGGGTGGTTCTCTTCTGAGTTCTTTTCTGATTCTTGGAAATTGCATTTCCCGTAGAAAACTCATTAGCATCATCAGTAGACAACGGAATAATTCGGCTTCCCATTCCCAAAATTTCGGAAGGATCACCATTTTCATCAACACCAATAACACTCCAACCAACGGAACCAACGCCTAGATCAAGTCCAAGAATCTTTTTCATCGTTGCAATCCTCTTATTTTTTCAATTTAAACATAACTTATTTTTCGTTCAAAGTAATCGAAAATCTTTGATTCTGATAAAAAAAAGCCAAATTTCAACAGGTTTAAAACTTATAAAGGTAATCAAAATACAATGTCAAAAGATGACATTTTCAAAAAAAATTCTTTTTACTTAGCTATTGACAATATGCGTTACAAAAAGTATATTGAGGATAATCTGAAAGCAATTCACAATAAGGATTATTCCGTTGTGAAAACATTTAGGGCGGCTCCTTCACGGTGTCGCCCTCTTTTATTTTTAGAGATAAAAAATTTCCAGAAGATTCACTCAGAACCTTCGGAAATTTTGTCTATGTTGTTCCAATTTTTTCGAGATTATTTTTCAACAAAATACGGATAATTCACAGACTTTCCGTATTTCGTTTAAATATATCACAGCAACGAGCGGATTCGTTCTTTTGACAAGCCTGAATAACGAACAATTTTATCCATTGGCTCATTTTCAGACAGCATCTTGAGAGCGGTCTGGACAGCAACACGGTCCTCCGGATCACGAGCGTATTTTAGAGCCACCAATGAAAGCACCTAGCCGAGGGCTGAAATCATTCAACAACTTTTCAGAATCTTCGGAATTTTAACAAAACATTACCCCAAGTACAGCATCGCAAATTGGCTCAAAAAATAGGCCAATTTTAAGCAATATTGGCCTAAAAAATAAGCCAATTTTAAAACTAGTAATTTCATCTCCTAAATTCAGGCATTTTTTACCCCATCTTTACTCTCATTTCTAAAGACTCCTCCCCCGCTTTCTATATTTTAGGTACTTACTTTTTCTTCAGGGGTCGCCGCCCCTGCACGTTCATTTTTTCAAAAAGGAAAAACAAAAAAATGGCAAGAGCTCTGATTATCGGTTGTGGCGCCGTTGCCACCGTCGCTATCAAGAAGTGCTGCACCGTCAGCGAAGTTTTCTCTGAAATCTGCATTGCAAGCCGCCATCGCGAAAACTGCGAAAAGCTGGCCGAACAGATTCGTCCGAACTCCAAGACGGTGATTACCACCGCAGCTGTCGACGCCGACAAGGCCGAGAACGTGGTGAAGCTGATCAAGGAATACAAGCCTGATCTGGTGATGAACATCGCACTTCCTTACCAGGATCTTGCCATCATGGACGCATGCCTCGAATGCGGCGTGAACTACATGGATACCGCCAACTACGAACCGGAAAACATCGACGATCCGGAATGGCGCAAGGTTTACGACAAGCGTTGCAAGGAAGCAGGCTTCAGCGCCTACTTCGATTACAGCTGGCAGTGGGCATACGCCAAGAAGTTTGAAGAAAAAGGCCTCACCGCACTCTTGGGTTCTGGCTTTGACCCGGGTGTTACCCAGGCCTACTGCGCCTACGCTCTCAAGCACCAGTTCGACACCATCGAAGAAATCGACATTCTGGACTGCAACGGCGGTGATCACGGCTACAAGTTCGCCACCAACTTCAACCCGGAAATCAACCTCCGCGAAGTTTCCGCTCCGGGTTCCTACTGGGACACCGACGAAAACGGCAAGGGCCACTGGGTTGAAATCCCGGCCATGAGCATCAAGCGCGAATACAACTTCAAGGAAGTGGGCCAGAAGGACATGTACCTTTTGCACCACGAAGAAATCGAATCCTTGGCCAAGAACATTCCGGGCGTGAAGCGCATCCGCTTCTTCATGACCTTCGGCCAAAGCTATCTGGACCACATGCGCTGTCTCGAAGACGTGGGCATGCTCCGTACTGACCCCATCATGTTCAACGGCCAGGAAATCGTTCCTATCCAGTTCCTGAAGGCTCTTCTTCCGGATCCGGCATCCCTCGGTCCTCGCACCGTCGGTAAGACCAACATCGGCTGTATCTTCAAGGGAACCAAGGACGGCAAGCCCAAGACTTACTACCTATTCAACGTTTGCGACCATCAGGAATGCTACAAGGAACTGGGCAGCCAGGCTATCGCCTACACCACTGGCGTTCCGGCTATGTGCGGTGCATTGATGATGCTCACCGGCAAGTGGACTACCCCGGGTGTACATACCGTGGAAGAGTTCGACCCGGATCCGTACATGGACGCACTGAACAAGTACGGCCTCCCCTGGCAGGAAGACTTCAACCCGACATTGGTTGATTGATGATTGACGATTGATGATTGATAATTATTAGGATTGGCGGCGCAGCCGCGATTATTTGAATTATCAATTTTCCATTATCAATTCTCAATTTGAAAAAGGAACTTTTTCATGAAGAAATGGCGTATCGACGACTCCCGCGACCTGTACAACGTTCGTGGCTGGGGCGTCAACTATTTTGACATCAACGACAAGGGCCACGCAACCGTTTCTCCCATGAAGGACAAGGGCTGCGAAATTGACCTTTACGACCTGGTGCAGGAACTGTCCATCCGTGACGTTTCTACCCCCATGCTTCTGCGTTTCCCGGACATTCTGGACAGCCGTATTGAAAAGCTGAACGAATGCTTCAACAACGCCCGCAAGGAATACGGCTTCGAAGGCACTTACTACGGCATGTTCCCCATCAAGGTGAACCAGCAGCGTGCCGTGCTCGAAGAAGTGGTCCGTCACGGCAAGAAGTTCAACATCGGTCTGGAAGCAGGTTCCAAGCCGGAACTTCACGCAGTGCTCGCCAACATGGATAATCCGGATGCATTGATTATCTGTAACGGCTACAAGGACGAAGACTTTATTGAACTGGCTCTCCTTGCACAGAAGATGGGCAAGAAGATCTTTATCGTGGTCGAAAAGATGAACGAGCTCCACCTGGTTGTGGAACTGTCTCGCAGAATCGGCATTCGCCCCAACATCGGCGTCCGCATTAAGCTTGCAAGCTCCGGCAGCGGCAAGTGGGAAGAATCCGGTGGTTACCACAGTAAATTTGGTCTCAACAGTTCTGAACTTCTGGAAGCCTTGGACTACATCAAGGAAGAAGGAATGGAAGACTGCCTGAAGCTGATCCATTTCCACTTGGGTAGCCAGATTACCAACATTCGCCACATCAAGAGCGGCCTTCGCGAAGTCTCCCAGTTCTATGTGCAGATTCGCAAGATGGGCATGGCCCTTGAATTCGTAGACGTTGGTGGAGGTCTCGGTGTGGACTACGATGGTACTCGCAGTTCCAACGCTAGCTCCGTGAACTACTCTATCCAGGAATACGCCAACGACGTTGTGTATGCACTGTATGAAGCATGCCGCGACGCGGATCTCCCTCACCCCAATGTGATTGCAGAATCCGGCCGCGCTCTTACAGCCCACCACTCCGTGTTGGTATTCAACATTCTGGAAACTGCAGGCCAGGCCTTCTTCGACGAAGAAGAACATGAAATTGCCGCAGACGCTCCGGATGCACTGAAGGACCTGTACAGCATTTACAAGGGACTTACACCCAAGAACCTGCTGGAAAGCTGGCACGATGCCATGCAGTTGAACGACGACGTTCTTAGCGGTTTCAAGGTAGGCGATTACGACTTGCCCACCCGCGCCATGAGCGAACGTCTGTTCTGGAGCATCGCCCGGGAAGTGAACCAGATTGCAAGCGACCTGCGTCATCCGCCTTATGAGCTGGAAGAACTACCCCGCCTGCTGGCTGAAAAGTACTTCGGCAACTTCAGCTTGTTCCAGAGCCTGCCCGACAGCTGGGCAATCGACCAGATTTTCCCGGTCATGCCTATCCAGCGCCTGAACGAAGAACCCACTGTCGAAACTACCATTCAGGACGTGACTTGCGACTCTGACGGTAAGATCGGTATGTTCGTTCGCGGAGGCGATGTGTCCCGTACTCTTCCGTTGCACAAACTGAAGAAGGACGAACCTTACTACATCGCAGTTTACCTGGTGGGTGCTTACCAGGAAATTCTCGGTGACTTGCACAATCTCTTTGGCGACACCAACGCTGTCCACATTGTCTGCGACAACAAGGGTGGCTACGAAATCGACAAGGTCATCGATGGCGAATCCGTAGAAGACGTTCTGGACTACGTGAACTTCAGTGACAAGGCTCTTGTAAAGACCATGGAAAACTGGGTAACCGGCTCCGTGAAGGAAGGAAAGATTACGGTGAAGGAAGGCAAGGAATTCCTGAACATCTATCGTTCCGGTCTTTACGGCTACACTTATCTAGAATAAACATTTTTTATTCTAAAATTTTTCTCGTCCTGAGTAATTTATTTAAATTGTTCAGGGCATTTTTTATTTGGATAGAGGAGGAACATGCCGAAGAATTTCAAGGATTTCATTAACAAGCAGGATTCCCTGGAAAAAATTCTTTTCTGGGTAAGCTTGACCATGGTGGTGTTTGCCACCTTCGTTTCGTCCATATCTTCAATCGTAGAACGTTTGCCATTCAAATCAGTGCTGTTCTGCGTATTATCTTGCGTTAGTGTCGTCATTATCGGAATCATCGCACAGGCAAGCAAAAAGATTTCCATCTGCTACACAGCCATGTGTTTCTGGATGAGCGGAGTCATTCTTCCGATCCAGTTCTTTATGTACGGCGGCTTGGATAGTAGCATGATCATCTACTTCTTTGGAGCCGTATTCCTTTGCGCCCTCCATTCGAACATCAAGATCAGGCGCATCCTCGTCATATTCTCCATCATCGCCTTTGAAATCACCTTTTTGCTTTCATGGTTCCATCCCGAATGGATTACCGTCATTGATGCAGAAACCACATTTATCGACTATTGTTTCACCTTCCTTCTGCTTTCCATCTGCCTTGCAGGAACCACATCTTACCTGATATCCATGTATGCAGAAAACCAGAAGAACAAGGAAATACTTATCAAAAAGTTGGAGTACTTGGCAGAAAAGGATCCCCTGACAGACCTTTTCAATCGCAGGCATCTCATCAGCTATTTGAGCGAAACTATTTGGAACAACAGGAAGAATTATTACCTGTACATGTACGACATCGACAACTTCAAGGGAATCAACGATACCTTTGGTCATCCCTTCGGAGATATTGTCCTTCGTAAGGTCGCCGATGTGGGTCACGCGATTGAAGACCTGGAAAAGGGCGAACGTGCGGTCCGTTACGGAGGCGAAGAATTCATCCAGTTGATTTACGCCACTTCCATGGAAGAAGCATTCAAGAAAGCCGAATTCATCCGTAAGAACGTTTCCAATATCAAGTTCGAAGGCAAGATGGACATGGTCGTTTCCATTAGCGGAGGCCTTCTTGATTGTGCCAATCCCAAAATCAACAGTTTGAGCAAAGTCCTCAGCAGCGTAGACGGACTCCTTTACAAGGCGAAGTCCCAGGGAAAGAATCAAACCTGCTTTGATTTGTGATGAAGATAACACATCAAATCGCAAATTCAACAAAAAATTCCGATTTGTTCATTATTCACAACCATTGAACTATCTTTATCTACGATGATTAAAAGATGGATACAACATTTCCTTGACCGAGGCACCTCCTTCGACGAGGCCATTTTCCAAGGCGTATTGTATTTCTCCATTTTAGCAGCCATAGCCTCGGCTGTTTTTACGGTTTACGAAAACCTAGGCACCACCACAGAAATTATCAGCATCTGCATTGCCATTTTCCTCTCTGCTTTAGGTTTCTTCGCAAAAAAGATCAAGAATACAAGCGCATGCTTCGTGGCAATGGCCTTGGCAGTGAACACCGTTCTTGTGCCGCCTATGTTCTTTTTCTGTGGCGGTTTTGAAAGCGGCATGCCATTCTACTGTCTCACCGCCATGTTTGTGGTTGCTCTGACCAAAAAACCGACCCATAGAATTTTCTTGTTCATCCATGGCATCGTGGTGTACGTGGGAATCTTCTGGTATGCCGAAATCCATCCGGAACTAGTGGCTCCCATGGAACCCAGCATGTCGTTTTCGGATCGTGCAGTATCCTTTGTGTTCATGAGTTTCACGATGCTGACGATTATTTCATATTTGCTGATTGCCTACCATCGCGAGCACAAAAGCAAAGACGAACTTATTGATCAGCTCAACTACCTTTCCACGCATGATCCGCTGACAAAACTTGTGAACCGCAGGCGTTTTATTGATTTCTTGAATAATGAAATCTGGCCTGCACGAAAGGGTTATTACTTGCTGATGTTTGATATTGATAATTTCAAGAAAGTGAATGACACCATGAGCCATGTATTTGGCGACACCGTTCTGACAAAGATTGCTGAAACAGCCAAGGGGATCCGCAGGCACGACAGAAACGAATTGACAGTCCGTTATGGTGGCGAAGAATTTATCAAGGTCATCAAGGCAGAAAGCATGGAATCCGCAATTGTCACAGCCAACTTTATTAGGACGTCCATTGCGGAAATTATTTTCCCGGAACATCCCAATTTCAGAGTCACCATTAGCGGCGGACTTGTAGACTGCGCCGATTCAAAATTCGACAACCACGGGAAAATGCTTGAACGAGTAGATGCATTGCTATATTTGGCAAAGGCCCGAGGCAAAAACCAAATCGTAAGTACAGTCGAATGATTCACGAAATTGAACCCCACAAAATGGACAACCAGTTTGGGATTAGAGATCCTAAGCTGGATGATTTTTTTATCCGTTACAACGGAAGCAAGAGCTTGTTAAAAAAAGTAGGCGACAATTACGTTGTCCCTAAGGTGGGTGATTTTTATACAGATAGTGGCGAAGCGGGCAAAAAGGACCTGGCTGATTTTGAAGGTCATTACCTTTTCAACATTGACGGCGTCGCCTATTTCCTGGATGACGAACTTTCAAACGATTCCATACCTGAAGGTTTCGAATACATGGGAAACAGATCCTTCCGTTTTATGGAAGACGTTACCCAGCGTCTTGGAGGCGTCACTGCAGCGCACATCGCCCACTGGGAATCCTTGAACAAGTTCTGTGGCCGATGCGGCAACGTTACCATCCGCGGGGACAAGGAACGTAGCATCATTTGTCCCAAGTGCAACAACATTGTATACCCCAGGATTTCGCCGGTTGTGATTGTTGCCGTTCATAACGGCGACAAGCTCCTGATGGCACACAACATCGACAATCCCAACCCGCGATTGTTCCTGATTTCTGGATTCGTGGAAGTGGGCGAATCTTTAGAGCAGGCTGCCCACCGCGAAGTGCTTGAAGAAGCCGGCGTGAAGATCAAGAACCTGAAGTATTTCGGCAGCCAGCCTTGGGCTTTCAGCGATTCTCTTATTGCAGGATTTACTGCAGAGTTGGACGGAGACGAAACCATCCATCGTCAGGAAGCAGAACTATCCGAAGCCAAGTGGGTCAAGCGCGAAGACATTCCGCCTTACGAGACCGATGTAAGCATCAGCTGCTGTTTGATTGAAAACTTCCGAAATAAATGACGCAAAGGGGTTACCACCCCTTTGGAAACCCCACTCACAAAAGTTCGTTCTTCGAACAAACTTTTTCTCGTGTCTGAGCGGGAGTAAACTCCCTGCTCAGAGAACTAAGCTATACAGAAACATTTTGCAGAGTTAAAGTTCTAATGTAACGGGAACGTCGGCAGTGAGGGTGTCGGGAGTCACCTTGCAATCATACACGAAGATTTTTACGCCGGCGTCTTGGGCGGCTTTCAACGCATCCCCAAAGGCAGCATGGGTCGCTACGTTAGGCGAGAACTTGTGGCATCCTTTCATCTGAATCAGGAACAAGATTCCACATTCATATTCAGTACAATCCTCGGCACAATGTTTCTCGCGCAATATATCAGCCAGCTCCGTCAAATGCTTGACGCCACGTTCCGTAGGCGCATCCGGAAATTTTGCATGGCCGTCAAATTCCAATGTACAGCCCTTCACTTCGATAAACATCTTGTGCAGTTTTGCTTTCTCCGCCTTGGTACGGCCTGCGCCCTTATACTCCACATAGAAATCAAATCGAGAATTTCCGTAAGTGAACTCGGGTTTTAAGAAAGTAATTTCCGGAAACAATTCCTCGTGGGAACGGAACCATTCTCCCGCCACCTTGTTGGGAGCCTGGCTATCCATATTGATAAGGATGGTCTTGGACTTCGCCGATTTGGACGATGCCGGCACAACCTTTTCCACCGCAATCAAGTCATAGGGTGTCTTGCGGGCAGGATTGTCTGGTTTCTCCAAGAACACTTTGCAACCGGGAACCAACAATTCCTTGCAACGTCCCGTATTCTTCACGTGAACAACAGTATCCACGCCGTCCACTTCCACATGGGCGATAAACCGATTGGGGCGACTGATGAACTTTGCAGGGACTACGTTTGCGTACTTCATGATTATTTGGTGGAATCCGCCGCAGTTGCGTCTGTTACGCTTGCAGAACTTGCCACCGGTGCCACAGGTTCAATAGGCTTATTGGTAACCACCACGTAGAGGGTATCATGAACAACAACAGTGTCGCGAACATAAACCGTATCGTGCGCACAAGTTTCATTCTTCGTAGATTCAACCTTTGCAACTTCAGGCAGAACAGATGCAGAAGATGCCTGAACAGGCGCAACATTCTGTACAGAGGAGGAACTCTGTTCAAAAGAAGAACTCAGTTCAACCACAGAGCTGGAAGACGGTTTTACAATAGCAATCAAGGAGTCACGAATAATGTTCAGGCTATCCAGTTCTTTCTTGAAACGTTCCTTGTTTACAGGGCGACGTTCGCGGGAATACTTTCCTTCCACCTTGTTGATTCGAGATTCCACATTGCGAAGCTCCGCGCAAACAGGGCCATCACATTCAATAGCTTCACCTGGGCTGAAAAAATCAACGAATTTTTGCCAAAGGGAACGATCATCTGAATGAGCAGAGACCGCAAGAATCAAGGTCGGAACAATCCAAAAAGAACGTTTTACACTAAGCATATTTCAATGATAGAAAAAGCCCATCCCTTTACAAGGCAGACTTTTTTTCTAAATTAGCCACAAGTGGTTAAAACCATCTGCGGAAGTAGCTCAGTTGGTAGAGCGCGACCTTCCCAAGGTCGATGTCGAGGGTTCGAGACCCTTTTTCCGCTCTAAAACAAAAGAGACACCCCAACGGGTGTCTTTTTGTTTTATGGACGAGAGGAACGAGAACCCGAGAAGAGGGTTCGATAATCAAATCCTACGGCACTAAATAATAGTCCGGTTTGATGGAAAGTTCCAATTCGTCATCCACCAGCTCCGCCGCAGGTTCGTTACGACCCACAAGCAAGGCCGCATCAAAGCCTGCCACATGGGCTCCGTAAACATCCGTACCCAAAGTGTCCCCAATCATAAGCACGCGAGGTTCCCTGCCTCCGAAAAGTGAGGTAGGCAAAGACTGGCGAACTGCCGCCCAAATTTCAGGAAAGGGTTTTCCCAGATAGTAGGTAGTGCAGCCCTTACCATCGTTAGCTTCGCACATGCAATCCCGGCGCAGCCTTTCGCAAAGAGCCCCCGAAACAGGTTCACGACTTCCGTCAATTTTGGGAGCCCAGGCATCGGAATTCAGAACAAGAAGAATTGCTCCCGGGCGACGCAAAATTTCTACTGCCTGGGCGTAACTCTCGGGAGTATCCTTGGCAGATGAAATTGCAACGACAGGTTCCTCGGGATTTTCAACAGCGCTGATGCCGTTCGCTTCCAAGACATGCAGGCCCGTTTCCCGACCGATGTAAAAGACTTCGTGTAGTTTGTGGGGTTTATCTCCTCCACGCAACTTTGCAGACAAATTCTTCAACAAGCTTCCAGAAGAAATAGTCTCTGCAGCAGAGAATTCAAATCCGCGCTTTGTTGCATCTGCAGCCAGTACATCCACCACATCAGAAGCAGCGTTGGTCACCAAGCGCATCTGCTTGCCCGCGGCACGAAGCTTACGAAACATTTCATTGGCTCCAGGATACACAAAGGCGCCCCGGTTATATAGCGTTCCGTAACCATCAAAGCAAAAGGCATCGTATTCATCAATAACGTCGTCAATATAGACCTGACGCGGTTCTGCATTTGCGCAGCCCCGATCGGCAACACCGATCAACGCCATATAACGCTTATAGATTTCTTTCTCAAATAATTCCATTGAACAACAACAAGGTTAACGGCGCATCACACCGAAAATCTTTGTGGTAGGGCCATGATGAACATCGCTTCTATAAATGGTTTCCCCATCATAGGACACATGTACGGCAATGTCCGCAATATACACACCAGTACCTACACGACGATGATGACCATCCATCACATTCCACTTCAGGAACAAACGATTGCCATCAACGCTAAAGCGAGAATCATCGCCCTTTACGTCGGCAGAGGTTCCCACCACAAAGGTTCCAAGATTCGTATAGATTCGAACATCGTAGTGAATCAAGATCTTTGAATAGTCCAGAGAAGCCTTGCTGGGCAAGCCTAACGTACTGCGCACAGCGTTCAAGAATTCTTCATCCAAAACATCCAGCGCAACGCCCCAAGCGTTTTCATTGGGAACGGGAGCGTTTCCTTTTTCAAAAATCAACTGGAATACGGAAGTGTTCATCTGGATAACCTGGTCATCATAAACCATGGCAGAGGTAAAAACTTCCATAGGATAGAAACCTGCCACAGCCACAAATCTAGATTCATCCGTAGCCAAATTCTTCAAGGAATCACCAATGCACTTTTGCAGCAGTCGGAGAGAATCCCTGGGAGCCAGGCGAATTCCCTGGTTCATGTACTCATCCAAAAGAATCTGAACTTCTGTAGCATTCTGGCGCCACAACGCAACAGAAACCGGAAGCAAATGTTCTTCAGGATCGTTAACACTCTTGAACATCAAGAACGTTTCGCAACCTACAGAAACCTTCATGCTTTCAGAGAATCGAATAGACAAGGTATCTGTACTGAGACCGCGATAGCTACGCAAAACAACATCGGTCATAACCGGGACCATCTTGTCCTGAACAGTTACGCTGTAGGACGAACCTTGGGACATATGCATTTTCACATTTCCCAATTGATTCTTAGGATAGACCTCCGAACTCAACGCGGTCAGCTGAGTAAAGCCCTGCTGCAAACCGGACAAGTCCACAAAAACCGTTCTACTGGATGCAGATTCCAGCATGAAGGCTGACCTAGGAACCACCACATGGGTCAAGACATTAGAAGAATCCACCCAGTCAAAAGTCAGTGAATCCACCATCTGGTCCAGGTATTCCTGGTTCACAGTTCCAAGCAAGTTGATGGAAATTCCATCTAGACGACCATCGCCATCTCTATCCAGAAGCTGGTTGTCCTTTGTAGACGGAGGTATCGGATTCTGGATAAAAGCGGCAAAAGCACTGCTAGCAAGCAGCGCCGTTGCACAAGCCATTGTCCAGATATTCTTCAACCTATGCCTCGCTATTCAGAATGCCGTAGTCGCGGCCTTCTACCGGAATAACCAACTGCAACTTGGAAAGCACATCAATATGCTTGTCAAATTCAGCCTTAAAATCTTCGCCCAGGACTTCTTCATCATCGTGGTTCAGGTTATAGGCGATGTAGCTACCATCCGGGAAAATGGAAATGCAGCAATCCCAGGTAACATCGCCTTCCTGTTCTTCTTCGTCGTCTTCGCGGTCCTTGCTTTCAAGCATAAGCATGGGGCGAGGAGCGGGAATTGCATCGGCGTGGCCGTTTTCAAAAACAAAGTAGTTACGGCTCACCAATTCATGTTCCAAAGCCATGGTGCTGGGAGTACGTTCGAATTCGTTGCGCAGGCGGCGGATGTTTCCCAGGTCGTCTTCATAAGGATCCTGAAAATCCTGAGGCAAAACAATCTGGTAGTAGTCGAATTCCTTGCCCTTTTCTGCGTAAGTGTCCAGCCATTCCTTGGGAGGTTCCGGACGGACCGTCAAAAAGTCTTCGAAGGCATCGAGAATATCAAACAGGCGGGAGCCCCACTGTTCGCCCTTCTGCTTCTGCACAAGTTCCATAAAGTTCTTCAGACGTTCTTCGCCATCAATTTCTTTCAATTCTTCGTCCATCTTATACATCCTTCAGTTCAATCTTTTCAATCCATCTATTTAACACAACTTCGCTTGCTTCGCTGCGCTCGCAATGACATTACCATTCCTCCACGGTCTTCACAGTGAGACTCATGGCAATGTCCTTTTCGTAATAGGCCGGTTCGTTAATAAAAATCGGATAAACAACTTCGGGATCGCCAGGTTCACGCTTGAACAGGATATCCTTGCCGTCGAAGGTGCGGAACAACTTGTCCCCTTCCTTCAGTTCGCAATAATCCCTACCGAAAATATCCTGGTGGATCATAGCCTGGATCGGGCCACCTCCCTGAGGCTTGGGATAGCCCAAATCTCGATGCTGGGTATAGACCACCACCTTGATGGGCGGGCGCTTCTGCAATTCCCCACGGTTCCATTCTTCCGCAAGTTCCAAATAACGTTTCACCAGTCGTTCGGATTCTTCGAAGATGTACGGATTGATGGTGCCGTGATGCTGGGGACCAATCTCAATGCAAATGTCAGCCTTGGCCACGGTACCAAAATACGGGGAAGCAGATCGTTCCTCCGGCTGGTAGTAAATCCAGGCGTTCTTGAATTCCTGGGTCAGCACAGCGGAAGCTCGCATGCAAAACGGATCACGTTCCGAAAGAATCAGGCAGTAGCCCATATTGGATCCAGTATTATGGATATCCAACAAAAGGTCTGTCTTTGTGCTGGGGCCCTTAGGTCCATAAATCTTATTCAGTTCCTGTGCGCGTCGGAATTCGTACAGGTGGGATTCCACCTTGGCATCTAGGCAATTCTGAGAAAAAGCTCTGTTCAAATCGTGGTCCCTGTAGCGGCGATTCAACCGCATACCTTCGGGATTGGACAAAACCAATTCCACATTGGCGCTTGTACAGAGGCTCTTATAACATTCCGGGTTTTCCATCCATTTCTGGACAATGCGAACACCGGTAAGTTCATTACCGTGAGTACCGCCTGCAACCACAATGTTATTGATTAAACTCATGACCCTAATATAGCATTTCTAATAGTCATCAATTGGCAAAACAACGATGAGACATGAGGAATTCTAGTTCCTCTTCTTCGGTGAAATTGTCTTCACAAGCCAAAGTTCCATCGGCATAGTTCGTTCCCATGGCAACGAGCCCAGCAGTTCCGCCAATAATAGCTCCCACAGATGTTCCCACGACAAAGCCTAACGGAGCCATCATGTAGGCAAACATGCCAAGTACGGGATTAACTCCCATCACCCCACCAGCTATTTCAAGAGCAGAGTACCACCCAATACCTAAACCGACATTAGCCCCTTTGGACAAGTGATCTTTGAATACTTTGCCAGCACTTTTTGGGGTCACCATTTTTGTGCCGCCCACACATGTCTGGATATTTTCCAAGGGAATAGTAACCACGCTTTTGGAATCATTGGATACAAACTTCAGGGCATCTTCACCATAGCTGTAGCAATACTGGCTTGTCTTGAAAAATGTGGACTGAGCTCCATATTCATAGCGGAAAACCATTTCTTCGCCATGTTGAGTTGCAGACTGGTAAGTTTTCTGTTCATCTTCGTCAATAGGCTCTGTTACAGGCAACTTTCCGGAATTTTCACTTAGAGAGCGAACCTTTGACGAACTAGAACAACCACAAATAGCAATTAACAAAACAAGCAGAAATAAATATCGCAATTTCATCGTTATATCCCCAAACTTTCTATAATCTACAAAAATTTCCTTATTTTTTCTAATTTTCCCAGTATGAATATCGATTTCAACCGCAGACTTTCTATCGCCCCGATGCTGGACTGCACCGACCGCCACGAACGTTATTTTTTGCGGTTGATTTCAAAACATGTTCTGCTTTACAGCGAAATGGTCGTGACCCATGCGCTGTTACACGCCAAGCCCGAAATGTTTTTAGGGCACGAGGAATTCGAATACCCCGCAGTGCTTCAGCTGGGAGGCAGCAATCCCACCGACTTGGCAAAGTGCAGCAAAATGGTGGAAGCCGCCGGTTTCCAGGAAGTGAACCTGAATTGTGGCTGCCCTTCGGACCGGGTGCAGAGCGGAAGCTTTGGCGCTTGCCTCATGAAGGACAAGAACCTGGTGGCCGACTGCTTCAAGGCCATGCAGGATGCCGTAAGCATTCCTGTTTCTATCAAGTGCCGCATCGGCGTGGATGAATTCGACAGCTGGGATTTCTTTAGGGATTTTGTCGGCACCATCGCTGACGCAGGCTGCAAGTACTTTATTATTCACGCCCGCAAGGCATGGCTGAAAGGGTTGTCCCCCAAGGAGAATCGCGAAGTCCCGCCCCTGCATTATGAATTTGTTCATAAACTGAAGGCAGAGATGCCCCAGCTGAATATTGCCATCAACGGCGGCATCCGCAGCATGGACCAGGTGCTGGCACATTTGAACGGCGACCCGACGGAAGCTGCAACCGGCGTCGCCCTGGACGGCGTCATGGTTGGCCGCGAACCTTACGAAAATCCCTGGTTCCTGCACGACGCCGACGAACGAGTTTTCGGAGATGCCGCTCCCGTAGCCAAGTCCCGCAAGGCAGTTCTTGAAGCCTACCTCCCCTACGTAGAAAAGCAGTTCGCCGAAGGCTGTCCCGCCACCATCCTGGTGAAGCACATCTACGGCCTTTTCGCAGGCCTCCCCGGCGCCCGCAAGTTCCGCCAGATGCTCAGCGAAGGCGCCCCCCGCGCCCGCGAATACGGCGGCCCCGCAGAACTAATCCGCAAGGCCATGGAATTGGTGGTGGAAGAATAAGCAAAAACTCCGGGGTTCAGCCTCGGAGTTTTCTTATCAACTTTATGCTTTTTCAGCGGCAATCTTATCCGCTAGTTCCTGCACTTTTTCAAGGGGAAGCTTGAGAACCAGGGAAACTTTTTCTACGGAATCTCCGTAACGAAGGAGCGCTTCGGCGTCACCCAGTCTCGCTTCGTCGCGGCCTTCTTCACGGCCTTCGCGGCGGGCGGTTCCGATTCGTGTCTTGATTTCAGCCTCTGTGACCATACCTGCTGCAATCTCCTTGATAAAGTTCTTCTCGAGGGCGTTCACCATCATCCGGCGGTAGACATCCGCAATGACGGGATCCTTCGTCTTGGGGGCGTCCTTCGCAGAAGCCATCTTGGTGAAGAGTTCCAGCCATTCCGTCTCGGCGGTGTTCAGGTTCAGGACCTTCGCGTCCACCTTGCAAAGATCAACAACAATATACCTTTTTTTGTCATAAACCGGCAAGGCGTCGGGGTCACCGATGCTAGAAAAGCGGAAGAGGCCCAGTTCCTCGCGGTAGCATTCACAAAAACGGACCGGGAAATTGCAGATCCAGATGCTGTAGGTGGTGGGCATCAGGTAGGGGTGATCCTCCTTCTCGGTCTCGGTGCGCTGGCTGTCAAAATGAATCTTGGATTCGATGGAAAGCTGGTCCGCATAAAGTTCCACGCGGTCCGCAAAATCCTCGTGAGACGCCCGCTGCATCTCTAAGTCAACATATTCATCGTTGTTGAGTTTCGCGTGTACGTCAAAGCGGACCTCCTCCACATCGATTGCGGAAGTCAACGTCGATGCGGGCTTCTTGCGTTCAATGCTTACGATCTTCCGCTCCTCGGGCTGATGCAGCATAGCGTTCAAAAAGTGGATCAGCGTAACGTCCTTCGAAAAGATTTCCTTGAAGACCTTGTCTCGGGTCGGGTCCAAGAACGTGTGTTGTTTAATGATCTCGACTTGCTTTTTGACTTTATCCTCAAATGTCGCCATAGTAATTCCAAAACGGGAACGCCCCCGCAATAGCGCAAGGCGGATTCGCCCTACATACTATAACACGTTTTGAATGAGGAAATGCTTCATGATTTTACGTAAAATAATTGTAAAACGGGAAATCCTTAACGGTATCCGCAGCGAGCTGAGAGGGGGTGGCGGAAGACTTTTAGCCGGGGCCGGCAACCAGGGGGAGCCGTCGGGCGGCCTCCTAATGTTATTTTTTTGCGTTTTTTGATGTTCTAGGCTGTTTTTAGCGATGCCACGGCGTAAAAAAAGGCTGCAGCCAGGGGGAAACTTCCCCCCTATCCCTTGACAAACGACTTGTTTTTTTCTCTATTTGGAGGCACAATTTTAAGTTTCACCTTTAACGGAGATACAATATGCCTTGCGGAAAGAAAAGAAAGCGCAGGAAGATTGCGACTCACAAGCGTAAGAAGCGCCGTCGTCGTGACCGTCATAAGAAGAAAATTCGCTAATTTCCGTTAGCATTCTCTTGTGATTTTCCTGTTAAGGAATTGAAAGACGGAGTGATAAGCTCCGTTTTTCGTTTTTTGTTTTTAGGATTTTCTTAAAACTCATCAAAATTTTACACAATTTGTAATTATTTGATGTATATTAAGGCTTTCCAGTTTTAACCGAGCAGTTCCTGAGCTCACCAAAATAAGGAATGAAAAATGATTGATCGCAACCAACACTTCCTCCGCCTTGCTGACTGGAGCGAAGAAAAGATTCTCGAAACCGTAGCCATCGCTTCCCGCCTCAAGAAGGAAGTCCATGCAGGCCAGGTATCCGACCGTCTTCACGGCCAGAACATCGGTATGTTCTTCGAAAAGCCGTCTCTGCGAACTATCACTACTTTCCAGGTGGGCATGAACCAGCTGGGCGGCCACGCCGTGCTGCTTTCCCCGGACTCCATCGGCCTTGGCAAGCGCGAATCCATCAAGGATGTGGCCCGCTGCCTTTCCCGCTGGGTGAACGCTCTCGTTGTCCGCTGCTTCAAGCAGGACCTGGTGGAACAGCTGGCTGAATACGGTTCCATTCCCGTTGTGAACGCCCTGACCGACGACTACCACCCCTGCCAGGCTATCGCCTTCGCCCAGATGATCGAAGAAAATCTCGGCGGCATGAAGGGCAAGACTGTGGCCTTCATCGGCGACGGCAACAATGTTGCAAACTCTTTCCTCGCCCTCTGCTCCAAGGTGGGCATGAACTTTACCTTGGCTTGCCCCAAGGGTTTTGAACAGCCGGCTCACGTGATCGAAGAAGCCCAGACCGACTTCAAGCGCCACGGCTGCCAGTACCGCGTATTCAACGACCCGAAGGAAGCTGTCAAGGACGCCGACATCCTTTATAGCGACGTCTGGGTCTCCATGGGTCAGGAAGGTCAGAAGGAATCCAAGCAGAACCATTTCCTGCCGTTCCGCATCGACGCAGACCTTTTGAAGTACGCTCCTTCTCACGTGAAGGTTTCCCACTGCCTGCCCGCTCACCGCGGCGACGAAATCACCGACGAAGTGATGGACAACCTTGACCTGAACATGAGCTACGAAGAAGCCGAAAACCGCCTCCACGCCCACAAGGCCGTGCTGTGGCAGGTTATGAAACCGACTAGTGAATTCGGTAAGTAATTGCTAGATTCCCGGTCGAGCCGGGAATGACGCGCACGACGTTCGCTCAGGATGACATGTGCGACGCATGCACAAGAATTCGGCCCGCAAGAAATTGCGGGTCTTTTTTATATTTAAACCATGGACGTTTATATTTTTCAGCACGTTGAATACGAAGGACCGGGAGCAATTCTCCCCTACCTCGAGGCCAAGGGCCACAACGTTCACATCGTTCGTCTTTACGCCGGCGATCCCATTCCCCACGAAGACGATGTTGACTTCGCCATTTTAATGGGCGGCCCCATGAGCGTTCTTGACGAAACCAAGTATCCTTATTTCGTTCGCGAAAAAGAACTGTGCTGCGACATGGTGCAGCTGGGTAAGCCTATTCTTGGAATTTGCCTGGGAGCTCAGATGATCGCCAGCGCCTTCGGTGCGGCCATCCGCAAAAATCCCGAAAAGGAGATCGGCTGGCACCCCATTACGCTGACAGAAGAATTCAGTCGCGAGATGATGCTCCCCAAGACCGTGAACGTGTTCCTCTGGCATGGAGAAACTTTTGATATTCCCGACTTGGAGGAATCCGCTCAGTCGGTAACCGTAGAAGCATTCGCAGAAAGTGAAGCTTGCAGGCATCAGGCATTTCGCCTGGGCAGCGCAGTCGCCTTGCAGTTTCATTTGGAAGCAACGCCAGAATCCATGGAAAGCATGGTGAAGAATGGTGCCCAGGAAATCGAGGCCGGCATTGCCGCTGGTTGCAAGTTTGTGCAAGAGGCAAAAACGATTGCGTCTGAAAGTACTAGGTTTATGGATATTGCAAACGACGCATTGACAAAAATTTTGGACAACATGCTGGAGAAAAAATAATGAGCGAAATCATCAAGGTAGTGAGCAAGCAGCACAACAGCAAGATGTGCATGATCTGCGGTTTGGATAACGAATACGGCGTACGCGCACCCTTCTACAATATGGAAGACGGAAGCGTCATGACCTTGTTCCAGTATCGCGAGCAGCACCAGAGCTACCCCGGCCGCGTTCACGGCGGTCTCATTACCGCCATGCTAGACGAAATGGGGCTTCGCGCCGTGTGGGCCAAGGAAGGCGGCAACGAGGATATCTGGGGGGTCACCATGTCTCTGGAAACCAAATACCGCAAGCCCGTTCCCTACAACACTCCCATTATCGGCAAGGGCGTTATCACCAAGTTCAGTTCCCGATTCTTCGTGACCCACGCCAGCATTTTGGATCTGGACGGAAACGTCCTGGCTGATGGCGACATCAACTACCTGCACCTGGACCCTAAGGTTATCGCCAGCGGCGCCGTGATGCACGAAGAAATGCCCTACCTCATCGAAGACGGCGTTAAGGAAATAAAGATCGGGTAAAAGATTACGGGTGTACTAAAGCGTATCCGCGAATGGTTCTCAGGATCTTTGTTTTCGGATCTAGATAGACTCCCCAAAATCCTGTATGCAACTTTAATTTTTCTTTCGTTCCCCGATTATTCCATGTCATCGATACCGTACTACGACCGATGGGGAATTCCTTGAATTTCAAAGGTTCAGTCCAAGAACTACGACGTTCTAGCGAACGCACCATGCCAAGAAACGAAGACTTTGGTTTATCTAAATAGGGAAAAAATCGGTTAATCCAGCCGTTTATGCCAGGAACAGCGCCACTCCCTCTAGCATCTACATACTTGTAGATCCCCCTCCAGAATTTCATATTGTACTTTTTACTGAAGGCGTTGACGAATTCATCTAGAATGGGGTTCACCTGATCTGCCCACCAAGGCATATCCAGTTCCTTGGCAATCATATTAAAGTGCTTTTTCAGATTGATCCAGTCACTCTGTTGACCCTTGATTACAATTTTAGGAATACCACACAGAGTTGTCAGATTATAGGAATAATACTCAGAACTCACAGCCATCACCATCGTCTTACTCACAAAGCGATCCACATTCGTAGATGTCGAAAAAACAACGCTAAAGGATTCCCGAGTCCCCTTTGGCAATTTTTTATACAGGGAATCATATATGCTATCGATATCTTTCATCCACTGTTCACTAGGAGAATTCATGGTTAGGCTGTTGTCTTGCACATTAATCACCGTATCCGCACCGTCTTGCACGAACTTGTTTTTCAACAGGTCGCGATTGCTCTTCACATGAAGACGAATCCCATCCAAAATCATAAGCCAAATATCGTCAGGGCTGATTTCAATGGAGTAATGATTTGCGAAGGCATTACCCACCATGGCCACAAAAGGATGGGGAAAAGCAAAACCAGACTCGTCCTTCAAATGAGCTATGAATTGATTTTCAGTAAAACCACGGGCAAGAACGTTTCCTCGGGCCACTTGCGACAATGCTTCTGCAGCTGATTTCATTTCAAAGTTAGGAGTTTCGGCCTTGACCTTGGAATCACGGACCACAACGTCTGCAAAAGCGATAGATGTAAGTAATGCGACGAGAACAAACAGTTTTTTACGCAAAATCAACCTCCAAAAGAAATCCTCAGCAATAATATAGGATTATAAAAACCCATAGCCAAAAAGTATATGCAAATCCTTCTTGCATTTTTCTAAATTTTTTCCGCAAAAAATCGCAGGCGGGACTCGCCGCGAACCAAGGAGTTTTTATGTCTTTTGTTCAGGAATTGAAGAACAAGATTTTGAATGACGGTTATGAAATCAATCGTGAAGAAGCCATCCAGCTGCTGGATGCCGATCTTGACGAACTGACCGCTGCCGCCAACGAAATTCGCGTAAAACTTCACGGCAATGATTTTGATTTCTGCTCCATCATCAACGCCCGTAGCGGTCGCTGCTCCGAAAACTGCAAGTACTGCGCACAGTCCAGCTACTATCACACTGGCGCTCCGGAATACAAGCTCCTCAGCGCCGACGAAATCGTGGCCGACGCCAAGAAGAAGGAAGCCGCAGGCATCCCCCGCTACTCCATCGTCACTTCTGGCCGCACCTTGACCAATCACGATGTGGAACAGATTTCTGAAACCATTCGCAGACTGAAGAAGGAAACCAAGTTGAGCGTCTGCCTCAGCAGCGGCCTCTTGAACCGCGAACAGTTTGACAAGCTGAAGGAAGCTGGTCTCACCCGTTTCCACAACAACCTGGAAACCTACCGTCGCCACTTTGCCGATGTTTGCACCACCCACACTTACGACGACAAGATTGGCGCTCTGCAGAATGCACTGGCCGCAGGTCTGGAAGTTTGCAGCGGTGGCATCATGGGCCTTGGCGAAACCATGGAAGACCGCATTGACATGTGCATCGACCTCCGCGGTTTGGGCGTCAAGTCCACCCCGATTAACGTGCTGAACGCCATTCCGGGTACTCCTTTCGAAAACCTGCCGAAGCTCACCAACGACGACTTCTGCAGAATCGTGGCCATCTACCGCTTTATCAACCCCAAGGCATACCTGCGCTTGGCTGGCGGACGCGGCGTGCTGGGCGACGACGGCGAACGCGCATTCAAGAGCGGCGCCAACGCAACAATCACCGACGACATGCTGACCACCTCCGGCGTCAAGAGCGCCAAGGACTTCGAGCTGGTGAAGAAGCTGGGCTTTGAGCCCCACGGATTTATCGAAGGATAATTTTTTTCGCTTTAATACAGAAAAGGCAGGACTTGTACTCAGGTCCTGCTTTTTTTTCATATAAAAAATGAGACCCCCGGGCGGATTTCATTTACCCAGGGGTCTCGGGTTGTACGGAAATTTTATTTCAAGATTGTCTAGAACCCGTAAGTTACTTGGAAGATATAGCCGGAATTATGGGCGCCAGCAGCTCCGTATTCAATGTCCGTGAACAAGGTCAAGGTCAACTTCGGAATAACCGTATAGGAAGCACCCGCCCAGAAAGACACGTTAGAAGTCCCAGTTCCAGATTCAGTCTTGTCGGCATTCTTGGTGTCTGTCAACTGGCTGGAATAAACCCAGCCCGTGAAAGGCGTGAATCCAGACTTGAACGCATAATAGAATTCAAATCCATAATTTGCAGTAAGGCCCGGAGTGATATGATCATGTTCAAAGCCCTTGGACAACGCAAATTCATTGCCGATTGCAAACTGCTCCGTTATGGGCAAAACCCACTGTACACCGCCCTTCAAGCTAAAGGTATTGTTAGAAACATCATCGGAACCAATGGGGATGTTGGCATCTGCAAACACAAAGAAATTGGGATTGAAGGCGTACTTTAAACCAGCCGTGAAATCCTTCAAGCCGTTACCTTTTTCAGTGTCGTCATTGGGATCGGCAAACAACTGGTAGCCCAAACCCTGAACGCTAACTTCCAAGCCCTTGATTACGGTAAAGCGGGCGTTCAAATCGAGGTCTGTGGAATGGAAGTCCCCGTTGTACCAGTAGTGGGCACGAACGCGGGCTTCACCATGATGTTCTTCGGAAACGTTGTAGTAATCCCACGCGGCAAAAGATGAGGCGGCGGCAAGAGAAATAACTGTTGCGATTTTCTTAAAATTCATTCTAACTCCTTGGTGGAAAGATTCACCAAAATGACTTTTGGAACGAGTCCCGAACATTAAATCTCAACCACCAGCTTCGGGACCCATAAGCAAGGGGTTAGTTTGTTTTCAATAAGCCTCTGATTTGCCACAGAGGCATTCGACAGTCACTACACATAGTCACCTCCTTTGCAAGCATCGAAGAATCAGAACAGCATATCCAGACTCTTCACTTGACTTGGAACTTACTTGATCTTCTTGTACAAGTCAGTGGAAAGATATTTGTATCCGTTGTCCGGGTAAATCACCACGATGTTCTTGCCTTCGGCCTCGGGACGCTTTGCAATCTGAATAGCGGCAGCAAGGGCTGCAGCGGCGGAAGTACCCAAGAAGAGACCATCGGTCTTTGCAGTTTCTTGGGCGGTTGCATAAGCGTCTTCCGCCTTGATGTCGATGATTTCATCGTAATCGAAACCGTTGTTCTTGTTGTCGCGAACAATAGGCGGAGTAAACTTTTCGGGAACGCCGCCCAGAGGAATCGTACCATCAATGATGTGGCCGGTAAAATCAGGACTATCCGGGCGGGAGCTCGGTGCAGCCTGCACACCTACGATCTTTACACCAGGATTCTTTTCGCGAAGGTAGCGGCCAGTACCCACGATGGTGCCGGCAGTACCGCCCATGGCGACAAAGTAGTCCACCTTGCCATCGGTATCTTCCCAAATTTCAGGACCAGTTGTCTTGTAATGGTAATCCTGGTTTGCATCGTTGACGGACTGGGCGGTAAAATACTGACCGTTTTCCTTTGCAATACGGCGAATGCCGCCAATCAGCTTTTCCACATCCAGACCTTCAGTCTCGAAATTCTTGCCTTCTTCGATATCGTAGAAAGTCTTGACATCAAGGCCATAACCTTCAAAAATCTTGACGCGTTCAATGGTAGTGCCCGGTTCCAGATACGGAATGAATTCATAACCAAGAGCGTGGCCAATACCGGCAAGACCAATACCCGTATTTCCGCTGGTCACATCGACCAAGGTGTCGCCTTTCTTGATCAGGCCCTTTTCTTCGGCATCGCGAATGAGTGCGAGAGCCAGACGATCCTTCACGGAACCCGTGGGATTCAGGAATTCCAGCTTACCGATAATGTGGGCCTTGAGGCCGTACTTTTCTTCGTAATTGGAAAGTTCAACAAGGGGAGTGTTACCAACGAGTTCTGCAATAGACTTATGAATCTTAGACATGTTTGAAATCCTTTTTTAAAAACTGTTTTAGTATGTTTTACATTTCCTATCATTTTTGTAGGAATAAAGATAGAAATACTCCCTCCCCTGGCAAGGCATTAGGCATATACTATTTTTCTAGGGTTGGGTATAGATTTTAATTATAAGCTATTACGCTTACAAATTCCCGTATTCGCCGGTGTTTTCGGGAACGAGTACTCCGTTTTTCATAAAGAAAAAGCGGTCTCCATAAAACTTGGCGCGAGGGTCGTGAGTCGCGAGCAAAACGGCGGAACCTTTTCGCGACAGGCTCCAAAGCAGTTCCATTATAATCTTTCCGTTAGCGTCGTCAAGATTGCTGGTAGGTTCATCGGCGATAATCAGGTCCGGTTTGTTGATGAGGGCGCGGGCAATTGCCACACGGCGAAGCTCGCCGCCAGAAAGTTCCGGCGGATAAGATTCGGCCAGATGATCAATGCCAAGAGATTGCAGCAGCGAGCGAGCTGTTTCTTCTAGCTGTTGGCGGGCATTCCCTTCAAGTTGCGCACCGTTGCCATCGTCCGAAGCATCACCCTGAATGTAGGCCGCGAGCAGCACATTTTCTAGAACAGTAAGCTGCGGCAAGCATGCAACGCTTTGAGGTACGTAGCCAATGCGCTTGTTTCGAAGGGTCGAAAGTTCCTCGTCACTCAAGTCGTAAAGTTCGTTTCCGTCAAATGTGACGCTGCCAGAATCCGGTTTGGAAATTCCTGCGAGAATACTGAGTAGCGTACTTTTTCCGCTTCCAGATTCACCCTGGATGGCAATGAAATCGCCGGACCAAATGAAAAGTTCTGCATTATCTACTGCGGAAAAATTTTTCCCGCGGCGGCGATAAGTTTTAGTAATGTCTTTTGCAACAAGTATCACAGTAACCTCCTATTCATCGCGTAGCGCTGCATAGACATCGGCCTTTGCAACTTTGTTTGAAATTCTATAGGTGCTTAACAGCGCCGTTAAAACAGGGAACACAAATGAGGCTACCGCAATAAGCAAGGATACACTTACAGACGGCAAAAGGAAGGGCATTTCCAAGGCATCGGAGGCCGCCACACGGAACAGAAAGGCGGCAAGGATTCCAAAAACAGTTCCAAAGGTTGCGCCAACAACGCTAATGCCAGCAACTTCAAACAGTACAATCTTTTTCAAAGTTCTTTGGGTAGCGCCAACCACTCTTAAAATGGCGTACTCCTTTTTGCGTTCATTTGCAGAAATCGAAAAGACAATGATATTCGCAACAACTCCTACCAAGACGAAGAATGCGATAAGCGCAATTACAACTGTCCTGAATAATTTTGTGGTATTTCTAAATCCCGAAAAAAGATCCTTTTGGGCCTTGAACTGCAAGCCGTCAAAACGGGTGTGAAGTTCCCTGCCGATGTAAGCGAGATCCGCATTCTTCGAGAGTTTCAGCAGCACGGCAGAAACATTCGTTTCGCTCTTGAACAGAAAATTGAATCCAGCCTTCTGGGCATTTTCACGAATAAGTTCAACGGTTTCAAAGTCCGTAAATACAGCCTGGTCCAACTTGTTTCCCATGGGTTCCAGCTGGGCAACCACCTTGTATTCGGTATTGAACAACTTGATGGTTTCAGAATTTTTCAGGTGAACATCGCTGCCGACAATCAGGGAGCCTTTCTCGATTTTCTTGCTATAGACTTTACGGATCCAGGGTTGAATGACAAAATCGGATTTCGGATCGAAGCCGATAATATTCACTTTCTGGTCGCAGCAGGCGGAACCCAAAGAGGCAAAGTAGAACTGAGGAGTTGCAATTTCAACGCCCTTTAGATTTCGAACAAAATCCACGACGTCCCTGGTGAAATATTTATAGCTCATATCCCCTTGCAGCAATATTGACTGTTCGTCAATTTTTGCTCCGCCGGGCAATACGATGGTATCGGCGCCAAGGCGCTGCGACAGCTGCGAAAATCCGCGGTCCAGGCCAGCCGACAAAATCAAGCCCGCCGCAAGAACAAAGGAAATCACCGCGGTCAACGTCGCAAGGCTTGCGCTACGGAAACGCTTCCTCAAGACATTTGTCAGGGCAATCTTAGTGGGGCTTAGATTCATGTTTGCGCCTCCATAGAATATACGCTGTATTAGCAGCGAAGAACAGCACCTGCACAACGCCAAAAATCACAAGAGCTGGTTGTGCAACCGCATGGCAGTGCATGTGCGCCGAGGCACAAGTCCCGATAATCACCGTGGGGATGGCCGCCACAAAAAAGCCTGCAACAGCACCAACCACAGAAACAATCCTGGAAACATCCTTTTTGAAAGATGCAATAAAAGCAAAAGCACCAAAAATTGCAGTGAATATGCCCAACAAAAATTCAGCAGACTGAGTCTTTTGACATGCCATTACCATTTTCCCCATAGGGGCGCAAAACGGTAAAACGAATTGAGCTAGGGCAGCGGCAGCAAGGCCAAAAAACACAACGTTCAGCGAGGTAATTTTTTTGTTGTTCATGGAGTCCCTCCACTTTTTAGCAATGATGGTTTAGATTACATATTCAGGATCTTTATAGTTACGAGCCAAGTCAAACTTGCCCAAGATTTGCTTACGAAGTTCCGTAAAGTGATTGCCACCGCGGTCTCTCGGAAACTCGTCATTGATTTCAATGACTTCGCTGATTCTGCCCGGGCGGGGCGTCATGATGACGATTCTATTGGACAGGTAAATAGCCTCGTCAATATCATGAGTCACAAGAATCATGGTGGTGTTATTCTTTTCCTTCAGCTTCAGCAGCAGATCTTGAATATCGGCCCTTGTGAAGGAATCCAGAGCGCCCATGGGCTCATCCAGCAGCAAAACTTCAGGATCGTTAATCAAGGCTCTTGCAATGGCAACGCGCTGCGCCATGCCGCCACTGATTTCGTGAGGGAAAGATTTTTCAAAACCGGTCAAACCAATCTTGTCAATAAATTCCTGCACTCGGTGTGCGTTTTCCTTATTCACCTTGCGAACCTTCAAGCCCATGGCAATATTTTGTTCAATGGTGAGCCAAGGAAAAAGGCAACCTTGCTGGAACACATAACCACTCTTAGGATTGGTGCCGCGAACTTCTTCGCCATTAAGGCTAATGGAACCTTCCTGAACACTGTCAAGGCCTGCAATCAACCGCAAAAGCGTTGTCTTACCGCAACCAGAAGCGCCAATGATCGAAACGAAATCGCCACGATAAACAGAAAGGTTAATATCCTTCAGAACCTGTTTTGAAGTTTCCTTTGCTTCGTCAAAAAATTTTCGATTGACATTACTGATCTTTAAAATTTCTTCTCTATTCACTGAATTACTCATTTTACATTCTCCTTTTTTCAACTAGCGTACAATGCCTTTTTTATAGCGGAGGACGTAGTTCTGAATAACCTTGGTAACGCCAAGAATCAAACTGAACAGAATCGCCATGACGATGATGGCAGCAAAGACCTTGTTATAGGCGCTCCACACCTTCGACGTATTGATGTAGTAGCCAAGTCCGCCAGGTTGTCCCATCATTTCAGCCATCACAAGAGTCGTGAAGGAGAAGGCCGCAGCGGTCATGATGCCGGTAAAAATCTGAGGCATGGCATGGGGAACCGCCACATGGAAAATCTGGTAGAATTGAGATGCGCCAAAAGTCCTTGCCAATTCAAACTGAGCCTTGGGAGTGCTCTGCACACCGTCAGCCGTCATGGTTGCTACAGGGAACCAGGAGCAAACTGCAATCAAGAAAGTGGCGGCCGTAAAGGAGGTTGGGAAAAACGTCAAGGCAAAAGGCATCCAGGCCACAGCGGGAATAACGCCGCTTACAGAAAGTATGGGCGAAACCCAGTAGCGGAACTTGGGATACCAGCCAATCAGAACTCCGGTTGCAACGCCTACAATCACGCCGATGACGAATCCAGAAAGGAACAGTCGTAGAGAATAGAGGGTGTTGCTCCAGATAAAGGCGCCATCGCTCAAGAACGCGTCGGCAATGATGGCGGGGCCCGGAAAGAAGGGCTGAGGAAGCACCAGGAACTTTGTTCCCAGCAGGTCCCACACGCCAAGGATAATGCCTGCGGCAAACCTGAAGTATGCCCCCTCCTCGAACTTTTTCACCTTGAAGCGGGAGCTCTTTTTTACCCGATGGTAAATGGCAGTGCCCACATAATAGGCGATGAGCCCGAGAAGAACCAAGCGGTAACCTTCGTTATCATCGATGTTGAAAGAGCCTATTGCATAGCTCTTGATTTTAACACCTTCGGCCACCTGGGGCACCAAAATGTTTATCAAGAAAGCTATGGCAAAACCGAGAATAGACAAAACGTTTTTTAACATGCAACCTCCGTACAGGCTGTGGGTTTATCCGTAGAATTACTGGTTCAGATCAACATCTACGAACAAGTCGTTGGTGAACTGTTCCGCTTCCTTGTTCAGGTAACCGATCTTGTTCAGCTGTTCTGCAAAGAACTTGATATCGGCCTTTGCGTTGCGGCCCAGCTCCTTCTGCTTTTCCTTAGAGACAAAGGAATATTCCTTAATCAGATCAATAGCCAGATCCCTGTCGGCAATGTCAGAATACTTGCCTTCCACAATGATATCCACGGTTTCTTCCGGATGTTCAGAAATCCATGCGTCAGCCTTGTGAAGGGCGCGCAAAAGGGCAGCAATCTTTGCGGGATTTTCCTTATAGACCTTTGCGGAAATGTAAAGGAAGCAGCAGTAGCGACCGTTGAACACATGGTCAGAGGCAATGTTCAAAAGAACTTCTGCTTCGCCTGCCTTCACCTTGGCAGATCCAAGAGGATCCCAAATAGCAATAGCATCGACCTGACCCTGCTTGAGAGCTTCAACAGACAAGTTGCCGTCGGAGTAAGGCAAGAATGTGACCTGGCCATCTTCGGGCTTTGCAGAAATACCTTCAAGAGAAAGCCAGAGGGCAGCCACCTGATGAGGAGTTCCACCAATTTCGTCAACGGCAATCTTCTTGCCCTTCAGATCTGCAGCGGTCTTGATGGGAGAACCCTTCTTGACAATGATCTTGACGCAGCCAACATGAACGCCGTCGGCAATCTTGATATCTACGCCATTTTCGATTGCCTGGAAAAACTGGAAATCGCCACTGGCAACAGGATAAGTGCCCTTGCTCAAACCCAGCTTTCGAGTTTCGCTGTCAGCCGCAATGAATTTGGCATCGATACCCTCTTCGGCAAAGAAACCCTTTTCCTTGGCAATGTAGAACGTGGCACCGCAAAGGGCGCCCGTCAGCTGAGGAATTTCTACCGTACCGAACTTGAACTGGGCAGAACCGGATTCCTTCTTGGAGGAATCATCACAAGCGCCAGCAATAAGCGCAAAACTAAAGGCGAGAATAGCGACAAAAATCGATTTGATGTTATTCATGTTGTCTCCTTGAAATGTTGTGAAATTACTTCGTTTTAATTCCCTATCATTTTTGTAGGGATAAAGATAGAAAAACGCCTTGCGGCGACAAGGCATTAGGTTTATACTATTTTTCTAGTGATAGGTATAGGATTTAACTATAAAACAAGCACTTGACTTTTGGGCGGCCCCCCGGCCAACTTCATCCCTAACTACATTTTTTGTTTGATTTTTTTTCATAGGCAAAAAAATTCTGCACCAGCTTGGTACAGAATTGTGCGATCGCAATGTCTGGGGCAGGAATATCCTTCAATAATTTCGATTATTGCGTCTGCTCCATATCAATGCCATAAAGTTTTTTCATTTTCGAAATAAAAAGATTAACACTACAGAATTCCATTAAAAAAGAATCCAAGGAATATGATGCTTAAGGCAACCGCTCCAAAAAAGACGAACAAGAGCTTTGCACTCATGACTTTTTTCAGCATCATCGCCTCGGGCAAGGAAAGCCCTACCACAGCCATCATAAAGGAAAGGGCGGTCCCCATAGCGACACCTTTGGAGACAAGCACTTCAATAATGGGCACCACGCCGGCCGCATTGGAATACATGGGCACCGCGAGGAGTACCGCTAAAGGCACCGCGTACCAATGATCTGCCGAAAGGTAATCCTGAAAAAATCCCGTGGGCACATAACCATGCATGGCAGCACCGATAGCAATGCCAATAATCACATAAATGATAACGCCTCGAACGATGTCCAGCGAGCCCTTTGCAATTCCAGGGAGCCTATGAACAAAGGAAAGAGTTTCGCGAGAATAGGCGAAATCCGCATTCGTAGATGCCCCTTGAATCTGACGCACCCAATCACTGAGCAAACGTTCCAATTTGAATCTTCCTAAAATCGCGCCCAGGATCGCTCCCAATAAAATACCGCTAACAACATAAATCATCATCACCTTCCAACCAAAAGCAGCCACAAGCATTGCCACCGCCACCTCATTTACCAAGGGCGAAGTAATAAGGAAAGCGAAGGTGACTCCCAAAGGTATTCCTCCTTTTACAAAGCCAATAAACAACGGAATGCTAGAACAAGAGCAGAAGGGCGTTATAGCGCCAAAAGCAGCTGCAAGCAAATACTGCAAGCCAAATAGTTTGTGTCTAGTCAAAAAGTCTCGTAGGCGCTCCACCGGAAAATAAGCATTTACGATTCCCATCAAGAAACTGATTCCAAGAAGCAATAGCACAATCTTTATGGAATCGTAAACAAAGAAGTTAAGCGCGGCCCCTAAACGGGACGCTGCATCCAGGCCACACAAGCCATAGATAAGCCAATCTGCAAACTGCTGGATCATTACCACCTCGCGATTTTACGCCTTGGAATTTTTGATTTTTGTCAGGTAAAATTCTTCCATCTTCATTTTGATTTCGTCACGAACGCGTCGGAATTCCGGAAGAATTTCCTCCTCCGTCCCCTTGAAAGCGTCGGGATCGTCAAAGCCAATGTGCAGGCGTTCTCCAACCTGCCCAAAGAACGCCGGGCAAGATTCCTTCGCACCACAGCAAACCGTGATGACAAAATCCCAAGGTTCATTCAAATACTGATTCACGTGTTTTGGAAAATGCTTTGAAATATCAATGCCTATTTCCGCCATTACCTTGACGCCCAAGGGATGCACTTCCTGCGCGGGCTTTACGCCAGCGGAACACACCACCAACGAAGAATCCAGATTCTGCAAAATGCCATGGGCCATCTGGCTGCGGCAACGATTTCCTGTACACAAAACGAGAATTTTCATAGTTAAAACTCCATAAAAGTTTTTAAGATTCCAGCCACTATAAAAAGCAGCGCAACGATTCGGTTAAACCAAACTTGGAAAAGTTTCATTTTTCCAACAGCAACACCAAGCCGGTTAATGCTAAATGCCAAAATGTAGGCGATGATCAAAATGGGTAGCGAAGAGGCTAGTCCAAAAGCAATCGGCAAAAAATAACCGCCGGTAGCTCCCACTGACATGGGAATCAGCATTCCAAAATAAAGCATGCCGCTAGTCGGGCAAAAGGCAAGTGCAAAAAGCATTCCCAGCAAAAAGGAGCCCAGCCCACTGTTCAATCGGCCATTGAACTTTGATTCATCAACACCCTTGAAACCAAATTTTGGCAAAGGCAAAAGATGTCCCAAAAGCATGAACAAGCCCATCACAATAAGAACCGGCCCAAGTACAGTTTCGCCAGCCCGCCCTACAAAATTTTGGATATCAAAAACATCACCGCCCTTACGAAGAACCGCAATTAGGATAAACCCAAGAACGCTGTAGCTGACAACACGACCAAACGCATAGAAAAGCCCTCGCAAAAATACAGCGCGCGGTTTATCCACCTTTTTACTAATGAACCCTACAGCCGTAATATTGGTTAGCAACGGGCAAGGAGAAATTGCCGTAAGCAATCCCAAAATAACTGCAGTAAAAAAGGGCAGCTGACTACTTTCCAAAAGATTATTTAAGAAGGTCATCCATCACCTGCTTAAAACGTTTCTTAAATTCGGCGGGCTGATTTTTTGCGTAAGAAAAGCCCATCTGAGTCAGGTTATTGCGTTTTTCGTTAGCACCATCCCACTTATTCACGAAAAGAGAAGACCACGTCACCTTATATTCCTTGGCAATCTTTTCACTAGTCGGTTCAGAAATATCAACAACCGTAAACGTAACCTTGCCAGACTTCAATTCTTTCGCAAAACTCTCCTGCAATACTTCCTTTGTCAGCTTTTCAATGCTGCGACAAGTAATGCAACGCTGCGCTCCGTGAAAGTAAAGCACATCTACGGCAGGCCCTTGGGCAATAACCATTGTGGCACAAGCCAGCAAAAACAAGAAAACTTTCTTCATAAACTACCCGCAATTTCCACAGCTGCAAGAATTCAATAAACCCAGCACCTTGCGGATTTCGTCATCGTTGATTTTGCCCTTGGCCACCACCTTTTCATCTACCACCAAGGCAGGGAGAGACATTACATTGTAGGGAATCATCTGAACGATATCGTCTATACGAGTAACGGTCGCCCCGATTCCCATTTCCTTGACGATTCGCTCTACGGAATCGGCGAAGGACTGGTTGCATTTGCATTCACTGACAAGAATCTTGATGTTTTTCATTTTGTTTCCTTTGCGGATTGTTCCGCTTTTTTATGTTCGTTATTCGTAGAACTACGAACAACAAGGTTAAAAATTTATCCCTGCCTTGCAGGGATTTCGACTACTTGCAACAGGATTTCTTTTTACAAAGTTCCATATTGAAGAAATCCTTGAAAAGCGTCTTCGCCAGTTTCCAGTTTTCACGATCGATGCAGTACTTGACCTTTGGTGCTTCAATCTCACCCTGGATCAAGCCAGAATCTTTCAGTTCCTTTAGATGCTGGCTGACGGTCGCCTTGGCAATAGGCAACTCTTCGTGAATGTCCCCAAAGTAGCAGGTATCCTGCTTCGCCAGGAATTGCACAATGGCAATTCTTGCAGGATGAGCAAGCGCCTTTGCAATTCTCGCCAGCTTTTCGGTTTCTTCACAATACTTTTTTTCTGCCATATTCGCCTCTGTTCGTAAATATACGAACATCAAAAAAAAAAGCAAGAGAGCAGTCAAAAAAAATTTTCCCTAAGCACCGAACGGGTCTTCGGCAAGGGAATTGGGATTTTTGATGTTCTGGCTCTTGAAGTAAGCGCGCAGCAGGCTGGCGGCGATTCCCGCATCACCATCGTTGTAGAAAATGGTGTGAGAAAATTCCGTGGGAGCGATTCTTCGGTAAGCGATGGGCCAGCCATAGATTTCGTTTTCCACCAGGTCTCTTTCGCCCAGGAGAATTTCTGCAGATTTCTGTGCAAGATCTGCCCAGCGCTTTTCGCCAAGATTTTCATAGAGGCCGATGGTGGTATTCAGCACGCCGGCGTTTCCGCAGCATACGCTAGGATTGTTCCAGAAGCCACCAGACATTCTATCGGGAGCACCGAAGGATTCAAAGCCATCGAAAAGCTGATGCAGTTTTTCGAAGTAAGTTTTATCTCCAGAAATTTTTCCAAGGATGTAGTAGAACTTCGCCGTGCCCGCAGCGCCGTGGCAGTTGCCCAGATAATAAACAGTTGCATTGGGATCGCCTACGCGATAAGGCAGCAAAAATCCCTTCGACTGATTTATCTTGATGGAGTCCAGATAAACTTCCACCTTCTTGGCGGCATCAAGATAGGCATCGTCTTTCAAGGTCTGATAAAGTCTTGCCAGTACAAAGCCAGCACCTGCTGAACCCAACTCAAAATTAGGCTGACTTACCTTATGAGGGAAATCTGGTTCGGCAAGTTTTGCTGTTTCAAAATCAGAAAATTCCAAGCCGCCATTTTCATGAGCAATTCCCGAAGCCAAGTAGCCCTTGCCCGCAGCGCTCAAGAAATTCTTCAGGTCTTCACTAGGTTTGATTTCATAAAAGGCGGTAAGGAACATCAGCACGCCGCCATCAGCAAGAGACACGTGGCTTCCAGTCCACTTTACGCCACCATCAACAGCCACCGCCTTCGCCTTGAGATATTCGTAAATTTCATTCAGGGCAAGTTCTGCAGTTTCAAACTTGAAGCGTCTATAGACCAGCAAAAGAACATCGCCTGTTCCGCTAATTCCGCTGTAGATTCCATACGCCATGGCGTCGGGCCATGTATAGCGATGGGGTTCCGGAGGCAAGCCTTCCTTCCAGTGATTGCGAATGTAGTTCACCGACTTTTCAATGAGCGGCACAAAAGATTCGTCTTGCGTCGCCTCGAACAGCTGCAAATAAAAATACAGGATTCCCGCCTGTCCGTAACCAAGGCTTACATTAACAGGGCCCGGTTTTCCAATCACATTCTCTTTCCAGAAAACTTCCGTTTCCGATTCAACGGCGTGACGGCGGATACTCTTCTCAATATCAAGAGCGACTTGCAAGTATTCCTTGTCGTCGCTGACGGACTTTTTCAAAAATGCCTTGTTAATTCCAAAAGAATGTCTTTCCGCAAAATTCATTTTCCACTCCTCGCGACGATCCGCAAAATTTATTCAGCAATTTTTGTCATTATTTTTCTCGGAAGGGTTCTTCCACAAAACGGTATGCATGGAAGTTTCCGCTCAGCAAGGAATAAATCTGCGCCAAGTGCGCCGCATTCCCTGCGTTTCCAATAATAAAGCCGTTATAGGTGTAAACATCTTCGGGATTAATTCGATCCCAGTTCTGGTACCACCTTAGGCCCTTGCCGTCTTCGTTGAAGCCGTTGCCCACAAGGTAATCGGAGCTGATCTTGGCGTAATCCAGGTATTTCTCTTCGCCAAATTCCAGATAAAGTCCGATGTACATACTCAAGAGGCCTGTGGTTCCGCAGCAGTAGCAGAAATTGTTCCAGTAACCCGGAGAACGGATGGTCGGCGCTCCAGTAGAATGAATACCGTTCACCAACTTTTCGATCCAATCCTTGTGAAGGGGATTCTTGCCATCGACTTGGGCAAGGCGGGTAAACATTTTCACGATGCCCATGGCCCCATGACAATGGCCAATGTAATACAAGCCCGGATTATTGGAATTCATGGAAACCAGGTAAGCATTCTCGCCCACTTCATCGGCGGCGCTGATTACATGCTGTTCCCCTTCCAAAGCCTGCTGCAGGTAAAGTTCATCGCCAAAATAACCGTAAGCATCGGCCAGCAAATACACAATTCCTGTGGTACCCCATTCGATTCCGGGCCAGTACGTTCCCTTGGTGGCCCAGGCGCGAACAGCCTCCACGCCATTCCACTTTGTGCCGCCAGCTTCTTGCTTTTCGCCATAAGAGATAATTTGCGCAACCGCTTCCCTAATGGTGTCGTCGTACTTTTTAGTTTTCAACCTGCGGGCAACATCCAAAAGATACAGGACAATTCCCGTATCACCGGCAAGGCCGTAGTTATCTACACCGTACCAGTAAACACCTGCGTCGCCTTGCTTTTTATCCTGAATGATTTCTTCGGTAACTTCAATTACAAAATCCAAAAATTTCTGGATCTTTGTTTTTTCGTAAAGCATCAGAACAGCGCTTGCTTCTCCAGGAAGCCCGCCATAAATGGACCAAGGAGAGCCGGACACATGAAAGCCAAGATTTCGAACAAAGAAAAGATCCTTGGTTCTGATAAGCCTTTCGCCGACTGCGATTGCTTTGTCCAGATATTTCTTGTCGCCGCTTACATCATAGACAGAAAGCAGGTACGGAATCATCCCGGAGGTTCCCGTGTGGAAACTTTCCGGATTCGTATAAACCACATTGAAGTTTCTGTTTGCTTGCTTCCAGCAAATTCCATACTCGTCTTGATATTCCTGGGAATCAAGCCACTGGGCTGCAGACAAAACCGCAGCCTTGTAATCTTCAGACGAACGCTTCTTTATGTTCTGCTTATACGTGATGCGTACCATTTCTGCCTCCGCAATTATTCGCCGTAAATGCTCTTTGCGTTGTCTTCCTTGGTCACGGTGTAACCAGCGTCAACCAAAAGAATATGGCCGGTAATACCGCTTGCCTGGTCGCCAGCCAAGAAGAACACAGCATTTGCAACTTCAGACGGGTCAAGCCACTTTTTCAGCAAGGTGTTCTTTTCGGTCTGGGCAGCAATTTCAGGATTGGACCAGTCGATTTTGCTCATGGGAGTCTTGGTGGAACCCGGAGCCACAGCGTTCACGCGAATGCCGTAGGAACCCAGCTGGAAAGCAGAGAACTTCGTAACGCCCTTCACGCCCCACTTGGAAACGCCATAGCCAAAGGGAGACCATTCGGCAAATTCAGCGGCAATACTTGCAACGTTCACAATGGAACCCTTAATCTTGTTTTCAACAAAGTACTTGGAAACATGCTGGGTCAGGTAAAGCGTGCCGAACACATTCACTTCGGTTGCCTTCTTCAGTTCCACCGGATCAAAGTTCAGAATGTTTCCGCGATGGCCCACAATGCCTGCGTTGTTGAACAAGCTATCTACATGGCCAAACTTCGCAATCACTTCCTTCACAACCTTCTGGCCCTGCTCAAAGTTGGTCACATCCAATTCGTAACCTTCCACTTCGTAGCCTTCAGCCTTGAGGCGATTTACCTCAGCATCCAATTCAGACTTCTTGACATCGGTAGCGGCAACGGCCCAGCCTTCCTTCAAGAACTTTTCAACGGTTGCAAGACCAATACCCTGTGCAGCACCAGTAATAATGACAACTTTCTTTGTACTCATTTTTTAAATTCCTTTTTTTGCCGACTTCATTCGGCCCGATTCCTGATTTTGATTTTTTCGCCCGGCACCGTGCCAGGTCTTTCGTCCTTAAGTTTTCATAACTACTTGCTTTGTGCCAAAACATCAAGGACTTTTGATATTTGAGCGAAGCAGTTATCTATTCTTCTGCATGCCTTTCGGCATTCGACAGTCACTACACATATAGGCTCCTTC
>JAZRWJ010000013.1:0-10044 GCA_045599625.1 Fibrobacter sp.
CGGTTCCTGCGCAGGATGCGCCGAGACCTCCTATGCAAGACTCATCACCCAGCTCTTCGGTGAGAGAATGTATATTTCCAACGCAACCGGATGCTCCTCCATTTGGGGCGGCTCGGCTCCCGCTACTCCTTACACAGTCAACAAGGAAAGCGGACGCGGTCCGGCTTGGGCAAACTCCCTCTTCGAGGATAACGCAGAGCACGGTCTCGGCATTTACCTCGGTCAGAAGACTATCCGTGAAAGACTCAAAGGCTACGTCACCGAGCTCGCAAACTCCGATAAGGCTTGCGAGGACGTCAAAGCAGCCGCTAAGGCTTACCTCGACACCTACGACGACGGTAAGGCAAATGAGGACGCTACCAAGAAACTCATCGCCGTTCTCGAAGGCAAGACCTGCTGCGAGCTTCCCGCAAAGATTCTCGCCGAGAAGCAGTACCTCGCTAAGAAGTCGGTATGGATCTTCGGTGGTGACGGTTGGGCATACGACATCGGTTACGGTGGTCTCGACCACGTCATGGCAACCGGTGAAAATGTGAACATCTGCGTCCTCGACACTGAAGTTTACTCCAACACTGGTGGACAGGCTTCCAAGTCCACCAACCGTGGCGCCGTCGCCCTCTTCGCTGCCGCTGGTAAGCGCGCTGGCAAGAAGGACCTCGGTCTTATCGCCATGAGCTACAAGAATGTGTACGTTGGCCGTATCGCCATCGGCGCAAACGACGCTCAGGCTCTGAAGGTTCTCCAGGAAGCAGAAGCTCACAATGGTCCGTCTCTGATCATCTGCTACTGCCCCTGCATCAACCACGGCTTCGATCTCAACAGCCAGCTGGAACACCAGAAGATGGCTGTGGATTCCGGTTACTGGACTCTGCTCCGCTACAACCCGGCTCTCGCCGCCGAAGGCAAGGCACCCCTTGTTCTCGACTCCAAGGCCCCGACTATCCCGGTTGCAGAATACATCTACACCGAAAACCGCTACAAGCAGCTCACCCGTAACAACCCGGAAGTTGCTAAGAAGCTGGCCGATGACCTCCAGAAGGAAGTGGATGCACGCTTCGCATTCTACACCGCAATGTCCCAGGACACTGAAGGTCTGATTAGCCTTTAGTCTTTGACTAAAGACAATTATGAAGTACGAATTATGATTTATGAGACTTTCTCGTAATTAGTAATTCATAACTCATAACTAAAAACGGTCTCCGTTTATTCGAACGGGGCCGTTTGTTTTTTCAAGTCTTTCTAGTAATTAGTAATTCGTAACTCATAATTAAAAAAAGGGCGATCCAGAGGACCACCCTTTTTTTTGTTTGAAAGGAGACTTTACTTTATAATCTTGAAAGTCTTGTTGCCGACCATTACCAGGTAGGCTCCCCTGCTGTCCACGGGAATCTCATGGTTTGCAGATGTAACGCGAGCGTTTCTGAGAATACGGCCGTTCATGTCGGCCACAGAAATTCGTGTACCGGCAGGAACATTCTCAATCATGATGGAGTTGGCAGAAGACCACACCTTGACGCCGTTCATAGCCTTTGCAGAAACGATTGCGTTGGTATTGGTATCAACAGGCACTACGGGAGTATCGATTACAGCGGCCTTCTGAGCCTTGATTTCCACTTCGTAAAGCTTGCAGCCTTCAAAGGCGTTGATCTTGGTGGGAGCATCATAGGTTACGCCGTTGTATTCGTCACCTTCCACAGTCTTCTTTTCCACGGTCGGCTTGGGCTTCCAAATCTTGAAATTGCCGGTCAAGTGAAGCATTGCCAAGAAATGGACCAAGCCATCGTAATAACGATCCCTACCGGTAAGGGGCTGACCGTCCCAGGCCATCTTCAAATTTTTCTTGATGATTTCTTCGTAGGACGGATCGTTCTGCAAGGCGTAAATAGCCACGGCGTTTGCACCCTTCTGGCCCAACGTGTAAGGATCGTTGTAATGGTTATTCACCAGGTTTCCGTCCCAAGTGAAATGGGCGTGAGAATAGTTGTCCTTTTCAAAGAAGTTGAGAATCTTTTTGGCCATTTCTTCCTGGCGCTTGGTGTCGGCACCGAACAGGTAGTAGTCCATGCCGAAGTTCATGGGGCAACGGATGGCGTCGAACATGTAGGTGTCCGAAGGATTGTTGCTGTCGAAGCCGCTATGAGGCGTGCCGTCGAAGTTGTTGTAGTCTGTGAAGAGACCGGTGGTCTGATGAGAGGACCTGTACAAGTGATCGCGGGTTGCAGAAAGGGCTCTCTTCCACTTGTCCTGATCCTTGCTGGCCCAGCGGGAGAACAGTTCCAGGAATGCGGGCAAATCGTAGGACGGGTCAGAGAATTCAGTGTTACCTGGAGTGGGCTGGAAGGTTACAATGTAGTTGTTCTGGTTGAACAGTTTGTACTGCCAGTTGTTCCACATTTTGTCCAGAATGTACTGGGCGTCATTCATGTACTGTGCGTCGCCCCAGCGGTTTGCGGCAAAGAGCAAGGACATCATGAAGTACAGTTCGCCATCCGGAGCGGGCTTGTTGTCCTGACCGCCATTCAAGCGAATCTGCCAGGAGAAATAGCCGTCCCATTCGTCATTCTTGTGCCACATGCGGCTCTTGGCCCAGTTCCAGATCTTGTCGAATTCTTGCTTGTGGTTGGTCTGGACACTGATCATCATGCCATAAGACATGCCTTCGGAACGGACGTCGTTATTGCCCGTATCCATGATGTAGGCGTCGTTACCTTGGTCGTAATAGACCTTGGAATTGTCATCGCCCTTAAAGTAGTGATTCCAGAGCTGATCGATCTTTGCCTGGATTTCTGCATCAGTCTTGCCAAGATACTTCTTGAAAGGGCTGGTGTAATCGCCGGTGTAGTATGCGCCAGAATAATTGGTGGCGTCGCAATCCGGGCCGAAGTAGGCACCATTCGCATCGAAGAATGACGGGGCCGTGTAAGCGGTTTCTGCAGCAGAGGCGGCTGTGGCCGCAGTTACACTAAGCAACAGGCCGAAAGAAAATGTAGAGAGCGAAAGGAGTCGTGTTTGGTTCATACCTCAAAAGTTAGCCCATCGCAGGCATCTTGTTAAGTTCCAACGAAGAAAAAGGGTTGTACGGTTTTACAACAGGACACAATATGTTATCTCAAAAAAAATGCGAAAAATAAAGAAAAATCGTTCATTTGCCTTGACAAGGTTTGTTCTTATTTCTATATATGGGTCGTTCGGTTGAAAAAGCCTAACAAACCACTGGGGTGGTAGCTCAATTTTGGTTAGAGCACCGGCCTGTCACGCCGGAGGTTGCGAGTTCAAGCCTCGTCTATCCCGCTAAAAAGGATCTCTGAAAAGAGATCCTTTTTTGCATTTATTCCTTCCCCTACTATGAGCAAACAGCACAAACAAAAAAGCCCAGCGTTTCCGCTGAGCATTTTTGTATAAACCGTTATAAATTCCGTGCTACCAGAAGAACACGCCAAGGCTCCAGGACATAGACGCCACAAGGCCGCGACCTCTGGAATATCGGCTATCAATGTCAATGTAGCTCAGCCCAGCCTTCATGCTCAACATAAAGCTTACAAGCTTTTCGTCGGAGAAGAGGAAATACGGTGTGCCGAACTTAAGGTCTCCATTAACACCCAGGGAGAAGGTATTCAAGCCAGATCCATCTATAGCTAGATCTCCTACCCATTTTCCGTAATAAGGAAGTTGCTTTTTGACATTGAAGCATGCTTCGGAAAAGGCCATGCCTACATACGGGCTGACTTTAAAGTAACGGCTTTCATATAGCACATAACCAAAATCAAAGCCAAAGCCGCCAACGGATTCAAGACCGGAATTGATATAGCCTACGTTAAGCACAAAGCGGTTGATTTGAAGAATCGCTTCGAAATCTAGCATGTACATCTCGGGTTCAAACAAGTCTTTTCTATAGAAATTGTCGAATCCATGCTGCAAGCCAAAGCCATACAACGGTGTTCCAAACTTGATGCCAAAGCCTCCGGTGTACAACTTTTTCTTTATGACTTCATCCTTGTTTTCTTTTCTCATCTTGAACTTGTATTCATAGATGTCGGTTCTTTCAAGGGGTCCGAGAACGCATTCTTTAATCCAAGGAGTATCCGGATCGTCGGGATAATCCTTCACATAGCGCTTTGCAAGTTTTGTTGTCTTTTCCAGCAAACCGTTTTCGGAGTAGGCACTACGAAGCAGGAGCATAAGTTTCAGCTTTTTCTTATCTTGTTCAGCCATTCGTGCTCTATCAATCTGGTCAGAATACTGGTAATAGATATTATGAGCAGTATCGCGTTGATCCAGGTCCTTCTTCACTGCCAAAAACAAGGCGTCAGCGCTGTTCGACGCATGCTTTGCATCCTTATTGAAATGAACAGGCTCGTAGGCTGTCTTATATCGCTTGACAAGATCGTTAAGCAAATCCTTGAACATCTTGAGCTTGAAGAAAGCATATTCCTTTTCTTCATTTTCAACTGCAACCACGGATTCCGAATTCATATCTTCCAGTTCCTTGATACGAATTCTGACGAGGTCTGCTTTCTTCTGCTGAATCGCTTCAAGCAGGTTGTCGCGGGCGACAAAGACTTCGTTCAATTCAGAAGGTCGATCCATCAAGCTTCTTTCAAAGCTTTCCATAGAGCCGGTTTCTGAAGACGATTCAGAGGTTTCCATTCCTTCTGTGTTGGAAGAGTCAACAACAGAAGAGGTTTCCGTAGAGGAGCCTTTCATTAGGCTTTCTTCAAAGGCGCTAAAATCCTTCTTGGAAGATTTCTGGGCGAACACAGGAATCGTCAAGAGAAGAGCCAAAATAATGCTGAGATTTTTCATTATTTCTCCTCCCCCTTTACTTCCATGAAGTCAGCGTAAAGTGTGGTGCAGTTTTTCACTTGATAATATAGACCGCCACCGACAACAACCTTAGCGTCATCAGCTTTCTTTACAAACAAGAAATTTGCACCAAGTTCGCGAGCAGTCTTAATCAGGAAACCCATTGCAGCTTCACCAGAGCAAACCACTTCGGGATCGGTCTTGATTGTTGCAATAAGAACTGCGTTTTCGGGAGTTACAGGAGTTACATTGGAGAAGGCGATTTGCAGCTTGTCTTCTTGCGATAACGGCTTACGTTTTTCGTAAGACACCATTACCAGATTAGTCTTTCCGCTACAACTTGAAAAAATGACTGCAGCAAAGGATAGCAGAATAAATGGAATCAAGTTTTTCATTTGCGGGTCCTCACACAACGAACGGAGAAATAATCGGAACTAGAAATCATTCGAAGATTGGTCGAGGACATATCATCTGAAGGGAATGCCACAATCTGAGAAACTTGGATTAAGTCTGAATTAGAATTCAGGAACATTACATCGCCATTATCGGTCCAATAAGCAACGAACTGATCAAATCCATAAATGAGTCTCTCATTTATATCTGCAAAGCCCACGGCCTTCGCGGAAAATCCGTAGGTATCCTCACCGTCTTCAGCACCGTCGCCAAGGAAATCCCTGGACTTTAAATAACGGGCCTTGTCGCCTGTGTTTTGGCGCAGTGTATTCCAGTCGGATGCAGAAGGAACACGGAAACCTGCAGGACAAATGTCGTCTGTGGGCATAGAATAATAGACGCATGTATCATTATCGCAAAATTCGTCAGGAAGGCTGGCATTATTAATTTGATCGATAATCAGTCTTGTTCTCAGGTTTTCTGCCATCCAGACTTGATTTTCAATGATGACGGTCTTATATACCTTTCCATCGCGGCTATCCAGGAGGTCGCCGTCTTCGCCGTCATCAATGGCGATGCTGGAGGAGGAACGAACATAGCTGGAAGAGGATTTGTCGTTGTAATTATGACGGTCAGACGAAGAACTAGAGAGACGAGAAGAAGATGAAATTATATTGATGCTACTATCATATTCCTTAGCGCCTTCCCTCTCTGCCTGTTGAAGAGTCATCTTTCGTTTTTCTGTCCATTGACCATCAATGCAAGCATATGCAGCTTCCTGGTCTTCAATGAAGAAAATCGCGCCTTCCAAATCTTTTGTGCACTTGGGAACATTGTCGTCGCTATGGGTTGAGCTACAATGAACCCTTCCACATTTAACAATATATTCAACGGGTTTATCGTCGTACCTGCTACTAGGATCGTATCCAAGATCAACGGTACAAGCGTAAAGAACAAAACTAACTAATGCTAGAAGTACTAATTTTCCTCGCATAACCTTTACCTCTTATAGCCAAGATAGCTATAATTAACCCATATCGTAGAAAGGCGTCTCATCTTTGGTGCGAAACTCGTGCTTTTCGTAATAGCCGATCAGTTCGCCGTTCTCATCGCGAAGGGCGATCATGTAGCCGTCCTTGTTCTGCTTTTCGTTGAAGAAGGTGTGCACCCAGTTGTGGGACTTGTCCGCCTGGAACCAGACCATAATCTTGAGGATCTTTTCCTGGGATTCCGGACTGTGGCAATCCATAAGGCAACGACCGACAAGGGCGGCTCCCCCACGCTTGGCCTGGGCCTCGCAAGCCTTTGGGTTCATGTAGATTATTTCGTGTTCCAGGTCGCAGATAACGATAGCAGTATCATCCTGGTCAATGATGGATTTGAAAAGTTTATTGAGCATTGTGTAAATATAAAAAAAGGCCACCCTCGCGGATGACCTTTCTTTCGTAGAAAGTAGAAAGTTAGAAGTCAAGTATGGTGCGACTGGTGTCGCACCCACTATACCGTGGGCCACCAGGCCCACCATTATAAACTAACTACTAATTACTAGCTACTAATTAGCAGCCGAGCTTTGCAGCCAGGTATGCTTCCAGTTCGTCGATCTTCACCAGTTCCTGCTTCATGGAGTCACGTTCACGGACAGTGACGTAGCCCAGCTTTGCCGGATCAGATTCGCCTTCGCCAACGGTGTCGAAGTCGACAGTGACGCAGAACGGAGTGCCCAGTTCGTCCTGACGGCGGTAACGCTTACCGATGGACTGGGTTTCATCGTATTCCACGTTCCAGCGGGTCAGCAGCTGTTCGTAAAGTTCTTCAGCCTTAGCCTTGACCTGGCCCTTCTTCACCAGCGGAAGGACAGCGACCTTCACCGGAGCAACCTTCGGGTCGAAGTGGAGAACGGTACGTTCGTCGTTTTCAAGTTTCTGGACTTCGTAAGCGTCGCAGAGGAGAACGAGGAGCAAACGTTCAACACCGAGGGACGGTTCCACGACGTAAGGCACATAGCGCTTGTTGTTCACCTGGTCGTTGTATTCCTGCTTGACCTTGGATTCGTTCTGGTGAGCAGTCAAGTCGAAGTTGGTACGGCTTGCAATGCCCCACAGTTCGCCCCAACCGAACGGGAATTCGTATTCAACGTCGGTGGTACCGTTGGAGTAGTGAGAAAGTTCTTCCTTGGCGTGTTCGCGGAGACGGAGCTTGGATTCGTTCACGCCCAGGTCCTTGATGAGCCAGTTGAAGCAGTACTTACGCCAGAAATCGTACCATTCAAGTTCGGTGCCCGGTTCGCAGAAGAATTCCAATTCCATCTGTTCGAATTCGCGGGTACGGAAGATGAAGTTACCCGGGGTAATTTCGTTACGGAAAGACTTACCGATCTGACCTACGCCAAAGGGGATGCGGGGGCGAACGTTGTCCACAATGTTCTTGAAGTCGACGAAGATACCCTGAGCGGTTTCCGGACGGAGATAAACCTTGTTGCCTTCGCCTTCGATCACACCGATTTCGGTCTGGAACATGAGGTTAAATGCGCGGGGCTTGGTGAATTCGGTCTTGCCGCAAGAGGGGCATTCGATCTTGTTTTCCACCATCATTTCGGCAATCTGGTCGAAGTTCTTGCCAGCGCAGCAGCCGTCACCCAGCTTTTCTTCGAGGAGGTGGTCTGCACGGAAACGTTCGTGGCAAGCAAGGCAGTCAACCAGGGGGTCAGAGAAGTTACCCACGTGGCCAGAAGCCTTCCAAACGCGGGGGTTCAAGAGAATAGAGCTATCAAGACCCAGCACGTCCTTACGGCTGGTCACAAACTTCTTCCACCAGAGGTTCTTGATGTTGCGCTTCAGTTCTACGCCATACGGACCGTAGTCCCAGGTGTTGGCCAGGCCGTCATAAATTTCGGAACCCGGGAAAATGAAACCGCGACGCTTGCAGAGGGAAATGATGTCCTTAAGGGCATCCTGAACTTTCTTTGCCATTTTTATATCCTTTTTCGGCCGAACCTGAACGTTACAGGCATATCCTTTGGCCGGACTAGGAACCTACCTGGATGATAGGCCCTGACGGCGACAAAGATAGTAAAATAATTGATAATGAATAGTGAAGAGTGAACAGTGAAGAAGTCTTCATTACGTTTTTAAAAACTTACATAAATGACAATTTAAGTGAAAAAAGGTATCTTTCCCCATTAGCTTATGAATTTGAAACGACTCGCCATATTTTGCGCTTTGCCGCTGAGCCTTTGGGCCAACGAAGGCAATCCAGCCAATTTGACTGAATCTGTGCAAGATTCTGCTGCCCTAACTACAAAAGTTGTGGCAGACAAGGTTACCGAAAGCGAATTTTCCGGAAACGCCTCTTTGGACTCCGCCGACGCAGGCAACATAGACGCTCCGGCTTCCGCAATTGCCGACTCCCCCGCCTCCGAAGAAGCTGTGGCTGCCGCCGACACCTCTACCACCGATTCCGCCGACAGCACCGACGTAGACGACGGCAAGGAAATGAGCCAGGAAGAAGCCGATGCCGAACTGGCTGCCGCCATGGGTAGCGCCGATTCCGCAACGGTGGACAGCGTCCGCAAGCTGGTACTGGACATGACCACGGCCTTCATCCCCACCGAAAGCCGCCGCATTGCCGGCCCCTACGGCATCCGTACCTACCGTATGCATCGTGGCGTTGACCTGGGTCTCTGCCATGGCGAAGACCGCACCATTGTTGCAGCCTTCCCGGGCAAGGTAAAACTGGTCCGCAACCAGGGTCGTCGCAAAGGTTACGGCAAGTACGTGATTATTGACCACGGCAACGGCCTCACCACCCTCTACGCCCACTTGGCAAGCTGGAAGGTGAATATTGGTGACGAAGTCATGGCTGGCGATACTATCGGCATTGGCGGAAACACAGGCCGTTCCTTTGGAGCCCACCTCCATTTCGAAATGAAGTACAACGGTGTCTATATTGATCCGTCTACGGTATTCAATTTCCAGGAAGGCACCTACCTTGCTGCAACCACGGAAATCGACCCGATTCAAATCCAAGCTGTGGAAGACGAATACCAGAAGGAACTATCCAAGCACCGCTACTACAAGGTCCGCCGCGGTGACTGCCTGGGCAAAATCGCCAAGAAATACGGCATTTCCATTACCCGCCTCAAGCAGCTGAACAACATCAAGGGCAACATGATCCGCCCCGGCCAAGTGCTGAGATGTTCTTAAAGTTCCAAGGCGTGAGGCCCCAAGTCCAAGCAATCCAAAGCAATTAAAAACGACGCAGCCCGAAGGTTGCGCCGTTTTTTTTTGACAAACAACTTTTTGCACGACGTATAGTAACTATGCAACCCTCTTATCAAACCCCTGCATATTCCAGACTCTAGACATTGTTTTTTCCTCTGGTTGAGAATGAAATGACTATGTCATTTTGATTCTGCACCTCGGTCATAAAAATATGTAAACATGTTTTTGCGACACTCGGTTTGGAAATCATTTAACAATGAATATGACATCATTTACCCTCTTATTAAAACACGCCATAGTCCACTTACAGGGAAGCCTACATTCTCCTATTTCAAACCTTTGGTAAATATAACATTTTGTTGTGTAGGAAATTGTAAAATATATCGATTGGCGATCCACTGGGTAGCGTCAATGTTCAATTACGCTTTCTCAAACAGAGCTAGGCGCAGCTTCGGAACGGAAAGTTCTACATCGCCTGCCGGGGCGTGATAACGTATATTGTCTTTCGCAAATTCCTCTAAGGGGGTAAAAAAAATAGGATGTTCCAATTTTTAGATTTGAAATAACCACAAATCAACCTAAAAAGAAAACATCCTATGGATAACAATATAATTAAAATTGACGAAGA
>JAZRWJ010000014.1:0-8572 GCA_045599625.1 Fibrobacter sp.
GAAGGAGCCTATATGTGTAGTGACTGTCGAATGCCGAAAGGCATGCAGAAGAATAGATAACTGCTTCGCTCAAATATCAAAAGTCCTTGATGTTTTGGCACAAAGCAAGTAGTTATGAAAACTTAAGGACGAAAGACCTGGTACGGTGCCGGGCAAAATAATCAAGATCATAAATCGGTGCCGAATGGTCTCGGCGAAAAAAAGGTTGAACAAACTGGTTTTTGATTGATGCCAAATCAAAAAAAGGAAATGATAAAATGAGTGAAAAGAAAGTTGTTGTTATTACTGGTGCTGCACAGGGTATTGGTCTTGCAGGTGTCAAGAAGTTTTTGAAGGAAGGCTGGGCCGTTGCCGCCACCGACATCAAGAAGAAGGAGCTTGACGAAGAAGTGGCGAAGCTTGTTGCCGAAGGTCACGACGTTACCGCCTACGAGCTTGACGTGACCAACTACAAGCAGGGTCAGGAAGTCATCGCCGAAGTGGTAAAGAAGTATGGCCGCATCGACGCCCTGTTCAATGACGCCGGCATCACGGGCCACCGCAAGAATATTCTGAACTTTGACCCGGAATTGATTAAGCAGGCCGAAGATGTGAACCTCTGGGGAAGCCTCTACTTGATTCAGCATGTTTCCCGCGTGTTTGTAGAAAAGAAGATTAAGGGTGCCATCGTGAACGTGTCCTCCTTTGTGGCATCCTTTGCAGAATGGTCTCCGTTTGGTTATGGAATTTCCAAGTCCTCTGTTGACGGGCTTACTCGTGCCGCAGCCTTCCATTTGGGCAAGTACGGTATTCGCGTGAACTCGGTGGCTCCTGGCTATACCAAGACCGAAATGGCCATCAAGTACGACTACTCCGATCCTAAGCTTCGCAAGGCTGCCGAAGACAAGAGCCTTTTGAATCGTTGGATTGAACCTTCCGAAATTGCCGCTGCCGCCTACTTCTTGGCAAGCGACGAAGCCAGCGCCATCACCGGCGTAAAGCTCCCTGTGGATGCTGGTTACACCACAACCAAGGAAGATAACAAGGTAAGCCTTTACGGTGAAACTGAGTAGTAATTAGCTGAAAAATGTGTCTTCCGTTAGTGTGAAAGCGATCCTGAAAAGGGTCGCTTTTTTTATGTGAATACTTTTTGCTGCTTCTTCAGTTTCTTTGAACGATCTCACAACTTCCGCCAACCTGAATTGAGCAATTTCGTTGCGACGGTAGTTTCGCATCACGGACTTTACATCCAGCTGGATGCCAACGATTTTGTGGTAAGGTTTAGAATTGTCCATCCAGTCGCTTTGTTTATGCGCTATATCCGGCTTTCTTTTCTGCAACATACATGAATGAAGACGACTGATTGTACTCATTATAAATTTTTCGTTTCATATCATTAAACGAATCATTTTCTGATATGACATCGTCCATCAATCCTTCATTTACAACATAGGCGAAAGATTTTTTTGTATAACGAGTTTCACCATTGTTACGGATAAAAGTTTCAACTGTTTTCAGTTTTGAAAGTAAGCAGATTTGTTGATACTCTATATCAACTGTTTTGAAGTCACTGCGCATGTGAGCTTTTTGCCGATGTTGACTACTTGTCAGCAAAATGAGATTTTCTAAATAAGATCCCAAATGAGGAAATTTTGATTTCGGGAAAATGTGGTGTACCTCGGTAGCTCTTCCCTGTGCCAGTTCATCGTTAACTTCGCTTACATCGCCATGCATATTCTTAATCATACGAATAGCCTTATTGACTTGATAATCGATATAAAATAGTTCGTTAGTTTCTTTCACACTACGGCTTGCTGATTCTTCACGAGTTAAAGATTTATTTTTCCCATGATCTCGACAATTTACCTTATTGTACATTAAATCGTACCAAGTAAGTTCCTTGCCATGACTTCCGGGCAGTTGCCTTGAGTATGCGATTATGTTGAAAACCTTGTGAAAGATTCTTGCACAATCAATTTTAGATTTTGAAGGTGTATTGGCAGATATAAATGCGTGATAACGATTGTAAATATTATTTCGTGCTGTAGTTATATCTTGGCTACATTCTTGCTCATATTCGATGAATAAACGACCTAAACCGCAAGCATCAATGACGGTTTCAAAAAATGATAACAGAAAGTTGTAGGCATTTCGTTCTTTTATAGAGATGTATTCTAACATTTCCATATTTTGAATTTTAAATACTAAAATTTTCCCTGTTCCGCATTGCTCTAACACATGTGCGTACGCAAGTAATTTTAAAGGCTGGCTTAAAACCTTATTATATTCATTTCGTGCATCAGGATTGTTGGGAGATGGTTTTCCAAAAATCACTCTAGCATTTTGGATAAAATAATTTTCATCCCACAAATCATTAACGGTAAAAGTCTTTTTTGCACAACTTGTACTTAGAATACAGTCCGCAATAAAACAAACTATATCTGGAGTACATTTTTGGTCAACATATCTAGCATCGTGGTTGACACGAATATCAAAGTCATTGAATTGATTAAAGTGTGTTTTCAAATCCATAAAAACTCCTTATTTTCGTTTTCCAAAGAAGAAAACGGCGTTGGCGTCAATATTCAAGGATCGTGTACCGCGATTTCGAGCAATACAATAAAAGCGAGAGAATTCTTCTGTTGCAAAATATGCAAGGTCATCTTCCGTCATTACTATAGAATTGTCTTTTAATTCAAGAATTGCAACGGATCCATCAGCAATACAATTTTTTGGAAGGAAACACGCTCTTGGGTTGTAAGTAAGATTTGGGATAAGAATACATTTGTCTTTATTCAAATATGCGCCAACCGGTAATTCCGACACATCGTTGATATAACAATCATACCCTTCAATATTTTCAATATCATTGTTTTTGATATTACGAGATTTGAGTACGCGAATAGGACCGGTATTTTTCGTCAACTTCTTTGTGATAGTTCTGTCTCTAAACGCTTTGAATATGCCAAAATTCATTTTGTTGACAATTAGATCGAATTCTTCATCACGATAGAGAAGCCAATACGGAAAGAAATCGTCTGTAACATACATTTGAGCATACTTTGTAATTGTATTAGTGATATATGATTCAACAACGATTTCTTCTGACTTTCTATTCAAATTGGTCACAAAAGCAATGGTTTCGATCTTTACATCCTTAAACCCGTGTTCTCCGAAGTCTATAACTCGTTCAATCTTTTGTTTGTTCAAAAGCGATCTTGTTTTGTTAAATTCTGGTGCATTTACCAAACTCTTTGGAACAATCAGCGAAACCACATCTGCGCAACCAAGAGATTTTTCTATAAAAAACGAAAAAAGATTATTGGAGTCTTTGTTGAAAACTTGATTTTTGTATGTTGCAAGAAGTTTTGCCTGACCTGTTATTTTTTTGTATGGAGGATTCCCCACAACAACATCATAACGATGCTCCGCTAGCCAAGTCAAATAATCGGCGACGAAAAAATTGAAATGAATATTTGGGGGAATATCAATGATTTTTAAAAGTTCTTTAATTATTTCAATACTGTTCTCGTCAATGTCGCAAACATCTATAGACACTTTGGGGACGTCTCTATATTTTGCAATCAAACCAGGGAGAAAATTTCCTACACCTGCCGATGGTTCCATTATTTTAAGAGATTTATACCGATTTGAATCTGGCAGAGACTTCAAAATGCTATAGCAAATATTGGAACGAGTGTAAAAAGCTTCGTTATTTTCTCGATGTGTGTTTGCATATTCTGCAATTCTTGAAAGGTTGACAAAACCCAAAGCGGGGTGATTATGAATATATGCTAGAATGGACTGATGGTCCACCAGCTTTTCCTTGCTTATTAGCTGAAGGATTTCTTTATCTGTAAAAATATTTTCTAACGCAAATTTAATCTTTGAGGCAATCTGCTGGAAAATAATTGTGGGTACCGCTTCGCCTAAATTTTGACGGATGTTGATATCCTTCTTTGAAAGATATTTTTCTTTCTCTTGTAAGGACATCATATTCAGTTTTGAATAGGGAACTTGATCCCACTCAAAATCTTTTGGGACGGACATCATTAGCATCACTTCGCGAATGCTGAATACTCGATTGTCTACAGGGTGTACCGTATTTTGGCTGGCAAGAATATCATTCCTTGTGTGTATGCATGGAGAAACTTTGTCCCAGTATTGTCTGGTGTATTTATCACCATTTTTTTCAACATTAAAGACCTTCCTTCCATCTTCAATGTGGTATGGCCTACGTTCCGGATCTTCATTTTCGAAAGCGCCTTGTCCTTCTTTTAATTTTTCAATCCATGGAAGCATAATTGGGTTATACTTTCGAAATGAATGATATATGTCGTTTTCTGAAATTTCGCCCATCGTTTTTAAAGATGGCAAATGGCCTATGGTTTGGCGAAGTGTTTTTTCTTTTTGCTGATCCGGAAAAATGTCAAAAGGCGATACATCAAGAATGTCTTTACGGACACCGACAACTAAGGTCCGTGTTCTACTAGAAGGACAACCATAGTCTTTGAAGTTTACCACCTTATACAAAAGATTGTAATCGCCTTCTAAATTCTGGGATATAGCATCCTTAATTGCCTTAAAGTTTCCGTCTAGGTCTAAGCAAGATGTACCTAGAAAGGCTTTTACATTCTCGTAGACGAAGAATTTTGGCATCAACATCTTGGTCATCTTGATGGATTCAACAACCAGGGAGTTTCTCTTCATTTCCCTGTTCTTGTCATTTTTCTTATGGTTGATGTAAGACATTCCCTGACAAGGCGGGGTCGCAATCAAGACGTCGAGTTCCTTGACCTTATGGGAACTCTGCCAAAGTCGATATTCTGCAAAAATTTTATCCTTGGTTTCATCCAAGGTCATGTCTCCACAAATGTATCCCGATTCATAGCGACATTTCTTGTTGCATTTTTGGATTTCAAGTCGTCTGGCAAGTAGTTCAACCGTGGCAATACACTCAAAGCCTTCTTTCTTAAAGCCGAAACAGCCAATACCGGCGCTGCTAAATAAACTGATGTATGTTTTGAGCTTTATGGCCACTCTCGTTCCTCGAGTTGAAGGTGAACGAGTTCACCCTCAGTCGGGAGCAAGAAACCGCGATGTCAAAACAAGCAAAGAAAACGCTCGCAAACGCACGTGTGGATACACGCACGAATTCCCCGGGCACCGAGTGAATACAGTACGCCCAGGGTACAGCATGGCCTATGCAACCATAGGTCAACGAACGTTTGCTTTATTGTAGAACCGTGAAAGTGTCGAAGTTTCAAGCAACAACAAGAGCAAACCCAACAAGAGCTGTTCTTGTCGCAAAACTTCCACACGATTTAAACGAAAAAAGGCGTGAGGTTGAATGCATCTACTCGCTTGGGGCCTTCGACTGCCTGGTTCAAATAAACGCAAACAACCCACGCCCCAAAAGCGTGCCGTAAACACGGCAGCTAGTGCATAAAGCACCAAAAGGGTCGCATTGCGCACAGGCAGATATAACAAAATGCATGTAGCAAAACGATGCCATTAGGCAAAGTCCAATAGCAAGCGTGAGCGTCGCCTTATCCAAGAACCATGAAAGTGTCGAAGTTTCAAGCGTGGACAAGAGCAAAACTCTTTATGTACACAGGGAATATAGATAATCCTGCATGTCAGTAGGTGTCACTCAAATTTTTTCAGCGCCCCTATTGCCATTTTTCATGAGTGTAGTTATATTTTGTTCACTAGAACATTTGTGCATTAAATTTGTGTTTTTATATCCAGCTTGTAACACAAAGGAGTAAATATGGAAGAGAGAAACGAAATCATCGTGTATCAGCCCGAGGGCGGCGAATTTCACATTGATGTCAAGATCAAAGACGAAACTGTTTGGTTAACCCAGCAACAAATGGCTGAATTGTTCCAAACATCTCGATCGAATGTTATTGAGCACATTCAAAACATTTATAGTGAGTCAGAGTTGGCTAAAAATTCAACTTGTCGGAATTTCCGACAGGTTCGAATTGAAGGAAATCGAGAAGTTAATCGATCTGTACCCTATTACAATTTAGACATGATTATCGCCCTTGGGTATAGGGTAAAGTCTTTGATCGCAACCCGTTTTCGCCAATGGGCTAACCAAATCCTCAAAGAACACCTTCTTAAGGGTGGCTCTGTAAACCAGCGGCTTATCTCGCACGAAAATAAGCTTGAAAGTCTTGGTTCTCGCGTTCAGGCTCTAGAAAAGAATGTTGACTTTTTCGTCAAGGCAAACCTGCCTCCCAGTGAGGGCATTCTGAACGCAAAATCCTGGTGGAGTGGGTACGAATTCGCCTGCCAGCTGGTGCGTTCCGCAAAGGAAGAAATCATCGTCATCGATCCTTTTGCAGACGATGTTGCACTCTCACTTGTTGCCAAGAAGTCTGCGGGTGTAAATGCGTTTGTCTATTCCGGCCATGTAAACCGACATCTGCGAGAGGAAGAAGAACGACTGAATCGCCAATTCTCAACTGTTAAACTCAAGGACGTTCAGAATGTTCATGACAGGTTCATCATCGTGGACGAAACCGTTTATCACATCGGTTCATCCCTCAATGAACTCGGGAAAAAACTGACTGCATTCTCCGTGCTGAATTTCGTTTCAAAGCAGCAACTGCTGGAAATGGTGTCGCAGGCGTCTGGAAAGAAGAACAGCTAAAGTTAAAAATTAGGCGAATTCGCCTTATTTTAAAGTGGTCGAATTTGACAACTTTATGAAGATTTATCGCAATGTTACTGATTTCCGTTATATTAACAAATTCTTGGCGCGTTCTCAAATCGCATTAAACCCATTGAATTCAAGGGGTTTAAAATGTGGTTTGAGTGATTGTAACACAAAGGAGAGTCGCTTGCTTGAAAATATAGATATTGACTTTTGCTACAACAAATTTTATATTATTGTAGTGAATGTAAAGAAGAGCCATAATGCAATTGTAGAAACTATCGAAAGTATCGCCAAGGCTAACGGTGGCGTGGTTTCTACCGCCAACGCTGAAAAACAGGGCGTTTCCAGGGCCGTTCTTTCCCAGATGGCTGCAAATGGTGACTTGGACCGCGTCGCAAAGGGATTCTATGTATTGCCCACCGAGCTTCCTGATGAGCTGTTCATTCTCAGTTTGTGTTCTCCAAACATTGTGTTTTCACATGAAACGGCTCTGTTTTTAAATGGCATTACTGAACGAACGCCGGCGATTCATTCCTTCACTCTTCCAAGGGACAAAAGGCTTTCTTCCGCGTTTTCAAAGGAATGCACAATTCATTATGCTGAAAGGGAGTCGTGGAACATTGGCAAAACCGAAATCAAAACGCCTATGGGAAATTTGGTTCCCTGCTTTGATGCGGAAAGAACTATTTGTGATCTTATCAAGTACAAAAAAAAGTTCGATCCAGAAACCTACATTGCATCGTTGAAAATGTACGCAAAGATGCAGACAAAAAATCTTCAACATCTTTCTGAATATGCCCAAAAGCTTGGGATTGTGGAGAAGGTTCGCGATGCGCTGGAGGTGTTGCTGTGAAACAAAGAGGCGCAAAGGCGACTAGCTTAAAAGCTAAAATCAAGAACATTGCAAAAGAGAAAAGAGTTGCTCCACAATTGATTTTGCAGAATTTCATGATGGAGCGCTTTCTCAATCGAATTGCGGCTTCCAGTTACAAGGACTGCTTCATTATCAAGGGCGGTTCCTTAATTTCGGTTATCCTTGGAATAGAAAATAGAACCACGATGGATATTGATATGACATCCCGAGGTTTTTCCTTTAACGAAAAAAAACGTACAAGGTATTATCCAAGATATTAGTCTGATTGATTTGCAAGATGATACTTTTTTCGAAATAAAGAATTGCGAACCAATTCGAGAAGATGATGCTTATGGTGGATTCCGAGTTTTTATTGACGGCTTCTACGAATCAAAATTTTTAGTAGTCCCTTTTACGATTGACATTACCACCGGAGATGTCGTGACTCCCGAACCCCAAAAACGATCCTGGGTTAATCTATGTAATGCACAGAAAAGTTTTGAATTGTGGACATATACGCTAGAAACAATAGTCGCAGAGAAAATTGAATCCATTTTAAGTAAAGGCGTTTTGAACACTCGTCCTCGTGATTTTTATGATGTGTATATGCTCAGTAAGCTTAAAAAGTTCAATGGGAAAAGATTCTCTTTAGCTTTAAAAAAGACTTGCGAACACAGGAAATCCTGGGACCAAGTTAAAAATGCGGTAGAACATTTTGTGGACATTGAAAATAGCGGTAGTCTCAAACAATTTTGGGAACGCTATGCTAAAAGCAATTCGTATGCTGCAAATATCGGTTATAACGATATTGTTGCAGTGATAAAGAATCTACTGACTGCGATATAGCCAAACTCTATATCCAACCCTAGAAAAATAGTATATGTCTAACGCCTTGCCATGGAAAAGAGTATTTCTATCTTTATTCCTATAAGATTGATAGGGAATTAGAAAATGTTTTCGAGTTCACCTAAGCATTCGAAGGAGCCTATATGTGTAGTGACTGTCGAATGCCGAAAGGCATGCAGAAGAATAGATAACTGCTTCGCTCAAATATCAAAAGTCCTTGATGT
>JAZRWJ010000015.1:0-13982 GCA_045599625.1 Fibrobacter sp.
AGACTAACGGCTTGACCTTCACGAAATTGCGTTTATGACATATTTCTTGAAGGTCAAGTCGCTAGGCTGGCCGAGCGAGGGGCCGATGGTCCTGCCCTTGATTCTTTCGCTTCGCTTTCTCATCAAGGAGAAAGAGAAGAAGTGGTTTCACAAAACGCTCAAAACTCTTTTTTTTTGTTGAAAAAGATTGAGGTTTTCCTTCAATCTGAGCGATTTTTTTCCGTATTTTTGTCAGTTTTATTTATAGACCCGCTTGTCATCCCTTTGGGACTGACATGGCGAAGCCGTAAAAAACGATGTTACCAAAATGGCTTTTCGATAGAATCATAAGCTTGCTGGGACTGTTAAGCCTCAGCTGGCTCTACCTTGTCATAACCATCACGATAAAAGTCAAGACCGGCGGACCGGCATTTTATGCCCAAGTGCGTGTGGGCCGCAACGGCCGTCTTTTCCGTTGCCATAAGTTCTGCACCATGGAAGGCGAGCAGGAGGAGTCGCCCATAGCCGCCTTGGAACAGGGCCGCATCACGCCCATAGGCAGGACCTTAAGGCGTCTCCATCTCGATGAGCTGCCGCAGCTGTGGGATGTCTTCATCGGCAAGATGAGTTTCGTAGGCCCGCGTCCCGATGTGCCGGGCTATGCCGATAGACTGGAAGGGGAGGACAGGGCGATCCTGAGACTCCGTCCAGGCATCACGGGTCCCGCCTCGCTGAAATATCGCAACGAAGAGGAACTGCTGGCGCAGGTCGACGACCCGCAGCGCTACAACGACGAAGTCATCTATCCCGACAAGGTGAGGCTGAACTTGTATTACCTGCAGCATTATTCCTTCTGGTTGGATATGAAGATGATCTTCGCCACCGTGCTGGGGAGGAAAATCGAGTTTGCTGGAGAGGAGCTATGAGGTAGGCCTTGTAAATAACTCACGATAAATCGAACAATAAATAACAACTAAATATGTCAAAACGTATCTTTCTATGTCTCGCGCACATGAGCGAAGACGGTGTCGAAAAGAAGTACATACAAAAGGCTTTCGACGACAACTATGTGGTGCCTTTGGGACCGAATGTGAACCAGTTTGAAGAGGAACTGGAAGCCTATATGGGCCAAGGCAAGCAGGTGGTGGCCCTGAGCTGCGGCACCGCTGCGGTGCATCTGGCACTCATCGCTTGTGGCGTGGGTCCTGGCGACGAGGTCTGCGTGCAGTCGTTCACCTTCTGCGCCTCGAGTCACCCGATAACCTATCTCGGTGCCAAGCCGGTCTTCATCGGCAGTGAGGCAGACACCTGGAACATGGACCCGGTCTTGCTGGAAGCCGCCATCAAGGACCGTATCGCCACCACGGGCCGCAAGCCTAAGGCCATCATCCCAGTGGCGCTCTATGGCATGCCGTACCGCATCGAGGAGATCATGGAAATTGCTGAGAGATACGACATCCCCGTCATCGAGGATGCCGCCGAAGGCTTCGGCAGCGAATACAAGGGACAGCGACTCGGCACTTTCGGCCGTTATGGCGTCCTCAGCTTCAACGGCAACAAGATGATCACCACCTCCGGTGGGGGTGCCCTCGTCTGCCCCGACGATGAGACGGCCTCGAAGATCATGTGGTATGCCACCCAGGCGCGTGAGGCTTATCCTTACTATCAGCACGAGGCCATAGGCTACAACTACCGCATGAGTAACATTTGTGCGGGTATCGGCATCGGCCAGATGACGGTCGCCGACGCGCATGTCGCGCATCACCGCCATATCGCTGCCATGTATCGTGAGGCCTTCGCCAAAGTCGATGGCATCGACTTCCATGACGGCAGCATCGAAGGATCCAACTTCTGGCTCAACACCATCACCTTAAGTCCGTCGCTGGCTGTCAAGGGACAGGAAAACGCCTATAGCGTGGCCGTGCAAGGTGCTGTGGGCGGTGCCGCTGGCGTGGTGCATGGCGGTGGCAGTCTCCATACCGATTGTGAACCGAATGCCAATGTGGAGGCCATGCGCGTCTTTTTGGACAAGGCGGGCATCGAGGCGCGTCCGTTGTGGAAGCCTATGCACAAGCAACCAGTCTATGCCGAGGCTGCGGTCTATACCAAGGGCATCGAGGAAGAACTCTTCAAATGCGGCATGTGTCTGCCGAGCGGACCTTGCGTCACCGACGACGATGTGCGGTATATCATTGAAAAGATTCTTGAGGCAATAGCATAAAATCCTCCGGTTTTCCTATCTTTGCCGCGTTTTAGAAAGCATTGACAATGGCTAACGTGCTATATCCTTTTAAATTCAAGCCCATCTATAAGGACAAGATCTGGGGTGGACGTAAGATAAAAGACATTCTCCATCAGGATTTTGGGCCGATGCCGAACTGTGGCGAGGTGTGGCTGCTCTCGGGCCTTTGGGACGAGCAGAGCGTAATCCTCAACGGCGATTTCGAAGGCGATGAAATCAACGATATGGTGGAGACCTTCATGGGCGACCTCGTCGGTGAAGCCGTCTTCGACAAATATGGCGAACAGTTTCCGATACTGATAAAAGTCATCGATGCCAACGACTGGCTTTCCGTGCAGGTGCATCCCGATGACGAACTGGCGGAGAAACGCGAAATCGGCTTGGGCAAGACCGAGATGTGGTATGTGATGCAAGCCGACCAGGACGCCGAGCTGGTGACGGGTTTCAACCGTGACCTCAACCGTGAGGAATATGTCAAGGTGCTGGAGCAGGGCCGCTTGCAGGATGTCCTCAACCACGAAAGCGCTCACGAAGGCGATGTGTTCTTCATCCCGGCTGGACGTGTCCATGCCTTGGGACCGGGCATCATGGTGGCTGAGATTCAGCAGACCAGCGACACGACCTATCGCATCTACGACTGGGACCGTATCGACGTGGCGGGCATGCGTCGTGAGTTGCATGTGGCGCAATCGCTCGATGCCATCGATTTCCAGAACCCCGAATCGTTCAAGACGCCTGTCGCCAACAAACTCAACCAGACCGTGCCGGTCGTCGACTGCCCGTATTTCGTTACCGACATGCTGCAACTCGACGGTGAGATGGAAAAAGACTACTCCAACCTCGATTCTTTTGTCATTTTAATCAGCACGAAAGGAAATTTTTCGCTGAAATGGGAGAATGGCACGGAATGTGTAAGGGAAGGAGAATGTGTTCTGATTCCGAACTGCATCAAGAATGTGACCATCCGGGCGGAACATTATTGCAAATTATTGGAAGTTTATATGAATGTGGAAGAATAGAAAAGGGTTATCAGTTATCAGTTATCAGTAAACTGTAAACTGAAAACTGTAAACCGAAAACTGTAAACCAATAAAAATGCAAGATTGAAAAACTGAAAACCGAAAACTGTAAACCGAAAACCGAAAACCAAGAAAAAAGAAAATAACAACAACAAATTAAAATCATACTACAATGAAAAGATTAGCTTTACTCTTAGTGATGGTGCTGACAATGGCAGGCCTTCACGCACAATCGAAAACCGATTTGCCGAATGTGACGGTTAAAGACCTCAATGGCAAGGACGTCAACATTTCTAAAATCAAAAACAATGGCAATCCTATCGTCATCACTTTCTGGGCTACCTGGTGCAAGCCTTGCATTAAGGAACACGAAGCCTTGAACGATGTGTACGAAGATTGGCAGGATGAAACAGGCGTGAAGATCTACAGTGTCTCTATAGACGACTCACGTTCTTCAGCCCGTGTGAAGCCATTCGTTGAAGGCAAGGGCTGGGAATTCGAAACCCTCCTCGATGTGAACAGCGACCTCAAGCGCGCCATGAACGTCAGCAACCCGCCTCACACATTCCTCATCGACGGCAAGGGCAAGATTGTCTATCAGCATTCAGGCTATGTCGATGGTTCAGAGAATGAACTCTATAAGGAAATCAAGAAAATTGCAAAATAAGAAATATGCGTAGATTTACTACCCCTTTAGTCCTGGCACTGTGTGTGCTGGGACTTAAGTCGTTTTCACAGGACCTCAATCTTGGTGCAGGTTCTGTGAACGGCAGTTTCCAGGTTGATGCCCAGTATTACGGCATCGACGATGCCATCGGCATTACGGAAGATTATCTCAATGGCAAGCGTATGGGCATCAACGGCTTCGGCAAGGTGAACTATACCTTGGGCAACTTTTCGGCAGGCATCCGTTACGAGGCTTGCCTCACCCCGCTTTCGGGTTTCGATGCCCGTATGCAGGGGCTCGGCCTAGCCAATGCATGGGCTACCTACGACAATGGTGAAATCGGTGTCACTATTGGTGATTTTTACGAGCAGTTCGGCAATGGCCTCGTGCTGCGCTCCTATGAAGAATGGACCCTTGGTTACGACAATGCCCTGAAGGGCATGAGGGTGGTCTATCGCCCTGTCGAAGGTGTCACCGTGAAGGGTGTCTATGGCAGCCAGCGTTTCTTCTGGGAAGAATACAACAAGAACAGAGCCATCGTCCGTGGCGGTGATGTGGAATGGGACATCAACCAGAGCATCAGCAAATTGCAGGATGCAGGCTTCCGCACTGTTTTGGGCGCCAGCATGGTCAGCAAGTACCAGCCGAATTTCAACACCACTTACAACATGCCTGAAAACGTGGCCGCCTTCGCAGGTCGCGCTAACATGAGCTATGGCCGTTTCGCCTTGTCGGCAGAATATGCCTACAAGATGAACGACCCGTCGTACATCAACAACTATATCTTCAAGGAAGGCCAGTCTTTCCTCGCCAACCTCTCTTATTCACAGAAGGGCTTGGGCGTGGTGCTGCAGGTGAAACGCGTCGACAACATGAGCTACAAGTCGGACTATGCCGCTGAAGGCAGTGTGCTCGACATCAACTTCATCCCGCCTATCAACCGCATGCACAGCTATTGCCTCTCCTCGCTCTATCCTTACGCCACACAGCCTAACGGTGAAATGGCGGGCCAGTTCCAGGTCAACTACAAGATCCCTAAGGGCACATGGCTGGGCGGCAAATATGGCACAAGCCTCTGCCTGAACATGAGCCAGGTCAACGACATCGTGCGTAATTATGTCGATGGCACCACCGGTTTCAACGATGCCAACGGTACCTTGGGCTACTCCTCTCCATTCTTTGGCGTGGGCGAAAAGATGTTCTTCCGCGATATCAACTTCGCTGTCGAACGCAAGATCAACAAGAAATGGAAGTTCAATGCCGAATATGTCAACCTCTATTATGACATCGCTACCATCGAAGGCCATGCCGGCATGGATGCCGTGAAGACCAACATCGGTATCCTCGACATCACCCATAATCTTGGCGGCAATCACAGCCTGCGTCTTGAACTGCAAGGCTTGTGGGACAGTGGCGATTATAGCAACATCGGGGAAGAAGAGATAACCAACTACAAGAAGGCAGGCAACTGGGCTTCAGCCATGTTGGAATACACCTTCGCTCCGAATTGGTTCTTCGCTGTTTCCGACAAATGGAACTATGGCAACCCTGTGGAAGATTACAGACAGCATTACTATACCGTCATGGGCGGTTATACCAAGGATGCCACCCGTATCGCTCTCACTGCAGGCCGTCAGAACGAAGGCATGCTCTGCGTGGGCGGCGTCTGCCGTCTGGTGCCTGCTTCCTCAGGCGTGACTCTGACCGTTACAACAAGCTTTTAAAAACTGAATGCTATGAAGAAATTTAGAAATATTTTGACTATGGCTATCGTGGCCCTGTTTGCCATGAGCGCCTGCGATAAAGTCGATGAACCTTATCTGAAAAGCGAAGAAAAAGACAATACCATTCATCGCTTTGCCATCAATAATGTGGACGGTTATGTCAACACCGGTCTGAAGACCGTTATTTTCACGATGGAGGAGGGTATGGATTATGACATAACGAATCTCACGCCTGAAATTGAGATCTGCAAATATGCCACCATCGAACCGGCTTCGGGCGTGGCTCAGGATTTCTCCGAACCCGTGCGGTACACTGTGACCGCTTATAATGGCGATGTGGCGGTTTATACCGTCATGGTGCAAAGCGGTAATCTTGACGATAAAAAAGACATCCTGGAATTCAGTTTCCCTGATATTTTTGTCACGGCAAATGTCGACAATGTGGAAAAGACAGTCTATGCACTGGTTCCGCTCGGTACTGATGTCACCAATCTGGTTCCTGAGATCCGTGTCTCGGAAGGCGCTACCATCAACCCGGCTTCAGGCGAAGCCCAAGACTTCTCTTCACCTGTGGTTTACACCGTAACCGCTGCCAATGGCACTACTTGCGAATATACGGTCATGGTTGATTTCATCATTGGAGATCTTGTAAAGAAAAAGGTGCTGCTGGAAGACTACACGGGCGTGCGTTGCGTCAATTGCCCGGCTGCCGCTCAAGTCGCCCTCGATTTGCAGGCCGAATATGGTGACCGTCTCATCGTTTTGGGTGTCCATGCCGGCGACCTCTCGGCCCCGCTCTCTCCAACAACGAACTTCAGAACGCCAGAAGGCACGGAATGGTACGACTACTTTGGCTTTGACGTCAACCCGATTGGCACTGTGAACCGTATTTCCACTTCGGGAAGCTATGGCGTCAACTCCGGATCGTGGGGCGCTGCCGTTGCCGCTGAACTGGAAAAGGACCCTGTCGTCGACATCAAGCTTTTCACCACTTATAATCCTGATACCCGTTCGCTTAATGTTCAAGTCAACATGAGGGAACTGGCCGACATCGACGAGGATCTTAGCCTTGTCGTCTGCCTGATGGAAGACAACGTCATCGGCAAGCAAGCTACACCTTCAGGTGTCGTCGACGACTATGTCCACCGTCACGTGTTCCGCACCTCTTTGAATGATGCTTGGGGAGATATTGTATCGATAGACGCTAACGGCATAACGAAGCAATATGATGCGCTTGTTGATGAAGCTTTCGATGCTTCCAACTGCTATGTCATCGCTTACGTTTACAGCAATTCCGACAAGAGCATCCTCCAAGTGGAAGAAGCCAAGGTGATAGAATAAGCCTGAACCCGATATGGTTTTCAACTCGATAGAATTTGCCATTTTCCTGCCCATCGTTGTGCTGCTGTTTTACCTGCTGCCACAACGGGTGCGATGGATGATGTTGCTGGCCTCGAGCTGCGTGTTTTACATGTGGTTCGTGCCCAAATACATCCTTATTCTGCTGATAACCATTATTATCGACTATTCGGCCGGTATCTTGATGGAAAGGCACGAGGCCGAGCCAAAGAAAAGAAAAACATTTATGGTGATCAGCATCGTTTCGACGGTGCTGGTCCTTTTTATTTTCAAGTATCTGGGCTTTGTCAACGATAATTTGGTTAGGCTCTGCCAGTCGTTGGGCATCGGATTGAACACTACGGTCAATATCATACTGCCTATAGGCTTGTCGTTCCATACTTTCCAAAGCATGAGCTATGTGATTGAGGTGTATCGCGGCAACCAGAAGGCGGAACATCATTTCGGCTATTATTCGCTGTATGTGATGTTTTTCCCGCAATTGGTGACGGGTCCTATCGAAAGGCCTGGCAGCCTGTTGCGGCAGCTGCACGAGGAGAAAAAGTTCTGCTATGAGAACATCTCCAAAGGCATGCGGCTGATTCTGTTTGGCCTGTTTATCAAGATGGTGGTCGCCGACAATCTGGGTACTTACGTCGACATGGTGTATGAAGATCCAAACGCTTACAATTCATGGAGCGTCATGCTGGCTGCCGTGTTCTATTCCTTCCAGATTTATTGCGATTTCTTCGGTTATTCCACTATCGCATTGGGTGCGGCCAAGCTGATGGACTTCGACATCATGGATAATTTCCGCAGTCCCTATCTCGCCAAGAGCATCGGTGAGTTTTGGCATCGGTGGCACATCTCACTGTCGACTTGGTTCCGCGATTATGTCTACATCCCTCTTGGCGGCAGCCGTGTGAAGTTTGGCCGTTGGGCCTTCAATATTCTGGTGGTCTTCGTCTTGAGCGGCATCTGGCATGGTGCGGCCTGGACTTTCCTTTTCTGGGGCTTTGCCCATGGCTTGCTCCATATTGTCGAGAAATTCATGAAGAACAAGCTGCCGTTGCCTGAAGCCAAGACCCAAGCGGGCCGTTGGTCGCTTGACGTGTTCCGCGTGCTGAAGACTTTCGTCCTCGTCACCTTGTTCTGGGTGATGTTCCGCGCTACTGACTTTGTCAACATGAAGGACATGTTCGTCTCGATGTTCACCAATTTCGGAACGGGACAGCACTTGTCCATCGATTGGCGCATATGGATTTATCTCGGCCTCTTCATCCTGACCGATTTCCTGCTTTTCGACACCCGCTTCGACGATTGGTGCGAAAACAAGCCGGCCGTGTTGCGTTGGGTTATCTATGTGGCACTGATTTTCATGATCATCGTGTGCTCGAGCGTTAACAATTTCCCATTCATCTATTTCCAATTCTAAGCCATGAAGAAACTGTTGTATAGAATACCGCTTGTCATCTTGATTCTTGTGGCGTTGAATTGGCTGTATGCCCGTTTCTTCTATGAGAAAGATTTGCAGCAACATTCCGAAATCATCGAATTGCCTCGGAAAGCTGCTGCCGACAGCTGTGAGATAATCTATTTGGGCGAGTCGTCAAACAAAACATTTTCGTGGGATGATGCTGACCGGCGTAAAATAAGCGATTTCGTGTGGGATTGTTTCCCTGGAGTCCGTTGTGGCGATTTGACCAAGGAGGCATCTCATGCCGAGGTGTATTATTATATGCTGAAAAACATACCTGAAGATAGTCAAGTGAAGACGGTCGTCGTCACCATGAACATGCGTTCGTTCAATTCAGGCTGGATTTATTCCGAATTGGAGACTCCGATTCAGAAATACCTGGTCCTGATGAAAGACTATCCGCCTTTGATGAAGCGCTTCCTGCTGGCTTTCAAGGCTTATCCGATTAAGTCGGCCAAGGAATGGAGCAATCTGAGTAGAAAGCATCTTTATAATGATGCGTTGGATTTTCCTTACGATTTTCCTTACGGCAATGCCCATGATTGGGATGTGGCCCGTAGCCTTCAGGGTTGTAATGATGAAAATGGCGTTTATAGCCAAGCCTTGACCGAATTGGCTTGCCATTATGTGAAGACTTACGCTTTTACCATCAAGGACGACAACCCGCGCCTGAAGGATTTCGACAATATCGTGAAATTGGCGCAGGACAGAGGCTGGAATCTGGTGTTCAACCTGATGGCGGAAAATGTCGACCGTGCCAACGAACTGGTGGGCGAGGACTTGATTTTCCTCATCAAGCGTAACCGCGATTATCTGGTCGACCGATATGGTTCTCTGGATAATGTCCAGCTGGTCGACAACATCAGTTCTGTGCGTGATTCGCTCTACACCGACCGCAATTGGACCACTGAACACTATATGGAATACGGCCGCAAGACCATTGCGCAGAATGTGGCGCGTGCCTTGCAGCAATATTACCCTGAACAATACCGGCCGATAGCGGATTTCCCGACAATCCAAGGTGCGTTCAGGAACGAATGTGAGAAAGGCCCGAAGGCTTTCTGGCAAGGTGACTATACGTTTACGGACGAAAGGTCATGGTCGGGCAAGTACTCCAGCAAGGTCTGCGGTGAAAAGCCGTTCAGCCTGACTTTGGAAGTGCCGGGTCACATGCTGCCCGAATCCAACAAGGCATACGTTTCGGCACAGGTCTTCCAGACCGACACCTTGCATGAAGCGCAATTGGCTGTCCAGCTTGATTATGCCGATGCGCCTACAAAATTGGAGTATCATCTTTTGCGCCCGCATCTTTGCTCCGACAAACGATGGGATTTCTTTACCTTTACCATTCCGGTCGATTCGGCATGGTATGCCGCAGAACGGGTGAAATTCTATATCTATAATCCAACGGAATCACCAGTCTTTGTTGACGATTTCGATGTTTCGTTCCAGCGTTGATCATGCTGGTGAAACGGAAATGACGGACAGACAATCCCCGTCGACCTTAAACTTAACTTCTACAGCTCCGAATGCCATCCCATAGATGCGTTCGGGGCTGTTTTGGTATTGGGGCCTTGGGTCGTGCGCCAGCACAGCGATAAGACTCTCGCGTTGCTCTTCTGGCACTTTGGCAAGTAAAGTCTCAGGGAAATCTACCTCAAGCAGGTATTCTGCAGGCCGTGTGGCAAAACCGCTGACGGCTTCGGGGTGGCTGTCGGTGTAGGCGATGTAAGGCTTGATGTCGAAAATAGGTGTGCCATCCATGAGATCGGCGCCTGAGATGTGCAGCACGGGACCGAGTTTCGGGTCGATTTCAATCTTGTCTAATTTCACCGACGAGAGTCCGATGGCATTGGGACGGAAAGGCGAGCGTGTGGCGAAAACGCCTTTGCGCGTGTTGCCGCCCAAACGAGGCGGCCTGACCGTGGGCGACCAATCGTCGCGGACCGCTTCCGAGAACTCCCAGATGAGCCAGATGTGCGAAAAGTCTTCCAAGCCACGGAACGCATCGGGATTGCGGTATTCAGGTTCAAAGACAATGGTGGCTTTCAAGCTGTCAATGATGCCGCTTTGGCGTGGAACGCCAAACTTGGTCGGGAACTCGCTATGGATGTGTGCTATCGTTTTCATTTGGACTGCAATATTAGGAAAAAATCATGTTATGAATGAGATTTGAGAATTTTTCTGATGAGATTTGAGAATTTTCTGATGGAGATTTGAGAATTTTTCTGGTGAGATTTGAGAATTTTTCTGATGAGATTTGAGAATTTTTTGATGAAGATTTGAGAATTTTTGTAATTTTGCAGCGTAAAAATCATAGAGTTATGTTCATAAGACCTTGTTTTGATGTTTTGATGGATCGCATCCGTGAACCGCGTCAGTTTATTCAGGTTGTTGTCGGTCCTCGTCAAGTGGGAAAGTCTACTTTGGTGAAGCAGGTTTTGCAGCAAATTGATATTCCTTACACTTTTGAGTTGGCAGACGGCATTCCTGAAGACGACACTTCGTGGATAGGTCGCGTGTGGGAATCAGCACGCGCTCAATATCGTATTTTGGGTGGTGGCGAATACCTTCTGGTCATTGACGAAATCCAGAAAATGCGGAATTGGAGCGAAGCGGTCAAACGCGAATGGGACTTGGACAGTTTCCATGATGTCAACATTAAGGTCGTGTTGCTGGGCTCATCGCGTCTGCTGCTGAAAAGCGGTTTGACGGAATCGTTGGCTGGCCGTTTCGAAATGATTAGGATGGGGCACTGGAGTTATCAGGAGATGCACGATGCCTTTGGGTGGAATGTCGACCAGTACATTTATTATGGCGGTTATCCTGGAGGAGCCAATCTGGTGAAAAACGAAAGCCGTTGGAAAAGATACATACTGGATGCCGTTGTTGAGCCTGCCATTTCAAAAGATGTGCTGATGACGACCATCATCTACAAACCAGCCTTGTTGCGCCAGCTGTTCGAATTAGGTTGCAGCTATTCGGGCGAGTTGCTCTCGCTGAACAAGATGTTGGGACAATTGCAGGATGCAGGCAATGTGACCACTTTGGCCAATTATATAAAGGTGCTCGACGAATGTGAACTGCTGGCAGGCTTGCAAAAATATGCGTCTGATAATTCCAGGAAATACAATTCCATTCCGAAATATCAGGTCTATAACTCGGCTTTGATGAGCGTGTATACGGGCCGCGGTTTCGTGAAGGAATACACTGACCCGATGCGTTGGGGACGATGGGTCGAGTCGGCTGTCGGTGCGTATCTCGTCGGAAAGGCCGGCGTGATGGATTTCAAGCTGTATTATTGGCGCGATGCCCAGGATGAGGTCGATTTTGTCTTGGCCAGAGGCGAAAGCGTTATCGGCATCGAAGTCAAAAGCGGCAGACGGACGATGAACCGAGGCCTCTCTGTCTTTATGGAGGCTTTTCATCCGAAATATGTCTATGTCGTAGGCTCGGGCGGCATTTCGGTTGAGGATTTCCTGAAACTCGATTTGAATGTGCTGTTCGGGTAAGGTCTCGCCTTGTTTAAAGAGTAATTCATCTTTTTGTGGTAAAAAACAGCAATGTGAAGATTTAATTGTATTTTTGCACCATTATTAATTAAGGACTAAAAAATTCTGCTACAATGAAAAGATTGTTTCTAGTTGCAATTGCTTGCCTGGCCATGATGATGCCGGCAAACGCTCAGATTCTGAAAAGAATCGGTGAAAGGGCAGCCGAAGCTGCTGAAAGTGCGGTGAGTAACCAGATTAACCGCAAGATTGACGAGGGCATTGATGGTGCCTTCAACAAGAAAAAGAAAGACAAACAGAAGGCCAACGAAGAAACCGAGGCCGAGGAAGAAAGAACGGCTTCTGGCACTTGGACATGCCCTGAATGTGGCAACACCGGCAACACGGGCAAGTTCTGCAATGAGTGCGGTGCGAAAAAGCCGGAAGGCCAATCTGTCTCAGCAACACATCCTAAGAAAGCGGAAGCTGTTTATGCCAAGAGCGATTTTGTCCCTGGCGATGAGATTATCTTTGACGACGACCTCGTTGGCGAACAGTTAGGTGAATTTCCAAGCAAGTGGGACCTTATCAGTGGTGTTTCCGAAGTGGTGAAATTCGATGGCAAGATGGCTTTCGACTTCCAGGGTAATAACACTAGAGTCGCTCCTCTTATGAAGAATCCCCGCAATTATCTCACTGACGAATTCACCGTCGAATGTGATTTCTATGCTGGCGACAACAGCACCATAGAAGAGAATCTGTATTCACGTTCGAATTACGGAATGGAGTTCTATACCGAAGATGGCAATCGCGTTTGCTGGTTTGAGTGGCACACTGCAGATTCAAAGTCGGTCAGTTGCTGGTACACATCCACTTCGGATAGAGCTGTCAGTTCCGATGCTGAGATTGGGGCTTACCTGAACGATGGCGAATGGAACCACCTCTCCATCTCGTTCAACAAGCGCGCTTTCAAGGCTTATATCAATGGTACGCGCGTCGTCAATATTCCTAACATGAAGGCTCCTAACTATCTTGAACTGGAAAGCCGTCTTTGGAGTGACCATGGCGTAAACTTCATCACCAATGTCCGTATCGCCAAAGGCGCAGTTCCGCTTTACGACCGCCTCACTACCGACGGCAAGATTATCACCTATGCCATCACTTTTGAGACTGGCAAGGCTGATTTGAAACCAGAATCAATGGTGGAAATCATGCGTATCGCCAAACTGATGCAGGACGATGCTTCGCTGAAATTCGAAGTTCAGGGCCATTGCGACAATACCGGTTCGGATAAAGTGAACGATCCGCTCAGCCAGAAACGTGCGGAAGCTATCGTGGCAGCCTTGGTGGAACAAGGCATCGCTGCAGACCGTCTCAGTGCAGTCGGTAAAGGCAGCCACAGCCCGATTGCCGACAACTCAACCGACGAAGGCCGCGCCAAGAACCGCCGCGTGGAGTTCGTGAAGAAATGAATATCTGATTGATATTGGACTAAAATGCCGGAGCCATGCTTCGGCATTTTTTTATTTCCCGATGACAAACTGTGCTGTGGCGCGGCTGCGCTGTTCCAGATAGATTTTCCGGCCTGCTATGAAAGCCTTCTCCAAGCCTTCCTCGTAATGACGGATGGTGTAAAGCTGGAGGCTTTCGTTGTATTTTATGCTGAACGATTTGTTGAGCGATTCCATCAAGGCTTCGCGCTTGGCATCATCGTGGTCGAAGCAGAGGGAGAGCATGAGGGCTGAGGTCTGCATCATGTTGGCATGGATGCGGAGCTCGTCGCAGACTTCGAAAACCGTCTTCAGGTTGTGCTCGTTCATGAAGGAGAAGTCGCGTGGCGAAATGCTCACCAAGGTTTGGTTGTCTTTTACAATGTGTGATGGAATGGTCATGCCGTTTTCCTTGTCAATCACGCTGGGCTCCATGTCGGGGTGAATGAACGACTGCACGTTCAGCCTTATGTTTTTGTTTTGCAGCGGCTTGATGGTCTTCGGGTGGATGATGCTGGCGCCATAGAAAGCCAGTTCGATGGCTTCGGAATAGCT
>JAZRWJ010000016.1:0-6500 GCA_045599625.1 Fibrobacter sp.
CTGCAGCCGCCGCCTGTACGAAATGGCCGGTAACTGCGTCATGGCTCAGCTCCTCATCCGCGACGCTTCTGCAAACGCAGAACTGTTCGGCAAGAGCGCCAAGGTTTACCTGAACCTTGCTGAAGCAGAAGTGATGAAGCACTCCAACTTCATCATGAACCTGACTGCAGAACAGATCGCTGACTATAAGGCTTAATTGCCTAAAGGTTCCGCGCGGTTAAAGGATGTCATCCCGGACTTGATCCGGGATCTCCCTTAAAACTTAAAAAGACCTCGACTCACAGGAGCCGGGGTCTTTTTTGATATTCTTTCCCGACTCGCAATGAGTCGAGGTCTTGGCTATTATGCGTTTATGTTATTTCAAAAGAACGCTTTTTCCATTAGTGAATCCATGATGTTCAACACTAACAACGTAGCGATCGGCGGGAGCATTACTGGAATCCCAGGATATTCTATTAATTCCTTTCATTGCATGAGGAATTTGAATACACGATACAACGACACCACTGGAATTAGTCACAGACACAAGAGCTTCACCAGCGGATTCAAGTTCAAAGCTGATAGTGTTACGGTCTACACCTTTCACTTTGATCTTTTCGGCTTTCTTCCCCTGGGTAATCGGAGCGGATTCCTTAATCACATCCTTATCAACATAAATGCAGTCTACATTCTTTACATCAACATTGGCGTCGTCAACAACATCACCTTGATTCATAATTGCAACAAGTTTTTTGTCAGAACGGACTGCGCTTGCGTAAGATTCCAGTTCTGCGCCACTGAACTCCTCGCTATCCAGGTTCTTTACAGTCAACTCCGCACGACGAATCGTCGTTTCAAGGGTATCCCCATTGTTAATAAAAACAATACCCACCGGCTTATTGTTTTCGCCACGCAGCAAATTCTGAACATCGGTCATTTTCTTGCAGTATGTACTATTTCCATCCACAGAAATAATAACATCACCCTTTTGTAATTTTGAATCAGCAGCAGGAGTCCCCGGAATAACACTCACAACCTCGGCACCTTTTTCTGCCGGAGTAATAGCAATTCCAATGCCATTAAAGGTTTCATCAGCAATAGCAGAAGTAGCAACAACAGCCACAATTGATGCTATTTTAAGAAAACTACATTTCATTATTAATTCCTTTTTCAATCATTTGATTGTTTAATCCGTTAGAAAAAATCTTTTTCACCAGCAATAATCTTATCCAGATTCTTCAACGAAATTTTGAACAAGCCTTCATAAGAGGCGGCATAGAGCATATCATCTATCACATCAACTCCATATATTCTTATTGTTGAGAGTTGTTGGCCCTTTATGGATTCTCCAACAATTCTTCTCCATCCTTTAGGAATATTGCCATAGGGTTCTCCATAATCTCCCATGTACACCTTAGGATACGTTCTATCTCCCACAACAAATAAATGCGTTCCATCCGATGTTAGAGATCGCTTGCCATTTATCGAATTGAGATCTATCACATAATCCAAAGTATCCTTATCAAAACCATTTAGGTAAAGGCTATCCATTGAAGTCCAATTGTTTTCCATCGCATTCCATTCATATACCAGCATGCTCCATTTATCAGCAATAACCAAGCTGTTTTTATGAACAAGAATTTCACGAATTGGGTTGGCAACATATCTCTTCGTGTACTGGACCTTTGGAGGATATGGCAGTTGTATCCACTGTCTAGATCCTAACTCAAGTTCAAAAACACCATCAGACGTTGCTGCATAGAATTTTCCATTCCATTCAACACCTTTATGGAACTGCATTGGAATCGTCTCCTCTCCATAGGTATCATAGTGAATGGGAGGGGTTTCCAGATCTATCCATGAGTCACCATTTTGCAATCTGATAATAGATACAACTTCCTTTGAAACGGTATCCTTGAAACCCGCCAAGCAAACAATCAGGTCGCCTTTAAATTTGGCTATTCCATAAACGCCGTATTCAATACCATTAGAAGAATCAAGAACATTTATCTTTTCCCACTCTTTGCTATCCGGCAAGTATTTCAAAACATCGCCCGTAGTTGTACCCACATAGAACGCGGTGGAATCAGCATAAAGCGTGTGTACGAAACCTTTTGACGGAACAGAAAGCGTATCCCAGCGATTTCCATTAACGGCCGAAATGAAAAGACGGGGAGCATGTACAAGATATCCGGGCATACCCTCTGCAGGGACACTCCAGGCGTCTTCAACCATAATCCACGAACCCGAGTGTAGCACTTTCTGTAAGCCACTACCTCTCGTGTTAAGGGAATCCTTGTCTGGAACAAAAACACTTATCCAGCTATCTTGCATAGATTCGACCGGTTCCGAGGGCACGCCAGAATCTTTTGCACAGGCGGCAAGAATAATAGACAACATCACTAGGCAAAAAGGATTTTTCATATTAGAAATTCCAAGTATATTGCGGAGTCATCAAGTTCGGTTCATTGAAAGACTTGCAACGTTCAACCGTAGGCACACTACCGAAAATGACATTATCTTCAGCATCAAGCAAAGCCATGCCGCATACCGTCTTATCAAATACACTCCAATCCTTCAGACGAACACCTATATCGCCTTCACTGACAGATTCACCCGGATAGAGGATGAATTTATTGAAGCTCATGACCAGTTCCCAAACATTTTCTCCCACATTTGCAAGTGACGGAACAGAGGTCGGAGTATACCAGTCATCGGTGGGAACATTTAGTTCCTTGCCTTCGGGCACACGGAACCAAAGTTTAGCCTTATAGTTCTGTAGGGATACAGAACCCGTATTCTTAACAGTAACCCTAGGCTTCAAATAATTCTTTTCGTAAGGAGCAGAATCATACCAGGCCATGGTTGCTGTAGCCTGAGGAATCAAACCTTCATCAACACTCCTATACGTGCTAGGTTCATGACCCCAAATAATATTGTCTTTTAAATCATAAACAACAATCTTGGTATTTTGAGTAGGAACACCATGGTTATGGTCCGCAGACCAGTCGTTGATAAACTTATAGTCAGTCCAGTCTTCGTAATGGATACGAATCTGCCAGCCATCGACATTGGGAAGAACGCTACCTGCAGCAAGGACCTGGTCACTAGCATCTAGGATGAACCTCCACTGATCGCCACCAAGATTTTCCAAAACCACAGGAATCTTAGGATAGTCTACCTCAACAACAGGTTTGTGGGCGGGATCTGCAGTAAAGTAGTATGCCACCTTAAAACCTGCAATGTCTTTTCCACTAGTATTTGTCACAAGAATTCTAGGACGAGAGGTATTCCTCTCATGCTGCACACGAGCTTCACGATGGTACACCGTCATTGGGCTATTTTTAGTAACCTTATCATCGGGAGAAACAGGGGGAATCTGCGTCGAAGGATCGGCCACGATGCCAGTACCCATCACCACACTTGGAGCAGCATCTCCTGCACCAACAACAACTGCGAAAGTAGTTTTTTCGGCTAAATTAGAAAGCAAGTAATCCTTTTCAAAAGTCTTACCCGACTGGTTTGCAAAAGTCACATGCAAAATCTGACCGACACGTTTAATCGAAGGACTAGTAGCAATAGAACCATCAAACAATGTTTCTTGATGTTCAATTCCATTTTCATCCGTATAACGAACTACAGAACCCGTACCAGGAATATAACTAGCGGCAAGAACGTAAGTTGCATCGCTAACCTTAACTTCTTGGGTTCCCTGATTCAAGAAAATTGGAGCCACATCGAAATCTCCAACAAAATCAACGGTACCCATATCAAGATAAAGAATATTAGAAGCATCATTATGAGCAACGTCATCGCAATGCTGGTCCAAAGCACACACAATGTCCAAACCCTGATCAGTGGCACCCTTAATATGGATGCCAAATTCATCACTGTCAACAGAACCATGGAGAATATCTTCCCACGGAGCCAAAGCATCATGGAAAACAAATCCTCTGGGGGGAATAAACGCAGAAACCTTCGCAGGAGAAAGATTCAAATCTTCATCTATAAATTTCTGACTATATTCCGTCACAAGAGCATCGCCCTTACCAAACCAAGTATCCTGAATATCAACAAGAGATTTCCACAATTCCGAATTTACGGCTTTAAGAGAAGCACTATTAATATCAAAGCCCTCCTTCTTACTCATATTGACAACAATATCATCAAAAAAATCCCCTATAACAAAACAACCGCTTTCATCATCGTCATAATTTTCACACAATCTATCTGCCGTGTAGGAAAGAGAGCCTAGCAAAGAAGAGAGAACTTGAGTTGATTTAGGAGAATACAATGGCAACATTTTGACAGCCTCTCCATTAGGTTTTTCCGGATAAGGAGATTTTTCATCCTTCACAGTATTCAATCTTTGCATAAACGCACCATAAGGATCCAAGTGAAGACCATTATGGCGGGAATCATAGGCATCCTTAGCAATGGGTTCAAGATTATTTATTTCAATAGTCTTAGCATTTTTTTTATCAATCATACCATCAAGAGACACTGTCGCCTCGTACGTTCCAATGTAAGGACCTTTAACCGTCAAATAAACTTTATCAAAAGGGTAAGAGATTAATCCTGCGACCCAACCAAGAATTCCACACCCACTAATCGCACCACAGTAGAACGTATTATCTTCTTTAACGCCTTCCTTAACAGCTAGACCATAATCTAGCCAATCCATATCCAATTCAGCTTTGACTAGTTCATGTTCTGGAGGATTATCAGTTTTAGAATCATCCAAATCCTTAACAATCTTCTTCAAACCAGAATAATTTTCCGTAATATTATCAGGATTAGCCGTAGCCAATTCAGAACCGAAGTGAGGAGTATCTACAGTAATAACTTTGCGGACATGGTTTGCCGCATTGGCCGTACCCGCAGGATATACACTAGCGTCGGCCCTTAAACCACGGAACATTTCTCTAATAGTTAGACCACCTTGGCTGTGTCCAACCAAGTCAATATCAGCCTTTTCATTAGTCCTCCAATCTATTCCCTTAGACCCATAAAAGTCATCCATCACCTCAACAATTCTTTCATACAATCTCTTAGACTGGGATGGAATTGCATCCCAGAACGGTCTTGCTTCTACCCATTTTCCATCAACATAACTACCTGGAGTTTGATAGAAGTATATACCATTTTTATTAATATCGTCTCCTGTGTTAGGAACATTGTACGTTCTAGCAAGAATATCCGGAGCAGAGCCATTTTCATAGGATTTTACAAGAGCCTTCATAAATTCCGATTGAGCCTTTTTCTCACAATCGGCGCATGCCTTAGGTGCATTGGACTTTACCCCCCATATTTCATAGTCACTATTCAAGCCATGAACAAACAAAACCGGATGAGCAAGGGTCTTTCCAGGTTCACCCGTATAAGTCCACGCAGGAAATTCAACCGGTCTGCCATTCCATGCCTTAATCAGGTCCTTTATAGGAACAACATTGTTTCCATTCTCGTTTGCGTTATCACGAAAAGAAACAAAGGTGTTCGTAGCATAATCGTAGGTATTAATATCCAAATCATGAAGACTCATATCATGTTTATTACTGCAGCCAGCATCGTCCCAGTCCCAGTTATCCATATTAGATCTGCATTTCCACAAATGTTTACGCCACTTAAAAAGGCCCTTATATGTAATCTTATTTCCACAGGTTATAGTATAACCCATGGTGTAATACGCCATCCAATGCCAGGTGTCAAGACCATCGTAATCAGTTTCTTTCTTAAGAATTCCGGTTAGCGACTTGACCTGGTAAACACCTTCTTTAAAATTTTCACCTGACTCATCAACAACATCATTACAATAGCCATATGGGATGTAATCATTTTCATCGTACGAAGCAATTAAATTTCCAGTAGCAAGGGCGCCAGGTCTTTCAACTTGGGCAATCCAAGCAGGATTATCAACATCGCCAGAACCCGGCAATACTTCGGCTACAGACTTATCCCAAGCATTTAGAGCGCTACTCGTACCAACAAGAGTTAATAACGCTGAAAAACAAACTTTAATAGATTTTTCAATCTTTCCTCCTATTCAGGTCTAATTTCACCATTTTTCAGAGGACACTAAAGAACAATCGCAGACAAATAGCAATTAACGCTAAATAGCCAAGCGTTCTAAAACAACCCCCAAAATGTCTATTCAAAAAAGAACGAAGCCAATCATAAAAAAAAAAGGACATTTCCGCAAGGGGAATTTAAGATAAAAATAACATTCCGCAAGCCAGGGCATTGCGGGGCGGCGACTGAGCCCCGCAGAGGGGGTAGCGGAAGACCCGGCCGGGTGGGTTTCGGAACTTTATTCCAGAAGGGAATGATTATAAGGGCGGGGCCGGGGCTGTAGCGAGGGGGAGACCTCCCCCCCCCACCACCACCTGCGAACTGGTTTACAAGAACGCTAAGGCAGAACTCTGCGGCCGTCGCAAGTTCGGTCTCATCAAGTACGTGATGGCCCTCATGAACGGCGCTCGTCTCGGTATCGCTGCACAGGCAGTGGGTATCAGCCAGGCTTC
>JAZRWJ010000017.1:0-5011 GCA_045599625.1 Fibrobacter sp.
TGCTTCGGCTTCCATGAGGGCGATGCCCGAATGTGCCCAGCAGGTCGACGAGCGGTTTTGGTCGCGGATGCCGGTGATAGGCGCTTCCTTGATGGTGGTGAACTGGAAGCCTTCTTCTTTCTTTTCATCTTGTGCCTGGACGGCTGTGAATCCCATCATCAGCGCCAAGGCGAGGAACAAATGCTTTTTCATATTGATAGTGTTTAGATTGTTTGCGTTTAAATTTATGTCTTATTTTCGGCAAAGATACAATAAATTGTATCTCGCAAATAAAAAACAGCCTCCGTTTCCAGAAGTTGTTCTGTAGAGACGCGAATCGCGTCTCCCAAATTGTATAATAAAATGTATATATGAGATTAGGTGCAAAATTTTCCAATTCTATTGTTTTTTTTAGGAATTTCTGTATTTTTGTACTTTAAAATTAACATAAATCCATCTAGTTATGCGAAAAAGGCTTACTTTTATCATCATGGCATTCCTTTTATGCCAAGGGCTTAATGCCCAGAACAGGGACGAGCTACGATATTTCAATCTCGTCTTGCCCGATAATGCTGTGGTCAGCTATGAACTGGCTGATGGCGTTGACATTCAGTTTCAGGACTCCATCATGGTTGTGAACGACCTGAGCTTCTACATGGAGGATGGCGTCAAGTACTATTTCACGGAAGGAAATTCCGTGGGCGAAAACAGCGACGAAAACGCTTCCTACATTGCCGCTAACAAACTGTATGTGAAATGCAAAGGGAAAGGCAATGTCGTCATTTCCGACCTCTTGGGGCGCGTGGTCTTCAGCCAGCCAAGCTGTGAGGAATGTGTCATCGACTTGGCAACCCTGCGCGGCAACACCTTGTATCTCATCAAAGTCAACAGTCAAACCCTCAAATTCATAAGAAGATGAAGAAAACACTTGTACTCATAGCATTTTTGCTAGTTTGCTTTTTCGGCTTCGGCCAAAGTGGAAGACATTATTTCATTAGATATCAGACCCAAAACGATACTGTTGTACTTAACACTCAAGCCGTGAATGACATCCGTATTGATGCTTATGGACAGGAATTGAACCATGAAGATGGAACCGTGTGGTCTGCATTGGCTGATTTGGATACCGTGTACATCTATCGTGTAAAAGAAGAACACAATTGGGTTGACCTTGGTTTGCCGAGCGGCCTACTTTGGGCATCGTGCAATGTTGGAGCCAACAATCCTGAGGACTATGGCGACTACTTCGCCTGGGCCGAAACCCAGCCGAAAAGCTATTACGACTGGGACAACTACACCTACTCATGCCATGATAGTTGGTGGGATTTGACAAAATATTGCAATGATTCTGACTATGGCTGCAACGGCTATACCGACAACCTGACCATTCTGCAAGCGGGCGACGATGCAGCCACGGCCAATTGGGGCAGTGGCTGGCGCACCCCGACGTATGAGGAATGGTGGGAGCTTCTTGACCATTGCACTTCGACGTGGACAACGCAAAATGGCGTGAAGGGGCGATGCTTCACGGGACCTAACGGCAACACGCTCTTCTTGCCTGCCGCTGGCTGCCGTTGGGATGACAGACTCATCAACGCAGGCCTCGTCGGTCTCTACTGGTTGAGTTCGCTCAACACTGCCAGCCCAATCGACGCGTGGTACTGCGGGTTCGATTCGGGCGGCTCCTACATGCGCTACTTAACCCGTGAATATGGTCGCTCTGTTCGGGCAGTGCGTTCCGCGCGTCAGAAATAGCCCTTGTTTCCCGCTACTTGCTGGGACGAAAAACTTGTCGGGCGGGGCGCGCAAGTGAGTGCGTAAAGACGGAAACTGCAAGCGCACTGCCCAAGGGGTGGTGCGCTTGCGGCATTTATGTGAGATTTGTGAGAGGTTTATGTCCTGTATGTTGTTACCTATCGGTGTTCTGCCTGCCGGGGGCTGCCACGCTTGCCTATGGCGTACATGGTTACTAAGGTGGCGTCTTCCAGACACTTTGGGCGGCACAGTGGAGCAGTAGGGGAAGCTGGCGGAAAAATCATTGGTTCATTTTGGTGAATTTGCGTTTGTTATGAAAAAGATTTCTATTTTTGCAGCGGGAATTTACCTTGAAAATCCAAATCGCTAATTGGAATATTCAAGTAAAATCCAAATCGGTAATTTAAATTTTAAAGGAATGTATAACCGCATATACCGGATGCTTTGGAACGGAGAATTGTTTTAGCAATTGTCCGAAATCAAACTACCTTTTATGTGTAGCTCAATCCTCCAAATCGAATAACAAGACAGCCTCTGTCTCCAGAGGCTGTCTTGTAGAGACGCGATTCATCGCGTCTCATAAATCATTTATGGTTTAGCAACCGCGTTCCTTGTTAATGGCGGCTTGGGCTGCGGCCAGACGTGCAACAGGTACACGGAATGGTGAGCAGCTGACGTAGGTCATGCCGGCATTGTAGAAGAATTCGACTGATGCAGGATCGCCACCGTGTTCACCGCAAACACCGCACTTCATGCCTGGACGGGTGCTGCGACCGCGTTCGACGCCCAACTTCACGAGTTGGCCAACGCCTTGCTGATCCAAAGTCTTGAATGGGTCGGCAGGGATGATCTTTTCGTCAATGTAGGTGTGGATGATTTCGTTCACATCGTCGCGTGAGAAACCGAGGGTCATCTGAGTCAGGTCGTTGGTGCCGAATGAGAAGAACTGAGCCACTTCAGCGATTTCGTCGGCCATCAGGGTTGCGCGTGGGATTTCAATCATGGTACCGTAGAGGTAGCTGATCTTCACGCCGTGCTTGGCTTCCACTTCAGCCTGGACTCTGTCGGCGATAGCCTTCTGGTGCTTCAATTCCTTGACGTCGATGGTCAGAGGAACCATGATTTCCAGATGTGGATCGTAACCTTCAACCATCAGTTCAGCAGTAGCTGTGAACAGGGCGCGGAACTGGATTTCGGAGATTTCAGGATAAACGATACCGAGACGTGCGCCACGGAGACCCATCATTGGGTTCACTTCGTGCAGAGCGTCGATTCTCTTCTTGATTTCTTCGAAGGTGATGCCTCTTTCCTGAGCCTTAGCGCGTTGCTTTTCTTCGGTTTGTGGAACGAACTCATGCAAAGGTGGGTCCATCAGACGGAAGGTGAGCGGCTTGTGGTTCAATATCTTGAGGGTGCTCTTAGCAGCTTCCTTGATGTGTGGTTCAAGTTCGTTGAGGGCAGCCAGACGTTCTTCCTTACTTGAAGAAAGAATCATGTTGCGGAGGATGTCGAGAGGTGTAGCACCGTTCTTGCCGTAGAACATGTGTTCGATACGGAACAGGCCGATACCTTCAGCGCCGAAGTTGACAGCGTTTTGGGTGTCTTCCGGAGTGTCAGCGTTGGTGCGGACGCCCATGCCTTGGTATTTGGCAACCAGAGCCATGAACTCTTGGAAGCGTGGATTTTCTGATGAGTCAATCATGCCAACGGCTTCGCCATACACATAGCCGCTTGCGCCGTTCAGGGCGAGGATGTCGCCTTCGTTGAACTTCTTGCCAGCGATGGTGACAGTGCGTTCTTCCATGTTGATCTTGACGGCGTCGCAACCAACGATGCAGCACTTGCCCCAGCCACGGGCAACCAAAGCAGCGTGTGAAGTCATGCCGCCGCGAGCGGTAAGGATACCGTCGGCTGAACGCATACCTTCAACGTCTTCCGGGTTGGTTTCTTCACGGACCAAGATGTTCTTAATCTTCTTGGCGGTGTATTCCTTTGATTTTTCGCTATCGAGGGCGATGATACCGACGGCACCACCAGGACCTGCTGGCAGACCCTTGGCAATGACTTCGTGTTTCTTTTCGTCAGCGGCGTCGAGGATTGGGTGGAGGAGTTCGTCCATTTGGGCTGGAGCCACGCGCATCACCACTTCCTTTTCGTCGATGAGACCTTCGTGAAGCATGTCGAGAGCCATGGTCAGGGCAGCGATACCTGTGCGCTTACCGACGCGGCATTGCAACATGTAGAGCTTGCCATCTTGGATGGTGAACTCGATGTCGAGCATGTCGTGATAGTTTTCTTCAAGAATGCGACGGACTTCGCAGAGTTCCTTGTAAGTCTCAGGCATGAGTTCCTGCATTGACTTATAGTCTTTATTCTGCTCGTTCTTGGTGTCGTCGTTCAGCGGGTTAGGAGTGCGGATACCGGCAACCACGTCTTCGCCTTGTGCGTTGACCAGCCATTCGCCATAGAATTGGTTGTCGCCAGTGGCGGGGTTACGGGTGAAAGCAACGCCGGTAGCTGAGCCTTCGCCCATGTTACCGAAGACCATGGTCTGCACGTTGACTGCAGTACCCCAGTCGTCCGGAATACCTTCGATGCGGCGGAAGGAGATAGCCTTCTTGCCGTTCCAGCTCTTGAACACGGCCTTGATGCCGCCTTCGAGTTGGGCTTCAGCATCATCAGGGAATTCAGTGCCGAGCACTTCCTTGATGCGGACCTTGAAGTCTTCAGCCAGCTGCTGCAGTTCTTCAGCCTTGATTTCGGTATCTGATTTGTAGCCCTTTGCTTCCTTGAAAGCGTCGAGCATATCGTCGAGTTGCTTGCGGATGCTCTTGCCATCGGCAGGTTCGATGCCTTCAGCCTTTTCCATAACGACGTCGGCGTACATCATGATCAGACGACGGTATGAGTCGTAAACGAAACGTTCGTTGTTGGTCTTCTTAATCAAACCAGGAATGGTCTTTGAGCAGAGACCGATGTTGAGGACGGTATCCATCATGCCAGGCATTGACTTGCGCGCGCCTGAACGGCAGCTGACGAGAAGCGGATTTTCCGGGTCGCCATATTTCATGCCCATGATTTCTTCCATGTTCTTCATGCCAGCATGGACTTCATCCATGAGGCCAGCAGGAAGTTGGCAGTTGTTTTCGTAATAAGCTGTGCAGCATTCGGTTGTGATGGTCAAACCGGCTGGTACAGGAAGTTTCAGCAGACACATTTCTGCCAAGTTAGCGCCTTTGCCGCCTAACTCGTTCTTCATCGAAGCATTACCTTCAGC
>JAZRWJ010000018.1:0-95524 GCA_045599625.1 Fibrobacter sp.
GTTAACGCTTTTAATGATTTCCGATTCGGAATGAGTCAGTTTTCTCATGGCTGTTCCTTTGCTACCAAAGGTAGCATTTTGACAACGGCTTGATTGCCATTTGTCTAGTTATGAACAGTCCTAATTATGGGGAAGCTTACACGCATAAGCGCAAAAGTCTACGCCCCAAGGGGTCACGATCGCTGCCGCGGATTGCAAAAGGAGTTCCGCTTTTAAATGAAAAAAGCCAGGTCGAACCTGGCCTAGAATCTGATGTTGGTCTGTGCAAGGCTTAGATATGTCACGTCAAATTGTAAGCTTCCCCATAATTATGGGGAAGCTTACAGAATCGATTGGGCAAAGGTTGCTCTCGATTTAGCCAAGTATGAAAAGGAGAAATACTATTACACCATTGATTCGCTGACAAAAATTGGTAGATGACAGATGTATCACCTTTTTATTTCTAAAATGCAAGCGTAATATGCGTTTTTATAGAGATCAGCCGCCACTGCTATAGGATCGTTCTCTAAACCGTTAATACTTAGTTTCTTGCTTGTAAGGGAACAAGCTCTGACAACAGAGCATTCTACGTAATCGCCATTAAGTGGGTTTTTATCCACTTTGCTTTCAGTGATGAATATGTTACCGCTTATAGCTCGTGCTGTACTAGGGTCAATGAATTCTCTCGGGGTGACTTGATCACCAATAATAAGTTCGTAGACTTTAATGTTTGGACGATCGCGCTTCAATACGGCAAGACGTTTCAAATCATCGTGAATTTCTTTCCATATTGAAGTATAACGCTTTATTTCAATGACTGTGTCTACGTTGCCATTTACGTCGTAAATGACAACATCTGCGAATTTTGTTTTCAAATTTTCGAATTCGCTAGCACCTTGCCATAACAGTTCTTCGTAGGAAACTTCTCCCTGAACTGTGCTACCATCATTGAAACTGCTTTTCAGAATTGTGCAAAACTGGTCTGCTATAGGAATTTCTCGAATCGTACATCCATTGTACAATGATTTTCGATATCCCATCCAATATAAAATACCTTGAGAAGCGTTCTCTACATGAGAACTTATGTATGACATTTTTGAATCCTCCTATTTTATCATACATTAAATTTGATCAATATTCAACACTTGTTCAATGATCGGAGCCATGTCAAAGTACTTGTACTGACCCAGGCGGCCACCAAAGATTACATCTTTTTCGGTTGCAGCAAGTTTGCGGTATTCTTCAGCTAGGGCGTTGTTCCTGTCATTATTTACAGGGTAGTATGGTTCCATGCCATCCTTGTATTCGGTAGAGTATTCTTCTGAAATAACAGTTTTGGGACAATCGTAAACAGCTTGGCCGAACATCTCAAAGTGCTTGTGTTCGATAATGCGGGTGAACGGCTGATCGTGAGAAGTATAGTTCACCACGGCATTGCCCTGATAGTTGGGGATGTCCTCGACGCGGGTCTTGAAGCTGACTGTTCGCCAATCCAGTTTTCCCAGCTTATAATCAAAGTACTCGTCAACAGCTCCAGTGTACACCAGTTTATCTGCGACTTCACGCCAGGAGTCTTTGTATTCTGCAAAGAAATCAACCCCGGTACGGCATTCGACATCTTCAAGCAGACCTTCGATCAACTTGTTGTATCCGCCAATGGGAATGCCCTGGTATTTGTCGTTAAAGTAGTTGTTGTCAAAAACCATTCGCACCGGAAGTCTTTTGATGATGAATGCAGGAAGGTCCTTGCAATCACGGCCCCATTGCTTTTCGGTGTATTCCTTGATTAGTTTCTGAAAGATGTCTTTCCCGACGAGGGTGAGGGCTTGTTCTTCCAAGTTGGCAGGTTCGCGTCCGTTCAAGGCAGCGACTGCTTCCGCCTTTTGCTCGTCAATCTTTGCCTGGGCCTCTGCAGGAGTCCTTACACCCCACATCTGGTAGAAGGTGTTCATGTTGAACGGTAAGTTGAACAACTGACCTTTGTAGTTGGCGACAGGGGAGTTGGTGTAACGGTTGAACTCCACAATGGAATTCACAAAGTCCCAGACCTGTTTGTTGGATGTATGGAAAATGTGCGCGCCGTACTTGTGTACGTTGATGCCTTCTACATTTTCGCAATAGACATTGCCGCCTAGCTGGGGGCGTTTATCAATAACCAAACATTTCTTTCCAGTTTTGGTTGCTCGGTAGGCAAATGTTGCGCCATAAAGGCCGGAGCCGACGATTAAGTAGTCGTATGAATTCATAGGAAACTCAATATTTTTCTAATGCATCTGAATGGAAAAATTTCTTGTTGGGAAAAGATTTTAACGAAATGTTGATAAGAAGGATTTCTTTTACAGAAAAGATATTGTAAACGATATTGGGGTCTTTTTAAGGACTTAAGGTCTGGAATGATTTTGTTGTAATCTTTTATTTGTTCGTTAATGAAAGAGTTCTGCTGCTCTGTATATTTGGTTTTGTAAATTGATGAAAAGATTTGTGTAATCCTTAAATAATACAAGTCGTAGATTCCTGGAATATTATTAAAACTGCTTGATATCTCATTTTGGATTTGTTTGATGATATCGCAAAATACGACAGCAGACTCCTCGGATCCTTTTTTTTGAAAGATGTTGGTGAGAATAGAATTTTCACGAATGTTGTAAAAAAGAGTTGCTTTGGATACTAGACAGATTTTTTTGGCGTAGATTCTAGCTTTAAAATCAAAGATGGAATCTTCGATAATTCTGTGAATGCATTGTATATGATTTCTTCGTAAAAAGTCTAGTAGAAAGAGCTTGTTCCATACTTCAATATTCATGTAAATGTTGTTTATTAACATGAATACGCCCGCGAAATCGTGGTTTATAACTTGGTCTTTGAATATTTGTTTTTGTTCTATGTTTCCGGTGGCTTCACTGATTCTATATACCGATCCGCAAGTGATTTCACTGGATGTCTCTTCTGCTTTTTGGAAAAGAATACTTAAACAGGATTCGTCAATCCAGTCGTCACTATCAAGGAAAAAGAGATATTTACCGAAGGCTTCTTTTATTGCGGTATTTCTAGCTGGTCCCAGCCCTTTGTTTTTTTCATGAGAAATAATACGAACGATATCTTTTTTGGGATGCGAGGACAACATCTTTTGAATAATGTCCATGCTTTTATCATTCCCTTGATCATCAATAATTAGAATTTCATACTGATAAGGGAAATCTTGATTTAATGCTGATGAAAGACATTTGTGGATGTATTTTTCCACATTGTAAACAGGTATGGCGATTGTAACTTGAATCATATTTACTCTATGAATTGGATGTTTTCTAAATCACTCAGCCAACTGTCGTAAAAAGTTTTGTTTTTTCCGTAGGAATTGTCTAAGAAAATCACTTGTTTTTCAAGAAGAACACTAAGTATTGCTGTGTGTAGTCTTGTTGTGTATATAGTTTTGTGCGTAAGTATTGTTTTCAATCCTGAATTTATAAGATGGCGGCGGTAGATTTGGTAAACAAAAAAATCTGTGAAATGCTTAGGAATCTTGTGTGAATATTTTAATCGCAACATCACTTTTGTTAATAAGTCTTTTTGTGGCATCATGGTGGGCCAATCGGTGATGTCTATGTCCTCTCTTTTTATGAGATTTTGAAGATAAACAGAATCTTTAAATTCAAGATCTAGTCTCTTTAAGAGTAAATCTTTTTTCGGTGCGTTGCATGAACTCTTTTTGAGGTTGATGTAGAACGCCATGTCAGGAACAAGAATTATTGTGTTTGAAAAATGAGTTCTTAGAATGTCGTAGGAGCACTTGTCTCGAGCGCAGATTGTCACGTTTGAGTAATTTGATAGAAATTTTGCATTAGCAATCAGATTTGATTGATTTTTAAAGAAGACAGTTTGTGGAAAGAAAATAAATTTGTTGTTAGGATAATGGCTTATGACGTTCATTTTAAAATCATGATGCTTTGACCATAAATCGCCAAAATTTCCGCCACCCTGAAATAATATGATGTCTTCTTCACTGATTTTGGGAAAATTGAATGTTTCCAATGAAAACATTCCTTTGCACTTAAAGGGAAGACTTCGTAAAAAGTCTAATTCTCCTTGCCAGATGAGGGTGTCTCCGATATTTGTATAATAGGGAACCTCTAGCAGATAGTAGTCTCTGTCAATAATTGGAGACAAGCTAGATCGAATTATGTTCTGTAATTGCTGAATTTTGCCGGAGATTTGCATACTGCGTTATAATTAGTTCTCTGAATTTATGCGTTTTCTTACTTTTTTTATGATGCTTAATATAAAAATTCTGCATTCTTTATCAAGAATGATTCCGTTGATTAGGAGTGATAACGACCCCACCATAAATAAGACTACAAAGAAAGTCTCCCAATTGTTAACATTGATAAAAGATTTAAAAAGTAATCCACATATAATGACTATGCCTAAGCCTCTAATACCTTGGAACAAAGCTGGGAAAAAAACATTCCACTTTTGATTGAGACATTTGGCTCCGTAAATTGTTGTGAAAAAAGTATTTCGTAAGGACATTTGAATCGCTCCTGCAATTGGAATGGAGAAAATTCCAAGACTGGTTACTTTAAGTAGAATCAGAATGAAAATTGTGTTGAAAAATCCCGAACAAAGAAGGACGAGTGAGGGAATCTTTAATTTGTTCGTCGCACTAAAAACTCCATATATGGGATTTACACTGCCGGTAAATATTATTGGTAAAACAGTAATGAATGACAACCAGTATAAAGTGGTCGCATTTTCGGATGGAACCCATAGTTGGAAAAAAATTTGTCCAAAAACGATTAAAAAACCAATGGGAATGCCTACTAGATATCCGATAAACTTTGTTACTCTTTTTACATAAAGGACTAGTTCTTCAAATTTCTCTTGTGCAAATAAAATATTGAATTTGGGAAAGAATGTTCCAGAGAGCATTGATAATAAATTTAGAATTAACGTTGGAGCTAATTTAGCTATTGAATAATCTCCTGTTGCTGAGGCTCCAATAAAAATATTTGTAAGTAATAAATCAAACTGCTGTAATAAAACATTGCTAAGCTGGTTTACTGAGTTCCATATTCCTGATGAAATTACGGTAATTAGAGCGTCTTTATTGTAATATTTTACTGGAGCAAAGCTTAACTCCGGGAGCAGTCTTTTTTTGAATGATATGTTAAAACACATCAAAATGACTCCAGCGATGAAGGCTGACACGCTCATGTATACAATGGATGGTTTGAAAAGCGAGAATAAAATGATAATAGAAACTACACGAATTATATTTGATATTACCGTTCTTGACGCTTGTAAATCAACCCGGTTTTTTACAAATGTGCCTAAACCTAATACACTGGTGAGTAACCCGATGATGAGCGTTGCAGCGGCAAATAAGAAAAGAATTTGCACATCGTGTACAAGGTTTTCTGGAATTGTCAAAAAGACTGGCAAAAAGAAAAGCAAAATGCAGGATAACAATGTGAAGAAAATAGAAAGAACGAAATTAGCTATCCAAACTGAGTTGAAAAACTGATTTGCTCCAAGTAGATCTTTCTTATAAAAATGAATTGTCACAAATCTGCCAGCCATTGAGCCGACTGCGGTGGTTACAATAGAACTATAACCAATTATATTGTTAATCAAAGGGAAGAAACTGTAAGCTTCTTTACCTACAGTTTTTATTAGATAAGGCGTGAAAAAAAATGAAATAAAGAAATTAATCGCAAAAGAAATTGTGTTAAAAATCAAATTTTTTGCGGTTTGTTTGTTTTCTGGCATAAACTATTTTTTTTGTTCAAGATCTTTTTTGATCTGGGTCGTGCTTATTTCTGGAGTTCTAGGTAAGTATACTACTTCAACACCTTCTTCCTTCAAAAAATCAAATTTGCCTTCCCAGTCGTCGCCCATGACAAAAGTGTCAACATGATATTCATGAACGTCTGTTAGTTTCTGCTCCCAATTGTTTTCCGGAATAACTAAATCTACGTAGCGAATTGCTTCTACAAGAGCCTTTCTTTTTTCGTAGGAAAAGTAGCATTTTTTTCGTTTTTCGTTCCAGTTGAATTCATCGGAAGATACAACAACGATTAAGTAGTCGCCAAGAGCTTTTGCTCTTTTTAGAAGATTGATGTGACCATAATGCAGAAGATCAAATGTACCATAGGTGATGACTCGTTTCATTACAATATTCCTTATATTTTTGAAATTTTATTCCACACATCAGCAATAGAGTTGCTTTTTCCCCAATATTTATTTCGAATTTCTTCGAAATTTGAAGGAATCGCAAGAGAAGGATTTGCTGCGTAATAGGGAAGTTTTCGCTTGAAATCTTCAAAAGTGAAAAATTGAGGTCCACTTAAAAGTTCGTCGGCTTCGTCTGTTAATCCGTTTGCTCCGTTTTTGTAGTCCTCATAGTCTGGCATATAGAAGATGACGGGTTTGTAAAAAAAACGAGCGTCTGTTGCTACAGAAGAATAGTCTGTGACCAAAAGTGTTATATGAGGCAGCAATAAGTTTATTTCAAAATCCGAAGGAAGTGATATGATGTTTTCTTCGAATTTGTTAGAAATGGATTTGGAACTGGCACTATGAGCCTTCTGTATCCAGAGAATATTCTCTTGTTTTAGACAATCTTCAAGTTTTGATGAAAAGTTAAGACATTCTTCAGAAGTAGATCCTGCTCTGAATGTAGGAAGATAAAGAATGATTTTTTTATGTTCTTTAATCATGTCTAATACTTTTTTTTCATATGTGAGAAGTGTTTGAGAAAGGTGTGTTCTGGGATAAGTTGCCTGAATAAACCTGTTGCAGGGAACATAACCGAAACTTTCTTGAAATTGTTTTTCGGAGATGCTGGATGTGCTTAACAAGTAAAAGTCACCCCATCCGCCCCGATAAAACAGAAAGTTTCGGTAAAAGGATGTCTTGATTAGCTTACTTACAAATGAGTAAATAAAAGGATGCTGGGCGTGGAGTCGTTTTTCTGCTAAGCTTGCTTTTCCAAACCTCTTTACAACTCCGATGCCATGCCACAAGTTGATCCTTATAGCACCATGGGAGTATATGGTTTCTATATCAGCATTGGATGAGTTTGAAGAGTTACAGATGATATGATATTTTGCTTTTTTATGATAGAATTTTGACTCTTCTGAACCAAATAGATATGACTCGTAACCTAGAGTGTTTAGCTCTTGATTTAGACATTTGTTCTTTGTAATCCAAACAACGTGATCTAGTGATAGTTTTTCTTTGTTTTCACAAAGATATTGAAATAGAAATCTTGAGTTGTCAGAAAATTTTTCGCCAAACCATGAGCCCAAAACGACGATTTTTGGATCTCGTTTCCAAAATAGAGATCGAATGAAAAAATAGATATTTGATAATAGGATCTTTATCTTATTGATTAATCTCGAAATCATTTTCGTTCTCATTGTTTAGTGGGGAATTCAATGTTGGGTTTAAATAAGAAAATCCCAATGAAGTAACTTTTTAGTATTACCCAAATTTTTTTGCATTTGTGAGATTTGTTTTTTAATATGATGGTTAATAAAAGACTGATGCCGGTCAATAAATGCCTAGCTAATTTTTTCCATCCTCTTTGACGATGTGTGAAACAGCCGTTCCTGAAGGCGTAACCCATTCGCTGTATTCTAACTTCATCAGTGAAATCTGCAAAATTAGCTGCACCCTGGTTCTCTTTCATCTTGTGATGAACGATGCTTGTTGAAGAAAGATATGATGGATACGATTTTGATATTCTTAGAGAATACTCGGTATCATCGCCCCAAATAAAATAATCTTTTATCGGAAATCCAACTAATTTGACGACTTCTCGTCTAGTAAAGAATGAGACAAAGGTTGCAATTTCAATTTCAAGAATTCCTGAAATTAGAAATTTTTTTGATTCATTCCACTTGTTTGCAATATAATGATGGTTCATTTTGCAAACGGAATCGTCTGTCCACAGAGCGAGACTGGAGATGAAACCAAAATTTTCTCCAACAATATCCCTTGTATGCATAATTTGTGTTAACGTATTTGGTGACACAATTGTATCATCATCCATTAACCAAAAATAGTCATACTCTTTTTCGTATGCAACTTTTAGCCCGAAGTTAAACCCTCCTGCGCCACCAAGATTTTTTCCGGTATTTACATAAAAAGCATTTGAATCATCAATAAATGGTTTTACTAATTCTTGAGTGTTGTCGGTACTTGCGTTATCAACAATCAATATATCAGTTTTAGTTTCAGATTGCTTTAAGGCTTTAATACATTCAAGCAAAAGGTTTGCTCGATTATAAGTCACAACAATTGCGATAATACGATTCATACAATTTATTCCTAAAAATTATTGCCCTTAATTCCATTTCGAAAATCTTTAATCGCCATAAAAAAAGCTTTCCATTCTGGCTTGTTTTGTAGGCGTAATTTTATCATCCAATAAATTCTTGTTATGATTGTATATGGATATGCTGTGCGATGAAAAAAAAGAGGGTATTTCTTAACTATCGCAAGTCGATTTCGGGTGTTGTAATAATGAGAAAATGCGGAACCATAATTGCCACTTGATTTGCCGATTTTATGCCAAATCTTTGCCTTGGGAATCACCTTTATTGAAAAATGATTCATTAATAAACGAATGCAGAAATCGGTATCCTCATTATACATGAAGTAGCTCTCATCAAGAAGTCCTGTCTTTTCCCATATAATGCGATGGGCTAAGAAACAACATCCTGTAACAAATGTGCAGTTAAAGGGACCATTTTCAAGATTGTTTTTTTCTATGTGAACCGCGTTTCCTGTTTTCTTATTTATAGTCCCCCCCGCATACCATAAATCGTCGGGTGAAGAAAAATAGAACATGTATGGTGCTGTTACTGTATTCTCGTTGGCGAGTTCCAAAAGATACGAAAAAGCTTTATTGTCAACGATTGTGTCGTTGTTTAACAAGGCTATGTATTTGAAATTATTATCTAGTGCCCATTGGATTCCTATGTTGTTTCCTCCGGCAAAACCTAGGTTTTTGTTTGTACGGATTGTTTTTACAAATGGGTAGTTTTCTGAAATAGTTAAGGATTCGTCATTTGTTGATGCATTGTCTACAACGATGATTTGCAAGGGGGTTGTAGAATTCATGAGGGATTCAATGCATTCGATAGTGTCTTTAAGCCCGTTGTAGTTGACTAGAATTACGGCAGTCTCTGTTTTGCTTCTCATCGAAGGGCCTCTTTAGGATAATCGTGTTTTTGATTGCTAGTTGTAAGGGCGATTAAAAAAAGATTCCATAGTGTTCCGTAACATATTGAATACATAAATCCAAAAATTGTAATGGCGACTATGACTGCACAAATGTTTTGATCTGTTTTTTTGTAAGCGGAGTGTACCTGGAATAATAAAAGATAATAGATTATAAACCCCAAAAGTCCTATGTCGAGAAGAATCTCTGCGACGTCGCATTCAATTACCCAAACGTTGCTTAACATGGTTTTATTGAATATTAATGTTGCTTGTGCATATTCATTTGTTATTAGAGCGAACCCTCCTGTTCGGGGGCCGACTCCAATTAACTCACTAATTAAGGATGAGTCAAAAAATGTTCGGATTGCAACAGGTATGTACATTAGATGTCTTGTTGTTCCGCCATCTTTGGTCTCTTCAACATTTGAAATAAATGAAAATCGAGAAACCATGTAATCTACTTGGAACTGAATGTAATCAACTTTGTTGTAAAGAATAATGAAAAATAGGGCGAAAAGGATACTACTGCAACAAAGACTCAATAGTATTTTTTTTGAAGCTTTAAACTTTGTTAATGAAATGTTTCGCGAAACGAGGTATGCGGTTAGAATTGCTATTGTCACGAGGCCAACTCTGGACATTGCGCAAATTGTCGTAAAAAAGAACAAAATTTTCCAAAAAAGAGATCTCGTTAAAGCAAAACCAAGAACCAATAATATGGCGAAGAACGCAGGGTCTGTATTTAATCCGGTAACCCTTATCCCTAAAGTACCGGTATCATAAATCCATTTAGTCCAAGAATTTCCTAAAACGCCATGTAATAATGTTGTAAATACAAATGCGTTGAAATCAAAAGAAAGCAGGTACCAGGAGACGAATTGAACTAATCCCCAAACGCAGTTGATTTTGGCCACAATAACGATGGACCTTTTTAGTTGGTCAATAGGGTTTGAAAGATTGTCTAATAAAAGAATTATGGGTACGTAGAATACAATAGTTTGAATTATGTTAAACAAGAGAATGCTGTCGTATCCCGGTAGTCCATCACGACACAGGTTCATAGCACTTGAAAAGGCGATGACAAAATACCAACATAGAAGCGTCATTCTTGACTTTGAAAATGACGATTTTGAAGGTCTTTTGGTGTATTGGATAAAAAGATAAATTACGAGTGGCGTAAGTGCAAGTTTGTTCAGAGAGACGCCAAAAAATTGTGCTCCCAGCATGCTGGAAAAAAGTACCGCAATAAAAACGAATGGATTAATAGCTTTGCTTGATTCGATCATAGTGTTAAGCTAGAATATCGATGATTCTTTTTGCAACATTAGTCCACTTGTATTTTTGTAAAACTAAATCCGTTTCGTGAGAACTTTTAATTGTCGTGTTAAAATCAATCTGTTTTTGGAAATGTTTTATGTAGTCAACGGAATTCCCAAAAATTTCGTGCATGACAGGAATGTTGGACACGATTACATTAGCATGTACACTTAATGCTTCCAAAGGTGGAATGCCGAATCCTTCGTAAAATGAAGGGAAAAGGAACGCCTTGCAGTCTCTCATCAAGGTTTTCACTTCAGAATCTGACAAGTAACCTAGAAAACGCACATTTGATGGTTGCTCCAATTTTTCGGTTTTAAAAACCTTTGTATAAAAAGAACCTGAAAGGACAAATGTTTCTTCTGGGTGTGCTTTTGCATACTGAAAAATCCAATTCATGTTCTTGTGTGGGGCTTGTGTACCCAAAGAAAAGAAAAACTGATTCTTTTCTAATTTGTACCGATTAAGCGTATTTTCATCGCAGGATACTCTTTCGATGTGCTGCCACCCTGATCCAATATTTACAATGCGATTGTCGGGAATTTTGAAGATTTCTTGTAATTCGTTCTTTGAAAAATCGGATACCGTAAGAATCTTTTTTGCCCTTAATGCAGCATTTTTATGAATCAATCCATACCAAAGAACAAGTTCTTTGGTGAACCATTGTGGGTTTCTAGCAACATTTGCGTCATGAATGCAGACGATGTCTGGTTTCAGAATTGGAGCAACGTGACAAAAATGCAACCCAATTGCTTTTTTTCGCCAAATGTAGATCGGCAACTTAATCTGTTCCCAAAGGATTGAGGCATTGCCTTTTAAGGTCGTCTTCTTTATGTTTTTGAAATTAGGGACATCTTGGGCATTTTCAGGTAAAACTAATTCCACATCGAAATCATCAACAATTTTATCCAATTCTAAAAGGACTTCTCGTGCGTAGCGTTGAACACCTGTTATTTTTTGCGCGTAAAATTTCCCATTTATAATGAATTTCTTTACCACAGTTTCCATCCCCACTTGCAGAAGTACTTCATCAGGGAGATTGTATGGATTCTCATCAGCTTGAAGCTGGTGTGGCTGGCCTTTTCCCACTTGTGGACTACACGTGCGTCAGGGTGAACCACGATCTTGCTGTGCTTACGGATGGTCTTGCAAAGGTCGGCGTCTTCGGCGTACATAAAGTAGCGGTCGTCAAAGCCCTTCACCTTCTTTAAGAGGTCGGTGCGCACAACCAGGAACGATCCCTGCACGAACTCGCACTCAAAGTCCTTGGTCTTGTCCACGTCGTGCATGGTGTGGTAGGCGTAGCGCCTTTTCATGAACGGGAACGGTCGGATGTAGCGGCAGAAAAGGTCGTAAACAGTAAGGTCCCTACGGAAAACGCTCTGAACGTGGTCGTATTCCGTGGTGAGGATGGGGGCGGTCATGCCGATTTCTGGGTTGCCGTTCAAAAAGTCGATAAGCTGGGTGAATGCGTCGGAGTAAAGCACGATATCCGGGTTCACGATAGCATGATAGTCAGAATCCAGCTGGTCAAGTACGAAGTTGTGTCCCTTTCCAAAACCAAGGTTCTTCTTCGTGTCTTGGTAGACAACGTCCTCGTACTTGGCCAAGGATTCCAAGAATATCTGCTTGTAGTGGTTGTCGTCATCGTAGCAGCTGTTGTCTACGACGTAGATTTCCTTTGAAAGCGTGGGGGCGGTAAAGCGTTCTATGGAATCTATGGCCATAAGTACATCGTCGTACTTCTTGTAGACCACGATTGATACGGAAAGGGTTACGTGCTCTTCCATCATAGCCCCTTACCCAAGGTCCTTAAGCTTAACAACCAACATCCTTATTCCCATCCTTCTTGATTGTAATAAATTCGTACGAAAATTTAACAATTCTTTACAAGTGCTACAACCCTGAAAAGCTGTACATGTGATGTAAATCGTGCACAAATTAAGGGAATGGGTGATGAAATGGGGCTAGGGCATGAAAAACGGCACTTCCGTGCCGTTTTTGAGGAGGAAAATCAGGGGATTTGAACTAAAAAGTTATATTTGGTGGCCAAAATTGGAGGTTGGTTATGGAATTTAAAATGGGGCCTTTGTTTTCCCTATTTACAAATAACAATGCTCGGCAGCCTGCGGATCGTCCTGTCCCTCAGCCGTTAAATGTAAAAGACGTCACAGAACTTGACTGTGATGTTGAAAATGTCAAGTTGCGCTATACAATCATGGCGCAGCTGCATGAACAGTATGCCATCAACAACAATGCCGGCATGCAAAGTGTCGTGTCGCTGCTGGTCGGCATGTTTGCTGTCTTAGGCGGCTTTGGCTATGTGTGGCTGCATGTAGGCTCTCGCTGTTCTGAAAAGGCGGAAAATTGTTTTAATGGCGAGCAACTTTTGTTTGTTTTGGCAGCGTCCTTGATTGTATTGTTGATAATGACTTACATCTGTATGTTCCAAGGGACAAGGCAAAGGTGCGACCAGTTCATCGTACAGAGAATTAGGGAAAATGCTTTCAATTGTATGTATGAAGCGGTTACTGGAGAAATCTCCAGGTGTAAAGATTCTCCTGTAAAGAAGGGAAAAGTTATTGAGTATACCGATATTTTCTCCAAACACTACAATCCCTATAACAAGAGTGGTTTGAGTGTTGTTCAAGGCCTGTACGGGGAGTTCACTAAGATATTCGCCTTTGTTGGTGCAGTTCTGTGTTTGGTGTCCTACTATAAGTTAATTGGTGTTGCCCTGTATGAAAAGCTTGCTATCTACACCGTTTACTGCTTAATTGCGTATGCCTTGCTCTGGATTCTCTTTTTGGTTTGCATGATTTACAAGTACGAAAAAAGTAGCGGTTTTCTTAAATCGTTATCTTGTGTTGGTAAACTGCAATGTTTGTTGAATCATCTCTCTAAAGCTCTTTTGGTATGGGGAATTGTAATCTTTTTTTCATTGCACCTTTGTATTTGGATGACGGATGTGTATAGTACAAAGGTGGGATATGATACCCGTGAAACTTGCGTGGCCCCGAAATTGGAAAAACCACCCGTTGAACCTTGCGATAGAAAAAATCTTTGAATAATGTCAATTTTTGGCATACCTTTGTGTCTATTTTTTTTGACGAGAAAAACAAACAAAAAAGGTTGGTAGCCATGGAGTCTCAAAAAACGACCATCGAATTGAAGTTGTCCCTTGCCGAGTTGGATTTGATCCTGGATGCTTTGGATGCTTATCCAGATAGCGAAAATGTTCAGGGAATGGATGGAAAAAAATCTTACGGCATTAGAAAAATTAGGCCGTTATTTGACTTGCGGAAATTTGTTCCCGCAAATAGAATCCTTGTGGTCAAATAAAGAAATCAATTCGGAATATTGGAGTAGATGGACAAGTCGTCTCTTTGATATTCGTGGCAAATACTGTCTTCTTGGTGAAGATTTAATGCCTGAGAATATTTGATTAAAGTTGCTTTTTTCTAATTATTAGCTAAATTGGTTCTATAATCTTCAGCGTGGTTTTTATGGCAAATTATGATCAAATTTTAGCTCTCATCAAGAGTCACTTAGGTGGTGATGATGAACGTTTTCGTTTGATTGCTGCTCAAATTGCAGCAACAGAGTCGAAAATGGGACATAAGGCAATTGCCACTGCTATTAAAGAAGAATTGAAAAGTAAATCCTTGTTAAAGGTTGATTTCCGTAGGATGAATCCTATCAATGCTGAATTGGCGGAAATGGTTCTTCAAATTGATAAAGATTATGTGCTAAATGATTTTGTTTGCCCTGAAAATGTTGAAAGTAAGGTTTCGAGAATAATTCAGGAATATCACCACAGGGAAAAGTTGCTAGAATATCGATTGCAAAATCGAAGAAAAATTATGCTAGCAGGACCTTCTGGTACCGGAAAAACGATGACAGCATCGGTTATTGCTAATGAAGTCCGACTGCCACTGTACGTTGTCTTAATGGAGAAAGTTGTCACCAAGTTTATGGGTGAAACAAGCTTAAAGCTAAGCCGTATTTTTGACCTTATTGCTCAAGAACCTGGTGTTTATCTATTCGATGAATTTGATGCTATCGGATCTCAACGAGGCCTTGAAAATGAGGTTGGTGAACAGAGACGAATATTAAATTCATTTTTGCAGTTTATGGAACGAGATGATTCCGATAGCTTGATTATAACTGCGACCAATAACGTGAATGTTTTAGATAAAGCTTTGTTCAGAAGATTTGATGAAGTCATTGTCTATGAATTACCGTCAGAAAATGAAATTGAAAAAATTATTTTCCGCCAGTTGAAGGATTTTCTTCCGAGAAGTTTGTCTGCTAAAATGATCTCTGGTATGTTTGAAAAAATGAGCCATGCAGAGATAACGATGGTTTGTAGGGATATTGTGAAGGAATCTCTATTGACTAATCAAAAAATCGACCTGGATATGATTTCTAGACTTGTTGCGCAGCGATATCTAGCTTATGGTAGCTAAGGGGGAGTATGGCTACACATCCTCATGTGATTCTGAAAAATGAAGTTCTGGACATTATAAGTTATAAGGGAAGGGGGTTTCCTTCTGGCAATCCTCTGCCGGTGTCTGATCCTCAGGCTCACGTTTTGCAACTGAAAGATGCTTATAAGAAATCGTTGCAATCTTCGTTAGATGAGGGTCAGCGCGTTCTTCCGACAGATGTGCCACCTGCTGCTGGAAATTATGTGAATATTTCTGTGGATGAAGGTTCTTCTTCTGCAACATGGAACCAATTAGATTCAAATGCAGAACATCATATTATGAATACGCAAGTTTCTGATGATGGAATTTGTAAGTATGCAACAATTTATTTGCCCCAAAATAAAGAATCCTGGCTAGACAAAAAATTAAGTAAATACATCGCTCCTCCCAAAGGGAATAGAAGATCGTTCGCAAACTTAATAGATGCCATTCACGATATTAAGCCAGTTTCATTATCTTCTTTTTTTTCAAAAAATGAAGATGTTTTGGAAAATGAGACTGCGTATGAACTTTGGCTACCGATAGAAGAAAATGTAGATGAAAGTGAATACGTGAAAACCGTAAAAGTGGTTTTAGAAAGACTTGGGGTATCAGTTGGCAATGGAGTCGTAGCTTTTGAAGGGATGATTGTTTTGCTTGTGACTGCAACTCGTTTACAGTTAGAGCAATTAATTCATGCAGTAAAACCCATTGCTGAAATTCGACGCTACTATCATTCCGCTGTGTTAACTAAGGCACTAAAGGAGGTTGACCAGGAATGGACTCAACTGATAGAAACATCAGTTCCCCGTGCACCGGGAAATTTGACTCGAGTTGGAATTTTGGACTCGGGCGTCAACAACGGCCATCCGTTAATCTCTCAGTATCTTTCTGATGATCGATGTGAAAAGGTTAAGGATTGTCCTTTAAAGGACTTTGTAAATCATGGAACTCCAATGGCGGGTGTCGTGTTGTATGGTGACATGGCTGTATTGATTGGAGAACGGAAAATTCAGCCTGTTACGAATGAACTGGTCTCTGTAAAGATGTTTCATGACGCAACATCATCTGAACATGATGACGAACATCGAGCTCTTGTTACTAAGAACGCCATTGACAAGAGTTGTTCATTAAAGGCAAACGTTATGGTATCTAGCGTTACTTCTGCAGAAGAGTGTCTGTCGGGAACTCCATCAGCGACATCCGCTGCGATAGATAAACGTATTTTCAATGAAGGAAAATCAGACTGCTTATTGATGCTTTCGGCAGGAAACAAAAATGATGATCAAGGTGTCGAATATCCGAATTTTTTAACTCAATGTGGGATCCATGATCCCGCGCAAGCATGGAACGCTTTGACTGTAGGTGCGATGACTGAAAAGGTTGCCGTTCAGGATCCGAATATGAAAAACGTTCGGATTGTTGCTGCAAAAGGAGGTCCTTCTCCTACGACGACCAGTGCCATTTGGAATGACTGTAACGTAATTAAACCTGAAATAGTAATGGAAGGTGGTAACGCGTATTGGGAGACGGACCATTCATTCGCTTACCATGATGATTTAGATTTGGTATCCACAAACGCAAAATACGCTTTTGGTCATAGTTTCACATATTTCAACGCAACAAGTGCCGCTGTTTCTATGGCTGCGCATTTGGCTGGTGAAATTCAATACAACAATCCTAATTTATCACCTTTATCGATACGTGCATTGATGGTACATTCTGCGGAATGGACTGAAGAGATGATTGATCTTTATTCAGTGGGTGGTGTTTTGGATAAAATGGAGTTGATGAAAGTGTGTGGTTATGGAACCCCGAATCGAGATAAAGCGATAGCCTCATCTAACTCTTACGTAACATTTATTCACGAAACAACCTTACGCCCGTTTGTAAAAAAAGATGGTGGATTGTCTTTAGGGCGTATGCACCTTTATAAATTGCCTTGGCCTAAAGATGTTTTACTTAGTATGGGAGAAAAACGTGTAAAGTTGAAGGTTACTTTATCGTACTATGTAGAGCCGTCTCCTGGCAAGCGAGAGGTCTTGGATAAGTATAGGTATGCTTCAATTGGCTTGCGATTTGATGTAAATCGTCCGACAGAAAGTGAGTCTGAATTCCGTGCAAGGATGTCAAATTTAGAAAATGTTGATGAGGAGCAGTCAAATAAATCATCGAAATCTTTGGCATGGAAAATTGGTTACAGAAAGAGAAATTACGGGAGTATTCATTCTGATTTTATAGAGTCTTCTGCAGTGGATATTGCGGCTTGTAATTATATTGCTGTAACGCCTGTGACGGGATGGTGGAAAACAAGAAGGAAAAAACTAAATTCAGAAATAAAGTATTCTTTGGTCGTATCTTTAGAAACTCCAGAAACGGATATCTATACGGCAATTCAACAACAAATTAATATTCCTGTTCCAACATAGTGCTTTAGACACCCACATCCCGGCCAACGTTCGTGACCCCTTGGGGCAGAGGCTGTGCCGTCGCCCCGGGGCCGCCATAAAAAAAAGGACCCCGCGGGGTCCTTGTGGTTATTTGCTCATTTCTGCCAGCTTAGCTTCAAGTTCCGCAATCCTGCGAGCCTGTTCGGCGAGGGCGTTATCCTTCTCGGCCAGTTTGGCGTCCTTCGCCTTGCTTGCCGACTCCATCCTGCGGACCTTGCGTTCAAGGGCGCGGTATTCGTCTCCGGCGCTCACAAAGCCAAGCCTTTGTCCAATACTCTGGAATGCCATTTTCAGAACCTCCAATGCCTCTGGGCTAATGTACTCCCTCAAATATAACTCAATCTTGCCGACAAGGCAAGCGCTTTCGCTGCTGGGCAGAGCCCGCAGTTTCTTCTCGATTTCCGGCAACAACGACTCGTACTTTTCCATGTCGAACGCGTACTTCATGGTGATGGCACCGATGGCCGCCTCCGCATTGCTGTGCGCCAGACAAAAGCCGTCATCAATTTCCGCCAGGTTCACGAAGGCAAATTCAAAATGCGGAATGCGTCCGTTGTACATGGCATGGATGTTCTTGTACTGCGCCAGCGGATCCCAAGGGGCGATTCCGTTATAAACGACAACAGCCTTTGTTGGCAGCCAGCCGTATTCGGAATTGCTCTTGTCAACCATCACGTTGATGGCGTACTTGCCTATCTGCGACATAATCCCGTTACTGGGCGAAGACTTGTGCTCCAGCAGCAAACCAAAGCGCATTTCGCTACCGTCGAGAGCCTTCACCTTGAAGGCAAGATCCGCTTCGCCCCGCTCGCCAACTTCGTCGAAGGCCTCGGGAATTTCTTCCAGTGTGTCCAGGTCCACTTCCGCAAGGATATCGGCCAGGTTCCGGTTTGTCCTTGACGCAATCTCAAAAAGCGCCTTCGTGTTCACGGGTTTCGAGTAGACGTATTTCAGAAATCCGTCGTGTTTCCGTTTGTTCATGTTTAGCTCTTTCTCCGGCAACGCGGCCGGCTCGCGGGCAATGGACGTTTCGCCGACTTCGGCGAACGGCACTGTCTACTCTATACACGCTTTTTTTGCGGAAATCGGGCTCCAGTAAAACGAAAAATGTTGTAAAAAAGCCCTGCGGTTCAAGGGTAAGACTGTATTGTAAACTCCCGTAAATATTTGTAAAGATAATTTGTCCGCTTTTTTTGCCTTTCACCCTTTGTTCGTAATCAACTTTTTTTTACATTAGGGCCCAGGGGTTATAATAGGAGGTTTTTGTAGGTGCCTTGGGGGCGCCTGCTGCACCAGCCAAAGCTCGGCGGTGCCTATTATCTACCACAAAATGTTTGGTTATATCTATTGCAACGGCGTAGTGCGTCGTGTATATCCGGTTCTATACTCCCTGAGAAAAAAGAGGGGTGCAGCCGTATGGTTGCATCCCTTTTTTCTAAATTTGCGCGCCGTATGAAGAGAGAAAATATTGCAAAAGTAATTTTTGCCCTTTTACTGCTGTGCAGCATGGGCTGGAGCGCCACCAACCGCGTTTTTGTGCTGCAGGATTGCTGCGGCAAGGTCTATACGAAAGATCATGGATCTGTTGTGCTGTCGCGTAGTTACGACCCTGACCTTTATAATTATTCTTGGTCCAAGGGGGGGAGCCGGGATCGGTTTTTCCACCAGCTCAACAAATAATAAGCTCGAGGCCGAAGACGATGATACCCACCAGTTTACGGGCTGGGTTGTAGAGGTTGGTGCCGACAAGTGCTCTTTTGATAAGCCTTCTAGTAAAACAGCCACCCTTAAGGTAAATGGAAACTGTGTTATCAGGGCTAAGCGAAAAAACAGTTTGCTTACGTTGAACTCCGGCACCGGGGGCAGCGCCTCCTATACCGAAGATGGATCGGTTGGCGTAAGAAACACGACGCCGTATTGGTGTGCCCTTTACTATAACTCCCATATAGTGAGTGCAGTACCTCAGAGCGGCTACAGATTCAGCAAGTGGACTATCTCCAGCGGGAGCAGTAATTGCTCTATCCCATATCCAGAAGATTCTAAGGCAAGAGTCTACGTAAGCGGAGCCTGTACGGTCAAGGCCGAATTCCAGAAGGTGTACACCCTTGGTGTCTACCAGAACACTGGTGGCGATATCTCTCCCGTCGGAACCAATGTGGTAGATGCGGGCTCCAAGATTACGATCAAGGCGACTCCCGATAATACCCACAGGTTTGTGAACTGGTCTTATTCTACGGGCAGGGATGATTGTCCCATTGCCAACGTTTCTTTGGCTACTACGACTGTCACGGTCAATGGCGATTGTAACGTCAAGGCGAATTTCAAGTTGACCAAGGTTTTGACGGTTACCTCGAGCACGGGGGGGGCACGGTGAGCCCTACAAGCAGGGTGGTGGATTATGCCGGCCGGTCTACTATTACGGCTACACCGAATTCGGGTTACCGTTTCGATGGCTGGGGGGTTACTGCTGGCGCTGACGGTTGCACCATTGATGACCCCTCGGAACGTGAAACCAAGGTGGCTGTTCGCGGAGATTGCACTGTAAAGGCCAGCTTCCAAAGGGTGTACACTGTTAAGCTTGCCGGGTCCAACGGGACTACGAATTTTACGTCCAAGGAAGTCTACGCACTCCGTGCATGATCCAAATAATTCCGCACCCTCTTCGAGGGTGCTTGGGTCCCTTCAACCACACACATAAAACAAAAAGAACCACTTGAAAGTGGTTCTTTTGTTTTAGAGCGGGAAAAGGGACTATTCGCAATCAGTCCCCGCTACGCGGCTGATTGCTCACCCGAAGGGCTCGTATCGCCTGCGGCGCTCCGAGTTCTACTTCGACTTTCACGGGCTCTGCCCACAAAGCCGAAGTAGGCGCACCCCCGACCCCGAGGGGTCTTCGGCTCCAAATCCTACTCCAGATATAAAATGAAAAAAGACATCCATTCGGATGTCTTCTTCATTTTAGAGCGGGAAAAGGGACTCGGACCCTCGACCCCGACCTTGGCAAGGTCGTGCTCTACCAACTGAGCTATTCCCGCGAGGTGACCCATATATAGCTAAATATTTTTCGCTTGGCAACGGGTCGAGTCAAAAAAAATGAAATTTTTTGTATTTTATTAGAGCCATGTTGGTTTGGCATGGCTTTTTACATCGTTTCTTATATCGATTCCTAATATCGTTCTTTAGATCCTGTGGCCACGGCATTGAATTTGCCGTGGTTTGTCTGTTTTAAGAAAGGTTTTGTATTGCATGAATTATGAAATCAATTTGCCCGCAGACTGTGTTCTGCCTTGTGTCAATAAGCGTGTTAAAGAACTTAAGGCTGCTATCAAGCTTCTGGAAAAAAGCTTGTCAGAATCCCCTGAGGGGGTGTTGTATGTCTCCTCTAGCCACGGAAGGCTGCAGTGGCAATGTAGGGTAGGTGGCGTCAAAAGTTTTTTATCAAACTCCGAAGCCGACCGCATAAATGAACTAGCACAAAAGAAGTATTACGAGTTGGTTTTAGAAAGTTGGCGAAAGCAATACGATGCCTTGGTTCGCCTGCGACAAGATTACCATTCGAATGACGGTGGCGAAATCCTTGCTTCCATGCGGCAGGAGTTTCGGAATCTCGTCGCCCCATTGCTTCCGTCGGGCGATCAATTTGTGGAAAACTGGAGAAAGTTCCGCTACAGAGGTAAAAACCTGGCCGGGGCGACTCTAATGTCTGTCGATGGTGTAAAAGTGCGATCTAAGTCTGAATTGCTAATCGCCGACATGATGTCGGCCAGCGGGGTGCCGTATAGATATGAATTCCCCTACAAGATGAACTGGCAAGACGCCGACGGCCGGGAGAGTCGGGTTAAGGTCTATCCGGATTTTACCTGCTTGAATCCGCACACGCGTCAGGAGTTCGTTTGGGAGCACTTCGGGATGATGGACGACTCAGAATACGCTCAGGGCGCCATCGAAAAGCTGGACCAGTACGAACGAAATGGCTTTGTCTATGGAGAGAACTTCATTTTTACTATGGAAACAAGGGCTAAACCGCTGGATTCTAGACGAATCCAGAGGGTGATTAATAAGTATTTTCTGAAATGAGAAAAAAATTCGCCAAATTACGGGAAAAAGTGGCCTAAAATCACAAGTTTTCCCGTAAAAACCGCGAAAGACGGGCGGCGTGGGGTAGGGAAAGTTGAAAAATTACCCGGTCCAATAGGTTTTAGGGCCGAAAATGGGGCCGTTTCGTTGCCCAAAGGCCCTGGATTGACTTGAAATTCCTTGTGAAACTGGTAATTTACGGGAAAATCGCCCCTAAAATTGAGATTTTTCCCGTAAAATGGGCGATTTTCCATGGTGTTTCGTGAATTTGCACTCTAAAAAAGGGACTGCCAAAGTCCAGTCTCCTCGCGTTGCGAGGCTGGCCTTTGACCCTCCGGGCTCGGTGCTTCGCACACGAGCTATTATTTGTCTCTACGCACTCCGTGCATGATCCAAATAATTCCGCACCCTCTTCGAGGGTGCTTGGGTCCCTTACCACACGTACTAAAAAAGAAAAGCACCACTAAGTGGTGCTTTTTCTTTTTTTAGAGCGGGAAAAGGGACTCGAACCCTCGACCCCGACCTTGGCAAGGTCGTGCTCTACCAACTGAGCTATTCCCGCGAGGTGACCCAATTATAGATTAATCATCGTAGTCTGTCAAGGGTGTTTGCAGAGAAAAAATCAAAATTGCGTTCTTTTTTCCGCGAAGTTCGAAAGAACCGGCCTTACTGCACAAAAATCCGTGGGGGAGAGGCAGGGGGAACTTGCTGAAAAGCTCTTCGGAGATCAAGAAATCCTGGCCCAGCTTGGAGCAGAGGCTCTGTATTCGGGCGGTGGTATTCAAAACGTCGCCGTGGTAGGCCATTTCGCTACCGAAGTTGCCCACTTCCGTGGAAATCACCTTGCCGCAGTGTACCGCAGCCTTGAAATCAGGTGCGATTCCGTACTTGCGCAGGAACTTGCGGCGGGTGTAGAACAAAGCTTCCTTAAAGTCGAAGTAGAGGTCCAGGGGGCGGGCCTTCTTCTGGCATTCCTTGGTGCGCCAGGTGATGAACACGCCGTCGCCTGCGAACTGGTAGATTTCGCCATGGTTTTCTTCGCAGCAGTTGGAAAGCAGGCGGTAGTAGTCGCGAATGAAGTTACTGTACTTCACGTTGCCCAGTTCCTCGCAAATGCTGGTGGAGGAACGCAGGTCGATAAACATGAACACCAAGTCTTCTTCCACCGGTTCCTGGGACTTGCCCAGCAGGGTGTTCCAGAACACTCTGCGGCCGAACTTCTTGTGCACGGAACGGATGAAGGTAATAATGTAGCCCAAGATGAAGAATGCGGCCAGCTGAACCTGGAAGCCGGTAGTCTTCATGGTATCGAACAGGTATTGGAGGCCATCCTCATTCATGATGCCTTCGCCGGACTTGATGCGCATCAGCAAAATGCAGAGGGCGAGGTTTGCCACAATGGCGCTAATGAAGTAGATGGAGCGGACCATCATGGCGGTCCATACGGAGCGGCCGTCCATTTCGTCCTTCAAGATCACGATGTCGTAGATGCCGTGGGAGAAACCCATGAACAATGCGAACTGCAGCTTGAAGAGTACGGAGAACATGTCGATGGTGCCATACTGGCCGTAGGTACGGAGTATGGTCAGGCCTACGGCGCCAACCATCCAGCTTATGACGTAGTAGCATACGCCCCTAAACTTACGTTCTGTCTGTCTTGAAATAGCCATACTAGTGGATAAACAGGGGCAGGGCCCAGATCATGGCTATAAGGATGATGTCCTTGTAGGAATCATCCAGAAGCAGGGTGGAGGCGAAAAAGAAAATAATGGTGGACAACGTCAAAAAGATCAGAAGCGGCAGCTTCTTCTTCAGTTTTTTCTTCCAAGTGACCTTTTCTTCGTTTTCCATGTTCATTATATAATATAAATTTGGTGCTAAATCTACTAATTTTTACGTTTGTGTGTAAAAATATGCTTGGTATCTATCTGCATATCCCGTTCTGCGCCAAGGTCTGCGACTACTGCGACTTTAGGGTGATGCCTGCCCATAGCAGGCTTTTTCAGGAGTATGCGGACCTGCTTTGCGAAGAAATCAGGCTGTTTGACAAACGCAATCCGGGGCTTCTCGCTACTGCGGAAACCCTGTACCTGGGGGGTGGAACCCCATCCATACTCCCGCCGGCCGCCCTTTCGCAACTCTTTGACTGTCTTAAGGATACGGGTGTGCGTCTGTCGGAACTCCGCGAAATTTCCATGGAGTTCAACCCGGAATCCGTCAGCGAGGAAACGGTCTTTAACGCCCTCTCCCTGGGGGTAAACCGCATTAGCCTGGGCCTCCAGACTTTCAACGCGGATTTGCTGAAAACCATCGGTCGCGCCCACACGGTGGAGCGGGGCATTTCGTCCCTGAATTTGCTCACTTCCATCAAGGATCTCCGGGTTTCCGGCGACCTGATGTTCGATTTGCCCACCCAGACGGTGCAGGACTTTTTGTCCGACGTGGACCGCCTTTCGGATTTTCCCCTGACCCACATCAGCTTCTATGGCCTTACGGTCTCGCCCCGCACGGTGCTTGGGCAGAAAGTGTCCAAGGGCCTGCTCTCTGTGGACGAGGACCTGTACGAAGAAATGTACATGGGCGGAATGGACCTTCTCAAGCGAAAAGGCTTTGAACGTTACGAGGTTTCCAACTTCGCAAAGCCAGGCTTCGAAAGCGTACATAACCGCAATTACTGGGAACGTGGCGAATATGCGGGTTTCGGCCCCGGAGCCCATAGTTTCCTGGGTTCCAGGCGATTCTATGCTCCCGAAATCTACCCCCGTTGGCGCGATTACGTGAACGCCGGGGCCAAGGAATCGGGCCTTACGGTAGACGCCCTGACCGGCGACGATTTGCTTGCAGAAGTGATCTGGCTTTCCCTTCGTCAGAGTTCCGGCCTAGACCTGGAACTGCTGAAATCCATGAATGTTAGGCTCCTGGAAAACGGCTATTCCAAGTGGATTGCCAAGGGTTTTCTCGCCTTTGAAAACCGCGAGATCGGTGGTGCAAATCACAGGTTTTTGCAACTTGTAGACCGTGGCTGGATTTTCATGGACGACATTGTTACAGACCTGATGAATTCTTGCTCCAACTTGGAATAGGGCAAACCCCCAAAACCTAGAGATTTAAGTCACAGAACTGGGTTTGGGTATTTCAAAACATTAAAAAAACATTACATTTATAGCTGATATGGAGGCTAAAGATGTGTGTGTGTAATTTCCATAAGGTTTCTCTGCTTTTGCTCACGTTGCTGTTCTTGGCAACGGGTGTTTTTGCTGCAGCAGAAAAAGTGGAATGCATACCCTACAAGGCCGGCGAAACCGACGGTCGCTGCCTCTATTACCGCATTGGGGACGCCCGCGTAGCAAAGCTGTACGTGGTGGGCGAGGGCAAGGACCCTTACGATATCAACAATGCAGAACCTAACGCAGACTTTAACATCTATGCACCCCAGGCTGGTTCCAAGGGTCTGGCGACCTTCCTGGAATCCGACAAGTCCGTGGTGGAAAACAATACCATGGTGAATTCCGGTAGCACCGGTGTTGCCCGCGTGGTGGTGCGAGGCGACTATCCCATTGAAAACGTACACATGGGTGTCTATACCACTGGCCATGTGGATCCGGGTGTAAGCCTCGTGTACAACTTCTACGCTCCTGAACTGAAGTACTTTGTGGACAACAAGGAAGTTACCGACAAGTCCGTGTTCACTCCGGAAGTGGGCGACACTGTACATGTGGATGTGAAGCTTTTCATTCCCGATGGATTTGGCCCCAAGGGTGGTCAGATCGATTCCATTTCCAAGCCTTTCTACTTTACCACTCCGGGCGATTCCAAGAACCTGAAGTTCCTGAAGACTTCCGGCGATCCGCTGCTGGCAGATTCCTCTCATCCGGGTCACTTGCGTGTCGACTTCGTTAAAGGAGAAGCTGCCTTCCTGATTGTGGCTACCAAGGCTTTCGATGGCGACGACCATTTCTCCCTGGGCAGCTTCGACAATTCCTTCGACGACGACAAGGAATTCATCGTCGATGAAAAGTTCCCGGGTACGCTTGAATTTACCGATCGCGACCTGCCCTCTATTAGCGATGCTGCAATCTTCGATAACGATGGCGACGGCATTGGCGACAGCATCCGCATCTGGATGAAGGGCAACATGAATTCCGTTACTGCCGACACCTTCAGATACAGCTGGCCCACCGATGGCAAGATGAAGGAATACGGCGGCCGCGTTCCCGACAACAAGGGCAAGGCTGAATTTGTTCTGCCCGACGTCAAGACGACTCTGCAGGATCCCGATGGTGCAGAAGGTTCCGTGGAAGCAGTTGTCTGCTCCTCTCTGGGCGGTAAGCGCTGCTCCACCGTCAAGTCCGACCTGAAGGACAGTATCGGTGCTGTGATTCAGTCTGTAACCATTTTCAAGGGCAATGCCGACGCAGACAAGGATACCTTGGTGGTTCGCTTTAACAAGAATGTAGACGAGACCTGGACCCAAGGTCAGGGCTTGCTTCACCTGGGTTCCGACGACATGGTGGCTCTCGATGTGAAGGCTATCAAGAAGAACAAGAACGTCTGGACCTTTATCGTCGATGCTGGCGAAGTGGATGTGGGCGACTCCATCAAGATCAATACCAAGTGCAAGTCTGACGACGGTGTCATCACTGCCGCCGACGGTATTCCCACCGCAGCAAACAACCAGAAGGTCCGTGTAGAAAACTCTGGCCGCTTCTACGTGGATAACGAGAAGAATGGTTTCTACGATCGCGACGGCGACGGCCGCATGGATCGCGCAACTCTCGCCTTCGATACTCCGGTGACCCGCGAAACTCTGGAAAGCGGCGACCTGAAGATTACGTTCTACTGGCTGGACGAAGACAACAAGGTGCTGGTGCTTGAACCTTCCGCAGACCAGCTGACCATTTCTGACGATGGCCTGATTGTGACCTACGACTTGAAGCCGGAAAAGCTGGGCGTTCAGAAGATGCTCACCGATATCGATTCCGCATACCACAAGTCTCCTGAATACGGTTATGCAAAGGTCCAGAACAAGATTACCGTGGATGGCGAAGAGAAGGAAGAAGTTACCTACTGCAGCATGAACGACTACATGCCGCCGGTAATCAGCAAGACTTTCCTGAAGCCGGAATCCTTCCAGTACATGGAAGCAGACAAGTTCACCATCAGCTTTACCGAACCCATCGATACCAAGTCCTTCAAGCTGACTGAGGATTGCCTCGCATTCCTGGTGGATGGCCAGTGGGTAAACTACAGCTTTGAAAGCGCAGAATGGAGCAATGGCAACCGCACCCTGACGGTCCGTATGGAAACTGGAGTCAGCCTTACCGAACGTATGAATCCGGCAGACTCCGTTCGCTTCGATAACTTTACCTCCGGCATCTGCGACAAGAAGGGCAACAACGTTTCCGACTTGTCTCCCGCGGTTATGGTCATGGGTGATCCTCGCGTGATTACCGAAACCGCTTCCTATGCCGACCTGAATCTTGCTGCAGAACTCAGCGGCCGCGTAAAGCCGTTCACCAGCGATACCATCAAGGGCGCCTTCGACAAGAAGGAAATGTCTTCCCTCGGTGTTCTTCTGGATGTAGGCTTCGCAACCATCATGAAGAAGGATACCGCAGGCGGCTCTGTTCCCGACTTGGAAAAGATCGGCCTTGTGTACGAACTTGACGTTTATACGAACCTGGGTGGCTACGTTGGTGGCGCCTCGGAAAAGATCTTGTGCAACGATGAATACTTCTTTGACGGCAACTGCCTGGAAAATCCGGAAAAGATTTATGTCCGCTGGAACATGCGCGCTGACAATGGCCGCAAGGTGGGCGTAGGCGTTTACCTGGCAAAGTTCAAGGTCAAGGTGTTCGGCGCACAAAGTGATTTTAAAATTGAAAGAATCTACAGATGGGGCATTACCGCGTCCAAGCGCTAGCCTGTCGTAGAGACTTTCAGAGGGTAGTAAGATGAAAACGATGAATAAAATTGTTTCTCTTTCCATGTTGCTCATGACCGCAGTTACGGCCATGGGTGCTGCTGCTGGATTCAAGGAACCGGAAAACCCGGCTGGTGGTATCTGGATTCAGCAGGTGGGTGACCTTGTTTACCACCATCCTACGAACGCTACTTTGTACTACACGAAGTATGAAAACGATAAGGACAAGAATGGCAAAGCTATTGGCGACCGCGTCAAGAGCATTAGCTACACCTACAATGGTGCGGGTTACTTGCTGATGAACCCTGCCGACCGTAAGGTTGTCTGCTCGTATTCTGATGGCGTTGAAGGTGCCGATGGTATTGTGCACCATCCGGACGGCGAACATTTGCTCGTTGCCGGTCAGGGCAAGCGTGTGTACTTGATCAAGAAGAATCCTAAGGAAGGCGAGTCCTGCTTCGTGAAAACGGCTGTTCCCCATGGCGACGATGGCTTCTGGCACTTGATGATGGATGGCGATCCCTCTGTTACCCATCAGAAGTGGGTGTGGGCTGCCAACATTCCTGGTAGACTGTATCGTTTCGCAACAGGCATGGCTCCCAATAAGGATAGCTTGCTGGCTACTGAAGGCTTTAACGTGAAGCTTATTCCCGATAAGAAGAAGCACAGTAACGATGCTACCCTGGCTACTGTGATTTGGGATGACTTTGGCAGGGCCTACTTTACCTGCTCCGGCTACCTGGGTGGTGGCTGCGAAGGTACCGGCTGTACTCAGGACGATAGAAAAAGGGCTCGAGCAGACGCCTATTTCGGTGTCTTGGTGGATACGGTGAAGACCTTGGTAACCAAGAATAACAAGAAAGACATTGGTGGCGAAATCGGAGACTCCGTTATCACCCAGTTGACCAAGAAGGTGTTGATCGACTCCTTGGAAGGTGCTCACGGTGGTACCTATGACCCGTTCTCCGGCTGTATCTTTGTTTTCGGTGGTGCAAGAATCGTCCAGATTCAGCCTTATGAAAATAACGGTACTGTGTTCAATCCCAAGGTGGTTGCCTACATCGACCTTCGTGATTTCTTCTTTAACGATGATGGATTCAAGGGCCAGAACAAGACCAGCGGTGTGAACGGCTGGCGTTTGGACCAGGGTACTGTGGATGGCAAGGGCCATTTGTTTGTGGCAAGTAATACTGGCCACATGGTTTTCGTGGACTACGCTGCCTCCAAGAGAATTGACCAGAACGTGTTTGTTCAGGTCCAGTGGATGGATGCCTACCTGGATGACTTGGCTCCGCTTCCCCGTGAAAAGGGTACTCTTACTGGTGGTTCTCAGGGCTCCGACAAGGAAGCCTCCAGCAGTAGCCGCCGTGGCGGAAGCAGCTCTTCCATGGTTGTGGTTATTGAATCTTCTAGCTCTGTAAAGAGCAGCTCCAGCTCCAACAAGAACAGCAGCTCCAGCGGTAAGGTGGAAAGCTCCGGTTCTGGCGACAGTAGCAGTTCTGGCGAAGTTCCGAATAGTTCCGGCTCTGGCGACAGCAGCAGCTCCGGCGGTGTTCCGGGTAGTTCCGGCTCTGGCGACAGCAGCAGCTCCGGCGGTGTTCCGGGTAGCTCCGGCTCTGGCGACAGCAGTAGCTCCGGCGGTGTTCCGGGTAGTTCCGGTTCCGGCGACAGCAGCAGCTCCGGCAATGTTCCGGGTAGCTCTGGCTCTAATGGCAGCAGCAGCTCCAAGAATGATGGCAATGGCGAAGACGAAGGTCCGTCTTCCAGCTCCAAGAAGAATGACGGCAATGGTGAAGATGATGGCGCTTCCTCCAGCTCCAAGAACCTTTACTATGGTGCCGATGATGACGACTACAAGGATGACGACGGTTACGACGCTTATCCGTCTGCCGATGCATTCGATAAGGGCGATGATATCGTTAGCTCCGCTGTTATCGTGACCCCCACGGATCCGGGTAACACCAATCCGAACGTGATCACAATCGGCGGCGACAACTATCTGCCGGGTACCGATCCTTCTGACATGCTGGATTACCATTACAATTCTGACTTGAACAATGCTACCGTGGGCGAAATCGTCGCTATTACCTTGGACAAGGATAAGGTGGACGAATACTTCGGTTCCATTGACTCCCTGAAGATTGTGGCTACCAACCGTATTGAAATTGTTGACCCCACGGACGGTTCCAAAAAGGAATCTATCTTCGTGAACAACGACGGTAGCGTGACTATCCTGATTACTGCTGACGAAGCGGTGGATGGCGGCTCCATCAAGATTTACGGTAACGGCAATGTGGTCATCGTGGATAACATCAACTTTGTGGATCCCACACCTGATGCACGAATCGGCTACATCAAGGATACCGACGGAAACAACACTTTGGACTATGTGGAAATCCTCCTGCAGGAACCGCTGGATCCCAATGCCAAGATTTCCGCTATAAGACTTGTGGTTAACGGTGATACTCTTTTCTGCTCCAATGATTCCTTGAATAAGGAAAGAGACCGTATTATCGTTGACGTGAACGATTTGGAAAAGCTGCCCCTGGCTGGTGAATTCCCCAAGGATGCAACTGTTCTCGTGACTTACAAGTACACCAGAGGTACTCTGGATGATGGCTCTCCCAAGACCATGACCTACGTTCGCGAAGCTCCGCTTCTGGAAGTGGGTAGCAACGTGATCAAGGCTGCCTACGCCATCCGCGATACCAACGGTCTTGACTCCTTGTTCGTCCAGTTCAATATCGACCTTGTTCCTGCTGACGTTAGCGAACCTGGAATGCTCTTGCTCTTCAAGGAAGCTGCATGCCGCGGCAAGGATTCCTACGATGCAGCTGCTAGCCTCTGCGCTCTGAAGCTGAATCAGGTCAAGAAGGTCTACATGCCCACTAAGGACATCGTGATCCTCGTTGCAAAGGACTTTGAACTGAAGGGCGACTTGAAGGATAGCGTTTCCCTGTACGAAGGCAAGACCTTCCAGAATCTGGAATACGTGACCTCCGACGAATACCTCCGCGAAGTGCCTGTGACTGTGGTGGATCGCTTCCCGTCTGTCAAGTATTCTGAATACTGGGATACCGATGGCGATGGCGTTCTGGACCAGATCGTGACTGTGTTCGATGGCGACCTCACTGCAGACGACATCGAGAATACTCTGTATCTCACCTTCCCGTGGTACAGCAACCGTGGTATGCTGATCAATATGCAGGCTTATCCGAATAGCCTGAAGGTTGATCCGGAAGACCCGACCCGCGTTATCTGGGATGTTGCTTCTAACATTAACCTGGCTAAGGGCGTTACCGACATCAACGAAAAGCTGCCCGAAGCAACCGCTTTCACCTACTACACCATCTTTGGTGAAACGTTCGTGAACGAGGCTAATGCGGAACTGGTGGATAAGATGTCTCCCATTGTGTCTGGCGCTACCTTGAATTACGGTAAGAAGGCTGACACTCTGGTGATTGCATTCTCTGAACCCATTGACCACAAGAAGCTGAAGGGTAATGACTTCTTCTCCTACATCCATGGTAAGGAAACCATTGATATCAACCCGGTTGATATTGTCTGGTCCGCTGATGGCTACACTGCAAAGCTGATTATCGACGGTTCTAAAACTACCATCCTTCCGGGTGACTCTCTCCTGGTCAAGCATGGAAAGTCTGATACCATTAGAGACCTTGCTGGTAACATTGCCGGTGAAAATCCGCAGCCTGTGATTATCGGTGGCTTGCTGAACCACTTGGTGGAATCTACCAACATGGGTTCCTACGATGTGAACGGCGTTGTGGAAGATGCTGATACCACTTACACCATGAAGACTGTAAGCTCTGTGAACCTCCGTTACCTCCCGGGTTCTACCACCAAGGAGGATATGGAGAAGGAAGGCGCGTTAGGTCACCTGGTGCAGTTGGGTGAACGTTTTGTGCCGCAGCTGCTTGACCGCGCGCAGGTTTCCGCCGACGGTTCCTACGACCCGTCTGTGCTTGACTCCCTGAAGCCGGAAGATGTGATTATCTCCTTCCTCGTGAACTTCACTGACCATCTGGGACAGTATGTGAACGATACCATAATCTCCGTTCCCTGTAACAGCCCGAAGTTCGGTGGCAACTGCTTGGCAACCGACAAGAAGGTGTTCGTGAACTGGAACTTCAAGGACTACAACGGTCGCTTCGTCGGTAACGGCGTTTACACCGTACAGTTCAAGATGATCGTCCGCTACGAAAACAGAAAGATCGAAGAAGAAATGAAGGACAAGTGGGGCGTCCGCCGCAAGAAAGTCAAGAGGAAATAAGCGATACTACGAATGAAAAAGGCTCTCGCAATTGCGGGGGCTTTTTTTTTGCTGCATTTTTTTGTTGCATTTTCTGCGAAATGCATACTAGCGGGGTGAAAAATGCTGTTTGGTATGTAGAAATGCGGACTTGTCGAAGAGGCGTGCATACTACATGTGGGATAAAAAGACGTTTGGTATGCAAACTGAAAAAATGATCCGCGGAATATGCATATCAAAAGTTTGAAAATGGGGTGGGTGGTATGTATGTCGTGGGACATATGAAGTGTAAAAAAAAACGCCTGCACGAAAATGTGCAGGCCCGTATTTCTAAGAGGTATTCTGGGAGACCGAAGCCCCTTGCGTCATTATTTGTTGATGCTTTGCACCCACAAATCCTTCGCCTCGGTCATATCCATGCTCGCATGGATACGACTCTCGACTCGTTATTTGTTGATGGCTGCGAGGAATGCGTCCTTCTTTTCCTTCAGGTATTCAGTCTTGTTAACCTTACGGATGCGGCGGAGAGCCTGGTCGCGGAGCTGACGTACGCGTTCGTGGGAGATGTTCATGGATTCGCCCACTTCGCGGAGAGTCTGCGGAGCTTCCTGGTTGATGCCGAAGATACCGGTAATAACGCGAGCTTCGCGTTCCGGCAGCTGTTCCATAAGTTCGCGAGCCAAGGCTTCGACGCTCTGAATTTCGGATTCTGCTTCAGGATTGGATGCGCCACCATCGGGGAGGACCTCGGCGTAGGTTGCCTTGGAATCTGCCTTCAGCGGGCTGTCGAAGGAAACGCCGCGCTGACCGATCTGGATAAGTTCACGGATTTCTTCGTTAATTTCCTTACCGCGGGACTGTTCGTGCAAAGCCTTACGCACGCGGAGGTGCTGGTTTGCAGGAAGACGAATCAGGTTGCCCTGTTCGTTGATTGCGCGGGTAATATAAGCCTTGATCCACCAAACGCCGTAGGAAATGAACTTAAGACCACGGGTGTGTTCAAAGGATTCGATAGCACGTACGAGGCCCATAGCGCCTTCGCTAACCAGGTCCGGCAGGGGAATGGGGCAGCCACGGTACTGGATTGCCACCTTCAACACGAAACGCATGTTGGCGGAAATCAGCTTCTTACGGGCGATTTTGTCGCCTTCCTTGGCTTTCTGGAAAAGAATCTGTTCTTCTTCACGGGAGAGAGGTGCAGTACGACGAATGTCTTCTAGGTATCTCTTAAGAGTAGTATCAGTAGAATCAATATGCATTTTTAGAACCTTACTCCTTTAATATCGCATTTTTTTAAGCAAGTTGCGTGCCAATAGTGTAAAATTTTGCATAGTTTTGCGTTTAAAATGCACTTTGCCCGTTTTTTGGTTATGTTTGTTAAATGTTTTGTCATAAATATATGAATAATGACCTATGTTTGTCATAAAATATAGAATAGTCATAAAAATATGACTATGACTGTACGCTCTTTTATACATAGGTTTTGGCCTCCATTGTCCACTTGGATGTTTAGTGAGCGCATATCTTTTTTCGTATATTTTTGCCGTTATGTCAATAAAAGAGCCCGATCAATCCGTTTGGAACAAGTTTTGGCAGAAAAAGAACGATATGGACAAGGTTTATCCTTCGTCCCCGTCTGTTTTGGAAGCTATCAAGAAGAATTTTAAGCTTGAAGGCATGAAAATTCTCGAAGTGGGTGCTGGAACCGGCCGCGATAGTGCCGAACTTGCCCGCCTCGGTGCCGATGTCTACGTCCTGGATTTCGCTGATAATAGTCTGAAGATTGTGAATTCCCTCCGTGAAAAGGAAGGCCTGCAGAAAAATCTCCACCTGATCCGTGGCGACGCCTTCAAGGCTCCTTTCCCCGATGAGACTTTTGACCTGGTTTTCCATCAGGGCCTTGCAGAACACTTCAAGGATTCTCTGCCCCTGATTAAGGAAAACTACCGCATCTTGAAACATGGTGGCCATTGCCTTTGCGATGTTCCCCAGACCGTTCACCCGTACACTGTGATTAAGCATATCTTGATTGCCATGGACAAGTGGTTTGCCGGTTGGGAAAAGCAGTTCACCATGCCTCAGCTCAAGAAGCTGATGAACGATGCTGGTTTCGAAAACGTTTACGCATATGGCGACTGGATGCGCCCCAACCTCTACTATCGCATGATTCGCGAAGTGGGTTTCAAGGTGGGTGTCGAGTTGCCCAAGTATCCTCTTCAGGGTACGGCTTATCAGAAGTTCAAGGACCGTATTTTGGATTCCTTGGCTACACATCCGGTTATGCATTACACTCAGCTTTGCATTGGAGTCTTGGGTCGTAAGCCCTAAGTCGTAGACCTTGAAAATCCTAGTCGTAAATTATCGAGATCGTTTGCACCCTGCCGCTGGCGGTGCCGAAAAACATCTTCATCGAATCTTTTCTCTGATTGCCCAAATGGGCCACCAGGTGGTCCTGTTCACTACCAGTTTCCCTGGCGCCAAGGAGCGCGAGGTGGTGGATGGCATTCAGGTTGTCCGTAAGGGCGGGGACTTGTTCTTCCAACTGACGGTGGCTGCAAATATCCGCAAGCTGGACCGCGAATTTAATTTCGATGTGGTGGTGGAAGACCTGAACAAGCTTCCGCTGTTCACCCCGTTTTTGCAGAAGAAGCCTGTGGTGGTGCAGATGCATCACCTGTGGCGCGGCTCCATTTTCCACGAGGCAATTTTCCCCGTGGCTTTTGGCGTGTGGTTCTTTGAACGAATCATTCCGCTGTTCTACCGCAAGGAGCCGTTCATTGTGGTGAGCCCCAGCACCAAACGCGAACTTTGCGAAATTGGAGTGGATGAAGATCGCGTATCTGTAATTTATAATGGTTCCGACGATTGCGCCGCCGATAGTTCCGATGACGCTGCAGAAGAAGACGAAGGCATTGACTGCCCGTATTTCCTGTGGCTTTCCCGCGTGCATCGTTACAAGGGAATCTGGACTGCGCTGGAAGCGTTTGCGGAATTTTCAAAACAGCATCAGGATGTAAAGCTTGTGGTGGCTGGCGATGGCCCGCTCCTCAAGAAGATTCCCGCATGGCTTGCTGAACGCGGGCTCACTGACCGCGTTGAACTTCTGGGCTTTGTTTCTGCAGCCCGCAAGCGCGCCTTGCTGAAAAATGCAACGGCCTTGTTGCAGACAAGCTTTAAGGAAGGCTGGGGACTGACTGTGGTGGAAGCTGCAAAGCTTGGCACCACCACAATCGCATGTGATGTGCCGGGCCTTCGCGACAGTGTCCGTAATGGCGAGACCGGCTTGCTGTTCCCTGTAGGGGACAAGGATGCTTGCGCCTTCGAAATGGACCGTGTCTATTGTGACGACGACCTGCGCACCCGTCTGGAAGAAGACGCCAAGTCTTACGCTGACGAGTTCCGCTGGGAAACTGCTGCAGAACAGACCATCAATCTTTTGCAGGAAGCTTTGATTGAGCATCAGGTGGAGCAGGTTGCTGATGAATAAGCAACTGAAGTCATTCCTGGTGTTCTGCTTGAAGCTGGTGGTAACGCTGGTTCCGGCTTATTTCGTTTATCGAAATATTGTGATGGCTCCGGACTGGAGCATTGACGACTTGTACCAGTTGTTTACCAGCAAGAGCGTTCTGCCTCTGGTGATTGCATTGCTTTGCCTGGCCGCCTCCAACTTTACGGCTTGCATGCAGTGGAAGCTTCTGCTGGAAAAGCAGGACGTTCATTTGTCCTACGGACACTTGCTGAAACTTTACCACGTGGGCTTGTTCTTCAACAACTTCATGCCGGGCAACGTGGGCGGCGATGCCAAGAAGATTTACGACATTCGCATGCAGGGTGGACAGGATTCTGTAGGTGCGGGCTTCACTGCCACCTTCTTCGATCGTTTGTTTGGACTTTTCTTTATTACGTTGTTTGCTCTCGCTATGGGCGCCTTGTTCTTTGTTCATGACGAAGCACAGCGTGCCTTCATGTGGCCTTCCGTCTGGATTTTCCTTGGCTTCTGCGGCTTGTTTGCTTCTTTGTTCAGCCGTCGCCTGGGTAATTTCATCAGTTCCATGATGGCGAAGTTCCTGCCGGAAAAAATTAGCGGCCGCCTGATTCACATGTTCTCCCGCTTCCAGAAGTTCCGTTCCATGAAACTCTGGATTAGCATTAGCTGCCTTTCTGCGGTGACGCAGGCTCTGAGAATTTTTGTCCACTACTTCTGCGGTATGGCCGTAGGCGTAGATCTTTCTATATCCTGGTACTTCTACTACATTCCGCTGGTTGCCATTATCAGCGCCCTGCCTATTTCTATTGGCGGTTTCGGCCCCAGAGAATTGCTGGCACAGTCCTTGTTCGCAAGAGCCGGCGTGGCAAGTTTGGAATCTGTAGTGATCCAGCTCTTGGCTTACTTTGTAAGTCTTGTTCTAAGTCTGTTTGGTGCCTTTGTGTTCCTGCTGGATGGCGGTTCTCCGAAGGCTAATGGCGACGTTGCAAAAGTTGCCGCAGACGACGCTCTTGGCAAGGACGCGTAAGTCCTTCCTTTTGTAGATAGCGGCGGCGGGCTTTGCCTACCTGATGGTGGGAGCTGCGCCCCATTCCCTAACGAGGCGTTATGAATGCCGAAAGCATCTTGGCCGGATTGAATCCGGACCAGAGGGCTGCTGTATTGCATGACCACGACACTGGTGCCCAACTCTTGATTCTTGCAGGGGCGGGCTCTGGAAAAACATCGGTTCTGACCAAAAGGATTCAGTACCGCATTCTTTGCGGTGTTGTTCCCGAGAAAATCCTTGCGCTGACCTTTACGGCGAAGGCTGCGGCAGAAATGCGGGAACGTGTGCAGGCACTTTTCCCCAATGCGGGGGTGCGACTTTGTACCTTCCATTCCTTGGCGCTTTATATGTTGAAGTGCAAGATCCCATGCTGTGGGAATGGCGAGAATACTGCGCAGGGCCCTGAAAAGTTTGCATACGAAATGCTTGGGTTCAAGAAGATGCCTGTGCCTACGGAATCTGCCGGCCGGGATTTTCTCCAGAAGCTGGTCAAGCTACAATTGAAGAAAGCAAAAATTTCCCGAGAGGATCTTTTTGCCGATGGTTATAAATCTTCGGTAAATGCAAAACTGGATGTGCTTCGAGAGGAAGTTCTGCAGACGGGCCAGGTGGTTTTCGAGGACTTGATTTATGTGGCCATCCGTTTGCTGGAAAATTTCCCGGAGGCTCGGGATTATTTCCGGGAACAGTGGCACGAAATTCTTGTGGATGAATATCAGGACATTAATCCGACCCAGTACCGCCTAGTGAAAAATCTTCTAGGCGATAGGAACAATCTTTTTGTGGTGGGGGATGATGACCAGGCCATCTATGGGTTCCGTGGAGCGGACATCGGAAACATCAATAGGTTCTGTGATGATTTCAAGCAGAGTACCTTGATTCGTTTGGAATGGAATTATCGTTCGGTACCTAACGTACTTCATCTGGCAAACAAGATCTTTACCAACAAGCCGGTACATCTACGGAAAACGTTGAGGGCGGGAAATCCCAAGGGCTCGGGAGGTAACCCTATTTATAGGGAGAACCGCAGGCCCGAAGTTTGGACGTCGGAGAATCCTGTGGAGGAAATGCTGAAGGTGGTGAACTCCATGAAGGAACTTCGAATGGCTTACGACTTGGAATGGAAAAACTTTGCCATCCTTGTTCGCTATAACCGCCAACGACTCTATTACGAGATGGCCCTTCGGGATTACGGGATTCCGGTGTTCGGCGACAGCGTGGGAATGGCTGAGAACGAATCGGGGGAGGCCGCAGAAGCGGTAGTGGAAAACGGGGTTCATGTAGAAACCGTACACGCCTCCAAGGGCTTGCAGTACGCCGTAGTCTATTACGCGGGAATGGCCGAGGGCCTGACCCCGGGAGAATGCACCGGAACTCGGGAACAACGGAAACGGCAGCTGGAAGAGGAACGAAGGCTGTACTATGTGGGGGTGACTCGGGCGGAATCATTTCTTGTTTTGCTATATTGCAAGCAGAGATATTGGAAGGGCCGGCTTTGCAGGCTGCGCAGGTCAAGGTTCCTTCCCGAAGATAAACCTTATTCGGAATATTATATGCCGCTGATTCTTTTCAAGCTTAAAGTTGGCCTTATTGTTCTCGGCTACATGTGTTTCCAGATGCTCCGCGTACCCTTCGGCCTTTTGATTCATGGCAAGAAGGGCTTTGACGCCTGGGTGGATGACCGTATCCAGTTCTTCGCAGATTTCTGCATGAAGATGCTTCGTGTGGATTTGACTATTGAAAATCAGGCTGTGTTGGGAAAGGTGGACTGGAACCGTCCGGTTTTCGTTGTGGGTAACCATAGCTCCTTTGCCGATATTCCTATCGTGTTCCTTTCTATCCAGAAGACCATCGGCTTTGTGGCCAAGAAGTCCCTGGGTAAGATTCCCTTTTTGAACTTCTGGATGCACCGCATTGGCTGTATTCTGGTGGACCGTCAGAAGGGTGGTGCCGCCGCTGGTGTTCGCGCTGCCATTGCTGAACGTGGTACTGCTCCCCGCGTGTTCATTTTCCCCGAAGGTACCCGTAGCAAGAACGGTCAGATTGGCCCCTTCAAGAGTGGCGCCTTCCGCTTTGCCTACGAAAATAACGGCATCCTTCTGCCCTTGGTGATTACAGGTTCCGCCGCTGTGTGGGAAGCCCGTAAGGATACCAAGCCTCTCAAGGTGAACGTGAAGATCTTGGACCCGGTGGATGTGGCTGCCTTGATGGCTGAAAATCCGAAGCTGGATCCCAAGCATGACTTGGCCCATATGGTTCGCGAAAGCATGGTGGCCGCCAAGGAAGGCTCTAACTAAATGATCGGCGTCTTCGATTCCGGTTTTGGTGGCATGACCATTTTGAGGGACTTGCAGAAGTCCCTGCCCCAGTACGATTACCTGTACCTGGGCGATAACGCCCGTGCCCCCTACGGATCCCGAAGCTACGAAACCATTTACCGCTATACGTTGCAGTGTGTCCGTGAACTTTTTGCCAGGGGTTGCCCCTTGGTAATCCTGGCTTGCAATACGGCTTCTGCCCGCGCACTCCGCAGCATTCAGCAGCAGGTGTTGCCCTTCGAGTTCCCGGACCGTCGTGTGCTGGGAATTATCCGCCCTACCGCCGAAGAGATCGGCACTATTAGCAAGAGCGGTCATATTGGAATTTTCGCCACCGCAGGCACGGTTTCCTCCGGTAGCTACCTGATTGAAATCAATCATTTCTATCCGGAACTGAAGGTAACCCAGCATGCCTGCCCCATGTGGGTGCCGCTGGTGGAATACGGCGAAAGCGAATCGGCCGGTGCAGATTACTTTGTCCAAAAGGAAGTGGATGCCCTGTTGAAGGAAGATCCTGAGATCGATACCATCCTTTTGGCCTGTACCCATTACCCGCTTCTGGAAAAGGCTATCCGAAAGGCCTTGCCTGAAAATGTACGCCTGGTATTCCAGGGGGATATTGTGGCTGCCAAGACGGTGGACTACTTGAATCGCCACCCGGAGATCGAAAACCGTCTTACAAAAAATGGAAAGACCAGTTTTTTGACCACGGATACGGCGAAATTCTTCGAAAAAGGCGCAAATCTCTTTGGAATGAGGGATATTTCCGCCGAGTCGTTGACTTTTTAGTAAGTAAATTGTACATTGATAATGGTAAACGACGGACCGGTAGCTCGGTCTGCTTGTAACATTTATATCTAGGGGCGACTCCGGGCGGTGGTTCGGGGTTGTCAAAGTTTAACTTATTTGTGTGGAAAGTACAAAATGCCTAAAACCCAGATTAATCTTGATGGTTGGCAGGACTACCGCGGCAACACTGCCGGTAGCTTGCTCTATGTCGAAACAAGCCATCAATCCGAAATGCCTGTACGCGATCAGTTGAACGAAAATGGTAAGGGTTTCCTCTATGAACCCAACTATGAAACCAGCACCTACGGTCTCATGAGCTGCTACAATGTGAAGGCCGTGAACGCCATCCTCAAGGCCAAGAGCCGCTACATCCTGTTCGGCACCCGTTACGAAGGCTTGAGCGATTCTGAAATGCGCAACAAGTACCTCATCATGGGTTACATGCGCATCGATAAGATCAAGGACGTGCGTACCCGCCACATCCAGCGCTTTATGGCTAACCCGGAACTCCAGGAACCGGAATGCATGCAGATGGAACACAACTGGGCTGTTTACGGTCCCATGCGCTTTGTCTCCATGAACGATTCCTTCGTTGTTACCGACGAAATCCTCAAGGAATGGGGCTACCGTGGTCACGCTTCCCGCCAGCTGAAGGCTGTTTTCCAGAAGGAACACCTGGAACAGATTCTCGCTTACCTGGATTCCAAGGAAGACATGATCGACGAATACATCGCAACCGTTGACGAATACAAGGAAGCCCTGGAAGAAGGTTAATGAACAAAGGGCGGGTGATTCCCCGCCCCCTGGACTCCCACCCATCTACGGGTACGAAAAAGGACCGCTAAGAAGCGGTCCTTTTTTATGCGGACAATGCAATCGGAGTAGTATTGCCCGTATGTTATCCCAGCTTGGCTGGGATTTCTTTTACTTCTTGATTGCCTTGACGGTGCGAGACTGGGTCTTCAGCAGGTAGGTGCCCTGGCGGACGTTCAGGCGGAGAAGGCCGTTGTCGCCGATGGCTTGGCTCTTGATACCGCTCCATAGGAGGTTGCCGTTCAGGTCGAAGAGCTTAGCCGGCATATGGCTGTCGCTGAAGTTGAACTTGTAGCTCTGGCCAATGGCGGTAGACTTGGTGGTGCAACCGGTAGCTACAATCTTTGCAATGTAGATGCCGCTGGCGTTGCTGTTGAAGGTCAGAGCGGTAGATCCGTTGCCGCCTTCCTTGTCCAATTTCACTGCGGTTTCGCTCCACTTGGAGGCGCTGGCTGTTTTGCCATATTCATAGTCGACCCAGCTGCTTCCTGCTGCGCCGCCCACGTTCACGTAGGCGTTTTCGGAATCCATACTGCGCATGGTGATTACCAACTTGGAACAGTTCTTGAGGGCTGCGGCTCCTTCGGTGCTGATGTTGAAAAGCTGGTTTCTGTAACCGCACAAACCTTCATCTTCGCTACCCTGTTCGCAACCGGCCAGGGGAACGCTTGCATAACCGGTGACACCGTCAAGAGCAGTTGTCATGTGGGTGACGGGGGTAAGGTCGTCGTGCATGGCGGCCCAAGTGCTTACGTCTGTGGTTTTGGAGTAGTCTACAATTACAATGTCGTCGGCCGGTACGATGACCGGTTCGTTGTAGTCAGGATCGGTAGTTTCGTCCTTGCAGGTAGTAGCGGCAGGAGCGGGAGTGCCCTTGCGGAAAACCAAAGTAGTGATGGAACGTGCAGGAAGGATGGTGCAGCTTGCTGCGGTAATGGTCTTGCTCTTGGCACCGTTTTCCTTGGACTGAACAGCCATGTCAAGAGAGTAACCGTTGGGAGCTGCATTTTCCAAGGTGATTGCGCTCTTGCCGGTATTGATGGCAATAACGGTGACGGAGTCTGCGGTCATGTTGGCGAAGGCGACGGTCTTCAGGTTTGCTTCGGCGGTGCTAGCGGAAACAACCTTCCAGCCCGGATTCACGAACTTGGAGTAGTGACGCATGGCGTGGTATTCCGGGAAGATCTTGATTTCTGCGCCATCGCAGACATACTTGCCCTGGCCGTCCAGATCCCAGCCTGCGCCGGGGCAGACGCCGATGAACTGGCTGTGGTAGCCATAGAAAAGTTCCCAGGCGATGTAGCCGTTCAGGTTACCATCGGTGAAGCCAACCTGCATGATGTGGGCGAGGCCCACCATGTCTTCTTCGCGAGGTTCGTTTTCCATGGGGCAGAATTCCGTCATAATGATGGGTTTGTTCTTGCCGCTTACGGAAGTTGCGATTTCCGACATGGGTACACGGAAGTTTTCGGGATTTAGGTAGTTGTTGCCTGAGTTGTCGTTTCCGGATCCAGCATTGTACAGATGGTAGGCGTAGCCGCTCAGCTTGGAGTCGTCAAGTTCGGCCATGTACTTCTGGAAGCTATTGTAGCCGATACCCAGAGGTTCGGGGCCGATAATCTTTGGGGCGTTGGGTAAAGTCTTTATGGCGTCGGAGACTGCGTTCAGTGCCTGGGCGTAACCGGCCTTCTGGCTAGTTTCGGAGGGCTCGAATAAGGTTTCTTCGTAGGGAGCGAACATGTCCGGTTCGTTCTGGAAGGAAATGTAGTCCGGGGTGATGCCCTTTGTTGCGTAGGTCTGCAGGCTGCTCTTCCACCAGTTGGCGAAATCGGTATAGACATACTTGCCGTACTTGTCGCTATTGGAAGATTTCAGGGTGCCTTCGTTTTCGCTGGCGGCGTTGCCGTTGACGCTATTGGATTTTTTCAGGTTTGCCGGAGCTGACCAGCTGGACATTTCCACCTTGAGGTCGTAGCCACGACGTTCCTTGGCAGCCTTTACGATGATTGCATCCATATCAACGGTGGATGCCTTGCTGTCGTCTTGAAGCCAGTTGCCGATACGCAGAAGGGAAAGGTTCAGACCGTAGAAAGCGGTGTCGAAAAGGTCCTTTTGGTCAGCAGTAGAAAGCTGTTCAATCCAGTTTTGATAATAGACGCTACCGCCGCCGAAGCCGAGAACTTCTTGCTTGGTGGCAGTGGGATTCACTGTAATAGATGCTGCAGATGCGGCGACGGCGGATGCCAGCGCTGCGGGCAGAACAAATTTGTTCATGAACTTTACTCCTTGAAATTTTCCCATACGCCGTAAATCTAAGAAATTTAGGGAATTAGCGAAAAAAAAGAAGTTTTTCTTAAGATGAAAAGGCCCACCTACGATGAGCTAAGCTCGTTATTCGATTTAAGATAAGGCTTTTAAAAATGCGGTTTTAACAGGAAGTAGAGCTTTGGTCTCTCCCTCGGCTCCGCTTCGCTACACCCGACTTCGTAGGACTCGGTCGCTACCAAACTCTACTCCCGACAAACAGTATTGCTTCAATCCGCTTGAATTTTCTATCAAGTACGCGCTGTTTTCTTGATTCGCCTTTCCAGTACGCACTGTGTTTCTGATGGGAGCTTGGCTGACCGGAGGTCCTCTAGGGATGAACGAGCCAAGCGGTATTAATAAGCGCCTTCGCCCTTAAACACAACCTTAAAGGTCTTAAGGATCAACTTGAAATCGTCACCCAGCTTGCCGTCGCGACGGATGTAGTCGTTGTCCAAACGCATCTGGCCTTCGAAACTGATGTTGCTTCGGCCGCTAACCTGCCAAATGCAGGTAAGGCCCGGCGTTACAGACAAACGCATACGGTGCCATGGTTCGTATTCGGCCACTTCGGAAGGAATAGGCGGACGGGGCCCCACGATGGACATATCGCCCTTGATGATGTTGAAGAACTGGGGCAGTTCATCTAGACTGAACTTGCGCAGGATGCGGCCGAAGGGATAGATTCGGGGGTCGTTCTTCATCTTGAAAGTCTTGCCGCCGGTTTCATTCTGGGCCATCAATGCCTTCTTGCGTTCTTCGGCGTCGGCGTACATGCTGCGGAACTTGTACATGGTAAACAGCTTGCCGTTCTTGCCTACGCGAACCTGCTTGAAAATGATGGGACCCTTGGGGTCGCTGATCTTGACTGCCAAGGCGCAGAACAGAAGCAGGGGAGAGCACAATACGATGGCGGCGCTGGTGCAGGTCAGGTCCACAATTCGCTTGATAATATGGCGGTAGCGGATCTTGTGGGGGTGCTGCCAAATCTGGTCCAGGTTCAAACGCTGCAGGGTAAAGAATGCACCGTTTGCGCTGTTGAAGTCGTCCAGCTGGGCCTGCATTTCCAGGTTTGTCTTTTCCTGGGAACCCATGTAAAGGTATGCTTCGAAAATGGGCTTGCGGGGCTTGATACGCAGGGACTGGATAAGACCTGCGTCGTTCAGCTTGTGCAAGATTTCCTTACGGATAGCCACCAGCTTGTTCATGTCGGAATTCAGCAAAATAATGCCGATACCGTTACCATCGGGGAGGAACCCAAGAACGTCAATGAAACGGAGATGGGAGAACATGGTAAGAATGCTGATTCGCCATGTGTTCTCGACGGTGGTGCTGGGGTTGCCCCAGCCGAAGAAATCGTACTGGTGGGCGTAAATCTTAATATAAAGGAACGGTCTGCAGGTGCGGTTGGCCCTAAGGAATTCTTCGTTCAGACGAGCACGGAACAATCGTGCAGGATAGACGATGTTCTTCAGCTTTTGCTCGTCGAGAATGGAGCCAATGGCAGGATTTACAGATTGCTGTTCCATGGGCTCAAATATATAAACTTTTTATTTGCTTGCAAATGTCTTTTCTTGAGGTTGTATGTGGTGTGATTTAACGCGCTGCTTCGGGTTTTGCGAAATGCATTTTTCGGGGATTTTTCTATTTTTTTACCCGTAAAATTTTAAAATGGAGACGCTCTATGTTGCGTATTGGTCTTATTGGTACAGGTACCGTCGGTGGCGGTGTTATTCAGATTCTTGAACAGAAGATTGCTGAGTATAAGGAAAATCTCGGTGTCGAAATGGAATTGGCTTGCATTTGCGCCAAGTCCGACGAAGAAGTTGCTCCTTACAAGGCTAAAGGCTACAAGACATCTACCAATGCAGACGAAATGATTGCTGGGAGCGATATTGACGTGCTGGTGGAACTTGCCGGTGGCTACAATATGCCTCGCAAGTGGATCCTGGCTGCCCTGGAAAACGGCAAGCATGTGGTAACCGCAAACAAGGCTCTCCTGGCTAAGTATGGCCACGAAATCTTCCCCTTGGCTGCTAAGAAGGGCCTGCACGTTCTGTTCGAAGCTGCTGTTGGCGGTGGCATTCCTATTATCCGTAGCCTTCAGGAAGGTCTCCTGGGTTCTACTGTTGAAAACTTGAGCTGCATCATTAACGGTACCTGTAACTACATCCTTTCCCGCATGGCTGAAGAAGGCCTGGACTTCGACGTGGTTCTGAAGGATGCCCAGCGTCTCGGCTTTGCTGAAGCTGACCCGACTTTTGATATTGAAGGTATCGACTCCGCTCACAAGACTGCCCTCTTGGCATCTCTCTGCAGCGGCCATCGCGTGGACTTCGAAAAGATTCACGTTACCGGTATTTCCAAGATTACCGCCCAGGATATCGCCATCGCCAAGGAACTTGGTTGCTGCGTGAAGCTTCTGGGTATCTACCGCCGTGAAGGTGACCGTGTGGATGCACGTGTCCATCCTTGCCTGGTTCCCATGGATCATCAGCTGTCCAGCGTAAACCGCGTTCTCAACGCAGTCTACCTCCAGTGCGACAACCTGGGCGAAACCCTCCAGACTGGTGCTGGTGCAGGCCGTCTGCCCACCGCTTCTGCCGTTGTAGCCGACCTGGTATCCCTGGCCCGCTCCACCGATAGCGGTTCCCGCAAGGCACTCCCCATGGGCTGGTTCAACGTTGAAAATTCCGCTACCCTGGTTCCCATTTCCGAAACCAGCGCTCGCTACTATCTCCGCTTCACTTCCCGTGACGCTTGCGGCGTTCTGGCTAAGATCACCAGCATCCTGGCAGAAAATGGCATTTCTATCGAAACCATCATCCAGAAGAACGTGAACGACCCGGGTAAGGTCTCCGTGGTTGTTATCACCGAAAAGACTTTGGACAGCAAGGCTTCCAAGGCTGTTGATGCCATCGACGCTCTTGCTGAAATCGTTGAAAAGAGCCAGGTCATCCGCTTCTTGGCTTAAAAAATTCGGGTCGGGCCCGCTATTCCGGTGTGCCCGGCCCCTTCTGACTTTTTGATTTATCTGTATTGGTGTGATTATGATTCGAGCTACCACATTGGAACGTGTCCTCGTAGTCCTGTCGGACTTCGTGGCCCTGTCCATTTGCTTTGGCTTGGCGTTTTGGGTTCAGTTCCATAGCGGCTGGATTGCAGACAAGTTCGATCCCAGTAAGTCCTTTGTAGATTACTACCGCATGGGCTTGTTCCTGAATGTGGGCTGGCTTGTCCTGTTTACTCTCGCTGGACTTTACCGCTCTTGGTTGTTGCAGTCCCGTACCCACCAGATTCTGCGTGTGTTGCGAGCAGTGGCCCTGGGCATTGTGCTGATTATTATCGGCTTGTTCGGTGCTGAATTTATGAACAAGGTGTTCTCCAACGAACCCTTGATCAGCGGCTATCTCTATGGTTCTCGTTTCCCCTGGATTTTCATTTACGGCGGTTTCGCCCTGAGCTTGGTTGTTTGTCTGCGAATGGTGGTCTATGGCTGTCTTCGTGGATTTTTGCGCCTGGGTTATGGTGCGAACAACATTCTCGTTCTTGGTGCAACGGAATCTGGCCGTAAGATTGCAGAGGCTTTGGCAAAGACTCCTGCCCGCGGTCAGCGTGTGGTAGGCTTTGTGGATGAACGCTTCCAGGTCATTGACCATGAGTTCGCAGGATTCCCTGTGCTGGGCAAGTATTCTGATCTTCCCAACCTGGTGAAGAACCTGAAAATTTCTGGTGTGGTCATTGCTCACGAAAGTAACTCTCCCCAGGAAATTATGCGTGTGCTGGTGTGGCTTTGCGAACGCCCCATGCACATTTACCTGGTTCCGGAACTTTATGATGTGATTCATGGCCAGTTCAAGGCCAACCTTGTTTACGGTTTTGAACTTCAGGAACTTTTCCCCTTTACCATGCCGCCTTGGCAGGTTCGCGTCAAGCGCATCATCGATATTTGCTTTGGCGCCTTCTTGGGTTTCTGTTCTCTGCCGGTTTGTGCTCTCGCTGCAATCGCAATCAAGCTGGAAGACCACGGTCCCATCTTCTATTCCCAGGAACGTATCGGTTTGTACGGTAAGCCCTTCATGGTTTACAAGTTCCGTACCATGCGTACCGATGCAGAAAAGTTTGGTGCCCAGTGGGCTACCAAGGACGACCCCCGTATTACCAAGGTGGGTAAGTTCCTCCGCAAGACTCGTATCGATGAACTTCCGCAGATTTTGTGTGTACTTAAGGGAGACATGAGCATGGTGGGCCCCCGCCCGGAACGTGCCGTGTTCATTGCCAAGCTTCGCGAAGAAATTCCTTTCTATATCAGCCGTCTTAAAATCAAGCCGGGTCTTACTGGCTGGGCTCAGGTGTGCCATCATTACGATACCAGCACCGAAGACGTGAAGATCAAGCTGAAGTATGATATGTACTACTACGAGAACATGAGCCTCCTGTTGGATTTCCAGATTCTCGTTCGTACGGTTTATGTTGTTTTAACTGGTAAGGGCGCACAGTAATAGCTGCGGCGCAGGAGATAAAAATGTACGGTGATAATTCCACTCCGGTATTTCCTACAGAAGATGCTTTGACCATGATCCGTCTGGCTTTGGCCGAAGACGTTCGCACTGGTGACGTGACCAGCATGTGGACCATTCCTGCCGACCAGAAGCAGCATGCTCGCCTGATTGCCAAGGAAGACGGCGTTGTGGCTGGTCTCCCCATTATCGAACTGGTGTTCCAGGAAATGAAGGCAAACGCTACCGTTACCCTCCACAAGAAGGATGGCGACGTGGTGAAGAAGGGCGACCTGATTGCCGAACTGGATGGCACCACTCATGAACTTTTGACTGGTGAACGTACCTTGCTGAACTTTATCCAGCAGCTCTCCGGTGTGGCTACTGTGGCCCACACTTTCCAGGAAGCTTTGAAGGGCGGTAAGACCAAGGTTCTGGATACCCGTAAGACTATTCCTGGTTTCCGTACTTTGCAGAAGTATGCCGTTCGCGTTGGCGGCGGTTCCAACCATCGCATGGGTCTCTTTGACATGGTGCTGGTGAAGGACAACCACATTGCTGCCGCAGGTGGCGTGCTGGAAGCTCTTGCAGTAGTCAAGAAGAACAACACCCAGAACCTCATGGTGGAAATGGAAGTGGAAAACTTCGACCAGTTGCGCGCACTTCTGAATAAGGGCGTAGATGTGATCATGCTGGATAACATGAGCAACGAGACCATGGCTGAAGCCTTGAAGATCATCAAGGAAAGCGGCGACAAGTGCCTGGTGGAAGGTTCCGGCAACATGACTCTGGAACGCGCCAAGGAAATTGCAACTCTCGGCTTGGACTTCATTTCCGTGGGTGCCCTTACTCATAGCGTGAAGGCTCTCGACATTTCCATGAGAATTTAGCGCTGCGCGCAGTGAAAAGTGAATAGTGAACAGTGAAAAATGTTCTTAACTATTCACTATTAACTATTCACTTGTTTAAAATGAAGATTGCTGGTAGATTAGGAACATGGCAGATTCTGTAACACTTGTTGTTGATGTTGGAAACTCCCATACTGTGGTTGGTATTTTCAAGGGTACCAAGGTCGTAGACTATTGGCGCCTTACCACCCGCAAGGAAACTACCTCTGACGAAGTGATGAACAAGGTGGGTGGTCTACTTGGTTTCTCGAAAATCAAACCGTCTGAAATCACCCACGTAGGCCTTTCCACTGTGGTGCCTGCCTTGGAACGCCCTTGGATCAAGGCTCTGGATTCCTTGCTGAAAAAACACGTTCAGGTGGTAAACTCCAAGAACTGCCTGGGCCTCAAGATTGATTACCAGAACCCGTCCATGGCGGGTGCAGACCGACTCTGCAACGTAATCGCCATGCGTGATGCCGGTTTTGAAAACGCCGTCATCGTGGACATGGGTACCGCAACCACATTCGACGTCATGAAGAATGGCGCCTTCGCCGGCGGTGTGATTATTCCTGGTATTAACGCAAGCCTTGACGCCTTGACCGAAAAGGCTGCCCGTTTGCTTCCCGTGACTATTGAATGGCCGGAAAATGTGGTGGCCGACAATACGGACGACGCCATCCGTGCGGGTCTTCTGTACGGCTTCCTGGCTCAGCTGGAAGTTCTGATCGGCAAGATCAAGAAGGAAGTGGGCTGCGAAAACATGCCGGTGTATGCTACCGGCGGTTGGGGCAAGACCATTGCCCGTCGTACCAACCTGATTGATAAGTACGACCCCTTCCTGACCCTTCGCGGCATTCGACTGGTAGCCCTGAATGGTGCCGGTGCGACCACTGAATCTGGCCGAGATAGCGAAGAAGAATAATTTTTCTTTACTTTGTCAATAAAACTTATTATATTCTTACAAAGAATTCCTTTGTAGGTGTTTTAAGGATGTTTGAAAAAGGTTTAAAGAAACTCTCCCTGCACAATACCTTTGTGTTCTTGTTCATGTGCTTGTTGGTGCATGTTTTCAATGTTGTTTTCTTTGCAAAGATTGGAATTTATCCTCTTGCTTACCTTAATGGTTTAAGTGCTTTTCTTTATGTGGTTTTCTTGACGGTTTTCAAACGTAACGAGGACCTACAGATCGTTTTTGCCTACTTTGAAATAGTCGGCTTCTCCCTCATTAGCGAATGTATTTCCGGTGGCAATTTTGACTACATCTATTATGTTGTCGGCATGGTGGCGGTGGTGTTTTTCCTTTTGCCTACTGACAACAAGTACAAGCATATTTACCAGTTCATTGGTGTGATTTTTGCAATCGGTATTGGCTATATCGATGTTGTACAGTTCTTTTGGTTCCCGGAGTACAAGGATGTTGTTCTTGAATGGAAGAATGTTGTGTCTATCATTAACTTGGTTATCACCATGTTCACCCTGTTCTATATCTCCAATTTGTACTTGCTGGTGCTGAAGGCTACGAGGGATAAGCTGACTTTTACCAGTAACCACGATATGCTTACCGGGCTTTACAACCGCCGCTTTTTTGAAGGAATCATGAAGCGCAACAAGGCTGAAAAGGAAAATGTATTCTCTGTTGCCATGATTGACGTGGATGACTTCAAGAAGGTGAACGATACCTACGGACACGAAGCAGGCGACAAGGTGTTGGAACTTGTGAGCTGGTGCATTAAGGAATGCTTGCCTCAAAACGCTGTTGCCGTGCGTTGGGGCGGCGAGGAATTTATCCTTTATTTGCCCTTGATGGATAACGAAGAAACCTGCTACATCATGGAACGTTTAAGGTCCTGCCTGAAAAATCGTCCCATTGAATACAAGGGTCAGAAATTGAACGTTACGGTGACTATTGGCGTTAGCACCGGGGACAATATCTCCAGCTACGAAAAGTACATTCGAGATGCCGACCAAATGCTCTACTGGGGTAAAAATCACGGCAAGAATCAGATTGTGAATACAATCATGTAGCGCGAAGTTAAAAAAAAACAACTCTAAGAATAAGTTATATTATAGCTGAAAAAATTGGAGTTTATATGCGCTGTTTAGTTACTGGTGGGGCTGGATTTCTAGGAAGTCATCTTTGTGAACGTCTTTTGAATGATGGTCACGAAGTTATTTGCTTGGACAACTACTTTACCGGCCGTATGGCTAATGTAGCCCACCTTCGTGACAACAAGAGCTTTGAACTGATCCGTCACGATGTTACCGAGCCCATTCTCCTTGAAGTGGACCGCATCTTTAACCTGGCATGCCCTGCAAGCCCGGTGCATTACCAGTTCAATCCTGTCAAGACCATTAAGACCAGCGTCATGGGCGCTATCAATATGCTTGGCATGGCAAAGCGTGTGAAGGCTCGCATTCTGCAGGCAAGTACTAGCGAAGTTTATGGCGATCCTGCTGTTCATCCTCAGACAGAAGACTACTGGGGAAATGTGAACCCGATTGGTATTCGCAGCTGCTACGACGAAGGTAAGCGTGTTGCAGAAACCCTCTTTATGGATTATCACCGCCAGAACAATGTGGACATTCGCATTGTCCGTATTTTCAATACTTATGGCCCCCGCATGTTGCCCAATGACGGCCGCGTGGTAAGCAACTTTATTGTGCAGGCTTTGCAGGGTCAGGACATTACCATTTATGGCGATGGCTCCCAGACTCGTAGCTTCTGCTATGTGGACGACTTGATTGAAGGCTTTGTCCGCATGATGAACCAGGACAAGATTATTGGACCGGTGAATATCGGTAATCCTGGGGAATTCACTATGCTGGAATTGGCTAAGGAAGTGCTGGACTTGACTGGCTCCAAGAGCAAGATTATTTATCAGCCGCTGCCTGGTGACGATCCTAAGATGCGTAAGCCTAACATTGATTTGGCTAAGAGCGCTCTGGGTTGGGAACCCACTATCCCGCTGCGTAAGGGGCTTGAAAAGACTATTTGTTACTTTGACGAATTGCTGAAGAAGTAATTATTTCTTGCAACCAACGACACTGCAGATGGGGCATTGGTCGACTTTGTGGCCGGTTGCCTTACAATAAGTGCGTCCAAAGAGAATAATCTGCAAATGTTTCAGCTCCCAGGATTCTGGAGGGAATATTTTCTTCAGGTCGGCTTCGGTGCGTTCTACGGTTGATCCGTCGGAGAGGCCCCAGCGGGCTGCGAGACGGTGAATGTGGGTGTCTACGGGGAAAGCCGGCGTATTGAAGGCGTGGATCATCATGACGCTTGCAGTCTTGTGACCAACGCCAGGAAGAGCTTCCAGTTCCTCAAATGTTTGCGGGACTTTGCCGTTGTATTTTTCCACGAGAATCTGGGAGAGCTTGAAAATGTTCTTGCTCTTGTTTTGGTAGAGTCCGCAGGTCTTGATGTATTCCGCAATTTTATCTACGCCTAAGGCTACCATTTTTGCGGGAGAGTCTGCGACTTTGAAAAGTTCTGCGGTTACCAGGTTTACGCGGGCATCGGTGCATTGGGCGCTGAGGGCTACTGCAACCAGAAGGGTGTAGGGGTCCTTGAAATTCAAGGGGATAGGCGGGTTGGGGAACAACTCGTCTAGCTTCTGGTTGATGAATGTGATTTTCTCAGTTCTCTTCATATTAGTTCTGTTTTTGAACGTTATGTAGAGCCTGCTTCGTTTGCTTCGTCGCTGTGCTCCTCGCAATGACAGAACGTGTGGCTGGTTATGCGTCGCGGGTGAAGTCCTGCTGCATGTTGAAGCTGGGCATTTCGTCGTGAGGACGGCCCACCTGAACTGCGGGGACGCCTGCGTAAGTGGTATGTGCGGGAACATCGCTCACCACAACCGCGCCTGCGCCAATCTTGGCTCCGTCGCCGATGTGGATATTGCCCAACAGCTGGGCGTGTGCGCCCACCATAACGCCGGCTCCAAGCTTCGGGTGACGATCGCCTACTTCGTTACCTGTACCACCGAGGGTCACACCGTGAAGCAGGGAAACGTTATTTCCAATCACGGCAGTTTCGCCAATCACAATATTGGTAGCGTGGTCTATAAGCAGGCCGTAGCCGATCTTTGCCGCCGGATGAATGTCCATGCCGAACTTGCGGCTAATAATGCTCTGCAGCATCTTGGCGGGGAAGGAACGGTTCTCTTCCCAAAGAACGTGGGCCACGCGGTAAGCCTGCAGACCTTGGAAACCCTTGAAGAACAGCATTGGCTCCAGGTAGCTGGTACAAGCAGGGTCGCGCATCACGGTGGCGTGCAAGTCCTTGCAGGCGCTCATCACAAGTTCCGGATACTTTGCATAAATCGCGTTGAACATGCGTTCCAGTTCTGCGCGGTCAATCACTTCGCCTGCCAGCTGACAAGACAAAGTAACAGAAAGCATTTCCGAGAAATCCTTTCTGGAAGTAACTTGTTCCTTAATCATCAAAACTGACAGCGGTTCTTGCTGTAACAGTTTTTCTGCTTCGTCGCGGATTTTCTTTTCAAGTTCTTCTAAAGTCATTTGTCTTTAACCGGTTCTTCGTTTTCCAGGGTCGGGATAACCTTGTTTTCCTGGCAAAGGTTTTCTTCGCGAATTTTGAAGGTGAAGTCTACCAGGTTGTTTTCAAACATCTTCTGGTAGGGCTTTTTTTTCTGCACGCCTTCCAGAGCGCAGGTACAGTAGTTGATTCGCTGGATCAGCTGAGCGTCGTTACGGGGAGTGCCCTTGGCGAAAACGCATTCGTGCATAATGGCGTATTCCATGGCGCGGTCGTAACGGTACTTGCATTTGTTGGGCAAGTCGGGCTGGGCTGCGACACGTTCGATTGTGCCTTCGCTAGGAACGTTGTTCATGACACTGCAGGTGATAAAGCCGCCAACAAAGAACAGCATGCAAACAACAAGGTTGATAATAAAACGCTTGCCACGGCTAATCTTGCTATAGCTTCTGCCTACGGCGTTAATAGTTTGTGTGGCATGGAGCCTTACGTCATCTAAATCATTATTAGCCATAATTCCTCAACTCTATGCTTCAATTAAAGTCCAAACTTCTGGAAGGGTGCGGTAGTCTTCGTTGAAGTCCAAACCGTATCCTACCACAAATTCGTTCTTGATTTCAAAGCCCACAAAGTCGGCGTGGAAATCTACTGTGCGACGTTCTTCCTTGTTCATGAGAACGCAAGTGCGAATGTCTGCTGCTCCTGCTTCCTTGATCATTTGGGTCAAGGCGCTGAGGGTGTTGCCTGTATCCAGGATGTCGTCTACCAGAAGAATTCGCTTGCCTTTCAGGTCGAACTTTTTGAGGCCGGTCACCTGAAGTTTTCCGCTGGATTCCATTCCGGACCCGTAGCTGGAAGCCTTGATAAAGGCGATGCGGTGCTTTGTGTTGGCCAATGCTCTGCTGAGATCGGCGGTAAACATGTAGGCGCCCGTCAAAGCCGAAACGATTACGTCGAAGTTAAAGGAACGGGCAATTTCTGCAGCCAGATCCTTGACTCGCTTTTGAATTTCTTCTGCCGTAATCATCGGCTTTTCGGACATCTTGTACACGTTAAACCTCGAAGTTCAACCAGCTGAACATGGGCTTGAGACCAGCCATCTTGCCATCCGGATCCTTGGTGTATTCCTTGTAGAAGGGGAATACCTTGTTTTCCAGGCTAGTCTTGTCGATGCCCAGATGGAGCCAGTCTGCAACGGTGATGAGGCCGGTGATGTGATCCACGGAAGCCTTGTCGAACTTGACGGATACGGCGTCGATAAGTTCAGAAAGCTTGGCGAAGAACATTCTGCCGGTACCGCCGAAACTGAATTCGGTTTCCAGGGAGATGGCTTCGTCGACCAAGGTGCGGATTTCGTTAAAGGTGTTGCGGTTGTCCTTTTCCATGTACTGCAATGCAAGATGATGAATCTTGGAGTTGATTTCCAAGGAGAGAATCTTGCGCAGGGTATCGGGCAGGGTGTGGTCGGGGTCGGCCAGACTGTCGATGGAAAGGTTCAGCTTTGCGGCGATGTCGCAGAAGGATTCCGTAATGGCGGTCAGGTCCTTGCGGGTAGACAGCTGGTTGATGCGCTTCAGAGAGTCGCTCATCAAGTCCTTCATGCGAACTACATAGGCGGTGGGATATTCGCCCTGGAGTTCCTCAGTAGTCATGCTGGGATTTTCCACGAACTTCAAACCGTTCTGTTCGTTTTCGCCATCGGCAACCACAATGTTCACGCGTCCCATGGGGTCGGTAATGACCAGTACGGTGGCGATTCGTGTTTCGCCGATCTGCTTGTCGTTGTATTCGGCGCGGACCAAGGTCTGACGGCGGCGGCTTGCAATCTTTGTTGCCACCATACGGTCGTCCTTGTTTTCGTAGCCTTCTTCAAGACCCATGTGGAAGATGGCTGCGCGTTCTGCCATTTCCTTCACCACAACCGGAACCTGTTCTTCGGCATAGCGGGTGAATACTTCAGCACCGTTCCACTTGTGTTCGTTACTGGTGGCGCGGCCCAGAATGCTCAGCACCTGGTTACGAATGTGGTGGTCGCGGGGCAGGAACGGATCCAGCAGTTCCATGGCGCGCAGTGCGTAGCGCATGTTCTGCACAGGTTCCAAGCCTTCGATATCGTTGAAGAACCAGCCGCAGCTAGTGAAGCTGAACATGCAGAACTTCTGAATTTCAAGGAGGCGCACAGCGCGGGCGCACTGAGCTTCGTTCTTAGGATCCTTTACGGTAGCGTCAAGGAAGGCCTTGAGACGGCTCTTGTCTTCGGGAACCACCAATGCCTGCACGTAGTTGTTACGGGCATCCCAGGGATTCACGTTGGAAAGTTTTGCGAATTCGCGGACGAATACGTCGTCTGCCAATTTCTTCAGGTGGTTGAAAGCGTCGCGGAGAGGGCCGCGCCACTTCTGGTTCCAATCGGGGCCACCACCGGTAGAGCAACCGCAGTCGCGGTACCAACGGCCAACGCCGTGAGCGCAGCTCCAGGCACAGCCTTCGCTATAGAAGTTCTTCAGGAGGACTTCGTGCTGGGGCGGGAACTGTTCCAGGAACCAACCGTAGTTCACGGGAACCATGTTGTTTTCCGGAGAGTAATGGTTGTAAAGCCATGCAGCACACATGTCGCCGAAAGGTTCGTGGTGACCATAGGATTCACCGTCGGTACCGATGCTGACCAGCTGGGCTTCGACCCGGTTTTCGTCCCAAGCGTCCTTGATGCGGCGGCCGAAAGTGCCTGCGTCGCGGAGCAGGTGTTCGAAACCTACTGCAGAAGAAAGCCAGGGGTTGTAGAAGAATACGTCCAGGTAACCGTCACAAACCAGGTTGCCTTCCTTATCGCGGGGGTAGATGCGGTAGGGGCGAGTGGTGTCGATATCGGTGTTGCTGCAACCGGTCCATTCGCCATCCTTGGGGGTTCCGTCTTCTGCCAAAGCGCGGAAGGAATCTGCCTGGGTGGGGGAGAGAATGGTAAACTTGATGCCGGCCTTGATCAGTTCAACTACGGTTTCGAAGTTGATGGCGGTTTCTGCCAACCACATGGCTTCGGGCATACGGCCGAAGTGGCTCTTGAAATCTTCAATGCCCCAATGAATCTGGGTCTTCTTGTCTTCTGCAGAAGCGAGAGGCATGATGATGTGGTTGTAGACCTGTGCAATGGCGTTGCCATGGCCGTTCAAACGTTCCATGCTGCGCTTGTCGGCTTCCTGGATGCGCTTGTAGGTGGCGGGAGCATTGGTACGGATCCAACCCATGAGAGTGGGACCCATGTTAAAGCTCATAAAGTCGTAGTTGTTAACGATGTCTACAATGCGACCGTTAGGAGAGAGAATTCGACTAGCGGAATTGGGGCTGTAGCATTCGCTGGCAATGCGGTCGTTCCAGTCGTGGAACGGACGTGCGCTGGGCTGGTTTTCAATCACTCCAGTCCAGGGGTTTTCACGAGGCGGCTGATAGAAATGGCCGTGAATGGTAAAGTACAAAGGATGTTTTTCAGACATAATTACACCAAAACTAATTTTTGGGAAAAGATAGAATTTTGTGTTGAATTTTCTTTACCAAATAAAGAAAAACGCGGGCTGAAAACCGCGTTTTTTCTGCCAAATTAAGGCTTGGTTGAATCTGCCGGTTTTTACTTCAGACGAACCACTTGCTGCATGCTGGCGGAATTCACCTTGGCTCTTACAATGTAGTTGCCCTGAGGAAGGTTGTTCAAGTCAAACAATTGAACGCCTGCATCCACATATCCCTTGAAAAGATTGGCCACAGTGTTGCCTTGCATGTCAAAAATGTCAATGGATCCGCGACCAGAATTGGGGATAACTAAAGAAAGATTCTTGTTAAAAATCTTTGCAGTTAATTTATTTGTAGTTGCAGCGCCACGAGAAATGGAAGGCTTGATTGCGGCAGAGTACTTGTCCCAGCCGGGCATATTGTCGAGAGCGATAACACTTTCATCATCAAGAGTTCTTTTCCACATTTCATTGGAGGTCTTGTCCAGGAAATTTCCGCTCCAGGTCTGGCTCCAAGTCATCCAGTAGCTCCAATGGGATTTGTCTTCGGCAACGCTATCGATGTCAGGAATGGCGCCGTTTTCGCTAAGGGCAATCATCTTGCTTGTGCCCACATCTGCAACAATCTTGTTCCAGTAATTTGCCCCGGAGTTGTGATTGTTCATCTGGTCATAAATATCAACTGCCACAATGTCCACATATTCATCTCCGGGGTACCATTCTGCATTCAGTGCGGAATAGTCGTAGCCGTACTTGGGGTCGTTATTAATGTTCCAGACCCAAATCAGGTTCTTGTTTCCGTTCACATTGACCATACGGTCAAATACCAGTCGGTAGAGCTGTACGTAACATTCGGGAGAGCCTACACCCCACCAGAACCAGCCACCGCTTGCTTCGTGAAGAGGACGCCATACAACGCCGATGCCCTTCTCTTCCAGCTGCTTGAAGTAGCCGGAAACAATGTCCACGTCGGCGATGATGTCCTTGTATTCCTGGGAGATTTCGTTGATTTCCTTACAGCCTTCGTCCTTGAAAGCCTTGGTGTAATTGAAGCAGGTGTTGTTGCTTGCGGTGCCCATGACACCTTCGGTACAGCCACTATTGTTAAAGCCTGCGGGTGTTCCTTGGGTGTAGAATACGGTATCTTGACCAACCTTCCAATGCCAGGTGTAGGTGGGAATACCGCCCATTTCCCAAAGTTCTTCGGTCATGAGCAAGTTGTTTTCGGTGTAGCCCTTGAACCAGCCTTCTTCATGATGACCGCCGACTGCGAAGAGCATGTCGAAACCGCCAATGGCGGGGTAGTGGCCGGAGCGCTTGTAGAATTCGGCGATGTCGGTTTGACCCTTCCAGGAAACTTCTTCGTCGGTGTACTTGCAGGAGTCTGCGGGAGTGCAACCGCCGGGAGGAATGATTCGCATGTTGCCGTAATCATAGTTGAAATTCTGGTCGCTGATCATCATGCCGCTGATGGTCTTCTTCATGAAATTATCTCTCATAAAGGCATAAACTTTAGCGGCGCCTTCTGTGACGTTGGGGGTTACAGGAACTGCTGAAATATTGAATACAGGATCCGGATGTTTGGCCACAGAAATGTAGTCTACGCCGATGGCTCCGTTACCCACAGTAATGGTGTTGGTGCCAGCCTTCATCTTGGCGGAGGCGGTAACTACGTAGGCGGAATCCTGATTGCGGGGCGTGGTGAGTAGGGAACCTACTTCAACGTCATTGACCAAAATCTTGGAGGTGGTCCAGTCGTAAACCTTGATCAGGACTTTGGTTTCAATGTCGTAGATTGCGGTTTCTTCCACATCGACGGTAAAGGTCATAGCTTGGCCAACCTTTACATACTTTCCTCCAGAATATTCTGTGTCTGCTTGAATGTCGCTGGCATTAATGCCGGGCTGATCTTCAGCTTCGTATTTGGTAGCGTTGGCGTTGATTGCTGCGCATGCCAATGCTCCTACCAAAAGTTTCCTGTAATCCATACACACCTTATTTTTTTATTTGACGAAATATTTTTTGTTGCTTTTAGATTTGCTGTTCTTGAATACCTTACCGTTCAAGTCGAAAAGCTTGGAATTGTTCAGATTGCTCTGGGAAATCGTCGGTCTGCCAAAGGCGTTGCCTCTGCCAATGCTCTGGACTTCTTCCATCTTGTACTTGTCCCAACCCGGCATATCTTCCAAGGTAATCACGAAATCATTGTTCATGACGGTCTTCCAGGTTTCTGCCGTATTGTCGTTGGCCCAACCGGCCATGGCGTAGTCTCCGTACCAGGGCATAAACCAGCTCCAGTTGGCTCCATCGGCCTTCATTTCATCAGGGAAGGGAACAGAACCATTTTCGCTGAGGGCAATAATCTTCTTGCCGCCGTAAATATCCTTCACGGTTTCAAAACTGCCCACTAGGCTGGAGTGGTTTGCTTCGCGAGGATAGTAATAGTAGTCGCGGCCCACAACATCTACGTATTCGTCCCCAGGGTACCAATCGATGGCGTCCTTGGCTTCGTCGGTGGTCCAGACCCAAATGAGATTATGCAGGTCTTTTTTGTTGACGAAAATGTCGAACATCAAACGATAAAGGGCGACGCAGGCTTCTGCGCCATCGGTTCCCCACCAGAACCACTTACCGGCGGCTTCGTGAAGGGGACGCCACAATACGGCTACACCTGCATCCTGCAATGTGTGGAGGCTGTCAGCAATCATTTCCATATCGCGAACGATTGCCTTGTATTCGTCGGATTCGGTCTTCCACTTTTTGGTGGCCAGGTCATAAGCCTTGGTGACGCTGAATGTGGTAAAGGGATCGTTGCCGCTGGATTCGGTGTAGAAGGCTTCCACATCCCACATGGGGTCTTTCCAATGCCAGTTAAACTGAGGGATGCCTCCCTGTTCCCAGACGTACTTTGCCATTTCCAAGGTGGCGTGGGTATAGCCCTGATGCCACATGCCATCGGAACCGCTGCCGCTGGCGTGCAAAAAGTCGAAACCTACCAGCACAACGTTCTTTCCGGAGGCGTCTGCGATATACTTCAGTTCTGTCTGGGTGGCGTAAGTCTGGGGCGTGTACTTGCCATCGTTTTCGAAGGGGCGTTCCGTCATGACGCCGCTAATAACGCGCTTGCCGAAATTTGCCAGCAGGAAATTGTAGAGCTTCTGGGCGCTTTCGGTAGGTTCCGGCGTCACGGGGCTTGCACTCAGGCTGAATGGGGTTGCCTCATATTCGGTAAGCTCAATGTAGTCCAATTTCACCCAGCCCCAGGAATGTACAATACCGATGGTGTTGTCTCCCTTGTTCAACTTGATTTTTCCTGCACCCTTGATGGTGGAAAACTCATCGTTCATTCCGAAGGAAATCTGACCTGCAGAAATTCCGTTAATAGTCAAGTTCTGAATTTTATCAGTTCCGTCGGTAGGGAGCATGTAATTGGCCCACAGGGTGTAGTAACCGGTTTCAGGAACGTTCACCTTAAATTCCAAATTGCCCTCTTTCATGGCTACATAAGAGCCTCCAGAAACGCCTGCCTTGGAAACAACTTCAACTTTGTGGTCATCGGCGAGGACAGCGTCTTCTGCTTCTAGGCGGATGGGGGCTGCCTGGGTTGCTGCAGCAAGGCCCACAATTAAACCCGTGCCTAAGCGGAGGGATGCCTGATTGCAAAAAGCGGATTTGGAACAGAAAACGGACATTTTGAACTCCCAAAGTACAGTAGGTCCCTAGGGGACTCTTTTAATTTGAAATATAAAATCGGGCGGCGAGATAGGGTAGATTCAGTGATGTTTTTACGAATAAAAAGGTTGAATAAATCGCAACAAAACCCGGCAGCGAAGGACTCAAAAAAGCACCGCGATTTCTCGCGGTGCTTTGGTTAGTTCCATTCCAAATCGGGGTGTCCCGGCACATGGAATTTTAGCGGATAATTACGGGCTGGGTTGCGGCGATGCCTGCTCCCTTCACGCGGACAATGTACTGGCCCTTGGGCATTTCGCTCATGTCGAAGGAATGTGTGCCTGCAGAGAGGCTTCCGCGGAACAAAGTTGCAATGCGGTTGCCGTTCATGCTGAACACGTCAACGCTTGTTTCGCCAGCTGTTGCGGTAGCGAGCATGATTCGGTTGCCGGTAACGGACATCTTTGCGGCAGGTGCTGCTGCGGATGCCTTGATGGACAACGGTGTTGCCGGGGTTCCGTCAAAGTAGGTTTCCACCTTGGTAATGGTAGCCTGTTCCGGAGAGAAAGTGTCGAATTCTGTATCGAAATTGTTGATGACGATGGCACCACCGTCAACGATTACATTGTCGATCAGAACGTCACCACTGAAGTCGCCGGTTGTCAACTTGATAATGACTTCTGCCAGGTTGCCCAGGTTTTCTGTAATGGGATAATCATCTTCCCAGTAAGCAAAGTCTGCAACGGGGAAGGTGCAGGTTGCGGTTTCACCAGCGGCAACATCACAGTAGTTGTTTCCGTTGTACCAGCCCCAGGCCTGATGCTTGTCGTTTGCATTGGTCTTGAGAGCCATGGTGTACTGCAAATCCTGGGTGGAATTGTTCTTTACGGTAAAGGAAATTTCCTTATTGCCGGTAAGCTTGGTGGTAAACTTGTAGGTAAGATTTGCGCCTTCGCTTGCGTCAGTGTTAGCGTAGGTAACCTTCATCCAACCGTTCTGACCACCAGCAGAAACCGCCTCGTCCTTAATCTTTACCTTGGTAGAATCCAGGTTGTAGATGGTGGTCAAGGCTGCTGCAGAATTTGCAAGGCTCCAGATGGCTCCCTTGTAGAAGTCGTTGCCGGCTTCTTCGTGGAGAGTCCAGCCCATTGCGCCGGAGTAGCCGTTTTCAAAGGCGTACTTGTAGGCGTCGGCAATGGTCATCTGGCGGGAGCCTGCAGGATCCTGGCTCAGGTTGCCACCGCTGGTGTTCACGTCGGTCCAGTCAGCGCCCGGGAGCTCGCCAACCACCATAGGCTTGTCCAGCAAGTAGTAGCTGTACGGATTGTGGAAGGGACTTGCGCTGTTGGGATTCCATTCCGGATAGTAATGAACTTGGTAGAAGTCCAGAGTACCCTTGGTATACTTGTTTTCGCCGGCAGCCAAGAGCTGGGCGTCGGTGTAATAGTTTTTACCGCACTTGTCACTGGTCATGGTAAAGCGGGCGCTACCGTTAGAAACCAGGTTGGTGGGGGCTTCCTTGTGGATGGCGTCGGCAGTCATGTTGATGACGCGCTGGATGTACTTGATGTCCACCAGTTCGGTGCCCCAGCCGTTACCGAAGTTTTCGGTGCTAGTCATACCTTCCGGTTCGTTAAACACTTCCCATGCGAGGAGTGCCGGGTGATCCTTGTATGCCTTTACCAGCGGGAGCACAGCCTTGTCAATGAAAGCCTGTGTTGCAGCTTCGTCCTTCAAAATCAATTCGTTTGCTTCGAAATCGAAACGTCCGCCCCAGTCGTGGGTGGAATTGTAATCCTTCTTCATCATGTCGAAGGAAAGAAGGCAGAGGTCCACCACGATGCCGTATTCTTCGGCGATGTCCAGGACCATACCTACGTTCTTGATGGTCTGTTCCTCAATGCCGGTGGCATAATGGGTGGTGGGGTCAAAGCTGGGGTCCATGGTGTTGTTGGTGAAAAGCCACCAACGAATGGAGTTACCGCCTGCGGCGCGAAGATCCTTCAGGTCCTTGCGTACGGCGTTTTCATCGATGGTCATCAACTTGCCGTTGGCGTCCTTACCAACGTCCTGGCTGAAGTTCCACCAAGCGATGTTCATTCCGTTGAGGAAGATTTCCTTGTTGTTATGGCAAAGCTTAGACTTGTCGGTAGAGCAGATGCTCATCTTGTAACCGTCACCGTTGGCGGCCATGGAAGTGCCTGCTGCGATCATGCCTGCAAGTGCCATTTTTGTCAGTTTATTCATTAGAATCTCCTTTTTTCGCCCTAAAATTTATATACCTGCAGGCAAAATGTTTCCATTGGAAGATTATCATAAACTTTAATGTGAAATAAGTCATATTTTGGGGGTGCTTTAAGGGCACTTAAGACCGGATTTCTGCCGAAAAACGAAAAAAAACGCCGCGATTTCTCGCGACGTTCTTCCCAAACACAAATTTTACTTTGTGTACCCTAATTTTTGATGCGCTATTAGCGGCGCTCGGTTACCTTTAGCGGCGAACGGGCTGTGTTGCAGTAATGCCTACACCCTTCACGCGAATAATGTACTGACCCTTGGCAAGTTCGCTCATGTCGAAGGCGTGGGTGCCTGCGGAGAGCATGCCGCGGAACAAGGTTGCTACGCGCTTACCGTTCATGCCGAATACGTCGACGCTGACCATGCCGGACTTTGCTGCATTGAGCAAGACGCTGTTGCCAACGACGCTGATCTTGGAGCTTGCGAGAGCCTGTGCGACGGCCTTGATTGCGGAGGGCTTGCCAGTTTCATCAACCAGTTCGATCTTTGCAACCTTGGCGGCTGTTTCTTCACTTGCAACAAAGAGGTTTGTTGCCTTGTTGAAGTTGTTGATTACCTTGCCGTCATCGGTGACCAGGTTGTCGAAGATAACGGTTCCTTCGAAGCCCGGAGTGGAAATCATGAGGGTCACAGAGAACAAGTTATCCAAATCGATGGGGTGGTCGGTGCCAGCGTCATCGGTATAGGTGGTGATGTCGAATTCGCAGGTCTTCTTGATGCCGGGTTCGAGCCAGCAGTCGGTGGAATTGGACATTTCCCAAGTCCAACCGGTTTTTCCTTCGCCTCTGCGTACGAATGCCAAACCAATCCAAACGCCAGTTGCACCGGTATTTTCGATTTCAACGGAGGCACTCTTGGAACCTGTCAAGTTGGGAACCTTTTCGTATTGAACGTTTGCACCGGCGTTTTCTTCCAGTTCCTTGACGGTAACTGCCATCTTGTAATCCTTGGCGGCACCAGAAGCCTTGTCTGCGTCACCGCTATACTTTGCGTTGGCGGTAGAAGTGGGGCACTGCTGCTTGCCTGCGGCAACGATGGTGTATTTGTCCCAACCCGGCATTTCGTCCAAGGTGATGATCTTGTCGCTGGCCATGTTGCTTGTCCAAACGCTGTTGCTGGTAGAGTCTGCGTAGCCACCGCTCCAAGACTGATACCACGGCATCCACCAGCTCCAAACAGCCTGGTCTGCGTGCATATTGGTCACGTCAGGAATAGGGCCATTTTCGGAGAGGGCGAGAATCTTGTTTGCACTGAACTTGTTCATCAAGTCGAAGAATGCGGAGCTATTGCTAGCGTGGTTGCCCTTGTTGTTGTAAATGTCAATGGAGAGAACGTCGTAGTAGTTTTCTCCCGGAGTCCAATCGGTACGAGCCGCGGTCTGGGGGTTGAAATCCCAAACCAGGTTATTTACACCATTCTTAAAGACCATGCGTTCGTAAACCAACTGGTAGAGGGCTGCGAACTGCTTGCCAGTATGGGTGCTCCACCAGAACCAATCGCCACCAGATTCGTGGAGGGGACGGAAGATGGCGGCGATGCCTTCGTCCTGGAGGGCGAGGAAGTGCTTGGAAACCTTGTCAATGTCGCCAACCAGAGCCTTGTATTCAGTAGACAGGGTGTCCCAAGTGGTTGTGCCGGTCATAAAGGCGTCGGTAAAATCAAAGTCTGTGAAATTGGCGTTGGCACCTGCAACGTAGAATTCGGTTTCTTCACCCGGACGCCAGTGCCATGTGAAGGCGGGAATTGCGCCCTTCTTCCATGCGCTACGAGCCAAGGAGAGAACCTTGTCGTTGTATTCGATAAACCAGGAACCTTCGGAATTGCCACCGGTTGCGTTCATCAAGTCGATGCCCACCAATGCGGGATACTTGCCGCTGCGAGTGTAGACGGCTTGGATATCTTCGTGGGTGGTGAAATCTGCACCTACGGTGTAGTTATCCATGTTACCGGTCATGAAGCCGGAGATGGTGTTCTTCTGGAAGTTGCTGGCGAGGAAGTTGTAGAGCTTCTTGGCACTTTCAGTCGCGTTTGCAGTGACAGGAGCGTTACAGAGTGTGAATTCGCCTACGGTGAACGGTTCCACAGAAATGTAGTCCACGTCAATCCAGCCCCAGCTCTTGCCGATGGTAATCTTGTTTGTGCCTGCCTTCAGGTTAGCAACAGAAACGATGTCGGTAAATGCCTTGCCGCTTGCGAAAGTAATTTCGGCAACCTTGACGCCGTCAATCAAAAGGTTGTTGATCTTTTCGCCGTAGGAGCCTGCGTAATGAATGGTGATGGAATAGTTTCCGGCGCTGGGAACGGTAACGTTGAAGTCAATGTTTCCTTCTTCCATTTTCAGGTAGGCGCCGCCGGATGCGGAAGCGCTTGTCTGCTTGCTAACGCCGGTGCCGTAAACTGCATCTTCAGCTTCGTACTTGTCTGCTGCAAAGGCGCAGGTTGCGGCCAGGCCAAAGATGGCCAAATTTCTCTTGAAACTCATAAAACACTCCATACAAGTTGTGAATTTTCAACCTATAAACTATACTAGCCACGATCGTGTAGAAATGTTTTTCTTATTCCACGATGTAATAACGTTGAAAAAAACTCAACAAGCTGATGAATGTAAAAATGGCGTTTTCGTTTGAAAAACGCCACTTTTGGTAAAGGTGTTGAAAATTTTTGGTTGAAATTGCGCTGATTTTGTGCGCCGGATTACTTCCCGTTGAATTTGAATCCGAACCTGAAAGTTCTGGATTCTCCCGGGGGAATCACGATGAGACCGCGGTGGTGGTTCAGGGCGTCCGGTTCGGAAGTCATGGGCTCGATGGCGATGCTCATGCGATCAGGAGGGGTGTAAATCTGGATGGCGTTGTACTGTTCGTTACCGGTCTGCTGCCAGATATCCAGGGAACCGAATTGGCCATCCAGAGTAACCGAGGCGGTCTTGTTTTCGGAAGGAGCTGCCTTTGCGAATTCGTCGCCCAGGCAGAAACAGTCGTTGATGAATTCATCGTTGATCTTGCGGCCGCCAACGAAACGGGTGTCGTCCTTGAAGTTGCCGGTGGGCAGGTCTGCGGAATCCAAGAGGGCCAAGTCGCTCTTGGGCAAGGCCATGGTAAGTTCGTCGATCTTTTCACCCAGCATAAAGTAGGGGTGCCAACCTTCGGAATAGGGAAGGTCCTTGTTGCCCACGTTCTTTACGGAGGCTTCAACAGTAACGGTGTCGCCAGTAAAGGTTACTTTGTTTGTAGCGCGGTAGGGGAAGGGGAAACCTGCGAAGGCGCCCGGCCAGTCGCAGCTGAAAACGGCTACGGCCTTCTCGCTGTCAGATTCAAAGCTTTCGAACTGCCATTCCTTATTAGTCAAAAAGCCATGGAGGGCGTGGGGAGCCCAGCTCACGTTATTCACCAGCTGGTAGGTTTCGCCGTTCCAGGAGAACTTTGCATAGGCAGTACGGCCCGGGAAGGGGCTCAGTCTACAACCGGCGTTTGTGTCGGGAGCGATCTGGTGCAAGGTAGAACCGTCTCGGTAACCGAAAAGCAGGTCCAGGAGCTTGCCTTCGTTTTCAGAAGTCTTGCTTGTGGGAACGCGCCAGGCGTTCAAGCCGCCGCCAAAGCCACTGAGAATTTCGAATTCAGCGCCATCATCGCGCTGCAGAACATAACATTGAACGGTGCCCAGGGGGCGAGAGATAATTTTGAACTGACTCATGGAATGGAATGTAGAAAAATGGGGAACAGTTAATACAATTGAATATGGAAAGTCCATATTGAGTTTGAACTAAATAGACGAAATTTCTATTTTTTAAAGTATGGATAAACAGACTATCGTAGCCCCAATGACTCCCAACGGTGTTAGTGCCGTTGCTGCCATCCGTGTTAGCGGCCCCCAGGTCCGTGACGTGGTAAAGTCTCTCTTTGGAGAAAAGGCTGTTGCTGGGCTGAAGTCTCACATGGCAAAACTTGGAACAGCCAAGTGGCCTGCTTCTATTGAAGGAGGATGCCGCGCCGGAGCTGTGATCGATAGTCTGCTCTACTTGTATTTTGAAGGTCCCAACTCTTACACCGGCGAAGATGTTCTGGAACTTTATCCCCACGGGAATCCCCTTATTGTTCGAGACCTGCTGCAGGCATGCCGAATGGTGGAAGGGGTTCGCTTGGCGGAGCCGGGTGAATATACCCGCCGTGCTTTCCTGAATGGAAAGATGGACTTGACCCAGGCGGAGTCTGTGGCCGATGTGATCCATAGTGCCAACCGTTCCGAACTGGAAAACGCCCACCGTCTGTTGGGTGGCGCTCTTTCCAAGAAGGTGGCTGCCCTTACCGAACAGGTGAAGGACATTTCTGCCCGCATGGAACTGGATGTGGATTTTGCCGAAGAAGAGGCGGATCCGGATTATGCTGGTTGGGAAACTCGTTTTGTGGCCATTCGTCAGTCGGTGCAGGAAATTCTGAATAGCTTCCGCGGCAAGGTCGAAGTGGGTCGCTTGCCTTTGGTTGTCTTGTACGGTGCTCCCAATGCAGGTAAGTCCAGTTTGGTGAACGCCTTGCTGGGCGAAGACCGAATTCTCGTCAGTGATATTGCAGGTACTACCCGCGATTTTGTGGAAGTACGTCTGTTCCTGGACGGTGGCGAAATTCGCCTGGTGGATACGGCGGGTCTTGCAGAAAAGGCTGCCGATGTTCTTGACGCCTTGAGTATGGAAAAGAGCCGTCAGATTCTCGCCGAAGCTGATATGAAAATCCTGCTGGTGGATTCATCTGCTAATTGCCGTGGCGAAGAGAATAATGCTGGCGCCATCGAAGCAGATCTTACCCTCTACACAAAGAGCGACTTGACCTCCACATGTCATTGCGAGCGAAGCGGAGCAATCGAAGCTGGCTCAACAAGCAGTCTTGCCATCTCCTCAAAAACAGGTGCGGGCCTCGCTGAACTTAAAACCGCCCTTAACGCCCGCCTTTTCAAGAATCGCGAAAATTCCGAAGACCTCTGGATTACAAGCGAACGCGAAAAGGCCTGCCTCGAAGAAGCTCTGGCTGGCATCGACCGCGTGCTTCTACAGCTGCGCTCCAATCCCGCAGTAGAACTGCTGGCCTTTGAAATGCAAATCGTTCGCCGCGCCCTCCAGAGCATCACCGGCGAAATCTCATCTGAAGACGTTTTACAATCCATCTTTGCGGGGTTCTGCATTGGGAAATAGCTACATCGGCGCTTTGCTCGCCATTTTGATTTTTGGCTCCTACATGGTGCCCTTAAAAAAATGGTCCTCCTATTCCTCCTGGGCCTTTCTCTCCATGATGACAACGGGAGCTCTCGTCTGCTCTCTGGTAATTGCCTTTGTGACGGGAACTTTCAACATGAATCCCATGGGCCTGCTTTGCGGCCTTTTGTGGGTGGCTGGCGGTGCCTTCAGTTTCTGGGCGGTTCAGGCTGAGGCGGACCTTGCTGGCGCCGGTGTCCGTGCCATGGGCGTGAGCATCCTGGCGTCCTTCCTTTCTGGCGTTCTGCTGTTCGGTGAAGCTTCCGATTTCAAGCTTTCTATTCCGGCAATTGTCTGCTTCTTGGTAGGCTTGTCTCGTTTGACACCTTCTACGGGGGGCTCAGTATTCAAGAACTGGCGATCCTTCCTGGGAGGATTTGTTTTCGGTACTTACCTGATTCCTTTTAAGATTGCTTCCGCTCACGGACTTCAACTTTCTGATTTGGAATTCATGTGCCCCCTTTCTATCGGCATCTTTGTGGGTAGCCAAGTTCTGGTTGGCATTCTGATGCTCAAACGCAAGAATGCTTTTGATTTCCCGTTGGTTCCTAGCCTCGTATGTGCGGGTGCCGGTGCCCTTTGGACATTTGGAATGCACGGCTGCTTCTGGGCTATTGCTCCTATTGCTGCTGGCGGATCTTTGGGCTATGCCGTTGGCTATCCTTTGACCCAGTTGAATTTGCTGGTAAACCTTTGCTGGGGCGTGCTCGTCTTTGGCGAGTACAAGACCGCCAAGGAACGCATCAAACTTCTGCTGGCTACGTTCGTTATTCTGGCGGGCGCGGTTCTCTTGACACTCTCTAAGGGCTAATCCAAAATGAAAAAGTAAAAAGGCGACCTAAACGGTCGTTTTTTTATTGTTTAATATACGCAAAATTTGCGTTAATTGTAATGGAGTCCATAACTGCCTTTTGATATAATATGATCTTTGTGATCAATCTTTTGTATGGATAAAGGGCTAAAATAGAATTTTAGGGTGTAGAAATCCCTCTGTAACTGGTTGATTTTTATTCCGTTACGGTTGTTTTTGTGCTATTCTACGCAAAAATATCGTTAAAAATGACGAATGTCGCGCTTGTTTGTGCTTGCTCCCTTGACCTTGTCTAGTGTTTAATCTACCTTTGCCCCCATAAAACAAAAACTAAACCCTAACTAAAAAGGATGTTGTGAAAAAAGGTTACGTTTTTGGAAAAACTCGTAATTCGTAACTCATAATTCATAACTGCGAAGCTTATGTACTACGAAAGCATTAAGGTTCTCGACTGCACCATCCGCGATGGCGGTCTCGTCAACAAGCACGACTTCTCCCTGGAATTCGTCCGTCGTCTTTACACCCTCCTCAGCGCCGCTGGCGTTGACTACATGGAAATGGGTTACAAGAACTCTCCGGAACTGTTCGACCCCAAGGAATACGGCCCGTGGAAGTTCTGCGATGACGATCTCCTGTGGAAGGTGAAGGACGGCATCGATTCCAAGATGAAGATGGCCGTGATGGCTGACGTGGGCCGCGTGAACATGGACGCTGTGAAGCCCGCTTCTGAAAGCCCCTACCAGATGTTCCGCGTCGCTTCTTACGTGAAGAACATCGACAAGGGTATCGAAATGGTGAACGCCTTCCACGACATGGGCTACGAAACCACTTTGAACATCATGGCTGTGAGCCGTGACCGCGGTCCGGAACTGGATGAAGCTCTGCACCAGGTCAACGAAGAATGCAAGGCCGACGTGCTTTACCTCGTGGACTCCTTCGGCGCCTTCTATCAGGAAGACATCGATAAGGAAATCAACCGCTACAAGGGCATCGTGAAGAACAAGCGTTTCGGTTTCCACGGCCATAACAACCAGCAGCTGGCTTTCTCCAACACCATCCAGGCTATCATCAACCACGTGGACTTCCTCGATGGTTCTGTTTCCGGTATGGGCCGTGGCGCTGGCAACTGCACCACTGAACTTCTCCTTGGCTTCTTGAAGAACCCCAAGTACGATATCCGTCCGGTTCTCGATGCTTACCAGGAACTGTTCCTCCCGCTCCAGGCCAAGTACGAATGGGGCTACATCATCCCGCAGATGATCACCGGTATGCTGAACCGTCATCCGCAGGACGCCATCGCCGTCCGCAAGACTGAAGACAAGGACAACTACCGCAAGTTCTTCGATCATATGATGAACGACTAGGAGGCGAATCCTGCGCAGAAATGCTCGCATTTCTGCATAGGTGAGCCGAAGAATCGAGCGCTAGTTATGAAATAACTAGCGCCATGACTAGGAGGCGGGGCGAAGCCCCGGCCAACATGATTAAGAGCCCATTCCTTTTGTGGATGGGTTCTTTTTTTATCAAAAAAAAAGCCTCCGCTTTCGCGGGGGCTTTTCCCCTCCCCGATAATGAACCAAACAAAGGGAGGGAGGAGTAGTTTCTTTTTCCTGATTACGGCATGGTGAAGGACTTCAGGAACGGCCAACCTACGGTTCCGTCGCCCTGGTCGTGGCCGGAGCCGTTGTGGTTGTTCGTGCTCTTGTTGGTGCAGAGGACGACCTTGGTGCCATCCTTACAGCTGGAGTATTCCTGACAGCCGTTGGAATTGGTGGTGGGAACGCCTACGCAGCCGTTCTTTTCTGCCCAGAACTTGAAGTTCTTTTCAGCACCCAGGAAGTTCAAACCGTCATTGAAACCGCTATCGCCACCAGCGTAACGGCAGACGCCATCGTTAGTGCCGCGGAACATGATGATGGAGATGGGACGAACGGGGTTACAGGTGGCGCTGTTGGTGGTGTTCAAGTCCATGCCTGCAGGAGCCACGGCGGCGTAAACGTCAGACATAAAACAAGCCACGTGGTTGGACATGCCGCCGCCCATGGAGAAGCCGGTTGCGTAAACGCGCTTGGGATCGATGCAGACAGTTTCTTCAACCTTCTTGATCATTTCGCGAGAGAACTTTACGTCGTCATCGTTAGAGCAGCAGGGACCCACGTTCCAACCGGCGCCCATCATGGACTTTCCGCCAGTGCCATCGGGGTACAGGGAAATGACGCCTTCGGGGTCGGTCTGGGACTTGTACTGTGTGCCGCCGAGCTGACCCTGGCCGGAACCGCCGATGGGGTGGTAGTCAACAACCAGAGGTACAGCCTTATCGCCCTTGTAAGTGCTGGGAACGTGCATAATGAATGTACGCTTCTTGCCGTCCACGTTGACGCTCATGTTGTGATCGCCGGCTTGGTAAGCCTTGCCTGCGCAATTCACCACCAGTTCAACGCTGGAGCTGCTAACGGGAGCGGAAGAGGAACTGGAGGCGGCCACGGGCTTGCTGCTAGAGCTAGATGCGGGGGCTGCACCTTCGGCTTCCATGACGATGGTCACGCCAGTTTCTACTTCGGCAGACATGATGTAGGTGGTGTTCTGGTAACCATTCAAGGCGAACATCAAGGATGCCATGGGATCGCCGGCCTTCATCAAGGCGCCGCGGCTCATAATGTAGTTGTCGTTGACGCTGTTGCTGGAAACCTTGATGATCATGAGCTTCTGGCCAGCGAATTTCTTAAGATCGATGGATGCACTTTGGGAATTGAATTCCTTCTGCATCTGGACCTTGCCCATAGCGTCCATCAGGGAAACCTTAAAGGCGCCGCCCTTGGGGTTGGCGATATTCAGCATGAAACCGTCTCTCTTAACGGAGAGCTTGCTCTGGGAGGCAACGCCGGCAATGGCCATGCCGTCTTCGTTGCTGAGGGAGAACTTACCTGCAGCATCGGAAGTCGTTGTGATGCCTGCATAGTTGAAAGAGTTGATGTTGACGCCGGCGAGAGGTGCGCCACTCTTGTTGGTTACGGTTCCGTCGATGGACCATGCGGAGGCTGCAACTGCAGCGGCAAGAATTCCACCAAAGATTGGTTTCAGGTTCATTTTCACTCCTTTAATTTGGTTGCTTATTTTTTGCAACATACCATCAATCACCGGTATAAATATAAGTTAAGTGTGTAAAAATTTGTTGTAAAAATTTGTTCAATAACACGAAATTTACACGAAAAAAAATCAAAAATGTGCAAAAATTTTGTTTGTTTTGGGGGTGTGCTTACAAAAAAACGCGCAAGAACAAATCTTGCACGTCTTTTGGTTGGACGAAAATGTTGAATTTTAGCGTTTTTTCTTTTTACCCGGGGGACCAGGCATAAAGGGGCTGCTGGCTTCGCCCTTGCTCTGTTTCTTGACTTCCTGGGTTTCCTGGCCCACGATGACCGTGTCGCCGATGCTCAACCCTTCAAGAATTTCCACATTGACACCGTCGTTGATGCCAATCTTTACGCGGCGGGGGGCAGCCTTTCCATCAATGCTGATCCAAACGTGGTCGCCCTTCAGTTTAGGCTTCATGCCTTTCTTGAAACCGCCAAATTTGCCAGGGCCGCCTGGACCGCCAGGGAATCCTCCGGGAGGAGGGCCGCCAGCACCCATGTCGGGGGGCGGGGGTGGCATTTCGCCTTCCTTGAATTCTGGGGGCGGGCCGAAACCTTCGGGGCGGGGCAGGTCTCTGGGATTTGCCATGGGGGTATTTTCGTTAGGTGTGAACTTCAATGCCTTTACGGGAACGGTAATGGCGTCCACCACTTCCTTGGTAACGATGGTGCATGTTGCGGTCATGCCGGGCAGTAACTTCTGGTCCGGATTGTCTGCGGTGATAACGACTGTATAAGTAACCACGTTCGATGTGGTGGTGGGGTTCAAACGGACTTCCTGAACTTTTCCATTGAACTTTTCGTTGGGGTAGGCGTCTACGGTAAATTCAACCTTTTGGTCGGCCTTGACCTGGCCGATGTCGGCTTCGTCCACAGAGGCCATGACCTTCATCTGGGAAAGATCCTTTGCGATAATGAACAGGGTGGGGGTGCTCATGGAGGCTGCCACCGTCTGGCCTACGTCTACGGCGCGCTTCAGTACGACACCGTTGATGGGACTCTTGATGGTGGCGTAGCTCAAGTTCAGCTTGGCCTGGGCAACTTCATTCTTGCTGCGGTCCATAGAAAGCTTGGCTGCGTTCATATTGTATTCGGCGGTTTCCAGTTCCACGGCGCTGGCGCTGTGGGATTCAGCCAACTTCTTGACGCGTTCGTAGGTGGATTTTTTGTAATTGTAGTCGTTTTCTGCAGACTTGTAGGAAATCTGGACTTGGTCCAGGGTTGCCTTCAGCTTGGACTTGTCCAGTTCAGCAATCACTTGGCCCTTTTTTACCTTGGAATTGAAGTCGGCGTAAATCTTGCTAATATCGCCAGAAACCTGGGTACCGATTTCCACCTGGTCTACAGGTTCCAGGGAGCCGGTTGCAGAAATGGACGTAGAAATGTTGCCCTGGGTTACGGTTGCAGTAACCAAGGTAACGTCCTTGGATTGGCTTTTTTTATCAAAAACAAAGAATTTGACAGCAAAGGCTGCCGCGCCTAAAATGGCGATAACGATAAGAATTTTCAGGAATTTCTTCATAAATCGTGCCAAAATTAGAAAGTTAGGTCAATTTTCAAGGGATTTGATGCATATAATGGGCTCAAGGTTGCATATAAAATGAAAAATTTATTTGCCCCTTACAAGACCCATGGGGATTATGTACATTTACGACCATGACTCGTATAGCCAAGCAAGATGACAGTGCCGAAGTCCGCCATGTAACATGGGTGGGGCTAGCCTGGAACGTAGCCTTGTCGGTAGGCAAGTTCTTTGCAGGCTTTTTCGGGGGATCACAGGCTTTGATTGCCGATGCCATCCATAGTGCGTCGGACTTTGTCACGGATGTTGCCGTTATTGCGGGCTCCAAGTTGTGGAACTGCCCTCCAGATGCAAATCATCCCTATGGACACCGCCGTTTTGAAACCCTGATTTCGGTGGGAATTGGAATTGCCGTTTGCGTGGTGGGTGTTGGCTTGGGCTACAATGCAATCCAGGCTCTGCTTGCCGGTGAAGAGGCCGCTTCTCGTCCAGAATGGATTGCTGCCATCATGGCTTTGCTTTCGATTCTTGTGAAGGAAGTTCTTTTCCGCTATACCTCTCGAGAAGGTAAGCGGATTCGCAGCCAGGCTCTGGTGGCGAATGCCTGGCATCATCGTAGCGACGCCTACAGTTCTATTCCTGTTTTAATCGCCGTGGTCATCGGAATTGTTCTGCCGGATCTCTGGTTCGCAGACTCCGTTGGCGCTGTAATTGTGGCTTGCTTTATTCTTCATTCCGGTTACGAAATCGCCTGGCCCGGCATTCATCAGGTTGCCGACGAGGGCGCCTCGGAAGAAGTGGCTTGTAAGCTCCGCAAAATTGCAGAAGAAACTCCTGGAGTCATTAGTATCCACGGCTTCCGCACTCGTTTCGTCGGTAGCGATCTTCATGTGGATTTGCACATTGTTGTGAATGCCGATATGACCTTGCTTGCCGCCCACGACTTGTCCGAAGAAGTGGAACGTCGAATCCTTGAAGCCGGCGAAAATGTGGTGGATGCCATGGTCCATGTGGACCCCTACGATCCGGCTAAAGTGAAGCCCTGTAATCACCAGGAATCCTAATCACATTCTGTAAACAGTTTGTTTGTGAAAATCGCCAAAAAAGTTTCTCCATTCTAAAAAATGGTGTATATTCTTTTGCATGATGATCGAAGAAACATACAAACTCAGCAATAAGGTCCGTATTCCCAAGATTGCTTTGGGAACATGGCAAACTCCCAATGATATCGCTCCTGCTGCAGTCTCCGCAGCCATAGAAATGGGGTATCGTCATATCGATACCGCAGCTGTTTATGGAAACGAAGAAGGTGTCGGCGCTGGCATTAAGGCTGGCCTGGAAAAAGCAGGAATCCATAGAGAGAGTTTGTTTGTAACGACGAAAATTCCCGCCGAAGTCAAGAGCTACAAGGGCGCGGAACAAAGTATTCAGGATAGCTTTGAACGATTGGCTACTCCTCACATCGACATGATGCTGATTCATTGGCCCAAGCCCTGGATTGAAATGAAGGACCCCAACGCTCCTAGCTACAATGCGGAAAATCTAGAGGTGTGGCGCGCCATGGAAGAAGCCTACAATGTGGGAAAAATTCGCTGCCTCGGTGTTTCCAATTTTAGCATTGATGACATTAAGAATATCCGGGATAACTGCCGCGTGCAACCGGTGGTGAACCAGATCCGAGTTCACATTGGGCATGTTCCTATGGAATTGATTGAATACTGCCACGCCAATGGCATCCGTGTGGAAGCTTATTCTCCCAATGCAACGGGGCGCCTTGCCAATGTGCCCGAGGTTTGCGCTATGGCGAAGAAATACGGCGTATCTGTACCGCAGTTGGCAAATCGTTTCTGCTTGCAGTTGAATCTGATTACGCTTCCGAAATCGACCCATGCTGAATATATCCGTCAGAACATGGAACTTGATTTTGAAATCAGTACAAACGATATGTCAGAATTGCTGAACTTGCCGGAAATTTAATTCGGTGCAAGACGTTTCAGAAATTGAGCGTCCCGCTTTTGCTACATTAAGGGTATGAAGTTTTCTAAAAAGATTTTTGCGCGCGCTATGATGGCTGGCGCTATGCTTTCCGCTTTTGCCACTTCTGCATTCGCCGAAGTGAATTTGAAGGTTCATAAGGAAGTTCTGGATAACGGCCTGACGGTGCTTCTGCATCCGAATAAGCAGGCTCCTACGGTGAGCTGCCGCCTGTTCTATGTAACGGGTTCTGTGCACGAGGTTCCGGGAAAGTCCGGCCTTGCCCATATGCTGGAACATGAACTGTTCAAGGGCTCCAAGAAGGTTGGCATTACGGATAGCATTGCTGATGCAAAATTCATGGCCACTCAGGACAGCTTGCAAGCCTTGATTCGCCCTGCAAAAATCGCCGGCGACACCGCTACAGTCCGCAAGCTTACTGCAGAACATGATTCTGTGGTAAACGAACATCGCAAGATCTTTGTGAAGGATGAACTGTGGAGCGCTTACCAGGCTGCAGGCGGTACTGGCCTCAATGCTTTCACTACCGACTTGATGACTGCCTACATCGTTACGCTTCCCAAGAACAAGATTGAATTGTTCATGTGGCTTGAAGCAGACCGTATGCAGAATGCAGTGCTTCGTGAATTTTATTCTGAACGTGATGTGGTTCGTGAAGAACGCCGCATGCGTTACGACGACAAACCTACGGGTCGTTTCTACGAAACCTTGAATTCCATGATCTACGAGGCTTTCCCGTACCGAGTTCCTACCATTGGCTGGCCTAGCGATATTGCAAACCTGACCCGCGAAATGGCTGATGAACATTATCGTAAGTACTACAAGCCCCGCAACGCAATCTTGGTGTTGGCTGGAGACTTGGATACTACGGCCACCATGGAAATGGTGAAGAAGTATTTCGCTAAAATTCCTACTGGCGAAGCTTTTTCTCCCATCACCGTTCGCGATCCGGAACAGGCTGGCGAAAAGCGCCTAACCGTAAAACGTCCCGACGCACCGAATCTTTATACCTTGGTGTTCAAGACTCCCGAGGTAGGTGACTCTACTTTGTATACTCTTGATATTGCTGAAGGCGTATTGAATGGTCGTACCGGAAGACTCTATAAGCGCCTTGTGGAAGAAGAAAAACTTGCTGTAGGAGCAAGCGCAAGTAATAGTCCCAACAAGTATATTTCTGAATTTGCAGTTCGCGTCAATATGCGCCCCAATGCCGATGTAGAAAAGGTTGAAAAAATCGTTTGGGAAGAACTTGAAAAACTGAAGACAGAAACCATTAGCGAACGTGAATTCCAGAAAGTGAAGAACCGCGCCTATGCAGGCCTGATCCGTAGCCTTACGGATATGGAAAACGTAGCTACCATGCTTGCCTGGTACGAAATGTACGGTGACTACAAGATTTTCTTGCAGTGGGCAGATCAGCTGGACAAGGTGAAGGTTTCCGATGTTCAGGCGGTTTCCCAGAAGACTTTTGTCCGCGACCAGAGTGTTGCTGGTTTCTTGCTGAAGGATCCGACTGCTGCTAAAGAAAAGAAGTAGTAGGAAAACCGCACGACGTAACGCCATTGAAGAAAGAAAACGCCTCTTTTTAAGAGGCGTTTTTTTATTTCAGCAAATCTGTGATATCTTGACTGATTTTTTGGGCTAAGGCAGAGTCTTCATCATAAACAGCGCAGACCTTTTTGCAACTGAGTTCCAACAGTTGGCGTGCAACCATGGAATCACGCTGATTGCGAATTTCGCGTAAGGATATGTCGATACGCTTAATGTCGTTCTGGTCGGGATAGCCTTTCATGAAAGTGAAGAACTGCTGGACCTGAATGTCGTAGTCGTAGTCGCTTTCTAATGCCAGCAGGAACGGAATAACTCGGGTGTTCAAAAGCTTGGAAAGATCGCCGACGAAATTATTCAGGGTAATTCCTGCGGGGAACAACTCTTCGTTGTTTTTCTGCAAATCGTCGGTGTCGACAAAGTCGCCAGCTTCAATCTGTTCCAGAGCGGTGCTCAAGAAATCCATTTCCTCACGCTTGGCCTGTTCACGATACTTTGCCTGGTAATAAATGGGGAGCGTAGTCAAGCAGTAATGAGCCTGGTTAGCCCCGATAAATTCACCAATGTAGTAGATGTCGGCATCTTCAAGGAGAATATCCTCTTCCTTGGTAAAGTTTCCGATGCGCGCAGGAATAGGAATGACTTCCATGCTGGAAAGTTCATGAAGTCTTTCGCGTACGGCTTCAACGTCAACATCTGCAGGAAGCTCGGCTCCTTCTTCTTGCATGGTTTCAAGAAGATTGTCCAGCTTGTTGTCTACGGCCTTGTTGAATGCCTTGCGGCTACGCTGTTCTGCGGCTTGGCGAAAATCGCCTTCCAAGGTGAGCAAACCGTTTTGAATCATATCATCAAAGGGCGAAATGCTTGTTTCGCCATCCGGAGCGGGTAAGATTCTAGCGTATGCGATCATGCGACCGCACAGGTTTTCATCGTTTCCTTTCTTTTGCTCAATACCTAACATACGAGAGCAAATATACAAAAAAGAATAAGCCGTAAGAAGTTGAATCTTACGGCTTTGCGTTACGAAATGAAGAATTACTTCACTTGAATAATTGTTTGTTTGTTATAACCAGGGGTAGAAACCTTGACTATGTAGCTACCTGCAGGAAGATTCTTTGTGGTAAATTCCCAGTTCTCGGTTTCAAAAGTTGCTGCCTTGAAACTGCGGATTAGCTTGCCTTGGAGACTGAATAGCTGAATATTCAGGCTCTTGTTCGTGAAGTTCTGATGAAGATTGTTTGTATGGATGGACTCCGGAATAGTATCTTCAATGATTTCCACATCCAAAGGAGTCAATTCAATTTGATCCAGATTCGGGCCGTCGTTGCTGCCTACAACGGCGAATCTTACGTAGCTTGCTCCACGGGGGAGACTGATTTCCGTGTCCTTGGAAATATAGGTCTTCCAATCAGTGGTCTTTTCAAAAATGACCGTGTCCAAAGTTGCTGGGGTTCCTGTAGAGGTAATAATCAAGCCACGGTCAGAAGCACTTCCGTTGGAGAATGTCATGTCCATCTTGTAGGTGCCTGCTGCCTTCACATATACGGGAACATCTACGTAGGAATTGCCTGCGCCGAAGTTCACGTAACCAGAGCCTGCGAACCCTGCGTTGGTGCTTTCATAGACTGCGTTTTCGATGATACCGGATTCTGCCTGGAAAATGGTGTGCTTCGGAGCGATGAAGGTTGCTGTCAATTCGATGTCACCAGTAGCCTTGATTTCGATAAAAGCGCTGGATGCGTCAATATCCTTGGCGCTTGCTCCAGTCCATCCAGCAAATTCCCAACCATCGGCAGGCTTTGCTGTAAAGGATGCGGTCTTACCTTCTGCGACTTTATTATTGCTCAAGTTGCTTTCTACGGTGCCGCCGACAGCGCTGCCGATGGAAACATTGAAATAAGTGGAATTGTCTTCGACAGTGACGATTTCGTTGGAGGTGGCTCCCAAGCCGCCCATGGAGTTGGCGGCGCGAACGGTGACCTTGGAACCAGCGGCGATGCCGTCTACAGGATAGCTGTTGGTTGCGGTACTTCCTTTGTACTTGCCATTGACAAAGATTACCCAGCAACGAGCATTTTCATCATCAGCCCAGACAATGTCCGCACCATCCTGAGAAATTTTTGGAGCATTAACCTGCAGGGTTAATTTGTTGGGTTCCCACTTGTCGGAACCTCCTAGAACATTGGCTAGGGTGTATTTGGCTGCGTCGCTGGCATTCCACACGGTCTTCAAGTTCTTTGCTGTGGAAGCGTCCTTGCCTCCGTCAAAGTAGGTCTTGCGTCTGCTGACGTCCACGGCACCGCCGTTTCCGTTCTTGCTGTTGTATTCGCCGAAGACATCTGGACCAGAATTCATATCCGGACCCCAACCTTCTGCTCTCGGCTGTGCATACATGGTGGTGTTCAGGAATACAGTTTTAGCATGTCCCCAGGAACGTCCCAAATAAAAAGTTCCATTGAAGCTGTTATTGGATACGTTGATTTTTGCGTTGTTAAAGACATAGCCCCAGCTAGTAGAAGTCTTGGCTGCGGTAATGTAGCCTCCGTTTCGGGTCATGACCAGGTTGGTGCCTTCAAACCATACGTCGCCATCGCCACAGATGAAGTCCACTGTACCCTGGATTTCGCCGCCTTCCCAATAAGTTCTGCCGCCTTTGTTGGTGTAGTAGGTATCCTGTCCGCTGAGCAAACGCACATTCTTGAAAATGTACCTGTCGCCAATCTGCTGGATTGTTACCTGTCGGGCAGCTTCGGCGCTTGCAAAAGAACTTTTGTTACGCACCGTCAGATCCTGCATGTACATCCCGTTGTTATTGGGAAAGTACAAGGTCGCAGTAACGCTGATGCCTTCGGTGTCTGTGGTGTTGGATATGGTTGTCTTGTCGCGGTTTTGACCAACCAGCGAAACGTATGAGGTGGAAAAAGCGCTTCGACCATGGGAATCGCCGGTCACCTTTGTAATGTCGTATTCTCCCTCGGGAAAGAAAATCACGAAACGGTTGTTTTCGGAGGGCTTGGCTGCCGCTGCCGCTGCTGCAGCCGCCTTAAAATCCCCATCGACGCCTACGACAAAGTCAAACTTTCTTTTGGTGACGCCAAAGGCATCTGTAACAAAGCCAGCCGCAAGGAAGGAGGCAATGAATAAACTAGTCTTCTTCATTATTTTCTTCCGTTGACGCGGACAGCGCCTTTTTTACTATTCAAAATGTAGTAGACGCCTGCGCCTTTGCCGTAATTGCCTGTGTAAGACTTGTAGGATGAAGCTTTTCCGTTGCGCATGACATTGTTAATTGCCATGCTGGAGTCAGGTTGTTGAATCGAATTGTCGGGAGTTGTAACTTTTACCTTGCCAACTTTCAGATTTTCGTTCATCCATCCGATAACATCGATGTTTGCCATGCCGTCCTTTTCGAGGCTGGTGAATGTCAATTCGGTATAGCCGGCAGAAAGTTCAACATCAAAGGCGGCGGTTTTATAAGTGGTCCACCCGCCGGTACTTTCCATGCTGCCCTTTTCCAATAAGGTTACTGCTGGAGTACCTTCTACAATGATTGTATCCTTTTCTGCATTTTTTGCGGAAATGCTGAATTCGCGGGCGGTACTTCCTCCGTTTGCATAGCGGATGTACAGAGTGTACTTGCCTGCTTCTGTAGCAGTGACGCCGTAGGTGACGTAACTACCAATTGCGTTATCCACGTTGGCGTAACCTTCGCCCACGAAACCTGTGTTTGTGGTTTCTGCCTTAATGCCCTTGATGGCAATAGAATTCGCGCCGTCCAAAACGACTTTGCAGGTGTCGCTACCGCACATAGCTGCCGGTGGCGGCGGAGGAGGAGGCGGTACGTAATCGTCGCTCATTTTTTCAAGGGCCGTCAGATAAGCAGCCTCGGTACTGAGCAGTGCAGTGCCGTATTCGCCTGCCCACTGGTAACCGGTGCGACGTTCCTCGGAAATCTTGGTGAAGTCCTGGGTCTTGGTACTTACGCCGTCGCGGTCGCAGAAGAAGTAGTTGTCGTTGTTCACTTCGTAGAAGCGGTACCATTGGGTGCTTCCGCTGCGGGTTTCCATGGTGCCTGCTTTTTTGTTGAAGTACAGACCAGGAACTTTAGTTTTCTTGTACCAGTTGATGGCGCTCTTTACGGCAAGTTGAATTTCTGGAGTTTGGTTGGGCCAGTTCATTAAGAACCATACAACACCGACAGACTCGCTGCCAGACTTACTTTCTAGTTCGTAAGCACGACCGGGGCGAGGGGTGTAGTTTGCAGTGTCATGCTGGGCGCACCATACGGTGGGAACACCGTTGTTAATAATCTGAGCCTTCAGTAAATAGTTGATGGCCTTGTCCATGGCGCCGCCCATCTTGGCGCGGGTAGCGTCGTCGATGATGTCGCTGTCAAAAGGCGATGTCTTGTTGGCGATATCCATCATGGTGACCATGGCTCGGATCATGGCGTTATCATTTAACGTGATATGGTCGCTGTAGTTACCGCGCTTGGGCCAGACCTGGGGCAAGCCGCCGGTGGAACGTTGCATAGTCAAAAGGAAATTGACCGCCTTGTTAAAGCTGCTCTTGAATGCTGCCTTGTAGGTGCCGTTGGTGGTTTCCTTGTAGCGGACTGCCAACAGTCGCATTTCCTGTACGGTGGCGTCGTTGTCGATGGTGGCCAGGTCGCCACCGCTTGCGGAACGCCATTCAGACTTTTGCCCGCCGGCATAGGCGCTTACGTACTTGCTTGCCATGGCCTTGTAAAAACCGCCATTGCTGATTTGCCAGGTGGTCATGTTGTAGGCGTATTGGTCAATATCCATTCCCTTGGCGGCGGTAGTCAATTCAGAATAGCTTCGGTAGCTGTTTATCTTGCTCACTGCGGTAGCAGGGGGCTCATAAGTTGCACCAAAAACGGTGGAGGCGGAAATAGCAGAAATACCTGCCAAAATCATCAACGAATTCAGTTTCATACAACACATCCTTTTCACCATTTTACAATCTAAGTCAAAAACTGTAAAAGGTGCCCGAATACTCCAAAGAATGGTTGTCTAGGGACAACCACCTTCTAAATCTAAAGTTAAACTCGAAAAACGGCTTTTTTTTAAGAAAAAAGGCAGAAATCCTTGTCAATTTGTCCATAGGGCCCACGAAATTTTGTAAAAGTGCTGAGACTCGCCCGATTGGGGTGTTTTTTCTTGAATTTGGCTCGCTTTTTGCTACTTTTGGGCAGTTAAAATTCAAACATAGGTGCTTTATGAATCCGAAGATCTATTACACCATTACCGACGAGTCTCCGTTTTTGGCAACTCAGTCCCTCCTGCCCATCGTAAGCGCTTTCGCAAAGACTGCTAATATCGATGTGGAAACCAAGAATATTTCTCTGGCTGGCCGTATCCTGGCTGCTTTCGGCAAGGCTGAAGACGACCTGGCTTTCCTGGGTAAGCTCTCCCTGGATGCAAGCGCCAACATCATCAAGCTCCCTAACATTTCCGCTTCCGTTCCTCAGCTGAAGGCCGCTATTGCCGAACTGAAGGCTAACGGCTACGATCTGCCGGATTATCCGGATGCTCCCGCTACCGACGAAGAAAAGGAAATCCGTGCCAAGTACGATAAGGTGAAGGGCTCCGCTGTGAACCCGGTGCTCCGTCAGGGCAACTCCGACCGTCGCGCTCCCAAGGCTGTCAAGAACTACGCCAAGAAGAACCCCCACAAGATGGGTGCTTGGACTGCCGACAGCAAGACTCATGTTTCTTACATGACCGCTGACGATTTCTACGGTAACGAAAAGTCTGTCACCATCGCTGACGCAGACACCTTCAAGATTGAATTCGTCGCTGCCGACGGTTCTGTGACTGAACTCCGTGCTGCAAAGCCCACTCTGGCTGGCGAAATCCTGGATGCTACCGTGCTCCGCATGGCTGCTCTTGAAAAGTTTGTTGCCGACCAGATGGCTGACGCCAAGGCAAAGGGCGTGCTCTTCTCCGTGCATCTGAAGGCTACCATGATGAAGGTTTCCGATCCTGTCATGTTCGGTGCTTTCGTTCGCGTGTTCTTCAAGGATGTTTTCACCAAGTATGCCGACCTGTTCAAGGAACTGGGCATCGACGCCAACAATGGTCTGGGCGACCTCTTCAAGCGTCTGGAAGGCAATGCCAAGGAAGCTGAAGTCAAGGCTGCAATCGATGCAGCTCTGGCCAACGGTCCGGCTCTCGCCATGGTGGATTCCGACAAGGGTATTACCAACCTCCACGTTCCCAGCGACGTGATCATCGACGCTTCTATGCCGGCTATGATTCGCAACTCTGGTATGATGTGGAACAAGGAAGGCAAGCTCCAGGAAGTGAAGGCTTGCATTCCGGACCGCTGCTATGCAGGTATCTACGAAGCAACCGTTGATTTCCACAAGAAGAACGGCGCTTTCGACCCGACTACCATGGGCTCTACCTCCAACGTGGGCCTCATGGCTCAGGGTGCCGAAGAATACGGCTCCCACGACAAGACCTTCATTGCCAAGGGCAAGGGCGTTATCCGTGCTGTGAACAGCAAGGGTGAAGTTCTCCTTTCTCAGGATGTTGAAGCCGGCGACATCTTCCGTATGTGCCAGGCCAAGGACGCTCCCATCAAGGACTGGGTCAAGCTGGCTGTGAACCGCGCCCGCGTTTCCAACACTCCCGCTATTTTCTGGCTGGATCCCCAGCGTGCCCATGACCGCGAAATCCAGAAGAAGGTGGAAGTTTACCTGAAGGATCACGACCTCTCCGGTCTCGACATCAAGATTATGGACCCCAAGTCCGCAGTTACCGAATCCCTGACCCGCGCCAAGGCTGGTCTCGATACCATCAGCGTTACCGGTAACGTCATGCGTGACTACCTCACTGACCTGTTCCCGATTTTGGAACTTGGCACTTCCGCCAAGATGTACTCCATCGTGCCTCTCATGGCTGGTGGTGGCCTCTTCGAAACTGGTGCAGGTGGCTCCGCTCCTAAGCAGGTCCAGCAGTTCCTTGCAGAAAACTACCTGCGTTGGGACTCCCTGGGTGAATACTTCGCTCTGGTTCCCTCCTTCGAACAGATTGCCTCTACTACTGGCAACAAGAAGGCTAAGGTCCTGGCTGACACTTTGGACGAAGCTAACGGTCGCATTCTCGAAAACAACCGCACTCCGGCCCGTAAGTTGGGCGACCTGGATAACCGCGGTTCTCACTTCTACCTGGCTATGTACTGGGCCGAAGCCCTTGCCGCACAGACTGCTGATGCAGAACTGGCTGCAAAGTTCGCTCCCGTAGCCGCAGCCCTTACCGCTGGCGAAAAGGACATCGTTGCCGCTTACGCCGCTGCTCAGGGTGTTGCAGCCGACATCGGCGGTTACTACCTGCCCAAGGCTGAACTGCTGAAGAAGTGGATGAGACCTGTGGAACAGTTCAACAAGGTCATCGACGCTATTTAAGATGCAAGGGGCTCTGCCCCTTGGAACCCCGACTCACAAAAGTTCGTGCATAATGCCCGAACTTTTTCTCGTGTCTGAGGGGGAGTAAACTCCCTCCTCAGTGTAGGGGCCACCCCCTAAAACACCCTGGACGCAGGAATTGTAGGGTGCAAAAAGACCTCACGAAATCAATCGTGAGGCTTTTTTTCTATCTCAATAATTTTTTTCCGCAGAGAATCTAAAGGGACTGAAGGGGACCTGGTCCCCTCTCGATTCATATTAAACTGCCCTCGATAATCCAGCGGCAGAGTTCTTCAATACTTGCGTAGTCGGGGAGCGTCTTGGCGAAGTTCTGAGCCTTGCTTCTTTCGATGAACTTGCTCCATGTGGCTTCATTCTTTGCGTTTAGACCCAGGTGTTCTTCAATGGCTCCCTTTGTCCAAACCCAAATGCCCTGGCTACGAAGCTTGGCATGAATGCTCTTAATGGGTCGTTCTGCTTCGGGCATGGCGGCCATCATGGCGTAAGCCTGCGCTGCGGTAGTGTTGCTGTGCTTGCTTACGGGAAGTCCGTTTACCAATCTCAGATGATGCTGGAAAGCCAATTCCCTAAAGAGATTCTGGCAGTATCTGATGTCCGGATCATTGTAGTCCAGGAACCCGTCGTGGGTGGCTGTAGTAAATGCGTAGTCCAAGTCCACGATGGCGCGGACAGGCATATCCATGGCGTCAAGCACCTGCATGCTCTTGCGGGTGTTGCTGACACCGCCTTGGCGAACCAAGGCGCACTTGATTAAAGCGAAACTCTGACCGGTAATGCGTTCGAACAATGCGGGCAGAACTCGGAGTTCTGTCTTACCTTCGGTAAGCAGCACATAGTCGGCGAATAAAAGCTCGTTACTGTTGCTCAGGCTAAAGAGCATCTGGAGCTGGCTGGGCGCGTCCTGAACCACCTGGTGAACAGCGTCTTCCATTCGCTTTCGCATAAAGGTGCCGCGCTCCTTGTTCTTACGAATCAGGAGGGAAGTGCTTACGTCTTCACTAGTGACCATCTGGGCGCTGTGGGTGGCGAACACCACTTGGTAGCCCTCGTTGGAAAGGTTCTTCAGGGCGACTCGAACCAACTCAACCGCTTGGGGATGCAAGTACAGTTCCGGGGAGTCGATGAGCAGCATGGTGCGGCTCAGGTAATGGTTGTTATGGTGCTTCTTGATGTCTGCCAGATAGCGGATCAATGCCATCTGGATGGCTCTTTTGGAGCCTGCACCCATTCGAGAAATGTCTCGTTCAAAACCGTCATCTTCGTCCACTACCTTGATGCTTGCCTTCTTCAGGAAGGTTTCCAAAGTGGGAACGGGAATATCCAATTCCACCTTCACGCTGGGGAACAGCGGACGCAGCTTTTCATTGACGTCACGGTCAAATGCGACCATTTCTTCTGCTCGGTTTTCGCTATCCGGAGCGAGAATGTCGCTGAACTTGTTCAGCAGCATATTGATTTCGCCGCCGAACCTGCGTTCCAGGGGCTTGAAAATTTCGTGCAACAGCTTGGTAAAAGCCTGGTTTCCTTCAAAGTCCCAAATGGCAATGGATTCCGGGAACATTCGGTTAAAGGCGACTAAAAAATCGTCGTTAGCACGAACCCATTCCTTGTTGTTCTTGCCGTTTCGTTTATTGGAGGGGACAAAAACGAAGGTTTCCACGGAGTCTGGATTTTCGCCAGGAACTCTCTGCTGCTTCTTGATTCGAAGTCTGCCTGCGTTTTGACCTGTCGTTACCAGGTAGGGGAGAACAGCAGAAGCCTTCTCTTCGCCAAGCCTTGCAAGGACCTGTTCGGAAATTCCGTCAAAGAAACCTTCCACCTCAACAGGTTCGTTGGGGTTGTCGAAATAGGAAATATCCAGGGAAAAACGGGACAAAAGCCAGCGAATGCCCATCAAAATGTTGGTCTTGCCGGCGTTATTGTACCCGATCAGGGCTGTAAAGCTACTGAGAGGAAACGTCTGACGCTGGATAGAGCGCAGATTTGCGATAGTAATCTCAGAAAGTCTTAAAGCCTGTGGTTGCATAACTTGAACATATATAAAATTCAGGGGCGGGGAGGCCAAAAAACGGAAAATTGATGATTTTCGTGCGTTTTTTAACACTTTGAACGAAAATTTCCCGTTGTCTGTGGGCAACCTTTTGTGTTTTTTCGTTGTCCCAAAGACAAACCTAGTATCTATATTTATATTGCATATTATGAAGTTTGGGTTGAAACATGGCTTTTTTGCCGCCGGATTGGTAGGTCTGCTGTCTGCAGGCTGTACTACTGACGTTGCCGGCAATAGTGCCGAAACAGGATCTCCCGAACTGGCCGGTGTCCTTTATTTGGACAATGGTGAACCGGCAAGCTATGCTAGAGTCCGTGTGGTGGGCTCAAGTTTTGATTATTTCCGAGGCAACAACCTGAACGATGTCATTGAAGTCTCTGCAGACTCCAATGGTGCCTATGTGGTGGATTCCTTGACCGGCATCAATACTAGGTCCTTCTCCTTGGAAGCTTTCCACGAGGAATCCGGTAAGCGTTTGCTGCTCCAGAACCTGGCTCTTGATGGTGATTCCTTGGAAGTGAACGACTCCCTGGTAAATCCGGGTACGGCTTTACTCAATGTGGAAAATGTCCTGGAAGACGATGTGGATGGTCTTGCTGGTGAAGCTACCATCGTGGGTACCACCTTCCTGCAGCCTGTAAAGGTCAAGGGTGGTGTGGTGGTTATCGATTCCCTGCCCGCTGGTGAACAGGATCTTGTGATCCATCTTTTCGAAAAGGATACCCTGGATGCTGCATTCCGTGGTTTGAATGTGTCTGCGGGCGACACCATTATCGATACCATTCCTGAGGCGGTGATTAGAACCTTCAAGGCACCTCTTGCCTTGCCCAAGGGTGATGAGTTTGATTCTACTTACGTTGCAATAACCGATATTCCTATAGCATTGCGTCTAGACGGCTCTGTTGATGGTTTTGATGGACTAGCTGCCAGGGGCAAGGGCCGATTTGAAGCTTATCGAATCAATGTGGATGGAAAACACTCTGCTTCTCTTCCTATTAGCATTAGCCGAATGGATACTGCCGCTAAGGAAGCAGTTTTCTGGGTTCGCGTAGATTCCTTGAATTTTACCGACTCTCTCCTGATTGAATTTAACTCTATTAAACCGGCCGTCTATGCTACGGATGTATTCAGGACCCTAGGCCATTTCCGTACGGTGTGGCACTTTGATGCTGGAATCCAATCTTTGGAAGATGCTGCCGAAGATGACGAAGTTTCCGTGGGTACTCCCTACAATGTAGAGGAAATTGACGGTGCCGTGGGCAAGGCCTATCACTTTAGTGGCGCGGTGAATTCTTCTGTAGTAATTGAAAAATCCGCATCTGGGGAATTGAATTTCCCGGCAGATACCTTGAGCTATAGTGTTTGGGTTCGCTTGGATGATATTAAGGACTCCAGCATGATTTTCTCCAAGGATGGCCAGTACAGCTTGGTCTATGATCCTACTGCAGGCTTTATTGCTGGATATCGAGAGAAAAGTGGCGATACTAATTATGCCCACACATTCCGCAGTGGCGATAGCCTCATTGTGGAAGGCGCATGGAATCATATCTATTTCTTGAATCGTTCGGGCAAACAGAGTTTTTACGTCAACGGAAAACTCATTCCCCAAGAAAAGACGAAGGTGACCTCCAGTCATGCACGTTACGAGACCTCGCTTCTGGTCCTTGGTCGTTCCTTTAACGGCGCTATTGATGAACTGTCCTTTAGCGACGGTCCCCATTCCGACAACTGGGTCAAGGTACTCTACCTGAACCAGAATCCTGCCAATATCTGGCCGAAATTCTAGGATCTTCCATAAAATCCTGAAATTGTGACTATCTTTTAGTTCGGTGCATGGGGCTTCGAACCCTATTTGGATATAAGGATTAGGCAAAATGAATAAGTCAATTTTGGGCCGCGTCGCCATGGTTGGCACCGCAGTTGTTTCCTTAAACACAGCTCTGTTTGCTCAGACCGATAGTACCCTCCGTCAATTGGCAGAGGCTCGTGGTCGCTTTGTGGGTGCCATTTTGAACTCCAACTGGTTCAGTTACGGTTTGGGAGATGACGCAGAAGTCTACGAGGATACCCACAAGTCTCAGTTCAATATGGTGGTGGCTGAAAACGAGATGAAGTTTGATGCTACAGAACCTGCCCGCAATTCTTTCAGTTTTAAAAATGGGGATAAGTTGATGGCCTATGCTGCTGCCAACGGCATGCAGGTTCGCGGTCATGCCTTGGCATGGCATAGCCAGGTTCCCCAGTGGGTGCCGGATTTGGCTGCCAGTGTTGAAAAGTCCGGAGGTTCTGCCAAGGATACCCTGCTTTCTGTCTTGAAGAACCATATTGAAAATGTGGTGGGCCATTACAAGGGCAAGATTCGTGAATGGGACGTGGTGAACGAAGCTGTTGATGGTGAACCTGCTACATGGCGCCCGGGAACAGGTGAAAATTCTTCTGTATGGTACAAGTATATCGGCCGTGAATTTATTGACTCTGCTTTTGTTTGGGCCCATAAGGCTGATCCTGATGCAAAGCTTTATTACAACGACTATTCCCTGGAATGGGGTAACAAGGCTGAATTTGTCCTGGATTCTGTTGCAAAACGTTTGACGTCTGCAGGAATCTACATTACGGGTGTCGGCACCCAGACCCATCTTGCGGAATATCGTTCGGATGCTACGGGCAGAATTAAAGCCTTGGCCCAAGGTCTAGAAGCTGCGGGTATGACCTTGCAGATTACTGAAATTGATGTGGGTTGCAGCAACGCTAATAAGTGTGATTACGAAGTTCAGGGACACATTTATCGTCAATTCATGGATATGTTCCTGGAAAGTCCTAATATGGAAGCCTTTATGATTTGGGGCGTTTCTGATAAGTATAGCTGGCTTCCGGATCAGTACAAGTATAACGGCTTGATTTTTGATTCCAGTTTCGCCCAGAAACCTGCCTATGACAGCCTGGTTGCTAGCCTTATGGCACATAGTGCAGATAAAGTAACGAAAGTTAAAGACGCGATTCCTCTAGTTTGGGAAAATACTTCTCCCTTTGGAAAAGCCTCCTACGTCATTGTAGACTATAGTCAGCCGGGGGCCGAATCCCGTGGAGAATGGTCCGGCGATGTAAAGAATGGCAACGGAAAGTTTGTAGGTGATGCTTTGGCCGGAAAGACGGGCTATATGAATGTTCCTTTGGCAGGTTGTGACCAGAACGCTGATTACTGCGGTTACCAGCACGCAATCTACACACTCCCTCAGGATGCGGTGGATTCCAATTTCATGGCAAAGTGCGAGGCCCTTATGTTTACCGTTTATGGTCCCAGCGGTGGCACAGCTTATGTGAACGTAGGTGCCAATGAACCTTGGATGACTTTGCAGAATGGCCGCCCCCTTGCTGCCAAGAATTGGAGCAGCATGACTGTTGACCTGCAGGCTGTCCGCGATTCCGCAGCAAAACCCACTCAGTTGACCTTTAACAGCAGCAATACATCTGCAATGTATGTCGCAAAAATTGAGGTCGTGGGTTGTCCGGATGAAAATACCGCGGCAATCGCAACAGGTAAAATGAAAAATTCTGCTGGGGTAGTCCGTTTTGACGGTTCCCAGCTTGTTGTTCCTGCTAATTCTCAGGTGGATGTGTTCGATATGCAGGGCCGTCCGGTCTTTAGAGCCCGAAATGTTAGTGGTTCTGTGAGCCTGGCTTCTGTATCCAAGGGACTCTATGTGGTACGTGTTACTAACGGTTCTCGTAGCCTAGTTCATCGAATTTCCCTGAAATAACAGGAACTTTTTCAGAATAATATGAATGAGAACTTCCCTGCTGCGGGAAGTTCTTTTTTTTTGTCCTCCATAAAAGTGCGTTTTTCGGCAAAAAAGGGCTGGATTCGCAAATCTCGGGGGGCTAAGTTTTGTATTTTTGGTTGGAATTTGATTTTTATACAGGTAGGTTTACTCTGTTGTTGCGATTGTTGTTTGCTATTGCTGTATTGGTGGGCTTTGCTCAGGCCCAGCTTTTGGATATGTCTGAAATGTCCGAAAGCTACATGATGGAAAATACTGTGACAAAGGTGAAGGTCGAAGGTACCGTTCACATGGATCCCCGAGCTGTGTTGAGCCGCATCGGAATTAGGGATGGCCAGAGCTATTCTCCCTCGGGTCTTACCGAAAAAGTCCAGTCTTCCGTGACCTCTCTGTATGAATCTGGCCTTTTTGACGATGTTTCCGCATGGATTGACTATGTTGGCGAAGGTTCCGACGTGGAATTGATCTTCAAGATTAAGGAACTTCCTGCTCTGGATACTGTTGTTTTTGAAGGCTGCGATGACGTTAATGAAGAAGATTTGCGCCTTAAGGTCCGTCTGATTCCGGGGCAAGTTTATAGCAAGAGCCAGTTGGAACGTGACCGTCAGGCACTTTTGGCCCATTACCACTCCGAAGGTTATCTCCTTGCTGAAGTGGGTTACCGCGAAACTGAATCTGATGAAAACAAGAACATGGTGACCTTTTTTGTCCGCGAAGGTGGCAAGGTCAAGGTCCGTGAATTTGATATTCAGGGCAACGACAACGTTCCCCGTGAAGATATCATGGATCACATGCTTACCAAGCTGGACCAGTGGTGGGGCGGCGGCGAATTCAAGGAAGAAGTCTTTGCAGCTGACCGCGATTCCGTGCTGAACGCAATTCGTCATTTCGGTTTCCTTGATGCAGAACTTACCGAATACAGCGCAGAATACCTGCCGGATTCCACCTGCTTGTTCTACATGGGTCGTATGGTTCCCATGGGTGCAAAGCTGGAAAATCTCTATGAACAGTTGAATACCGCCTTGTCCGATACTTCTCATGCAATGAGCAAGATGGCTGGCAAACCGACTATGCAGGTTACCCATATCTTCCGTAACCACCGCTCCGTGGGCGAAAAGAAATGGGTCACAAAGCCTCTTCCCAAGGTAAAGTCCGAAGAAGATGCCTGGAAGTACCTGAACGACATTATCCGCTACGAAGATTCCCGTAAGGAATTCCTCTCTGTTGTGAAGAACAACAAGTGGAGCAATCCGAAGATTGATTCCCTGAAGAACATCAAGAACCTGAATGCTTACCAGCAGAAGCTCTTGGTCCGCTACATGATCGAAGACATGTTCCCGGCCTTGAACAGGTACGATGAAATCAAGACCTCCAGTGCAATTCTCGTTCATATCCATATGAATGAAGGCCGTCGCTACTACATGGGCGGCGTCCACTTCTCTGGCAACGAAGTCTTGAGCGACCAGATGTTGCACTACGTCTATCGTCTGGATAGTGGCATGGTCTTTGACCAGTATCTCTATGATGCTTCCCGTAAGGCTTTGATTGACGCCTATCGTGAAGACGGTTATCTGTTTGCCCAGTACGAAGAAGAACGTACTTTCACTAACGATTCCATTGTGAACCTGTCTTACAAGATGACCGAAGGACTCCCGGCTCAGATCCATAAGGTTCATATTCACGGCAATACTAAGACCAATGAAAAGGTTATCCGTCGCGAAGTTCGTCTGTATCCGGGCGACACCTACCGCCAGTCTGCCTTGGAACGTAGTTTCCGTGAAATCATGCAGTTGAACTACTTCGACATGGTTATGCCCGATATTAAGGTCGTGGGTGAACAGGAAGTGGATCTTGACTTTGCCGTACAGGAAAAGGAAGCAGGAACGGGTCAGTTCAGCCTTGGTGTTTCCTATAGCGAAAGTGACGGTCTCGTGGGTACAGCCTCTATTTCTATTCCCAACTGCTGTATGGGTGATGGTCAGGCAGCCTCCCTGAATGTGGAATACGGTGCCGATAAGAAGAGTGCATCCGTCAGCTTCCAGGAACCGTGGCTGTTCGATAAGCCTATCACCTTGGGTGCTAGTTTGAGCTACTCCTGGTGGAATATGGAAGAATACGGTGACCCGAACATTACCCGTTATGGTGGTAGCGTCTACTTGGGTAAGCGCCTTAAGTGGCCGGATGACTACTTCTATGGTCAGATCGGTTACAGCTGGCTCATGAACAAGCAGGGCGACAATATCCCGGGTAGCTATGTGGTTTATAGCGGTGTGGAATCTGCTCTTAACTTCCGCTTGATCCGTGACGATAAGAACCTGCCTCAGTTCCCCACCGAAGGTTCTCGCTATGTGCTTGATCTTCAGTATGCAGAAGGTGCTGTCTTTGGTGACTTTGAATTCTTGAAGACTGAACTTACCGTTAAGTGGTGGTTCCCGCTGTTCCGTGATCGCTTGACTTTGGCCTTGACCAACCAGTATGGTGTCATCTTCGGTGACCATTTGCAGTATCGTACTTTGTACACGATGGGTGGTGCCTATGGCTACGAAGGTATGATGCGTGGTTATAGTTCTGGTTCTATTGGTTACCGTCGTTTGGGCCGTAGCTATCAGTACGTTGGCGCAGAACTTCAGCTGGGCCTTGTTCCTCAGACCTTCTACCTGTTGCCCTTCTTCTTTGATGCAGGTAACGTCTTTGGTGACCGCTATGACCCCAAGACCAAGGTTCCCAAGCCCAGCCGCAGCCCGCTTAGCGAATGGGATCCCACCAGCCTCAAGAAGGATATCGGTTTTGGTTTCCGCGTAGTTGTTCCGATGCTTGGTATTATTGGCTTCGACTTCGCATGGCCTCTGGATGTGGGTGAAAACTACACCGGTACTCAGAAGGAAAAGATTGGTGACATGGAATTCAACTTCGTCATTGGCCAGGGCTTCTAAGGAGTTCTTATGTTAAAACGACTTGTTATTTTATTCGTGTTCGCACTTGCGACGGCCGGCTTCGCCGAAGACGGCCTTCGTGTGGCTCATGTGGACTCCAAGCTTATCTTTGATGGTTACAAGGGAACCAAGAAGGCTCAGGAAGAATATGACCGTCAGGTGGCTAAGTGGGAACAGCAGGGCAACTTGCTGCAGAAGGAACTGGCCGCCATTAAGGAAAAGTTGGACAAGCAGGTTTTGATGCTTTCCGACGAAAAGAAGCGTGAACTTGAAGCAGAGTACGCCAAGAAGGATACTGAACTGAAGAACTTCATCGACCGCGTCTATGGTCGTAAGGGCGAACTCATCAGCGAAAACGAAAAGGTTAGTGGCCCCATCATCCAGCTCATCCGTAAGGCTGTGAATGAAATCGCCTTGCAGGAAGGTTACGACATGGTGGTGGACCGTGCTACAGGTGCTGTTCTTTTCTGGAAGAAGGATAACGACCTAACCCAGAAAGTTCTGGACTACCTGAACAAGCAGTAATTTTAATTATTGACCAAATACAATTGATCCAACAGATAACAGCGCATTGCGCCGAGGACCATTATGGCCGAAAATAAAGCAGAAAAGTTTGTATTCTACATGTACAAGATGTGCAAGTCTTACCCCAACAAGGAAGTCTTGAAGGACATCTCCCTTAGCTTCTACTATGGCGCTAAGATTGGTATTATCGGTCAGAACGGCGCTGGTAAGTCTACGCTTCTGCGTATTATGGCTGGTATCGATAAGGAATTCCAGGGCGAAGCCTGGATTGAACCGGGGCGTACCGCTGGCTACCTGCCTCAGGAACCTCAGCTGGATCCGAACCTGACCGTTAAGGAAAACGTGATGCAGGCTGTGGCCAAGAAGCAGGCTATTCTTGACCGCTTCAACGAAATCTCCATGAAGTTCGCAGAACCTATGGAAGATGATGAAATGAACAAACTGTTGGACGAACAGGCCAAGCTTCAGGACATCATCGACGCTCAGGATTTGTGGAGCCTGGACCGCAATATTGAAATTGCTATGGACGCCCTCCGTTGCCCGCCGGGTGACTGGCCGGTGACCAACCTTTCCGGTGGTGAAAAGCGCCGCGTGGCTCTGTGCCGCCTGCTTTTGGAAGAACCGGACCTGTTGCTCTTGGACGAACCTACCAACCACTTGGATGCAGAAACTGTGGCTTGGTTGGAACGTCACCTTCGTGAATACAAGGGCTCCGTCATACTCGTTACTCATGACCGTTATTTCTTGGATAACGTGACCAACTGGATTCTTGAAATTGACCGCGGTCGCGGCATTCCTTGGGAAGGCAATTACGCACAGTGGCTGGACCAGAAACTGGAACGCATGCGCGGTGAAGAAAAGGGCGAATCTGACCGTCAGAAGCGTCTGGCTCGCGAACAGGAATGGGTCAAGCAGAGTCCCAAGGCTCGCCAGGCCAAGAACAAGGCTCGTCTTAAGGCTTACGAAGAACTCCTTGCTGAAGATTCCAAGGAAAAGATCAATGTGGCTCAGATCCACATTGCCAACGGCAACCGTCTGGGCGACATCGTTATTCAGGCCGAACATTTGCAGAAGGCCTTTGGCGAAAAGGTGCTTTTCGACGATATGAACTTCAGCCTGCCGCGCTCTGGTATTGTGGGCATTATCGGTCCGAACGGTGCTGGTAAGACTACTCTCTTCAAGATGATTACCGGTACCGAAAAGCCGGATGCTGGTACTTTGAAGATTGGTGAAACTGTGCAGATCATCAGTATGGAACAGGGACGTGATTCCCTGGACGATACCAAGACTGTGTGGGAAACCATTACTGGCGGCAATGACGAAATTATGGTGGGCGACCGCAAGATGAATGGCCGTGCCTACTGTGGTTTGTTCAATTTCACTGGCGCTGCCCAGCAGAAGAAGCTTTCCACCCTTTCCGGTGGTGAACGTAACCGCGTGCTTATGGCCAAGAACCTGCAGCAGCCGGGTAACCTGTTGTTCCTTGACGAACCGACCAACGACTTGGATATCGAAACCCTCCAGGCTCTGGAACAGGCAATCCTCAAGTTCGCAGGCTGCGCCGTGATCATCTCCCATGACCGCTGGTTCCTGGACCGTATCGCCACCCACATCCTTGCTTACGAAGGCGACTCCAAGGTTGTCTGGTACGAAGGTAACTGGAGCGAATACGAAGCCGACCGCCGCAAGCGTCTTGGCGAAGATGCGGAAAACCCCAAGCCCATCAAGTACAAGACTCTCACACGTAACTAGTTTCCTTTGGAAACTTGTTTCGTGAATTACGAATTACGAGTTATGAATTATGAGAAAGTCGCGGAATGTTGTATTTCGTACTTTGTAATTCATAATTCGTAATTAAATTGCGTAGCAATTTGCATGATTCTTCACGTTCTTAAGCATGAACTGCGATTGATTTTCCGGGAGCCCCGCTTCTGGATTCCCTTCATTATACCGCCGGTACTGTTGGCGGCGTCCCAGGGGATTGCTGTTTCTCGCTATGGCGGTCAGGTGATGCAGGGCATGGAAGGCTACATGATGCTGTTGCTGGGTTGCCTCATGGCACCTATGGGTGCGCCCCTTGCTGCTGATAGCTTTGCTGGCGAACGTGAAAGAAATTCCTTGGAATTGTTGCAACTTTCTCCCGTGAAGCCTGCCCATTTATTTTGGGGTAAGCTTTTGGCAGTATTGCCGTTCCCGCTGATGTTTTCATTGATTTGTCAGCTGGTATACTGGGGCGCCCATTCTGATGTTGTAAGTGGGGGTGTGGCAGTTGCTGCCATTCTCGGTTCTGTATCCGCATGCCTTCTGGTAAATGCTTTTTCGCTATTGCTTTCCCTCAAGGCGAAGACAGTTCGCTCCGCCACCCAGGGGACTTTGTTCTTTATTATCCCGCTGTTGCTTTTGGTGCAGTTTGGCTATCAGAGCTTTTTGCAGGGATTGCTGATGCCTGTGGCAACGCTGGTGGTTTCACTTGTTGTGTGTGCCGCTGCCACTGCGGTGGGTATGCGAAAGTTTATTAGCCTTTAATGTTTTAGATAGTTTCGAATAAGTCCGGCTGAACTGAACTGACCCCAAAAAGTTGGACAGTTTAAAGTTAGGATAAAACAGCGTAATGAGTCCGGTATTGTACCGGGCTCATTCCTTTTAGACGCGACTTTATCCGTTTATTGTTGTAATACTCGATGTAGTTCCTGAGTTCCT
>JAZRWJ010000019.1:0-141876 GCA_045599625.1 Fibrobacter sp.
CTGGACATTTTCGCGACGACAGGCTCGGGGCGTTTTCTGGATATCGAGATGCAGAAGGCCGAGCACGACTATTTCAAGGACCGTGCGGTTCTGTACAAGGCGTTCCTGATTATCAAGGGGAAGCAGGAAATGGATCGGTCGCCGGAATTCAAGAAGTTTCCGAAAATGGTGCGGGAAAGTCGCCGTTACGAATTGCCGGAATCCGTGGCCATCTGGCTTTGCGATTTTGACTTGCCGGACCGTGCGAAAAATGACGCCGAAAATTCAGAAGCAGACATCCCCTACATGGACGAATGGAACCTCTACAGCAGCAACAGTATCGCCGCAGGCAAGCCGGTTTCCATCTTCCCGAAAAATAAGTATATTATCATCAGTCTGCCGAGCTTCAAGAAGACCGCGAAGGATGTGCAAGGCTCCCTGGACGCATGGCTCTATCTGCTGAACCATGCCAGCGACGGAACGGAGCTGCCAAACTTCGGGATCAGCGCCGTAGAAGAAGCCCTGGGGCGCATCCGTGTGGACAACGCAGACGAGGAACTCTTAACGGCTCAGGTAAAGGACATGGTAACGAAGGAAGAAAACGCGACTATCTTGGCTAGCGCCATCCTCAAGGGAGTTGCCGAAGGCCATGCGAAGGGGCTTGAAGAAGGCCGTGCGAAGGGACTCGAAGAAGGACGTGCGAAGGCAAGCAAGGAACTGGCCAAGGGCTTCCGCGATGATGGTTTTCCCATTGAGGCAATCGCCAAACGAACAGGCCTTACCCCTGAGGAAATCAAGGCGCTTTAAACCATTATTGTGATCCCCCGCGAAGGCGGGGGTAACGATCTACTGAGCCAACTTATAAATCCAGGGCCAGTATTTTCCGGTAACCCAGAGGTTTTTGCCATCGTAGGCGATGCCGTTCAGTACGTCCATATCGGGATACTTGCGAAGCAGTTCAGAAACCTTCTTGGAAAAATCAAGGTACTTGACCACCTTGCCAGAAGGCAGTGAAATCACGGCGATCAAGCCTGTCTGCCAGATGTTTGCGTACAAAGTGTCACCCACAACTTCAAGTTCGTTAAGCATGGAAACCGGGCGGCCACCGTCGCGAACAGGAATCGCCCCCACCACATAGAAACCGCCCAGGGCGAACTGCAAAAGTTCACTGCTGCCGTTACTCATAAGGAGGGCGCTTCGCCAATAGGTTAGCCCCCAGCCTTCCGTAGGAATCCGGAATTCCCCCTTTTGCTTAAAGGAGCGACGGTCGTAAATAAATGCCTTGTTGGCTTTCCAGGTCAAATAGAAAATATCGTCGCCCACCGCAATGGAACCTTCGCCAAAGTAGCGGTCGGCCAACCGGGTGGAATCCACCACCTTGAGGGACTTGCCATCGAAACTATAGCGATAAAGTCCAGACTTTCCGTAAAGTCCCGTAGTTTCAATCAAATCCTTACCATCAAAGAACAAACCCTGGGTAAAATGGCTCTGGTCATGAGGAATGGAATCCACAATCACAGGCACTTCGCGGGGCGCCTCTGCAAACACAACAGAAGCCAAAGCCAAACCTAAAATTGAAACAAGTTTCTTTGCTAACATAACTCGAGCTAAATATAGCTTATGCGGCGCGCATCCAACGGAGGAATTCGCCACAGGATTCGTCCCCGAGGCTATGCATTTTTTCAGCAAGTTCCAGGGAGCTTCTGAAAGCCACGTTGCAGCAGTGGCGGTACAGTATTACGTCCCTGTTCCTGGCCGCAAGCACATTGCTCTTGACCGCATCGCTATTCCTGAGGTAGTTTCGGTGAGCCTCCCCCAGGTAATCGATACGTTTCTTTATGGCCAGTTTTTCCAACTGTTCCACAGGGATATTCTTCGTTACAGCAAGGGCATGTTCAACGGCTGTGGTTACTACCATGGATGATTCCCTGGCAATATACATGGAGAATGCCCTCGACAGTACCTTAACCGTTTCACGATCCTCGGCCGAATCAAAGTCAACAAGGGACCTTACCGCCGTTTGACAAATTCTGTAAGCTCGGGCACGCTCCACGTTCCATTCAGACACATAGCCGGGAACCATGGTACTCACCTTGGATTCCAGCAGCCTCAACGCTTCACCATAGGAGGAAACCGCCCCGGCAACCAAGGGGTTGCTGATTTTTCGCATATTTCCGTAAATTTTGCGATGAACTTCAACATACGAAGCCATGCTGAAACTTCTAAAATTTCTGTTTTCTTTGCAATTCATGTCCTAACTCCTTCTTGAGGGGAAGCCTCAACTTCCATTAAACTACAAAACAGCCCTTCAGAAAAACAACTGCAGTGTAAAAAGTCCATTTCTGCCTGCGGAAGGATGATTCCCACTTTAGGAATTCTGCCTTACTTCCCGTTGGTGCACGATTCCCACTTTTGCAATACGACTCACTTTCCCGCAGGAGCAGGATTGTCTCTTTTGCAACCCGAAAAACTTACGCATTTCTTACACGCTAAATGTTCGTAAATCGTTGAGTATTTAGGACTTACGTGTATCATTTCGGGAAAATTATACTAGATTTGCCCACATGGGCGAAATACGCACTCCAGCAAAGGTCAAAATCATCGTCGGCATCCTGGCAAAGGACGCCGAAGCTGTTGAGGCTGCGCGCGAAACCTTGCGCCAAAAGTTCGGCGACGAGGACCTGAATCTCGCCCCCTTCCCCTTCACATTCACCAACTACTACATCGACGAGATCGGTGCCGCCCCCGTGCGAGCCTTTTTCAGCTACGAGACCCTGGTGGACCGTGAGGAAATCGTGGATATCAAGCTCTGGACCAACGACGTGGAACTTTCCATTGCCGAAGCCGCGGGAACCCCGGGACTTCGCCCGGTGAACCTGGACCCGGGCTACATGACCCTGGGGCAGTTCTTTTTGGCCACTACCAAGGACCAGCGCCAGCGCGTGTACATGCAGCGAGGCATTTTCGTGGAGCCCACCCTGTATTTCCAGGACGGACATTTCCACGCCTTCGACTGGACCTACCGCGACTACCAAAGCGAAACCTACGTGAAATATCTTGAACAAGTCCGCGCACGACTGGCCTACCAGCACAGCACCGGACGTCCCTACCGTCTGAGGACGGCAAAATAATATGAAAGCCGGAATTTTTACAATTTTACTTCTTTGCTGTTCCAATGTCTTCATGACCTTCGCCTGGTACGGCAACCTGAAGCTGAAGGAAATGCACATCAGCACCGACTGGCCGCTGATTCTCGTGATCCTTGCCTCCTGGGGTCTGGCCCTCCTTGAGTACTGCTTTATGATTCCCGCAAACTCCATCGGCAGCAAGATCAACGGCGGACCTTTCAGCCTAATGCAGCTGAAGATTATCCAGGAAGCCATTTCCCTTACAGTTTTCACCACCATCGCCGTGACTGTGTTCCACACGGAAACTTTGCAGTGGAACCACATCGTGGCATTTCTTCTGATTATCGCAGCGGTATTTTTCGCCTTCCTGAAGTAGAGTTTTCATGAGTTTGTTTGGGCAAAACAAGTGGAGAACCGTCCTTGTGGCGTTGGTTGCGGCACTGCTGTGCTGCAGCGCTCCTGTACTTGCAGCCCCCGCAAAGGAAAAGCCCGCCAAGGAAAAAACAGTCAAGGAGAAACCGGCAAAGGAAAAGTCTGCGGCCGAAAAGAAGAAGACTGAAAAGAAAACTGCGGAAAAGAAAACGACCGAGAAGAAGGCTGCTCCGAAAAAGACCGAGCCGAAGAAAAAAGAGTCTACAAAGAAAAAGCCTGACCCCAAGGCAAAGAAGGGTAAGCCTAAAAAAAAGGTTCCTGCCGACGACGACACCGCCTCAGATGAATTGGATGTGGAAGAAGTAGAACCGGCAAAGGAAGATCCGAATCCAGCAACCGCGGACTCCACCCAAAAGAAAGTCATCATCACGTCCAACGACCCCAAGGGTTTCACCAAGGCTCTCCTTTATGAAAAGGAAGGGATCGACGTAGAAATCGTGGACGTTACCCAGGCCAAGAAACAAGTTCCGAAAATCGGTTTTAACAAGGAAGACTACTTCGACTTTTCCACCATGCTGATTCCGGTGACCCACGAAGCAAGACTGGGCTCCCCCTACGGAATTCGCGACCACCGACTGCACCGCGGCGTGGATATTCACGTGGAAAAGGGCGAACCCATGGTTGCGGCCTATCCGGGAAAGGTTTCCGTTTCAAAGTACAACAAGGGCGGCTATGGCCATTACGTTGTTGTGGACCATGAAGACGGATTGCAGACTCTCTATGGTCACTTGGCAGAACGCACCGTACGCGTTGGCGACATCGTCTTCCCCGGCGACATTGTAGGCTTGGCTGGTAATACCGGGCGATCATCCGGCGCACACCTTCACTTTGAAATTCGCTACAAGGACATAAACATCAACCCGGCAACGGTCATCAACTTCCCCAAATGGGAATTGCAGCCCGGCGTTGAACACATGTCCAAAAAGAAGATTGTCTCTGCCCATTACAACATTCAGAACAAGCTAAAGAAGGAAAACTTCTACATCGTCAAGGCTGGCGACACCCTGAAGGATGTAGCAACCTACTTCTACATTTCTGAAGACGCCGTCTGCAGAATCAACGGGTTGAAAAAAGACCAGCCCTTGCGAGCTGGCCAAAAATTAAGAGGCAGTAAATAATTTACAGAGCCAGGAAGGCAGACTTCAATTCACGAGCAGCAGATTCTGGATCTGCGGCTTTTTGTATGGCAGAAACAGCACAAATGCCAGCAATTCCGGATCCTGCGAGAACGTGGATGTTGTCCTTGTTCAAGCCACCGATGGCATTCACGGGAATGGGAACGGCCTTTACGATTTCCTTCAGGGTATCCACGGAAGTCAAGATGGTGACCACCTTGGTGGTAGTGTGATAGATGGCCCCCACACCGCAGTAGTCTGCGCCCTGTTCATAGGCTTCAAGAGCCTGGGGAACAGTCTTGGTGGTAGCACCCACAATCTTGTCCGGCCCCATAAGCTTGCGGGCAACAGCAACAGGCATGTCGGTCTGGCCCACATGAACGCCTTCGGCACCTATAGCGAGAGCAACGTCTACACGGTCATCGATAATCAGGGGAACGTTGTAACGGCTAGTAATTTCATGAACGGCGGCGGCCAGCTCCATGTACTCGCGGGTAGACTTGTTCTTTTCGCGAAGCTGGATGATGGTAGCGCCACCCTTGCAGGCAGCCTCCACAGAAGGCAGAAACTTTTCGGCAGGAACGGTAGAACTGTCGGTAATAAAGTAGAGGGTAGTATCAAGATTCATGGGCTGCGCCAATATCCTTTACGTACAAATACAAGGTCTGATTTTCTGCGGTGTAATCATCGGAGGGAATCATTTCCATCATCACGCGGCGGTATCCATCGGCAGAAAGTCGCCTATAGAAAATGCTCAGAGAGGTGTTACCCTCCGTAAAATAACTACGCAAGAATTCCAGGGAAGTTTTTTCTAGATAGCCGTTTAAGTCTTCGGCATGAACCTGCCCGGACTTTCCAAAGCCATGAAGCCATTCGGAAATCTTATGGGAGAAGCCCTTCTGTTCCGTTTTCTCATCCAGGTTCATCTTGATGATTCCATAGGAATCAGCCGTCAGGTTGACTTTCAGAATCTTGGTATAGGAATTGCAAACCGCATCAAAGGCTTCGCGCTGGCCACGGCGATCTACACCCTTGGACTTGTAGTACATTTCCTTATCGCGGTACATCATCTGGTCTGCGGACTTTTTCAATTCCATCAGGCTTGCATCAGGCATATCCCGCTTGGCAGCGTAACCAACAGAAAGAGACAAGCCCTTTATTCTCTGGCCCTCCCACTGGTCAACTTCATTTTCAAGCCTGTCCTTATATTTCTTGCCGGATTCATCGGAATGTACAACGACAATAAACTCGTCGCCACCCACGCGATAAACCTTGCCGCTGCCGGAAAAAGCGTTGGTAATGCAAAGGCTGGCCCCCTGGATCAGTTCGTCTCCAGCAAGGTGGCCTAGGGTATCATTAACCTGTTTTAAGCTATTCACGTCCACGGAAAAAAGAATCAAGTCATCTTCTATGGGATGATCCTCGTATCGCTTAAGGTCTTCTTCGTAGGAACGACGATTATACACCTGGGTCAGTTCATCGGTAGTAGATGCCAGTACCAGGCGATCGTTATGCTCCCTTGAAGCAATGAACACATGAATGATGGTACAGCCTACTGCAAAACCAATCGCATAGAACGGCGCATTGGGAAAGAAGAACTGGAACACGCCGCTTAAAATCGGAGCCAGCACAAAAACAAAAACGGCGGCATACTGCTTACGGGTATCCCCCTTGTTACTTAAAGCGGAAATTGCCGTAATCAAACCGATCAACACATAAATAAAGTATTGATTAAAGAACGCAACCTGCCTAAAGGCTTCGCATTGGTATTCGTTATTGGGACCAATGGTAAAAATGGTGGGTACAAAAACATTCCTTATTACTAGGGCTGTCTGAAAAACAACCGCCAAAAGAACCAGCACACGGTAAAACCTTTTGTGGTGAATTTCGCTGCCCAGGTAAACCAGAACAAAATGAAGCCAGACGTACGCCGTGATTACCGTAAAAATATGGAATCCGGTAGTGATCCAAAAAAGGATCGACGGATGACCAACCTCGGGCATGGCCGCAATTCCCCACAGGGCATCTTGCAAGCAAAAGAACACGCACCAGGAAACAAGAATTCGGTAGGCCTTATCTATAGGTGAGGCCTCATTCTTGTAGGTATAGGCATGCCACAAGACAATCGCCAGAATTATGGCGAACGTCAAAGAAGCAATCCAGTAAAGAGCCTGTTCCATCGCAAATAATCTAAATAAAAATCAAGTCGACGGCATCTCGATGGTTTAAACTACACGTACAAATAGTCGTTCAGCACGGGCTGGAGGCCTTCGCCGCTAATATCCTTGTACATGGCGTTGAAACTACGGTTGTCGTTGATTTCAAACTGCTCGTCGCCCTCGGCGTCGGAGGTTTTCTTGCCGGCATTTACGTCGGCAGTCTTGGTTTTGACCTCGTCGTCGCTGTCCTTGTACTTTTCCTCGTGGTCGCCAACGCCTGTGGATACACCTGCGGAAACCTTGGTGGCGGCAATCTTTACGATGCCGTTACGGAATTCCTTGCTTTCGCGGCTGGAGACGGTAATGCCAACGAAGGGCATAAAGATGCGGTAGGCGCACAGCACCTGGCAAAGTTCCTTTTCATGAACGTCAAGAGGATTGATCTTGTCGTTATTCACGATGGGGCGAAGGCGGGGGCAAGACAAGCTCATTTCTGCATGAGGGTATTTCTTCTGCAGATAGAACACATGGAGGGCGCTGGCCAGGGCATCCTTGCGGAAGTCGGAAAGGCCAAGCAGAGCGGAGAAACCGCAGCCGCGCATGCCACCCATAAGGGCGCGTTCCTGGGAATCGAAGCGGTACGGATAAATTCTCTTGTGGCCCAGCAAATGGAGCTGTTCGTAACGAACCTTGTCGTAGGTTTCCTGGAACACCGTCACATAGTCTACCCCACATTCGTGAAGGTACTTGTACTCGTCGGTGTTCATGGGGTAAACTTCGACGCCCACCATACGGAAGTACTTGTGGGCAATCTTGCAAGCTTCGCCGATGTATTCCACACTGCTCTTGGCGCGGCTTTCGCCAGTAAGAATCAGCACTTCTTCCATGCCGCTATCGGCGATGATTTTCATTTCGCGTTCAATCTGCTCCATGGAAAGCTGCATGCGCTTGATTTTGTTGTAGCAGTTGAAGCCGCAATAGACGCAGTAGTTTTCGCAGTAGTTGGCGATGTACAGCGGAGTAAAGAAATAGACCGTATTGCCAAAGTGCTTGCTGGTTTCAAGCTTTGCCTTCTGGGCCATCTGCTCCAGGAACGGGGCGGCGGCAGGAGAAAGGAGCGCCTTGAAATCTTCTACGGTGCAGGTGTGATGATCCAAGGCGGCCAACACATCGCGGGCGGTGTACTTGCTAAAGTCTACAGAATCCACATGACCCATAACCTTGTCGTGGATGTCGGACTTGATGACTTCCATGCCCTTCATGTATTCCATGTGGTTTGTGCGGGCACTGGGGTCGGTCTCGATGCGGTGCTTGCGTTCCAAAGCCTCCGGCGACAAAGTGTCGGAATCAATAAAATAACGTTCGTCGTGATATTCTTTTTCAGACATAACTTCGCCTAATTATAAGCTTGACTTTAGCGGGAATTTTTCTGGATAAAAACCAGCTCTTTTTAGTTCCAAAATACTTTACCCATTCATATTCAAATCGCGGTTTAGTCGCGGAGGAATCCTGTGAGGGGATCGCTGGCGGCGGCACCACGAACCAGCACGCGGCCCATACCGGAGAGGTAAGCGTTGCGGCCAGCCTCGATGGCGGACTTGAAGGCGGCAGCCATACGGGGCAAGTCACCGGCAGTTGCAAGTGCGGTATTTGCCATCACAGCGGCGGCACCCATTTCCATAGCTTCGCAAGCCTGGGAGGGCTTACCGATGCCTGCGTCCACGATAATCGGCAGTTCAATTTCATCAATAAGAATCTGGATGAAATCCTTAGCGGAAAGACCGCGGTTAGAACCGATGGGAGCAGCCAAAGGCATAACGGCGGCGGCACCTGCATTCACCAGGTCACGGGCAACGTTCAGGTCGGCGTGCATGTAAGGCAGCACCACAAAACCTTCCTTGGCAAGAATCTCGGTAGCCTTGATGGTTTCGTAGTTATCCGGAAGCAGGTACTTGGAATCGCGCATGATTTCGATCTTCACGAAATCGCCGCAGCCCAGTTCACGGGCAAGGCGAGCAATGCGAACTGCTTCGTCGGCATTGCGGGCGCCAGAAGTATTGGGCAGAAGGGTTGCACTCTTGGGAATGTAATCCAGGATGTTTTCGTGTTCCTTGGTATTGGCACGGCGAACAGCGCAGGTAATGATTTCTGCACCGGCATACTGCACGGCAGCTTCAATCAGCTTCAGGGAGTACTTGCCAGAACCAAGAATAAAGCGGGAGTTGAACTCATGACCGCCAAGAACCAGTTTATCGTTTTCCATCTTTACAATCCTTCAATTTTTAAACTTCCATTCCGCAAATTAAGCGGACAATTGTCTGAGCCTGGTGAGCGGCGCAAGCCATGACTCGGGGAGCCACAAGCCCTACCCCATCGTTTACGTCGCTGACGCCGTCACCACACATATAAAATCTCTTGGATACACGGCGAGTCTGGATGCTGTTGGCATCGCCAAAGCCCGCCATTCCGGAGGCCGCCACCAGGAACTTTTGATCAGCCGCGCGGCCCTCTCCAGCAAAAGGATTCGTGCAGCCCCCGCCAGCAACTTCCGCGTTATGTTCCAGCACGGCGTTCACCAGCATGGCCTTGCATTCCGCATTGTCAAAAGCCTCGCAAACTATGTCGGCCTTCCCCACCAGTTCCATCAGGTTTTCTTCCGTCACTCGGGCCAGATGAACATCCAGTTCAATATAGGGTGCAATTTCACGAAGGTTTTCAGCCAAGGCGACAGGCTTAGGCATTCCCACCTGGCAGGCCTTGTACTGCTGACGATGCAAGTTGGTTACGTCCACGCAGTCAAAATCAACGAGGATCAGTTTTCCCACGCCGGCACGAGCCAGCGCAATGGCCACATTGGAGCCCAGCCCACCCAAACCGCAAACAGCAACAGTCGCACCATGCAACTTTGCAACGTTTTCGGCACCCTGGCGAGCTACCAGGGCTGAGAGCATTTCCTCTTTGGATGGAAATTGCGGTTCCAAGTTAACCGCCTCCTACAAAGCTGACCACTTCCAGGGAATCCCCGTCGGAAAGCAAGGTTTCAGCATACTTGGCCTTGGGCACAATGTTTTCGTTCAATTCCACTGCAATACGCTTGCAGTCGTAATTGGTGGTAGCCAAATATTCCGCCACCGATTTTCCTGCGAAAACCTGTCCGTCAGCTTCGATGTCAATGCCATTGACTTTAATCATGGAACAAACTTAAAAATTTTGAAAATCTACGGCAACCAGCCTTAATTGGACTTGCGCTTGTAACCGCTCAAAGCAAGCAACACCAAGGCCGGCGTATAGAAATACCACACGAAATTATTGGCCACCGTAGCCACAATTTCCTGGGTACTATGGTCCGGTCCCGTGGCAAGGGAAATGCCCACGCAAACATCGCAACAGAAAAAGAGAATCATGCCACGCTTAATGTTCAAGGCATTCTTTTCCGGGAAATAACCCTTCTTGGGAGCCTGGCAAGCCACAACCACAGAACAAATCAGGAAGGTGCCGTAGGTCGACACAATGGGAATCGTGGGGCTTTCAAAAATTCCGAACAAATGAAGGGCGTTGCAAATGAACATGACCACGAAGGGAATGCAAATAATCCAAGGAACGCTATTGTCGGCATCGCTTGTACGGGAATGCCTAAAAATAAAAAGTGCCTGCACCACCATGAAAAAGCAGATTCCAAGGAGAGTGTAGTCGGAACTATGTTCAAAAAGGCTGGTGGCATTATGCAAAATCTTCAGGCAAAAATCAGCACACAACGCCATCAGAAATCCCGCCTGCAGAAAGCGCTTATCACGCTTGCAAAGGGCATTCCGACCAATAATCAAGGCCACGATGGTGGTAATAGTCGTCACCGCAAACTTGGCGTAATTCTGGAAATGGCTAGAATCCACAAGGCACTGCTCCACGGCACCGCACTTGTAAAATACATACCAGTCGCGAATAAAGAACGCAATTGCGAGAACACCCACCAACACTAACGACAGAACAATTTTTGCTTTTTTCATACCTCAATAATAAATAAAAATCCCCTGGCATTGCCAAGGGATTCTATAACAAAATTCAAATAAATTTTAGAAGAACATCTTCACGATCAAAGAGCCCACGATAGTGGAAACGATAACGCTGGTAAGGCCCGGCAGCATAAAGCTGTGGTTCAGCAGGTACTTACCGATTACCGTAGTTCCGGAACGGTCGAAGTTCACCGTTGCAATGTCAGACGGGTAGTTGGGAATGAAGAAATAGCCGTAGACACTGGGAAGCACGCCCAGAAGCACAGCGCCTTCGATGCCCAGGCTGTAAGCCAGCGGAAGCATGGCCACCACCACGGCGCCCTGGGAGTTGATCAGCACAGACACGGCGAAGAAGGCAAAGGCAATAGCCCAGGGATAATGCTGCACAATGTCCTTCAGGCCACCCTGCATCACGTCCATGTAATTGGCGAAGTAAGTATCAGCAAGCCATGCAATACCGTAAATTGCAACCACCGCCACCATGCCAGACTGCCAAACAGCGCCAGCCACAGCCTTCTTAGGCTGAGCCTTGCAGAAGATAATCATGAAGGCGGCTGCAGAAATCATCACAATCTGAATGATCAAGTTCATGCCCATGGGCTTCACCTGAGCCACACCATCCACAACCTTGCCGGTGGGGAAAGCGGGGCGAATATCATGGCCAGCAATCTGGAACACAGAGAACATCACAATCACAGCAAGAGCAGCAAGGAAGATATAAACGGAACGCTTGGCTTCCTTGGAAACCGCCTTGTCCAGCACAGAAGCGGTATTGCCGTACATGTATTCACGCTGCTGGGGGTCCTTCAGTTTAGCCTGGAATACCGGATCCTTGTCCAGATCAAGACCGCGCTTGTAGCTAACGGCGGCGGCAGCCATCAAGCCGCAAAGGCAAGCGGGAATGGTCACTGCAATCACCTGCAGGTTGTTGATTTCAAAACCGTTGGCGTTGGAAATCACCACGAAGGATGCCACAGCGGCAGCAATGGGAGAACAGGTAATACCCACCTGGGATGCCACAGAAGCCACAGCACAGGGACGTTCCGGACGGATGCCCTTCTTCAGGGAAATGTCGCAGATAATGGGCATGAGGGTATAGACCACGTGACCGGTACCTACGAGAACCGTAAGGAAGAACGTGCAAAGCGGAGCCAGGAAGATAATCTGGTTGGGATGCTTACGCAATAGCCTTTCCGCCAGCTGGATTAGCCAATCCATACCGCCTGCAGCCTGCATAATGCCCGCGCAAGTCACGGCCGCGATAATGATGTAGATAACATCGGTAGGCGGCTTACCCGGCTGCATGCCAAAGCCCAGCACCAAGATGGCAAGGCCAATACCAGAAATTGCACCCAAGGCAAGGCTACCATAACGTGACCCCACGTAAAGAGCCGCCAGCACAATCAAGAGTTGAATAATCATTACAGCTGTCATAAGAACTCCTTTTTTAGGGAAATCTATCTCAAGATTTTCCAAAAGGGCGACTCTCATAAAAAAATATGATGATTTTTTTAATACAAGAAAAAACCAAAGCCCAAATCCAAGTCTAAGCCTCTGTGCCAGAAACAACTTTCACCGCTTGTTAACGATTTCGTTAACTAACAATGGAATTTTCTCGCTAAAAACAAAGGTATTAGTTAACACTTTGGTTAACAAGCAAAAAAAATAAATACCATAAGGGGCGAAACCCCTTCCATCGTCTAATTGTGAGCAAAAGGACCTGTCTTATCGACAGGTCCTTTTTAGCGAGAGGGAGTAACGTCGTAGGTTATAAACCCGACGAATGTTACGACCGGTCTCTATTAGTTTTTGCGTAAGCCATTATAGCGAAAAAGACCAGTCTTGCGACAAGTCTTTTTCTAAGGAGAGTTTTAAGGAGGGCGGAGCCTTCCCTAATCTGATTAGGTGTTTGCGTCAACCCATTCAGCGTTCTTCTTGCAAGCTTCGATAGACTTTTCGAAAGCTGCCATTTCAGCGTCGTTCATCTTCACTTCGAAGATCTTTTCGACACCGTTTGCACCGATCACGCAGGGAACGCCACAGTAGAGGCCCTTGCCCTTACCCTGGTATTCGTCGTTCAGCTTAACAGCGCAGGTAAGAACGCTCTTCTTGTCCAGGAGGTAAGCTTCTGCCATCTTGATAGCGGAAGTTGCCGGGCTGTAGAATGCAGAGCCGCGGACGAGGAGAGAAACGATTTCGCCACCAGCGTTAGCAGTACGAGCAGCAAGTTCGTCGAACTTTTCCTTGCTCATGAGCTGCGGCAGAGGAATGCCACCGACGGAAACACAGTCATAGAGGGAAACCATGGTGTCACCGTGGCCGCCCATAACGATTGCCTTAACGTCTTCAGCAGAAACGCCCAGTTCCATTGCAACGAAGCAAGCGAGACGAGAAGAGTCGAGAACACCAGCCATACCGATAACCTTGGAGGAATCGAAGCCAGTAACCTTCTGCATGTTGTACACCATTGCGTCCAGCGGGTTGGTGATAACGATAACGAATGCGTTCGGAGCGAGTTCCTTGATCTTGAGACCAACGTCCTTGATCACGCCGCAGTTGATGCCAAGAAGGTCATCACGGCTCATACCCGGCTTACGGGGAACACCAGCGGTAACGATAACGACGTCTGCACCAGCGATGTCGTCGTAGTTGGTGGAACCGGAGAGGTTGCAGGAAGTGCCCATAACGGAGCGACCTTCCATAATGTCGAGGGCCTTACCCTTCGGCATACCTTCAGTCATCGGAATATCGATGAGGACCACGTCACCCAGCTGCTTCTGAGCGAGGACGAGAGCCATAGTACCACCAATCTGACCAGCACCAACGAGTGCAATCTTCTTTCTTGCCATGATTTTACCTTCCTTAATAAGGTGTTGAAAAATTTACGCCCTAAATATAGCACATTTAGACGAAACTGAAAAGGGGGCAAACTGCCCCTGGAGGCTCAATTTACTCATCCTTGACGCATCGAATAGAGTAGCCATACGTCTTATACTCTTCCGTATCAAGAATTACGTCCGAATAATTAGAGAAATACATAGTCTTGGCTGTAGTCGTAGAGACTTCTTCATCCAGCCAGAAATACGCACGCTCGCCCTTGTTTTTAAAATCTGATGAACTGGAATAATACCCTATGGGGAAAACGCCAAAGCCCCAGCGGTCCTTGCCACTTTCGACGCCTGCATAACTTTTCCATCCATCGGAGGACTTCAGGAGAGATGGCGTTGAACCATACTCCGAGAAACCACTCACAAAACCAAGAAGGGTTTTGAACTCATCCAGACTCGGCAAATGCCAACCAGAAGGGCAAGCACCCTTATACGGGCGTTTTATTTTACAACGACTCACCCCACAAATTGCCTCTGCAGTATCTAAAGCCTGCGCCCAGGTGTAAAGCTTTCCGTAAGAACTGTACTTGATAGAATCGTTATCGTAGAATTTTCCATCTCCGTACGCAAGGTTTTCCGCCATCCACACCTGGTCTCCCATGGTAACGAATTTATAGGCTCTGCCATCACGCTTATCTATAAAGCACGTATTCTTGTCGGCCCAGAAGGCCTTAGCCTCAAACCACTTGGTGGTGGATGCCAGTCGGTTGGTGTAATAGGAGGCCAGAAGAGTTTCCTTATCCTTCACATAAAGTTTCTTCTCGAAGTTATCTTCTCGTACAACCTCGGGATCCTTGGTGAATTCAACGTAACCGATACGTTCCGTACCATCTCCACCAGGGACCGTATACATATCGACCAACACTCCATTAAAGTCAGATCCAGAAGAAACCCGGATAGTTACGGCGTCGTTCTCGGTGAGACTTTTATCAACAAGCTTCAGGACAGCCTTGTCCGTTACATCCATGTACAGGGAATCGCCAAAAGATACTGTCGCATAAAGAGCATATCCTGCCTTCGCTATATCCTGAGAGACTGTTCCGGTCGTAGCATCTTTATACTGGACAAGTATTGTATCCTGTTCATCAATGGCCAGGACCTTATCGCCCTTAAGGCCATTCATAAGGAATTCCCCATAGAAGTAATTCTTATACCTGTAGCCAACGGCACTGATTTCATCGCCCTTTACCTTGCTGGAGATTGTCACTTCTACGGAATCCTTGTCGCAACCTTCGTCATAGACATAGAAATGTCCCTTGGAAGCCTGGTTATATCGATCCGCATCAAACTCCACTCGGCTATCGGCATTTTTCTTCCAGTAGACAGTTACGTTTTCAAATGTCTTTTTTTCATCTTTAAAGGTATATCGCACATCAACTGTCAAAATTTTCGCAGGATCAGAATAGAAGTAGTTATCGTGATTCTTACCTTCATTCACAATAAAGAAACTTCCTTTATAAAGGCCACCTGCACCAGCAAGCTTTAGTTTTGCATCATAGGTACCGAAGCCGCCCTCATTTTCTGTATAATGACATTCATAGCCGTCGTTATAGCACAAAATCATGGATACCTGTATGGAATCTCCTTCGGCATTCTTATCATTAACGGTAACAACCACTTCGGCGCTGTCCCCGTAATACCAAGGTTTATCCAGGGAGATAAAGTCTCGTTCACCCTTGGAAGCTAGGATAAAGGCTACATTGCGTTTAATGACTCTTTCAGGGTTTTCATCCTTGTAGCTGACTACCACGTTATCCCCATCCAGCACCTTGATTGCCTGAGCGACAGAACTCTTTTCTGTGAAGAACAGCGTGGTATAGTAGTAACCATCCCTGAGTTTTGCTGTCAGGACAATACCCTTAGAATCAGAGGTACTGGTTACCGAAACTTCAACAGTATCCTTTTTAGCCAGGATATCGTTATCGCTAATACGGATGAGCAGGGAATCGGAATAGCTCCATACGGTATCTCCAATTTCCACATATTCAGCCGTATTGAATTCAATATCCGCCGTGGTTCCGCCATTGCCACCGGACAGGCCATTGGACCCATTCATAATGGTTCCTACAAGTTTTCCACCACAGTAAAGGTTTATGCCGGAACTATCAGGCAGGTATTCCCCAGTACAGCTTGTACCGTCCTTACCGTCAACCCCGTCTTTCCCGTCAGAACCGTTGCTACCGTCAATTCCATCCGCACCATCGCTGCCTTCGTAAACGGGAATGTCGCCTACGCCGTAGGCCTGCCATTCCTTATCCAGACAGAACATCAATTCGCCAGTACCTGTAATATAAGCGATGGCTCCTTCCTTGGACTTGTCACATTTTTTCAAGTCACTTTTAGAAGAAACCACCGTAAGAGTTGCATTTTCCTTAGCACTAGAGGAGTCTTCTCCGCAAGCGGTCATCAAAAGAGCACATGTGGAGAACAGGGCTACAAAAAACTTGCTGTATAATTTCATTTTTCCCTCTTGAATTTATTCAATGTCAAGTATAACAAACAAAAGGATGCCGTTTGAAGGACGATTAGCTAAATTTGTGGTGCAAAGGGGTCCCGGCACGAATACCGAGATAACACAAGGAATGGAATTTACAGTAATTGGCATACTTTTTGGAATGAGCTGCATGGGCAGTTTTATCCAGCGGGTCAGCGGATTCGGGTTCGGCATCTTTGTCATGACCGTTTTCCCCCACATTTTGCCCAGCTACGGCGAAGCCACCGCCCTTTCCGGAATGCTGGCTGGCTCCATGTCCCTGATTGTAGCCATCCGCATGCGCCGCTACATTGTGTGGCGTGAGGTGTTGCCGATTCTTTGCACCTTTACGGTGGTGAGTCTGGGAGCCATTTTTGCAGTCACATCCTTCGATGAGAAGTTCCTGAAGCACATTTTGGGCGGAATTCTCATTGCCGTCAGTATTTACTTCTTCTTTATCAGCGAACGGGTGAAGCTAAAGCCCACTATTCCCGCGCAGGTGGGGCTAGGAATCGTTTCAGGCCTTATGGGCGGGCTGTTCGCCATGCAGGGGCCACCAGCTGTTCTTTATTTTCTGGCATCCTCCGAAACCAAGGAAAAATACATCGCCCAAACCCAGACCTACTTTGTTCTGGGGAATATGATGATGGCCTTGTTCCGTTTTAGAGCGGGGTTTGTTACAGCCGACGTGGGAACGGCTTATGCCTACGGATTAGTTGCGGTGACCATCGGGGCAAGCGTCGGCAGCAAGGTGGTGAAGAAGATTCCCCACAAGATCCTGAAGAAAATCGTATACGTGTACATGGCAGTGAGCGGCGTCGTTGCCCTACTCGCCTAAATAAATTGTAGATTGTAGTTTATCGTCAAACTTCATTCTCATAACTCATAATTCGTAATTCATAATTAATTCCCATGCGCGCTTTAATTCTTTCTGACATTCACGGTTCCGCAGACGCAGCCCGAAAAGCCCTTGCCCACTTTGAACGACTCCACTGCGACAAGATTTTTATTTTGGGCGACACCCTCTATCACGGCCCCCGAAATCCGCTGCCCGCAGGCCATGGCCCTATGGGCGTCGTCGAGGCTCTGCTCCCCTACAAGGATAAAATTGTGGCAGTCCGCGGGAACTGCGACGCCGATGTGGACCTGATGATGCTGGATATCCCTATCGCAGATGAGTACGCCGTTGTGGAAGATGAGCTGACGGACGCCGCGGGCAACGCAAGCGAAAACGGCGCAAGCAGCCGGACCATTCGACTTTTCCTAAGTCACGGCCACATCTTTATGCCGGAATGCTTCCCCGCCAACGCACTTTCCCAGCTGGAACCCGGCGACGCCAACGATCGTCCCATCGACGCCTACCTTTACGGCCACACCCACATTTTCCAGCTGCAGAAAAACTTCAAAGGCGTGCTCATGGTGAATCCCGGATCCACCAGCCTGCCCAAGGGCGGCAACCCGCCTACCTTCGGTTTCTACGACAACGGCAAATTCAGCATCCACCATCTTGAAACCGGCGAAGAACTGGCCTCTGCAAGCCTAGTTTAGCGCAATTCACTATTTTGACTTTTAAGCAAACGATTATATATTAAAGCTATGCATTACACTCCTTATCGCGATTTACTGCTTAAAGTTTTCCCTAACTACCTGAAGGTGCGCAAGCTGCCTTTGAACGGTGGCATGAGCTGCCCCAACCTGGATGGAACCAAGGGTTTCTCCGGTTGCAGCTACTGCAACAACCGCAGTTTCAGCCCGGTGTACGATCTGGCTAAGGTCAGCATCCAGGAACAGCTGGACGAATTCGTCCCCAAGCTTCGCGACAAGTACCCCAATGCAGGAATCTTGGCTTACTTGCAGCCCTACACCAATACCCATGCGCCCTTGGAACATCTGATGGGAATCATCAATCCCATCATTAGGCACAAAGAAATCGCAGGCCTTGCCATTGGCACCCGCCCAGACTGCCTTGAAAGCGATAAGGTGGCCTACCTTGGCGAAGTAAACCAGGAAAAGCCCGTAATTGTTGAAATTGGTTTGCAGACTGCAAACGACATGACATTGGCAGCCATTAACCGCCGCCACACCCTGGCAGAATTCGAAGACGCCGTAAAGCGTTGCCAGTCCGTAGGCCTGACCGTTACCACCCATGTGATTGTGGGCCTCCCCGGCGAAACCATGGAAGACTTCAAGCATACCGCCCAGGTGGTTCGCGACCTGAACCTAGCCGCCGTAAAAATTCACCCGTTGCACATAGTATCTGGAACCGTCATGGCCCAGGATTTCATCAACGGTGAAATCAAGTTGTTGGAATTTGAGGAATACTGCGCCGCTGTCGCCGAGATGATCAAGATTATCGGCAAGGAAACGGCCATCGAACGTTTCAGCGGAGAAAGCCCCAGCGACATGCTCATCGCACCTAACTGGTGCGGCGAACGAGACAAGATTATCGCCACCGTGGAAGAACTTCTCAGCAAAGCCTAAAAAAAATACGAGACAATCTCCACGAAAGCCTCGACTAAAAAACTAAATGCTCTGCAACCGCAGAGCTTTCTTCTTATCTTCTCGTAAGGATTACTTGTGCACCAACGGAATACCCAAATTGGTTTTCTAACACACCATCCTTATAATCGTCGTCCCCACCGCCACTGAATTCGAGATTGGATATTTTTAAAGTTCCCTTTGCAACGGTTGCTAAACTCATCCGTCGAGAAATTGGCCAAGACTCGCCTAATTTAACGGTGAAGTTATACATCTTGTCGTTACTATTTCTTCCACTTTTATAAAGGGACGTATATCCAAATTCGCCACCCCATAAAAAGCCTTGTTTCATAGCATCGTTTTCAACAAGGTAACGCTGCACACCCAAGTGGATATTCAACTCAAAATTATTTGCAGATATGTCGGGATAGTCTAAATCTCTATACTCCCATGTTCCAGGCGCAAACAAGAAAGACAAACCTATATACCAATCTTGCTTTTGGTTTTTGGTTCCACCGTAATCAAAAGAAATATCTAATTGCGGTGCTTTGAAATACATGGCTTTATAGCCTTCAAATTCGTGGGCTTTTACAAACAAGTAAGAAATGCCCGCAGAACCTTGATAGAAATAAGGTTTTAAAGTTGTATCCTTAGCTTTTTCAACCGCTCTTTTGATTTCCCAAGCCCGTTCCCGTTCTTCAACAGTTTCAACCGTTTCGTAACGAATAGCCATGGCAGCCTGAGTCAAGACCGCCATAAAAATCAAAATAAATTTCATCATACTTTTTAAGATTATCGTCTAATCAGAGTTGCCGCGATACCAACGGCAACGCCACTCAAGTTAGTCAATTCATCATCGTAGTAATAATCTCGTTCATCGTAGGAATCAAAGACTACAAAGGTCTTTACACCGAGACTATAGTGGGGAGTGAGATCCCACAGGTGACCTACCTGAATTTTGTAGGTAACGGGATCATCGCTCACAACATTACTGGTGTAATGGGATTCGGTAAGAGCATCTGTATATGCTTCCACAAAGCCGATTCCAATTTCAAAGCCAAAGAAAAGGCCCCTCAGTTCATCACTGTCTCTGAACGGGAAAATATCCGTACCGATATGCAGATTGAAGTCAAAGTAATCAAGTCCCTTGATCTTATCGCGATTGCCGTCATAGGCGAAATAGCCCGTGCCGTTGGTAAATTCCATACCGACGTAAATCGAGAACCACCTTCTGAAATTGATACCGAGATTTGCGGCTCCATAAAAGCCTTCACCATCTACATAGCCACCAGTAATCGATTCACCTCTCGGTTCAATATAGCCACTAACTTCATGAGCAGCCATACCGGAAGCCAATTCCCAAAACAGGCTATTGCGAGTCAATTGTTCTTCGGAAATTACCGGTCCCTTGTCTTCCTCTTCTTCGTAGTAGGGATCAATGTAACCATTGTCTGCATATTGATACTTATCAAAGATTCCTGCGAAGGAAACTTGCGTCAAACACATCAACCCCAAAAGCGTAGCTAAAAATGTTTTATTCATAAGACCCCCTTTTTTAGCCATCAAAATTCAGCTAAAACTTACAAAAAAATAACACGGCAAACAAAGAATTCACTAAAAAATCCATTTTTTTATTAATTAAGGCGTTTAAAGGGAATTCATTTAATGCTAACTTTGCAATGTTAAAACCCAAGGATTTCCAAGGAAATCCTCATTTTTCGCAAGGAATAGCTTATTATGGCAAAGAAAGAATCTAAAAAAGGTACCCAGACCAACATGTGGACCGGCCGCTTCGCTAGCGGTATGGCTCAGTCCATGGTGGACCTCTCCTTCAGCCTCCACTTCGATGCAGAACTGATCGAAGAAGATATCGAAGGCAGCATCGGTCACGGCAAGGGCCTGGTGGAATCCGGCGTGCTGACCAAGGCTGAATACAAGAAGATTTGCGATGGCCTCAAGACTATTCTGGACGATTACCATGCAGGCAAGAACCTGTGGCAGCCTTCCGACGAAGACATCCACATGGCTGTGGAACGTGTTCTCACCGAACGTATCGGCGCCCTGGGCAAGAAGATTCATACCGGCCGTAGCCGCAATGACCAGGTCTGCACTGACTTCAAGCTTTACATGCGTCACCGCGCTGCAGAAATCCGCGCTCTCGAAATTGAATTGATGGACGTGGTCCTGGACCTTTCCAAGAAGTACTTCGGCAAGCTGATGCCGGGCTACACTCACCTGCAGCAGGCTCAGCCCATCTACTTCAGCCATTACCTGATGAGCATGTTCTTCGCAGTGTCCCGCGACGTAAAGCGTCTGGACAACTTCCTGGAACTGCACTCCCAGCTGCCCCTGGGCAGCGGAGCCATGGCAGGTTCCGCATTCCCCTACCAGCGTAAGCTCGTAGCTGCAGAACTTGGTTTCAAGGACGTGAGCCCCAACTCCATCGACGCTGTTAGCCATCGCGACATGATGCTGGAATTCAACGCCGATCTCGCTATCATCGCTAACACCATGAGCCGCTACGCCGAAGATTTCGTGAACTGGAGCACCAGCGAATTCGGGTTCCTCACCCTGCACGACGCCTTCAGCAGTGGCTCTTCCATGATGCCCCAGAAGAAGAATCCGGACTCTATGGAATTGATTCGCGGTAAGTCTGGCCGTATGCTGGGTAACTTCAGCGCTATGTACACTTTGGTGAAGGGCGCTCCCCTCTCCTACAGCCGCGACCTGCAGGAAGACAAGGAACCGGTATTCGATAGCGTCCACAACGTAAAGGTAATCCTCCGCGTCATGAAGGAAGCTTTGGAAACTGCACGTTTCAACTTCGACAAGATGGAAGCCAAGATGTTGCCGGCGCTGCTGGCTACCGACCTGGCAGACTTGCTGGTTGAAGCCGGCGTTCCGTTCCGCGACGCACATCACGTGGTCGGTAGCTTGGTCGGCGAAGCCGCCCGCCAGGGTAAGGAATTTACGGACCTGTCCGACGAATCCTGGGCAGCCGCCGGCGTTCCCGACGTACAGAAGATGAAGAAGACCCTGACCTTCGAATACAGCGTTGGTCGCCGTAACATCGAAGGCGGTACCGGTCCTAAGTCTGTGAAGCAGCAGTTCGTCAAGGCCGACGCTTTACTTAAGAAGTTCCGCAAGGGTTAAAAGGAGATCCCGGCCTTCGCCGGGATGACACTAGGGCAACAACGTCCAAACCTACATTAGAAAACCGCGACTGAAAAGCCGCGGTTCTTTTTATGAATTCTAAATAATCTTTTGACTTATTTTTTCAACTTCGCAGCAAAAGCCAACGCAGCGGAAACCACAACAGCCAAGATAGTGGGGCCGATAAATTCAACGCCGGTGTTCACCGCAATTTCATAGACGGCAAAACCCACAGCCCAAGCAAACAAGTTCCAAATCCAAAAGCCCTTCTGTTCAAGGTGTTCCTTCACAAAGAAGTAGGACACAAGAAGAACTGCGGCCATGGGCGCAAAGACTGCAGCAATGAGGTAAAGAAAACTGATGTAGTGATCCACGATACCCCAAATTGCGAGAATGGTGCTGAGACCACAAACCACAACGCCTGCGACCTTGGGATTCAACTTACCATAGATCGCCTTGGCAGATTCGCCAGCGGAGTTTGCTGCCAGGAAGTTGGTGGTCACCGTGGAAAGGGCAACAATAATGATTCCCGGGATGCCAATGCCAGCCAAAAGAATAGCCTGGGCAATATCAGTACCAACGCCCAAACCGGCAATCTGCAAACCAATGAAATACATCCAAAGACTGGCCAAGGTGTACGCCACCGCAGAAGTTGCAGTAGCAGCCACAGGCTTTTCCACGTCCTTGGTGTAGTCGGAAATCACCGGCAACCAAGAAAGAGGCATGGCGATGGAAATTTCAAAAATGGTCCAGAAACCAAACTGAGCTGCTGCGTGGGAGGCCGCACCAGAGGCAGGTTCCACACCAAAAAGCTTAGCCGTCAAAACAACAAGAAGTACAGCCAACAAGCCCATGACCACGGTAGTGATCTTTGCAGTCTTACGAAGGCCAACAAAGACCCATGCGGCAATCAGCACTGCCAACAGCACACAAGTCAAAGGGAACGAAATAGGAAGCTTAAGACCAGCCAATGCCATGGCACCCTGGGCGTTCAACACTGCAATCCATCCAATCAACTGAAGCAAGTTCAAAAAGGCGAAAAACTTGGAGCCGTACTTACCGAACGTGGAGGCCGTGGTCTCCATTGCATTCACACGAACCCGGGCACCAATCAAGCCAACAAAGTACAGCATGACGCCACCCAGAACGTGGCCGAGAATCAGGGGGAACCAGATGTCGCTAAGCTTAGCGGCTTCACCGATTTCAATACCGCAAACAATTTCAGATACCGAAATGGCAACACCAAACCAAATCATGCCATTGGTGAAAATACTTGTTCTTTTTTCCATGGAAAGCTCCTTTTTGCGGGGGCTGCGCAGGTCATAACTGCACAAAACGTTGTTCTAAATCCACTGCAAAAATAGGAAGAGTCCTGGAGAACTCCAAGACTCATCCATCATATAATTTTACTCTTACGTCCTATAACAAAAATTTATAGGCAAACTATTTCTTGTCTTGCGGAACCAGGCGTTCCACGATGCGGAACAGGTCATTATAGATTTCCAGGAAGTCTTCAATCCAGATGGGGTCGCGTTCGCCCACAACATGGAAAGTTTCTTCCAGGGTATGGCGGGCATTGTACGGACCAACCAGAGAACCTTCGGGCTGAGTGCCCTGCTGGTACGCAGTCACCACCGCCTGACGGGCGCGATAACTACGGCGAAGTCGAGCAATCAAGGCCCCACGCAAAGAAAGCAATTCTTCGTGAGCGGCAAGCAAATTGCCTTCCTTGATCCAGGATTCCACAACGTTCAAGCGACGAAGCGTAGATTCCCTTTCTGTATTGGGAATAAGCATGCGCTTGTCTGCCAAGGTCTTCTTAATCTGTTCAGAAATTCCACCCAGAAGCTGTTCATTCCAGAACACCATAGGGTTTTCTGCAAAGCGATTGGATTCGTCGGCCTTAGGCGTGTGAGTTGCAATCCAACGGTCCAATTTATCGGCAACCATACCGGCTTCGGGAAGTCGGTCCACTGCCACATATTCGCCAGCACGGTTCAGCAGGTTGTCTGCGTAGACCATACGCCAGTGAGGCAGCTTTCCGCTCTTACGGATAGCATCAATATTCTGGCGAAGATTTTCTAAACGTTCCTGCATTTTTTAGACCTTCAATTTAACACTGCTTCGATTGCTTCGCTCGCAATGACTGCGTCACTTCTTTTCCATCATCTGGAGCGGGGTAACGCCGATTTCCACGCGACGGTTCAAGCGACGATGCTCTTCACTGTCATTAGGATACTTGGGCTGATGTTCACCAAAGCCTGCGGCAAACAAGCGTTCCGGCGGAAAACCTTCCTTAATCAAGGTCTTCACCACGTTCACTGCACGTTCCGTAGAAAGATTCCAGTTGGTATAAGTCTTGGACTTCACCGGGGTATCGTCAGTAAAGCCACTGACCATGATCACGTCGGTAGAATCCAGAGCTTCCAAAAGGCCCTTGCTAATACCGCGAATAACACCAACACCTTCGGGAGTCAAGTCAGCACCATTCACCGGGAACAAGAAGCTTGCCTGAATCTGGATCTTGCCACCTTCCAAGGCGATGAGGCCAGCCTCGATAGAGGTCTGCAAGCTCTTGGAAAGAAGTGCATTACGTTCAGCAGCAATCTTGCGCATTTCTTCCTGACAGCTAAGCACTTCTTCTTCGGTACGGGTAAGGTCCTCGGCCTTCTGTTCCTTCAGGGTAGCCATGGCAACGAATGCCAAGATGAACAATGACACCAATGCGATGCCAAGGTCCGTATAGGCCATCCAAGGATTGTTGTTTTCGTCCTTGCGGAACCGCATGGATTATCCCTCCACCTTAGGCTGCTGGGCTGCAGAACGCTGAGTCTGTTCCAAGACTTCCAAGAGAATTTCCTGAGTCTTGACGGCGTTTTCCATAAGCACTTCGCTGGCGCGTTCGTGGAAGGCTTCCAGAGACTGGTTGAGGTGTTCCACAAAGTTTTCTTCTTCCTCGTGTTCTGCGGTATCGCCGCTGAGCTTTTCGAGGATGGTTTCAAGACCGGCACGAAGCATTTCCAGGTTGGCGCTAAGTTCGGACTGGTTCACGCGCATAAGTTCTGCGGTTTCCACAATGTTTCCGCCAAGAGCGTCGGTAGCTTCCTTTTCCTTGACAACGCGATTGTCGATGCTTTCGGTAAGAGCCTTCTGGGCTTCAAGCAGCACTGCTGAAGTTTCGGAAAGTTTCTGGAATGCACCAAGAATGTCGTTGGAAAGAGTACCCAGCTTTTCGGAAACAGATGCGGAAAGTTCTGCGGAACCGGCCTGTGCCTTTTCTGCAACCTGAAGAGCCACATCCTTGAGAGTTTCCAGGCTTTCGCGCTGAGCATCCACGTTGGCATTGGTGCGGTCTTCCAAGCGCTGCATGAATTCGTTCCACTGAACGTTGGACTGCTTGACCTGTTCTGCAACAGAGGCGCCAATAGTTTCGGTGGTGCCAGACATGGCTGCGGCAGAAGCAGAAGCAACACCATCCAGGCCAGCCTTCACATCGGAAGCAACCTTGGCCAGAGCATTTTCAACATTACCGGAAACACCCTGCAGACCTTCCTTCACGCCACCGGCAATATCACCGAGGCCAGCATTCAATGCAGTAGAGAGACCATTCAACTTGTCGTCCAACTTAGCCGGGATAGATTCCACAGAAGCAGAAAGAGCCTTCACGCTGCTTTCCATGGGAGTGAATGCACCGGAAAGAGAATTGCTCACAGAATCGCCAAGATTCTGAACAGCACCATTCATGCCGCTAACCACAGTAGCGAGAGAATCGCTGAAGGACTTTGTAGTATTGGACATTTCGGCAGAGATCTTTGCTGTTGCAGAAGTCAGTTCCTCGCCCACCATGGCAGCAACACCACTGAGGCCTTCCTGGACAGCGGCAGCAACCTTTGCCAGGTTTTCTTCCACAGAATCAAAGAGGCGACCAAGTTCATCCTTGCTCTGTTCAATTTCGTCATCAGAACCCTGCAGGTTCAAGGTCAGAGCATCCAAGCGAGCCATGAAGCTGTTGAGAGCGGAGTTCAACAAAGAATGGCTTGCATTCAAAATCAAGGCAGCGAACAAACCGCAAAGAGAAGTACCGAAGATTCCCTTCATGCCCTGGAACAAAAGCTGGATAGTATCCAAAGTTCCCTGGGTGGTAGAATTGTCGATAGCGCCACCGGCTGTTGCAACAGAGTACATCAAGCCGAAGAAGGTACCCATAAGGCCCAGCAGGATCACGGTGCTGCCAGCGCTGCGGGGAACAGAAATACCCACGTTGCTATTCAGCACTTCGTATGCAATAGGAGAATCTAGGTGAATCTTCTTGGAAACCAACTGGCGAGCAAGAGCGATACGCTTTGCAACCACGCCATCACCAGAAACACTGTAGATACCACGAGCTTCGCAAGATTCCAGGATTTCTGTTTCTGCAGAAATCTGCTTCAACTTCTTGAGAGCCACAGCCTGTTCCAGCAGGAACACAGCAAAGATGGCGCACAGAATCACCCAGCCGAAAAGCGGAGCACCAAAGTAGCAAGCTCCGGTCACGAGGACTACAAAGCCAACGATGGTGAGCAACAAAGTGGTCGTGAATGCATTTTTCATTTTTTACCTGTTTTGTTTTAGGCCTTATGGTCGGCCGTGGTTTCAAACAAATTCAACTGACCGCGAGAGAACCCGCGAAGGAACAAAGCCCACTTGCTCTGGTACCATTCAATAATCTGAATGGTAAGACCGCGGGCGTAATCACAAAAATCATCTGTAAATGCCAGGAAGCCGTTCTCGTAGGCGTAGTGGGGATTCCAGTAACGGCCCACATTGCGAGCACAGCTAGCGGCACTGCTATAATAGCGAGGCGGATTCTTCGTAGCGAAGGCGGCGGCAAAGCGTTTCTTAGCCAAGGCATTCAAGGAACTACGAAGAGAAACGATCATGGAGTTTTCCTTATCGCGTAAGGAAGCTTCCAAACTGGGCAGCAACTTGGACACGGCGTCCACCGCACTTTCAGAATGCCAGTACTTGCACAGTTTTTCCTGAAGCTGCATCACACGGCCGTTCATACGAACAAACAGAGGTTCCGCATCACTGACCAGCAAATGGATGGTGGCAGAGTAGAAGGCATTGATATCCTGCTTATTGTTCTTCACATTCAGGATCCATCCCTTCTCTTCGTCGTGCTGCATAAACTCACCGCTTTCCAAAAGCAGGCGCATCACTTCTTCTGTTGAAAAGCGCTGCATCCACTTGGTGCGGAATTCGTCGTACAGTTTGTTGGCATCGGCGATAATCTGCGGGAAGCTGGCATCTGCAAGTTTCCAGGCTGTTTCGCTAAAAGAAATCAATTCCGAAGAGCCCACGTTCACGGAAGGGTCGTTCAGCATGGCATCCAGATGTTCGTACAGAACAATGGACCAAGTGACCATCATGGACTGGGACAAATTCGCAACCATGGACGACCTGTTGGGTCGCACCGAGAGGCGGACACTGTTGCCCGTCATCTTACGAATGGATCTGCGAAAATTCTCTTGCACCAAAACCTCTTAGAACGCAGTTTCAATACGCTGCCACACGTTACGTGTCACACGCTTGCCGCTCTTAGCCATATCTTCAGATTCCTTGCGGATATCTGCTTCAAGATTGTTCTTGATCATGCTCTGGTCGCCATCGAACTTGCCACCAGCTTCCAGATACAAGCCATACACATTGTTGGAAATCTTTGTATCTGCAGAAAGCACGTGACCCGCACGAACAGAAAGAGCAAAGCGGTTACGAACGAATTCGCAACGAGACAAGAAAATTTCAGGAACGTCGTCCACCCAAAGTCCGTAGTAGTTGTTCACGAACTTCACGTTTTCGAAAATACCCTTGGAACGGAAAACCGTATTGCGGAAAGCGTTTTCCACAACCAGGTTCTTGATTTCGAAAGGACGGTTGGAAGACACAAAATGCAAGCCATTCCAGCTACCCGAGGAATCGGCACTGCGGAAAACCACAGGCTTGGCTTCGGAACCAACAATCTTCACGGAGCCACGGAGCATCAACTTGGCGTATTCGCCCATCAGCACCGTAACACCAGGTTCAACCACCAAGGTATCATTTGCAGAAAAGACCATACCCTGTTCCAGGATATAGGGGCTATCTGCTTCAACAAGCTTAACCTTGCCGTTTTCGATTGCCGGGAACGGCATTTCACCAGCCATCGCAGAACCAGCGATGGCCAGGGCGGCCATGGCAATTATGCTACGAACTTTACCGAGCATTAAATTTCACCCTTCAACTTAATCTTCTGGATAACGTGCATGTCAGGGATGACATTGTTGGCAACCAGGTCATTAACACTCAAGTCGCCAGTCAATTCCATAGAGGCACTGGAAATCACGCCGTGGGTAATATCGAACAGGATGTTTCCGGTTCCCACAATGAAGCCCTTGCTTTCCATACGGAGGTCGGAAGACGGGTCGCCGGCTTCCTTGTACTTGATGTTCATGCCGATCTTTGCCATCTGCACGCCATCGTGAGCATACATATCCTGCAAAGTGAAGGACTTGTAGACCACAGTGTTTCCACCGTTGCCCGGAATTTCAACGGAACGTTCCCAGGTTTCACCCACGGAAACTCCCTTACCCGGAAGGATAGGCTGGATCTTAAGGAAAAGACGGACCAGGTCAAGAGCTTCGTTACCCAGCATGACGGAATCTTCCATCACCGGATCGCTGACCATGCCATCCTTGGCCATCTTGAACTGGAAATGTTCAGTGGACATGTAACGTTCCATACTGCGGAATTCTTCCACGGAGCGTTTGTCAGACTTGTAGTCCACAGAGTCAATCTTCATTTCGAACTTGGCAGTGCCGTTATCGTAGGCGGTCAGTAAATTGTTGGAGGCGCGTACAAAAAGGCGAGTATTCATTGCCTCAGGTGTACCGGACACGGTATCCATGGGCAAAATGGCGTTCATGGAAGATTCAAGGGAGTAGGTCTGTGCAGGAACGTTCTGGGTGTTAAAGGCAAGAACCACATCGTTTCCTTCACAGGCTGTCAAAATCAAAAGAGCAGCAGAGCTGGCGCAAAATTTAAAGAAATTCATGGGTTGAATAATAGAAAAAAGAACCCGTCGATTCTACAAATCATGACGGGTTTTACACTATATCAGCACCATATTTCAACTAGGCCTGAGGCGGTTTCGCACCGCTATCGCCCTTTTCCAAACGCATCTGTTGGAAAAAGCGTTTCAGAAGTCCAACGCATTCCTCGGCAAAGATCCCGCCGGTCACAGGCACGGTACGCTTCAGGGCGTTACCAGTAATGACATCAATGGTGGTTCCGCAGCCGCCAAAACGAGTGTCCTTGGAACCATAGACAATACGACCCACACGACTGTTCAAAATAGCACCAGCACACATGGGGCAAGGTTCCAGCGTTACATACAAAGTACAACCATCCAAGCGCCAGTTGTTCAGGGTAGATGCTGCCGTACCAATAGCAAGAATTTCTGCATGGGCGGTAGCGTCCTTCAGCATTTCAATCTGGTTGTGGCCGCGGCCAATGACAACACCATCCTTCACAATGACGCATCCAATGGGGATTTCCTTCTCTTCGAAAGCCTTTTCAGCCTCGCGAATGGCCATACGCATAAAGCGCTGGTCTTCCTCGGCAAGGAGACGTGCCGCAATCTCCAACTGGAATTCTTCAGAATTTATTTCAGCCATGTCCCAAAATTAGAAAAAACTTACATACAACCAAACTTTGAACCTTTTACCAGTATTGTAAAATTACTATATTGCCCGCCGAAAAAAAAGATTGTAACAATCGACGACTATAATGAGGTAACCTTATGCATGATTCAGCAGAACTGAACCAGATCGCACAGAACGAGTTGGAGCGCCTTGCTGCGCTCCCCACCATCACTTTGAAGGACAAGCTGACCATTCCTCCCCAGGAAGCCGCAGAACTTGACCCCATTGAACGTCGTACCACCATGGCAGAAACTTGCCTCGGTTTTACCGAAGCTCAGGCCAAGGTTGAAGCAAACCGCTGCATGAAGTGCAAGAAGCCCTTCTGCACCGCAGCCTGCCCCATCGGAATGCCCGTTCCCCAGTACCTGGAAAAGGTTGCTGCAGGCGACTTCCAGGGCGCCATCGACATTATCCGCGACACCAGCTTGATTCCGTCCATCTGCAGCCGCGTCTGCCCCCACGAAAGACAGTGCCAGTCCAGCTGCGCCATGGGCAAGAGCCTGAAGGACGTCAACAAGGGCCTCAAACTTGGCCTTATGGAACGTTTCTGCGCCGATTACGAACGCGTAAATCTTGGTGGCAAGAAGGTTCCCGCCGTCGCTCCCGCAACCGGCAAGAAGATCGCCGTGATCGGTTCCGGTCCTGCAGGCCTCAGCGCCGCCATCGACCTCCGCAAGCAGGGTCATGAAGTTGTGATTTTCGAAAGCCAGCCCAAGCTGGGTGGCGTTCTCCGCTACGGCATTCCTGAATTCCGTCTGCCCAAGGAAATCCTGGACTACGAAATTTCCATCGTTGAAAAGATGGGTATCGAATGCCGCACCGGCATCCGCGTCTTCAAGGACGTTACCATTGATTACCTCTGGAAGCAGGGCTTTGATGCCATCTTCGTTGGTATCGGCGCCGCTGTTCCCATGAAGCTGGGCATCCCGGGCGAAGACCTGAAGGGCGTATATACCGCTGAAGAATATCTCCGTAAGGGCAACCTGGGCGAAGAAATCTACTCCGGCAAGCACGTGATCATCGCTGGTGGTGGTAACGTGGCTATGGACGCAGCACGTATGGCATACCGCCTGGGTGCAGAATCCGTCCGTATCGTCTACCGCAGAACCATGAACGAAATGCCCGCATGCAAGGCTGAAATCAAGGAAGTCCTGGATGAAGGCGTCAAGGTCATGGAGCTCCACACTCCGGAAGCATTCATTGCAGACGAAGACGGCAAGATTTGCATGGCAAAGCTGGGCATGTTCGAACTGGGTGAACTTGACGAAAATGGCCGCCCCCGTCCGGTCCGCGTGAAGGGCGACGGAGCAACCATCGTTTGCGACACCGCAGTGATCGCTATCGGTAGCAAGGTCTCCCCCGTGGCCGCCGAAGGCATCCCGGGTCTGGAAACCAACAAGAACGGCACCTTCGTCGTGAAGGACGCTGCAACTGGTGAAACCACAGTTGAGAACGTCTACACCGCAGGTGACTCCATGCACGGTCCGCTCACCGTCGTTATGGCAATGAAGACTGGCCGTCAGGCAGCTGCTGCAATCCACAAGAAGCTCATGGGCATTGTGGACGAACCCGCTCCCGCAGCCCCCCAAGCTTAATCAAGAGCCGCACAAAAATTAAAATCGCCGAGGCATCACGCCCCGGCTTTTTTTGATACAAAAAAAGCCCCAGATCCCCGGGACTTTTTTCAAGATTATCTTGTTCTAATTAGAACTTTACAGAGTCTCTGGTAACGAACTTCTTGATCTTCTTGTCTCCAATCCAGAGCTTCTTGTGGGTCTGGATATCGATGAGTTCCATATCCACCTGGTAGAAGATCACAGCCTGGCCGCCTTCCTGGTCTACGATAGTGCTGATGGAGCCCATGAGCATCCAGTCTGCACCAACTTCCTGACCATATTCCTTGACGGTTTCGTCGCTAGCAAAGCCCTGCTGGTCTGCGACTTCCTGACGCAGTTCAGCACTCTGCTGAGCATTGGCGACAAATTCAACTTCGCCGGAGTTCACGAGAACACGTTCGATATCCTTGGTGAAAGTTCCAACGCTGATATGTTCGTGGCTCTTGTTGTGGATCTTGCCGACCACCACAGTCGGAGTCTTGCCCATAGCCTGCATCACGTTGGAAATCTTCGGGCTGGTAAGGCAGCTACGAATCATTTCGTCAGCAACAATACGGGAGTCTGTATCGTTCCACTTGCCAGAAAGGTCTGTGGTAGAATTTTCGTCAATACGGACGACAGTCTTGCCACCATTGCTACATGCTGCAAAGAAAACACAGCAACCAATTGCCAAAACAGAAAGAATCTTACGCATTTCATTTCTCCTTGTAATTATTTGTATTCAATAGTAGAAATTATCAAACGGGAATTTTTAAAACCACCTTCTAAATCAAAAAAAACACCCCATTTCCGAGGTGTTTTCAAAATTCCAAAAGATTGAGCTATTACTTAGCACCGAACTTTTCAGAGGCCTTCTTCACGTTCGGGTCCTTCTGAGCATCCTTGATCTTCTGCTTGATGCCGTCTTCGATGTGTTTCTTCAGCTTTGCAGCGAGAGCGGGGAAACGATCTTCCAGAGAGTCGCTGAACACAGCCGGCTTCTTAGCAGCAGCGGGAGCACCAAACTTGCCACCCTTCGGACCACGCTTGTTGAACGGACGCTTGCCACCCTTCTTAGCGGGAGCCTTCTTTTCGGACTTAGCTTCCTGAGGCTTAACTTCAGTCTTTACTTCTTCTGCCTTGACTTCTTCTTTAACTTCTTCTGCCATAATATATACCTCTTTGGAAAATTGTGAAATTTGATAACTAACGTTATCTTATCGCTGCACCTCAGTCATGTCAAAATTACATTTGCCACGACTTTCGGTTTGTAGATAATTGACGGCGCAAAGATAATAAAATCTAACATTGCTGTCTATGAGCGGTTCTCCAACCAGTGGGCCAAAACCGTAATATCGGCAGGACGGACCCCCGGAATTCGGCTAGCCTGACCTAAAGTCAGAGGTTTTTGAGCATTCAAACGCTGACGGCTTTCGATGCTGATGGCGGAAATCTGCATATAATCCAGATCCGGGGAGAGCTTTACAGCCTCCATCTTCTTCTGATCGTCAATTTCCCTTGCCTGACGGTCAAAAAAGCCGGCGTAGATTTCCTCAGCATACATAAACCACTGGTCTCGACGGGGAATATTCAGGTCGGAGGCTGCCACCTGGAAGAAAACCTCGGGGTCAATACCCGGACGACGGAGAACGTTGATCCAGCGGGTACGTTCCGTAGCGAGAGCCTGACCTCCTGCCTCCAGAATCTTATTTGCCTCATCCGGAGTTGCAGAAGTTTCAGCAAAACGAGTCTTGGCGGTTTCCATCAACTGCTGACGGCGTTTCCAGTCGACATAGTCAGATTCAGAAATCATGCCAATCTGGTAGGCCTTTTCCTTCAGGCGGGCTTCTGCGTTGTCGCTGCGGAGGAACAAGCGGTACTCCGCACGGCTGGTAAACATGCGGTACGGTTCATCCAGAAGCACATTTACCAGGTCGTCCACCATCACGCCCAAATAGCTTTCAGAACGGCCAAGAATGAGAGGAGCCTCCCCCTTTACCTTAAGAGCAGCATTGATGCCCGCCATCAGGCCCTGGCCAGCAGCTTCTTCATAGCCACTGGTACCGCAAACCTGACCAGCAAAGTACAGGCCCGGAACGTTCTTGCATTCAAAAGTCGGGTACAACTGGGTTGCATCCACGGAATCGTATTCCACCGCATAACCAATCTGGAGAACTCGGGCACGGGTCAAGCCAGGAATGGTGTGGATAGCGGCTAGCTGAATGTCAGCAGGCAAGCTACTGCTGAAGCCATTAATGTACACGCGACCGATATCCGCCTGTTCCGGTTCAAGGAACAACTGGTGGCCGTCACGGTCACCGAAGCGGTTGATCTTATCTTCGATACTGGGGCAATAGCGGGGGCCCTTGCCGTGGATTCGTCCACTGAACATGGGGCTATCCTTGAAACCGCTTCGCAGGATATCGTGAGTCTTGATATTGGTGCGAGTGATCCAGCAAACACAATCGTTACGGACAAACTTGTTCTGCTGATCGCCCCAGAAGTAATTGGCGTCGAAGCCAGGAACAGTTCCATCCAAGTGACGGTCGCTCATGGGCCACGGACAATCATCTCCACGTTGGACTTCGCATTCATTGAAATCAATGGAATCCGGGTCCAAACGGCTAGGCGTACCCGTTTTCAAGCGGCGAAGCTGCACACCGGCCTGAGCCAGGCATTCAGACAACTTATCGGAACTAGGTTCACCCACTCGGCCACCGATACTTGTATCAAGGCCGGTAAACATTTTTGAAGCCAGGAATGTACCGCTAGTCACCACAATGGACTTGGTAATATAACGGTCCCCATTTAAGAGCGTAATTTCAAGACGACCATCAAGCATGCGTTCGAAGCAAGCCAATTCCCCTTGAATCACGTCCAGGCCAGGCAGGCTTGTGATAACTTCACGAGTCACCTCGCTATAATACTTCATATCGCACTGAGCACGAGGTCCCCAAACTGCAGGACCCTTGCTCATGTTCAACATACGGAACTGAATGCCAGCCTTATCGGTCAAAAGGCCCATCAAACCGCCCAACGCATCAATATCGCGAACGATTTGGCCCTTGGCAACACCACCCACGGCAGGGTTGCAGGACATACGGCCAATGGCATCAATGTCCATGGTCAGCATGGCAGTCTTTACGCCAAGTTTCCAGGCAGCATGAGTCGCTTCGATACCGGCATGACCGCCACCGACAACAACTACATCATATTCCGCAAGAATAGAACTCATACAACACTCAGACAGACTTCAATTCCAAAAACAAGGCGCGCCGTCATCATGGAGGCGCGCCTAAAGATTCGTTACTTACTTTGCAGCAGGAGCTTCTTCAGCCTTGCGAGGATCTTCAGGATTCCAAACAACGTTGGTACCGCTCAGAAGAGCCTGAATATCAAGCTTCATAGCTTCCTTGTCGTTTTCGAAAGCGGCATACTGCTTGTAAGTGCCATCCGGGTTCACAACGTAAACCTTGGGAACGTAACCATCGCTGTAGAGTTCACCGAACTGGCGAGTTTCATCCCACAGCACGTTGATGGTATCATCCCACTTAGCGTTGTCAGAGAACTTACGGATGCCAGACTTGTTGTTTCCACCGCTAGCAACAGCAACAGTGGTCAAGCCCTTCGGAGCGTATTCCTTGGCAATTTCAAGAATCTGCGGAGCTGCATGAGCGCAGTGGCCGCAAGTTGCAGAGAAGTAGAACATCAAGAGCTTCTTGCCAGCGAATGCAGACAGGTCTTCAGCCTTCATGGTAATGCCGGTAGTCTTGACCTTGAAGTTCATCAGCTTGGGCATGCCGTTAGCGAGAGTATCGCCCTTCAGTTCAGCGATGTCTTCCTGAAGCTTCTTCTGTTCTTCTTCGAACTTCTTGGCTGCAGCTTCACGCTTTTCCTGCATCTTCTGCTGGAAGCGCTGGCTGAGAGCAGTCAGAGAATCCTGAGGAAGCTGCATAGTGAAGGTAGAATCCTGAAGCTTTGCATCAGCATCCTTCACGCCAAGAATGAAATAGTTTTCATCAAAGGCGGTTTCAAACTGGCTGCTAACAGCAGCGAACTGAGAACCGAACTGCAAACCGATCAGGTAAGAGAACTTGACGATTTCCGGAGATTCAGCGTTCACCACAACAGCAGCACCAGTTGCCTTAGGAGCAGCAACAATGGGCAGAGCCTTCATTGCGGAATCCATGTATGCACCATACTTAGCGCCGTCACCTTCAAAGGAAGCCTGAGTTGCGCTGTCCGGGCGGGTAGATTCCATACGTTCACGAGCGATCTTGGTGTAGTTGCCACCAACCATCTGAAGCTGTTCAGTAGTGAGCTGGAGCTTAGCGCTGGTATCCTTGGAAGCCTTAACGTTATCGCGAATAGCCTGGATAACCACGTCAAGGTGAAGTTCTTCACCCATCTGACGAGGAATGCCACCGAGGTTCTGAGTACCGAACTGAGTACCCAGCATATAGGCAAACTTCTGATCATCGGTAGACTGAGCATTGATAGAAGCCGGCTTCGGAGTAGAATCCAGCTGGCTACAAGCTGCCAAAGCAAGAGCGGCAGCGCCAAAAGCAATCTTGTTCATCTTCATTTGTTGTCTCCTAATAAAACTTATTCTGCGAAATATGCCTTGGCCTTGGCGACAACATCTTCGACCTTGACCATGGTGAATTCCTTTTCGTTGCGGAACTTCCATTCTACTTCGCCGTTGGCAAGACCCTTCTTGCCGATAGCGATACGGACCGGGGAACCCCACAGGTCAGCATCCTTGAACTTGACGCCCGGACGTTCGTCACGGTCATCCACAAGAACGTCGATGCCATTAGCTTCCAGTTCTGCTTCGAACTTTTCAGCCAGTTCGACCAGTTCCGGTTCCTTGCCGATGGGAACGATTTCCACCTGGAAGGGAGCGATGGACTTGGGCCAAATGGGGCCGAAGTCATCGTGGCTGTTTTCGACAACGGAAGCCATGAGGCGGCCGATACCGATACCATAGCAGCCCATGATGGCGGGAGCGGTAGTCTTTTCGGCAGTGAGGTACTTGGCACCCATGGATTCAGAGAACTTGGTACCCAGCTTGAAGATGTTACCCAGTTCGATACCGCGGGTTTCAGAAAGGTCTTCACCGCAGTTCGGGCACTTGCAGCCGCCCTGAGCTTCGGCGATGTCGGCTACTTCGAATGCCGGGAAGTCGCGCTTGGGGGTGCAGTGCATCAGGTGGTAGTTTTCTTCATTGGCGCCCATCACCAGGTCGCAGGCGTCAGCCAGAGCTTCGTCAACGATGATGCGGGTGTCGTGTGCGCCGATGGGGCTAGCAAAACCAGGCACCATGCCGCACTGGCGGATGAGGGCGTCGTCTGCAGGGTAAAGTTCCTTGGCCTTCAGCAGGTTGTGGAGCTTGATTTCGGAAACATCCAGGTTGCCCGGAACCATGACGGTAATGAGCTTGCCTTCGAAGTCGAAGAACACGCACTTGGCAGTGGACTTGGGGTCGATCTTCAGGAATGCGCTCAGTTCTTCGATAGACGGGCAGTGCGGGGTTTCAACCTTTTCGGGCATGGCGTTAGCGTCGCCCTTGTAGGTTTCGCGGGTAAACTTTGCAATTTCACGATTAGCCTGGTAGCCGCACTTCTTACAGAGAATCAGGTAGTCTTCGCCGTTGGGAGTGTCCAGCATGAATTCGTGGGCAATCTTACCGCCCATGATGCCGGTATCGCTCTGCACCACCACCGGTTCAATGCCTACGCGGCGGTAAATGCGGAGGTAGGCATCGTATTCTTCCTGGTAGTGCTTGTCCAGGTCTTCCTGAGAAGCATGGAAACTGTAGGCGTCCTTCATGAGGAATTCGCGGACACGGATCAGACCGCCGCGGGCACGGGCTTCGTCGCGGTACTTGGTCTTGAACTGGTACAGCATGAAAGGCAGCTGCTTGTAGCTGTTCAGCACGTAGCGGGCCATGTCGGTCATGGCTTCTTCGTGAGTCATGGCCAGCACCATGTTGTGGTTGTTACGGTCCTTAAAGCGGAGAAGTTCTTCGCCGATGGCCTGGTAACGGCCAGATTCGCTCCACAGGTCAGCAGTCTGGACCACAGGAAGGTCCACTTCGATACCGCCGATCTTGTTCATTTCTTCACGGACGATATTGGTAATCTTCTGGATCACGCGGTAGCCGATAGGCATCATGGAGTAGATACCGGTAGAAACAGGCTTGATATAGCCGCCACGCATCAAGAAGATGTGGCTGGGCATGGTAGCGTCGCTGGGCGTTTCGCGGAGCGTGACGTAGAAGTACTTAGAGAGTTTCATGATATTCCTTTAATCCAACGGATTACAAGACAAATTTACGGGCTACAAATTAGCAATTTTACAGCAGCCTTTTTTACCGAAGGTGCTGTTTTTCAACCCCTTTTTTGTATTTTTCAACACATGGAATTTGTTGATAACCTTCGCGCTAAACCTGCTGTTCAGAAAATCGAGAAATTTATCCCGGCCGTAGCCTTTTTGGGCGGTTTCGCCTGGGACTCCATTACCCTGGGCATGTCCATCGAGGACTCCGACCTGGCCTTCATGGCGGCTTATTACCTGGGCGCCCTGATATTCATCATCCTCCTATCCGCCCGTCTGACTACTACAGAAGCCATAACCCCGAAGATTGGCATAGCCTCCGAAAATAAATCTGAGCAATCCAAACGCAAATTCATCGCACGCAGCGCCATCGCCGCCCGCGACAAGTTGCTGGAACGCGAATGGAGCGACACATGGAAGGCTCGTTTTACCTGGGCTCTGCAATTCCTTTTTGGCGGTATGTTTAGCGCCCTGGTGGTCTGCTACTTCAAGAGCAGTGGTTCCCTGGCATCCTTTATTCTTGTTCTCGTTTTGGCAGGTCTTCTGGTGGGCAACGAATTTCTCCAGAAGCATTACGAAAGTTTCGCCCTGAACCTTGCATTGTTCTGCCTGCTGGGCACCATGGTGCTTAACTTTACCATTCCCTACCTGGTCCACGGTATTGGTTTCAGATGGTTCTTCCTGAGCACCGTCATGTCTCTCTGCATTAGCTTCTTGGTTTGGAAAGTCGCCCGCCGACCCAAGCGCATGATGGTCGCCCCGATTTTAATCAGCATCCTCTTGACCACAGCTTATCTGATGAACTGGGTTCCGCCCGTTCCTCTGGTTCTCAAGCAGCAAATGGTCTGCCAGAACTTCGATAAAAAGAACTATTCCTGCGACGTAGACTACCCCACTATTTTCCAGAGATTGAACGTAGGAATGCCCACGGTTCATCGCGTCAATGGAAATGAAGTCTACTTCCTTTCCTCTGTCTTTGCTCCCGCAAAACTGAAGGCCGGCCTGGAGTTCCGCTGGTACTACCAGGAAACCACTACCGGCAAGTACAAACTAACGGACAAGATTTCCTCTGGACGCATGGTGATGAACGGAGGCCGTGAATACGGTTTCCGCATCTACTCCAACAAGAAGAATGTTCCTCCCGGAAAGTACCGCGTCGAAACCGCATACAAAAATGGAGCCGTTATCGGCTCCAGCGCTTTCGAAGTTCTTGAAGGCATGCCCGTCAAGGGCTTTGTCAGAGACTCCTTAAGATAAGGACATTTTCAGTAAAGCCTGCGCCGAAGTTCCGCGCAGGTTTTCTAAATTATATACCATGAAGAAAATTAAGACCGCTACTCTCCAAGGAAAGTGGACTGGAGATACCAAGTCCAATAATGAATGGTACAAGGCCGAAGCTCTCAAGCTCAAGGGCCAGGGAATCGACATCCTCGTTCTCCCGGAAATGTTCCACACGCCCTACTTCCCGTTTGAAGAAAACGCTGATTTCTTTGACATGGCCATCGAAAAAGATGACGTTATCGTCAAGGAATGGCAGGCAATCGCCAAGGAATTGAATGCGGTTGTAGTTTTCCCCTTCTTTGAAAAGCGCGCCCGCGGAATCTACCACAACTCCGCCTTCGTCTTTGAACGTGACGGAAGCATTGCAGGTCTCTACCGCAAGAGCCACATTCCCGACGATCCCGCCTTCTACGAAAAGTATTACTTCATCCCCGGCGACACCGGCTTTGAACCCATCAAGACCTCCGCAGGTAAAATTGGCGTTCTCATTTGCTGGGATCAGTGGTTCCCGGAAGCAGCCCGCATTATGAGCCTGAAGGGTGCAGACCTTCTGATCTACCCCACCGCTATCGGCTGGATGAAATCCGAACCTGCAGAACTTTACCCCCGTCAGCAGGATAGCTGGACCACCGTCATGCGCGGCCACGCAATCGCCAACCGCACCTTCGTGCTTTCCGCCAACCGCATCGGTACCGAAGGCGAACTGACCTTCTGGGGCACAAGCTTTGTTGCAGCACCGGATGGCTACCTCATCAAGAAATGCGACACCGATTTTCTGGGCGCATCCATTGTTGAAATTGACCTGGGTGAAACTGAATTCAATCGCCGCTGGTGGCCGCACTTCCGCGATCGCCGCGTAGATTTGTACGGCGACATCTTGAAAGTTTGGTGCGAGGATTAATGGATAATTGAGAATTGATAATGGATAATTAGAATAAACGCGCCTTCGGCGCCCAGCTAAACAATCATCAATTCTCAATCGTTAATCAACTCGACGGCTTTGCCGCGATTATTTAAATCATCAATCGTCAATCATCAATCATCAATTGATTAAACCTATGACAACATCTATTCGTTATCCCGCAGAATGGGAAGAACAGGAAGCCACTTGGCTTGCCTTCCCCCACAATAAGAAGAACTGGTACGGCGAACGTGGCGTAAACATTCGCAAGTTCTACATCAACCTCATCCGCACCATCAGTGAATTCCAGCCGGTGAACGTCCTGGTTCCCAGCAAGAACTTCCTGACTTTCGAAGAAAAGTTCGCTATCGCAGACCGTCCCTTCCCGGTGAGCGTCATCTTTATCAAGACCAACGACATCTGGATTCGTGACTACGGTCCGTTCTTCCTGAAGAAGGGCGACAAGACTGTGATTTCCCAAACCCAGTTCAACGCCTGGGGTGCCAAGTTCCCGCCGTGGAACCACGACGACAAGATTCCTGAAACCATCGCCGACGCTTTCGGCTACAAGATGGACAAGAGCGTTCCCTATATCTTTGAAGGCGGCGCTATTGAAGTGAATGGTGACGGTCTTGGCATTACTACCTTGGATTGCCTTATCGGCAAGATCCGTAACGCAGACAAGGATCTTTCCAAGGTCATCAAGGCTATCTGCAACGCATTCGGCCTCAGATCTTTGCTGGTCCTCCCCCACGGTCTCCACGGCGACCACACCGACGGCCATATCGATAACGTAGCCCGTTTCGTTGCCAAGGATCGCGTGGTCATGTGCTGGGAAGATTCCAAGAAGAGCCCCAACACCCCGATTCTCGCCGAAGCTAAGCACCTCATCGAAGAATTCCTGAAGGCTCACTACGGCAAGAAGGCCAAGGTGGATACTCTGCCCCTGCCGCCCCAGCGCGTTCTGGACGACGGACAGATTCTCCCTGCAAGCTACATGAACTACATCCACGCCAACGGCGCTCTCATCTTCCCCAAGTACAAGAGCCCCAAGGACGCCATCGCCCAGAAGTACTTCGAAAGCGTATTCCCCAAGCTGAAGGTCATCGGCATCGATTGCCGAACCGTGATTGAGGAAGGCGGCAGCCTGCACTGCATGAGCAAGCACGAAAGCAAATAAAAAAAGACCTCTCGAAAGAGAGGCTTTTTTTATAGACGTTTGCGAAAATTCTTCGTCGCAGTCTTAAACCCGACTAGGATACCTTACCCTTGTTTTCACGCATTTTGGTATGGATGGTGTTGATGAAGCCATCGACGCCATGCACGCGCAAATCCTGCTGGGCAGAACCAATAGCCACAGCCAATTCATAAGGTGCATTAGACTTGGTGTTGAACTTTTCAAGACTGATTTCAATAGCCTGAATGCAGGAATTCATTTCCGCATTGTTCTGAGTTTTGAGCAGCACAATAAATTCATCACCGGAATAACGGAGGGGAACACCCACGTCACCCATGGATTTCTGCAGAACCTTGGCCAAGTTTTTCAGGGCTTCGTCACCAACGGCATGGCCAAACCTTTCATTAATCACCTTAAGGCCCTTCATGTTCAACATCAAGGCATTGATTACAGAATCTCGGCTCTGGGCAACAGAAGCCAAATGATGGTCCAGATAGATTCGGTTGAAAAGACCGGTCAAGCCATCCTTGAAAATCAAGTCGTTCTGCAAGGTGGTCAGCACACCAGCCATAGAAATAGCAAGGCTTGCTGCGATAGTGGAAACGCCGTAGAACATGGTCTGGGCGAAAGTGCCGATCATCAAAGGGAACAGATAAACACCAATGGGGAAAATTCTCAGCACACCATTCTTGGATTTTTTCCAGAAGTAAATTATGATGCTGTCCATGGTAATCAGGTAATCAACACTGGTGTAAATCCAGTAGCCTCCATAACGATGGTAAAGGTTTTCTTCACTGATACTGAAAATGAACGGATAGAACAAATTGACGACTATGCCAATAAGCCCCAAAGCCACCACAGTCAAGAGGAAATTCAAATGTCCCTTGGAAATTCCGCCGCAGGCATACTTGGTCAAGAAGAACAGCCAAAGGAATGCGCAAAGCAGGTTGGAAACGTAGAGCCAGCTATCTCCGGCAATGGCCAAAATTCTGAGAGCGGAATTATTGATTCCATCAATGGCAAAGAGGAGCGGGTCAATGGCGCAGCTGATCATCGTGAGGATGACCATGGCAAGCAAAGATCTATTTTCAATGGATCTGGAGCGCAACAACCAGCGATTGCCAGCCAAAAGCACGGCAACCAGTACTACACCAAATCCATCTGCAATAAAAATACTTGTCAAAGAACTTTCCATATCATCCGCCAATATATTTGTAATTAATATAAATTCCAGCATTCAATAAAACAAATCTGGGTAGACGAAACCCCGCCATTTGCGTGTTAATAGCGGGGTTTTTCGTGTAAATTCACTGTTTTTCGGTGTTTTTACTTAGCTTACAGCAGTTTCTGAACGGACTGGGCGAACTTTTCCAAGCTGGGGTCGCGGGCGCCATTAAAAGACCGCTCGGTCCATACGCCGGCTAAGACTCTCCGATTGGCCCTCGCTCTCGCCTGCGACGACTCGTAAAAAACGAGTCGCCTACGGCTCACGATGATGCGCGCCCTATTTGTTCTCAAGAAGGATTTGCACCTTGTGTGCAAACCCTTCCAGACTGGGGTCGCGGGCGCCCATCAGGAGGATGGTATCACCGGGTTTGGCGTCGGCGACCATAGCGCGGGCACATTCATCGCGCTTTTCGATGTAACGAGCATCTGCGCCAAGGGCCACCAGGTCGTTGGCCAGATCGCCTGCGGAGATGTCACGAGTAACCGTTCCACCAGCGTAGTAGATTTCGCTGAAGTACATGGTGTCGGCGGAGCGTTCCCCTTCAGCACCGCGCAGAGCCTTGTTGATGAATTCCACCAGGTCGTTACGGAGGAATCGAGTAGGTCCGAAACCATGAGGCTGGAACCAAGCCAGAACGCGGCCCTTGGTAAAGGCCTGGGCGCTCAGGATACTTGCAGAAATCTTTGCAGGATTATGGGCGAAGTCGTCCACCAAGGTCACGCCATTGAAGGTTCCCAAAATCTGATGACGGCGGAACACACCCGGGAAGGAGCTAAGGGCGTCCGCGCAAGTCCTAAGACTTACGCCGGCCTTGAGCGCGGCAGCGGTTGCAGCCAGGGCATTTTCCATATTGTGGCGGCCCGGCATGGGAACCGTAAACTTCACCAGTTCGTTATTGTGACGGCAACGGAAAATAATGTTCGGGCCATCGGTGCGGAAATCAATGCCCTGGACGCCCACATAGCTTTCAGTACCGAAGTCATTATGACGATCCTGGCTGAAAGGCTTTGCCAGCGGATGGGCGTCATTCACAATCAAAGTCTTGCCGTTATTCAAAATGTTGTCGCGGAACTTGCCGAAGATTTCCTGCAGTTCGCTCATTTCCTTGTGGTCCTTATCCACATTCAGAATGAGGCCTACTTCGGGTTCGTAACGGACCAGAGTTCCATCACTTTCGTCAGCTTCAACCACCAGCCATTCGCCGGAGCCGCTGACAGCGTTACCGATCTTACCTTCCTTCTGGAGGTTCACAAGACCTGCGCCCGTCATCACCGACGGATTCAAACCGGCATATTGCAGAATGTGGTAAATCATAGCGGTGACAGTAGATTTTCCACTGGTGCCGCTAACCGCAATGGTCTTTGCTTCCTTGGAAATCTTGGCCAGCATTTCACTGCGATGCATTACGGCAACACCAAGTTCCTTGGCACGCTTCAAATCCGGATTAGTATCTTCGATGGCGGTACTGACCACCACGGCGGTCAAATCTGCGGAAACTCCGGAACCATCCTGGGCAAAGCACTTGATACCGCATTCTTCCAGTTGTTCCATGACGCGGGGCTTCTCGCAGTTGCCTGCAAGATATTCACCAAACTGACGGTCGGATCCGCGGACTTCAACACCGCGGCCAGCAAGATACTGACCGATGGCACTCATGCCCACACCAGCAACACCAATAAAGAAGTAAGAAGACATAATAATTGATTATTGACAATTGAAAATTGATGATTATTTTCGGGAGAGAGAATCTTTTGACGTTTTAATTATTTTCGTAAGTATTTTCACCAACGATTCATTTTCCTTATACACTTCATTAAACCTTTCTTCATCAACAAATGAAGTTTCTTTTAGAAGCTCTAACCAATATTCAGTTTCTGAAGCTTCCTTTAAAGCGATTGACATTTTAGATATAAAGTCCGCTTTACTTTGTCCCTGAACAGCTTCCCGGACATTCGCCCCAATACTCGTTCCTGATCGCAGAACCTGTTTTGACAAAACATATTCTTGCTTTTCTTTTGTAAGATAAACATACAGATGAACGATTAAAATTGCAAAAGCCTTACTTTTATCAAGAATTAAATTATCCGATTTCATAAGTAATTTCCTTTTGACAATCAATTATCAATCATCCATCTTCAATCATCAATTATAAAAGATCAGGATCGATTGTGGGTTCGTAACCGGGTTCTACGAAATCTTCCTTGGCAACACCCTTGCGGCGGGCAGCTTTCATCTGCTTGATGAGCTTGCGTTCAGCGGCTTTTGCCTTGCGAGCGGCGGCTCGCTCCTTGCGTTCAGCCAAGCGCTGGGCACGCGTCTTACGTTCCTTATAAGGAGCTGCTTCTTCCGGCAGAATGGCGAGAACTTCATCGCTTTCGTATTCGTCTTCGAAGTCATCCCCTTCGTCGTAGAAACGCATTTCTGGATCCAGTTCGTGGAATGCGGTTTCATCGTCATCAAACTTGGGAGCGTCTTCGGGGCATTCCTTCTTCAAGAGTTTCAGCACCTTGTCGAAAGGCTTTTCTAGAGGAACCTTGAATTTCATCTTCTTGCCGGTGGTCGGGTGAATCAGTTCGATCTTCACAGCCTGCAGCAACTGAGCCGGGGCGATTTCCAAAACCTTCTCGGCATATTCGCGCATCAAGGGAGACACGCGGTTAACGCAACCTTCGCGACCATCGTACAAAGGATCGCCCACCACAGGGTGGCCCATGTAACGGCTATGCACACGAATCTGGTGAGTACGTCCAGATTCCAGCTGCAATTCCAGAAGGGTTGCGAAGTTAAAGAACTTCTTGGCAGTGTAATGAGTACGGCTTTCCTTACCGCCATTGACCACAGCCATCTTCAAACGGTTCTTGGGATTACGACCGATGGGTGCATCGATTGTACCTTCCAAGTCGCGAACGTGGCCCCACACCAGAGCATTATAGGTGCGGTGCAAAGTGCGGGTTTCCAGCTGATGGGCCAAGTGACGGTGGGCGTTATCATTCTTTGCCACCACCATCAAGCCCGGAGTATCCTTATCCAAACGATGGACAATACCCGGACGGAGTGCGCCGTTCACTGTAGAAAGATTTTCCTTGAAGTGGTACAGCAAGCCGTTGGCCAAGGTTCCGTCCTTTACGCCATTACCCGGATGAACCACCAGGTTGCGGGGCTTATTGATTACCACAATATCATCATCTTCGTAAACGATATCCAGAGGAATGTCCTGGGGTTCCAAGGTGCTGGCTTCCTTTTCGGGAACTTCACCGCAAACCACCACCATACCGGTTTCCACGCGGAAGTTCTTGGGAGTGGCCACCCCACCCACTTTCACTTCGCCGGCAGCAATCATCTTCTGCACGTCGGTACGGGAAACATTTTCCAAAACGCCAACAAGGAACTTGTCGATGCGTTCACCATTCTTCTTTTCGTCTACAAGATAATTCATACAATGTGAAAGATAGAAAATCAACAATCACAACAAATAATCTTCAACGTAATGTTTCACCATTTCAGGCTTAATCGGATGTTTAACCGTCTCCATCGTATGGATAAAATTCACCCCCGCAAAAAAGCCGTTTTTCTGGTACATGCTTATTTTCTTCACCATATTACAGGCATACTCGGGAACATCCATCATTCCAAAATGCTCCCAGACAAACTCTATTCTCGTTCGCACGTTTAAGCAAGTAAAATCCGGATGGACCAAGACATTGCCCAACATCTTCGGGCATTCATATCTAAAGGGAACATCCATGCTGATCAGCGTCTCTGCAATAATGAGCTCCGACTTGGAACGGACCCGTCGCCCATCCGATGTAATCAAGGACGGCATGCATTCATCAAAAGGCAAACCTTCGAAGGGAACCGCACTCCAGCGCTCCGCATACAGGTCGTCATCTAAAATCGCCGGGATTACAAGATCCCCACGGTACAAACCAGTCCACACGCCTTCAATCGCATTCGACTGATATCTGCGATTAAACTGTTCCAGCATCGCCAACTGCGTCCTTGCAACTTTCAGCACTTTCTGGTCGTAGCCCTTTTGCGCCAACGCTTTAATCAAGTCCGTATTCTCCAACGGGATGTACTCCCCATTGGAATTTTCATTTGTCACGTGATAATAATGAGGGCGGTTGCCTTTTCCTTGCCTTGAAATCCGGAGTCGTCCCTCGGGAGCGTCCCTCAATGCCGCCGTTTTCTCATTAATCAAACAGACAAGTTCATCCATACGGGACTTTAGATGCGCCGGGATTCGATCTTTCGAGATTAATTCCTGCGGCACCAAAATTTCACTCTTCTTAACTTTGAATTTTCTTTTCATAATTCCTCCGTCATCTATATACACGCAGGAAATTTTCCAGGAACGCTCATTTTCTAAAAAAAAGAGATTAAAAATTCATTTTTTACATTCTAGTCCTTGTATTTTCATCTTCCAACAGCATTATTTAATTTATCTGCAAGCTACTAGAGAGATGGGAAAGTACCAAAGCCGACTTTTTCTGAATTTAGTCCTTTGATAGCAAGGATTTCAACCACACCCCCCCCAAAAAAAACTCGAGCCACGGCAAAACAAAGGACTATTCTAAATAAAATTTCGTTTTAGTCCTCCATCGCCACAAAAACAAAGGACTAAACCCGCGTCGAGCAAGATTTAGTCCTTTATTTGAAAGAAAATGTCCAAAAGCCGCTATTTTTCTGCGTCTCCCGCGGTCTTGGCGTCCCCGACGGCACCAGCATCCGTAACCATCGCTTCCTTGGCAGCCTTTGCTGCAGCCTCTTCTTCCTTGATTCGCTTGTGCAACTTGCGCAGAATTACAGGAGAAAGAATCACCAAAGCAACACCCACGGTCACAAAGGAATCCGCCACGTTGAAGGTGGGGAAACGAGTCATGATAAAGTCAGGAAAATCGCAGTCAATAAAATCCACCACCATCTGCATACGCATACGGTCGATGAAGTTGCCGATGGCACCGCCAAAAATCATCACAATGCCCAGGCGGCTCAAGTAGTCTCGTTTGTCAATGCTCTTGTAGAACCAGAACAAGATCACCGCAGCAACAACGGAGATCAACAGGTAGAAAACCCAAGACGGCAGGAAAGGCATCAAGTCCTGAGGACGGCTACTAAAAGCAGCACCCTTGTTGAACACCAACTGGAAACGAACCAATTCACCAATCACATTGATAATGTCATGATTGGGAGCTCCGGTATCATTGGTAAAACGAGCCAAGGCCCACAGCTTAGTCAGCTGGTCAGAAACAATACTGACTAGAATTACAATGATATGGAAAGGAAGCTTGTTATAAAATTTCATTAGGGTCGAACCTCATCAAAAGTCTTATCAATCCAGCGATCGCTATAGAAGTGCTTCATGGTGGACTTCACGATTCCCTTGACGGTGTCGCGGGAAATCTTAACCTTCTTATCCGAAGTAAAAATGGCGGAACCGTCACCAATCAGCTTCATGTTCTCGGCAGCCATGAACAGCGGCCACAGGCAGAACAGGCGGGTGCGCATCTTTACGTTGGGAACAAGCTTGGTGTAGGCGATTGCATCTGCCAAATGGTTCCAGGTCTTTTCCACCAACTCGCCCATCACAGCGGCGCGACGCTTATCAAAGTCGGCGCGTTCAGCAGAACCTTCCGCTGGCAATTCTTCTGCAGGCTTGAACATGTCATAGGAATGTTCAAAACCGTGGCGTCTACAAATTTCCTCAGGAATAAAGCACACGCGGCGTTCGGAATCTTCGCGGCAGTCCTTCACGATGTTTGCCACCTGAAGGGCCAGACCGAAGCTTACATCCAGCTTCTGCATTTCAACCTTGCGGGATTCGCCAATCATGCAAGTGTCTGCAGCAAACAAATGAGTCAAAAGTTTGCCCACAATACCAGCCACATAGTAGCAGTACTCGTCTAGTTCACCAACCGATTCCAGCGTAAACCAACCGGAACTGAGTGCAGCCTCCTGACGTAAAGCAAACTTCGCCATACCGCCACACATTTCTACCGTCACATCACGAACTGGAGCCGCATACACCTCGGGCAGTTCCTTCAACAGCGGAACCACCACATGAGTGTGCATGCACAAATTCATATAAGGATGTTCGGACTTGCGCCAACTTTCCGGCAGGGAATTTTCAAAAGCTTCCACAGCCTCGTCACGCAGTTCGGCAGTCCTAAAAATTTCGGCAAACTTATCCAGAACCACTTCCTTCTCGGAAGCCTTCATATCCGGATCATCTTCCACTGTATCTGCAATACGGAGATACAAGTATGCAAGCAAAATGCTCTTGTGCAGTTTGCCCTTCAGCACGTTGATATTCAACGCAAAAGTTCTCGAGACCTGAAGCAGGATTTCTTCGGCATAAGTCCAAGCCTTCTTGCCTTCCAGAACTGCTTCGCCCATCCCAACCTGGTCCAAAATATTAGCCATACATGGTCTCCGCATAAATATCAGGAGGAATCTTCTTGGTCTTGGCCATGGCGTTCACGTACTTCCACAGGCGACCATGAGTTTCCGCATTCTTCAACTTCTTGGCAAAACTCCAGGCAGTCCTGTTATGAATGTCGGCTTCATTCCTAAAGTTCCCCTTGATATCAGATTCATAGCGAACCTTACGATATTCCAAAAAATAGGCGGACCTATACAATTCAGCAGCCTTCTTCTTGGCCACACTGCATAAAACAATGCCAACAACCAGGAAAACCGGAACTACGGCCAAAGCATAATATAAAGGCAATTCAGTCCACTTGTTCAAAGCCCAGATACCGGGCAAAACGGAGGAAACGGCCACAAAGAGGGTCAAAAGGACATCGCTCAGCTTCCAAAAGTCCTTATACGTGGGCACAACTGCCCATTTTTGGCCTTTATTCAGCATTTTTTTAAGGTATGTAGGATAGGAAACCCGGTAAAACCAAAAAAATAAGCCCACCCAAAATAAAACAGGAACCCAAAACCAGTAATCCAAACTTGCGAAAATATCCATATGGGGCAAATTTAGGAAATTTGGGCAACGGGATTTATCCACAATTCTGTTTTGACCCCTAAAATGCCCCATATGAGCTAAAAACGACGATTTTGAGAAAACCGGCTTTTTTAACCCATTGATTATCAATTAGTTACAAACTTTGTAAACATTTCTTTTACACAAAGTTTTGACCCTTTTTGAACAAACTTATCAACAATTAAGCTATTTTTTCTATATTTGGAAGCCTAATTGTTGATAGACTAAGTGATGCCACTCTGTTGGCAAGGATGTGAAGATGCAAGTTGAATGGGAAAGATGTTTAAATTACCTCCGCGGTATGCTGTCCGACACGGTTTTCAAGACCTACTTCGCACAGACCAAACTGGTTAGTCAGACCACCGGTCATGCCGTTATTTCCATTCCCTCCGGACTGGACGCTTCCGTCTACACCGCCTACAAGGCTTTGATCAACTTGGCTTGGAAGGAAGTCACCCACGACGATTCCGCCATGGAATTCGAATTCCAGCCTCAGCAGGAAGTTGTTGTTCAGCAGGCTTCCCCCCAGAATACTTTCAAGGATTTTGTCAAGCCCAGCGTTCCCCTTTCCGGCAGTTTCCGTTTCGAAAACTTCGTGCCCGGCGACAAGGCCCAGCTGGCATTCAACGCAGCTCTCGCTGTAGCCCGTAATCCGGACGGCACCCAGTACAACCCGCTGTTCATCTACGGTTCTTCCGGCCTCGGCAAAACCCACTTGCTCCAGGCAATCGGTAACTACATCCTGGAGGAAGACCCCACCAAGCGCGTTTGCTACCTGACCTCCGAAGACTTTTCCCAGCAGTACATGAAGTGCCTGCGCGAACAGCGCATCACCGAAATGTCCGACTTCTACCGCAACGAAGTAGATATTTTGCTGGTGGACGATATTCAGAACTGGACTGGCAAGAACGAAACCCAGAACGAATTCTTCCTGATCTTTAACGCACTGCACCAGGCAGGCAAGCAGATCGTGCTTACCTCCGACGCTCCCGCCGCCGAAGTCAAGAACCTTTCCGATCGTTTGGTAAGCCGTTTCGCCTGGGGTCTTACCGTTGATATTCAGCCGCCTGACGTTGAAACCCGCGAAGCCATTCTCCACAAGAAGGCCGAAGAACGTCACCTGGAAATCAGCGACGAAGTTTTGCATTACCTGGCAGAAAGCATTGCAAGCAACGTCCGTTGCCTGGAAAGCGCCATCATCAAGCTGACTTTGCAGTCCAGCCTCATGAGCCACGATATCGACATGAGCATCGCCCAGAAGGTTGTGGCAGAAATCGCACCGACTCTCCGCCGCCGCGTAAGCCTGGACGCTGTGCTCCACACCGTTTCCAAGCACTACGAAGTGCCCGAAGCAAAGCTTATCGAATCTGGCCGCGGCACCAAGGAAATTTCCAAGGCCCGTCAGGTTGCTATGTACCTTATGCGAGAATGCTCCCCCATCAGCCTTCAGAGCATCGGCTCCCGCTTCGGCGGCAAGGACCACTCCACCGTGGTTCACGCCATCAAGAGCATCAAGAAGGAAATGGAAACCGACCCCAGCTTCGCACGTTTGATCGAAAGCTTGAAGAATTCAATCCACGATTAAAAATCTTGGATAGAATTGTACTTTGTAATTTTCAATGCGGGGAGGGGGCCCGCACTCGAAGTTACGAAGGCCGTCAGCCCCCTCGCCCTGCGCCCCTCCCCGCCCGGCCACGTGCAAGCAGGTAAGAACATTTTTTTGAGGGATTATAAAATTCTACGAAAAAAAAGCGAGGTTTTAACCTCGCTTTTCTTTTTTGATTTTTTGCGGCAGACACCGCGGCGAATTGAACCACAGTGGGATTTATTCGTCCCAGTCGTCTACAGGGCGGCGAGCGGGAGCTGCAGGCTTTGCAGCGTCAGGTGCACCAACGGAGCCCGTGGCAGCACCATTTGTAGCAGCAGAATCAGCGGCGGCAGCAGCCTTCTGCTTGCAGTAAGTAATCACGCTATCCATTGCGCTAGCGGCAGCGGTATCAGCAGCAGCAATAGCCAGCAAGGAATCGCAATTCGGTTCAGGCGGCTTAATTGCTTCTTCAGCCTTCAAGGCAACCTTTTCTGCAGAATCGGCTGCGGCTTCGGCGCGCTTCAAATCGGCCTGAGCCTGGGCAACAGCTTCCTTGGCTACCTGAACCTTCTGCTTTGCCAGTTCTGCAGCTTCGCGAGCCTTCTTGGCAATCACATGAGGATCAACGTTAATGGAATCCTGGATAGGATCGGAGCAGACCAAATTTACGTCGCCCTTCTTGCCATTGTAGCATTCCATCTTGCCCTGGAACTTACCCATTTTGTAAGTACCCCACTGCTTCTTCTTCAAACGTTCAGTGTAGCAAACCAGAGAATTCGGCTTCCATTCGTAGCAGGTATCCTTCACAGACCAGAAGGTAATCATTCCGTTGGGCAAACCTTCGTGGAACACGCCACCGAAGTCACCAAAGTCCACAAAGCCTTCCAGGTTGCCTGCGTTGAAAGTCAGGTTCACCTTTTTCTTCTTGAAGGGGTTGTTAATGATAGTTCTACCAAAAAGTTCGCCGCGCTTCACCGGCATATCTGCCATGACAAAGCCCTTGTCACTGAACATGCGGGCGGTACCGTTTGCAAAGCCCTGCTTGTAAGGAACTTCAAGATGCTTGAAGTAGTATTCCTTCTGGCCAGCAGGAACGCGATCGTAGACGCTGGACTTGTAGAAGTAGGCGTTACCTTCGCGCATACCGTTCTTGTAGTTTGCAGTCCACAGAACCTTGCCCCACTTGTCATCCTGGCGAGCAGGATAAGTCGGGTCGTTCATGTAACCCACTTCTTCGCCCTGCATAAGGCCTTCGGCATCCACATGACGAACGTTTTCAATGTAGCCGTTGAAAGCAAAGCCCGTCAGGACACCGTTATCAAGGCAACGGATGTCACTGTAGTCGGTAAAGCGCAATTCAGCTTCCGGAAGCAACTTCTTGGGAAGGCCAGAAATGCGGAACACCGTAGCGTCCTTCTTCTTAGGAGCCCAGGGACGTTCATGCACGTTCAAGAAACAAGTCACATCCTTGGCACGGTCGCTACGCTGGTTGAAGTATTCACCAAAGGGTGTCATTTCCCAGCCTTCATCAAAACCAAGAGGTACTGCATCGGCCATGGGATGACCGTCTACAAAGTCAGACAGGGACATGGTTGCCTGGCGGATATTATCGGTGCACTGTTCAAGGGCGCTTCCCTGCAAGCAGGAACCATTGGGGCACGGCAACACGTGAGGTCTGGGAATACCAAACACCTTCGTGATCGGTCCGTTATCTACAGCCTTAAAGCAGCCACAAATTGCATCGTTATCGGAAGCTTCCAGTCTAGCTTTTTCGGAAGGAACCAGTCGGGAGGCCTTTTCAAGCCAGCAGTCAAAATATTCACGCTTACCCCCATCAGCCGCAAAGGAGGTCACGGCCAAAAGGGATACTAAGGCAAACTTTTTCAAAGTAAAATTCATATAAGTGAATTTACATTTATCCTAAGCCGTTGTCTGTAAAATATCGTTATAAAAGGGCATAAAACAGCCCCAGAAATTACACCTCGACCACAAACTTCAACAAGCGGGAAGAATCAGGACTATTTTTCGCCAGCCACCAAGGCCTTAGTAAGCATGGGGACAACATCCAGCTTACGGCTGAGGCGACGTTCACAATAAATTATTCCCGGACGTAAGGAGGGGCCAAAGGCCGCTTCAGCCAACTTTTGCGCCCTATTATGGAGAATGTAGGAATGTTCCTTATATCCCACACGGCAAAAGGAAACCCCAGGAATATCATTCATTACGCAAAGCATTCGATCCAAGAAAGATTCGATAGTCAGTTCGTCGTTCCAGTCCAGGCTTCCCAAACGGAATTGCACTCCGCCCATATCATAATTTTTCGCGTCAGAGTCAAAAATTTCCTTGTCCGTCATGCCATCAAAATTCTTGGCCGCCTCGGACATACCCTTGTAGATTTTTTGAACTTCCTCAAATTTTTCGTCGTAGGATTTTGATTCCTCATCGGCGAGAACATTAACCAATTCCCTGTAGATAGCGCGATCCACAACGGTACAGGTCACCTTAATCAGGTTCAAGGTATCCGCCATGATTCCTGCCAAAAGAACTTTCGCAATGGCAGGAGCAATCTCCACCTCAAGTTCCTTATAGCTGATATAAACGATACTACAAGTAGAACCTACGGGCATGTATTTCGCATAAAGTAATTTCGACTCTGTAATATCGCCAATGCCATGATGATCGATGACCTGCAAGATACGGGCATCACGGGCACCATCAACAGCCTGCGCATAGTCAGAATGATCCACAAGAATCAGGTTGTCCGCAGCGGATACAGACGCCAACACCTCCGGCAATTCAAAGCCGAATGCCTTTGCCGCAAATACGGTTTCCTTGTTGGCAGGTCCCGCAATTTTCGCTACAGCACGATAACCCAGTTCACGCATCAGGTGGGCATAGGCCATGGCAGACATTACCGAATCCCCGTCAGGCGCCTTATGACCAATAACGATGGCCGGAGCGTCAGTTCGAACCGAGCCCCAATCCAAGGCATTCAATACATCGAGATATAAATTCCTGTTGTTCATTCATGGAAAAAATAACAACACTTTGTTCGCCGTTACCGCTCCAACTTTCAAAAATTTATGGTATTTTTGTTTTTAGGAGGAGATAATGTCTCGTTTTTTATTTTTGGCAACCGCTTTTGCAATGCTGCTTACCGCATGTGGCGAATCATCTAACGCAACAAAACCCAATCAAGATGATTCTGATGAAATTTCTTCCAGCAGCTTGGAAGAAACTAGTTCTTCTTCCGCAAAAGAAGTCGTCGCCGACACCAATAGCGTCGTGAAAGAAGACAGCAGGTATTCTTCCAGCGTTTTCAATTCCAGTTCCAGCGAAGAGCCGAGCGAAACAAGCTCCAGCGACATAAGCGAAATTGAATCTTCCAGCAGCGAAGTAGAAGAACCTGAATCTTCCAGTTCCGAAGAAGTCGCCCCCACCCTCAGCGCCGAATGCGTGGAAATGCGTAGCACCCAGGACAAGTTTATTCCCTTGGAAGATGTTTTTGACTGCATTCTGCCTGGCGAAAAAGTAGCCTTCGTTATCCGCCACGGCGAACGCAACAAGAACGACGACGGATCCAACGGCGACTTAAACGCGAACGGAAAAGACCAGTCTGCCTATCTCGGCAAAAAGCTGGCCGAAAAAAGCCAAGAAGAATTCTACTACGTCAGCACCAAAACCTACCGCACCTTAAACACCGACATCTACATCTCCAAGGGAAAGGGAGAAACCTTCCTGGATAGCGCCACAGTTTTCAAAAACGACAGCAGCTATCATTTTGTGAAGGACGAAGACTATCTTGAAAAATGGTACATGAAGAACACCAGCAATAGCGAATGCAAAGGCGTTACAAGCTGGGCTCGTTTTGCCATGTTCGCTTACGATTCCACAGCCTGTCCGAACGAGTTCTACAATGCTGATGCAAAAACGGCCGAGTTCATTGACAAGCATTTTATGTACGAAGACATTCCTAATGTAACCGTAGTGGCAACCCACGACAAATTCATCACCCCATTCCTCATCTCCCTAACGGATCGAAAAATCGGACTTGAGGCCCACGAATACGTTAAAAAGAACGGTTACGACAACGACTGGAACCAAGGGGTGTTCAAGCGCTGGCCCAACTACCTTACCGGTGCGGCCATCATTGTCAACGAAAACAACGAAAGAAGTTTTGTTCCCGTAAGAGGCTTGAACACAGGTTATTTGGGTTATCATTGCCTAACCGGCACAGAAAAGGGATACGCCTGCTCTATGTGGGAAAAGGATGTTAAATAACCCATAAAAGCGAAAGCAAAAAGACCTGGGCAAACCCAGGTCTTTTCTTTTTCAACATCTTAAAGGAGCTCCCGGGTTAAACCCGGGATGACTCATTAAAAGATTACAGGAGGTGTGCTCTCAACTCTTCGCCGCTCTGTTCGCTCAAGTATGCAGGAGGAACATCGAGAACAGTGAAGCAACCGGTCTTGCCTTCAGCCTTCATGCGGAGAGCTGCGCGGGCAAATGCGATAACAGCTGCAGTGGTGAATTCCGGGTTGGAGTCCAGCTTGAGGCTGTATTCGATCACATGAGTGTGTTCGTTGTTCATGCCAGTCTTGCCGGTACGGATAACGAAACCACCGTGAGCGAGACCGCTGTGGTTTGCATTAAATTCTTCTTCGCCGATGAAGTTTACGGTGGTGTCGTATTCATCGAAGTAGTTCTTCATGGTCTTGATTTCGTTTTCGACGTAGGCTGCATCTGCACCTTCTTCAAGAACCACGTAGCAAAGACGGGTGTGCTTCTGACGGGTGGTCAGTTCAGGCATAGAACCGCTACGGACAGCTTCCAGAGCTTCCGGAACCGGGCAGGTGTACTGCTTGGCGTTCTTCACGCCCTTGATGCGGCGGACAGCGTCGGAGTGACCCTGGGAAACGCCCTTACCCCAGAAGGTGTAATCCTTGCCATCAGGGAGGATTGCGTTTGCATAGACGCGGTTCAGGGAGAACATGCCCGGATCCCAACCTACGGAGATCATGGCGATCTTGCCGGCAGCCTTTGCAGCGGCATCGACGTTTGCGAAGTGAGTAGGAATGTTGGCGTGAGTGTCGAAAGTATCGATGACATTGAACTTGGCAGCCATTTCCGGAGTCATCTTGGGAAGGTCAGTAGCGCTACCGCCGCAGATCACCAGCATGTCGATCTTGTCGGCCCACTTTTCGATTTCAGAAACGTTGAGAACGGGAATGTTCGGGGTCTGAATCTTGACAGTAGCGGGATCACGACGGGTGAACACTGCAACCAGTTCCATGTCCTTGGTCTTCTTGACAGCGCATTCGATGCCGCGGCCCAAGTTACCATAACCGAGAATAGCGATTTTTGCCATAATAATGTCCTTATAGGGGCTTTTTAGAGTTTATTTTAAATTTTTGCGTTTGAAAAATAACAAAGAGTGAAAAACAAAGCTACAAGTTTTTTGTCAAATTTTATACAAAAATTGTAGGATTTTTCACATTTATTTACATTTTGTGTAAAAATAGCTACTTTTACACTTTTTTGTTTTACAATTTTTGTAAAGCAGTGTTTTAGTCATTTTTTGGGTTATTTCCAGTTTTCACCGAGATCCCGCCACACCTGCAGTCATCAAGCGGGTTCGATATCCAAATTACCTTCCGCGTAGCGTTTCAGGACACTTGCCGCCAGGGTCTGATATGGGATCCCTACCCTATTGGCCTTCACCTTCAATTTTTCAATGACGACCGTTTCCACTCGCATGGAAATCATGCGTTTCTTGATTTCGGCACAAGCTTCTGCAACAGAACCGCAGTCCAGTTTCGTTCCCGCATTATCCCCAAAAGTTTCGTATTCTTTCTCAAAATCCAAAGCACTTTTTTTCGATTTACTTTTCTTCATAAAACCTCTGATTCATCTTTGTCACTCAATTTCAATCCTAGCAGGCCTTCATTCGTCACAAAGAAACGAATTATCTGTTCTTCGGTTATGCCTCGTTCATGCATTCGTTGTTTTGCATGTTCACTGAATTTTATATTCATGTATAATATACCTTTACGTATTGCTTTTGTCAATACACCTGTATTTTGTTTAGAACCTCCTTTATAAACGAATTTTTCAGGGAACTTGCACCAAAATTTTCGTTAAACATTTGTAAAAAGAAAAAAGCCTGCAAATGATTTTGCAGACCTATCACATCGTTTTACGAAAAATTTTAATTCAAAACTTTATAGTGCGTCATGAGGTAAAATCGATTCATAGCACCCGTAAAGTCGCGTCCATACTTCACTTCAAATGAAAAGTCACCATAAGCTAGATATGTTCCGGCGCCAACCTCAGCATAATAACCTGTTGCAGGAGAACCCAAGCCCCCCCCCATTTAAATCTACAGCATAGCCATTCCTTGAGAGGTGTTCGCTGAAACCAACTCTAAACTTATCCGTCACATGGATTTCTTCAACCAGCATCATGCCCCCAGAAATCGGAGTTTCAATCTCTTCCGGAAGATTAAAATCAAACCAGCCTAGCAATCCAAAATTTTTCCAACGATAGCCAACAAAACTCTGAATCGTCACGTTTTCTGAAGAGAGTCCGAATACAAAATTTTTCGCAGTAAAATAAAGGGATAAATCTAGGAAACCCCTTCCTTCATCAGCTCTATAATCATCCTCGTTTACATAATGTCCACTATAAACGTCTCCAACTTGAAACGTCCCTCCAACGACAACATTGCCACCATCCTTTACGTTCATAAACTGAGCTGCAGATGGCGCATGACTCGCACACCCCCAAAAAGATAACGCCACTACAAACGTCATAAGAATCAGTAGTGTTTTCATTATTTCCTCAACCAAGTTTGCCCCGTACCAAAGCAAATTCACGACAACGCAGCGAATTTATTTCACGCCAGTGCTGCCGAAGCCACCGCGATCCTTGTCGGCTAACTCGCCTTCTTCAAATTCCAGCGTAGGCTGGATTTCCATGATGCGGAACTGGGCGATACGGGAACCTTTTTCGATGGTCGTATCTTCGGTGGCGTAGACCGGCATTTTCCACCAGTCGCCCTTGCCGCAGTAGCTGGAATCAACGACGCCAACGGAATTGGTCTGCAAGATCTTAAAGTTCTTGAAAGTGGAGCTGCGGGGAGCCAGATGAGCTTCGTAGCCTTCCGGCAACTTCATGGCAACGCCCAGGTGGATCAGCTTGAACTCGCCCTTCTTGAGGGTCACGGTTTCCGCCGCACTCAGGTCAATCCAGTCGGACTTTCCGCCCACATATTCCAGGCGAGGAATGGTGTCATCCAGGTATTGGATAGTGATTTTCATTGCCATAAAGAGCCTTTTTGCATTTTTAGGGTACCAACACGCTTTTTATTTGCAATTTAGTACCCCAATTTTTACTTTATTCTAAAAAAATCTTGTTTATTGAACCTAATCTACATTCCACTAGGGTACCAACCCTGCTAATTTTCACGATTCGGTACCCGGAATCACCGACAAGCTTTCAAAAAACGATTACTTTATCCACAAATCAAGGTACTAAAAAACAGTTTCTCACAACTCTAGTACCCCATTCCGCCATATTTCATCGTTTCTTGAACTGATTTTCTATTTTTTCTCTTCGGAGGCGTTGTTCGCAGCATCGGTTGCTTCGGTGGCCTTTGCTGCAGCAGCCTTGGCGCGGTCTTCGGCCTGTTCCAAGCGAGCGGGCTTACCCGCCACGTTACGGAGCAAGCCAAACAAGGCCGAAAGTTCGTTGCGGGTGGGGTGCAGTCTCTGGAGCAGAGTATTCAGGAAGTTGTCGCGCCAAGCCTGGTCATGGTACTGACCGGTCAAATAGCGGTCCAGGAATTTCTTGAAGCCGTTGATCTGGTCGATGGTGGCGGGCTGGGTTTCGCAGGCTCCCTTGGAGCCGCGCTTGGCACGGCCTTCGCCGTTGGCAAGCGCGCCCGAACGGCAAAGTTCGTACAGAGAAACAGAAACTGCCTGACCCAGGTTCAAGCTCATCAGGCCCGGCACCGGAATTTCGCACTGGTAGGTGCAAGCGTTCACTTCTTCAAGAGCGAGACCGCAGGATTCGCGACCGTACACCAGGGCGATGGTTCCGTCATCCGGCAGCATGTCAGACAAGTCGGGCACCATGCAATGCTTGATGGCGCTGCCGAAAATACGGCGGCTGAAGGCTATTGCGCAAGAGCAGTCTCCAATAGCATCCTGGAAGGTGTGAACCACAGTTGCCTTGTCCAGAATATCGTGGCTATTGGCAGCAGTATGGTAAGATCCGTCAATGACCTTGTTGCGCTTGGGATAAACGATGTACAGTTCATCCAAGGCATAGCAATGCATGGCGCGGGCAACAAAGCCAACGTTGTGAGGATGTTCCGGTTCTACAAGTACTACACGAAATTTTCTCATTTTCAGACCTTCACTCTTAAATTTTCTTTTTGATCCTATCGCTGCGCTCCAGGATGACACGCGGGATCAAATCGTCCAGACGAAGCCGGGGCCGCGGATTTCATTTTCAACAACTTCGCCCTGGCCTACGTCAGCGCCCGCGAACACAATGGAATTGCGGGTCACAGCTACATGTTCATCCTTCCAGAATTCCTTTCCAAGTTCATCCAAGCGGGCGCGGCAAGCATCCATCAATCCCTCGGGAGAACCCATGTCAATCCAGGTGGCGTCCATCTGGCTCATGTCCACAAAAGGCGGGCGACCTGCGGCAATTTCCTGCTTCCAGAATTCACGGATGTCAAATTCACCATCGGCAATGCGGGCCAGAGCCTCGTCGCTGTAATAGGAAACCCCAGAGAATGTGGCAGCGGCACCAACTTCCGAGCCAAAACGTCCAGCAACCCCCACCAGGCGACCTTCCCCATTGACGCGGAATGTATTCACCTTAGGAAAATCTACGGCCAGTAAGGCCACACCAGGGGCAGAGCCTTCCGATGCAGCAGCAAAAGCGCGCCTGGCATTTTCCACAAAGGCCTTCAGGTCAAAACTGCAGTAGGCATCGCCGTTCATGATCAGCAATCCACCGCGGTAGCCTTCGTTATAAATACGCTTCAAGGGGCCTGCGGTTCCCAAAATTTCGGGTTCCACCCACACCTTTTCAAAACCAAGACGTTCCCCTTCGGCCACAATCTGGTCGGCCAAATAGTGTGCGTTGGCATGGAGCCTAGTATCGCCAATGGCACGGGCCTTAATAGCCTGCTGTTCCAAAATGCTCTTATCCACCACAGGGACCAAGGGCTTGGGAACATCGCTGGTCAAGGGACGTAAACGGGTTCCAAGACCCGCCGCCAGTATCAAAACGTTCAATTTTTGCTCCATAATGGCCTAAAAATAGCTTTTTATTACAGGTTATACGATGTTAATCACACATTCCCAACCACTTTGGTAGAAATAATGTTATGTTAACCATATGTTCACATGGTTAAAGAATTACCTGCTTTATGCGAAAGTAGATCCGGCCGAGCTGGAGCTCGTTAAAGAAGCCGTATCCTTGAGCAACAAGAAGGCCTTGAACGCCTATTCCGCCATGGGCATGTTCTTTTTCGGCCTGATCTTCCTTTTTTCTGCTATTTCCAACCTAGAGTCTGTTACCGACAAGGTCGTTGTTTACGCCGTCGCTTTTACTCTGAACCTCATTATTTTCTTGTGCAACAGACACTTCCCCAAGGACAACCACGCGTTGACCTTGATTTCGATGTACTTGTTCAACATTGAACTTTTGAGTTTCGGCCTCTTCCTGGCATTTGTCACCACCCCCGACCGCATGACGGTCTCCCTTTTGGTGATGCAGATGCTAACCCCCTTGATCTTTACCGACAGGCCCTACCGATACGTTATCGTGGCCTTCGTCCTGGACCTTATCTTTATCCATTTAGCCATCGATATCAAGCCTAAGGAAATTCTTGCCATCGACATTATCGATGTGGTCATTTACGGCATGATCAGCCTTGTGGTGGGATCCTACCTGAGCCGAGTGAAATACGAGCGTTTTGTCCTGGAAAGACGAGTAGGCCAGCTGAACGATGAACATCAGCTTACCCACTACATTAACTCCATGGCCGATATTTATGCAACCGTGGTCCAGGTAGATTTGAAGTCCGGAACTTTCCGCACCATCAAGAACCAGTCAAACCTCCAAGCTCTGGATGGGCACGAAAACTTCTTCAAGCAGCTATCCATTGCCATGACCGATGTTCTTGACGAAAACAGCGTCCGCAAGGTCGCCCATTTCGCAGACCAGGAAATCATTTTGAAAATGCTCCGAGGCAAGCGAACCATCACCGTGGAATTTCTCGCAAAGAACCTGGGCTGGTGCCGAGGCCGCTACATCGCCATTGGCAACGTGAGCCCCGACTCAGATCCGGAACAGATGATTTTCGCAGTAGAAAGCATCAACGAACAGAAGAGACGCGAAAAACAGCTCATTACCCAGGCAGAAACCGATACCATGACCGGACTGTATAACAGAAACGGAGGTATCAGTAAAATTCAGGAAAGCCTTCACGACAAGAAGCACGGCCTGCTCTGCCTTTTCGACGTAGACAAGTTCAAGCAAGTCAACGACAATTACGGCCACCAGGTCGGCGATAAGGTCATTATTGCCGTTGCTGAAGCCATGAGAAAGATCTTCCGCGACGAGGACATTCTTTTGCGTTTAGGTGGCGACGAATACATTGCCTACCTGAACAAGATTTCTACGGAAGCTCAGGGTACCATCGCTATCAGCCGACTTTTCAACGAATTGGAAAACGTGGTCATTGAAGAAATTCCCGACTACAGAATTTCCATCAGTTTGGGCGCCGCATTCTTCAAGAGCGATAGCGGACTGTCCTTCGACGATCTTTACAAGCGCGCAGACACCTGCACTTACGAAAGCAAGAAGATCGAAGGAAAATCCTTTACCTTCTGGCGCGACTAAAAATTTTCATTCCATAAAAAAAGCCCGCTCGAAAGCGGGCCTTTTTTCGTTTGTCTAAACGTTACTAGAATTCGTGATCCCAAACGAGAGCGATTCGATAGAAGGACCATTCGCGGCCAGTCTTGACCAGCAGCGGTTCTTCAGCAGCAGACTCATGAGGAGTAGCAAAGCTGCGATCTGCTTCAAAGGTGAACAAGGTCTTCAAGGTGTTCTTTTCATTCAGCTTGAATTCCAGGAGGAGACTCAAGTCGATCCACATGAACTCGCCGTCAAAGGCTCTGTATCTCTTGGCGTAGTCAGCACGGTCGTAATGGCCATAGAATTCACCCATGAAACCCACCATGGAAAGAACCAAGGGCATCTTGTAACCGAGAACTCCGGTCACGTAGTACTGCCAACCATTGGCATCGCCAGGAACAACCTGCCATTCCCAAATTTCGCCATCTTCCACGCCAGTGATCGCCTTGTAAATCCACTGGTAAGATGCGAGCATGACCACATGAGACCAATCCCCAGGCACCACCGCACCCAGGTCAAACTGGAATGTTGCAGATGCCCACAATTCATAATAGTAGTGAGCGAAAGGAGTGAGGGCTTCGTACTCTGCCTTGGCAGAATTATAGACGCTCATGCCATCGAATCCCAGAGGATTCCAGCCCGTACCGATGGAGCCACCGGCACCGAACACCAGGAACGGAACCGGAGTAAATTCAGCCTTCAATTCCGGACGAATGGACAAGGGAGAAACTTCAAAGGAACCTGTAAATTCAACTTCGGCACTTTTCAGCAAGAAATGCTCGCCAAGAGGTGTGGGCAGGGCATAAGTTGCAGAAGGAGTCACTGCAGCCTTGAGACCGCTAAAGGGGCCTGCAATGCCTGCAAAATGGTCCTTACCAGGTTGAATATCACGTTCAAGATAATCTGCTGCGACAGTATTAATAGAGAAGCTCCATTCACCAGCAAATACAGCTGCCGGAACCAGAAGCAAGGGAAGTAATCTTTTCAAAACCAAATTCTCCTAATAGAATGTAAGCAAAATATAATAAACCTACCGAATTCCACAAGCTATGGAATACAAACAAATGTTCTTTTTTATCCAGAAGTCCCTGGACTTTAAAAACTGTAAAAACCATTGTTACTATAATTAAAAACATGAAAAAGCGTTACATAGTCTTGATTGTCCTCGCTGCACTTTTCATCCTCCTCATTGCAGCATTGAAAATTGGTCCCACCATTGCAAAGAACTATGTGGTCAGCCACTCCGAAGAGTTGATTGGCCGCAAGATGAACATTGCAAGCGTGAACTTCTCCCCCACCACATTCACCGTGGAAGTGGACAGCTTCGCAATTCTTGAACCCGATGGCTCCACACCGTTTGTGGCCTTCGAAAAGTTCCGTATTAACGTGAACCCCACCCGACTCCTGGCAAAGGAAATCAGCGTTAGCGAAATCTACCTGAAGGGTCTCTACACCAGAGTCATCCAGAACGGAGAACGTTTTAACTTCAGCGACATTTTGGATAAGCTTGCCGAGGGCGATACCACCGCCATCGACACTACCGTTAGCGCAGTCGATTCTACCGCTGCCGACACGACCTCTGCAGATTCCGCACAGGCCCTGAACCTGAACCCGTCTGAATCCTTGGGCGGTTTAAGCATCGCCGTAGAGAACATCGTTCTCGAAAAGGGCAACATCATTTACCAGGACCAGAAAGTCGGCTCCAAGTTCCACCTTCAGGACTTCTCCGTAGAAATTCCCGCAGTCTACTTTGACAACCAGGACACCGACATCGGAGTCACCCTCAAGTTTGCCGATGGCGGCGACCTGAACGTAAAGGTTCTCTTCAACATGGAAACCCAGGGTTTCAACGTTTCCGTAGGTCTGAACCAGTTCGCCCTGGCCTGCATCAAGCCCTACCTGAAGGACTTCATCAACTACAAGGATTTCAGCGGAGCCCTCAACATCCACCTGAACGTCCAGGGTAACGTCAACGACGTTCTCTCCTCCAACGTCAGCGGAAACGTCAACCTTTCTGACATTGTCCTTACGGAAACCTCCGGCAAGACCATCGGCGTAAACCGCGTAGACGTGGGCATCGCCAAGGCCAATCTCAACGAGAACGATTTCAACGTGGACTCCGTCGTCGTAGACGGCGCGTTCGCCCACCTGGATTTGCTTAAGGGCGGCAAGACTAACATTGACATTTTGCTGAACCCCAAGGGCGCAACTGCCTACGCCGACACCGCAGCAGCAGATAGTGCAGCCGTAAGCGCAACGGTTCTGGACACCACAACGGTGATCGTCCCTGACGCACCGGCAGACTCCTCCGCCCAGGCTGCAGCCCCGGCAGAACAGAAACCCGCAGAAAAAGAAAAGCCCATGAAGTTCGTGCTGAAGAAACTGCAGGTCAAGAACACCAACGTTTCCGCCAACGACCAGACCATCAAGAAGCCTTTCTCCTACACCGTCAGCAACATTAACGTCAACGGCAGCAACATCAATTTCAGCACTCCCTGCACAGTGAATGTAGGCGCCTCCTTCCCAGGTGGCGGCACCCTCTCCCTCAAGTACAAGGGCGCCCTTTCTGACATCAGCACCATGGACATTTACCTCAGCGTAAAGAACCTGGCCCTGAGCCACTTCTCCCCCTACAGCTACCATTTCACCGGCTACCCCATCAGTTCCGGCACCTTGGCCTTCGCCAGCGAAAACAAGCTGAGCAAGTGGGACATCGACAGCAAGAACACCATCGACATTTACAACATCGACGTAGGCGACAAGGATCCCAACTCTGAACCGGAATTCAACGTACCCATGAAGATTGGCCTGTATATTCTGAAGGACAAGGATGAAAAAATCCAGTTCGACGTTCCGGTAAAGGGCAACGTCCAGGATCCGGAATTCTCCTACGGAAAGATTATCTGGAAGACCGTCATGAACCTGCTCATCAAGGTGGCTCTCTCTCCGCTGAAGCTGGTGGGCAACCTGGCCACCTCCGGCGCAAACGCCTTGGGCATGGACCTGGGCAAGAACGATGAAGTGGTCATCGACCCCTTGAGCAACAATCTGGAAAGCGAACAGTACGCCAAGGCCATCAAGATGGTAGAAGCCGTCGTCAAGGATCCCAAGCTGAAGCTGAACTTCGTGCAGTCCTTCCCGCTGAAGAAGACCGTGGAAGCCTACAAGACCCGCAAGCTGAAGACCGACTACTACATGTCCACCAGCGGCAAGAAGACTTTGAACGAACTTGATGAAAAGAGCATCATCAACATCAAGGATGACGACAGCCTCTACGTTGCCTACGCCAGGGAACATGCCGCAGCACTGGATCGCAAGACTCTTGAAAAGGAACTTCTGGAAAAGGCAAACAAGCGCAACCAGGAACTTCTGAAGACATTGCAGCAGCAGAAGGGCGTGACCAAGAAGAACGTCACCATTACTACGGCGCCTCGTAGCGAGCTGGCCAAGCACAAGGGAAAACCTGCATATAAGGTCCAACTGGACGTACAGTAAGAGTCATCCTGGAGGGAGCTGAGCGCTACCGATAGGACCAAAAAAAGAGCCTTTTGAAAGGGCTCTTTTTTATTTATTCGTGAACGATTACGTTATTCAAGGCCTTATCAGAAACCTTGACGCCATCCCAGACCACCACATCCTTTAGGGTGCAGTTTTCAATGACGGCTCCGTCACCAATGGCAACGTTAGGACCAATGGTGCTATTTGAAAGTTTCACGTTCTTGCCGATATGGCAAGGCGCGATAATCTTACAACCTTCTGCTGAAACGCTGGCAGAGTTGTCGTTTCGCTTCAGCACGTGGGCGTTGGTTTCAAGCAAGGTTTCTGCCAAGCCGCAGTCCAGCCACTTTGCCACAGGAGCGGTGCTGAACTTGCAACCCTTTTCAAGCATCATTTCCAGAGCGTCGGTCAGCTGGAATTCATTCTTGGTACGGATGTTATTGTCCATCAAGTACTTCAAGCTTTCCTTGAGAACCTTCACATCCTTGATGTAATAGATGCCCACGATAGCTTCGTCGGAAACGAATTCCTGGGGTTTTTCAACCAAACGTTCAATACGACCATTGGCGTCGGTTACAGCTACACCAAAGCGCTTCGGGTCTTCAACCTTGAATGTATAAAGGATGTTTTCCTGGGCGTTGTTCAAAATGGAAAGGTCGGCTTCGAACAGGGTATCGCCCAAAATGATCAGGAGCGGTTCGTCGTCGTTCACAAAGGGCAAGGAAAGACTGATTGCTTCGCCCAGCCCCTGAGGATTGCTCTGCACCACAGTGCGAGTAGCACCCCAAGCCGGACGCTTGGTCAGGAACTGGTCGACAACGTCGGCCTTGTAGCCCGTAATGAAGATGGTTTCAGACGGCTTCAAAGAAAGGGAATCTTCGACAATCCAGTCCAAAATGGTCTTACCGGCCACCGGAAGTAAGCATTTCGGCACATTCTCGGTATAAGGACGGAGACGCAATCCGTTACCAGCTACAGGCAATACAATTTTCATCTAAAAACCAATAAAAAACAAAACTTGTAATAGTCTTACAAAGATAGCACTTTATATAGAGAGTATACAAAATATGACAGCTAAAAGCATAAAAAAAACTCTCTCATTTCTGAGAGAGTTTCGTGGATGATGCAGGGGTCGAACCTGCGACCCGCTGATTAAGAGTCAGCTGCTCTACCAACTGAGCTAATCATCCATAAAGGTCGTAAAAGTCAAAAGTCGAAGTTTCAAAGTTCACCAAAGTGCTTAGCTTTGTCTGTCGCTTTTGTATGTATCCTCTTTCGAGGTTAGTGGATGATGCAGGGGTCGAACCTGCGACCCGCTGATTAAGAGTCAGCTGCTCTACCAACTGAGCTAATCATCCATAGTCGCTTAGGACGGGCTCAATATTAGAATTATTCAGAACACTTGGCAAGGGAGAAAGGCAAAAAAAAGTTATTTTTTTTCCATGAGCTTGAATTCTAACCGTCTTGATGCCTATATGGCCTTCCTTGGAGTGGAGAGAAACCTCTCCCCCATGACCATCCAAAGCTATCAAGAAGACCTGCGACACTTCGTAGGGTGGTTGGACGACAACAGCATCGATCTAAAAGATTTGACTCCAGAGAAACTGGACGAGTTCTTGACGGCAGCCGCCAGCAAGGTCAATTCCGCAGGTAGCCATGATGACGGTGCGGAATATGCGGCCACCAGCATCGCAAGGCATTTTTCCAGCCTCCGCGGGTTCCTGAAGTACATGCAGAACCAGGGCGAATACGATTTCAGCACCGAAAGCATGTTGGCCACACCACGCCTGGGCCACTACCTCCCCCAGTACCTAACCCGCGAAGAAGTGGACAGTGTTTTTGAAAGTGCTGCCAACGGAAAGAATCCTCTGCGAGACACCGCGCTGTTCGAACTGATGTACAGTGCGGGCCTCCGAATCTCCGAAACCTTGGGAATCAAGCTTGCCCAATTGGACTTGGATAACGAATGGCTAACCCCCATCGGCAAGGGCAACAAGCAGCGTCTGATTCCTCTGGGCAGCAAGGCCAAGGAAAATCTAAAGGAATGGATTGAACGTGGTCGCCCCCTCACCCACCCGACTACAGACAACATAATTTTAAATTCCCGCGGCAAGCCCATGAGTCGCATGGGTGCCTGGAAAATTGTGCAACAGCATACGCTCCACCTGACCAAGCAAGTTTCACCACACACCTTTAGGCACAGCTTCGCCACACACTGCCTAGAAGCGGGAATGGACCTCCGCGTGCTTCAAGAACTGCTGGGTCACGCCGACATCAGCACCACCCAGATCTACACCCACGTAGACAAAGAATTTATTAAGCAAGAACACAAGAGTTTCCACCCCCGAGAAGTGGCACAACGGGAATCTCGGGAAAATGCAGAAAAGAGCGAGAATTAAACAAAACGAGAGGTAGAAATGCCCCTCGTTTTTTACTATCTTTGACCTGTTCAAATTTTAAACAAAGGACTCAATAATGAGCAAGAATTACAAGATTGCAGTTCTCCCGGGCGACGGTATCGGTCCGGAAGTGATGAAGGAAGCCGTCCGCGTTCTGGACGTTGTTTCCAAGAAGTTCGGTTTCGACGTGAACGCTGAATGGGCCAACGTTGGTGGCGCTGCTTACGACGAAAGCGGTTCTCCGCTGCCGGAATCCACCCTCAAGCTGGGTGAAGCTTCTGACTGTATTCTTTTCGGTTCTGTGGGTGGCCCCAAGTGGGAACACCTTCCTCCTAACCTGCAGCCGGAACGCGGCGCTCTCCTCCCGCTCCGTAAGCACTTCAAGCTTTTCTGCAACCTCCGCCCGGCTCGCGTCTATAAGGAACTGGCCGGCGCTTGCCCCCTCCGTTCTGACATCGTCGGTGATGGATTCAACATCCTTACCGTTCGTGAACTGACTGGTGACGTTTACTTCGGTCAGCCCAAGGGCCGCGAAGGCGTTCCGGGCTCCAAGGAAGAAATCGGTTTCGACACCATGAAGTACAGCCGCTACGAAGTGGAACGCATCGCTCGCTTCGCTTTCGACGCCGCAATGTTGCGCAACAAGAAGGTTGCTTCCATCGATAAGGCTAACGTTCTGACCACTTCCGTTCTGTGGCGCGAAGTTGTGAACGAAGTCATCAAGGATTATCCGGAACTGACCCTCGAACACCTCTACGTGGACAACGCTGCAATGCAGCTCCTGAAGCGCCCCCGCGACTTCGACGTGATGCTCTGCCCGAACCTGTTCGGCGACATCCTCACCGACGAATGCGCAATGCTCACCGGTTCCATGGGTCTCCTCCCCTCCGCTTCTATTGCTGAAGGTTCCTTCGGTCTGTACGAACCGGCAGGTGGTTCCGCTCCGGACATCGCTGGTAAGGGCATCGCTAACCCGCTGGCACAGATCCTCTCCACTGCACTCATGCTCCGTTACACCTTCAAGGAAGAAGAAGCTGCACGCGCTATCGAAGCCGCTTGCGAAAAGGTGATCTCTCAGGGCTACCGCACTGGCGATATCTACCAGGAAGGTTGCACCAAGGTCGGTACCACCGGCATGGGTGATGCTATCATCGCCGCTTTGAAGTAATTCGCGAAGTGTCATCCCGGCCACCGCGCCGGGATCTCCATTAAAAAGACCAGTCCACAAGACTGGTCTTTTTTGCATTTACAAGTTCGCGCGATTCCTCACACGATTTCTCGCGGATTCAATTACTTTTGGAAGAGAGCAGCAATTTCTTCGCTAGTCATGCAGGTGCGCTGTTCCAAGCCATCAACAATCGCGAGCAAGGCCTTCTGGCACGCCATCAAAATATTGTAGCACTGCTCCACCACATTGGTTTCCGCCATCTGGAAATAATAGCAGGCAGCTTGAAAACTTTGGTAGTCCGCGTCACTGCGGTTCAATTCCATAGGAAGTTCACGCATCACCGTGTCCAGGTCACAAGCGAAGTTCTTGCGGATGATAAATTCAGAAATATGGCCCGCAATGGCAATGTGGGCAGAGCCATCCAATTCGCTGCCGGTAATGCGGGTAACACCCGGGCGTTCCTTGGAATTAGTCATCTTCACATATTCCAAAGGACGCTTGAACAAGAACGCCACCAACGCATGGCCAGCCTCATGACGGCACAAGCGAGAGTATTCTTCAGCACCGAAGAATTCCACCAAAGTTTCACGAGTCACATTCTGCTCAGACATATTTTCAAATCCCTTGTTTATAAAATAAATGCCGCGAAAGCGCGGCACTTCTAACAACTTACTAAGCTGGCACTACTTTTTCTTTTTGGCCTTAGGCTTCGCCTTAGCCTTTGCCTTTTTAGTAGTCTTCTTTGCAGCCTTCTTTGTGGCCTTCTTCTTGGCAGGAGCCTTCTTAGCTGCGGGCTTTGCGGCCGGTGCAGGAGCAGGTTCTGCTACAGGTTCTTCAGCAGGAGCCTCAGCGACAGCTTCTTCGTCGGGAGCTTCTTCAGCAGAAGCTTCTGCTTCGGAGGATTCGCCTTCATCTGCGGAGCTTTCAGAAGATTCAGCAGTTTCTTCGGCAGCAGGTTCTACAGAAGATTCTACATCGGAAGATGTTTCAGCAGCAGGTTCTTCGGAAACGGGCTCTGCTGCAGATTCTTCAGCGGGCTGTTCCGCAGACTGGTCTGCAGAGGTATCGCCATAGCTGGAATACGGATCTTCGTAGGAGGACTGTTCAGAACTTTCGCTCACGTCGGAAGAATAAATATCAGAAGATTCCTGTGCGGCAGGTTCTGCAGCAACATTTTCGATTGCAACAGGAGCCTTGCTCGGTTCAGAAGCTCCCTTGAACAGGTCGAAATGAACCGTGATGGATCCACCAAACTTCACGGAGCTCAAGCGGTATTCCACATCAGTAATCTTGAAGTACTTATCCATGGTCAGGTAAGTGCAGTTGAATTCTACACCCATGTGATAAGGCAGCTGGACACCAACATTTGCGCCAGCGAAGAAATTCAGCGGCTTATTCCACCAAGTCTTAAAACGAGACACGGCAATGGGATAACCAACACGAGCTTCAAAATAAGGGCGAACGGTCCACTGTTCAGGGCCAATCACGCCAACGGAGCCCCACAGAGGAACAGAAGGCATCACAACATTATTTTCGCCATTGGTCTGTACACTGAAGAAGCCAAGACCACCGCCAACCATAAGCGGGCCAACTGGTGATACCAGAAATTCGCCACCCAGGCTCCACATGAGGTCTGTATCAAGCTTGTAGCTGGATTTAATGCCTTTTGCATTCTCAGCCACATCAACTTTACCAGGTGCGTAACCAGAAACAAAACCCTGAATTTGTGCAGCAGAACTGAAGGTTGCAAACGCGCCCAAAACAAGGGCAAACGTAGTAGAAACAATTTTCTTGTCAAACTTTTTCATAGCGACACAAATATAGTTTTCGTGTATACAAGTCGCCAGTAAATTTTGGCAAACACAAATATTTCGCAAACCGAACGAAAATTTTTTTATACACAGTTTTCGTTCTGAAGAAATTTTTTTTCGTCCAAAGCCTGCAAAACAAAAACCGCCCCTGCAGGTGTTGCAGGAAGCGGATTTTTTGGAGACCCCGGCTCGGAGGCCGGGATGACACCCGGGTTTAGCCTACAAAGCCGTGAGCCGAAGCCCTCAGCATAAGCTGAGAGCGGAGGCGAGAGAAAAGGGCAGTCGTAGGTTCTTTTTCTGCGCTTAGCCCTTTTCGGCTACAAATATTCTGCCGTTGCGGAACAGCTGCATCCACGGACCGTCTTCGCTCCATTCAGCCGGATGCCAGGAGTACTGGCAGGTACGGAACACGCGTTCCGGGTGCGGCATCATGACGAGAGCGCGACCGTCTTCAGAGCAGAGGCCGTTGATGGCGAAGGGAGAACCGTTGGGGTTCAGCGGATAGCGTTCGGTGTATTCGTGCTTGCCGTCCACGTAGCGCAGAGCCACAAGGCCAGTCTTAAGGCAGGCTTCTGCAGCTTCGCGAGATGCGAATTCTGCGCGGCCTTCACCGTGAGCCACTGCAATAGGCAGCACAGAGCCTGCCATACCCTTCAGGAGCACAGCCGGAGTATCTTCCACCTTCAAGCTTGCGAAACGGGCTTCAAAACGTTCAGAGAGGTTCTGAACGAAGCGCGGCCAATGATTTGCACCCGGAATCAAGTCCTTCAGGTTGGAGACCATCTGGCAGCCGTTGCAGACGCCCAGAGTGAAGGTATCCTTACGGTTGAAGTAGGCTTCGAATTCTGCGCGAGCCTTGGGGTTGAACAAGATGCTCTTTGCCCAGCCTTCGCCAGCACCCAGAACGTCACCGTAGCTAAAGCCACCGCAAGCCACCAGACCGTTGAAGTCCTTCAGGCTTACGCGACCGCTCAAGATGTCGGTCATGTGAACGTCGATGGATTCGAAACCGGCCTTGGCAAATGCGGCTGCCATTTCCAGTTCGCCGTTGACGCCCTGTTCGCGGAGGATAGCCATCTTCGGGCGGCTAGAGTAATCCTTGATGATCTTTGCGCTAGCGTTGAGGTCGAAGGTGACCTTCGGGGTGATACCCGGATCATCCTGTTCCAGCTTCAAGGTGTATTCGCTTTCGGCGCAAGCCGGATTGTCGCGGAGGGCGGCAATGCGGCGGGTGGTATCGGACCAGATAGCGCGAAGGTCAGAGAGGCCTTCGGCGTAGTCGCCAATAACGATGTTGTAAGTGTTGTTCAGCTTACCGATTTCAGAAACGGTATCACCCAGGCCTGCAGCAGCGAAGGCAGCCTTAACAGCGGCAACGTCTGCATTTGCAACCTGAATAACAGCACCCAGTTCTTCGTTGAAGAGAGCGTCGATGATGTTGCCCTGGAGAGCGTTTACATCCAAAGTAACACCGACGTGACCTGCGAATGCCATTTCGGTAACGGTGGTATAGAGACCGCCATCAGACTTATCGTGGTAAGCCATGATCTTGCCGTCGGCATTGAGCTTCTGGATTGTTTCGAAGAAGGCGCGGAGTTCCTTAGCGGAATCCACATCCGGAGCCTTGTCGCCAAGCATGTTGTAAACCTGGGCTGCAATGGATGCGCCCATACGGTTCTTGCCGCGGGCCAAGTCCACCAACACAAGGGAAGTGTCGTTGTTCTGGATGAGCTGCGGAGTCATGGTCTTGCGAACATCAGCGCAGGGAGAGAAGGCGCTGATGACCAGGGAGATCGGAGCGGTAACGCGGTGGCTACCCTTTTCATCCTGCCATACAGTGCTCATGGACATGGAGTCCTTACCCACCGGAATGGTGATGCCCAGTTCCGGGCAGAGTTCCATACCGATAGCCTTTACAGCTTCGTACAGGTCGGCACCGTCACCTTCGTAGTTAGGAGTTGCCATCCAGTTAGCGGAAAGGTTAACGCGGCCCATGTCGGGAACGTAAGCGGCAGCCATGTTGGTGAGAGATTCAGCAACAGTCATGCGGGCTGCGGCGGCCGGAGAAATCAAAGCGATCGGAGCGCGTTCACCCATGGACATCACTTCACCTTCGTAGGTGTCGAGAGTTGCAGAGGTCACAGCGCAGTCAGCAACAGGAACCTGCCAGGGGCCGACCATCTGGTCGCGGCAGATCATACCGGTCACGGAACGGTCACCGATGGAGATCAAGAAGGTCTTGTCAGCCACAGTGGGGTTAGCGAGAACGCGGTGTGCAATATCCTTGATGGTTGCGTCAGCAGGAACGACCTGAGAGGTCAGCGGACGCTTCTGGCTCATTTCGTTACGGATCATGCGGGGCGGTTTGCCCAGCAAGACTTCCAGCGGCATATCGATGGGAGTAGAACCGAAGTGCTTATCGGTAAGAGTCAAGTGCTTTTCGGGAATAGCTTCGCCAACGACAGCATAGGGGCAACGTTCACGCTTACAGATTGCGTCGAACACGTCCAGCTTGTTGCCGGCAACGGCAATCACATAACGTTCCTGGGATTCGTTACTCCAGATTTCGAAGGGGCTCATGCCCGGTTCGTCGTTAGGAACGTTACGGAGTTCAAACTTACCACCGAGACCGCCATCGTTGACGAGTTCCGGGAAGGCGTTAGAAAGTCCACCTGCACCCACGTCGTGAATGAAGGTAATGGGGTTTTCTTCGTCCATTGCCCAGCAACGGTCGATCACTTCCTGGCAACGGCGTTCCATTTCGGGGTTTTCGCGCTGCACAGAAGCAAAGTCCAGAGATTCGTTACCGGCACCGTTAGCCACAGAACTTGCTGCACCGCCACCAAGGCCGATGAGCATAGCCGGACCGCCCAGAACTACCAGGTGGTCACCCGGGTCGATGTGGCCCTTTTCGATGTGGTCGTGCTTGATGTTGCCGAGACCGCCAGCCAGCATAATGGGCTTGTGGTAACCGCGAACTTCGGTACCCTTTTCAGCAGAGACTTCCTGTTCGAAAGTACGGAAGTAACCGAGAATGTTCGGGCGGCCATATTCGTTGTTGAATGCAGCACCGCCGAGAGGACCTTCAATCATGATGTCCAAAGCGGAAGCGATACGGCTGGGACTGCCAAAATCCTTTTCCCAAGGCTGAACGGCACCAGGAAGCTTCAGGTTGGAAACGCTAAAGCCAGTGAGGCCAGCCTTCGGCTTGGAACCCTTACCAGTTGCACCCTCGTCACGGATTTCACCACCACTACCGGTTGCAGCACCGGGGAACGGAGAAATTGCTGTGGGGTGGTTATGGGTTTCCACCTTCATCAAGATATCCACTTCTTCGTTGTGGAAGTCATACTTGTTGGTGCGGGGGTCAGCGTAGAAACGACCAGCGGTTGCACCCTTCATCACGGCAGCGTTATCCTTATAGGCGCTGAAGATGTTGGTGTTGTGCAATGCGTAAGTATTCTTGATCATCTGGAACAGGGACTTGTCCTGCTTGACACCGTCGATGGTCCATTCGGCACCGAACACCTTGTGGCGGCAATGTTCGGAGTTGGCCTGAGCGAACATGTAGAGTTCCACGTCGGTGGGATTGCGCTTGAGTGCGGTAAAGTTGTTGACCAGGTAGTCAATTTCGTCGGCGGAAAGAGCGAGGCCCATAGCCTTGTCAGCCTTCACCAGGGCTTCGCGGCCTTCGGTGAGCACCGGAATAATGTTCAGGGGACGCGGTTCTTCCTTGCTGAAGAGAACGTCCAGGGAAGCGGTGTCTGCGAATACAGCCTGAGTCATGCGGTCGTGGATCTTGGATTCGATCACCTTGCGAGCGTCGGCAGAAGCGGCACCTTCAAACTTCACGTAGTAGGCAATGGCGCGTTCGATACGCTTGATAGCAGGCAGACCGCAGATGTGAGCGATATCGGTAGCCTTGGAGCTCCAGGGGCTAATGGTACCCGGACGGGGGCAAACCACGAACAGTTCACCTTCCAGGGCCTTGGCTTCACGCATGGGGCCGTAGTGGAGCACCTTTTCCAGAGTTTCCTTTTCGGAAGCGGAAAGATCGGCGGACAGATCCACCACATGGAGGAATTCAGCGTAAACGCTTGCGACGTTCAGGTTTTCTTTCTTGAAGTCAGCCAGAAGTTTCTGGAGACGGAAGTCCGACAGAGCCGGAGTACCACGAAGAATGAGCATTTTTACCTCTTGCCGGGGGTTAGCCGGCACCTTGTGTTTTTAAAATTTTTACGAGGTGAAATTTAGCTATTCTCCCCCACTCTTTAAAGTTCCAAAATGCTTAAATTCGCTTAAAAACGGCAAGATTTTACCAGTCCGCCAACCCTTCAAAACAACAAAAAACGGCCCGGAATTCGGACCGTTTTCGTAACTCGTTGAGTATCAAAGAGATAGGAAAAATCGCCTAAATTAGCGCTTCTTACCCTTCTTGCCCTTCTTACCCTTGGCAGCCTTCTTGGGAGCCGGAGCTTCTTCAACAACTTCTTCTTCCTCTTCGTCTTCTTCGTCGTCAGCAGAGATTGCGTTGCCGAGGAGAGCGTTGACGTTCACAGAAGTGAGGCCAGTCAGAGACTTGACGCCAGACTTCTTGTCTTCTTCAACCTTTGCGAAGTTGGAGATGATGTAGTAGTTGGAGGTTGCTTCGAACTTGCGGGTCTTGTTAGCAATGCTCATGGTACCCTTGGTAGAGGGGAAAAGCTTTGCTTCGAGACGAGCCTGATCCTGGGAAGTCTTTACGTTCTGAATGACTTCGGCAGCGAGAACCCAAACGGACTTGTTGGTTTCGATGGAACCGTTCACGTATTCCACAACCTGAGAAGCACTCTTAAAGGACTTTTCGGTGGTCTTGTTGTAGTGTTCGGTAGCCTGAGAAACATAGCCACCCTTCTGCATAAGGAGAGTTGCCAAAAGAAGGACAGCCACAGCAGCCAGGGCGATAGAAATAGTCTTCATATTCATGGTCAGTACCTCTTATTCGAAATGGAAGGCTGCGGGAGCTTCCAGCTTAAAGTTATCGGCCATGTTGTAATCAGCAAGAGCCTTGTAGTCGGCAGTCTTCAGCTTGCCCTTAGCGAAAGTGAAGGTAATGACGCAGTTCTTACCGCAAGCCACTTCCTTGACACCGTTTTCGCTCTTGATGACGAGCTTGTCAGCCATGCCTGCCCTTTCGTTAATGCTGTTCTGAGCTGCAGCCGGAATGCCTGCTGCAGTGTACATGTAGGAAAGCTGCTTGAAACGAGCATCCTTATCTTCTTCGATAGCCTTTGCAGCAGCGTCGAAGGACGCTTCGGACTTGTCACCAGTCAAAGTAGCATAGACAAGCTTCCAAGCCATGCCGTACTGGTCCAGGGACTTCCACTGGTCCTGGAGAACAGCGTTGTTCTGGTTCAAATATGCATCCAGCTGTTCGCTTACAGACTTCTTGGCCTGTTCTTCGTAACCACCCTTAAGAACCATCATCAGCGCAAAGAGGCCGATGATAGCCACAATATCCACAATAAGCAGAATTTTGAATTTTTTGTTGTTCATATGCATCCTTTGCAAGTTTTTTGCAAATTTGAATTTAATTCCTTATTTAGAAAATGCAAGCAAAAAAATGGTTAACAGCCCCAATTTTAGCACAAAAACCGGGCATTTTTGTATATTCCCGCCTATGAGTGATATGCTTCCGTCCCAAATTATTTTTGGCAACCTCAAGGAATTGATGCGTGCCAAGAACACCGCCCACGAATCTATGTTCAAGTTCCACTGGAAAAAAATGTGGCCGTTCAGCCTCATTTGGCCCCAGGTAGACTTTATTCGCATTGTGCGCCTGATGGAAGAAATTCGAAAGAACATCGTCAACCAGAAGAACCTGGTGGCCCAGGCAAAGCCCAAGGCAAAGCCTTTCGAAAAGACATTCCTTGATGCCGTGCCTGCCTACCTGGACGCCATGAGCGTCTCCTGCAAGAGCCTCGCCGAAGCTGCCCAATGGAAGCAGGACATGCTGGAAAAGAAAATTCACAAGGAAGTGAAGTTCAAGCGCGATGTTTCTGAATGGAGCAGAATCCTCAAGGAATACGAAGATGCCCAGGGCAACCTGACCCGTGCCGGCGCCATTGTAAGTATTGGATGGAACGAATTCGTTGCTGCAGGAGCATTCGTAGAACCCGCTGCCAACGAATCAACCGAAGCTAGCCCCGACGGAGCAAAATAGCCTTTAACAAATTTACGCGCCAACGAATACGTTGGCAAGAACAGGCGACTTTCTTACTGCTACCAGCGAACAAGTTGGTAGCATTATTTTTATGCACACGGTAGCTGATCAGTTTTTCAGGAACCGCCACTACCCCACTTTTACGTTCAGCAAGAACACCAAGCCATTGATCGTGCATAGGAAGATTCTTCGGGAAAGGCAAAGCCTCATCCAAAAGTTCCCTACGGAAAGCAGTGCAACAGCCTGTAATGGAATTCTTCAACCAATTGGCAAAGACTCCGGGCTTATAAGGGCGAGCCATCCACATAGATTCACCCATGACATCGCCTTCGCCATTTATGACCATGGCGTCGTGTACAGCAAGCAAGGGAGCATTCGCAGAGAAGATGGAGCCGTCGAAGCCCAAGGCTTCAAGCATTTTTTCAACCTTCCCCGGAAGCCACAAGTCGTCCTGGTCTGCAAGGAAAATAGCCTTACCGGTGGCAGCCTGAAGTGCACGTTCAAAATTGTAGACCGGGCCCAGATGTTTACTTTGGGGAAGAATGCGAATTCGAGGATCGTTGATTTCGCGAATAACATCTAAGGTCGCATCAGTAGAGCCGTCATCTGCAATGATGACTTCAGCATCTGCGGGCAACTGATTCAAAATACTATCCAGTTGCAGATGAAGAAATCTTTCGCCATTGAATGTAGCCATGCAGACAGAAATCATCTTTTACGCCTCGGCAAAACAAGTTTCAGGGTTCTTGCCCAGAAATAAAATGTACAGGAAGCCAGTTTCGGCAATCGTTTCAACGCCACACGCTTACTGCAGTTTGTCAAAGCAGAGAAGTAGCGGGCCTTCCAAAGTTTCTTAGCCTTGGAGTACAGCGGATGGTCCTTGTAACATTCCACCGTGTCCAACATATTCTTATAGAGAAAGTCTACGTTCTCCACAGTATTTGCAGCAGACATGTTGTTTCCGTGAATGCGGTAATGACAGCAGTCCGTTGCAACAACCGGAAGAGGAGAACATTCACTCAGCAATCGAAGCATCATGGGAAAATCTTCTTGCCCGATGTTTTCATCGTAGCCGCCCATAGCCTTGAAGGTAGCAAGATCCAACATTTCGGAGCATCCATGAAGTTCTCTTTCACCGAGGAAGAACTGTTCAAAGGTCACCTGAGGAATGGAACGCAAATAGCGGGGATCAAACTCCGCGGCCACGTTACCCTCTGGATCCATCTGCTTGATTTGTCCAAAGCAAGCGATGCACTGGGGATGTTGCAATAGATACGCACTCTGCTCAGCCAAGCGCCCTGCAGGCATCACATCATCCGAAGCAAAGGTACAGAAATACTTACCCTTGGCCATTCCCAGAAGTTCATTGACCGTAGCAATCACACCCTTATTTTCGCGATGCACGTAAGTGAAATTCAATTCCTTAGACAGGGCTTCCAAAATCTGGGGCGAAGAATCCTTACTGCCATCATCAATGACAATAAGTTCAAAGGACACACCCTCCTGAGCCATGACGGAACGTACGGCAGCCTCAACATACTTTTCATGATTGTAGCTAGCTAGGAGAACAGAAACTACAGGTTGTTCCACTTCACCCTCCGGACCATCAAGAACATCATCACGAAGTACAAGGCATTTTCAAAGGCAAATGCAATCATGGGGCCATTGAATTCAAAAATCTTGACGCAAACCACCGTTGCTACAGCAAGGAGAACATCACAGATAATTTCTACCGTAAGGAACTTCTTGGTTTCTTGATGAGCAAACAAGACCAAGGCCATGGTAAAGCCTGCCGTCCTAAAGAAATCACCAAGCAACTGGAAATGCATATAGTCTGCAGCACCAATATATGCCTTTGAGAAAAGCAAAGGAACAATAAGGTTCCTACCGAAAAACAAGACCAGAACCAGAACTAGGGTCGAAAGCATCACCATGCCAAACATGGGATAAAAAGTCCTATTGAAATCCTCCTTGCAACGGACAACCGCAATCTTCGGCAAAAGCATTACCGACAAAACTGCAGAAACAATCATAAAGATGAAATCAGAAATCTTCCAGACGCTCTGCCAAATGCCCGCCGCATCATGACCGAAACTGGAGTCTACCGTCGTTCTGATGATGGTCAAAACCACAGGCGTAAGCACCATGGGGACAATCCCCATCAAAGCATAGGAAAGCCAAGGGCCGCGAATATCCAGGTTTGTTGCCCAAATACGCTTAATTGAAAAACCAGCTTGACGAGCCACACGAATTGCAAAGAAGGCAGCTACAATACTTTGGGTGGCAATAATGGAAAGTACGCTAAGTCTGCCGGAATACAGGAAGAAGGCTACCCAGATAATTTGCCACAATGAAGCAATGATATTGATCAGGCTCCACTTTTTACGATCGCCAAGACCAATCATTACCGAGGAGGTGATGGTAACAATATTGGTCGCAAGAATTCCCGGCAGCGCAAACAAAATGGCTGCCTGGACCAATCGAGGGTTCATTCCCGGGAACAAGGTTTCCAAAGGAGCGACAAAGCAGAACACAACAGCAAGAACGCAAGTGAACACCATGGCAAAAGTGGTAATGCGGGTGCCTCCATGCCAAATGCCTAAAAGCTGTTTTTCATCATCCTTGTACTTTGCTGTAAGACTGGTCCATCCGTTATTCAAGGCGAGACTGGACGTAGCCGTACCAATAGACATAATATTCAGGAACTGACCTACGCAGGCAAAGGCGGCAGGCGGCAGAAATACAGCCAACAATTTATTGATGACAAAGGCCCTGAGAGTATTGCAAAGGACCACCCCGCCAGACTTGGCGGACTGTACCGCAAAGGACCAGCCGTAGAACAAAACACTCAAGAACTTATCCATTCGATTCACCCTTGAAGCTGTTTACGCCTTCAATAACTGCGCAAATTTCTTCTTCCGTCATGAGAGGATGAAGGGGTAGGCTCAATTCCTCACGAGCAAGCTTTTCCGCCACAGGATATTTTACGGAACCGTACTGTTCCGCAAAAGCCTTTTGCATGTGGGGAGGCGTGGGATAATGAATCAAAGTTTCTACACCGAGGTTTCCCAAATGTTCACGAAGTTCATCGCGACAGCTGGAACCATCGGGGCGGGCGCAGTGAACTGCAAAAATATGCCATACATTATTGGCACGTTCCTCCGTACCTCGGGAAATTTCAGCAGCAAGAGGCAAGCGAACCAGTGGGTTCTTGATTTCTGCCAGATAGCGTTTTGCGATTTCATTACGGCGAGCGTTGTCGGCATCCAGGCGCGGAAGCTTTACGGAAAGAACGGCGGCCTGCATTTCATCTAGGCGGGAGTTCTCCCCCACATAGTCGTGTACGTACTTCTGTTCCGAACCGTAGTTAGAAAGCATTCGGACAACGCGAGCCAGAGATTCGTCGGAGGTAACCACGGCGCCTGCATCACCAAGAGCCCCCAGGTTCTTTCCCGGATAGAAGCTGAAACCTGCTGCGTGGCCCAGATTTCCTGCACGACGAATCTCGACGCCCTCATCCAGAGGCCAAGCCATGGCGGCCCCATGAGCCTGGGCAGCATCTTCCAGCAGAAGCAAATTGCGGTCTTCTGCAAAACTCATCAAGCGGTCCATGGGGCAGAGGCGTCCATACAAATGGACAGCCAGAATTGCCTTGATGCGGACTCCACTGAATTTTGCATTGGTAAAAGCCTTCTCCACAGATTTCATTCCCAAGACACAGCTGTCTTCACAGGGCTCTGCAGGATAAGGCACAAGACCCGCGGCCTTTACCGCAAGCCATGTTGCAATAAATGTATTGCTAGGAACGATTACACCGTCACCAGGTTGCAATCGACCTAGTTCGATATATCCCTTCAAAATCAAGGAAAGCGCTTCTAGCCCGTTCCCTACCCCAACGCAATACTTGGAACCGCAATACTCGGCAAAACTAACCTCGAACTTGCGGCATTCCTCTCCACGGATAAACCAGCCAGACTCCACCACACGGAAAACAGCATTCTGCAATTCTCCCGCATAGGAATCAACCACTCGTTTCAAAGGATAATAGGGAACTTGAATCATGTAATCCAAAGTAGAAAATATTTTTTTCAAAATTTACTACTTTAAGACTATGTACGAAATTTTGACCTACAACAAGGATTTGGACAGTCGCCTTGATCGTTTTGTAAACCAGGAATCCGTCAACGGAACCTTCCTGCAAAGCAGACGTTTCTTGAACTATCATCCCGAAGGTCGTTTCGTGGAAAAAAGTTTCGCCATGCACAAGGGTGGAGTCATTGTCGCCTATTTTCCAGGCGCAGAAATTGACGGAGAATTTGTTTCTCACCCAGGTTCCACATTCGGAGGCCCCGTCATTGCCAAGACCTGCTACAACGCAAGTCAGCTCAAGGAAATCCTGACTCAAGCTGACCAATACCTTTCCACCCAATTCAAGAGCGCTCGTCTAAAAGTAACTCCCGCTTTGTTCGCCGAAGAAAATCCCGATCTGCTGGACTACACCTTGGAACATCTGGGCTACAGCCGTTATACGGAACTGAGCAGCCGCAATCAGTTGAGCAAGGACATGGACATCGTTGCCCAATGCAACAGAAACCAGCGCCGACTTTGGAAAGACTTTAACAAGTTTGCAGAAACCGTACCCGAAGGAAGCATCCAGTACCGCGACTTGACCAGCGAAGAAGACATCGCGACGTTCTACAAGTTCCTGGTGCTGTCCAAGGAAAAACACCACACCAAGCCGATCCACACTCTGGAAGACTTGATGGATTTGAAACAGCGATTGCCCGAAAACATCCGTTTCAAGGGACTATTCTACAACGGTCGATATGTTTGCGGCATGCTGCAGTTTTTGTTCCCAAATACAAAGGTGGTTCATGACCAAAACATTTCCCCCGATGAAAGTTTTGACTTTTTCCACCATACAACGCCAATGAATATCTTGGCTCTACAAGAAGCAGCCCAACAGGGTTACGCTAATTTTTCCTGGGGAATCTCCACAGAAGACCGGGGAACAATCCTTAACGAAGACCTGTTCCACTACAAGGAATCTTTTGGAGCCACAGGCATCGTCAACGCCACTTACACAAAGAAATTTTAAAACCGTAATTTTTATAATGACGCAGGGGGTTACACCCCCTGCATTATTTAACTTCTTTCAGGAAATCTTCGTATTCGTAGATATAGTCGGATTCGTTATAATGTTCCGATGCAAGAACCATGCATACTGCGCCAGAAGAGAAATTCTCGATTTCACGCCAGGTCATGGTAGGAATATACAATCCCTTATAGGAACGGTTCAGCGAGAACTTCTGTCGAGTCTTGCCATTATCCAAAATCACGTCAAAACTTCCGCTAGCCGCAATAATCAGCTGGCGAAGTTCACGATGGGCATGGCCGCCACGGGTTGCTCCACCCGGCACATCGTACAGGTAATAAAGGCGCTTAATGTCGAAGGGGATCAGTTGTCCGCCTTCCACAACGCTCAAATTACCACGCTGGTCATGGGCAATAGGAATATCAATCAGTTGCGGTTCGTTCCAATTCATTGTCTATAATATAGACAATTATGAATTATAAATTATGAATTACGAATTGTTATAGGCCGCCCGTTTTCATCTCATAATTCATATCTCGTAACTAATAATTCCTAAAAAAGCCGTTCCTCGGGTGCAAGTCTCCCCTTTTCGGCTTGAAATCCTTAACGAGAATTTCTATATATGGGGCACAACTTAGCGTATGTTGTGTTAAGCTCTACCTGCATACGTGTTAACCAAAGAGCTTCCTTTAACGAGGTTAATATGTCCTCTTTCCGTGGACCTAAGGGCAAGGTTGCCCGTTCCTTGGACCTTGCTGTTTCTAACAAGACTCAGAAGGCTCTCGACCGTCGTCACTTTGCTCCTGGCCAGCATGGTCAGAACCGCAAGAAGTCCGCTTCCGTGTACAAGCAGCAGCTCGTCGAAAAGCAGCGTCTTCGTTTCACCTACAACATTTCCGAAGCTCAGCTTGCTAAGGCTTATGCCGAAGCAAACCGTCGCGCAGGTTCTGCTGGTGACAACCTGATGATTTTGCTCGAAACCCGTCTTGATGCCGCTGTGCTCCGCATGGGCTTCGCTCGCACCATCTTCGCTGCTCGTCAGTACGTTGCACACGGTCACTTCACCGTGAACGGCGTCCGTAGCTTCTCTCCGTCTCGTCAGCTCAAGGCTGGTGACGTGATTGCAGTTCGCGAACAGTCTAAGGAACACGTTCAGATCAAGGAAGCTTTGGCCGCTGGCGCAACTGTTCCTGAATATCTGACCGTCGACGCTTCCAAGATGGAAGGTTCTCTCGTGAAGCAACCGCTCCGCGACCAGATCCCTGTCCAGCTGCAGGAACAGCTCGTTGTGGAATACTACTCTCGCTAGTAGTCAAGTCCTTCCAACGACAACTGGAACATTTGGAGACACCTCGCCTCGGCGGGGTGTTTCTTTTTTTTGCACAGAAAACCTTTCAAAGAAAAAGCCCCCGGCATTCGCCGGAGGCCCTTTTTGTTCGACTGTAGGAGTTTATACGAAGAAAATCAATAACCGCTACCACTGATTCTTGCCCATGGACTCGTCAGTCACCGGACGAGACTTGAGGCCCGTATGGCGATAGACCACGGCGTGGCCGGTCACCACGTTGGCGCTCATAGAAACGGAGGTGTGTTCAACAGGAACCCCTGTGGATTCGGAGATTCCAGACAGAAGTTTGTGATGGTAGGTCATTTTGTTTTCCTTTGCGGTGTTACCGCTTTTATTTTGCCACGGTTTTATGCGCGGCGATTAAACTTTCAGGTTCTTCAGATGTTCACTCAATTCCATGTTGGCGGAGTAATCCACCGGGCACTCGATAATGCATGGCACATCCTGTTCGAAGGCTTCCCGCAGGGTGGGCAGCAAATCTTCGGTACGTTCGATGCGGTAGCCCTTCAGGTGCATGGATTCTGCATACTTCACGAAATCCGGATTGGTAAAACTGATGGCGTAGCTGTCGCCGTAGCGTTCTTCCTGCTTCCACTTGATGAGACCATAATTGCCGTCGGTAAACACCAGCGTCACAAAGGGAATCTTTTCGCGGTAGGCCGTTTCCAGTTCCTGGCTGTTCATCATAAAGCCGCCATCGCCTGTAACCGCAAGTACCTTCTTTTCGGGATTCAAGAGCTTTGCAGCAATGGCACCCGGCACTGCAATTCCCATGGTGGCAAAGCCGTTGGAAATAATGCAGGTGTTAGGATGGTAGCAGTGGTACTGTCGAGCGATCCACATCTTGTGCGCACCCACGTCCGAAAGGAGAATATCGTCTTCGCCCATGACCAGGCGGATATCGTGAAGCACCTTCTGGGGCTTGGGCGGGAAGCTCTTATCCAAGTCATAGCGGGCATGGTCTGCGGCCATTTTCTCGCGGATGTACAGAGCCCATTCCGGATCCTTGGTGCTGGGGCAAAGCTTGCACAGCTTTTCCAGAGATGCGGAAATGTTTCCAATGACTTCTTCTTCGGGCTGGTAGAATTTATTGATGTGGTTAGGCGTTTCATCAATGTGAATAATTCTCTTGTCGCCCTTGGGGTTCCACTTGGCAGGAGCGTATTCCACAACGTCATACCCTACGGCAATAACAAGGTCCGCTTCATCCATGATGTAGTTCTGGTAATCCTTCTGCGGAATACCGATGCACCACATGGAATAGCGATTGTCGCAGGGGATGACGCCCTTGGCCATCATAGTGCTGACCACAGGAATCTTTGCGGAAGAAGCAAAAGATGTCAAAGCCTCCGACGCATTGTTACGCACGGCGGAATGACCCACCAAAATCACAGGACGCTTGGCCTCGCGAATGGCGGCAGCGGCTGCCTCAATGGCATCGTCACTGGCGTACACCACATTTTCGCGGTGATGCTTCAGCGGAGTCTGAGCAACTTCACCAGAAACTTCCATGGCGGCAATATTGCAAGGCAAGTCGATGAGGCAGGCACCGGGCTTTTCCATCTCGGCGTACTTGAATGCGATTCGGACAATTTCATTCACCGTATCCGGGCGGACCACCTGCTTGCTGCGCTTGGTAATGGGCGTAAACATGTTCACCAGATCCAGGTACTGATGGCTGGTCAAGTGCATGCGTTCGGTACCCACCTGGCCCGTAATGGCAATGAGGGGCGCACCGTCGGAATTGGCATCGGCCACACCGGTCACCAAGTTGGTAGCCCCGGGGCCCAGGGTAGAAAGGCAGACGCCGGCCTTACCTGTCAAACGGCCATAGACATCCGCCATAAAGGCCGCCCCCTGCTCGTGACGGACCGTAATAAAACGAATGGAGGAGCGCTTGATGGCCTCCATCAATTCCAGGGTTTCTTCGCCGGGAATTCCAAAAATATACTTGACGCCCTCACTTTCCAGGGACTTGATCAAAACTTCTGCGGTATTCATAGGCTGCGCCAATTACCAATTACGAATTATGAGTTACGAGAGATTTTCGGAATTGAAAATTTCACTCTTTGTTTTCTGTTGCGACAATTGCAAAAAGCGTGCCATAGTGGGTTAGTGGACTTTGAGTCCATTCGACCCGCCTTCTTTTTACATAAACTGAAATAAAAATGGAGATATTCTCAATTTTTGGGAGGTGGTCAGCCACCTACCAAAATCCATTTTACAGACAAGTTTTGTAACACATTCAAAAATTGTATCTACGGAAATATTACGGGAAAATTATCTGAAACGGTACGATGAATTTTGAGGAGTTCAAAACCCCGGAATCGGCCCATTGGGCAAGTTTATCAGGCACCAACAGCGCATTCGCAGGCTCGAAATTCTTTAATCTGACCGGTTATTGAATCATTGGCACGGCTTTTGCGTTTATATGGGCATGAACTGTGTGGAATCAGAAATAACTAACATGAGCGCTTCCGAGCTGGAGCATCGCTGCAAGCGGCTTCGGAACGTGCTGGAAGAAAACGACCTTTCGTCGACTGTGGGCGTCAATCACAAGGGAACCGATCCCTTGCCCCTTGTGATTCGCCCCGACGAATGGTCCATCATCGAGAAGGGTATCGCCCAGCGCGCCCGACTTTTCAATGCCCTTGCCGCGGATATTTACGGCGAGCAGAAGCTTTGGAAAGAAGGCAAGTTGCCGGCGGCACTGCTCTTCGCAAACCCTGAATTTTTGCAAGTGGCCTGGAAGGTAAAACCTGCAGGCAACATCTATGTGCATCTTTCCGCGTCGGACATCGTGCGGCTTGAAGATGGATCCTACCGGGTGATGGCAGACCATCTGCAAGTTCCCGATGGTCTGGGCCGGGCGCTGGAAAACCGCATTGGCGTGAGCCGCGCCTTCCCGGAACTTTTCCGCAGCATGCGCACGGAACGCTTGGCCGGCTTCTTCAAGAAGTTGCTGGATTGTTTGGACGGATTGCAGGCAGAAATCGGAGCTGATGCCGCGCGGGGTTCGTCGCGGGCGGCAAGTGGAGAAGGTCGCGTAGTGATGCTTGCCAGCGGACCTGACAGCCCCCGCCGTGCAGAAGACGCCCTCCTCGCCCGCTACCTGGGAATTCCCCTGGTGGAAAACGACGACCTGGCCGTCCGCAACTTGCAAGTCTATATGAAGACCCTCATGGGCCTCAAAAAAATCGGCACCATTTTCCGCCGTGTGGAAGACCGCATGTGCGACCCGCTGGAACTGCGCATCGACAGCGGCGAAGGTGCGGTAGGCCTTATCAGTACCGTGCGTGCAGGCAATGTGGCCATTTCAAACTTCCTAGGTTCCGGCGTTCTGGAAACGCCCATGTTCACGCCCTACCTGCCGGAAATTTGCCGCACCTTGCTTGGCGAAGAGCTGTTGATTCCCGATGTGGAAACGGTCTGGCTCGGCGACGAATCCCGCCGTGACGAGGTGATGCGAGAACCGGAAAAATGGATTTTCAAGAAGGCCTTCCCGGAGAAGGTTGGCATTAACGGAAGCGACGGTCGCGACGCCCGCAGCGATGCGCCCAAGGCATACGCCGCCATGACTTCTACGGCGCAACTTGCCTTGCTGCAGGTGTTAGAAGAAAATCCGGAAGCCTGGATTGCGGAGCGCTACGTGGAGGTTTCTACGGTGCCCGCCTACAAGGACGGAAAGTTTGTGACGGCAAAGGCCTCCATGAGATTCTTTGCCGTAAACACCATGCAGGGAACTTCTGTAATGCCAGGTGGCCTCGGCATGTTCCAGCTGGTGGATGGCAAGTTCGCAGCCTCTGCCGCAGAACCTGCCGACAAGGAAATTGGAGAAAAGGACATCTGGGTTCTTTCCGAAAAGCCTGTAGCCAACTTCTCACTTTTAGCCCCTGCGGATCAGGTGGTCATGCCGTCGAGAGCTGGAGGCGATTTGCCTAGCCGCGCAGCAGAAAACCTGTTCCGCCTCGGGCGCGATCTTTCAGCTTCCAACATGATGGCGCGAATCGCCCGCGGTATTGCCGTGCGACTTTCCGACGAATCCTGGATGGAAATGCCGGAGCTGCCTTGGATTTTGAAGGCTGGAATTTCCGATGACTCGCTATCTGGAATGGCACAGGATCCGGAAAACGCTTTGCGTTACTTTATCCTGCGGAAGGACAACAAGTACGGCATGCAATGTTCCCTCACGGAAATCCGCGACTTGGCAGTACAGCTCCGCGACAGGATTTCAGAGGACCTGTGGCTTGCCCTGAACGGATTCGGCGTGGCGGAAATGCCTGCAGGAAACGGTGCGGCTGCATTGCTGCCTTACCTGAAGTCCGTGCTTTCTGACAGTACGGCGGTGGCGGGCCTTGCGGCAGACTCCATGACCCGCGGCCATGAATGGCGTTTTCTTGAAATGGGCCGCCAGATCGAAAGCGCCATCCGTACGTTGCAATTGATCAAGAGCCTTTTGAGCCGTTCTCCCGCCGACGAGATTACGGAACTGCGATTGCTGCAGGCCGTACTTGAAATCGGTGACGGCCTCATGACGTACCATCGTCGCTATGGCGGTCGCCTGCAGGTGATACCGGTTCTGGACTTGCTCCTTTCCGACGAATCCAACCCGCGAAGTGTCGCCTACCAGATTGCCCGCCTCCGCGAAGAGACGGAACATCTGCCGGGAAACAACCAGGGTGAAGCCGCCTTCTCCCCGCTGGACCTGGAACTGATGAGATTGCAGGCCGACCTGCGCCTGGCCAACATCGAAAGCCTCGTACAGGTAAACGGCAGCGAACGTGAAACTTTGACAAAGCTGGTAGACGAAAAGATTGCAGCCGTTGAACATGTGGCTGAACTGATCAGTCGGCTCTACTTAAACCATGCACCAAGAACTGGCGTTGTTCACGCCATGGCTACAGAAGTGTAAGGAGTTTAAGATGCCTATTTATCAGATCGATCACGAAACCACATACGACTACACACTGCCGGTTTTGTACAGTAACCATTTGGCCTACATGCTCCCCCGAGCCGTACCCCGCCAGAACTGGATTTCCCACCGCATCGAGGTGGATCCCAATCCTACGGCAAGGCAGGAGCGCCAAGACATTTACGGGAACAAGGCGCTGGCCTTTAGCATTGAACAGGAACACGAGCATTTTAGATTCAAGACAACTGCAATCGTGGAAGTCAAGGCCGAAGAACCGCCCGCCCAAAGCCCCGCCTGGGAAGAAGTGGCAAAGCTTTTGAAGTGTCCTACGGATAGCGACACTTTGGAAGCCTCCATGTACGCCTTTTCTTCCCCCTTTGCAAATACCGACGATTCTGTTCGGAATTATGCATTGGAAAGTTTTCAGCCTGGCCGCCCTATCTTTGATAGCGCCAAGGAGCTGATGACAAGAATTTATACGGACTGCGCATACACACCGGGCGCAACCCGTATTGGAGCCCAGCCACAGGAAATCCTTCGCGGACGAAAAGGTGTCTGCCAGGATTTCGCACACCTGATGATCGGGTGCCTGCGTTCGCTTCACCTGCCCTGCCGATACATCAGCGGCTACCTGCGAACCCATCCACCTAAAGGTCAGCCGAAGCTGATTGGCGCAGACGCCACTCACGCTTGGGTCGCCACCTTTATACCGGGCCACGGCTGGGTTGAGTTTGACCCTACCAACAATGTTCTCGGCGGTGACGAGCACATTATTCTAGCGTGGGGCCGCGACTTCGGCGATGTGAGCCCGTTGAAGGGAGTCATTACCGGAGGCGGAAACCCGATCCTTAAAGTCGGTGTAAACGTAGACGAGAGATAATTGAGAATTGAAAATGGATAATTGAGAATTAAAAATATCGCGGCTTTGCCGCCTTACTAAATAATCATCAATCTTCAATCGTCAATCATCAATTAAACAAACGCAAGGAAGCATTATGAAGTTCGGTAACTATAACACAGAAGGATTCTACGACGAATTGTGTCTGCCCGACGGAACGCCCCGCCCGGCAGCAGAACCGCTCATCACCCGCATCAATGAATTGCCGGAAGGTGAGTTGCAGCGTCGTCAGAAAGTTGCAGAGTCGGCATTCTTCGACAACGGCATCACCTTCGCAGTCTATGGCAACAAGGATGGAAAGGACAAAATCATTCCTTTCGATGTCATTCCTCGCATTGTCAGCGCCGAAGACTGGAAGCACCTTGATGCCGGCCTGCGCCAGCGTACCGAAGCCTTGAACTGCTTTTTGACGGACATCTACAACGACCGCAAGATTTTGCGCGACAAGGTTGTGCCCGAAAGTCTCATCAGCACCTGCACCGCTTACCGCCCGCAGATGGAAGGCTTCGTACCGCCCAAGGGAATCTGGGCACACATTACCGGTACCGACCTGGTTCGCGATACCGACGGCACCTTCTACGTGCTGGAAGACAACATGCGTTGCCCCAGCGGTGTTTCCTATGTGCTGCAGAACCGTCAGATTCTCAAGCGTACTTTCCCTCAGGTGTTCACTCATTGCAGCATCCGCCCTGTAGACGAATACTGCACCCGCCTCCGCAAGGCCCTGGAATACCTGGCCGATGGCGTTGCAGAACCGAAGGTTGTTGTGCTCACACCGGGCGTGTACAACTCCGCCTACTACGAACATTCCTATCTGGCACAGCAGATGGGCGTAGACCTTGTGACCGGTAACGACTTGGTGGTGCAGGACAAGAAAGTCTACGCCCGCACCACCCGCGGCCTGAAGCAGGTTCACGTGATCTACCGTCGCGTGGATGACGAATTCCTGGACCCTCAGGTTTTCCGTCCCGATTCCTGCCTCGGCGTGCCGGGACTGATGGAAGCCTACAAGGCCGGCAACGTGGCTCTTGCCAACGCTCCCGGCTGCGGAGTCGCTGATGACAAGGCTATCTACACCTTCGTTCCGCAGATTATCAAGTACTACCTTGGCGAAGAACCCATCATTCCCAACGTTCCCACCTTCGTCTGCGAAAACCCGAAGCACATGCAGCACGTCATCGACCACATCGAGAACATGGTGGTAAAGGCTGCCAGCGAATCCGGTGGCTACGGCATGCTGGTTGGCCCAAAATCCACCAAGGCCGAATGCGAAGCCTTCAAGGAAAAGATCAAGGCAAACCCCCGCAACTACATTGCACAGCCCATGATTTCCTTGAGCCGCGTGCCCTGTATCGTTGACGGAAGCTTTGAAGGTCGCCATGTTGACTTGCGCCCCTACATTGTACAGGGCAAGGAAACTTACATCTTGCCGGGAGGCCTTACCCGCGTGGCCCTGAAGAAGGGTTCCATCGTGGTGAACAGTTCTCAGGGCGGTGGCTGTAAGGATACCTGGGTCATTGCCGAAAACGAAAAGGCACCAGAACTAGGCCAAGCCAAGCAATGGATGGAACAACAACAGCAGCAATAAAATTGATAATTGAAAATTGAGAATTAACAATTAATAATTATCGCGGCTTCGCCGCCAAACTAAACAATCATCAATTATCAATCTTTAATTATAAAACGGAGTTTTTACATGTTAAGCAGAGTTGCAGATTCCATTTACTGGTTGGGCCGTTATATTGAACGTGCAGAAAACGTGGCACGCGCCATCGATGTCAATCTTCAGTTGCAGTTGGACTTGCCCGGCGAAGAACGCCCCTGGGAACCGGTAATCCAGACCGCCGGTAACGCAGACGCATTCTTCAAGAGCTACGCCCACGTTTCCACCGAAAACGCCCTGACCTTCCTTACCTTCGACAAGGAAAACCCCAGCAGCATCATATCCTGCGTGGCTGCCGCCCGCGAAAACGCCCGCTGTGTCCGTGAGCGAATTTCTTCGGAACTTTGGATTGCTATCAACCAGTTCTATCTTAAGTTGAACGATCCTGAAACCCAGAAGCAAGCCCTGGCCGCACCCCACGCCTTCTACTGCAGCGTAAAGGAATTCAGCCAGCTGACCGTAGGTATTATTCAAGGCACAATGACTCATGACGTGGCATGGAACTTTGCCCGCCTCGGCACCATGATTGAACGCGCCGACCAGACTTCACGAATTTTGGATGTGAAGTACTACATCCTTCTTCCGGATGTAAGCATGGTGGGCATGGCCATGGATACGGTGCAGTGGAATGCGGTTCTCAAGAGTGTGGGCGCTTACGAGATGTTCCATCGCAAGAATTCCAATGTGACGCCCCAGAATGTGGCTGACTTCTTGCTCCTGAGCGAAGACTTCCCCAGGTCACTTCGCTACTGCCTGGAGCAGGCTGAAATCAACCTCAAGAATATTGCCTTTCCCGTAAAGAGCAATGCGGACTCTCTCCGTCTTCTCGGGAAGATGCGTTCCGATATGGCTTTCTCCACCATCGAGGAAATCATCAAGAGCGGTCTTCACGAGAAGATTGAAGACGTGCAGAGTCGCCTCTGCGAGCTAGGCACTCAAATCTGGAAGGACTTCTTCTGTTAAAATTGCTGATCCACACAGCAAAAAAGGCGCAATCCATTCCATAAAAATGCGCCTTAGGGCAAAAGCCCGCGGCAGGGATTTGGTAATGCACTTCCCTGCCGTTTTTCTTTATAATACGGCCTGTATAATAAACAAAAATATTTTCATAATTTCATCATCAAAATCATTGTTTTTAATATTTTTTAGAACTTTTGTATAACAATTCAACCAATTTCATGTTTCAAAGCCTATATTTGATAACATGAAGAACATCACTTGTTACACTGATTTTCGCCAATATATGCGGGACTTCTACGAAGAACGCAAAAGAGTTTCCGCATTCTCCTGGCGTGAGTTCAATAAGCTGGCCGGATTCACCTCCCCCAATTTTTTGAAATTGGTTTGCGATGGAAAAAGCAAACTGAGCAAGGTAAAGATTGAGCCCGTGGCCCGGGCGATGAACCTTGTGGATTACGAAGCAAATTACTTCGCTCTTATGGTTTCCCTGGACAATGCAAGAACCGACGAAGCCCAAAAATCCATCCTCATGGAAATGGACGCCATCGCCAAGGAACACAAGGCCCGAGTTATCGACGGCGACACCTTTGAATTCTACCAGTCCTGGGAATACCCGGTTCTTCGAGAACTTGCTCCCATGATGCCTGGCGCAAAGCCCAAGGAAATGGCAACGGTCTGCAATGAAGAAATTTCCGCAGAAGACGTAAGCCGAATTTTGAAATTCTTGGTTAAGCGCGGTCTTTTGAAAACCGACGGCAACGGATCCTTTTCCCAAACCGAAAAAACACTCATCGGTTCCAAGGAAGCCCTTCCTCTGGCAATCAGATCCATGCACAAAACTATGGCAAACTTTGCAGAAAAGGCAGTGGACAAGTACCCAGCAGGAGAACGCCACTTCATGGGAATCACCATGGGCGTGAACGAAGAACTTTATGGTAAGGTGGTTGAAGAAATCGAACACTGCTGCAAGCGAATCAACGCAATCACCGCCAACAGCGAGAACCTGAATCAGGTGTACCGCATGAACATCCAATTTTTCCCATTTACAAAAAAGGTTTAGGAGGCAAATATGAAAAAGCAAATCATAGCAATGGGCACATTAAGCTTGCTGGCACTTACCGCTTGCACCGACAACAATACCGCAGGAAACGCCATAGAACCCAACGCGATTGCGGAAGCCACCATTGATTTCCAAAAGATCTACACTTTCTCCACCGAAGCAACTGCTAGCAGCCTAATACAGGATATCGTCTCTGTAGACACCTATGAAGAGGAAAACGCCGCATCAGCCAGCTGCGAGGCCGCAGAGCAAAAACTCACTGGCGTTACAAGGATCCAGGACGGGCTAATTACAAGAGCCTATTCCGGTAGAAACTTAAGGGTTGACGTAGACAATATGGTCTATATGCTCAAGAAGACCTGCGCATACACCTTTGACGCCGCAAACGCTTCAATAGATTCCTTGATTACCACTGCAGATGGTTTTGATTTCGCCTGCGTAACCACCACCGACATCATGAATATCGATGAAGCCCTTTTCACATTCAATGATGTCATGGCTGTACAATGCAAGGTCCTGAAAAACAAGGTAAAGCAAGACTCCCAGGATAGCGCAAACGCCGCCAACAGGGAACCAATCATCGAATTTCCAAAGGAAGACCCCGACACCATTTCTATCGACACCAGTTTCAAGACTTTGAGTACATACGCAGCCCAGTTCGCGAGACCGGAGGATTTATCCTTCGACAGCCACGTAGTCGCCTACAATGGTTCCATTCCTCTTTTAGAAGAGTCCACGGAGCAGGAAACAATCTCTTACGCTAACGGACAAATCCGCCTCATCAGCAGAGACAATATCGCCAAGTTCTACCCATTAACAGATTCTATTATAGACTTTTCCAAGAGAAACATCAGCTGCAAGTACTACGAAGTAGGAGCTTCCGATTACACCCAGCCTACAGCCCACATTCTAACCAAAGTGACGAGAGATACCATAGAGACCATCAGCATATATCGCGGTTACAACAATGACAAAACTTTACATCCATGCGCGGTCACCAACAGCATATCCTTCGTGACATTCCTTATTGAAGACTGCGAAGGGATCATTAATGAAAATACGGTGGTAAGCCGTCGCTACGCAAAAAGTAGCCGTTGGATTTGCGGAACCAGCAACGAATACAAAGTACGAGCCTACGGAGAATGGTACAACGATAGTTTGCTAGAAAATTAATTACTCAATCCACAAACCATCTACGTAACACCTCGTGATTAAAGCGAGGTGTTTTTTTTTATAGAACGTACAGACCCAGCACCGCAATCAAGACCGCAAATACAGCAAAGACGGGTAACAGTAGCAAGGCACAGCACAGCGCCACACGGAAGTTCCACCAGGCAAGTTTACGGCGGCCCTTCTTTGTTTCTGCCAAGGCGTTCTGGCATTCGGGGCAAATATGACCTAACTTGTTGCGCACGCGCATGGCCATGTTGCTTTCCATGGGAGACATTCCCACCCGTTCCGTAAATTCCTTACCGCATTCTTTGCAATTACATTTCATAATCAGCCCTTTTTCTTGACCGTCAAAACAATGACTGACGCAAGCACAAGAATAATACCAAAGAAAAGTCGAGTGGTCAATGTTTCACCGAAAACACAGACGCCAATTACCACAGCGGTCAAAGGTTCCAACCCACCCATAATTGCCGTAGGTGTGGATCCCACAATTTTCACTGCCTTGGCCATAAACACCAAGGAAAGAACCGTAGGAACAAAGCCAAGCATCAGCGCCCAACCATAAGATGACGGATTCTGCAATACCGGAGGCAAGCCGGAACCCCAAATAACTGAATAAAGAAGCAAGAACAAAAGGCAGAACATCATTACATACAGGGTAAGTTTCGTGGATCCCATTTTCAGGTCAGCCTTGTTCACCACAACGATGTAGACTGCGTATGCCAATGAAGAAACAAACACCAGAAGCAGCCCCGTAAGGCTCAAGGCCACACCCCCTTCCCCGCCCCGATACAAAAGTCCAATGCCAAGGAGAGATACCGCAATAGCCAGGCCCACCGCCGCAGTCAATTTTTCCTTGAAGAAGACGGCCATAATCAACGCCACTTCCAAGGGATACAAAAAGAGCAAGGTGGAAGCAAGCCCCGCATCCATATAATTAAAGGACGCATAAAGGCCCAAGGCGCTGATAGCAAACAAAAAGCCAAGAATTACAAGTGTCGGAAGTTCCCGTCTGTGAACCGCAAATTTTTGGATTACAGACTGACCGCTGTTTCGATTCAGCACCATTAAGAAGGCAAGCAAAATAATGGCGATGGAAAAACGATAGCACAACACCGATTCCGGCGAGAGCCCCTCGCGATAAAGGAACAGCGCACCCAGCGGGTTTGTCCCGTAGCAGACAGCTGCCGCACAACCGAAAAAAACACCCTTTAATTGAATACGAGAAGACACTTTGCTGAGGTTCCAGGTTCGAGGCACGAGAAGATAGGATAAAGATGAAAGGTGAAAGGTGAAAAATCTTCACTATTCACTATTCACTGTTCACTGCTAAATCGCGAACTTGGTTGCATCGGCCAACTGCACAGAAGCAATACGGGAGATACCCTTGATTTCCTGGGTCACACCGTAGAGCATATCTGCTTCAGCCATGGTACGCTTGTTATGGGTAACCACAATGAACAAGGTCTGCTTGCTGAATTCGCGGAGGAGGGCCATAAAGCGACCCACGTTTGCGTCATCAAGCGGACCGTCCACTTCGTCCAGCACGCAGTAGGGCGACGGTTTTTCCATGTAAATAGCAAAGAGAAGTGCCGTTGCGGTAAGAGCATGTTCACCACCGGAAAGAGCCTTGATGCCACGCATCTTCTTACCGGTAGGACGAACATTGATTTCGATGTCCGCATCCAGGATATCCATGGGCTTACCCATGTCATCCACCTTTTCAATAAGGCTCATCTTGGTTTCACCATTGAGGAACAACTTACTGAATACGAACTGGAAGTTCTTCTGAATTCTGTTGAAGGTTTCCAGATAACGGGTACGGGCAATATCATCCAACTTGGTGATAGTACGGTCGAGAGAAGCGCGGGCGCGGTCCAAATCGTCGAACTGCTTTTCCACTTCTTCCAGGCGCTTCTTTTCGTCTTCGTAGTTCACCATCACATTCACATCGACAGGGCCCAAGGCTTTGATCTTTCCGCGGAGTTCGCGAATTTCACGGTCAGCTTCGGGCTGGCTATATTCGATGCGTTCCACATCTTCGGGGTTTGCAAGATCCACGGAATATTCGTTGGTAATACGTTCCACCAAACGATCCAGGTTTGCCTGCAAAGCTTCTTGACGACGACCGACTTCGTTCAGTTCCTTCATCTTCTCGATCATATCATCGCGAAGTTGGTTTGCTTCACTACGCCAATCTTCCAAGTCGCCAGAAACCAGTTCATACTTTTCGCGAGCCAAGTCACGCTGTTCTTCAACTTCGCGAAGCTGAGAATCCTTTGCCTGAGCCTGGTCTGCAATAGAATTGCATTCGCCTTCGTTCTTTTCGATGGCGGCAGCATTCTGCACCAGTTCGTCGTTACGGCTGCGGATAGAATTTTCATGGAATTCAATCTGGTCCGCAATACTGCGCAAGCGAGTGGTGTTCTGAGCAAGCTTTGCATTCTTGTCCTGAGCGGCACGTTCCAGTTCGCGAACTTCTTCTTCCTTTTCGCGGAACATGGTATCCTTTTCGGACAATTCATCATTGACTCGTGCATACTCGTTTTCGGCACGGTCCACAGCAGCCTGGGCTTCAGCCAGCTCAGCATCGCTGTTCTTAGATTCTTCTGCAGCCAGGATCTTGGCCTGGGCATTGCGAACTTCGTTTTCCAACTGAGTAAGACGACGATCGCAACCTGCAATCACATTGTTCTGGATGGAAATGCCAGCATTGCCACCACGGAGGGAGTCCTGCTTTTCGCGGAGGTCATCCACCAAGGATTCCAACATGCTGGTATCTTCGTCAACCAAGTCCTGCAAGCGAGAAATTTCTTCTTCTGCGGCAACCACTTCAGACTGGACATCTTCCAAAAGCTTTGTGGCATCAGCAATTTCATTCTTACGGGAAAGTGCGCCAGAAGTTGCAGCACCGCTGCTGACCAAGCCGCTTGTACGGACAATGGCATCGGGAGCAACAAAGCAAAGATCCTGTTCGCGCATATTCTTTGCGAAGGAAATTGCAGTCTGCAAGGAATCCACAACGAAATAGCGGGAAAGAATTCCGGTAAGCCAAGGCTTGATTTCGTCATCAGCCTTTACAAACTGATTCAAGCAGCCGACCACACCGGCACCATCCACAACACCCTGATAAGCAGGAGCAGCATCGCCAACCAGGGCGAGCAAAGCCTTGCCCACATTGTAGTCCTTCATGGAGTCCACAATGTTCATTGCGCTGGATTCGCTGGAAACAATCACAGCATCCATCAAGTCGCCCAAAGCAGCTTCCACATAGGATGCGTATTCGGGAGTAGCCTCGATACGTTCGGAGAGCAGACCACCAATAAGTTCGGCCTTGTTTTCCTTCAGCCAGCGGCTAGCATCGGTGCCTTCATTTGCAACACTCTGCAGCACGTCAATACGGGACTGCAAGCGGGCCTCTTCGTTCTTAAGATCCTGAAGTTTCTTCTGCTGATCCTGAAGGTCGGAACGATCCTGTTCCAAGCGTTCTTCACGAGTAGTCTTCTGCTCGTTCAAACGTTCAATTTCTGCATTGGCTTCATCCATGCCAGTCTGGATATCACGGAGAGCGGACTCAGCTTCAGCCTTCTGATTCTGGAGAGTCTGAATTTCGCCATTCCACTTTTCCAAGTTACCCTGAAGCAAAGCGGATTCGGCATCCATACGTTCAAAACGGCCACGCAAGGTGTTGGCACGGTTCGTTGCCTGCAAACGTTCATTGGCCAGATCCCTGGACTGAGAACGAAGATCGTCCACCTTGTCGCGCATGACCTGCAAAATTTCACGTTCACGTTCCAGCAGAGCGTTCATTTCTTCGACGTCGCTATCGGAACCAAGTACGCGATTTTCTTCTTCAAGGCGTTCCTGTTCTTCTGTCAGTTCACGAACCTTTTCCTGGCTGCGATTGATTTCTTCCTGAGCCTTATCATTTGCGCCTTCCAAGGCAGAAATGGTATCGCGGATACGGCCCAAGGAGTTGTTCAAGTCGTTCAGTTCAATGGTAATGGTCTGAACCTGGCGTTCCAAATCGCGATAGGCGTTTTCGTCTTCACTGATCAAGAGTTTCTTTTCATCAATCTTGGTCTGAAGTTCTGTAGCCTTGGTCTTTGCAGATTCCACCTCGTGATTCATGCGGCGGCTTGTGGTTTCCAAGGTATTCACACCATCACGCATGTCTTCGTACTTGTCGATACTTACAGACAAGTCAAGAACACGAAGTTCCTTGCTCAAACGCTTATATTCGTTGACCTTTTCAGCCTGGGTTTCATACATACGTACAGAACGGCGAACGGAACGAAGATTGTCTTCCACACGTTCCATGTCCATCTGCACACGTTCCAGCTGACGGCGGGTTTCCTTACGCTGCTGCTTATACTTGCTAACGCCAGCAGCTTCTTCAAAAAGGATACGGCGATCATCGGCCTTATCAGAAAGAACAGCTTTAATCATGTCGGCGTTCATCTGGGAGTAAGTACTAGAACCGAGACCGGAGTCAAAAAGCAAAGCATGAACATCACGAAGACGGCATTCCTGATTGTTGATCAGGTATTCACCGGAACCATCGCGATGAACACGACGGGTCACTATCACTTCGGAATATTCAGAATTCAAAGTTCCATCGCTGTTATCGATAACAATGGAAACTTCAGCAAGGCTCATGGCGGCACGTTCTTCGGTACCGCTAAAGATCACGTCCTGCATTTTGCCCATACGAAGTGCGGCGGCTTTCTGTTCGCCAAGCACCCAACGGATAGCGTCGGTAATGTTAGACTTACCACAGCCGTTGGGACCCACAACGGCGGTAAGGCCCTTGGTGGGGAAATTCACTTCGGTCCTCTGAGCAAAGGACTTGAATCCAAAAATCTTTAGTTTTGTTATCTGCACTGTATAAACAAGATAGTTTTTTCCGACAAAGTTATCGGAACCTTAAACTCAAGGAATCTCCGTCAGATTCCACCTTCAGGAAGAGGCTCCCCCCTTCCACATCCATTTTCTTTAAGAAATGCTTGACTTCACCAGAGCCATCCACAGACTCGGTGTAATTCACGCGAAGGGTAAATTTACCCACCCAGTCATTTTGAACAACACGGCTGCGTTCACCAGGCAACAGTGTTTCGGAAATCCAGCGCTGGTAGTTATCGTTTTCCATAGAGTAGATATCTAAGGAAAGCAACGTACAATTTTCCGTTGCGTTTTCAACCTGGAGTCGAGAATCAGTATCGATAAACCAATGACTGAGACACCCGGTCAAGCACAGGCAACAGATGAGCGCCGTAGCAAGATAAGAGAAGAATTTCTTCATTCTTATCTACCACCTCTAGCAGAAGTATTTCCACCCCTGGCAGAAGAACCGTTTCTAGAAGATGTTCCGTTTTCATAACGGACTCCCTTAGCTTCAATGACACGCGGTTCATTGGACTGTACCGGAATAGTCTTGCTAGTTTCCGGAGCCTGGTCCTTGTTCTTGATAGTCTTTACGTTCTTTTCCATGGGAGCACCCTTGGCACCGCCACGACCGAAAAGCATACCATCCAGAGTAGACAGATTGAACTTAAGTTCGGCAAGGACAGTTCCCTTAGCACCGAAGAAGTTCCTATAGTCAAAGGCTGCGTTGTAAGCAAAGCGAATGAACAGAAGGTCCACAGCACCGCCCCACAACAAATCATCCTTACCAGCCAACTTACGACGACGGGTGCAAGTCGCTTCAAAGCCAAGCATTCTGGACGGATCCGGATAGTACTTCAATGCGGCATAGTTCAAGCCAGCTTCACGCAAATCAAAGGAAACTTCACCATAAAGGCGCTGTTCATAAAGGTTCTGTTCCCAAGTAAGAGCCAAGGAATCTTCGTCACCTTTCTTATTGTACATTGCAAAGGAGACGTTAGGCAAGTAAGTCTGCCAACCAGTGGACTTACCCCCATAGACGGCACGGCTTTCCATATCAAGAGCAAAGCGCATGCTGCGCCAACGGTCTTCGTACAAGCTGACCTGTGCACTGGCAAAGCCCCAACGAGCATGGCCCCAGATGTAGGTCAAAGAGTCCGCTTCCTTGGAATAAACCTTACCCACATGTTCAACATTCTGCTGTTGCATACCCAAGGCCAAGGAGAAGTTGGCATCGGTATTGGTGAATACACCACCCCAAGTGAACACGGAACGCAACAAGGAGAAATTATTGTACTTCGGATAGAAAAGGAAATCCTCTCCATCCCAACCGGTACGGTCTACCCAGGCAAGAACACCCAAATGAAGATGCTTAGCAACGTTACCGGTAACAAAGGCAGCGGCATGCTGTCTAAAAGCAAAGCCTTCGTGGTCGCCATATTCGCTACGAAGAGGAAGCTGATCCGGAGCAGGGGTGTAATACATGCCCAAATCGAAGTAACCACCGCGGCCACCGCGCATCACTTCGTTAATTTCCTTCAAGTGACGGTCGCGAGTTATAGCGCCGCCAGCAGAAATATCTTCAGTCGTAACAGGGTCGGCAAAGGAGACCGTTGCCATGACCAGAGACAGAATCAGCGTAGAAAAACTTTTCTTGAAAACCATGCCCCAAATTTAACAAAAATTGGAAGGTGTTTCTATATTTAAGTCTATGACAGACCAAGATTTAGCGTTAATTGCAGCATGGAGTGATCACTCCCGACTTTGGAAGGATAACACCTGGGTTTACCCCGTTATTAGCCGCCGTGCAGGGGGGCTTTCCCTGGGTATAAACCTGAATCCGGATCACAAGTGTTCCTTCTCCTGCGCCTACTGCCAAAGTGGCCCCCAGGACGGCCACGAAAGCGTGGCCATCGATGTGAACGGCGTTGAACGAGAATTACGTCAATTTTTGGCATTTTACGAATGCGGGGAGTTCGCCAAGTGCAATTTCTTCGGAAACGTTCCCGCAGACAAGAAGATTATCAAGGACATTTGCCTTTCTGGCGACGGGGAATCCACCATTGTCAAGGAATTCCCGGAAGTGTGCAAGGTCATGCGCAAACTGCAGCAGGAATTTCGTACAAAGTATTCCTTTGACGACCCTTCCGGACTGGGCAGTTTCAAGCTTCGCTTGATTACCAATGCCAGCCGTCTGGGTAACGAAAAGGTGGAAGACGCCTTGAAATTTCTTCTGGAATGCGATGGCGAAATTTGGGCAAAGCTGGACGCAGGTACCGCCGAATGGTACAAACGTATGAACCGTTCCGCGGTCAAGTTCGACACCATCCTGGAAAACCTGGAAAAGGTCATCAAGCTCTACCCCATCTGCATCCAGACCATGCAATGCAGCCTTCAGGGCGATGCCCCTTCTGAAGCAGAAGTGGAGCAGTACATCCAGAACCTGGAACGAGTCTACCGAGCCGCACCACAGAACTTTGTGGAAGTGCAGTTGTACACCGTTATCCGCCAGACCATGATTCCCGACGTGCTTCCCCTGCCCAAGGAATTCCTGGAAGATACCACCAAGAAGATCATGGCAAAGATTCCGGTGAAGGTTAGAACCTTCTAAGATCCTTGATTCTACACAAAAAAAAGACCTGCTTGAAAGCAGGCCTTTTTTAATTTGAGTTTCGCGATGCGTCGCGACAACTTTAAATCAGCGGCAGCCTTCGGCTGCGCTTCTCTGCGGCTCGGTCATAGGAACAAGCATGCTTGTTCCTGCGACTCTCGCCTTAGATCAGCTCTTCGGGCGGGAGATGCTCCACAGCTTCCGGTTCCTGGTAACGGGTTTCAGGAATCTGAACCTGGTTCTGGAAGTAAGCGCGGTGAGCAACGATCACCTTTTCGCGGGCAAATTCAGCATTCATCCAATCGCCGATCTGAACGTCCTTGCCCTCCAGTTCCTTATAGTTCTGGAAGAAGTTCTTGGTGATGCGGAGGAACATCTGGTCCACGTCGGTAATGTCCTTAATAGGACGGGGATTGAAAACGGGCACGCCCAGGACCTTATAGTCCTTCTTGCCACCATCAGTCATGTCCAGGGCTCCAATCACACGGCAAGTGCAAACGGTGCCTGTCATCATGGAGGCCGGGCTGTAGATCAGCATATCCAAAGCGTCGCCATCGTCAGCCTTGGTGCTGGGAATAAAGCCGTAGGTGCAAGGATAGCTCATGGAGCTCAGCAAGCAACGGTCAAGACGGAACACGTGAAGGCGTTCGTCGTATTCATACTTCAAGTTGGTGTCCTTACCGATTTCTACGACACAATCCACTTCGTAGGGGTACTTCTTACCAATCGGCAAATCCAAGTAGTTAATAGCCATTTATACTCCGTGGTCCCACTCAATCGAGACCGCTTTTTCTTTTTGTATCAATAAGATACATCAAATTTAATACTTAGTACAAAATCTGTAAAGGATTTTTAACAACTTTAGGCTTTATTCGCTCAAAAGTTTTTTAGCGGCTACGCCAACGAGCAGAGATGGTCTTGTCGAAAAGGCCAAAATGGAACACAGGTTCGCCTCGGTCTGGGCTGTAGCCCACTTCCAGACGGACACGGTCCAATGCAGGAATGATCAGATGAATGCCACCATACACAGCGCCTTCGTAATTGTCCCAGCCAGGAGTTCCCTTGTCCCAAAGAAGACTCCCATCCAAACCGGCCACCAGCTGAATTCCGTAGAAGAAATTGATACCAAGGATACTGGCTGCGCGACGTTCCAACAAAACAAAACGTTCTTCCAAAGTCAGCAAAGCTTCGTGAACCCCAAGGCTCAGAGAATCAGTTTCATGACCGCGGAAAGTATTCACGCCGCCGTGATAGTAGTAATCGTAGGTAGCCACAGTTCCCGGACGATAACGGAACAAGGCTGTAGCACCAGTGACAAACATACCAACGGACTTATAGCCACGAACATCGGCAAGAACTTCCCAGTAATTTTCGCCTTTGTGGTTATCTCCCACACCAGCGCCCACATGGGTCAGCATGTATTCTAGATAAGTTCCGTTTCGGGTATCCAGTTCTGCATCTCGGTTGTCAATGATAAAGCCCAAACCCACTTCAGGCAAGTGACCTGCGCCGCCTTCCAAGTAACGATAGGCACCGGTAAAGAGCATGGCGAAGCGAGAACTCAATTTCCAATTCAGGTCAAGATCCGCAAGCCAGCTGGCATCCTGGAATTTACGCAAGTTGTCCCAACTGTCCGTTCGAAGGAATTCAAAATTCCACCCCACAGGCAAACCAAACAAATACGGAGAACTTGCATACAAGGCGTATTCGTTATTTTTTAGGAAGGGATCCACCGTGGTTCGATACTGAACTTCAACTCGAACATCTTCGCCAGCCACATTCAGGTTGGCAAGAGCAACGCCCAGCATCAAGCCGTCACGATCCGTAGTCTTACCTGCAGGGGCGGGAATCCAGCGGAAAATTTCCTGGAAGTGGTAGGTCAATTCTACGGCACCATCGGCAGCAGATTCGCAGTCCGCAGAGATTTCAGTAAACAGATCCAAGTCCTGAAGTTTCAATTTTTCGGTTTCAAACTTCTTTGCCGAAAAAGTCTCACCCACCTTATTTTGCAGTTCTCGTTCCACCACACGATTCCTGGTGTGGACCAAGCCTTCAAACTTGATTGACGAGACTAGAGCTCCCTCAGAGCATTCCGCAGCAGACACAGGAGTAACCGCGCCACCAATGGTGACGGCCCATGCCAAACCTAAAATGCCCAGGATTTTTTTCATCTACTGTAATATCTCGTCTTTCTTTAAGTTAAAATTTAAAAATATTCCCCATTTATACCAACAAACTTTGTTTTTTTGAGAACCTTATTCTCTCGCCTCCTTGGGATTTTTTTATTTTTGGCTCGTTACTAGAAATCTAGAGGTGTTTTTATGTTAGATTTTCTCGCCAACAACTGGCCCTACCTTGTAGCAATCGTCCTGATTGTTCTCGTTATTTTTGTTATTCGTGGTGTCCGCAAGGCTCTTAAGGAAGGCGGCGGCGCATTCAGCCTTGAAACCATCAAGAAGACTACCGAACCCAACTTCGCTGCCCTCAAGCAGAAGTCCCAGGCTCTCCTGGCCGATGCAGACATGATCTGCGAAGTCAAGGAAGGTTCCAACTACGTCATTCCCAGCAAGGACGATCTGAAGTTCTTCCGTCGCGCAGTTTCCCAAAAGTACAAACTTGCCATGTTCCTGGTTCCGGGCACCAACAAGGTTGCATACTTCTTCTGCAAGACCGACGCAGGCGTCAAGCGCCGTATCGAAAACCTGGTGATCAACCAGAAGTTCCGCGAAGGCAAGAAGCCCTACGTTGACGTTGCTACCGGCGAAAAGCTGAAGTTCCCGCGTTAATTTCTAGCTAACGCAAAGACACAAAAAACTGTGCAGAACTGGTACCTTGCGGTTCTGCATTTTTTATGCCCACAGGATTTATGCGAACCTACAAAGACCTTGCCATTGCCGAAGAAGAGGGTAAGCTAGAAGCAGCCCTCCAGGAATCCAGGAACTTGCTAGTAGAAGCCCCCACCGGCTCCGGTAAGTCGTTGTTCATACCCTGGTTCTTGAGCAAGCATTGCGAAGGTCGCGTGGTGGTTTTGCAGCCCAGGCGTATCGCGGCTTTAGCACTGGCCCAGTATTCAGCCAAATTGCACGGAGAAAACTGCGGCAAGACTATCGGTTACCAGTTCAGGCAGGACACTTGCAAAAGTGCTGCTACAAAAATTCTGTTCCAGACCTACGGTAATTTTTTGCAGGAACTGCTCCACGGAAAGATGAATGCAGACTGGATTGTGTTCGACGAATACCACGAACGCAAGGCCGACATGGACTTATTGTTCAGCTACTTGCTGAAACTGCAAAGTGTAAACGCAGGGACCGCGCAGGAAAGCGCCGCGCTAGAGAACGCCGCGCAAAATAAGATCGCGCCACGCATCGCAGTGATGTCCGCAAAGCTGAACCGCGAAGAAATGGAAAACGCTCTAGGTGTAAAATGCTTGGAACTGGGACATCCCCTTTACCCGGTACAGATTATCAACCAGAGCCCTATGGCTGGCAACACCCAGGAAGCAGAAGTTATTCGCGCCCTGCGTACGCTGTACATGAACGGCATCTGGAAAACCACATTGGTGTTCCTTCCAGGTAAGGGCGAAATCGCCCGTTGCCATAGTGCTGTCGAAGAAGCCCTGGGAAGCAACACCGCAGAATACTTGGATTTGTTCGGCGGTCAGGATCGCGAGACCCAGGATCGAATTTTTGAAGAGACGGAAAAGCCCCGCGTCATCTTCACGACCAACATTGCAGAAACATCTATTACGGTTCCTAATGTCAGTGGTGTGGTGGACAGCGGCGTAGAACGCGTCAGCGAATACGACGACAGCGAAAAAGTAAACGTGCTGCGTACCGCATCCATCTCTATGCAGAACGCCATCCAGCGTTCCGGACGTTCGGGCCGTACCCAGAATGGTTGCGCCATCCGCCTCTGGAGCGAGGACGCAGAAAAGCGTATGCCCAAGGGAATCATTCCTGAAGTGACTCAGATTGAGCCCTCGGAATTCCTGTTGCAGAAGGCTGCGTTGGAAAAGATGCTGGCCTGCAAATCCGGCGACGAGAACGTTACAGAATTACAGTTGCCGACGCCTATGCCGGCAAGTCGTTTGCAGTCCGCAACGAAGTTGTTGAATGACATCGGCATGATGGCTGATGGCTCCATTACTGAACTAGGCCTCAAGGCGATTCAGTCTCCCATTGGCGATGTTCAGTTGGCTCTAATTCTGGCTTCTGCAAAAAGTGCCGCAGACTTGCCCGACCTGATGCTGGCCGCCATGGCATGGATTCACTCCGGTACAGAGACTGTGCAGAAATCCAAGATGCCCTTGAACCTTTTGACCTTGGCCCGAGATACGCTTTCAAAGAGTATGAACGTTCCTCGAGAAATTTCCTTGACGTTGCGTCAGCTACAGGATTATCGAAAGGAAATTTTTGGGAACGACGGGAACAGTACCGCAGATTGTTCCGCAGGTTGTAATGCCGCGGACAAAACCGCCGCGGATCAAACTGCCACAGACCGAATCGCCGCGGACCTTCAGGTGATCAAGGATTTGCTATTGGCATTCCCCGACCGTTTGGCAACGCCCACAGGCGACGTCTATAAGTTGCCCAATCAGAACATCATTCGTCTGCAGGTCAACGAACCGCCCCACGCCTTGCTGGCCATGACCATGTTACGCACCGGCGGCGGAAGCAAATCGGAACTCCGCGTAAGCCTTTACGTTCCCGTTCCCAAGGAACTGCTGGCGACTTCCGAGGCCTCCTTCAGTTACGAGCTTTTGTGGCGCAGCGGTCAGGAACGTTTCATCGGTGTAGAAATTCAGAGCGACTCCAGTGGCCGCGAATTGAGCCGTAAGGAAATCCTCCCGCAGGAAGCCTCCCCCACAGTTCTCGCTTCCCTCAAGGAGCTTACCGTAAGCGCCTGGAAGGAAAAGTTGGAGAAGGAAAACTGGACTGGCCGCTACCATACGGAAGCCGTAGAAACATTGCTCATCAAGATGTGTCTGGCAGCAAAATTCTACGAAGAATACGGCCTGCCGGAATTCAACGAAGAAGACATGGAGCTGATTTTCGACGAGTTTACCAACGGAGTGTTCCTGCTCCGCGACTTAAACGAAGACCGCTACCGCGCCATCATTGAAGATTATTTTGGCAAGGGAATGTTGCAATGGCTGGGCAAGACCTTTCCCGACCACTTTACGCTTCCCAACGGCAAGCGCGCCCGCTACACCTACCAGCAAGCCGCCTCCGCCGAGCCCTCCACCACGGGCAGCAATCTCATTACGGAAAGTACCGAGGGCGTACTCATTGAAATTTCCGCCCGCATCGAAGACTTTATGCAGAGCCGCGGAGAGCATAAAATTGCAGATGGAAAACTGAAGGTCCGTTACGACATTCTTGCGCCCAACTTCAGAACCATTCAGAAGACCTGGGATTTAACAGGATTCTGGCAGAACACCTATCCAGAAATCCGAAAAGAACTAAGAGGACGCTATCCCAAGCACCCATGGCCCGAGAGTGTTATCTAGCGAGATTCGGTTCCTGGTATATCGTCCTGTCACGACGCTCGCTGCGCTCACCCGACTTCGTCGGAGTCGTTCCAGTCCGACATACCAGTCCCCATTTATACCGCTATATAACTTTGGAGTTCCGCGAACGTCAGACGACATCAAACGCCAAGCGCAACCCGCAGCTACATAAAACTGCGGCTACATTCAAGGACTTTGGGTTTGGACTGGAGGGAGTCCGGCTTGCCGGGTGTAGCGCAGCGGAGCCTCCCGACAGGACAACATTCAAAGTCCGAGGCTGTTATTAGCAGAATTTATGGCGGGACATTTACGGATCAACTTTGTACACCACTAGTGTCTTGCTGTATTCAAAACCCACAATTAATAATGCCTTGTTTTTCACCGGACTTATTTTAGACGGAATAAATAAAATTCCCTCGGGACCACGGTACTTCGGATCCATGATATACTGTATCAACTTCGGCGACTTATATTTCGTCGCATCGAAAACAGCAATGGCGCCAGCACGTTCCAAGCCAACAAAAACAAGGCGTTTGCCATTGACCATACCGTAGGTTACATTTTCCGGCTCACAGCCCTTATCGTCACTACGTGTATCAATTTTCTTTTTGCCCTTCTTGGAATTCCAGTTAAAATATTCCGGAGTAAACTTCGCCGCAGCCTGTTCCAAAACGTCTCCAGAGTCCCAAACTAGTTCACCAGACATTCCGTCAAAAATACTTATAGATCGGGTCCCGTAGGTGACCTTGCAACCCTTGGATCCTTCGCAAGGATTTTTCTTTGCATAAGATTTCCATGCCGCAGGATCTTCCAGGCTTTCGCCCTCGTTGGCTGTAATCACAAAATTATCCTGTCCAACAGAAAAAGCCTTGATACCATCAGGTTGACGTAAGCCTCGCATGTTCTCGTTCTTGATATTGATAAGGCCATCCTTCACAGCGTCTAAGCCAAATCCTGGCTTGGAGTGATCCACATAACCCAAATCAAACACCGTATCGATCTTTGCAGCCTCAACATCAATGCGGGCCATAGCATTGTTTTCTTGCAGGCTTACCCAAGCGTACTTGGAATCTTCAGAAACGGAAATATATTCAGGTTCCACCGAAGCATCGTCAAATTCAAGAATTGAAATTTTCGGGGCGAAGTTAGTCCCAGACTTTGCAAAATCAGAGCCAAGCTCCAAAATTGCCACACTGCCCTTGGGATCGACTTTACCATCTTCGCTAGGTTCGCCTTCACAGGCCACCAGCAAGCGTTTTCCATCGGGAGTAAAGGTAACCATATCAGGATGATGCCCCACCTTGAATGTGGCAACCTTGTTCAAAGTCAAAGCAGAACCTTCGAACTTCAGAACTTCAACAAAGCCTTCAGCATGGGCGGGCTTTGCCAAAAGGCTAACCGCAACCAGGTTATCATAAACGGTTACGCTAGTCGCTTCACCTTCCAAAGTAAAATCGGATTCCTTTTCCACTTTACCCTGGTCATCAATTTTGACGATTTCAAGAACATCACCCTCGCCCACCACAAACAGGCGCTGGGCTGCAGGCATGTAAGCTGCAATTTCCGCAGTTTTTAAATTAACAGAAGAAACCGGAACAAAGAATGGCTCAATATGCACATTCTGAGACTTCGCCACACCTTGTGCAAAGACTTCAACAGACATAAGAACGGCAAAAGCCACCGCAAAAACAACACGCACGCTCCACCCCTTCATAGCAAAAATTACTTTCCACCAGTACCGAAGATTAACCAGAAAATCAGCATGCCGATACCAATGCCGCCAATAAAAGAAGTTGTCACCATGGAGGAACCTGCCTTCTTAGCGTCATCCACTTCTTCTTTCTTCTTTTCATTGACACCGAGGGAAACGCTCAAGGCCTGAGCACAAATAGCGTTATCCTTCTTCATGGTTTCATAGCTTTGTTCCCAGTTGGCTGACTTAGCGCGTTCCACTTCCAGAGCCTTACGGAGGGAATCCTTGTCCGCAGAGCAGCTTTCAGACTGCAAAGCCATCACGCTATCACGAACAGCGATTTCTTCCTTCAGTTCAGATTCCACAGAGGTGGCTGCATTTTCAACCGTGGTATTTTCCGCTGCAGTATTTTCAACCGCGGCATTTTGTGCCGGGGTTTCAACAGCAGCACCTTCTGCAGCAGGAACAGCAGTAGCGGCATCCTGAGCAAAAGCAAAGGATGCTGTCACAGCACAAATCAAAAGGAACTTCTTCAACATAAGCACACCTTACATCTGAGCCTTGATGCGAGCCCAGCCTTCCTCCGGAATCTGGGCACCCATCACCTGCACAACTTCATTGGAAACAACGCTTCCCAGGTTACCGGCACGTTCCATATCCCAACCGTTCATGTAACCGTAAATGAATCCCGATGCCCACAGGTCGCCGGCGCCAGTGGTGTCGATAGCCTTGGCAGGACCAGCCTGCACGCGGGTCACCACTCCATCCTTGGAAATCAAGGCACCACGCTTACCAATCTTCACCACAGCCACCTTGGCCTTCTTGGCGAGAACTTCCAGAGCGGCTTCTTCCTTGACGCCTGCGTAGGCGAAAGCTTCGTCTTCGTTGGCGATGATAATATCGATCATCTTATTTTCAAACAGTTCATCGAAAGTCTTGCGGCAAGCTTCCACCACGCCGAAGGAACTGAAATCAAGAGCGGTTTCAACACCGAGAGAGCGAGCCAAAGTAAAGGACTTCTTGAAGCAATCCGCATTAAAGGCACGGTAGCCTTCAGCATAAAGAAGAGCCACATCGTCAAACAAAGCCGGAACAAAGTCTTCGGAAACCAGGAAGTCGGAGGCGCCAAGATAAGTCCACATGGAACGCTGCGCATCGGTCGTCACCGCACTAAACACGCAGCCGGTAGCCACATCGGAAATCCCCATCTTGGATTCCACACCGGAATTCTTCAGGTGAGCCTGGAACAGATCGCCAAGTTCATCCTTTGCCACCTTACTGATGAAAGCGGCACGGCCACCCAGTTTAGCAATGCCAACCATGGTATTGCAAGTGGAACCACCCGGAACGCGGATAGGCTTTTCAAGACTGGAGAGGAACTTTTCCATCTGGGGCCAGTCCACCATGTTCATGCCACCCTTCTGAACGCCCTGTGCAGCAATCCATTCGTCGCTCACATTAGCCAAAACATCAACCAGGGCTGCGCCCATACCGAGAACTTTCTTCATTACATTCCTCCGCGACGGCGACGAATTCTATCGCCTGCTTTCAATAAAAACTGACGTTCAGATTCACTCAAGGAATGGATCCCATCCCTGTTGACCTTCTTTAAAATTTCATCCATGCGCTTGTCTTCATCTAAATCGAAGACTTCGCCTTCCAAAACTTCAGGTTCCTTGGCGTCGTTCGAATCCTGAGAACGATCATTGGAACGACCACCTTCGTTCATTTTAAACTTAGGACCACGAGCGCGTTCAACGCCATCGCGAGCCTTGTTCAGCAAACCATCCAAGCCACCATTAAAGAAATACATGTAAAGGAAGCCGCCCACAACACCGCCCAAGTGAGCAAGGTGAGCAACGCCATCGCCGGAAGGAGCCATAAGAACATCGATGGCCACCATCACCCACATGGCATACTTGATTTTCATGGGGAAAAAGAAGAACATCAAAAGCATGCGTTCCGGGAAGAACTTGTAGTAGGCTACGAAAATACCCATCAAGGCGCCAGACGCACCGATAATGGGATTGCAGCTCAAGCCAAGCACACACATGATCAAGCTAAACACGGCGGCAAAAATACCGCAGAACAAATACATGGCCGTAAAATGCTTCGTGCCCATCCAGTCGGCCACTTCGCTGCCGAACATCCAGAGCATAAGCATGTTGAACAGGAAATGCCAGAAATCCACATGAACAAACATGTAAGTTACATAGCGCCAAACCTGAAGTGCGTCTGTCGGGAAAAATGCACCAAAGAACGTGATATATTCACGAAGGTTTGCGTATCCGTAACCGGGCAAATTCAAATGAAATCCAAGAATGCCGCCTACGAAAAATGCAAGGGCAAAAACGACAGCATTGGCAATGAGCAATACACGAAGGCACTTAGGCAAAAATCTAAAAGGTCTCATTAACGGCCTCCAAAATCTTCTAACAACTGGGGCAAAATTTCTTCAGGAACATACTTGGCCAATTTGTTTCGACCAGCCTTGTTTTTTGCAATACCACACTTCAACAATTCACGAACAACGGTGCTGCTTACAGCCAAATGCTCCGGTGCGCTAACAAGGTACACAGATTCGCAATCCGGATAAAGGGTCTTGTTATTCCAACCCACACTCAGTTCATAATCCATGTCAGATCCGTTACGCACTCCACGAACCAGGAACTGCGCGCCGACCTTCTGCATGAACTCTACGGTAAGACCGCTAAACTGTTCCACCTTAATATTGGAAATTCCCTTGCAAGCCTTGCGAATAAAAGTCATGCGGTTTTCCAGAGTGAACATGCAATTCTTGGATGTGTTTACGGCAACAAGAATCCAAAGTTCATCGAACATGGCCGCAGCACGCTTGGCAATATCCAAATGACCGACTGTAAAAGGATCAAAGGAGCCGGCGAATACGGCCACTTTCTTTTTTGCAGTTTTCAGTTTCATATTCACAATTTACAAAGCCTTGCGGTAAATAAGCAAGGAAGATTCACCATACTTTCGAATTTTCAAAAGATCTTCCGCTTCGGCTTCCTTTGCCCAAGCAGGCAAGTTCTTTGTGGGGGCTTCAAATACGGCAACGCCACCAGGATTCAGCCATTCCCAATAGGGGCGCAGATCGGGATATTCCATATCCTTAAAAGGAGGATCTGCATAAATCAGGTCAAAGCCTTCATCCTTGCAAAGAGCGTCCTTGGACAAAGTCAAGGCACTCGTTTCTAACAAATTAAGCTTAGCTTCCAGGGACAAGAATTTGTAAGCTTGAAGCACAAGCTTCGCTTGGACCTTAGCCATTTCTACTGCAGTGACGCTAGCTGCCCCGCGGCTCAAAGCCTCGATGCCCATAATTCCCGTGCCTGCAAAAAGATCCAGCACACGGAAATTTTCAACGCCCTGAAGAATATTGAAAAGAGCTTCCCTTGTACGAGACGCCGTAGGCCTCGTCTTCGATGTATCAGGAGAAGGCACATTCCTTCCCCTCATGCTGCCGCCAGTAATACGAATGGACATGGAGCCCAACGATTACGGAACGACGTACATTTCGAAACGGATAGTAGAAACCAGGTCTCTCTTGGCCTGCTTCATTTCAATGCTAGAGACACCTACGCGAAGCGGAGATGCGGCAAATGCAGCAATGAAGTTCTGCAAGTCACTGAAGTCAGCCGGAGAAGTGGAATTGAATGCATAGCGCTTGTACACGCCAAAGTCTTCAATCTGCGGCTTATCCAAGCCACCCAGTTGAACCTTGTTTGCTCCAGCCAAAGTCTTAAGAGCCTTGACTTCTGCGGAAACGTCAGCAGAGGTAACAAAGCTTGCCACAGACTTCAGGTTCACGTTGTTCACGTTGTACTGACCGAAAGCGGTAATGTCTGTTGCAGGAGCATTTTCCGGCAGAGGCGGAGTCTTGAAGTTGGTACTTACAGTCTTGATGCGATCCAAGAAGCTACGCTGAGAATTCGGGTTCAAGGAAACACCGCGCACATAGAAGTAGTTGGGAGCCTGATAAATACAGTCAGAGAAACCAACGTCATCCGGAGTAGCAGTGTTCAAGAATGCGATGAACTGACCCAGAGAAGCCTTCTGGTAAGACATTCTTTCCAACGGCAGGTAGGAGTTGTAATCCGTACGCTTGTTGTTGAACAGAGCCTGAGGATTGATTTCACCAACCACCTGCTTAATGGTCATAGTTTCACGCTGACGCTGGATTACAGCGGCATTGTTTGCTTCGGCTTCCAGCGCACCACCAGCGGAGGTCCTCTGACTTGCGCTCATGGCCAAGGCTGTACGGCTAGGATCTTCAGCACCAATCAAGGACAGGTACGGAGCCGGCAAAACACCCTGCAATGCAGCAGGAACGCCGAATACGCTGAGGAAGCAGCTAAAGCCAACCACGACAAAGAGTGCGGCTACAGCAACTGTGATAACCTTCTTCCTGTTCTTTTTGTTCAAGTCATCAAGACTGGTAACGTTAACCGGGGAAACGGTTTCAACGACGGTCAGTCGTTCAGCGGCTTCCATTAAGTTCAAATGAATCATACACCCTCCATCACGTTAAGGGCTGCGCCAATAGCTGCAGTGCAGTTCAATACGGCGACAGAATCTTCAGCCTCCACAGGCAGACGCAGGTTGGAGAAGGAGTCCATCAGGGCAAGCTGGCATTCGGGGAGCTTGTTGCGGAGGTTCTCAACGAACATCAAGTCAGAGGCCATTTCACCGCAAAGGTGAATGTGGTTAGTTACGATAGCGGCATTTTCAGAACGGGCAACTTCAATCTGTTCTGCAATACCATCTGCCAAAATCTGGTAAGCTTCTTCGCGAGTCTTGTTCACCAAGGAGAGAGTAGATACGCAACGCAGAGCCTGCAGGTTATCCTTGGTCAGCCAAATCATGGTCACACCGGCATAGTCAGCCTTAACGACGCATTCCAGTTCGTCCATCTTTTCGGCGAAGTCCATCAGGTTCATCATGGAGAGGACGTCCACATCCATGGCCTTCGGAGCCAAAGCCTTATTACGGAAGCCCTTACGGAGGTTATCGATCCATTCCTGACGGACGGCAATCAACATTACCGTGTAACCCAGGTTGTCGTCGCCACCCATAATCTGGTAGTCCACCACATAGGCGCCAACATCGGCATTGGTAATCAGGGAGACGTACCACTGCAGGTAGTCATCCAGAGACTTGGCGGCTTCGGGAGGTACAAAAACCTGGCGAATGATGGAACGGAAAGCCGGAATACAGACAGAAACAGCTTCGACCTTTTCAATCTGGCTGTATTCCATCCAGCTCTGAAGCACTGTTTCGAACGCATAGACGTCTGCCAGGGGGCTTGTTTCGGTTTCGAGAACGGCAGTCTTGAGAACGCGGCGTTCAACGGAATCCACAAGAGCCACCTTCAGGGAGGCGTCTCCGACTTCAATACCTAGGTATAACTTCGTATCATTCATAATATCAACGAATTAGAAGAGTTTTTATCATCAAAAATTTAATCAAAAATTACCCCTGGAAGGATGCTTTCCAACTTTTTCTTGCCAATTCCAGGCACTTTTTCGAGGTCTTTCGGGGTTTTAAAGGGTCCAAAAGCCTCCCGAAGGACAATAATCTTCTCGGCAAGCTTGGGTCCTACCCCATTTAGGGCACATAAATCTTCCGCAGAAGCGGAGTTTATATGCAAAGGAAGGGCTACCGTTTTCTTCTTTTTTCCCTGTTTTTTGTGATTTTTTCCCGACTCGGGCAAATTCTCTGCCACCTTTTCCAAAGCGACTTCGCCAGAGTCTTTCGCTATTTTGTCTGTAACAAAGGGTTTTTCCATATCTGGTTTCGGCAATTCAACATCCTCGACCTGGATGCTTTCAATAGTAGGAAGGCCCCACGGGAGAATCCGCACAAGGACCCCAAGGGCAAAAAGACAAAAGGCCAGGTAAAGGACCTTTCTTTCAGGAGCGTTCATCAGCTTCTCCCTATTCAGGAAAGAAGTCTGTCAAAACTTTAGGGACTAACGAAGTTTCAAGGCGCGTTCCACCGATTCTACATCGGAGGGCACGTCCACTGAAATGGAAGCAAAGGGACTTTGCACAATGCGGATAGGACGACGACCCATAATACGCATCTGTTCCAGGGATCGTTCCAGTTCCACAGGATTCTGGGGCAGCGACGAGAATTCATCGCGGGAAGCCCTAGAGTAGGCATAGATGCCTTGGTGCTGGAACCAACGGGGAGCCTCTTCTTCGGATACAGTCCTAGTAAAGTCTACGGCATAACCATCTTTCACTAAAACTTTAACAACCGTCTTGAGTCCGGCCTCTGCAGGATTCAGGGGGCAAGCCACCGTAACCCAGCAATCGGGATGTTCTTCAAGATCCCTAGCCACGTTAATCAAGACTTCCGGTTCAACCAAGGGTTCATCGCCCTGAAGGTTTACAACCAGGTCCAAATCTAAGGCTCTAGCCGCATCGGAGACACGGTCGGAACCAGTAAAAGCAGGGCCGGTCAAGATGAACTCGAAACCAGCCCTAGAAACTATTTCAGCAATTTGTTCGGAATCTGTTGCGCAGACAATGCGGTCAAAGCACTCTGCCAGCAGAGCCCTTTCCATGGTGCGCACAATCATTTCCTTGCCTGCAATTTTCACCAGAGGCTTTCCAGGAAACCTGGAGGAACCCATACGGGCAGGAATAATGCAGTGAACAGCCATGGATATAAGCTAACGCTTGGCGATTAGCCGCCAATAACCTTGGGAATAGCGAAGTGGTCGTTTTCCACAGCAGGAGCGTTGGCAAAAGCCTGATCCAGAGTGAAACCCTGAACAGGAACATCTTCACGGAGAATGGTTGCACCATTGTCCACGCCGGTCATGGGTTCCACGTCAGCCAGATTCAAAGCCTTCAAAGCTTCCATCTGATTCAGCATCTTGTCCAGGTGGCCCTTCAAAGCCGGAATTTCTTCTTCAGAAACGCTCAGGCGGGAGAGCTTAGCCAATTTCAAAACTTCTTCACGTTCAAGCATAAAGCCTCACAATTATTACGAAATTCAATTTAGCAAAAATAAAACGAACAGATTATTGACGGAGCCTCAAAAACAGAAACTAAGGTACAATCTGCAGGGCTGCGTACTTCAGAACGATGGTTCTTGTGGTTCCATCACCGAAACGCACATCTACGCGGGCGTTCTCGCCGGTACCGGAGCAACCTGTAATGGTCCCTACCCCATACTTCGTGTGGCGGACCTTTACTCCCGGATGGTAAGGATTCTCGCTGTACTCGTCGTACACCACGCGGGGGCCGCTAGACACTGCCGGAGCGGGGGCAGCAACCTTAATGGGGTTACGGTAGATAATGTGTTTGTCGTTCTTCCTGATGGAATTAGGAACGGCCGCGGGGCGATTGAAGCGGTTAAAGCTTCCGGAATCCGAAGGTTGGCGTCGCGCAAATGCAGGCGGCAAGTTGGGACGACTGGGGCGGCTATAGCCGCCGCGGTCCTGATTGAAATCATCATTGCCAAAACCGCCACCGAAGCCACCGCCAAAGTCCGTACAGGGAGTGAAGTCCACTACGGAGGGGTCCAGTTCCTTCAAGAATCTAGAAGGAGCAAAAGGACGGATATTACCCTGGAAGAATCGACGTTCAGCATGGTACAGATACAGCTTCTTTTCGGCGCGGGTACAGCCCACATAGAAGAGGCGGCGTTCTTCTTCCATCTGTTCATTCATCTGCTGGCTAGACATGGTCATGGAACCGCGAACCAGCGGGAAGATTTCTTCATCGCAACCGGCGATGTGCACCGTATTGAATTCCAGGCCCTTGGCCATATGGATGGTCATGAGGGTTACCATACCCTTGGAAGTGTCCACCTTCTTATCGCCATCGGTAAGGAGAGAAATATCCTGAAGGAAGGCATCCAAAGTAGCCCCCGGATGTTCTTCATCGAATTCACGGATGGCGTTTACCATTTCGTCCAAGTTACCAATACGTTCGTCTGCGGTAATCTCATCTTCCTTGCGAAGGAATTCCTTATAGCCCACGTCGTTGATAATCTTTTCAGCAAGAATGGGCAGCGGGGTTTCGCCTGCGGCCATAAGGTTCTTCCAACCAATTACCAGGTCCGTAAAGCCTTTCAACTTGGGTGCTGCGCGGCCAATAGAATTTGCCTCGGCCAGAAGAATCTGCCAGAAGGTTCCTTCCCCATTACGTTCCTTTTCGAGAATGCCTTCCACCGTAGTTTTACCAATAGCGCGAGGCGGCGTATTGATTACACGAAGATGAGCAGCATCGTCTCTTTCGTTTGCCAACACACGGAGGTAAGCAAGAATATCCTTGATTTCCTTACGATCCCAGAATCGAGTTCCACCAAAAATCACGGAAGGAATTCGGCGATCGTTCAAGGCCTTTTCCAAGGCGCGGGACTGAGCGTTGGTGCGGTAGAACACGGCGGTCTTTGCGTAAAATTCTTCACCGGCCTTGTAGATATTATCCGCAATGGTACTGGCTTCGGAACGATCATCCATAAAGTGGCGCACATGAATCAGTTCGCCCGCATCTTCCTTGGAGAACACATTCTTCTGCATTTCCTCGGGGCGGACATTATGGGCAATCACAGAACCAGCGCCCTTCACAATGTTGGCTGTAGAGCGGTAATTGCGTTCCAACTTCACAATGGTCACCGGTGCAAAGTCGCGATGGAAATTACGGATAATCTTGATGTTGGCGCCACGCCAGCCGTAGATACTCTGGTCGTCATCACCCACCACCGTCACGTTCTTGTTTTCGTTGATGAGCAACTTCAAAAGTTCATACTGAACGTCGTTAGTATCCTGGTATTCGTCCACCACCACGTACAGGAAACGAGTGGCCAACTGGTTAGCCAATTCTGGAATTTTTTGCAGCAAGGCTACCGTATTGAAAAGCAAGTCATCGAAGTCCATGGCGTTGGATTCCAGCAACTTCTTCTGGTACTCGCCATAAAGACGGGCGTAACGTTCCTGGTCGCCATACTCAGCCAACTGCAGCACAACTTCGGGAGTCTGCAACTGGGCAAAGCCACCCTTGTAAATCACGGAGTTCTTATAGCGAGAAATGGCGCCATGAAGTTTCTTTACCTCAGCCGCGTCAAAATCATCGCCAAGTTCATTCTTCAAGACTTCCTTGAGAATTCGCTTCTGGTCATCATCATCGTAAATGGAGAAATTGCCATCGTACCAGCGACCATTGGGGCCCGCCATCTTCTTCACAACGCTTTCCATGGCCAGGCAACGCTTCAACAGACGAAGACAAATAGAGTGGAAGGTTCCCATCCAGGAGAAGCTTTCGCGACTATCCAGCAATCTCTGGATTCGGTCCTTCATTTCGCGGGCAGCCTTGTTCGTGAAGGTTACCGCAAGGATTCGATCTGCAGGAACATCGTGGAAGGAAACGAGATGTGCAATCTTGTATGTGATGCAGCGGGTCTTTCCCGAACCTGCACCAGCAAGGATCAGCATAGGACCATCAATCTTTTTTGCGGCAGCAGACTGCTCCGCATTCAGCTCTCGATCAAGCACACCAGCATCAACAATATTCGCCATAAAACTCCGTTATTCTACACAAATGTGCAATATAACAATTTTTCAAAATCTCAACACGTTCCAATAAAAAAACTCCCGGCATCTTTGCCAGGAGTCTTCTTTAAAATGTCCGACGATTAATCGTCAGCAGCAGATGCACCCACGGCCTGTTCCAGAGTGGTAATGCCCTGCAGAGCCTTGGAAATACCATCCATACGGAGAGTGATCATATCACATTCCTGCATAGCGGCACGCTTAATCACGTCGCCAGAAGATCGCTTAATAATCAAGTTACGCACAGATTCGTTAGGCACCAGGAATTCGTAAATACCTGCACGGCCCTTATAACCAGAACCATCGCACTTATCACAGCCCTTGCCATGATAGAACTGCATGTCCGGAGTAAGGTGAAGTTCGTCGCGCATTTCCTGAGAAATTTCGCAAGGTTCCTTACAGTACTTACAAATGCGGCGCACAAGACGCTGAGCAAGCACACCCTTAATTGCAGTAGACACAAGGAACGGTTCCAGGCCCATTTCCAAAAGACGAGGGAAAGCACCTGCAGCATCGTTGGTATGGAGCGTACTAAAGACCAAGTGACCCGTCAATGCAGCTTCGATAGCCATTGAAGAAGTTTCCTGGTCACGCATTTCACCGATCATAATCACGTCAGGGTCCTGACGGAGCAAGGCACGAATGCCCGCGGCAAACGTAAACCCGGCCGCATTGTTGATCTGCCCCTGGTTGACGCCGTCGATATTCAATTCCACAGGGTCTTCCATGGTAGAAATGTTAATAGTACTATCAAGAATTTCACCAATAGATGCGTAAAGCGTAGTAGACTTACCGGAACCCGTAGGACCAGTAACAAGCACAATGCCGTTAGGAGCGTTAATAGCGTCGATGAACTGCTTAAGAACTCGGGGGTCGAAGCCCATATCCTTCAGCGGGAACTGACCGGAGTTCGGGTTCAAGATACGCATAACGATCTTTTCGCAGACGCCTCGCTTACGGAGAGAAATGGGGAAAGAAGACACACGAAGGTCAACTTCGGAACCCTTGTATCGCACCGTGAAACGACCATCCAAGGGCTTACGCTTTTCAGCAATATCCATCTTGGAAAGCAGCTTAATACGGGACAAGATCTGCGGCATCAAACGAGCCGGAATAGGAGCCATGACCTGAAGGTCACCGTCAATACGGTAGCGGAGCTTCAGGAAGGTTTCCTGAGGTTCCAGGTGAATATCGGAAGCCTTACGGGCAATAGCTTCGTGGATCAAGGTAGTCACGATCTTAACAACTTGGCGACCTTCTTCGTCAGAAAGTTCTTCTTCCTGGTTGCCCTGACCGCGTTCCACGGTCTCAAGTTCTTCACCATCCTTGGATTCGCTAATAAGATCTGCCAAGGTTTCTTCTGAACCACCATGACCAGCATAGACACGTTCAATGGCCTTCTGGACATCCGCTTCAGATGCCATGACGATGTCCACTTCCATCTTCACCTTGAACTTGATGATGCTGATGGTTCGCATGTTGGTGGGGTCGGTCATTGCAATGGTCAAGGTGGAACGAGCCTGCATGCGGTCATCTTCGGGCTTCTGCATAAACAGAGGTACAACCTTGTACTGCTTACAAAGATCTTCAGGCAAATAAGTATAGGCGTCGGAGTCGATATGGAAAGTTTCCAGCTTAACGTAGGGAACTTCGAACTGTCTGGAAAGGATTTCGATGAGACGTTCTTCCGGCATGAAACCCAAATCCACCAAGGTGCGTCCTAGACGCTTACCCGTGGTCTTCTGGGTTTCCAAAGCCTTGTTCAACTGTTCTTCGTTAATGTAACCCTGAGCCAGGAGCATTTCACCAATACGCATCTTGGTGGTAGACTGCATCTGCACACCCAAAATGCTGGTCAAGGTATCTTCGCTTACCATACCCAAGCGAACAAGGATCTTACTCAACATAAGCCCTGTACGCTTATGTTCCGCCATGGCGTGTTCCAACTGGTCTTCGTCCAAGACACCTTGGCGAAGGAGCAGCTGGCCCAAATTCATCTTCGTACTGTTAATCATAAATGCGACCATGCCCGTGGTTCAACGAGCTTCTTTTCTCCATCTCGGCAATGCATGTAAACTTGAGTGCCGTCGGAAGAACCAACTGCATACCCAATCCTACAAACCTTACCCAAACATTTATTTTCACCGTTAAATATAAATTCTGGTACGGAATTGGCAAACAGCAGTTGATATTCCTCACCCCCATTCATGGCGAATTTCAAGGGTGAAATTCCGTAATATTCGCTCATTCGAACCACTTCCGGATCAATAGGCAAGGATTCCTCGTCAATTTCAAGAGAAACTCCGGAAGAAAGGGCCAAATGGTTCAGCTCAGAGGACAGTCCATCGCTAATGTCCATGCAGGCTCCATAAGCCCCCAAGCGCACCAGTTCCGCTCCCGCACCCTCCGCAATTTTCGGGTTCAAGTGATATTCCACTAGATCGGGGAACTTCTTCCTATCCTCGGGATGGTTCATCAAAATCCATAAGCCCGCATCAGACTTGCCCAAGGTTCCGTTTACATACAAATTATCATTAGGCTGTACCGCCGAGCGCACTAGGGGCTTGTCTCCGGCCAGGGTTCCAAGAAGCGTGGTCGAAAACATCCCTTCATTTCCTGTAACCGTGTCGCCACCTATCAAGGTTATGCCTCGTTTCGCAAAGCCCTGGGACAGTGCCGTTCGTACGCGATCGCAAGTTTCTGCAGACCAGTTCTTGTTCAGGCAAAGGCCTAGCAAGGCAATTTTGGGGACCGCCCCCATGGAGGATATATCGGACACATTGGACACAATATGTTTTTCGACCGCCTGTTCCGGAGTAGACCAGTCCAAGCGGAAATGGCTGTTCTCTACAGAAAGGTCCTTGGTGACAACCCAGCCATCAAAAACGGCAGCATCATCCCCCACCCCGAGCCAAGATCTTACCTTTGGGGAATCTTCCTTCAAAGGAACTGCGTTTTTGAGCAATTTATCGATAAACTGAAATTCAGGGACATCGGGAAACATGAGCAAAATATAATTATGAATTACGATGTACGAAATACGAAATCTATAATCGCGCCAAAGGCGCTTTATTAAATCTAATAAATCATAATTCATACCTCATAATTGAGGCCGCACTGGTCAAAAAGTGCAAAAACATCAACTCAGGAATCGTAAAAAAAGAGAATTAATCTAAATTTATGACCATGGGACACATTTTCTTCATAGCCCCGTCTTCTCCAGGTAGCCTGGACAAGCTTAGCCAATGGACCTTCCGTTGGCTTTTGGAGCATGGAGACTTGGCAGAAGATGCCACCATGTACACCTGCAATTCCATCGAAGACGCCACTAGCCTTCTGGATTCTGCACTGATTGTTGGCCAGTCCCCGGCTTTGATCATTCTTGATCATGCCGACCGCCCCACTTCCGAAAACCTGAAGTTCAGCAAGATGCTCCACGATAGTATCCCTGAATCCTGGATTGTCGAACTTGTTCCCGACTCCATGCCGGTTCCCGCAAACGACGAAGAAAACCTGTACTGGGTCCGCCGTCCTGTAAGCGAAGAAGAATGGTTCAACACTTTGGAAATGGTCCTCTTGAAAAATGGTTCTCCCCAGTGGGCCCAGAACGATTTCTAACAAATTTTTAGTCCACCAACGGATTTTATCATGGATGCTGTAAAGATTAAAGGCGTAAGCTACTTTGGCGTACGTTCCCCCAAGCACGTTCTTGCAGATATGAAGGATATCAAGGCTGCAGGATTCAATGCCGTTCTCCATACCTGGAGCGAGGAAGACCAGCAGTACTACTTCGGCACCATGAAGGAAATCGTAGACGCCTCTGCCGACATGGGTTTGAACGTGTACGTAAACCCCTGGGGCATCGGACGCGTTTTCGGTGGCGAAGCCTATTCGGAATTGACTGCCCGCGATCACGACATGTGCCAAGTGGCATTGGACGGCAAGCCCAAGGTGGCGGCTTGCCCCAACCATCCCCAGTTCCGCCAGTACATGCACCAGTGGATTGAATCCGTTTGCAACACCAAGGTCAGCACCATCTTCTGGGACGAGCCCCACTTCTACTTCGAGAAGGGCGGTCTTTCCAACTGGAGCTGCCGCTGCGGTATCTGCCAGTCCAAGTTCCGTGAGCGTTTCGGAAAGGAAATGCCCGCCGTCCCCTTTGATCAAATGCCGCAGGACCTGGCCCGAGACGTACTTCAGTTCCGTGAAGACAGCCTCATCGACTTCCTGAAGGAAATGACGGAAGATGTTCACGCCCGCGGCAAGCGCAACTGCGTGTGCATGCTGCCGCCCTGGTTCCCCGCCGGTCTGGACGACTGGGGCAAGGTTGCCCGTCTGGAATCCGTAGACGAAGTGGCCAGCGACCCTTACTGGGAAAAAGGTGCCACCGAAGAATGGGTCCGCGAAAAATACGCAGAAACCGCACGCAAGTTGACCGATGTCGCCACCAAGTACGGCAAGGCCGTGCAGATGTGGATCAAGGCCTACCAGATTGAAGCGGGCCGCGAAAACGACTTGGCTATTGCCGTAGAAGAGAGCCGTGCCGCCGGCATCGACAATATCTTCGCCTGGAGTTACCGCGGTACCGAAACTTTGAGCTGGCTGAAGTCGGACGATCCTGACGCCGTGGCCAAGACCTTCCGCACCGCTTTGAAGTAAACTTCAAAAAGCGCAACATTCAACCGCGTTCTCTTTCAAGTACGCTCTGTCATCATAAAAAGAACCCGCAGCCTTTCGGCCGCGGGTTTCTTCTCAATTCGTTTAGCTAGTACGCGCTGTTGACCCTCTCAAGAGCCAAGTGAACGCAGGTACTTTACTTAAAGAATTACTTGGCTCTTTCGAGGTAGGAACCGTCGCGGGTATCCACGCGGATCTTGGTGTTGTTTTCGATGAACAGCGGAATCATGACCTTAGCGCCAGTTTCAACGGTGCATTCACGGAGAACGTTACCGCTGGTATTGCCCTGGACAGCCGGAGGAGCGTCGATGATCATGAGGTCAACGAAGGTCGGCGGAATGACTTCGATAGCCTTTCCATCCCACCAGGTCACTTCAACGACAGCGCCATCGAGGAGCCACATTTCAGCACCGTTCAGGTTTTCCTTGGGGATTTCAACCATTTCCATGGTTTCAGCGTCCATGAAGTACCAGTTGGAACCGTCATTGTAGCTGTAGGTCATTTCGCCATAAGTAACGTCTGCTTCTTCAACAGTGTCACCGCTCTTCCAGGTGCGTTCGAGAGTACGGCCGGTAACCAGGTTCTTGATACGAACGCGGTTGAAAGCCTGGCCCTTACCCGGCTTCACAAACTGGTTTTCAATGATTTCATACGGCTGACCATCAACCATGATCTTGAGCTTCTTACGGAATTCGTTGGTGCTTACAGTACCCATATTATCCTCTTTTTGATATTTATGTTGCTAAATTTAATAATATAATGGAACAAGCACCCCTCGTATTCACGCAAATTTCTGATTTTTTGGAGTATTTAGGCCCTGAATTTGCAACTTTGATTGCAAATACCCCCTATTTGTCCAACACGGACCTGGCCCCCACGTTCCCCTTCTGCTGTTCCAGGCACTATGCCGACCTGATCAAGCAGGCAAAGAACCCGGCGGCCCTTTTGCGTGAAGTTCTACCCACAAAGGAAGAATACCTAGATGTTCCCGGTTTTACCGACGATCCGGTAGGCGACCTTCCGGCGGGCAAGAACGAATGCGTCATCCAGAAATACGAGAAGCGCGCCCTCATCATGACAACCGCCACCTGCGGTGTGCGCTGCAGGTTCTGCTTCCGCAGGAACTACCCCTTCCAGAATACGCCGGGCATCGACGTCATGGTGGGCAGCTGGCTGGACACCCATTCCGACGTGTGGGAAGTGATCTTGTCCGGAGGCGACCCGCTGACCCTTTCGCCTGCAGCATTCCAGAACCTGATCGAAACCATCAGTGACCATTCCTCGGTGACGACCTTGCGCATCCATAGCCGCCTGCCGGTGATGCGCCCCGACCTGGTGGAAAAGCATTTTGAATTCCTCAGGGACATGCCCGCCCGCTTCGACTGCGTGCTGGTAAGCCACGTAGACCATCCCGACGAACTGGACGAAGAAAGCATGAACATTTTCGGCCAGCTGAAATACAGTGGCTGGACTCTGCTGAACCAGAGCGTTCTATTGAAAGACGTGAATGACGACGCAGGCACCATGGTCCAGTTATGTAGAAAACTGTTCGAACAAGGCGTCCTACCCTACTACCTGCACCAGCTGGACCACGCCAAGGGCGTTGCCCACTACGAAGTCAGCGATGAAAAGGCAAAGTCCCTTATCGAAGAAATCCGCACCAAGCTTCCTGGCTACCAAGTGCCCAAGCTGGTCCGCGAAATCGCCGGCGAAAAAAGCAAGACGCCGGTGTAAAACCGACGTCTGATTTTCTAACTCGAACTAAAAAATCATTAGTTTATCTATTATTGTTTCAAAAATTCAAAATCCAAAAATTCTAGAATCTAAAGCTCACGCCACCCGAATAAAGACCTCGGTAACCAACACCCGCTTCTGCGTAAAAACCCACCGTGCCTACATATTCAATGCCAATGGGGCTGAACTGGAAATTCGGCAGTCCAAAACCAACCTCATAATCGTCCACCTTTGAAATTTCCAGGACTCCGCCTAAACCTAGACGAGAGTATATCTGCACATGGTCAAGAAAACTAACCCAGTCCACCTTCGATTCCACAGCCAGGTGAACAATATGGTTATCCTTGATGTCGGCGTATTTCAAATAGCCTTTCTCGTTATGGTAAGGGTGCACCTTGGAGGCGTAATATTCGTAGCCGGTGGCAAAGCCAAGTTCCAACATTTTTGCGAGCTGGTAACGAGCACCGAGGTTCACCACAATGCAATTGGTGCCCCCATCAATTTCATCCTCCACTTCTTCGCTGTCGAAGGCTCTCATTCCTAGACCAAAGTCCGTAAACGTGGACCAAAAGGCAAAACCACCACCCACATCCACAATCCACTAATGTTTATTTTCTTCTGCAGCGGCAAGTGCGCAGCAAAGGCAAATTAATAGAAATATCTTTTTCATACTAAGAATTTATAAAATGCATTTTCCACGAGAAGGAACTTTTATTGCGTTTTTTGAACTATTCCTTGATAAAACGGAAAAAAAATTCTTTCTATATGATTCATAGCATATTATATGGATTTTACGCGTCAAACCAGTTTTCAATTTTCAAAGGAAAATATTCCGAGATTGATTTAACCTTACCAAATTTCCTTTTCCTTGTATGGTTCTTTTTCGGAGGTCCTTTCAAACGCATGCTCCATGAATTCAGCGTCGTCGGGATTATCAAACAGAAGTTTTGAATCCTTTCGCCATTTTTCAAGTGCATTTTTTCGCAGCCGTTTTCACTGCAGAAACTTCAAAGGGGATTCCCTATTCTCGAACAACCGTTCTGACAAAAATATTAAAGGCCGTAGTCATATTCATTCCAAGGTCATCACAAAGTTTTTCGAACTTTTCCTTCAATTCAGAATCCATACGAACACTAAAAGCAACTTGCGACATACAGCCTCCTTTTTAGAAATTCTGGTTACTAGATCCGATTACATTGCAAATACACATCTTTTAGGTTCTACAGGCTGTGCAAAGCAGTACATGCTCAACGATCCTGAACTGTACAATCAATACATGACTCGCAATTATGAGTATTCCAAAGCGGCATGTTATAACGCAGTCAAGGCCATGCTTGCCGACGAAAAAATTCCTATTGCCAAGGATGAACCCGAAAAAGGAAAACTGGTGACAGAGAAATTCAAGGCCATGTCGGTTGTAACGGGCAACATCCAAACATACAATGGGCAGGGCTCAGTCTCTGCTCAGAAATTAAACCTCAGTTTTAAATATTGGTTTCACGTTACCGGTGACGAAACCTCTTGTACTGTTAAAATGACTAAGCTTAGAATGTGGATGAACGATGGCGAAGCCGAATGGGTGCGTCCGGATGACGCCGGCAAAATGACATGGGACCCGATGTTCCGTTCCATCGGAGAACAATTGGAAGACGCCAACGAATAAAGTCTGTAAAGAGAGAGATTTTTAAAATTCGTGAAAAACTAGCCGAAAAGATTTTTATTTTTCGTGATTTTGTTCACTAGAACAACGTCTTCACGCCAAACCCGATAATGCCATCTAGGAAGTTGCAACCGTTCCGCATGGCATAATAGAGATTGACGCTCCAGTTCTTGCGATACTGAGTAAAGGCGATGCCGTAATCCTGTTCGTTGGCCCAGCCATGTTCCGGAGACATACGGCGGTACAGTCCCGGCTGGTAGAATGCTTCGATGCTCAAGTCGTAGCCATCCTGCCACAGCAAGGCCAGTTCCCCAAAGCCGTAGGCGCGGGTACGCACCGCCTGGTAACCCATTCCCTTGAAACTATCCATGCCGCCCAATGCAAACAAATCGGTGCGTTTCAGTTTTCCATCGGAGGGGAAAATTCCGCCCGCCACACCGGAAATGCGGCCGATGAAATTTTTATAGATGGGTTGGTAGCGCATAACGCTGGCGTTGGCCAAAAGGAAATTGTCCAAGGAATCGGGGCGATCCATTTTATAAGACAATTTACCGTCTATCCGCCAGCCATCGCGAGGCAAGGCAAAACGATCCAGGGAAACATAGGACACTTCAAGAGAGGAATACTTATTGTCTTCGCTGACACCGACAAAAACGCCGATGTTAAAATCAAAACCTATATCACGGGTAACACCGATTTCACCGTACAAAGTACGTTCAATAGATTCTGCGGAAGTAGAATCCTCGTTGGAATTTTCGGAATCCGCGTCAGACGCTGTAACCGTTTCTTCGTTGAACATGCCGCGGGCCACCACGTTCCAGGAGGTCCCAAAAATCCAGGGTTCTTTGTAGGAGCCTTCCAAATGGCGGGAATCGTCACCGATGAATCCTTCCAACAGCAGGTCACGAGCCGTTCCCAGAATGTTATAGAGGTTCACGTTGATCTGGCCTTCCCAAGCGTTTCCTTCGCTGGAGTAGGTCAGCAAAGCTTCCGCCTCGGAAACGGCGGCCGCCCTCATGTGGAATACAGGCACAATGCGATTTCGCGTCGGGTCACGGAACATCTGGGCGGGCGCAGTTCTCTCATAATATCCTAAGCGAGAAAGTTTGCGGTCTGCACGTTCCAAATCCGTCAGGGAAACATAGGCGCCCGCTTCCAAGCTCGCCAGCTTTGCAAACGCCTCGGGCTTTGTCTTCCCCGCTTCAAGATTCTCGGCAGGCGCCCAAACCCAGGCGGCCCCGCGGTTCAATTGAACAGTCAACGCGCCAGCAGAATCTACAGAGCCTTCAACAACAGCACCAAGGAAACCGCGGTTTTCGTAATAACGTTCCAGCTTCAGGGCTGCACTGCGCCAGGCATCGCAGGGCGCACCTACCGCAGACTGCATTTCCGTTTCGTCAAAGTCAGAATGTTCCCCAGACCAGACAATCTTCTGGATACGGCACTGACCGCCAAAAGCCAGTACGCTAGACATCAAGAAAATTGCAAGACTCAAGAACTTCATTTTAACACCGCTTCGATTGCCACGCCCTTACGGGCTCGCAATGACATCCTTCACTAAAAGTATGCCTTCGCTTCTGTGCTCAGCTTCTGGAAAGCATTTTCTTCTGCATCGCCAAATCGTAGCACATAGTTCAAGCCCAGGGAAATAAAGTTATTCAAATCCAAGGACACCGAAATTTCCAAACGATAGGTAGTTCCGTCATTGTAGCCCGACATTACCTGATAAGGAGTCATGGAACCGCCCTTATCCACATTGATAACGGAGAAGTTGGCAAAGGCGTTCACCTTCTTCTGTCGGTTATAGCCCACGCGTAAAGCGCCTTCCCACAAGTCCGCCTCAAAGTCAAGATTCACCCCATCGTCGCCAACACCCTTGCGGTAACGGCCCAAAGGCTGCACAAAGAATCCGTTCATAAAATCAAGGCGATACTTCAAAGTTCCATCATAAATATTCCAGTTCCACTTTTGCAACGCAAACAATTCCTCGTCCTGCAACAAAAGTTCCGCACCCACGAAATGATCAGGATTTATCTGGTAGCCGCCTTCAATATTGTGGGACAAAATCTTTTCGTAATAGGAGATGGAGGACAACTTTTTATCGTAATCAAGGCCCGGCTTATACGCCACATTGATTCCCGCAGAGTGTATCCAATCCAGCAAACCTTCAAAGGAAATTCTGCCCGACGTGGCGCGCATCAATTGGCTTTTGGTCATAGGCGGGAAATAGATGGTTCGGCCCGTGGTATCGTTGCCTTCGCTGGAAACAGAACCGCCGATAGTCACATCACGCAAAAAACCGTTCTTGATTCCAAACATAGCACCAGGATTCCAACGGATGTCCAAGCTGAAGGACGCATCAGAAGCGCGCACCGCCCCCACGGAATCGTTTCGTCCCTGGCCTTCATAAACAAAGTCGCCATTGTCCACGCCTTCGATATACGTTCCCGTAAAGCTGTCATAGCGAACGTCGCCGGTACCAGGCGCCACCGCCTTATAAACCGCCGTATAGATCTGTTCTTCCGTCAAGCCCAACTTGTAATTGACAGTTCCATGCAAGCCAATATTTTCGTGACCGAATTTTCCATTCAAGTCGCCCACCCAGGAATTATCCGCCCCGGAGGAATCCGTCACGATTCGTTCGTACTGCAGCAAATGGGAAACAGAAAAATAGCGGCTATTGTAATTTGCTTCCTGGAGCCATGTGGCGGCCTTCAGGGAATCTTGCCAATCTGCGCCAAAGCTGTCGCCGCGGCGTTTCGCAATCTTTCCGCCAACAGATTCCTTTACCTCGCCCTTGTCAAGGTAAATTCCGAAACCGCCACTTGATTTACCGTAAAGCACTTCGTCGGACAATGCTCCATAGTTAATTTCCGTATAGCGGAAATCCATGGTGCCAAAGGGCCGCACCACTCCCTTGTCAAACACAGATTTCAGCGTTGCTTGATAGCGTTCCTTTTCCTGATTCTGGAAGCTAGCCACACGGGTAAAGGCCAAGTCGCTATGGGCGCTGCGACCCTTATGGGAAAGAGTCAAACTCGCTCTGGAGGAATTCCAACTTTCGTCGCCGTTACGACGGTATCCCCAGGAAGCGTTACCGAACCAGCCGCCACCCAGGCGCATTCTCAAAGCAAACTCGTCATGAATTAAATCATCATCCAACAAAGCGCCATCAGCATCCGTCAAGTCCCAATCATCCAGAAGCCGGTAAGCGTTCCAATCCAAGTCGGAACCTTGATTTTCAAGGACATTGAAGCCTTGCTGCACTCGGTTTCCGTAAACAGAAAGCGCTACCGGCAAATGGGAAAGGTTCAGTGTAGAATCCGAAGTAATATACCAGCGGACCGCCTTTCCTTCGGGGCCGCCAACATCATGAGATGCCGTATTGGAATCAGCACGATTCATAGCCACTTCCACATCGGCATAGAATTGCTTATTCCATTGAGTACGCAAGCGAGCGCCAAAGCGATCGTTGCGGGAAGGACTGATTTTACTAACAGTATCGCCCTTCCCTTCCAAGCGGAATCCAGAAACATCCAAATAGAGATTCGGATGTCTGTAGTTTGCAGAAGCCCCTAGCAAGGTAAATACGTTATCCTCTTCGTAGGCATCGTATTCTACGCGAATTTCATCATCGATGGTCGGCACCAGGAAGCCCTTAAAATCCAGCATGCCACCCGCATAATTCACCACGTAGTCTACGCCACGTTTCAGCTTACGTCCGTTAAACCAAATCGTTTCCGACTGGGGAACCACGGAAATAAAACTTCCCGAGGCGTCCAGAGAGTAACCTTCACGCTGGCCGCTGACACCGTTGATGACGCGGCTAAAGTGCTGAACTTCGTCGGAACCGTAAACGCCCTTGACCTCGGCCTGGCCTCCGCCAAACCCGCCATGCACTCCCGCCATGACGCCCAAGGAACTTCTATCCAGGGAATACAAACCCATGGATTCATCGGACCAAGTCAGGTCACCTAAATGCAAAAAGGTATGAGGAGTCTGGACCCTGAAATAAATCTGGTCCACTTCACGCAAAGTTGCAGTCACTTGATCACCAGCCTTGCGGCCCACATCGGACAAGAGAGCATCAATGTACACATCGTCCGTCAGGCGCCCCTGTATGGAAAGGCGCAACTCCTGATCTACTTGGGTTCCGCCATCACCCACGGTAATTTGCATGGTCTTATAACCATGAGTTTCCAGGGAATCCTTACGTTGTACAGAATCCGCATTTGGGACAACGTAATTTTCGCCCCGAACCAGCAGTGAAGGATCCCAAACTGGCAAGGAATTTACATCCATGCCAAAGGCTATCGAGGAAAGCAGAAAGAGTCCCAAACCAATGCGTCGGGACATCGCAATTACCTATGATCAGGTTCTACGACAAATTGTCTTGTAGACAGAAGCTTGTGGCCAACCACAAGGTCCACGCTCCATTCGCCAGGTTTCAGCAAGTTGGGAACGATGGTGGTAAGGCACACGTCCTGAGACATGTTGCATGCACTCTTCTGAACAGTGTCGGCGCCATTGAACCAGATGTGCATCAAGGTGTCGGAGCCAAGCTGAGCTGCAGAGGAAACCACGGAATAGTAGTAGAGGCGCGTGCCTTCTCCGAACACGCTATCTACACCGAAAGGCGTACCATTCACAATGTGACTACAAACCACGCTTTGAGCAAGCGTCAGTTCAGTTTCAACAGTTTCTTGAACGGTTGTGCTGCCAAGGGCTATGATAACAAGGCGGTGGATAAGGAACCCTAAAAAGACAGCAATCACAATGATTGTTGTCTTCCGCAAATTACGAAGCGGAGGGAGCTTAGCCACAGAGCCTCCTAGCGAACCAGGCGGCTAGTATTCTGGGTAAAGGCAGGAACGGCGTCTACAAGCTTTTCCACAAGGAGACGGTTGAAGTCCTCGATGCGGTTCGGAAGCTTGGAGCCCGGGAAGATCTGGACCAACAGGAGGGCCTGGTCTACCGGAGCGATGTAGATGGAACGATTTTCGCCGGAATAAGAAACGGCGTTGAAGTTTTCACCACCGAGCATCATACCGACCTGGCTTGCAGAGTCAAAGGATGCGGTGCTCAAGACTGCCAGCGGAGTAGCATCAACACCAAGAGAACCCACTTCGGCAATAATGGAACCATCGCGATGGCAAAGCACGATATACTCGGCCTTGACACTAGCCTGGTAGGCAGACATCAAGCGACGGACCTTGTCAGCGTCATCAGAATAAATGGTAAAATCACTCATATCTTAGCCTCTTTAAAATGGGTTACTTCTTCTTGGGTACGTACGGACGCAATTCGATTTCGTCGTCGCCTTCGTTATTGGGCTTGGCCACATCGCGGCCAAACGTGGGCATACGCGGTACGGGAGCTGCGGCGCGAGGACGACCGAAGGGAGAGGATGTAGCTCCCTTCTGGAACAGACCTGCCCCGGCAGTTGCCGGCTGAGCGGGAGCTGCACTAGGCGGCTTTGCTGCAAATGAAGGCATACGGAAGGGAGATGCACCAGCAGCCGGCTGCTGCGGTTGAGCGGGAGCTGCAGGAGCTGCGGCCTTAACGGAAACACCTTCCTTAGTCAGGGACACATCGTGAACGCCAGTGTTATTGGCGGTGGCGGCAGCCTGATGCAAGAAGCCCTGCTTTACGTTAAACTTTTCGATGACCAACATAGCGATGGTCTTAAGGGTTGTAACAACACCCTTGCCGTTGTGGGCGGTAGCCGGGAAGAACGGCACACTACGGGGATTCAGTTCGGCGTTCAGTTCGTCGAGAGTGAACACGTTGTCCATGTCACGCTTGTTGTACTGCAGAACGAAAGGCATATCATCGAGATCCATGCCGTAGTCCTGAAGGTTCTGACGAAGGTTCTGCAAGCTTTCCAAGTTTTCAGCCTGACGAGAACGCTGGGAGTCAGCGACGAACACGATACCATCAACACCGCGAAGCACCAGCTTACGGGTACTGTTGTAATAAACCTGACCGGGAACGGTGTAAAGCTGGAATCGAGTCTTGAAGCCCTTGATATCACCAAGGTTCAGCGGCAAGAAGTCGAAGAACAAAGTACGGTCACCTTCAGTAGCGAGAGACACCATGTCGGTACGCTTGTCCTGAGGCATCTTCTGGTGGATCACCTGCAAATTGGTGGTCTTACCACTAAGGCCCGGGCCGTAATAAACAACTTTACAACTAATTTCTCTTGTAGCAAAATTAATCGAAGACATTATACATCCTTGATACTTTCTGCAGAACAATCTAATAAAAGAAAAAGCATTTTATCGGGCTAAATCACAAAAAATCCCCATTATTCGCCCAAAATCAACGTTTTACATATTCCAAACAAGAAAAGCCCCTCCCTGCAATCGGGAAGAGGCTAATCTAAAATTTTGTTTCATTAAATTCTTACAACCTGAACGTCGTACTTTGGCCAAGCGAACAACAAGTTGTAAATACACAAAAGACCAGAGTATTATGATATACTCCGGCACTTTTGTAAAATCAATCGATTTGCTTCGCTAATTAAGCGAGAGCGTTAACGATCTTAGCAGCCTTTGCCTTGTAGTTGGCAGCGCGGTTTGCGCAGAAACCGGCACGATGCTTGGCAGCAGCCTTATCGAGCTGGCTGAACAAGTTCGGCAATTCCTTCAGAGCTTCTTCCTTAGTAGCAGCAGAACGGATAACCTTCAGGCTAGTACGGATAGCAGAACGGCAGGAACGGTTCATGGCATTGGCCTTTTCGGCCTGGATCAAACGCTTTTTGCAAGATTTGTGTTGAGGCACCTTAATATCTCCGGGTGAAAACCTACTTAAAAATGTTGGCTCAAAGTTAGTAAATGTTTGAGATTTTTCAAGGGGTCACAAAAATTTTCTATTTTTTAGACCATGATTCCCTTTGTAAACCTTGTTGCTCAACGAAATACATACCGCAAAGAATTCGAGGAAATGGAGAAATCCGTTCTTGACAGCGGTTGTTTTATCGGTGGCGAACAGGTTGCAAATTTAGAAAAGGAACTTTCCCAGCATATCGAGAAATCCCTTGAAAACGGGCGAAAAATCCATACTATCGCCTGTGGAAGCGGAACGGACGCCCTGACCATCGCCCTGATGGCCCTCGGATTGAGCGTCGGAGACGAGGTTATTGTACCCGACTTCACCTTTATTGCCCCAGCGGAATGCGTGGCTTTTTTAGGTGGAACGCCCAGATTTGCCGACATCGACATCCAGACCCTGCAGATTTCGCCGGTCAGCGTAGAAAAACTGATTACCCCAAAGACCAAGGGTATTATCGCCGTAAACCTTTTCGGTCAGTGCGTCCCCTTTGCAGAACTGCGCAAAATCGCAGAAAAACATAACCTTTGGATTATCGAGGACTCCGCCCAGGCCTTCGGCGCCACCCAGAACGGCAGAGCAGCCTGCACTTTCGGCGACATCGCCATTACCAGTTTCTACCCCACCAAGCCCCTGGGTTGCTACGGCGACGGCGGCGCCTTGTTTACCTGCAGCGAAACTTTGGCAGAAAAAATTCGCATGATCGCAAACCACGGCAGCAAGGGACACTACAATCACGAGATTATCGGCATCAACAGCCGACTGGACGCTTTACAGGCAGCCATTTTGCGGGTAAAGCTTCGCCATTTAGATGAGGAATTGAAAGTACGCCAGCAAAATGCAGCCAAGTACGACGCATTTTTCAAAAATTGGGAGGGCGTTGTTCCCCAAAAGACAGCCGAAGGGAACACAAGCACTGTGGCCCAGTATACGCTTCTGGTTCAGGACCGCGAGGCATTTATTGCCAAGCTTAACGCCGCCCAGGTTCCGTTCTGTATCCACTACCCCGCCACCCTGCAAAGTCAGGAATGCTTCAAGGGGCGCCCCGGAGCAGATTCCGAGACCTCGGAGAATCCTAACGCAGCCTTGGCAGCCAAGCAAGCCATCAGCCTTCCGGTATGCGCCTTTACTGATGTGGATGAAATCATCAAGAGCCTGTCCGCCGTCAAATAGCCCGTATACAGACGCAAACAAAAGTCTAAAAAACACCCTACAAAGGCCCCTCGCCAATTGCTAAAATTGGCGCCATGAAAGGGACTCAAGTCAAAGACCGTTCTCTCCTCAGCCTCTCTTGGCCGCTGATATTCACCTTTGCCGTGAATATGATCCAGCCCATGATGGATAGCTGGTTCCTGTCCCGCACTTCCGAAGAGGCTGCCGCCGGCGTCGGCGCATTGATGCCCGTGCTCGCCGCTTTGTTTACCGCCATTAACGCATTCTCCCAGGCGGGAGCCAGCATCGCCTCCCAGTACATGGGAGCCGAGCAGAACAGCCATGCACGTTCCACCAAGACCATGGTGCTTTGCGGAAGTTTGATGGTCGGCCTTTTAATGACTGCGGCGATCGTCCCCTTGTCAGGTCACATTCCGGTTTGGATGGGTCTCACGGGCAATCCTGTTGTTTACGCCCAGCAGTTCATGTCTGTGGTGGCTTTCGGTTTCGCCTTCAGGGCCTTGCAATCCTCCCTTACCGCCTTTGTGGCTACTCACGGTCTTACCGTATGGAACTTGATTGGCAACATCATTACCATCGTTAGCAACGCCCTGATGAACTACGTCTTCTTGGAAGGCTTGTTTGGCCTGCCGAAGATGGGCGCTCGCGGCGTGGGACTTGCCACTGCCCTTTCCTGGCTGATTTCCTCTGTCATTCTCTGGTGCGTTCTGCGTTACAAGATCCAGCACAAGACCCATCGCCGCGACTTGAAGCGTTCCAAGGTTCTCCTTCCCGACTGGGTCCGCATTGGCTTGCCTGCTGCCGCAGAACCCATTAGCTTCCAGCTTTTCAACGTGTTCATTACCGCCATGGTGGCTCACTTGGGAACCTTGGCCATGACCGCCCGAGTCTTTGCCGGAAACTTCGCCGCTTTGTCTGTAATCCTGGGCATTGGCCTTGGTAACGGAAACCAGATTTTGGTAGCCCACTTGGTTGGAGCCAAGGAATACAAAACTGCGGACCAGCGCGTTCATCAGACCATTCTCATCAGCTGCATTAGCGGACTTGTTCTTTCCATTATCATGGCCCTTTGCGGCACCCACTTAATCGGCGTTTTCACGGACAATCCCGACGTAATTGCATTGGGCCAGATGTGCCTTTGGTGTGATGTGGCGGTTCAGCCCTTCAAGGCAGTAAACTTCGTGATTACCACTTCCTTGAGAGCTTCCGGCGACTCCAAGTTCCCGGCATTCGTAGGCAGCGGAATGATGTGGACTTTAGGCGTGGGAACCGCTCTTTTCCTGGCATTTGTACTGGATCTTGGTCTCCCCGGTCTTTGGCTGGGCATGGCTGCCGACGAGTTCTACCGCTCTATCGCAAACTACTACCGTTGGCGTAGCGGAAAATGGCAGAGTAAAGCAGTAGTTTAAAGGAACTGGACTCGCAGCTCGCGGCTGGTTTTTGCTAACTTTAAGTCGTGGCTTTTTACTCCAACGAAATCATCCAGCAGCTAAAATCTCAGACGGATATCGCAACTGTCATCGAGAGTTTTCTGCCCTTAAAACGTTCCGGCAACGGAAGGTTCGTTGGACGCTGCCCCTTTCACGACGACCGTTCCCCTTCGATGAACGTGAACCCCACCATAGGCATTTACAAGTGCTTTGCCTGCGGCGCCGGCGGCGATGTCTTCAAGTTCGTTCAGGAACATGAAAAATTGGATTTCAAGGGCGCTGTGGAATGGGTCGCAAACTTTAGCGGTTTCGCCTTGCCCAAGCTGGGCGCCCCCGAAAACACCGAAGTCGTCGAAGAACGCGAAATGGTGCGCCGCTTGAACGAGCTGGCATGCCAATGGTTTGAATCCCAGCTGACGTTAAGCCAAAAAGCTCAGGCTTATCTAAGCAGCCGCCACATTACGGACGAAACAAGAAAGCGATTCCATATCGGTTACGCCCCTGATGGTCGCGAAGGCTTTATTAGCCACGCTGTAAAGAACGGTTTTTCTCCCCTGGATTGCGTCAAGGCAGGCCTTGCCGTAGAAAAGGAAAACGGAGGCATTTCCGACAAGTTCCGCGACCGCCTCATGATCGCCATCCAGAATATCTCGGGCATGATAGTTGCCTTTGGTGGCCGCGACCTTAGCGAGAACAAGGATCCGAAATTCAAGCCGGCAAAGTACATGAACAGTCCGGAATCCGCCCTTTATCACAAGAGCGACATTCTTTTCGGATTGCATCATAGCCGTCAGAGCATCGCCAAGGAAAACGCAGTCATTATTGTGGAAGGCTACTTCGACATGATCAGCCTTTACCAGGGTGGCGTGACCAACGTGGTGGCCGCCTCTGGAACTGCGCTGACCGAAACCCACGCCAGCATTTTGGCCCGTTACGCCAAGACCGCCTACCTGGTATTCGACGGCGACGCCGCCGGTCAAAAGGCTACACTCCGCAGTTTGGAAATTGTATTGCCCAAGGGAATCGCTCCCCGCGTATTCGCCTTATCCCGTCCGGATGGCACAAAAATTGACCCGGACAACTTTGTGAACGAACAAGGTCCTGAGGCATTCCGAAATGCATTGTCCTCCGCGGACGACTGGCTCAGCTACCTGGCCTCTCAGAAGGATTTGCGCCGACCCGAAGAAAGGGCTGAATTTGTCAGCTACACCAAATCCCTGGTCAAGAGCATTGGCGATCGAGAACTTCAGAACCAGTATCTGAAACTGATTTCGGAACGATTCAACACCGACCGTTCCTTAGCTCAGGTTCGCCCCTTAAAGCAAGAAAGGCGCGTTCCTCAGCCCACTGCCGCACCGCAGGTTCAAGAAGCATCCATTCCATGGCACACCATACCGCCCATCGAAATCCGTTTCGCAAATATCCTTATGCGAAATCCGGGACTTATGGACCGCGCCTGCGAGTACTTTGACATGGACTGGGCCACCAGCGGCATCCAGATGTTCGAATCTAGCATCGTTGAAGATTTCGTAAATTCAACGGTGGCTCTCTACATGGAAACGGGGTGTCACTCTCCCCAGCTGATGTACGAGAATTTCTCCCCAGAACTGAGACTGTTCCTTGAAGGGCTTCCCGAAGAACAATGGAAAACGCCCCAGGAAATCATCGAGTTCTACCAGACATTGACGGTCCTTTCCACAAAGATTTGCGATAGACAGAAAAAGCTCATCCCCTTGGATTCCCACGAAGCGGTGGAAGCAAGAATGATGATGTCCAAGTTTACCCAAGGTATGATTACCTTGAACCGTCTGTTCAACGAAGAAAAAATCTCCATTGATTCTTTCGCAGATCAGTTGATTAAGAGCAAGGCTCAGCTAATCCATTTCCAGTCCCTAATTCCAAGCACCCCCTATGGCGACTACTCCTACGGCAGTGCTCCTGAAATGGATGCGGGATACATTCCGGAAGCTCCTCCTGAAGGAATCCCAGAGGAAACGATGCAGGAAAATATGCCGCCCGAAACACCTCCTGAGGCAATGGGCGAAGAACCTCCCGAAGAGGCATACTCCTACGATCCGGATGAGTTCAGCAACAGCGACGACGACATGGGCTTCTAGGCACCGCGCAATAGGGTCCCACAATAAAGTTCGCGCAGCCCGCACAAGAGTTTAAATATAAAGAGGAAAAAATGTTAAGCATCAAGAATCTTAAAGCAAGTATTGAAGACGGCACCCAAATCCTTAAGGGCATCAACCTGGAAGTAAAGTCCGGCGAAGTCCACGCCATCATGGGCCCCAACGGAAGCGGCAAGAGCACACTTTCCAAGGTGATCGCCGGCCACCCCGCCTACACCGTAAACGACGGTATCGTTGAACTTGACGGCAAGAACCTCTTGGATATGGAAATCTGCGAACGCGCCAACTCCGGCCTGTTCATCAGCACCCAGTACCCCACCGAAATTCCCGGCGTGAACAACGTGGAATTTCTGCAGATGGCATTGAACTCCAAGCGCAACTTCCTGGGCCTCCCGGAAATGAGTTCCGAAGAATTCAAGAAGCTTTGCGAAGAAAAGATGCAGCTTTTGGAAATGGACGACCGTTACCGCGACCGCGGCGTCAACGAAGGATACTCCGGCGGCGAAAAGAAGCGTAACGAAATCCTCCAGATGGCAATTCTGGACCCCAAGGTTTCCTTCCTGGATGAAACCGACTCCGGTCTGGACATTGACGCCCTGCGCATCGTGGCAAACGGCATCAACCACATCATGAGCCCCGAAAAGGCTGTAATTCTCGTGACCCATTACCAGCGTTTGCTGGACTACATCAAGCCCACCTACGTTCACGTGCTGCGCCACGGCAAGATTATCTTGAGCGGCGGTCCGGAACTTGCCTTGAAGCTTGAAGAACAGGGCTACGACTGGATCGAAGAAAAGTAATTGAGGCAGTCATGAGCTATATGAATTCTGAATTAGCACAGGCCGCCCAGGCTCGCATCAACGCCCTTGGTATGCCCAAGCGCAACAACGAGCTGTGGAGTTTCTTCCCGGTCAATAAAATTCCATCTATAGTGGACGCTGATTGTAACTGCGCAGCTAATGGTGCCGCCGCTGGGGCCGCTGCCGATAGCGCCCTCGCCAACTGCGGGAACTTCGGCATTGCCGCAGAAACCGACATTGCAGCTCTTCTGCCCATCGCAAAGTCCGCTCCCGCCATGAAGAAGGATTTTGCCGAAGGCGAAACCGAAATGGGACTCATCAAGAGCCGCGACGACTTCGGCCACAGCATTTTCAACATCGGGAAGAACGCCAAGGTTTCCCTTGAAATTCTGGACAACAAGGTGGAGCACGAAATTGCAGCCGAGCGCTTCGACATTAACGTGGAAGAAGGCGCCGAGCTGGAAATCTTCTTTGCCAACCCCGCAAACGAATTGCCCCTGCAGTTCCGCCATTTTGTAATCAAGCAGGCAGCCAATTCTACGGTTCACTTTTCCAACATCCTGCAGGACGCAGGCATCGGTCGCATCAGCATTGACGTGGACTTGAACGGCGAAGGCGCCAACTTCGATTACCGTTCTCTCAGCGTGTTGAAGGGTTCCGCAAACAAGCACCAGCGCCTGACCATCCGCCATAACGCACCCAACACCGTAAGCTCCCAGTTCGCCCGCAACCTGCTGGACGAAAAGTCCTACGTCAGCTACGACGGCAGCGTCATCGTCGGCGAAGGCTGCAGCCAGGTAAACTCCAGCCAGCTGGTAAATTCCATCCTCCTGGGTGACGAATCCAGCGTTTCCGTAAAGCCGGTGCTGAAGATTTACCACGACGACGTGGAATGTACCCACGGCAACACCTGCGGTGAGCTTGACGCCGACCAGATGTTCTATCTGACCAGCCGCGGCATCCCCGCCGAAACCGCCAAGAAGATGCTCATGAAGTCCTTCGCCAAGGAGCTGTTCCTGCCCCTGCCCGAAGGCCCCGCCAAAAAGCGTCTGCTGCAGGTTCTGGTAAGCTTGTAAAACATAAGCCTACAAAAACGCCCCAGGGAATTGTAAACCCTGGGGTATTTATATAAAATCTCTGAGCTGGCAGGTGATTCAGCAGTTATGCGTTCTGAAGTTCCTGCTGGATTTCAAGGACCTGCGAAAGCGGGATGTCGAAGGTATCCGCAAGATCTTCAGGAGTTTTTCCCTTCAGGAGATTCTTCTTGATCAAGTTTACTCGTTCCATTCGGTGCAGTTCTTCTTGCAGTTTGCGTTCTTCCTCACGCGCGAGAACAATGCGCCCAATCTGTTCGTCGATACTCATTGTACAAGCCACTTGCGCCTCCAAAAGTTCCTTGTCCTTGCCAGGGTCAACCGTGATGCGTGCGACCGCATCGTCAAGCACTTCGTCGTTAAATGTTGGAAGCTTGTCACTGCTCCCGGCATGTTTCAGCAGGTAGAGCCACTTGTCCTCGATAGTTTCAAGTTCTTCCGCCGTCTTCGTGAAGTTGACCAGGTTAACGATAATATACTTTATTTTTTCAGTCACCGGCTGCGGCGCATTCTTTACGATTGAATTTTCGCTGTAGATGCGCCAGACATCGCGATAGTTTTCATCCGAGTTGATTGCAAAATTGCAAATCCAGACCGTATAGACATGTGGGATTTCATAGCGGCGTTTTTCGCGCTCGGCAACATCCTTCGGGTCATTCGACGGATACTTCTTCTTGATTTCAGCGTCAAAGGCCTTCTTTTCAATGCAAAGGAAAGCGCTTTCTTGCAAAATTACGCGTTCCACGAACGGCCGGACAGAACTTTTCTGCATCTCGATGTCGATACTCTTGCCGGACTGCGTTTGCGCATTGATATCCAGCCGCAGGCGAAGCAGATCCGTCGCGTGAACGTCAAACTCAGAGTCCTTGAAAGTGACTCTTTCAATTTTATCCTCCGAATGCAAAATCGCATTCAAGAAGCTCACCATGGCAGCTTCGTTTTTCAGCAGCCGCTTGAAGCCTGGATCGAGCGTCACGTCAAGGTACTTTGCGCGGCTGTACTTTTTTAAAAGTTCCTGCTTTCTCGCCTGTTCATAGTCAAGGGAAACGCCAAGCGTTTGTAGCATCCCTTCTATCTCATATTCTTCTTTTGTCATTGCGTTGTTTTGCATGCCGCTGGCTGCATTGCCGAGCGGGGCTAGGCGCAAGTTCACCTAACCTTTTATATACACGCTTTTTTCGCTTGGAATGCGCTCCTGAAAATGAAATTTTTTGAAATCCTGGCGCCTCCGGAGGATAATTTTCAAAAATAGGGCTGATTTACGGGAAAAACTGCTTTTTTAGAGACCAGTTTCCCGTAATTTATTAGGTTATTTGTAATATTTTTGTGGTTAGGGCTAATTTTTCCATGGCAACATGGCCAAAAGTGGAGCCAAAACAATGAAAATGCCGGTAAAAAGTGGCCGAATGGGGTTGTTTTTTTTTCAGCCCGACTTTTGCGATAGTTTGTCTATAAAATTACGGGAAAAACTAATCAAAAAGCATCACTTTTCCCGTAATTTGGACATTTTCAGGCCAAAGATCTCCTTTAGCGCCTCTCAAGCCCGGGGTGACATGTGGGAGGAGGCTAGGATAAAAAAATGCCCCGGGGGTTGAAATTTCCCTAGGGGTTTTGTTACAAGGCTTTGCTTCGCTAAGCCTTGGCTAAGATAGCGCAGAGCGCTTCCTTAGTTAGAGGGCGCATGGCGCCTACGCTCATGCTCGAACATATAGACAAACAAGTTTGTCTATGCGTCACTCGCTATCGCTTTAGTGGCACACAGTGCACAACAGTTCGGCTCACCTATACAGAAATGCAAGCATTTCTGTGCAGGATTCGCCTCCTAGTTGTCCTGGAGACAACGCACCGAGTAACCGCGGTACTTGAAGTTTTCGTCGACGAGCGCGCGGTAGCCGCTGATGTCCAGGTTGTCGGCGCGGTGGCTATCGTACTCCGTAGAAGTCCAAAAGTTGGCGCGGTCGCCCAATGCGTAGAACTCCTCGTAGCCGCTGAAGTAGCCAGCAGGGAGAGCGGAAAAGCCGAACATGTCCAACCCATCTTCCCAACTGCGTGCACGTAGTCTTATTCCTCCCGCAATATCCAGGAGTCTTCCAAACTCATCCCTGCTAGGCAAGCGCCAGCCTGCAGGGCAAGCCTTTTTCGCTGCTCCCCAGGTGTACAGGCGACCGTATTTTTTGCAGTTGGCAGGGTCATTGTCGTAGCACCAGCTATCTTTTGTTCCATAATTCAAGTTCTCAGCCATCCATGTCTTGCCATCGGGCATCTTCACGGTCTTGTACGTTTTTCCAT
>JAZRWJ010000020.1:0-64375 GCA_045599625.1 Fibrobacter sp.
AACGAGGATTGCGCCGTCCATCTGGGCAGCACCAGTAACCATGTTCTTAACATAGTCAGCATGGCCCGGGCAGTCAACGTGAGCGTAGTGACGGTTAGCAGAAGTGTATTCAACGTGAGAAGTGTTAATCGTGATACCACGTGCCTTTTCTTCAGGAGCGTTGTCGATTTCGTCGAAACGCTTTGCAGCAGCCAGGCCCTTAGCGGCGAGGGTGGTGCAGATTGCAGCGGTCAGAGTGGTTTTACCGTGGTCAACGTGACCGATGGTGCCGATATTGCAGTGCGGCTTACTTCTGTCAAAATGTTCTTTTGCCATTTTTTCCTCTTCTTCAGCAGAAGGTTTATCGCTTCGAGTTATAGGAACGGCGCGGGTTAGAACGCGATTCCTGTTATTTCGCAGAGCATAGGAAGCGGTACTCTACGAATTTTGCTGCACAAATTTAGCAATTTCAACAAATATTTCAAGGATTTTTCTTTGTTTTTTGCGAAAAAATGGGGATTTTGCACTTTTCAACAGCTCCTACGAAACCCCACGCAAACATGCTCCAGGTCACAATCTGTAAAACGTAAAAGTGCCCTTTTTAGCCAAATTTTAGCGGTTAATCTTTTTTATTCCTTTATAGACTCCAACTTATCAACAGATCTTCAACAAGAAAGAACTTTACCGCAAACCCTTAAAAATCAACATTTTAGATATTTGTAAAACATTTTTTACAACAACAAAATTTACATTAGTTTACAATTCGTTTCGCCACAAAAAATTCCTCCATCGGGATAGAGAACACTTCAAGAACGGAAACACCCCTCCCCTAACTACTTTTTACAAACCATCAAACTATAAGTAATTATCTTTGGGGACGGTGTTTTTCGGGCAACTAGAGGATTTATATGAAGTTTCCGTTCTTTAAGGCTTTGTTGGCTGCCGGCGTCTTCGCGTTAATCGGCGGCTGTGGTGACGAAAACCCCGTGAGCAAGAACAACGACGACCACAATTATATTGTCGCCGATCGTTCGTTTGTCTACGTTGATTCCAATAAGAACATCTACTTGATTTCCGACAAGGGCATCGTCACCGACACTGCAGGCCAGATTATCGGCATTGCGGACACCTTGACCGGCCTGATTGTCGACACAAGAGGCACCGAACCCGTCAATCTTGCAGAAAACGTAGACTTCAGCAAGTTGGAAGTGGTAGAACCCACCATAATTCTCGGTGATGGCTGGGTCCTCAACGCAGGCAAGGAAACATACATCATTTACCAAAACCTTGGTGTGACCGACTCCAAGGGAAACGTTGTGGGAAACATCCTCCTCGAAGAAGGCACTTTCATTGGTGACATTATCGGACTCGACGGCACTACCATCGTCAAGAATGTCGATCTGACCGCCCTTACCATGGTCTCCGCAAATATCACCCTCCCCTCCTCCAGTTCCGTAGCTGAACCCAAATCTTCTTCTAGTTTGGCCAAGTCTTCCAGCTCGGCCAAGTCCTCCTCGAGCGTTGCCGCAAGCAGCTCCAGCGCAATCCCGACATCCGTCGCATCTTCCGCTTCCTATTATAATATGGTTCCCTACGAACCCATCAAGTACGTCAATGGCGGTCGTAGCGGTACCGGTTGGGCAACCCGTTACTGGGACTGCTGTAAGCCCCACTGCGCATGGTCCGGCAAGGGCGGCACCTTGAGCCACGGCTGCGACGCTAGCGGAAACAAGATCAACGATACCGAAGCCACCAGCATGTGCAACGGCGGAAACTCCGGCACCTGTCTGAGCCAGATCCCCATGGTCGTGAACGACACCCTGGCATACGCCTACGCTGCCGTTCCTGCTGCTGACGGCGGCTCCTGCGGCAAGTGCTATGCTTTGAGATTCACCGGCAAGGGCAAGTACGAAACCAAGACTCCCCAGAAGAAAATGGAAGGCAAGACCCTCATCATCATGACCTCCAATATCGGTGGCGATGTGCAGCAGGGTCAGTTCGACATTATGATTCCGGGTGGCGGCGTTGGTATGTTCAACGGCTGTAGCCGATTCGGCTGGGGCGACCTCGGCGCACAAAACGGCGGTCTCCTTACCGATTGCGAAAACGAAGTTGGAACCGCAGGCGACGTTCGCGCAAAGCGAAAGAGTTGCCTTGAGGAAAAGTGCAATAAGACCTTCAAGAACGACACCAAGGCAAGAGAAGGCTGCTTGTTCCTTGCCACTTGGTACGAAGCTGCAGGCAACCCCATGCATGAATACAAGGAAGTGGAATGCCCCACCGCGCTTAAGGAAAGATTCTAACCAAGTAATTCAACCGCATTTCAAAAGAGTCGCCAAGAGAGGCGGCTCTTTTTTATAGAAACGCAATAATTTGTTCAAAACGCCCTGTCAAACTTACTTTTTTGTGACACTGGAAAAATGTGATGAACTTCTCCTAACTCAAAGTGCAACAAAAATTTACATGCGTTTTTAACTCATAAAATCTATTTTAGGGCGCGGATGGAATTGGAAGGGCTTTCTGGTGGAAAGTCTGATTTTGGTTTTTTGAGGATTCTTTATGAAACACCCGTTTTTTAAATCCATCTTGATTCTCGGCGCAGCCCTGGCTCTGGTCAACTGTACCGAAGAATCTCCGGTCGCAACCACTCCCAACGGCGGTGATCCCATCGCTACTCAACCCAATGGCAACAATGGTGGCTTGACCGTGCTTGATGACTGCTGGTACATGGACGCTGGCACCCCTATGCTTATCTACCCCAATGGCATTGTTACAAACGCAAACGGTGAAGTAATCGGCACTTTCGTGGGCACACCTGACAACGTCACAATTGTAGGTGGCGATGGCGTCACTCCGATCGTATCCGGCGTGAACCTGGGTACCCTTACGGTCCTTTCTCCCAACTCTACACAGACTAACCCGACCGTCCCGGCATCTTCCGCTGCAAACGGCAATGGCAACGCAGGAACAGTTGTAAACCCGACTTCTTCTGCAACAAGGCCTGCTTCTTCCGCAACCATCCCCACAGCAAAGTCCAGCTCTTCCGCAAAGCCCGCCTCCAGCGCAACACAGCCGCAACAGCAGGCTGGCACTTGCTTCGACAAGCCTTCTAACAAGTACGTAAAGCCCTACGACAATCTCAACGTGAACGGTGCATCTTACGCCTACAAGGAAGACTGCACCATCAACTGCTATTACGATCCGCAGGGCAAGAATTGCGCCTCTATTGGTACCAGCACCGGTTCCAACAACAATCAGCAGCAGACTCAAAACAGTAATCAGCAGCAGACTCAGCCGAAGTCTTCCAGCTCCGCTCCGAAGTCTTCTTCTAGCCAGCAGACTCAAAATGGCGGATCCAACACCGGCAGCAACAGCGGAACTATTTCCAGCAACTACACCATCAAGTACATCAACGGTGGTAAGTCTGGTTCCGGCTATGCCTCCCGTTACTGGGACTGCTGCGAACCTCACTGTGCATGGCCCGAACACGGCGGTACCGCAAGTACTTGCGACGCCAAGGGTAACAAGGTTGCTGGTGGTTCCACAAGTATGTGTGACGGCGGTAACGCAGGCATTTGCCGTGGTCAGTTCCCCATTGTCGTCAACGACACCCTGGCATTCGCCTTTGCAGCAACTCCGGGTGGTGAAAGCAACTGTGGTAAGTGCTTCGACCTGGTATTTACTGGTCAGGGCAAGTATGCAACCGACAACCATACCAAACTGAAGGGCAAGCATCTTATCGTTATGTCCAACAACGTGGGTTATGACGTGGCCGGCGGCCAGTTCGATATTATGATCCCTGGTGGTGGCTTCGGTATCTTTGACGGTTGCTCCGCCAAGATGGGCTGGGGTTCCCAGGGTGCACGCTACGGTGGACTCCTGACCGAATGTGAAGAATCCTCCGGATATAAGGCATCCACCTACAAGAGCTGCCTGACCAACAAGTGCAATACCTCCTTCGCAAATGACCCGCAAGCCAAGGAAGGCTGCCTGTTCCTCGCCAACTGGATGAATGCTGCAGGTAATCCACTCCACAACTACAAGGAAGTGGAATGCCCGCAGGAACTCATCGCAAGATTCTAGTCTGAAGTTCTCCTGAATTTGAAAAAGCTCCCGGCGAAGCCGGGGGCTTTTTTGCTGTACTCTGATGAGGCGGATGATGAAGTTACTTTACCTGAAGTAGCCCCCACCCAAAAAAGTGCTGCCCCTCCCCTGCACAAAAAAGGCCTGCGGAAAAATCCACAGGTCAAATTCTTTCAAGTTTTTTCCAGCTATTATTCAGCGGCCATGGTCGAAGCGGGAAGAGTTTCGTCCAGGAAGTTGAAGATGATGTTGTAAGCGTTGTCGCGAACGGGCTTCTTGGAAAGGACGATGTCGTGGAGGGCGCCGGGGATTTCGGCCATGGTGATCTGGGAGCCCAGTCGTGCGCCGTAGCGCTTGATATCTTCCACATTGAGGACACCGTCGCAATGGGTGTATTCGTCGGTCCATTCATCTTCATCGACGCTGCAGTTACTATGCATGACCAGAATAGGAGTATCCAGGTCCAGGCCCTTCTGCACAAAGACGTGTGCCTTGTGGATGGCACGGACCCAGGCGAAGTTCACGGGGATGCTGTTCACGGTCTTGATGGCGGTATCGAATTCCCATTCGCCGCGATAGGACTTGAGAAGGCTTTCGGCGTAGTTTGTGTTGTCGCCACGGGGAACGCTTATCTCGGGGAAGTATTTTCCGAAGGCCGAGATGACGGGAATCATCACTTCCCTGGCCACGAACCCGTAGTTCATTTCCAGGAAGGGGCTGTTCAGTACCAGGGCGGAGAAATTCTTGCCGTTCTCACGGGCGGCGGCGTACATGATGGCGATCAGGCCGCCGGTGCTGTGGCCGATAATTGCCACGGGAGCATCAGGGTGCTGACGCTTCATTTGGGCGACGCAGGAGTCCAATTCGGCATAATATTCCGCGATGTTGTGGACTTCACCGATGCGGTCGCCTTCTCGGAGGGAGCGGCCATAGTTATGCAGATCGACGGCATAGAATGCGTAGCCTGCAGAGTCGGCCTTTTCAGCCATTTCTCGCTGGAAATAGTAGTCGTTGAATCCGTGAATGTAGAGGACGGATGCCTTGGGCTGAGCAGTCGCAGAATCAGCCGCAACGAAATTGCCGAAGGGGTATTCAACGATGGTGGAGTGGAAACTGGGGAACTGGGCGACGGGTTCCGTATCAAAACTGCGGGAAACAAAAGGTTCCCCCAGATAGGGATCCTTCACGGCGTCTCCTGCAACGGCGTTTGCAGCCAGCAGAGACAAGCCCAAAAAATAAACCCAATTGCTCACCTTTACCACGGAAAAGCAATATAACAAATTGAAAACTCTGAAAACTTACTTTTTTATCACATTTGCAAGCGGGGCTTAAGGGGACCGAAAAGAAGCTTTTTAAGTGGTTTGATTTGAAAGGGAATATGCGAATAACTATATTTATGCATAGATATAATTCGGGGCGGATATGGTTCCGCACCTTCCCCATCGAGGAAAAAATGGAATACAAAGTTAAAGACATTAACCTTGCCGCCTGGGGCCGCAAGGAACTGGACCTGGCCGAAACTGAAATGCCGGGCCTCATGGCTCTCCGCAAGGAATATGAAGGCAAGAAGCCTCTCGCTGGCGCACGCATCATGGGTTCTCTCCACATGACCGTACAGACCGCCATCCTCATCGAAACTCTGGTTGACCTGGGCGCAGACGTTCGCTGGGTCTCCTGCAATATTTTCAGTACCCAGGATCACGCTGCCGCTGCAGTTGTGGTTGGCAAGAAGGGTACCGTTGAAAACCCGCAGGGCGTTCCTGTTTTCGCATGGAAGGGCGAAACCTTGGAAGAATACTGGGAAAACACTGCCAAGGCTCTAGTTTGGCCCGACGGCAAGACCGCTGACCTGATCGTGGACGACGGCGGCGACGCTACCATGCTGGTGACCTGCGGCGCAGAATTCGAAGAAGCAGGCAAGGTTCCTGAATTCAACCCGGAAACCGACTCCGAGGAATGGGGCGTTTTCCTTGCTACCTGCCGTAAGATTTTCGAGAAGGATCCGAAGCAGTGGACCCGCGCCCGCGAAGCCCTGAAGGGTGTTTCCGAAGAAACTACAACAGGCGTACATCGCCTGTACCAGATGGCCAAGGAAGGCCGCCTGAAGTTCCCGGCAATCAACGTGAACGATTCCGTGACCAAGTCCAAGTTCGACAACCTCTACGGCTGCCGCCACTCCCTCATCGACGGCATCAACCGCGCTACCGACGTGATGATGGCCGGCAAGATCGCTGTAGTCTGCGGTTACGGTGACGTGGGTAAGGGTTGCGCACAGTCCCTGCGTGGTCAGGGCGCTCGCGTGATCGTTACTGAAATCGACCCCATCTGCGCACTGCAGGCTGTGATGGAAGGCTACGAAGTGAAGACTCTGGACGAAGTGGTTTCCGAAGCAGATATCTTTGTCACCACCACCGGTAACATCGGCATTATCTCTGCCGCTCAGATGAGCAAGATGAAGCATCGCGCCATCGTGGGTAATATCGGTCACTTCGACAACGAAATCGACATGGCTGGCCTCAAGAAGATTCCGGGCATCGTCCGTAACGAAATCAAGCCCCAGTACGACGAATGGATCTTCCCCGATGGCCACAGCATTCTCGTTCTTGCTGAAGGCCGTCTCCTGAACCTGGGCTGCGCTACCGGCCACCCCAGCTTCGTGATGTCTGCTAGCTTCACCAACCAGACCATCGCACAGATCGACCTGTGGCTCAACGCTACCGGCAAGCCGACCGTTGCTGGCCTCAAGTACGAAACCGGCGTTGTCTATACCTTGCCGAAGATTTTGGACGAAAAGGTTGCACGCCTCCACCTGGAAAAGCTGGGCGTTCACCTGACTACCCTCACCCAGGCTCAGGCCGACTACATCGGCGTGAAGGTGGAAGGCCCGTACAAGGTGGACTTCTACCGCTACTAATAGAATAGGAGATTCCGGCTCAAGGCCGGGATGACCTTAAAAGAAAAACGGCTGCGTGATGAACGCAGTCGTTTTTTTTTAATTGCGATTTGCGAAATTTAGTTTGCTAAAGTAGCGCTCGGTTAGCTAATAGTGGCGGCGCTTCACGCCGCTTACTCGCTGCGGTTCGGCCATAGGAAAATGCAAGCATTTTCCTGCGGCACTCACCTTGCTAGTAATTGATAGCCAAATAGAAGTTGAAGGCGCCGTAGACGTGGACGGCGGGTTCCATCTTAAGGACGTTCACAAGAACATCATAGCTTGCGCCAAGTTCCAACTGGGTGGTAGTGGTACGGAACACGACGATACCAGCTTCAACATTTCCTGCAAAGCCAAAGCCAAACTTGTCACCGAAGGTGCTCTTGGAATATTCGTTCAGGTAACCATCGTACTGAAGGCCGAGACCGAAACCACCGCCAACGTACGGGGAGTAAATGTCGTTAAGGAAGAAGTATCTACCACCGATAACGCCGATAACCTGAGCTTCCTTGTATTCACCAAAGGCAAAGTTTCCGTTAGCCATGAAAGTGATGGAACCATGGGAAGTCATTTCCCAAATACGACCGTGGTGGACAAGAAGAGCCAAGGCCCAGTCACGTTCCGGGTTCATGGTTTCGTCACGCCAGTTGTGCCAAGTAGAGAAACCGATACCCCAGCTCTTGAAGGTATACTTGCAACGCTTCAATTCCGGGATGGAGTCATCGTCGAAAGGAGACTTTGCGGGCATCACATCTTCTTCAACCGGTTCTGTGGTTCCAGAGGTATTTGTACCGAACAAGGTATCATAGTCGGTAGAAGCGTAAGATTCCTCGGAAGAGGAGGACTCTGCAACAGGTGCTGCAGGAACTTCGGGAGCAGCAGTTTCTGCCACAACTTCTTCAGAGGAACTGGAGACTGCAGAAACGGATTCTTCAACGGAGCTGGAGCTTTCTGCTTCAGAGATTCCAGAGACGTCTGCGATATAATCGTCAGCGAGGTAGTCTTCCTGTGCAAAAGCAGCACCGGCAAGAGCGATTGTGAGGATTGCAAAAATCTTTTTCATACTACCAAATATACAAACAACTTCAACACAACGCCCGTCCCATTTTACCGTAACTTTCTAATTTTACATATGGTAAACATAACTTGGAACTTTTTTCCGCAAATTTTCGCTAAAACACTATGAATAAAGCCGCCATTATTGTTGCTGTCAGTATGCTCCTCAGCCGTGTGCTGGGAATCTTCCGTGAAATGCTCCTGGCCCATGCCGCCGGCGTCTCCCTCGAAAAGAACGCCCTGGACCTGGCCTTCATGATTCCCGACATTTTGAATCACGTGGTGAGCACCGGCTTCTTGAGCATTATCTTTATCCCGATTTTCACGGGCTACAAGGTAGCCGGCGACGAGGAAAAGAGCTGGAAGTTCTTCAGCAATGTACTGAATACCTTTGGCATGGCCCTGCTTATCCTGGTGGTGCCCGCCTTCATTTTCATGCCGGAGCTGTTGACGCTTCTCACCACCAGCGGGGCGACCCCCGAACTGATTGAACGCGCCACCTACTACGGCCGCATTATTCTGCCGGGCCAGATTTTCATTTTCGTGGGTAGCATCCTTGTGGCGGTGCAGCACACCCGCAAGCAGTTCCTGATTCCTTCCCTCACTGGCCTGATTTACAACGTGGCTATCGTAGGCGGCGGCTTGGCTGGCATTCTTTTAGGACAAGCTAACGGAACCAACTACGGCTTGGAAGGCTTTGCCTGGGGCGTTCCCGTGGGCGCCTTCATCGGTTTCTTCGCCCTGCAGATTTTTGGTGCAAAGCGTGGCGGCGTGAAGTACGAACTGATCATGCAGCCGACACATCCCGACATTGTCCGCTATTTCAAGATGATGATTCCCATGTCCCTGGGCGTTGGCTCCATGTTCGGTCTGGAATTCATTATCCGTAGCTTTGGCAGCAGTTTCGGCACCAGCGGTATCTCCAGCCTCAACTACGCCTACCGCGTGATGTACACTCTGGTGGCCGTCTTCGGATTCTCCGTTTCTGTGACCAGCTACCCCGACATGGCCCGCCTTGTAAAGGAAGGCCAGATCAAGCAGCTGAACGAAAAAATCTGGAAGAGCCTTTCTCGCATGTTCTGCATCCTCATTCCCGCCGTGGTTGCCGTGTGGGCCCTCTCCTTCCCCGCTGTTCGAATCCTGTTTGAACGTGGCGCCTTCCATCGCGAAACAACCGAAGCCATTACCGAGATTTTGCGCTGGTACCTGCCCGTAAGCTTGGGCCTTTGCCTCCAGGCAGTTCTTGTGCGAAGCTTCTACGCCGCAGAACGCATGTGGCTCCCCACCCTTCTGAACACCGGCATTTTCGCACTGACCATTCCCGCCTACTTGGCACTGGGCGCTCCGCTGGGCATCAAGAGCGTTCCTATCGTAGGCGCCACCGGCGCAATCCTCCAGGTGGTTTCCATGATCTTCATGTGGGCCAAGAAGAACGGTACCGACGGCATGAAGGAAGCCTTGATGAACATGGGGCGCGCCCTCATCGCCTTCGGCATCATGATATGCGCCGCTCTCGGCCTGGACCATGTGACTGGCGAATTTGTCCGTAATACGAACCTTGTAGTGCTTATCGTCTACAGCTGTGTGGCAGGCGCTATTCTGCTTGGCCTCACCTTGGTGATCCAGAAGCTCCTGGGCAGCAAGGACGCCGGCGATATCCTGAACGAACTTCTGGGCAAGGTGCTGAGAAAACTTCATTTGAAGAAGTAATCCAGAATAAACTGGAGGCGCCCCGCCCCTAAAGTGTAATCGTCATCACATTCCACTGATACAGCAGGGACATTTTTTAAGATTTTGAGGGTTTGTATATTTAAATTTTACCTAAATTCAGCTAAATTTACATTGCAAAACGGCAAATATTTTTTTATAAATGGTTTGCACAACGCAAAGATTTTTGTCTAGTAGGACATAAAGGATCCTCCTAACCCCCAAAAAGCTCTCGACGACTTCGGTTGTCGGGAGTTTTTTTTATATAATTTTTTCCCAGTTGGAGTTAAAATGCTACTTGCATCGGGGGCAAAATGAAAATCCTAACAAAAGTCGTTGCGGTATTCCTGGCGGTTTCCTTGACCGTCAGTTTTACCGGGTGCGCCTACAACCATCCGAACCCAATCGCAAGAGACATTTCCTACGGAGCCACCGTGGGCGCTCTTCCGGGGTTGGCCATGATGTCTCTCCTGTCGGAATCCGACGAAGGTTCCGATGCCGAGGAAGAACTCGGATTCTTTGGACTTTCCCTTGTAGTACTTGGCGGAGGCGCCCTCATTGGAACCGCCTTAGGAGCAATCGTCGGAACGGTGCAATGGTTTATTGAGACCGCCACTTACGACCCGACGCAGGATCCCAACCATCCCGACTACGTGGCGCCGCAACCAAGCAACCCGCCAGTGCGATGGGATAATGCCGCGGACACGCAACAGAGCGAATCCTACGAACCTGCAGAACCAACTGCCGTGCGAGCCGAGTCCGAGGATCCTGCCGCTGTTCAATATGAATCTGAGGATCCTGCACAGGAGTACGAAGCAGAACCCCAGTACGAACAAACTGAACAGGACTACGCTCCCTCTCCTGTACGACAGTAAAAAAGAAAAGGAACCCGCGAGGGCTCCTTTCTTTTATTGTCTTTTGACCGTTAATTACGGTGCGCAACCACCCGGGAATTCGTCCGTGAGGCATTCCTGAGTTTCCAGGACATCACCGGCCTTGTAGTCGGACCAGTCATCACGCCAGCGGTAACGATTATCCTTGGTAGTGTTGATGTTTGTTACATAGTGGTCCACCAGGTACTGCGGGCATTCCACTTCTTCCCAGTTGAAGGTAGGATTGTCGGCAGCCATGTACCATTCGGCATACCACTTACAGCCACGGAGCAAGTTAGGCCAATCCTTGAACACGCTTTCGCACTTTGCAATCACGCATTCCTGGTATTTTTCCACAGTGTTGTCCCAGCCAAGAGAGCTCTGGCATTCGGTCAGGAAGCCACCGCCGTTTGCGCCAAGGCCAGAAGCCGGAACGCCAATCTGGGTGGAAAGAGCATTGAAGGCACCAACGCCACCGCCCGGCACCATCATGTCGAACTGGCCAGCTTCCACGTCGTAACCGATGTTGGAAACCATGACCACCATGTGCTTGCCCTTAAGAGCCTTATGGGTAGCCTTCACGTCGTTTGCGTGGTTGCCGCCGTTAAACTGCAAGTGATAGCACTTACCGCAACCGAACTTGTAGAGACTACCGGAACCAGCCACATAGCCATAGGCAAGAGTGTCGTTCACAGCGATCGGAGCCATATCGGTACAGGTATAAGTACCGCCAGCATTTTCATTGACGCAAGCACTGGGAGTACCTTCGTAACCCATCCAGTACTGCTGAACTGCATGGCCAAGGGTAAAGGCAGGAACTTCAACGTCATGGATGTTGCAGTTACGAGCGACGGTCATACCAGCCTGATAGGTTTCTTCGCTAGTAGTATCAACGCTGCTGAGCCAGGAGCAGTGGGGCTTACAAGCATCCCAGTAACGGGAGCTCCAACCGGTCTTGCCGTTGTTCTGAATTTCCACAGTGTATTCTGCAGGAGGAGCACCGTAAGATTCAATGGTGGGGAATCCGTTTTCGTCAAGTTCCGGATTGCTGTTAGAACTTGCCGGAGGAACGACTGCAGAGCTGGAGCCTGCAACAGGGCCTACGGAAGAGCTGGAACCTGCAACAGGATTAGAGTTGCTAGAAGCCGGAGCCGTTGCGGAGGAAGACACGGGGATCAATTCACCGCCAGGACCAACAGAAGTATTGGCTTCGCAAACATTGGTCAGCATGGTGGCATCGACATTCAGGAGAACTGCGCCAGCAGCATCCACAATGGCAGTACCGTTATAGGAACCAACTGCATTGCCTGCAGCATCGGTCACGGCGCCAGTGGTGGGATAAACCACATACTTGGAACCGTTACCCAGGTCAATGACATAGGCCTGGTCTGTGGTAACCACACCAGCGCAAACATTGCTTGCCTGGTTGTTCGGATTATCCTGGGGAGGATTGGACGGAGTATCATCGCCACAAGCGACCATTCCGCCAGCTACAGCCAACATGCCTGCAGCGATCAAGCTCTTGTAAAAAGGATGCTTCATATAACCTCTTCTAGCGCCGCATACACCAAGACGACGCTTTCATTATCTGACCCTAAAAATATATTATCAGTCCCGATTTTCAAAGCAAAGACACCTTTTTGAAAGCTTAAAATGTTCCCGAAGTGTGCCCATATAAAACAACTTGTATCATTTATCACTAAAAAAAGACCTATTTCTCAAAAACCATAAAAAAATCCGTGAAATTCACAAGAATTTGTTTCATTTGGAACTTATTAAGTTAAGAAGATTCCATCAGAAGACGCGAGTATAACTCAATACCATTACAAATAAAATAAGGACTGCCTCAGAAACCTGACGGCAGTCCTTTATTTTTTCCAACGAAGGAGTCAAAGACTCTAGGGGGATCAGCCCACCCTCAAATCTCAACTCCTCTTGACGAGGGGATTACCAGGGGGCAAAGCCCCTTGCGTCACTTAATCCTTGAACTTGACCTGCTTGGAACCGGCAACAACTTCGCCGACCTGCACCCACTTTTCGCCCTTGGCTTCGAGATGAGCAACAACTTCAGCCTTGTCAGCCGGATCGATGAAGATCAGCATACCCATGCCCATGTTGAAGGTAGAGTACATTTCGTCCTTCTCCACAGAGCCTTCCTTCTGGATGAGCTTGAAGATCGGGGACGGATCCCAGGAGGTACGGTCAATGATAACGTCCACGTCATCCGGGAGGATACGAGGAATGTTGCCCTGGTAGCCGGAACCGGTGATGTGTGCGAGACCCTGGATGATCTTCTTGTTGCAGAGATCGATGAGGCTCGGGTAGTAGCTGCGGTGCGGCATGGTGAGAGCTTCGCCGATGGTCATGTTGGTGCCTTCAAGCGGAGTGTCGACCTTGTAGCCGGCAACGTCGAAGAGAACCTTACGGGCCAAGGAGTAGCCGTTGGTGTGGAGACCGGTGGACGGGAGACCGAGGATGATGGTACCCGGCTTGATCTTCTTACCGTCGATGATGTTTTCACGTTCTACGACACCCACGATGGTACCGGAGATATCGTAGTCACCCGGACCGTAGAAGCCCGGCATTTCTGCAGTTTCACCGCCGATGAGCACGAGACCGTTTTCGCGGCAAGCCTTAGCCATACCTGCGACCAGCTGGTCCATAACACCCGGTTCGAGACGGCCGGTAGCGACGTAGTCGAGGAAGAACAGCGGACGTGCACCCTGGACGAGAATATCGTCGCAGCAGTGGTTCACGATGTCCTGACCGGGCAGAGTATGAGTGCCCATTTCGATATCGACCTTGAGCTTGGTACCGACGCCGTCAACGGAGCTGACGAGAACGGGATCCTTCATGCCAAGGTGGTTCAGAGTGAACAGGCCACCGAAGTTGCCAACGTCACCAAGAACGCCTTCGTTAAAGGTGGTACGGACGGACTTCTTGACTCCGACCATTGCTTCGTCGGCACGGGCAAGAGATACACCAGCGTCTGCGTAATTCATTTTGTTTCCTTTGCCCTATACGGGGCACTTGTTTTATGCCAGCTAACTATTGCTGTGCACTTTGTTTTTCATCAATATTTCTGAGCGCATCAAGGATGAGGCTGGTAGTGTCAGTCATCTGGTTGATGTTCACAACTTCGGGCATCAAGTGGGTATCCAGCTTGTACAAGGTCTCGTCGCCCCAGGAGAGCATTCTCTCAAAAGCGTCCGGCCCTGCCAGTTTGCCGCACTTGGCGCAGCAGATTCGACCATCCCTAAAGGAGATAAAGCCGCTCTCACCGTTGCATTCGAAAAGGACCGTACCAGTGATGCGGCTCTTTTCCATAGTCTGCGCAAAATCAATAAAGGGAAGAACCTTGCCGGAGGCCAGAAGGGAGAGACGTTCGAATTCGTCGAATGCCTGGTTCTTGGCACGGAGGCGGTCAGCAACCACCTTGTACAAGTAAACCATGATGTTGGGGTTCTTGTCAAGGAACTTCACAAATTCTTCGCGAGGAATGTGAAGAACGGTGCAGCCATCTTCAGCGGCGATCACCGTATTGCTGGTGGGTTCGTTACAAATGATGGACATTTCCCCAAAGCAGGCGCCCACGTTAAGGCTAGCCAAGGTGTTGTAATGGCCATCGGGCAAAATCTGTCCGCAAATCACGGCATTACCGCTCTGCAAAACGCAGAAAGAATCGCCGATAACACCGCCGTTGATGATAATTTCACCAGCGTCGTATTCGCGGATTTGAGCGTTCAAAAGCAAATAGTCTGCACAATCGCGGGGCACCTGTTGTAAGAACGGGGTACCTTGCTCATAGTTAGCCGCAATCCAGTCACCAATACCTGTATGTGGTTTCATACTGTAAATATTAGAAAATATTGTGGTACCATTCAAATGCCGATTTCTCGTAAACAGGCTTTTTTGCCGCCTGCTCTTCTTCGTCCAACCGAGGGACACCCGTTTCGTCAATAGTATAAGTCGCCTTTACCCGATTGTAGCTCTCCGAGAATAAGTGACGAAGATTCAACTCCAATTCCCTAGGCCGAGCCACCGCACCTTCGTAGAAATCGTTGCCTCCACCGGGGCCCTTGCGTCCATCGTTCTGAAACACATGCTTTTCCTTAAAGGCCTTGATATGGGCAACGCGGGGTTCAGCCGCGAGAATTTCTTCGGGCGTTCCGAACATGCCAGGATTGATCCACAGATCCGTAGAATCGGCAAGGGCTATTACCTCTTCAATGGTCAGGCGAAGCTCTCGCGTGGTGTCGCTTGCCCACAGGTAGCAGCCACCCGCCTTCCTAATTAGATCAGCGGTATAGCTACGGCCACCAGGAGCGTACCACACGCCACCATAGCTCATGCCTGCAAGGACCCGGGGCCCCCTTGCTACCGTTGTAAAACCATGCTTCCCATTTCGTCCAACCCACTTCACCTTCTGTTCTACGCAAGGGTCCACATTCCCTGCCGGATATCCATAAACAATGGGGTCAAGAATGGAATCCGAAACCCTTTTTTCGACGGGTATTTCTACGTCAAACAATGAACTAAAAAGTTTGATCCAATCCGCCTTGGCCTCAAGGGAATTCTCCTGCCATTCGGAAGTTAGCATTACGGGAATGCCCAGCTTTTCCATGCGGGCGTAATCGTCCTGGGATCCGCCTGTGGCAAAGGTCATGACCAGGTCCGGCTTCAAGGCGATAAGCTTCTCGTAGTCCACGTTCATGCCGTCGGAGCTCACTTCCGCGATGGCGCCTGCGGCGGCCTTCGCGTACAGCGCCGAGTCGGCGATGTACTTGCCGGCGCCCACAGCGATAATACGGTCTTCAAGACCCAGTCGCAACATGTAGCCGATCTGTGCCGACGAAAGCACCGCCACCCTCTGGAGAGGCGTACGCAGCACCAGGGCGCCGGCGAGGGCACTAGGCAGGGCCTTGCCCTCAGCGAAGGCCGCAGAATCCCTCAGTACAAAGACCTTCTCCAAGGTGTCCGCCCCTACGATGGACCGGATAGCGGCCACACGTTCCCCGCCCAAGGAGTCCACCAGGAACAACCTGTCCTTGAAATCCAGCTTAGTCTGGACGACCTCCTGCTGGCTCTTCGGGGCAGTCTTTTCCCCATCGCAACCGGCCAAAACGCCTGCCAACGACAGCAAGCCTGCCACCATCAGACCAATTTTTCCACACAAATTCAACACTTCCAAACCTCAAAAAGTACGTAAATCGTTGATTTTTAACGATTTATGAAAATTATATCTGCAAAATTTCCAAACATAATGTATTTTATATACTCGGAAATTATAAACGGAATCTTTTTATGAAGACAAAGATAGCCTCTTTTTTGACCGCTGCAGTTGTCAGCCTCCTGACTCTCGCTACCAGTTCCTTCGCCGACGCAGGCGATGGCTTCTACGATAAGGAACACATCCGCGGATTCGTATCCTTCGGTGGCGACTACCGTGGCATGCGCGCAGAATTCCAGAAGTACGTCAACCGTACCGCATTCATTACCGGTACTTTCGTTGACCCGGCCGATTCCTCCGGCGCAGGCACCACTCCCGATTCCAAGCCGACTTACAACCAGTTCAGCGACTACTACCTGGGCCTGCACCTGAACGCCGGTGCCCAGTACAAGCAGTTCCTCACTTGGTTCGACTTCAACTTCATGCCGACTCAGGTTTCTGAACGCCCCTCCAGCACCATTACCGCAGGTTCCGGTACCTTCGCCCTGTTCGACGTCAGATGGTACTCCTACGGCGCCGACTGGATGTTCGGTTGGAAGATTCTTGGCGAAAACAATTTCATCAACGTGATTCCGGCTGTTGGTGTGGGTATGAACCTCATCAACTTCCACTTCGCTTCTGAATACACCATTAGCTCTACCGACGGTTCCCAGACCTCTACCATGCGCGACCGCTACTACAGCACTCTCGCCACCACCGTTAACGCAGAACTGGAAGTCCGTCTGGAACTGGATCCCATCGCCATCGGTATCTACGGTGGTTATCGCTACATCCGTTACGACGAACTGAACGTCGAAGGTCTCAAACTCAAGAACCCGTACTACGAATACGATACCGACAACGTGGGCGACACCTGGTTCATCGGTCTCCGTGTTACCTGGACCTTCCTCAGCGACTGGCAGAAGAAGCAGGCCGACAGACTCTAATCAAATTTGAAGGTTCGGCGAACGCCGACAACACGAAACTGAAAGCTCCGCATTGCGCGGGGCTTTTTTTGCAGGCAGCGCAAAACAAAGCGACTTCTACGCCTGCAAACGGCGCGGACGCCCGGCCTCTACAGCGGAATCATTGTTCAGCCACAAGGCGGGGCGCCCGCGACTGAAGGGATGCTCGCTCTGGAAGAAGAAGCCGCGGGGCGGGATATTGGACTCGGGACTGGAATCCATGACCTTCTCCATAGGGATGTAGTGGGCACAGGTGCGGCGTAGGCAAGTATCCGTCTTCCAGCGGATGGTGCGGTTCTTCTTGGGATAGATGAAGTTCCAGCCCAGAAGGAGCGTGGGGATACCCATCATACGGAGGCGATCAGGAAGCGGGGCAAACTGCCCCTGGGTACTGAGGAGAACCACCGCGTCCATCTTGCAGTAGGACGCGAACAGCAGGGCGTCTTCCATGAGTCCAAGATTCGGCCCCAGCTGGCCATTTTCCTCCTCGTGGGCACTGTAGTGGACCTGGAACCCGGCAGACTTCAACTCATGTTCCAACTTAAGAACACCCTCTACAGAACGCCCATAAATATGAGGATTCCTATAGGGATGATAATAGTGGGACTCCATCTCGATCAGCTTGCACGACGAATCAAAATACTTGTAGGCCTGCAGCTGGACCCAGCTCTTGAGCCCCCGAAAATCCACGCTGGAATGGAACCTGTGGTGGACCTTGTAATACTCATTGACTTTCTTTAAGGTATAGCCGTCAAGAAAGAACCCGATGCGCAATGCCTTGTCTGGCATGTATCCTCCCAATGTTTAAAGTGACTACTATAAACACGCAGGAAAGAGCCCAACGTACACCATTTTTTAGTTAAAAGTTTTTTAACGTAATTAGAGGCCGCTTCGATTGCCGCGAATAAATTAAAGAAGGTCCTTGTCCTTGAGGCCATCGATGAGGGAGCCGGGCATCCACTTCTCCAGCTTCTTATATGCCGGATCATCCAGCTTGGCCTTCCATTCCGCAGACTTATCCTTCTTGCCCGCATCATGGTAAATGCGGATCAGGTTCAGAGCCGCACACCAGTAACGGATAGACTTTCCCGTACGCTTCTCGTAGCTTGCGGCACTGGCCTCGTAAATCTTGGCGGCTTCGTCGTAGCGCTTAAGGCAGTAAAGCATGTCCGCCTTGATCTGCAAGAACACAGGGTGGTTGGGAGCCTTGGAAAGGCCGCGCTCAGCAAGCTTAAGACCACGATTATAGTCCTGCTTGTCGTAGTACATCCAAATTAACGGCGTCAGGAACAAGGGCCAGAAACGCTTGGACTGCAATGAAGCAGAATCAAGGACAGACAAGTACTTGGCGCGGTTATCAGACTTAAAGGGAACCCAGCTGAAACTCTGGTCCACGTAGTAAGCGTAAATGGCATAGAAGGCCTGGGCCTCCAGATTCTTGGAATCCTCAAACATACCTGCAGCGGAACGGGTTGTCATGGCGCCTTTCACAGAGTGACCGGTCTCCCCTTGCACATAACCGATCTCGAACTTTCGAAGAGCGTCCCAGAGTCCGTCAGTCTTGCATTTTTCCAGACGGTCTCCAGCCTTGATCAAGGCCGTGGTATCGCCCTTGTCATCGTAGAGGCTAATACGTACAACATTTTCCAGAAGGCAGCCCGCACCCTCGTTCTCATCGCGAAGTTTCTTCGCCTGTTCCATGGCATCGCCATAACGCAACTGCATGGTAAGGGATGTCGTCTTGACCCACATTTCCATCTGGGCTTCAGGCAATGTTAGGCCCAAGGTGTCGGCGCCCCCTGCAAACGAAAGGGTAGCGACAAAAAGAACAATGGATACAAGTCTAAAAAGCATATCCCAAAAGTAGAAAAAAGTTGGAACCTGTTTTGTTGATAAGTTGTGGGTTTAAAACAGCGATAATTCGTTTTCAACACTTTATCCACAATCCTTTTCGGTTCAAAAATCCCTATACAGTTAGTACATCCAGCAATTTTTCATAAGGTTTCTATTCCAAAATGGAATAAAGCCGTATCACAACGCCACACAAGAAATGATTTCGAACGGGGCGAAAAATCCTTTGTCTATCAATAAGTTACGGCAGACGAATCCATTAAAAAACTTCATTTATTCGTACTAGGCTATTTCCAGAAAGGCGCCCAGGAGCCAAAAGTGACGGTCGTCATAGTCTCCCCAGGGCAAAACAATCTATTTATTAGTCATGGATTCAACAACATTTCAACAATTCTTATACACATTCAGGAGTGTTAGTGGATAAGTCTTGAGAAATGTGGTCAAGTGAACGGAGGTTCCCTATGAAGCTAACTCTTTCCGGATTTCAGATGTTCAAGATCCGAGTCAGGGAAGTACTTGATGCCACCAGCGGCATCAACTTGGAAGACTTCCTGGACGATGACAACCTGCACGCTTACTATAGGAATGGGTATTCCGCAGAGTTCGTCGCCGCAGCACTATGGAACCCTGGCCTAGACGAGAACTAGGCTCCAACAAATCTCTTCTCTCCTCCTAGAAACAAAGAACCCCGCGATTCCGATCGCGGGGCTTCTTTATTCCATGTAATGATCTAGCACTACTGATTCCAGGCGCCAGGTTCGAAACATCGCATTACTTCTTGGAGGGTACTTTCAGGTTGGTCAGGCTGCGGGCAATCTTCTTACCATAGGCATTGAGATCAAAGTCGCCAAAATCGAAGTCACCGAAGTCAAAGCCTCCTTCACCACCCAGAAGGCCTCCCATGAAAGCCATCAGCAAAGCGTTAGTGAAGTCTTCAGTGCACTTGGGATTAGACTGGGTGTAGGGATAATCCTCGAATTCGAATTTTTCGTCTTCCTTGGAATTCTTGTAGTCTGCATATGCAGCCTTGCAATCGCTTTCGTTGTAGGCAAAGCGAGGCTTGGAAGAGTTGGTGCAAGATTCCTTTCCGTAGGTGTACTTGGCCTTGATTTCATCCTTGGACCAGCTGATGATTTCCACAGTATAGTCCTTCATGACGGTAATCTTGTCACAGGTAATTTCGGCACCTTCCAGCATGTCAAGACTTTCGCCAATTTCACTGCCGGCAGCTTCCATGTAGATATCCTTGAGGAAGCAATTACCGGAATAGATGATGCCGGCTTCAACAACCTTGTCACCGTACACTTCTACGGATGCCACAGTGTTGTTTTCCTCGTCTTCATAGGCATCGCGCCATACACCCTTGGGGAAGTTGGAACCAGAGTAGCTGTACATTTCATCTTCGCCGTCATAGTCCACGGTAATACGGCCAGTCTTGTCATCGTACTCGTAGGAGTATGTTTCCTTTTCGCCGTTACGGCTCCAGACCAACTTGCCATCTTCTTCCACGCAGACAGGTTCGCTATAGGTAATGGTCTTTGCGGACTTGTCGATTTCATATTCAGCCTTGAAGCGGGCAATAAAGCCCTTGGTATCAGCAGAAGAGCCTTCACCATCGGCAGAGCTGGAGGAGGAACAAGCCGTAAAAGCCAGGGCGGCTGCGGCAGAGGCAATCAAAATTTTCTTCATACATACTCCTTTCTTGTTGCTTGAAAGTTAAAAAAACACTCTCGCCGAAGCAAGAGTGTTTCATATTTCAAACCTTGTTAGTGACTCGGATTACATGGGGCTTGCCCGTTTACTTGGCGGGGCAGCCGTCCAGTGTCACAAACTTACCCTTTTCCACGGTAACGATCTTGGTGTTGGTGTTGGCGCCACGCTTGAACTTGATTTCGCCATACACGCCCTTGAAGGTACCAATGTTGTTGATGGCATTGGTCAGGGAACCGGATCCCTTGGCCATGGCGGTGAACACGATGTTTGCAGCATCGTAGCTCAGGCCGGAAACCTTGTCTTCGCCAGGTTCAGCACCCCAACGTTCCTTGAAGTCACCCACGAACTTCTTGAGAGCATCGTTGTCGCGACCCATGTCGAGAGCAGGCACGCTGAAGTAGGAGCTGTCCACCAGACGCTTGCCCTGGACCAGGAGTTCTCGGCCATACCAGCCGGAAGTTCCAAGGAAGGTGCCGGAAATCTTGTTGAAGGCAGCCTGGCTCACCATGGAACCAGCATCAGCCGGGTTGGTAGCCGGGATGAAGATGCCCGGAATATCAAAGGTGGAGTCGCGCATGGAGAGCATGCGTTCCTTGGCGTTCACGGCATCCAGGTCGGAGGCGCCACGGGCAATGTTCTTGCGACGGTTCAACTGCTTGTAGCGCACATCGCGCAGCAGGTTGAATTCGGTCTTGTAGTCCGGACGGCCTTCTTCGTAGTTGCGGAAGGCGATCATGCTGCCGCCACGACGTTCAACAGCCTGGGTAAAGCTCTGGGACACGGCGGAACCGTAGTCACCCAAGGGGCTAAGGACTGCGAACTCACGGATGTTCAGGCACTTGACGGCGAAGTCTGCGATGCTCTGGGCCAGGTTATCCATGGTGATGTTCACCTGGAAGATATTCGGACCCATCTTGGCGATACCGTCATCGGTAGCGGTGGGGGTAAGCATGGGGATATGCTGGAAGTTGCTGCCTAGCCATGCGCCAACGGTTGCTGCCGGGGCACTCATGATAGGACCGATAACAGCAACGATGCTATCCTGGTTCACTGCCTGCTGAGTACGGAGCAATGCCTGGGAGGCATCGGCACGGGTATCGGCAACGCGGATATTGACCTTACCCTGAAGACCAGCCTGTTCGTGAGCCAGCATCACACCCTGAATGGCAGCGGCACCGAATTCGGCAAAGTCACCGGAAAGAGGAGCCAGCACCAAAATGGTGGGCTGACCTGCACCGGTACCATCCAGGGATTCCATACCCTTCTTGGCGGTGTTGGAAAGGTTTTCAGCAACGTCTGCAGCCAGAACCTTCTTGTACCAGTAGCGGGCAGCACGGAAACGCTTGGCGTTCTGGCATTCACGACCCATCTGCAGCTGCATCCAGCCGATAACGTCCTTGTCCACCGGGAACTTTTCCAGGAGAGCCTGGAGCTGGTCGGCGTTCAGGAGGGAAGCAGCCAGAGTCTGGATGATCACGTCCTTGGTACGGCTACGGGCGGCAGGGTTCTTGGAGTAGGCCAGGATGCGGAGCATAGCTTCAACACCTTCGTAGACGGCACCCTTTTCCACGGAAACAATGGCGCTAGCCAGTTCCATACGTTCACGGTAATCCGACTTGACGTAGTATTCCAGGAAGCGGGAGGAGACCTTTTCAGCCTCGTCGCGGTTGTGTTCGCGGAGGTAGCATTCCGTGAGCATCACTGCGGCCTTTTCGCCGGAGGACTTACGGAAATTTGCCTTATAAATCTTTTGCAGGGGTGCGATTGCTTCAGAGCAATTGCCATTCTGAATCAGGGACTTTGCCTGGCTCAAGTCGTCCTGGGCAAAGAGGGAAGTCGCAAGACCTGCGGCAAGAACCAAAGGAAGGATACGTTTCATAATTTAAGCTTCCGCAGTGGATTGAACCACTTCGTGTTCTTTCTTGATTTGCTTTTGGAGGGATTCCGGCAGCTTAGCCCAGTCCATGATATCCACACGGAAAGGAAGACCGCTGTCGACGAAAGCCTTTTCCACAGACGTCATAACCTCAAAAGAGAGAGGTTTTTCGGAAATCGCCACCAATTCGAGTTCTGTTTCCGGGGTAAGGTCTACACCCGAGACGCGAGCGCCATGGGCCCAGACTTCCATGCCTTCAAAATGGAGGGCAATGATCCTCTGAACAGTTTCTAGCTGGTCGTTTTCAATGCATAATGCCATATTGCCACCAAATATAGTTTTTTAGTGGCAACAATGGATTAGCGTTCGAAGTTGAGCACCCACATTTCGGTATCGCTACCTACGCGTACCGGCGGGCCCCAGGAATCTACACCGGAGGTTACAAGCCACTTGGCGCCATCCAAAACGCCGAATCCAGCGCTTAAACGCCAGAAAAGGTCAATAAACAGGGTTGCCGGGAAGAACTGGCCATCGTGAGTATGTCCGGAAAGACCAATGTCAGGAAGACGGCCCTGGTAGTCGGATTCAATACCCTTAGGCTGATGATCCAGGAGGATCCAGGGGGTATTCTGGAACTTCGTGGATTCCTCAGGAGATAAGTGAGCGCCGGGAACGAGATCGGCCAAAGGCTTGCGGGGGATGTCGCGGGAACGGGCCACCTGGAAATCCGTACGGCCGGTAAAGCATGCCATAGGCGCCGCAGAGTCTGCACCGGAATTTGAGACCGCTCCGGAATTTGAGACCGCGCCAGGGAAACAGGCGGTGGAGTCCTCAAGCACCGTAAAGCCTGCGCGACGGAGCCAGCCCTGGGGATCTGAGCCGCTACGTTCCATATAGGCTTCGTGGTTACCGTCGATGGCTACGGCGGCAACTTTTGCCGTGGAGGCCAGTTCCTTCATCAGAACATCATAACCCTTGGCGGTCATGAGGGAATCGTGGATATCGGCAAGATCGCCACCGAACAGGATAAAGTCGGGGCGGATGGACTTGGCTTCGGAAACCATACGTTCCAACTTGGCAGGCTTGGAAAGCATATCCAGGTGAAGGTCACTGAAGAACATGGCCGTAAAGTTCTTGGGTTGCTCAGCTGCCGCAGGGGCCGACGCGGAATTGGAGAGCTTGATGGTCTCAAAGCGCAGTTCATAGTTTTCGTTGTGCTGCATGCCATAGGTTAGGAAAACCACAGTCAGCGCAAAGGAAATTCCAAAGAGGAAGCCGGCCTGTCGTTCAGCATCGGGTTCAAGCAAACGCTTCTTGGTTTTTAGGCGACGGACAATGCGGAATACGTCCCACAGGAGGAAAATCCACAAGGCCTGGCAAAGCCAGATGATCATGGCCATCTGCAGATAGCTGAAGATGACGCTATTACGGTAAAGGAGGAAGCTACCGATGGTGATGAGGATGAAGCCTGCCGCCACCAGGGAACCCTTGATGCCTTGATGCATCTGACGGACATTCCAGAACAAAAGTCCGAACAAAGCGAAAATCATTATCATGCCAAAAATCATATAAAGTAATATAGAAAATTACCTAGATTTGAACCGCTATGCTCATCGCCCTTTTTATAGGTTTCGTCCTGCTAATTGCCTACGGAAAAATCCGCGGGTTCGGATTCGTTGAGCTTTTCAAAACCGCAGGGAAAGGAATCCTTACGGTAAAGAACATCGCCATCGTCATGCTGCTGGTAGGCGCACTGACCGCACTCTGGCGAGCTACGGGCACCATCGCATTTATCGTGAGTCTTGCGTCGGGTGCATTGACGCCGGCCCTGTTCCTGCCTATAACGTTTTTATTGTGCGCTGCAATTTCCGTTCTGACGGGGACATCCGTAGGGACGGCGGCAACCATGGGCGCCATCTGCATGACCGTGGGTAACGCCATAGGAATCAACCCCGCCATTTGCGGTGGTGCCATACTTTCGGGCGCCTACTTTGGAGACCGCTGTTCTCCGGTTTCAACGTCTGCGCTTCTCGTTGCCGAAATTACGGGGACGAATCTTTACGAAAATATCCGCGGGATGATTCGCACCGGATGGCTCGCTACCGTAATCGCCTTGGCAGTATATGCCGCCCTCGGTTTCGCTTCCAGCCCGCAAGGCGCCGCCGCAAACGTAACCGAAGTCTTTGCGAAGTATTTTGATTTACAATGGTACATGGCCCTGCCCGCAATTTCCATCTTGGTGCTGGCACTCTTCCGCATCAACGTTAAAATCAACATGCTGGTAAGCATCGCCATTTCCATCGTACTGTATTTTATCGCAGGCTCTGGGAACGAAAATTTGCTAAAAGTCATGTTCTTCGGTTTCGACGCCCCCGAAAAAATCGCCGCTATGCTTAGCGGCGGCGGCATGCTCTCCATGATGAAATTGATTCTCGTGGTCATTATATCGCTGACCTATGCAGGCCTCTTCAAGCTTCTAGGAATCCTAGAAAAGATGCACCTTATCGCATTCAAGCTAGCCAAGAAAATTTCGCCCTTCGGAAGCGTGGTCGTCACCGCTATCGCTACCTGCGCCCTAGCTTGCAATCAGACTCTTTCCATCGTACTGACCAACGACATTTGTGCCGAAGTCATGCCCGACAAAAACAAGCGTGCCATCGCCCTGGAAAATACCTCGGTGATTATCGCACCGTTGGTTCCCTGGACCGTTGCAAGCCTTGTGCCCCTGGGAGCCATTGGAGCCCCCGTTTCAAGCATATTGTTCGCTTGTTTCCTGTACTTGGTGCCGCTACTTTCGCGACGTCATTATAAAACTTAGAAGACCTTCGCAGCCTTCATTCACGTCACGCCAGGTAGCATCGAAATTTCCGGTGTACCAAGGATCCGCCACATCGCCCGGGCGGTTTGTCCAATCCATCATCATGCTGACCTTGCGACGCTCACCATCTGAATTTTCGCGAGCAGCCGTCTCGAACTTGTAACTATCCGCATCAATATTCCAGCGCAAGTTACGTAGATTATTTCGATCCATCAGAATGATGTAATCATAATGATCATAGTCCCACTGGTTCATCTGGCGGGCAGCATGTCCATTGCAGTTAATGCCATGGGAATTCAGCATACGGCGTGCAGGAGGATAAACCGGATTGCCGATTTCCTCAGTGCTGGTGGCAGCACTTCTGATTTCAAAATCCGCAGCAGAGAGGCCCACCTTTCGCAGGTCCGCTTCACGAGCCTGCACCATGTCCTTCATCACATATTCAGCCATAGGGCTGCGGCAGATATTGCCATGACAAACAAAGAGAATCTTGATCATTGAAATCAAATTTAAAAAATGCCAGGAATCATCCTGGCATCATTTTTATTTCACCATAACTTTTGTTGTAAATGAAAGTCCAGAATCGCGAACCATCACCAAGTAATTTCCAACAGGAAGGTTGTGCGCTGCAACCGTGTGACCCATGGCATCCATCACCGTCACGCGGGCAGAAGAATTCACATTGGATACCTTAATGGAATTTCCAGCCACTTCGACTCGGGGCATTGCAAAACGAACGTTCCCCTTGGCATTTGGAATCACCTTTTCCGACAGTCCCTCGCCTTCACCAGAATCTTCTATCTCGTACAAGGGAGCCACAGCCTCCGCCCAAAGGCGATGCATACTGGCAGCGCCCAGTTCATTAGGATGAACGCCATCGCTTGTAGAAAGTTCTTCAGGATGCTTGGAGAAGTAATCAAAGAAATCCGGACCCTTGGGCAAATTATTCTTTGTAGTCAATTCATCAATGGCATCCAAGTAACCTTGGTAAACTTGCCACTTGGCAACTTCAGGATTCGTTGCAATCATGCGGGCAATAATAGGAGTTACGCCATTGGACTTTGCAGCATCAATAATCTTCTGCATGTTTTCCTTGAAGTGCTCCACGTTCCAACCCGTTTCATCACCCCAGGCATCGTTGGTTCCCATTTCAATGGCCCAGTACTTCACGTTGCTCACATATTCAGTATAAGAGGAAAGACCATCGATAATGCCGTCGGTATTCACGCAGCCAATACCGCCGCGAAGCATTGCCGGGTAGTAATCCGGATAGCGAGCGTGAATCAACTGTGCAAAATTGGAGTCAACTTCAATTTGCTTCAAGCCCATCTGGCTGATGCTCGTGCCCATAAAGAACCAAGTGTCGTTTCCGCCCTTGCTCATGTCGTAGGCGCCCACTTCCTCAAGATTCTTCACGGGAGATTCTGCAACAAACCTGAACCAGGATTTCCCGGCAAAGTCAATGGCCATACCGCGGGACATGGCGCCACTCTCGCCAACTTCCGCAGCAACTTCCCAGTCGCCGTCCACACCGTTGGTAGAATTTGCAGAAGTCATGATCTTGAAATTTTGCAGAGAAGCGTCTTCAGTGGGATTGTGCTGGCAGGATGCCGCATGCACATACTGATCGCCAACCCAAGCCTCATCACCACGGGTTTCCCAGGTCACGAAAAGCTTGGTAGGGCCCTCACCCACATTCAATGCAAAATCAGATGCAGAAGCCACCTGATTGAAATCCAGATGACCGTCGGTATAAACTTCCGGCTTCCAGTTGGAATTTACCGCACCGCCTACATAAAGGTTCTTGCCTATACTCACGTTAGGATTTGCCGTAATTGCAAAGGAAACGCCCGAGGCAATACATGCAGTAAACAGACCAAACATCAATTTTCCCATAATCCATCTCCACTTTACAGGGGTAAAGTATTTTCTTTTTTCTCCCCTGGATACAATATTTTATGCCTCAGTCACAATTCTGTAGAGAATTTCTCATCACGCAAGTTCCCTGCCGTAAACATTTTCGTTGAAGGTCCCTTGCCTTAGAGTCAACTCTAGGTAGTATATTTTAGAGAAAAATAATCGAAGACAACTAAGGAACCTCTATGATTCTCGAAAACATCAAGTCTCCCGCAGACGTGAAGAAGCTGGACGCAACTTCCCTCGAAAACCTGGCACAGGAAATGCGCAACGCCCTGATCCAGAAAATTTCCAAGCGCGGCGGCCATTGCGCTCCCAACTTGGGCATGGTGGAAGCAACCATCGCTCTCCATTATGTTTTCGAATCTCCCAAGGATAAGATTGTTTTCGATGTAAGCCATCAGTCCTATTCCCACAAGATGCTGACGGGCCGTGCCGAAGCCTTTCTGGACGAGGAAAAGTATCGCACCGTTACCGGCTACACCGAACCGAAGGAAAGCGACCATGACCACTTTATGATTGGCCATACTTCTACTTCCGTGAGCTTGGCATTGGGCCTTGCCACCGCCCGCGACGTCAAGGGCGAAAGCGGCAATGTGATTGCCGTAATCGGCGACGGCTCCCTCAGCGGCGGCGAAGCTTTCGAAGGCCTGGACAATGCAGGCGAATACGCCACCAACTTTATCGTAGTGGTGAACGACAATGAAATGTCCATCGCCGAAAATCACGGCGGCCTTTACGGCTCCCTGGCAGAACTCCGCGCCACTAACGGTAAGTCCGAAAAGAACTACTTCAAGTCCCTGGGCTTTGACTACCTCTATGTGGAACAGGGCAACAACATCCAGGCTCTGGTCGCCGCCTTCAAGCAGGTGAAGGATTCCATCAAGCCTGTAGTAGTACACATTCACACCCTGAAGGGAAAGGGCCTCTCCTTCGCTGAACAGAACAAGGAAGGTTTCCACTGGAGCGCACCTTTCGACCCACAAACCGGTGTGCAGAACTGGGGCGATGGGGAATCCTGGGGCGGCATTTTGCAGACCTACCTTATGGGAAAAATCAAGGCCGACCCCAAGGTGGTGGTGATTCATTCTGCCGTTCCTGCAGGCATCGGATTCTATGCAGAACAGCGTAAGGAAGCAGGCAAGCAGTTCATTGACGTAGGCATTGCCGAGGAACACGCCGTGGCTCTTGCCTCTGGCCTTGCCAAGGGCGGCGCAAAGCCCATTTACAGTACCCACAGCACCTTTATCCAGCGTACCTACGACCAGCTTTCTCAGGACCTGTGCGCCAACAATAATCCCGCAACCTTGCTGGTGACTGCGAGCGGTGCCGACGGCATGAACGACGCCACCCACCTTTGCATTTTCGACATTCCCCTCATGGCAAATATCCCGAACCTAGCTTACCTCTGCCCCACCTGCGTAGAAGAAGCAAAGGCCATGATGGACTACGCCGTAGATCAGACCTTGTGCCCCATGGCTATTCGCATTCCCAATAGCGTCGCCCATCGTGACGCAGCCTTCGATAGCGACTACTCCAAGATTTCCTACAAGATGGACAAGAAGGGTTCTAAGGTGGCTCTCATTGGCCTGGGCGATTTCTACAACCGCGCCGTTGACGTGGCCGCAGAACTTTCCAAGAATGGCATTGACGCCACCATCATCAATCCTCGCTTTGCAAGCGATGTGGACGCAGAACTTCTGGAATCCCTGAAGGCTGACCATCAGGTGGTTGTGACTCTGGAAAACGGCGTGACCGCAGGCGGTTTCGGCCAGAAGATCGCAAACTTCTACAGCGATTCCAACATGAAGGTTCTGGTGAAGGGCTTGAAGAAGGAATTCTACAACTACGTCAGCTTCCGCAAGCTCTGCGAACGCAACCGCCTGAACCCGGAAGAAATCGCCGAAGACGTTTTGGCACTTCTCTAACGCCTATCGCGAAACATCACCTTAAAAAAGCAGGACCCGAAACGGATCCTGTTTTTTTTGTTTAAACAATCGCTACTTTAATCACGCCGTCCAGCTTATTTTCGAAGATGCGGTAGGCTTCTTCAATGTCCTTCAAAGGGAACTTGTGGGTGATTAAAGGCGTGGTGTCTATTTTGCCCACCTTGCAACCCATTGGCAAAATTTATATGGCTTCGAATTTTGTCGTGGCTCTCGCTGCGAACTGTACGTTTTCCTGAGTTTCAACCTTCAAGCCGTCAATAAATTCTAGAATCAATCTATTCACGATTTCAGGCGCATCCGTATTGGAGTTGTGGCCTGCATCCTTGATCCATTCGATAGGAATACCCGTCTTCTTGTGCCATGCCCTGTTGTAGCGCTTGGCAGATCCGGCAGCATCCTTCTCGCCGCAAATAAGCAATGCTGGGCAAGGAATATCATAAGCAAGGTTTGCAGCCACACCTGCAGCCAAAATCTTGTATCCATGGCCAGCCAGTTTTGCATATCGATCCTGGTTTCCGTCATAGACCATCATCATATCGTGCATCAGCTTGCGGCCATATTCCGTGGTGGCAACGCCCTCGGAACCGGTCTTCAAAAGTTTCTTCCAGGGATACCAATGATAAATCGGTTCCACAATTTTCAGGAGCCAGATTTCCAACCAAGTCATGTACTTGCGTTGCAGCGGGCAGGAATCAATAGACACAAAGCCCTTTAACTTATCGGGAAACATTTCCATGTAGGTTTGGGCAACGTATCCGCCCATGGACTGTCCCACAATCACTGGATTGGAAAGATGCTCATCATCCAAAATCTGATCCAGCCAGTTCGCCTTATCCATCAAGTTAAAATTCATATGGAACGGCCAGGACGATGCATGGCCCGGAGCATCCCAAACAAGTACATTACATATGGATTCAAAAAACTCAACCTGTTTTTCGAACAAACGATGGTCCGCCGTCAACCCCGGCAAAAAAATCAGAGAAACAGCATCGTCGCGCAGCTCTTCTGAAATCCAGTAATGGATATCGCCATTGGAGGTTGTGAAAATCTTCTCAATCATACCCCAAATATATATCCAAAGTAGTTCACTCTTTTGAGTGTAAATAAATTATTGTACATTTGGTGTATGATCAAGTCTATTCTTGCCGGTTTAATGATTAGCGTGGGTTGCGTCAGCTTCCTCTCCGTGGACAACAAGATTGCAGGTACATTCCTGTTCTCCCTGGGTCTTTACACGATCATCATTTTGAAGTTCGACTTGTTCACCGGCAAGGTGGGCTACCTTTCCACAAACCGTACCTTGGATTACCTGAAATACTTGGGTAAGGTCTGGCTGGGAAATCTCATCGGTTGTACCTTGGGCTCTGCCGCCGTGGCAGCCACAAGACTTTCTATCAGCACTTCTGCATTGGTGGGCGTCAAGTACGCAGACAATCTGCCCAGCCTTTTGATCCTGGGCGTATTCTGCGGCATGCTGATGTTCATCGCCGTCGAAGGCTACAAGCGCACCACTAACCCACTGATCGTCGTACTTCCCGTGATGGGATTTATCCTGTGCGGTTTTGAACACTGCATTGCAGACATGTTCTACTTCGCCTTTAATTTCTTTAAGAGCGGCATTACCTTGGCTGGCCTTGGCGACACCCTTTTGCGACTGGCATTTATTACCGTAGGTAACTTGATCGGCGGATGCCTGCTGTGCTTCGCCAGCATTAACATCCAGAAAGAAAACTAACTTGCGGTTGAAAAATTCCGGGTTCAAAATTATGCGCGTTCAAGATCGTTTTTTAAAGTACGTCAGTTTTACAACCACTTCCGACGAAAACTGCGAAAGCTGCCCCAGTACCAAGCAGCAGTTCGAATTGGGAAAGTACCTTGCGCAGGAATTGATCGACATTGGTCTTCAGCAGGTAAAGATCGACGAGCACTGCTACGTGTATGGCTTGCTGCCCGCTACCGCTGGCCACGAAGATGACGACGCCATCGCCTTCATTAGCCACATGGATACTTCCCCGGACTTTTCCGGCGTAAATCCGAAACCGCAGATTATTGAAAATTACGACGGCGGCGACGTGGAACTTTTGGGCGCCGGCCGCGACGAACAGGGCCATGCAAAAATGGTGCTGAAGGTTGCCGATTTCCCCACGCTGAAAACCTTGAAGGGCCGCACCCTCATTACCACCGACGGCACCACATTGCTGGGCGCCGACGACAAGGCAGGCATTGCAGAAATCGTTACCGCCATGGAAGAGTTGGTGGCTACTGACCGCCATGCCGAAAGTCGCGGGTACGAGAATCTCTCTGGCCACGGTGACATCTGGGTTTGCTTTACGCCCGACGAAGAAATCGGCCGCGGTGCAGACCTTGTGGACCTGAACTACATGAAGGCCAAGTACGCCTACACCGTTGACGGCGGCTATGAAGGCGACATCGCCTACGAGAACTTCAACGCCTGCAGCGCCAAGTTCACCGTTCGCGGTAAAAGCGTTCATCCGGGCGAAGCAAAGGACATCATGAAGAACGCAAGCCTCATGGCTGCAGAAATCGCCATGGCGCTGCCTGCCGATGAAACTCCCGCCATGACCGAAGGCCACCAGGGATTCTACCACCTGACAGACATGCAGGGCGACGTCAGCGAAGCAACCCTCTGCTACATCGTCCGCGATCATGACAAGAAGCGTTTTGAAGAACGTCAGGAATTCTTGCGCCAGGTTGCTGCGAGGTACAATGCAAAATTCGGCGGAAATGTCATCCCGGCCACAACTTCTGATGTCATCCCGGCCACTGAGCCGGGATCTCCTTTCGGCTTTAACGGAACCGTAGTCTCCCTCGAGCTCAAGCATTCCTATAGCAACATGCTGGAAGTCATCGAGAAGTGCCCGGAAGTTCTGGAGCGCGCCCGAGCCGCCATTGAATCCGTAGGCGACGAACTAGCCGCGGCCAAACCCGAAATTTTCGGCAAGGCAGAAAACTGCCTGCAACCCATCAGCGAACCTGTCCGCGGCGGCACCGACGGTTCCAAGCTCAGCTTTATGGGATTGCCCTGCCCGAACCTGGGTACCGGCGGCTACGGCTATCACGGCCCCTTCGAGCACGTTTCCGTGGAAGCCATGGAAGCCGTGGTAAAGATCATCAAGAAAATCGCCATGGGCTAACGCCCGCCCATAAAAAAGGGAATTGCGAAATGCAAGGGCTCGTCATTTACGTTCACGGAAAAGGCGGAAACTTTGCAGAGGCCGAACATTACAAGCCCCTGTTTCCTAATTTTGATGTCATCGGTTTTGATTACAAGGCAGAAACACCTTGGGACGCAAAAAATGAATTTGCAGCATTCCTTGATTCTGTTTTTGATGGCCATGATCAAGTCTACCTTATCGCCAACAGCATCGGTGCATTCTTCTCCATGATGTCTCTAAGCGCATCCCCCATCACAAAGGCTTACTTCATTTCGCCTATGGTGGATATGGAAAAGCTGATTTGCGATATGATGATGTGGACTGGCGTTTCTGAAGATGAGCTCCGCGAAAAGAAAACCATCGCCACCAACTTCGGCGAAACCCTTTCCTGGGAATATCTGTGTTACGTCCGTAACAATCCTATCCAGTGGAATGTTCCCACCCAGATTCTTTACGGCTCCAAAGACAATCTCGTTTCCCTGGAAACCATCACCAAGTTCGCAGATAAAATCAACGCGCCCCTCACCATTATGGAAAGCGGCGAACATTGGTTCCACACCGACGAGCAAATGGAATTTCTGGATAAATGGATACAGCTACCGAGGAATTCTTAGCGACTTTTTAACAGAAATAGGGTACTAAATAAAAAGTTAACTTTCAATTAGTACCCCGATTTTTAATTTATCCGTAATTTTAAGCCGTATTTTTCGAAAATAAACTCCGCAAAAGTCCAGTTTACGTTCTTTGCAAGGGGATTATTCCACAAAATCGGCAATTTTTCATTACTTTGTACTAAAAATAGGGTACTAAACACGCAAAAGTTTACAATTTAGTACCCCATTTTCACATATTTCGCTTTTTAAAGCTTACCGACAGAGTCTAGAACAGCTGCCCGGGCAGCACTTTCTTTTCCTTAGGCGGGAACTGCTTATCGAATTCCTCCACGTCGGCTTCACTTACAAAGTAAGGCGCTGGGTCGCGATAACTTCCGCGGATGCCATCCAGAAAACCGGGCGTCAATTCCTTGACGAGGAAGTAGGGCGCGTCGCCATCAGGATCATCTGCGTAACGGATTCCCTTGGAGGTGGCCGTCACAAAACCGCACTTGCCGTAGAACTGGATATTACCGCACATGGCGATACATCCGGCGCCCATTTGGCGGGCACGTTCCAGGGCGTAGTCCAGCAGCATCTTACCAAGACCCTTGCGTTGCATGTCGGGGCGAACGCTGATAGGCCCGAAGGTCATCATGCGAAGGCGGCGCTGATCCTGCGCGGAACACGCCTGCGACTCATCCGGGTCCACCAGAATTTCGCTCCAGGCAAACATCACATGGGCGAGGATTTCGCCTTTACTCTCCAGCACCAGGCTCAATTCGGGAATAAAGTCCGGATGATTCCTGTAGCAGTGCAGCACGTAATGTTCCGAGCATCCGGGACGATAGACGTTCCAGAAAGCCTCGCGGGTCAAGTTTTCAACAGCAGAGAAATCGGCAGGCTGTTCCTGTCGGATAGTGTATTCAGAATTTTTAGACATTGTTTTTCCTTTTTTTCGCGGCATTTAATCCGCAAGTTAATCAAGGATACGAGTCACGCCACCCGGCGCAACCCGCGTTAAACAATGTCCCAGTTTTGAGTTCGACCGAAGTCAAAATTATGGATTAAGAACATCCAACTCCGTAATAAAGGTTCACAACAAATATAACACCAAAAATTGTATATTGGCAAAAGGAAAACTTAAAACCCCAAAGGTACTACCATGCAGACAAAAGAATTCAAGACCAGCGGCACCTGCGCCCAGCTCATCACCTTCGACTACGAAAACGGCAAGATGTACAACCTGCAATTCCTGGGCGGCTGCAATGGCAACCTGAAGGCCATCGGCAAGCTCTGCGAAGGCAAGGACATGAAGGAAATCGCCGACATCCTGGAAGGCAACACCTGCAACGGAAAGTCCACCTCCTGCGCAGACCAGCTGGCAAAGGCCCTGAGAGAAGTCCTGTAAACGGAAATTTGACCCTCTCATTGCCCCACCCCATATATTTTGATATATTAAAATCTGTAATTTTAAACAAGCTATAAGGAGACACTATGGCAAACAAGTATGCTGGCACCCAGACCGAAAAGAATCTCGAAGCCGCTTTCGCAGGCGAATCCCAAGCACGTAACAAGTACACCTATTTCGCATCCAAGGCAAAGAAGGATGGTTTCGAACAGATCGCAGCACTGTTCCTGAAGACTGCAGAAAACGAAAAGGAACATGCCAAGATGTGGTTCAAGGAACTGGGTGGCATCGGTGAAACTGCAGATAACCTGAAGGCTGCTGCCGACGGCGAAAACTACGAATGGACTGACATGTACGAAGAATTTGCAAAGACCGCTGAAGCCGAAGGTTTCGCAGCTCTCGCAAAGAAGTTCCGCCTGGTGGGCGCTATCGAAAAGCATCACGAAGAACGCTACCGCGCACTCCTCAAGAATGTGGAAACCTCCGCCGTGTTCGAAAAGAGCGAAGTCAAGGTTTGGGAATGCCGCAACTGCGGTCACATCGTCGTTGGCACCAAGGCTCCTGAAGTCTGCCCCACCTGCGCTCATCCGCAGTCCTACTTCGAAGTCAATGCAGAAAACTATTAAAGGCGAGTGCAGCGCCTATGCTTGCATAGGCATTGCCGAGCCGTATAGTTCGCCACGAAGTGGCAAAACTACTAGTAGAGATTTGCGGGCGACCCTCGCAAAACCCACTTAAGAATGGCCCGCGAGCAATCGCGGGTCTTCTTCAATCAAAAAACAACAACAAATGGCAACACGCAAAAAGAAATCCGGCAAGCAGGCGAAAAAAAGAACGCCACTGACACGCTCCCAAATGATGCAGGCGGTCCATTCCAAGGACACAAAGCCCGAAGTCGTTGTGCGTCGTGCCCTCTTCACGCAGGGTTTCCGTTATCGTTTGCACCGTCGTGATTTGCCAGGCACACCGGACATTTTCGTGCTCAAGTACGGCGTGGTCATTTTCATTAATGGTTGCTTCTGGCACCAGCACGGATGCAAGCTCACAAGTCGCCCCAAGAGCAACCCGGAATTCTGGGAAAATAAATTCACCAACAATGTGGTACGTGACATCAAGACCAACTGGAAGCTAGCCTTGGAAGGCTACCGCGTGGCCACCATCTGGGAATGTTCCCTATTAGGCGAAGCCGCACAAGCCCGTACAATAGAACGCCTCGCCGCCTTTATCAAAAGCGACGAGGAATCCATCGAAATCTAGGCATAAAAGCCCGCGGCCATTGCAAAAATTTTTTGTATATTTGCGACTCGGCCTTTCAGGCTGCCACGAAAAAGCGAGAGTGGCGGAATTGGCAGACGCGCCAGACTTAGGATCTGGTACCTCGGTGTGTGGGTTCGACTCCCACCCCTCGCATTAAAAAACCTCCCCAGGAATTTCCGGGGAGGCTTTTTTCACACAACACAAATTTTAGCGACGGCGGCCACGCTTCTTAACATCAGCCTCGATATCGTTCTTCCATTCACAATTACCCTCGTAAGCCATGGGAGACTCCATTCGGATGGCACACATCAGATTCGCCTGGGCCATGTTCATCTTCTTGATGCCTTCCCCATCGTTCACAAAATTTGCCGCACGATTCTCGCTGATGCCGTAAATACGGGCGGTCTGCACCGCGTCAATATTTGCACCGAGGAAAATGAATTCCCAGCCATACTTTTGCTTCTGGCGTTCCACCATCTTGCGGACCTGTTCTGCAGTGTAACGGGTACTGGAATTTTCATGCCCATCCGTGGTAATCACGAAGATTGTCTTTTCCGGACGGTCCTCATCGCGGGCGTACTTGTGGACGTTTCCGATATGATGAATCGCAGAACCCAGGGCATCAATCAGCGCAGTGCAACCGCGGGCATAGTATTCCTTTTCCGTAAGAGTGGGAATGTTAGCGATATCCACACGGTCATGGAGAACTTCGCATTCGTTGTCAAAGAGAACCGTAGAAACCAGGGCCTTGCCAGGAACAGCCTTCTGCTTTTCAATGGTGGAATTGAATCCACCAATGGTGTCTGCCTCCAAGCCGCTCATGGAACCGCTGCGGTCCAAGATGAAAACCATTTCTGTCAATCCTTTCTTCATATTTTGCCTCCGTTGTTGATTACAAAGACAATTATATGTTTTGCAAGGAGTGGCGTGGTCGCCCGCTAGGCGACATCAAAAAACAGTTTATCTAGAACACACCATCGCTTTAGACTCTTTAAATAGCCTCACCAATAGTTTCTTCTTGGTACTCATGGAGAATATCGTTTAATCTATCAATCGGGTCAGAAATAAAATGTTCAATCTTGTAGAAATCCTTTTGTCTCATACAACACTGATAAATAGCATCAGCTCTACTTATAGGAGAAAAGGCGTATCCAGCACGACTCAAGAAATCTTCAGTTTCAGAAAGATTCAATCGCAATCCCACTGCAAGTGCAAGTACTGTATTCTTACTAGGACGATATCCTTCCTGTTTAATCTTTGAGAAAAGCTTACGATTAATATTGGCTGCTCGATATACTTCCGCATTTTTTTGAGCATCCTTTTTCTTATCAAGTCCTTCAGCACTCTTAGAATGATATCTATCAAGATAGAAGTTCAACTTATCCTGGAAAGTATCATCGTCCATAGCCATAATTGCAGCGTCAATTTCCTTATGAACAGCATCTTGATCACAAATAGACGCAGCCTTTAATTTAGGCTTCTTGGAAACAGTATATCCTTCAAGAACCTTAGGAAAAGATGGTTTTTCATGGGAAGAATCTACCGCATAGCAAATATCATCTGCAGGTTTAGTCGTCTTGATTTCCTTGCAAACACGAAACATCCTCTTAGGCAGGGAACTGGGCTTTTTGTCAGCAAGTGCCGGCGCTTCCAGCGACGGTGCAGAAATCTTGCGGGAAATTTTTTCCAACATGGCAAGTTCTTTAACAACAGGTTTTTCCTGCAGCAAATCTTCCACATTGGGGAAAAGTTCCTTAGCCTTGTCAAAAGCCTGCTGGTCGTACACCACCAGGATAATGTCCATTTCGTATTCGTTGAAGGCGCCGCAGACTTCCGAGGCGATCTGAAGTGCCACATCCTTAGGGAAACGGTACACGCCGCTGGACAACAGCGGAATGGCGACGGACTTAGCCTCCAGTTCCGTAGCCCGCATCAAAACTTCGCGATAACACTTGCGGAGCAGTTCAACAGATTCATTCGCGCCATCGTTCCACCAGGGGCAGGAAACGTGGACGATAGACTTTGCCATCAAATTAAACGCAGGAGTAACACCTACCTGGCCCACTTCCAGGTAGCCCACACCCTGACGGGCCTCCAGCAAGTCGTCGTAGCCGGCGGCCTCGTAAATAATGGCTTCGGTACTACCACCGCAAACCGGCTTGGGGTTGGCGGAGTTCACAATTACATCTGCAGCAACTTTGGTAATGTCGTTTCTGATGATTCTGAATGCCATGGTAAACCTCCAACATTTAGGTGACCGTTTTTCTATGACAATAATATAGGTTTTAGTTTATGTCAAAAGATGACATTCACGATTCCCGTCAAAAACAAAAAAACGCCCAAGGCGAGCGTTGCACAAAACACTTGTGTTTTTGTATTACCGAGCTGCAGCGTTTATAAGTGAAACGAAAAACGCCCCCATTCCTGGGAGCGTCTTTTGAATATCTCGTGCCCGAAACCTGGTGCCTCGAGCCTCGAACCTCAACTACATGCAGGTGTAGCCGCCGTCCACCGGAACCATGATGCCGGTAACGTAGCTGGAAGCCTTGCTGGCGAGGAAGATAGCAGCGGTGTCCAGTTCGCCTTCGTTTCCATAGCGTTCTGCCGGGATCATAGTCTTAGCATTTGCCTGGAAGAAGTCGGAATCCAGAGTTTCCTTGGTGAGCGGGGTGTAGAAGTAACCCGGGCAGATGGCGTTAACGTTGATGCCCTTGCTGGACCATTCAGCGGCCAGAGCGCGGGTCAGGTTCACAACAGCACCCTTGGCTGCGTGGTACGGAGCGGAACCGCAAATCTTGTTACCAACAAGGCCGTACATAGAGGCGATGTTGATGATACGGCCATACTTTGCCGGGAGCATTGCCTTCTTGGCGACGGCGCGAGCCATCTTGAAGGTACCGCCCAGGTCCACGTTCATTTCGTGGTTCAGCTGGTCGTCAGTAATGTCTTCTGCCGGAGCAACAGCGCCGGTACCAGCGTTGTTGATCAGGATGTCGATGCGGCCAAGCTTTGCGAGGATTTCGTCAACGGCAGCTTCGACCTTGGCGGTGTCGGTAATGTCGCACTGAACAGCGATAGCTTCGACGCCATAGGTTTCAGAAATTTCCTTAGCAACAGCTTCGATCATTTCCTTACGACGAGCGATTGCAACAATCTTTGCGCCCTGGTTAGCGAGAGCCTTAGCCATCTGGACACCGAGACCGGTGGAGCAGCCAGTGACAACAGCGACCTGGCCAGAGAGATCAAAGTAATTCTTCATTTTTTTTTCCTTGTGAAGGTTAGTGATTAAATCCGCAAAAAAATATATGTTTTTATCCCCGCCCAGAGCATATTTTTTATCAATTTTCCTTTATTTTACACAAAATCAACTGGCCGTCAAACCATTTTTTATTCCAAGTCACAAAAAAAGCCACAAGGTTTCCCTTGCGGCCATAAATTTTTCACTGGATTTTTTGAAAAGAATCAAAAGTTCCGCGAACTAACCCAACTTTTCCTTGACCAGCTTCCACAAGTCAGCAAAAACTTCATCGGGAGTGCGTTCACCGTCAATGGCAGACACGCAATCGCTGTAATCACGAGCTGCAGCTAGGTAACCTTCACGAACCTTCTGGAAGAATTCAGCCTTTTCGCATTCAAGACGGTCGGGAGCTTCGCCACGTTTTGCGGTACGGGCACGGCTACATTCCACACTAATGTCGATAACGACCGTCAGTTCCGGGAAGCAGTCACCACAGGTCAGTTCCGTAAGGCGCTGCACCTTCTCCGCGCCAAGACCGCGGGCATAACCCTGGTAGGCAAAAGTGCTCCATGCAAAGCGATCCGCAATCACCACCTTCCCTGCCTCGAGAGCGGGCTTGATGATTTCGGCAATCACCTGGGCGCGGGCTGCATTGTACAAAAGCAGTTCCGTGTCATCGCCCATGATTCCCTTGAAGGCAGGGTCCAGAAGAATTCCGCGGATCTGTTCGGAAATCTTGGCGCCGCCCGGTTCGCGTAGCTTTACTACTTCGTAACCGGCAGCCTCCAGCTCCTTGATCAGCATGTCAATCTGAGTAGACTTGCCGGAGCCGTCGATACCTTCAAGAGAAATGAAACGCTTCGCCGTTTTCATTACAGACAACCTAAGTCTCGCGACTGATTAGTCAGCGATGTCCTTGCCGTGGCACTTCTTGTACTTGAGGCCAGAACCGCACCAGCACAGGTCATTGCGACCCATCTTCGGAGCCTGAGCAGCTACGCGACGGGCGGCAGCATTTGCCATAGCGCGATGCACTGCAGCATTCTGGGCACCCGGCAATGCGGAAGAAGAAACCGGCTGAGCCTGCTGTTCTTCGGAGATCGCATTGGTTTCAGATGCGGCAGCTTCACCAGCAAGGCCAGCAGCCTTTGCACCTTCTGCACTCATTTCTTCAGCGGCGGGAGCTTCCTGAGCTTCGGCAGGAGCTTCAGCCTGTTCAGCACCTTCAGCATTCTGTGCAGCAGCTCGGGCTTCTTCAAGAGCCTTGCGTTCTGCATCGATCTGTTCCTGCGGCTTAAGCTGCAACTGGTCCGGAGACACAGTCACGCCATTGGGCAGAGTAATGCGGATGTTCAAGATACGGAGAGCAGTGAGGGTTGCGATCTTTTCCATGCAGCCTTCGAACAGCTTGAAGCCTTCGCTCTTGTAAACCATCAGAGGATCCTTCTGTGCATAACCGTGGAAACGGATTGCATCCTTCAGGCCGTCCATCTGATAGAGATGTTCCTTCCAGACCTGGTCGATGGTCATGAGGAGGAAGCGACGCTGGATCTGACCGAAATCCTGTTCCGGAATGATCTTGCCCAGCTTTTCGTAACGAGCCTTGCACAGTTCAAGCACTTCATCAAGAACAGTTTCCGGAGTCTTGGATGCGGCGTCTTCCATGGTCAGGTTGTATTCGAGACCGAGAGAACGCTGCAGGTCCACATGCAGACCTTCCAGGTTCCACTGTTCCTGGTAAGTGCCAGCCGGAACGTACTGAGACACCTTGATATCAAGAGCGTCTTCAATGCGGTTCATAATTTCTTCACTGATGTCTTCACCGTTCAGGATACGACGACGCAGGCCGTAAATCACCTTACGCTGTTCGTTCATCACGTTATCGTAGTCCAGCAAGTGCTTACGGATATCGAAGCTCTGGCCTTCCACGCGGCGCTGTGCACCACGGATGGAGCGGGAAACGATGGGGTGAGTAATCACTTCGTCTTCGCCCACGCCGAAACGGCTCATGAGGTTCTTGACGTTGTCACCGCCGAAGATACGCATCAGGTTGTCGTCCAAGCTCAGGAAGTACTGGCTGGAACCATTGTCACCCTGACGGCCGGAACGACCGCGGAGCTGGTTGTCGATACGACGGGATTCGTGACGTTCAGTACCGAGAACGTGGAGACCGCCAAGTTCAGAAACACCTTCGCCCAGAGCAATATCGGTACCACGACCAGCCATGTTGGTAGCGATGGTCACCTTGCCCTTGCAACCGGCGTACTGGATAATTTCAGCTTCACGGCCATGGTTCTTTGCATTCAGCACTTCGTGAGGAATGCCTTCCTTTTCAAGAAGACCGTGGAGGTGTTCAGACTTTTCAATGGAAGCAGTACCAACCAGGAGCGGCTGGCCCTTGGCGTGGCGTTCCTTGATTTCAGCAACAATGGCACGCCACTTTGCATCTTCGGACTTGTACACCAGGTCCTGTTCATCCTTACGGACACACGGTCTGTTGGTAGGAATGACCCAGGTGTTCATGTTGTAAATCTTGATGAATTCGGTAGCTTCAGTTTCTGCAGTACCGGTCATACCAGACAACTTCTTGTACATACGGAAGTAGTTCTGGAAGGTAATGGTAGCGAGGGTCTGGTTTTCGCGACGGATCTGCACGTTTTCCTTAGCTTCGATAGCCTGGTGCATACCGTTGCTGTAACGACGGCCTTCCATCAAGCGGCCAGTGTTTTCGTCCACGATGATGATTTCACCTTCACGTACGATGTAGTCCACATCCTTTTCGTAGAGGTGCCATGCACGGAGGGAGTTATCGATGAAGTGAACCCAGTCTGCATGTTCACCATAAAGGTTGGTAATCTGGAGGATGTTTTCGACGTGGGCCACACCCTTGGAGGTGAGCTGGACAACCTTGTCCTTTTCATCCACGCTGAAGTCCTTGTTCTTCACAAGCTGCTTGGCAATTTCATTTGCCTTGGCATACTTGCTGGTAGCGTCTTCGGCAGGACCACTGATGATAAGCGGAGTACGGGCTTCGTCGATCAAGATGGAGTCCACTTCGTCAACGATACAGAAGTTCAGTTCGCGCTGCACGAGATGGTTGGGTTCCACAGCCATGTTGTCGCGGAGGTAGTCGAAGCCGAATTCATTGTTGGTACCGTAAGTCACGTCGGAGTTGTAGCTTTCGCGACGCTGTTCCGGTTCAAGGCCATTCACGATAAGACCGACGGTAAGGCCCAGGAACTTATAGACCATACCCATCTGCTTGGCGTCACGGCCAGCCAGGTAGTCATTCACGGTCACCACGTGCACACCGTGGCCGCTAAGAGCGTTCAGGTAAACAGGCAGTGCTGCGGCAAGGGTCTTACCTTCACCAGTAGCCATTTCAGCGATGGCACCTTCGTGGAGCACCAAGCCACCGATCATCTGCACATCGAAGGGCATCATGCGGAAGGGCTTTACGGAATCAGGATAAAGTTCACGGACCTTTGCGTAGACGGATGCCGGCATGTAGACTTCCCATTCGTTCTTGCCAGCGGCAAGTTCAGCCTTGGCTGCATCGGTATACTGCTGCAGGTCGCCAAGCTTGCTGAAGTCGAAGTTGTTTTCCGGCTTGAAGATGTTGAAGATACCGAGACGGCGGTCGCAAGCTTCCTTACAGACAGCAAATGCTTCCACCTTGATATCATCGAGAGTTGCACCGTTATTCAGCTTTTCACGGAATTCTGCGCTCTTTGCTGCGAGAGCGGCGTCATCCAGGGCTTCCAGGGCCTTGCGGGTTTCGTTGATCTTGTTGATGATCGGACGAAGCTGCTTCACCTTACGTTCGTGAGGTGTACCGAAAATCTTGTGCAATACGGTATCTACAATACTCATTTTGATTCCTTTTTACGGCCGAAGACACAGTCTCCGGTCTCTGATTAAAATTTTACGGGGGATAATGTAGCAAAAGCGCTGAACATAGCACCACGCCAAATACGGAAAAACAGGCTGAATCGCCTGTTTTTACTGCAATGAAACCTAGTCCTCACATCTCAGGACAGCGCTGAGGCTTCACGGGGTCATTTGCTGTGTTACAGCCGGTAAATACAAGGCTTGCTAAAACTGCAAGAAAACCAATTTGCTTCATCATAGACTAACCTCCAAAAGTTTAGAATCTCTTGACCACAAGAATCTCGAAGCTGCCCAAAAGATGATGTTCCACGTATTCCCTAAAAATCGCCGGGGAATAGTCCATCTGCAGCACCATATTCCATGACCATAAATTATGCCAACGGCCAAACGCAAACTTTCCGTTGACATCGGGAATAAATCCAAAAGACTTATCATTCGTTGCACCAAAGGCAAGACTGACTAAGCCCCAGATGTTTACAAACAAATTATTATCAAAGACCCAAGTATAGCTATAACCACTCTGAACCCAGGCACTATATACATCTCGTCTGCTGGAATAGAAATCAATAACCTTGTCATGGTCCCTGGATATACTCACCTGAAACTTGCCACCAAAGAGTAAGCTGCCAGCCGATTTACTCTGAATCCGATCCAAAAAGAAGGGTGCACGAACCGAGAACTGTTCCCTGCCTGCTGTAACCCAGATGGCCGACGCAAAGATGTCCCTTTGGCGAAAGTCCAGTTTTACCCCATCGTCATCCACCAAAACATCATCTTCCTTTTCGTCCTTATCTTCACTGTACGAAAAACCCTGGTATCCACGGAACTTCAAATGAAGCCATAAATCCTTGGGAAAGAAATCTAGACCAGTGTCAAAACAACTCGTGGCAAAATTGTTATCCCCGGATGTAAAACCCATGGAATACTTGAAGTCAAAGGAGAAATCCTTGAAGCCTGCGCCAATACCAACATCCACAGGACGCATAGAACGCAAAGTGTGCCTATCATCGTTACTATTCCACAAGGACATGTAGTTATAGTTGATTAGCAGCCGCAAAGAGTAGGGCTTGTCGAACCGCTCCACAATAGAAGATTCGGCATAGACCTGCACACTCAAGAAGAGGTAAGCTATGATGGTCCATAAGGAAAATTTAGTCAGGCATATCTGCATGTATCTTCCAACACTTTACTCATTAAAAATAGATTTATATTTTAGCAGTTCAAAAGAAGGATCTTGATCCGATGCGCGATTTTTTTTCTAAGACATATAAGTGGCTTTTTCCTGTTACCGCAGGAATCGCTTTTCTTGCACTGCAGGCTAACGCCCAAACTACCGACAGCCTGATGCTTGCCCATCCGGAATATACCGCAAGCGGCTACCTGCCTTACCAGGAACCTGACAAAAACGTAAAGTACACCAAGGCACCCGCAGGCTACAAGCCTTTCTACATCAGCCATTACGGTCGTCACGGAAGCCGTTACCATTACAGCGCCGACGACTACAAGATGATTTACGAGACCTTGGCAAAGGCCGACACCGCGAAGGCACTTTCCATGACAGGCAAGTACGTCATGGCTGCCAGCAAGACCCTGCTGGACAAAGCCGGATCAAAGGCGGGCGACCTCACCGAACTTGGCGCCAAGCAGCACGAGGGCATCGCAAGGCGAATGACGAAAAACTTTCCCGAGGTGTTCAACGACCGCGCAACTGTAAACCGCGCAGGCGCCAAGGGCAAAAAAGTTCCCGCACACGTTGACGCGTACGCAAGCACGTCCGGACGTTGCATCCTCAGCATGAGCGCCTTCCTGGGCGAACTCCGTGCGCAAAAGCCCAAGGTTGAGATCCATCAGGAAACAGGCAAAAGCCTCATGGCCTTCATCAACACCTTCAGTTTCGACATCACCAAGAACTACGCCGAAACTCCGGAGTACAAGGCCGAAAGCGATAAGCTGTGGCAGAACATCTCCACAAGGAATTTCGAACAAACCCTCTTCGCAGATTCCGCCTACGTGGCCGCAAATATCGACGTAAGCAATCTCTACAACAAGATGTTCGAAATCAACGGAAGCATCCTCGGGATGGAAGAGGACAACAGCCTGATCATTTTTGACAGACTCTTCAGCAAGCAGGAGAAACTCAACCGCTGGAAAGCGCAAAACGCCTGGTGGTACAGCGTGCTGGGTACATGCCCGCTTACCGGTGAAGACGGCATCAATACCGCAAAGCCTGTGCTAAAGCACATACTGGACGAAGCTGAAAAAGCAGTTTCCGGCACCACTGATCGCGCGACACAAAATGCATCTCCCGCAGCCACTCTCCGCTTCGGCCACGATACCGCCATCCTTCCCCTGGCAGGCCTCATGGAACTGAGCATTGCTAACGCCAAGGTTTCCGACCTAGGCAAGCTTCACGAACAATGGACCGACTTCAAGATTATCCCCATGGCAGCAAACCTTCAGATGGTTTTCTACAAGGCCGGCACTCCAAAGAACCCTAAGCCTGTCTTGGTAAAGTTCCTCTATAACGAACGCGAAGTCACCGCACCCATTCCCTGCGACGAAACCAAGCTTTCCAAGAAAGAAAAATGCCCAACGGCACCTTACTACCGCTGGGACGACGTTCGTGATTTCTATAACCAGAAAGTCCAATAAAAATTTCTGGACTTACACTCTTTCTAGAAAATGTTGAACTTGCAATAGGCGCCGTAGTTGAAAATTCTACGACTCATGGGTTCAAACAAATCATTGGAATAGGCCGCCATCTTGACATACATATCAAGGCGGCTTCCAAGCTGTAGCCAGGAATTCACTGTATATTCCAAGGACGTATTGTTCAGCACAAGAAAGTCCCAGCCAGTAGCGCCATAGTGTGGCAGCGAGTTGGGAATAGTGCGCATGGCATCGACAACCAGCTTGTCATAAACACGGAACTTCTGCTTGTACTGAACTTCCAACATCAGGCTGTACTTGGCACCAGTATTGTACTGGTAGTTGTTCATGTTGTTCTCGTATTCCGGATGGATTTCCTTGATCAAGTCATCGTATCCCATGTCAGCAGTACCGAGGATAATCCAGTAAGCCTGATTCATAACGCGGAAACGCAAGTTCGGTGTAATCCACAACGCAAGATCCAAGGCGCCACCCAGGGAGATTGTACTTACAGTGGCAAGGTCCCCATAGAAACTGTCATAGTCCAAGTTCACGGAGAAATCAAGCCAGTGGCCATTGCCGTGAATACCCGCATTTCTCAGCTTGCCCATGGCATCCAATTGGAGAACAGCGCCTTCAGAACCCGCTTCGCCAGTTACATCAAGAGTGAAGTAGTCAAAGGGCTGCTTTACAATCGTATAGGGTTTTCCATATTCAAGATGGCCCACCAGCAAGGCGTAATGGTCATTCCATTCCTTGTCAAGTTCGTTTGCCGCCTTATTACCAAAACGGTAGTCACTGCCGAATCGAGAACCGCCACCTACTGCAATAGAAAGCTCGATAGGAACCCAGCCAATATAGGGATCCCTGTTACCGAAGACCTTGCGCTGCAAGTATCCCGCAGGTTCCAAAACAAATGCGGCCAACTGCCTGTACCAGGGAACCTCGGTCTTATTGTACACTAGTCGAGAAAGTCTATAGAGAATTTCACCATACATGGATCCCGCAATAGTCGTGGATACCAAATCATTTGGCGCCGGATATTCCGTCTCCGCAAACATTTCCCAGGTAAAGCTTCCTAGCCCTGCCCACAGCAAGCTACGATAGAATCCGTATCCGCCCGAGCGTGCCGCGGCATAATACATGGAACCTTGATAAGGATGTCCGTAGAAATTGATAGCCCAATGATTATGGTCCCAGTCCCAACCTTCTCTCAAATTACGTTTCCAGTAATCCAGATTGGTGTGGGAGTAATTCTTGTCCAGTACATAGTAGTCCCATGCCCAGACAAAAAGATTCAGGCCCATAACCTCGGCTCCAACAATAGGCGCAGAAATCCTGTTCTTGGAAATGACAGTTTCCGCAAGGAGCGGGCGCCCTACCCATGGATCGTTGATATCGTTAGACTTGGCCGAAGTTGATGCATTCAGACGGTGCAAGTAGTTGCGAAGCTCCATGGCCTGCTGCACACTGATGACAGTATCCTTGTCTAGGATCATACGAATCACGTTTGCGCGAGTTGCACTGTCCAACTGCATCTGCGACCAACACGCAGAAGCTAGAAGCACAATACTTAAGACAAGCAGACGAACCATGATTCCCTAATTTTTTTTGGCATAATACATAAAAAAAGAACGTTAGGCAACGTGCACAAATACATTTACCGATTAAACCGCAAAAATTGCGGATAACGTTACCTTTAAAACAAAAAAGGCAGGCCGAACAGCCTGCCAAAACTTCTTTGATTTCTCAACCCAATGGGCTGCGACCACGCATTAGTTGTTGGTCTTGACGCCTGCGCTTTCGAACACGGCCTTGTTCTTCGGGTCCGGAAGGGCGACGGTAGTGATCCAGTTGTATTCTGCAATGCCAGCCAGACCGATGCGTGCGCAAAGCTGGTCGCGGGCAATGTTGTATGCATTCAGAATCTGGACCTTTTCTGCTTCGCCAGCTCTGTCAATACGGTCGGACCAGCGGAAACCCAGCTCCATGAGACCGGCGCTTGCCTTTGCGTAGTACTTAGCCTTTTCAGCAGAAATTGCAGAAGATGCCGGTGCAGTGAAGGCATCTACCTGGACGATGGGCACAGACTTCGGAGTCTGAACCTGAAGCTGTTCCATCTGAGGCTGGACCTGTTCTTCTTCAGAGCAGGCAACAAAAAAAGAGGCGATAATCAAGAACGTGATTGCGAGAATTCGTTTTGACATATCTGCCTCTTTTTTAATACTAGCGGCTTGTGGGCTCGAACCACAGACCTGCGGATTATGATTCCGACGCTCTACCAACTGAGCTAAGCCGCCAAAGTTTCACCAAATTTAGATAAAGACTAAAATTATTTCAAGGGGTTATTCGAAATAAACTTTAGAATCTACGAAATTTTCTCCCCAATTAATGACCTGCCAGCCCGGAGCGGAGCTTTTCAGGTTAAAATAGGGGGTGTTCGGGTCAATTTGCATCTGACAGGCAGGTGCAACATGAACCGTCTGGCGTCCAAGCGACACTTCGAACTGATTGTGGTAGTGTCCTGTGAAAATATGCGTAAGGTTCGGGATTTCAGCCAACACCTTCTGGACGTCCAGCATGTTCTTCATGTAGAAGCGAAGATCCATAAAGCGATGTCCGCAGTGGCAAGGCGGATGGTGAACGAACAAAAGAATTTCACCTTCGACCTTGGCGGCTTCAACCTTCAACCATTCCAGCTGCTCGACGGAAACTTCACCACAGGCGCTATCCAAGAAGAAGATAGTCCTGCCGGCGATATCGTAGCGGTAATAGCACTTGCCGTCATGGACCTTGCCCTTGAGATCAAGGTGCTTTTCCATGACTTCGATACGATCGTGGTTTCCAGGGATTACACAGCAGGGAACATCAAGTCCCTTAATAACATCGGCGACATACTTGTATGCGCCAGGTTCCGCGTCCTCATTAGCCAAGTCACCGGAAAGGACCAGCAGGTCAATTCCCTTCATAGACTCGGAATTCAAGGCCTTCATAAAGTTGGCGCGGACGTCAATATCCTGCACCAGACTTTCGTCATCACCGATATGCAAATCGGAGATCTGGCCTATTTTTAGAACTTTGGATACCATATTGTGTCTACAATATAAGTTATTCGTTGTAACAGTTGTGTAAGTTTTTACAAAAATATCGCTGCTGTGACTATTATCATGTTGAAAATCATGATTTTAGCCAAGTTTTCAATATTCGTCTGTGGTTTCTCTGTGAACAAGTATTGAAAACTAATCTTCAACACTAATCAACGTTGAAAAAAGTGAATAGAATTGGAATTTTCAACATTTCGCACTGATCAAGTTAAAATCATAACTGGTTGAAAATCAATGCGATATATTTCCCGTTCGCAAATTCTATCAACTATTCACCCGACCAATAATCAATACTATTTATATAAATAAGTAGAGATTATTAGTAAGTGTGTTGATTAGAGATTGACTTCCTTTGCAGGCTGCTGCGGCTTAGGCTGAGAGTTGGTACCCATCTGACAGTTACCCTGGAAAACTGCACCTTCCTGGATAATGAGCAACTTGGTCTTGATGTTGCCCACGAACTGGGAATTGCTTTCAAGGATGAGCTTTTCAGAGCAATCGATATTACCCTTCACAGAACCTGCGACAACTGCAGAGTTGGTCTTGATTTCACCTTCTACGTAGCCCTGACGTTCAATGATCAGTTCGCCTTCGATAGCGATGCTGCCATTCACAGTGCCTGCAACGCGGACATCGCTCTTACCGCTGATGTCGCCCTTGATAGTGACGCTATGACCAATCTGTGTGATTTCCTGTTCTTTTGTAGCCATTTGTTTTCCTCTTGTTGAAAAATTCTAGTAGTTGAAGAAGGATTCCGGATCCAGGGCCTTGCCATCCTTTGTGATGGTATAGTGAAGGTGGGGAGCGCTTGCGTTCCCTGTTTCACCGATTGTACCGATGACTTCACCCTTGTTCACGGTGCGGCCCTTCTTGGTCCTGATTTCCTTCATGTGTGAATAAGTAGAAACGTAACCATTCTTATGGTCAATGACAACAGTGTTACCCAGTTCTCCGTCCGGGCCTGCGGAAAGGACTACGCCGCTGCCCGAGGCAAAAATCGGGTTTCCTGCCTTCGCTGAAAAGTCAGTGCCCAAATGTTCATTACTTTCAGAGAACTTCTTGCTGACGATACCCACCACCGGAAGAACGTTGGGAATACGTTCCAGACGGATCTTTTCTTCCATGGGAATCCAGCCGTGGATGCCTTCGTAGTCCACTTCGATCTTTTCGGAAGGAGTGTGGGCGAACTTGTTCTGGTCGATCAGGCTGTTGATCTTGTTGGAGTCGTTCTCGATGAAAGTTCCCAGGATGTTCTGGATTCTACCTTCCAGAACCCAGATGGAGTCCAGACGGGAGAACAGCTCTTCGTAGTTCTTGTTCTGCTTGATCAGCTGGGCGTTGGATACGTGCATCTTTTCATAGCGGACAAGAGTCCTGGTAACATGGCCCATCTTATAGATGAACACGCCTGTCACGGCTATCAACAAAATCAAGAAAATCTTCAGCGCAAGGAACCACCTTGTGGATATGCGGAATTTCTTGATTCCGTTGGAATCTTCCGGGATAATCTGTATGGTATAGAACTTACCTTTCACGGTTAGCCTCTTTCCATCAGTTCCTGGATTCGGGTCAGGTCGTCCATGCTATAGTAGTTGATGACGATGGTACCCTTGGATTCGGTAGCGGCGCTGGGGTTCAGCTGAACCTTGGTACCGAAGAAGGTTTCCAGACGGTTTTCGAAATTCTTCAGGTCGGCGCTGAGTTCACGCTTGGGAGTGGGCTGTGCCGGAGTTTCACCGGAAACATCAGAACCTTCATTGCCACCGTGGATTTCCACCGGTTCTTCGGTAGAGTCGGCCGGCTGACCTGCAGGTGCAATTTCTTCACCGCGGATAATGGCTTCGATCTGACGGACATTGAGACCTTCAGAAATAATACGCTGTGCAAGTTCCTCGGCGTTTTCCACCTTGTCGGAACAGAGGGCACGGGCTGCACCGGAGGCAATCTTGCCTTCCTGGATCCAGGCCAGAACCTGTACGGGCAACTTCAAAAGACGAAGTGCATTGGTAATGGCGGAGCGGGACTTACCAACAGTCTTGGCCAAATCATCATGAGTATAACCGTGAAGTTCGATCAACTGTTGATAGGATTGTGCAATTTCGACCGGGTTCAGGTCCACACGCTGGATGTTTTCGATAAGGGCCCATTCGCCCATGACCTTGTCATCCAGGTTTTCATAGACCTGTGCCTTGATGGTGGCGAGGCCGGCAAGCTTTGTTGCACGGGTACGGCGTTCACCACTGATGATCTGGTAACGGTCACCAACCTTGCGGACAGCGATGGGCTGGATCAGACCATGCTTCTCGATGGTTTCTGCGAGTTCAACCAGCTCTTCGTCGTTGAAAGACTTACGAGGCTGGAACGGGTTGGGGTCAACCAGGTTGACATCGATTTCAACAATCTTCTGCTGACTTTCGGAATTCTTGTCTTCATTGTTGATAGAATCGTTGGAGGAATTCAAGTCAGAAATATTGATATTGCTCTTCTGGAGCATGGCGCCCAGACTGCTACCGAATGCGAAAGACTTCTTACCCATTATAAATCCTACTTATCTCTATTCAAAATTTCTTCGGCCAACTTCATGTAGGCCTGTGCACCGCTGCTCTGTACATCGTACAAGATAGCCGGCTTGCCGTGGGAAGGAGCTTCGCTCAACTTCACATTACGGGGAATCATTGCCTGGAACACGGTGTCGCTCAGGTTTTCACGGACTTCTTCGGCGACCTGCTTGCAGAGGCTAAGACGAGAATCGTACATAGTCAGGAGGGCGCCTTCGATTTTCAGGTTTGCATTCAGGTTCTTCTGAACTTCGCGGATAGTCTTGAAAAGTTCAGTCATACCCTGAAGTGCATAATATTCACACTGCACCGGGATGAGCACGCTGGTAGCGGCAGTCAGCACGTTCAGTGTTAACAAGTTCAGGCTGGGAGGTGCGTCGATGATGATGAAGTCGAAGTTCTGCTTCAGCACATTCATCACGCGTTCGAGACGACGTTCGCGGCTCATGACGTTCACCAGCTCGATTTCCATGATAGCCAGGTCCGGTCCGGAAGTGATGACCTTCAGGAAATCCAGGCTAGTATCAAGGATTGCTTCCTTGAGGTTTTCATAAGTGATGTTGTCCGGGTTCTCGGCAAGGTTCAGGATTTCGTGGACATCCACATCCTGCATTTCATTGAAACCCAGACCCTGGGATGCGTTACCCTGGGGGTCCATATCGATGAGAAGAGTTCTCTTCTCGAGGGCGGCAAAACTTGCAGCCAGGTTCACGGCGGTAGTAGTCTTACCGACACCACCCTTCTGGTTGCATATAGCGATCACTTTACTCATTCGTTACCTCTTGTAACTAAAGCATATTCCTGTTCTTCCTGGGGCAATGCATATTTATATATGTGTACTGCCGGATCGTTTTCCAGGTGAACAATATTATTGTAGCTCTTCAAGGTGACAAACTTGCCACCTCTTGCAAGGCCAGGCTGGGCACGTTCCCAGTCATTTTCAAAAGTCGAAAGGGCACGGCAGCTGACAAAATCCAGGTATGCCAGGCCGGAAGTTTCGAAACGCTTGCCCACAACAGTCATGTTGTCCAGGTGCAATTTTTCCTTGACGAAGTTCATGAACTGCACTCGCTTGTTGCGAGGTTCCACTGCGTAGAACTTAACTTCGGGCATAACGATAGCCAACGGAAAACTGGGGCAGCCTGCACCGGCACCCATGTCTGCCCAACGCTTACCCTTCAATGCAGCTGTCATCCCGGCCACCGAGCCGGGATCTCCTACCAACTGCCTTATATATATATAAGGCACCAGCGAGTCAGCGATGTGTCGAGACAGGAACTTCTGGGAATCCTTTTCGGAAATCAGGTTGCCGTATTCCTTGGTTTCCACAACCAGGTCGGCGAAAGCATAAAGCTTTTCCAGGACATCAGAAGACAGTTCCACCCCATTGGAGGAAAGAAACTGGTTCAAAAGATTTTTCTGTTCTTCGTTATCTTTGTACATAAGGTTCATATGTTGGCGCTTGCAAAGTCAATTAATTTCATTGTGAGCAAGCGCTCCATCCTCATGCTCGATCATAAAAATAAACAAGTTTATTTTTGCGATGCTCGCAATCGGATGTTGGGCTCCTACGGAGCCACTTGCTGCACCTAGGATATGTCAGAGAATAAATTCTCTGCCGCATCCTAGGTTTGCAAATGTTTCACGTGGAACATTTTGCACCTTAATTTAGATAAGAAAAAAAATAAAATCAAGAAAAGTAGGGGTCGGGCAATCATTTAATTAAAATATCTGTGGATATTTTTTTAATTTGTGTTGGGTTTTTGTGAATAAAAAATTTGGGGATACCCTAACTCATTAATTCAAAAAGAATTAATTATGGGAAACGGTTGTGAACTTTTGTTGAATCTCGTTAATATGGGGAGTGAAAAATGGAAAAATTAGTTCGTGTTAGGAACGGTAGTTTTTGGAGAATGGTAGCCTTTTCGGTGGTCATGCTGGTCCTCTTTTTGGGTAGCATTCTCATGTTCGGTGATGGTTCCATGCTGGGCTTTTCCTTTCTCTTTTTTTGTATGGTCTGTGTCCGCATTGGTTGGTATTTTGTACTGTCCCCTTCTGAAGTCATCAAGGAGGAAGACGGCTATTACAATGTGAAGATTGCTTTCTTCAGCAATTATTTAAGCTGTAAAGATCTGGGTGTGGACGAGGAAACTGGCGCCGCCTACATTACCCTTTCCCGAAAGGTCGGCTCCTTCAGTTTCCATTTCGACCAGGATAAGATGGGAAAAAGTAGAACCTCCATTATCAATTGGTTCAAGTCCGACTATATGGTCAAGTACCTGGTAGGTAGGGATTATATGTATGTCGGTAATGGTGACCCGAAGAAGTTCTTCGAAGGTCAGCCCAAGAAGGAAGCATAGGATGCTGGAAATTGAAATCGTCCAGGGTGACATCACCAAGCTGAAAGTGGATGCCATTGTGAATGCCATTGTGAATGCCGCCAACTCTTCCCTGCTGGGTGGTGGCGGTGTGGATGGGGCCATCCATCGTGCTGCAGGTCGTGAATTGTACCAGGCTTGCCTCAAGTTTGGTGGTTGCGAAACTGGTGAGGCTCGAATTACTCCCGGGTTCAGGCTGCCGGCAAAGTTCGTAATCCATACCCCTGGACCCATCTATAATGATGGTCTTCACGGGGAGCCGGAACTGCTCCGATCCTGCTATGAAAACTCCATGAAGCTGGCGGAAGAAAACGGTTGCGAGACGGTAGCCTTCTCGGCGATCTCCACCGGAGTGTATGGCTACCCGAAAAAGGCTGCTACCGAAATTGCCGTGAAGACAGTTCGGGAATACCCAACGCAGAATGTGAAGAAGGTAATCTTCTGCTGCTTTGGTGAAGACATGTTGAAGATTTACCAGGAAGAACTGGGAAAACTTTAAGGCGGAATAAAATTAGGAATGGAAAGACTAGTTAGAGTAGAAAACAAGGTATCTTTACTCACATTAATAGATCCTTTATGACATCTAGAACAGGGGACAAGTTGATTGAGTTCAATCATCGAATCTATTCTGTTGGTGTTGACTATAAGTATATAGGTGATGGTGATCCTCGTGGCTTCTTTAGGGGCGCCAGACCTCTGGAAAGGAAAAGGCCTCCTGAACCCACGCCAGTAGAAGTTCCGCCCGAAAAAGGATAATCCATACGGTATTGAACTTCCTGATGAATAGTCCGAGTTTGTGCATACACCCTACGGCTTAAAAAACTCTCCCCCACCCCACAAGATTTGCCCAAAAAAATGATTTTTCTTTTGACAATTCCTTTAGAAGAGCCGATATAATAAGTGAGGGTTGGTTACCCTCCCGTACTAGTCATACGGTTCTCCTTTGTTAATGGTTGGAAATCCCCGGGGCGAAAGCTCCGGGGATTTTTTGCATTAAATCCTACGCCTCGGCCATTTGTGCAGGTACAATCTCGCTAAATTATAGAAGGTTGATGAAGACGATTTCGGGTCTGTTGAATATTCTGGGAAGTCTTGTGCTTTCCTTCGCAAGACCTCGACTCACAATCATGACAGTTTCTTTCTTTTGGTGAATACCGCTCGTGTATTTTGGAAAGAATCCCTGATCTGGTGCATAAAATCCATCTTCAAGAAAAAACGGCAGTCTCCATTGCCCTCCGTGAGCATGGCCTGCGGTTACCAAGTCGAATCCATATTCAGCGTATATATCCACAAGTTCAGGTCGGTGGGCTAGCAAAATGTTGTATTTACCCTTGTCCAGAAATTTCATTGTTGATTCGAGTTGAACTTTTAGGGAATCTAACCCGATGTGTGTAGGGTCGTCGATGCCACATATATTGATAGTGTCGTTGGACTTCTTGAACTGTAAACAGTTTCCTTCTAAGACTGTTGCGCCGGCTTTTGTTGTTACTTCTTTTATGAAGTCCATTTGGCTGCTCCAGTATTCGTGATTTCCGGAGACATAGAATGAGGGATATTTTTGGGCGATCGCCTGGATGAAATCAGCGGCAGTTTCTATGGGGAGGTCATCATCATAGATATCGCCACCTAGCAAAACAATATCGGGCTGTTCGGTATCAATAAGCTCTAGGATAGGTTTTTCGTTCTCCCCATACTTGCAGGAGTGGAGATCAGTTATAAGGGCAATCCTTAGAGGTGAATGAATTTTGCCTGTCTCTATGTCGTAGTTGGTGATTTGGATTCGGTAGCTGAGAAAGAGAAATAATAGAATAGCCAAAAAGAGTATGATGGCCATAATGAATAGTTTTCGAATCCGCTTGGAGGTAAACATAAACCCAATATACAAAAACGGAATGTTAGCGTACTTCGTGCGCTACATGCTCATGTTCGGTCATGCCGGTGAGCAAGCTCCCCGTCGCATCTTCGGTTTGCAAACGTTGGTGTCCTTCGGATACTACATGCTCATACTCGGTCATAGAAAAATACAAGTATTTTTCTGCGACACTCGTAATCGCATGTTTCACGTGAAACGTTATACTCCCCTGGCTTCTGGGTCCCAAATAACTTTATGGAGTTGCACCTGGAATCGGACATTGTTCCGTCGCATTGCCTCGTTCCCTAAAATCCAGTTCACCATATCCTCGTATTTCATTGCCCCGAAGATGGGGGAAACATAGAATGTGGGGAGTCTTTTTCCGAGGGTGTTGAACCTTCCCTCCATAGCTTCGATGACCCGGGTGGCATCCAGAAGATCCTCCTCTGTGCCCACCACAAATTTCAGGACATCCTTCTCCCCAAGGGTCATCATGTTCTCCATTTTCATTTTGGGTTGCATCCCGCTGGAGATACTTTTCCAATCCATGGTGCAAATGAGCTTTCTGATACCCTTTGGTTTGGGTTGGGTCCCATTGGTCTCGATATTGATTTCGTAGCCGGAATCATCCAACATTTTCAATAAAACTTTCACATCCTTGTGAATAAGTGGCTCCCCTCCTGTCAGGGTGACGAATCGGGTGTTGAAAGATTTGACCTTTTCCAACACTTCTTGGGGAGTCATATTCTGGAAGTCGGCCCCCTCCACCGCATACATGGAGTCGCAATAGGAGCAGCGGAGGTTGCATCCGAACAGACGGATAAAGACGGCGGGGGCGCCTGTGCGGATACCCTCACCCTCTATGCTGAGGAATATTTCTGAGATCTTCATTAGTCGATTTCGTATTCAGCGATATTGTTTTCGCTTTCCTGGACGGTCACCTTGTAGCAGTTGGGAATCTGGTCGCAGATCCACTTGGCCAAGTTTTCGGCGGTGGGATTGAAGTCCACCAGGTCATTGATGTACTTGTGGTCCAGCTGCTGGGAGATGATTTCCTTGGCGGCCTTGAAATCGATGACCATGCCGTTGGCGTCCAAGGTCTTGGACTGGCAATAGACGGTAATGATCCAGTTATGTCCGTGAAGATTCTGGCACTTGCTTTCGTAATTCAGTGCCAGCTTGTGTGCGCCCGATATTTCGAAGCGCTTCATGATTCTGTACATGTGATACCTAGTTTTGTTTATAGACAGGATGGTTTTTCGAACTGTCCCGCGACTAAAGTGAGTGTCGCAGTGAATTGATGTTGAAAATATAGTAAATGTTTGCGTGTTGGCATGCTACACCCTGCGGTTTGGCTATAAAAACAAGCAAGCTTGTTTTTGCATCCAAACCTTGCGCGTGTTTGCTCCTTCGGAGCCAACTTGCTGCACCTCAGATATGCCGGTGAGCAAGCTCCCCGTCGCATCTTCGGTTTGCAAACGTTTCACGTGAAACACGACCGAGGGTGGAAAGCGAAAATAAACTTGTTTATTTTCATTTGACACCCGATGGGTGTAAACTCCGAAGGAGTAAACACAGCAAGGCGAAGCCCGCCAACAAAGAATACTACATTCCCCAAAAATTGAAGCGGATGTCGTAGTGTTTGGACAATGTCAAAGGAATGGTTTCGCCTTTCCATTGGATAGTTGCGGGTATTTCCCCATCTACGACATTGCCTTCTTCAGAAAGAAAATAGGCACATGAGTGGTCATATTTCCAATATGAACCCTTGTATTTTCCAAGAGAAGTAGTCAATACAGGACATTCATTGTCCTCTGTATCAGGCACTTTTATTTCAAGTGTAAATCCAGAGTTATGGAACCACGTCGGAATTATTGGTATGATAATGCCAGCTAGACCAATTCCCGAGTTGTATCTTTTTTCGTCAACATTCAGGTTTTCGGTGATTGTCCCATTTTCAGGTCTCCAGGATGTAGAGACATAAAGATGCGCACAAGAACAGAACTCAAAGCAAAATGCAATAATCAATAGTCGTAAAATAGTCTTCATATACATTCCTACTCATTATTTGCATTAGGCATCCGGATACCAAAATGGATGATAACCCCACCACTGTCTCTTTACAAAGAGGTATCGTTTTTCTTCCCCTTTGTGTTTTATAGTATATACTTGCTGCTTATCGATGGGTAACTTTCCATAATGACATAGGTCGTAGTGATTATTAATCCCGGTAATATCTTCCGGCTCGTTTTCCAAAATCTTTCCATAAAAAAGATCGTCGTTGGCGTATACCACAGGACATTCCTCACCTTTTTTAGCCCATATTACAAAGTCCCCTGTGTGGCGATCAGGATGTGGACCCTGATATTTTTCTCCCAAGGGAATAAATGGGATAAAAAAAATGAGCCATGAGTTAGCAGTAGTTTTGGTGTAGTAATCCCAGATTTCGTAGTCGGTATTTAGTGATTCTGGATTACCTTCAAATGTACTTTCAGGTGGAATCACCTTACCATTATCATCCAATAAGTTGGGTTCGTACCAGATGAAGTTATGGTAAAGGGAGCAACCTTCCTGGCAAAACATACCTAGAAGCAAAATGAGAATGGTGAAAAATGAAGGGAAGGAAAATGCAGTGCGTTGCATAAAGTGGTCCTCCGATAACCACTAGTAATATATAAAAATTCCAGGAGGCTGATTCGTTCCTGGGACTTTTTAATCTCCTGAGGCCTGTGATGATTATATACTCGAGCCTTGAACCTCTATAGCTCCTGGAAGAAGATCACCGCATCCACGAATCCCAGCTTCTTGTGGTTGAAAGCTCCGGGCAGTCGGCAAAGTTCCTTAAAGCCCAGGCTCTTCCACAGGTGCATGGCAGGTTCGTTGGTGCTGATGACGAAGTTGAACTGGATTGCCTTGAATCCCATTTCGCGGGCAACTCGGATACAGTCCTCGCCCATCTTTCGGCCGATGCCCTTTCCGCGGGCGGCGCTGGAAACCATAAAGGAGGCATTGGCTACATGGCTGCCTCGACCACGATGGTTCTGGATGATCTTGTAGTAACCCAGAACCTTATCAACAGATCCATTGTCGGTTTCGCATTTATCAACAGCAACAAAGCTGGTGACACCTTTGCCGAACCAGTAGTCGAATGCGTCCTGGTCGCTGGCGGTTTCCTCGAAGTCATAAGTGTCGCCTCCCTCGATTACCTCGCGGAAAATGGGAAGCATCTGGGGAAAATCATCTGGAGTAGCTTTGCGGAGTATCATTTTTGACCTTTAGGTGAAATTGCAAAAATTAACTATACATAATATAGTAAGTGTTGCTCCAACTTGATTAATATATGTATATTAGTGTGCGAATTATTAGATTCTTCGACTCCACTTCGTTTCGCTCAGAATGACGATTTGGGTGGAGTTCATCACGAAAAGGAGCATATATGGAAGAAGTAAAGAATTTTCTCAAGAATGCTGGCGCCTATTTCCTGGCAACCGTAGATGGCGATCAGCCCCGAGTTCGCCCCTTCGGCACTGCTGAAATTTTTGAAGGCAAGCTCTATATTCAGACTGGCAAGTCCAAGGATGTTTCCAAGCAGATCCAGGCAAATGGCAAGGTAGAAATTTGCGCCATGGATAAGTCCGGTGCAAGCTGGCTTCGAATTTCCGGCAAACTGGTCCGCGATGACCGTCGCGAACCCAAGGTTCACATGCTGGAAAACTACCCCAGCCTCAAGGCCATGTACTCCCCTGACGACGAAAATACCGAAGTCCTTTATTTCGAAAACGGCGAAGCCACCTTCTACAGTTTTGGCGGCGCACCCAGAACCGTGAAATTCTAGTTTTAAAAAATCGTTTTTTTCGAGAACTCGCAGAATTTCGTCTGCGAGTTTTTTTTGTTTCCCATGAAACATTGATTTTTGATTGTTGATAGATTGTAAACTTTTAATCAACAAAAATCGTGATGAATGACTTAATTCTATGACAATGTTGATAGCCTTGTCAACAAAATCTATAATCACCATTTATCAACATCGTATGTGTCTGGTGGAGTGAGTTGTGGACTATTTTGTGGGAAAATCCTGCAATGAGTAAAAATATTTAATAAAACTTATTGAAAATCAAAAAGATACAGGAATGTTTCACGTGGAACATTTCAACCTGGTTGTTGTTGATTTGTTGAAAAATCTACTTGGCGGTACGAAATCACAAATTATATGTATGTTGATATTGTGTTCATTAATTATGGTACGTTTGTTAATGAATTAAACTAATACCACAACTTATCAACAATCAAATTTTAGATGCTTTAATTTTCGTTCAGGGGCATTCTAGTTTTTGAAGACCAAACTATCTATATTATATAGGCACTTACAGGATTGAATATGGAAAAATTGCTGGATAATACGCTCCGTGGAAAGCGAACCTTGTTTTGGATGAAGACCTTTTTGGTTCTCATGATTGCAATCATGCTCCTGGGCTTTGCCATTTGGAATGTGGCCAATGGTCAGTTGGCTCAGAATCCGGAAGCCCCCATGGCCATGGGCATGCTGCTCCTCATTTTGGGAGTTGCCTTTGTGGGCTTTGCGCTTTCCATCACTACTATTATTATGGCAGTCCATTGGATTTGCTGGCTGTTCCGTTCTGCGCAGAACATCAAAAATTTGCAGCCGGACGCCATGTCTCCCTGGGCTTCCACAATTTTGTGCTGTATTCCGTTCGTGGGTCAAATTGCCCACTATTTCATTTTCAAGGGTTTGATCAAGAGAACCCAGGCTGAGCTGGACTCCCGAAATGGAATCTGCCCGGCTGTTCCGATGAATTTGCTGAACATCTATTTTGGCCTGACCATTGCATCGACGGTTATGGGTTCTATCGAACAGGTTAAAGCTGTCATGGGGACTGGTGCCCTGTTGGGAGTGGCAGCTTTGGTTCTACATATAAAAGTCTTGACGGCATACATTGCCCAGGAAGAATGTCTGTTCAAGTTACGCGAGGAACAGGTCCTCCGCCAGAAGGTCGACCAGGTCCTCCGTGAACGGGAAATTGAAAAAGCCGCCAGCCAGGTTCAGGAGGCGACTTTTGATGTGGAGTCAAAAAAGGATTAGTAGATTTCCGGATTGACGCTGCGGAAGCGGCGATGGGTCCAGCCGTACCAAAGGGCTGGATTTTCTTTTATGCGGTTTTCTAACCAGATGTGGTAATCGGGTTGGTATGTCGCAGCTTCTTCCGCATGAAGAATTTTGCGACTCCCCTGCTCCTCGATCCAGCAGAAAAATACGGGAGTGTCCGGACGGTACTTCAGCAGAAAATCCGGTAGCGGGTTGATTTTTGCAGGCTGCCCCAAAAAATTTCCGTCCATGGCGCTGGGAATTCTGCTGTCCTGATCCGCCAGCAGGCAGAATAGTTCCCCACTGTCCAGGATTCGCAAAAAGTCGCGAGGCGTTTTCGCGTCAACGGAATAAGGCCTCCCTTTCACGCATCGGACACTATTATATATATGTTGGTTCAACCATTCTGGCTTCAGCGGAATGAAACTTGCCTTCAGCGGGACGCCTAGGGCACAGAGCCATGCCCCGCTGGCTTCGTAATTTCCGTAATGTGCCGTCAGGAAAATTCCGCCCTTGCGCATTTTCTCGATGGTAGCGGCCGCACCCTGCCCCAGTTCAAAACTTTCCCCGCCGACTTTGCAAGGATAGGCTCCGCAATCCTCAGGCAGATTTTTGTAGGTGTCGAAGCAGAAAAGCAGCTCCCCCACATGGCGCGTCAAATTTTTCAGCATCTTCTTGTAGAGCCCGCGACTTTCCAGTTCGGGAGTCCCGCCCAAGTCTGTCATTCTGGAGGGAGTCTTGCGACCGATAGAATCTGTTCCCTGTGAAACATGTCGCAGGTTTGCTTCTACCGTTTTCTTTTTCCAGTCCGCCAAAACAAGAATCGCATAGGCGACACTTGAAAAAATCCGGGCAGAAAGTTTACGGAGGAATGACATTCTTAGAAATTAATTTTCGAAAAACTTTCGTAGTGGTCTGCGGTGTAATATATAATACATCTGGTTTGGTAAACCAGTCGTTTGGTTCCACGGCTTTGGACACTGCCGTAATCCACATCCGCCTCGTGGTAGGTTCCGCTGGGCAATAGTTTTTCGCTGTTACTAAAGCTGTCACCGCCAATCATAACGCCTAGGGTTTTCCACGGGTTGAAATTCCATTTGCTGAAAGAGTTTCCTGTGGAACTTTCGTAAAGTTTTTGGCCTTCGGTTTTGCCTACATAGTTTTGTGGCAATTTGTCGAATTTGCAGATATAAGCTGCGACAGAATCCTTGGTGGTGTATCGACCGGATTCACTAACAACGATTTCTTTAGGATTTGCAGTGGAGGAAGTTCCGCCAATTTCGATGGGTTCCCCAGAAGCGGGCATACTGCATCCAAAAAAATTTATCACAAAAAGTTCAATAAAAATTTGACAAATCAGCGGGAACTTACGATATAGCATGTGTGTGAATATAAAAATTCTATATTTGCATTCCAAGGAGATCATTATGGCAAAGAAAGAAAAGCTGGTTATTACCGGCAACGCCAAGGGTGACGCTCAGTCCGCCAGAGAATCTGCGGCCATGCGCACTCTTCGAATCGATGGCTCCTGCAACGGGCAGACGCTCCGCACAAGAGTCATCAAGAACAAGAAACTCTACAGCCGAAACTTTAAGCACAAGAAGTCCTTCGCTGATGCGGGGGACTTCCCTGTTTTACGGGCGTGTCTTGCCGGCGAGCCCAGCCAATTTTATTCGCTATAAAATTTTTTGAAAATTGGTCTTGTCGCGGATTTTTAAAATTTGGATATTGAAGAGATGGGGCAAGGAAAATCATTTGCACGTTTGCAGACTCTCCGGGAAGAGATTATCGATATCGGAATCTATCTGGAGACTGGGGGGAAAAAGCCTAGGCTGGATAGCAATAGGCGTTTTCTTGATTTTCTGTGGAACACAAAAAACAATGCCTATAACGGGGCTTATCTCCAGAACAAGGAGAACCTGGCCCTAGTCCATTATCTCCAGGAAATTTGTAACGAAGCCATTTGCCTGCGCAACGAACTTTCACAGCAGTACGTATATCTGATCTACCGCCTTGTCAGGCATTATGGTCACAAGAACCAGGAATATCTGGACCTGGTGCAGGAAGGTGCCAAGGGATTGCTCCGTGCCGTAGATACATTCGATGTTTCCTACGGTGTTCCCTTCGAGGCCTATGCCACCACTTGGATTCGAAAATACTTGAGCAGCCTAGTTGTATATAATAGTGAGGTTATCCGTATCCCGGAAAGTCATGAAAAAATGGCACCGATGGATTTCATGAGTGACACGGATGCTCTTACCGATGGCTCCGAAAATCAGGAACAGTGTTTTATAAAGACGAATACAGAAAACTTCCTGAACCAGTGCGTTGAATCCTTGAAGGAAGGACAACGTAATATAATACGTACAAGATATTTTTCGGATGATGGTAAAATTCAGTCCTTGGAAAAAGCGGGGGAACAGTGCGGCCTTTCTAGGGAGCGGACCCGCCAGCTGGAATTGGAAGCGTTGCTTACGCTGGAAAAGAAAATGGAAGCTTCAAGTCGAGCATAAATTTTTTGAAAAAAGTTTTGACAAAGTTCAGAGTAAGATACGATGATAAAGTTGATGAGTTATTTTGTCTTGAACTTGAAATCCGGAATTAATTTTGTACAAAATTTTTTCTTGGCAAAATGTCGTTTTTTGACACATCACTTTTGCTATATTTATAGCATCGAGATGAATAAATTCTAATCCGTACATTTTTGTTTTTAGGGGAAGGTCCTTGCGAGGGGCCGCATAAGGTTGTTGGTAATCTTGTGTTTTTCTGTCGCGTTTTTTTTCCAGGAAGGTGATAAATGAAGTGCAATCAGTCTGCAAACAACAAACTCAATTGGACCGCTGGACATCAGAAGCTGCTTGTCCGTGCCCAGGGCGGAAACCAGTTCGCTCACGAAGCCTTGTTCAACGGCCTCTACGATTTCTTGAAGGTCGTTCACAGCCATACTCAGGATGGTCAGTTCCCGTCCAAGTTCGGCAACACCTACAACTTCAACGGTCGCTCTTTCGAAGAAGCTTCCAGCGATGTGTACGGTGTCTACACAAAGTGCGTCAAGGATTACAACGCATCTTTCGGTGTTCCGTTCGGTGCCTACCTGGTGGGCGAATTGAAGCATCGTGCCATGGACTGGGTCCGTAACCGCAGCAACGATCGTCTCATTCATGTTGGCCAGTTTGTTTCTGACGAAACTAGAACCCGCCTTGACGATGCAGGTTACGAAAAGGCCTGCAGCGATTACTACGCAGAAATTTCCGGTGACTGCATCGATGAGGAAACTCATCCTGTGGAGTACTATGAAAATCAGGAACTGGTCCAGAAGGTTTTTGAAATCATCCACGACACCAAGGACGAAACCTTGATCAAGTTCCTGGATATCTTCTACAAGTATGGCCTGGAAAAGCGCGGTGCAGAAGAAGTTGCAAAGCGTATGAACGTAACTCGTACCGCCGTGTACAACTATCTCAAGAAAGTCCGTGCGGCTATCAAGCCGAAGCTGGGCGATGACTTTGCCAATGCGGCATAGTTCTTGACCTGCCTTTGCAGATCGTTTGGTTGCAGAATTGCAAATAACATAATCTATGGCGCGGTGTGCGTTTTGCGTACAAAGTCGCGCCATTAAAATTTTTAATTTCGGAGGGATGCATGAACAACATGCAGCAAGAAATTCAGTCTGTTGAACAGGCTATTGTTTCCCGTGAATGGGAAGGTGATCTTCGCAAGTGCCGTTTCGATACGGACTGGCAGGGTCGAAAGAATAAGAACTACAAAGTTGTATTTCATCTGAAGAAAGAAGGCCGCCAGGTGGATCTTTCCGTGTCCATGGATTATTGCCAGAAGCCGGAAGACGGTGGTCTTTGCTATAGTGTGAACGCAAATCTTCTTGATGGCCGTAATTCCGGTCGTTTTTCTGAGTTTGAAAGGGCCTTGAAGTTCTTTATGATGCAGATTGAAGCTGGTTATGATGATCTCGAAGTACCTGAAATCGTAGAAACGGCGAAAAAAAGAGGCCGAAAGAGGCTTTTGTCGGTGGAAAAGACTGAAAAAGAAGCCGCATAAATGAAATTTCCGCGGGACGAGGCGGTGAGAAATGAGGGGACGGAAAACATTTCTGTGGATAGAATGTTGATAAATTGGCGGGAATGTGGAATAAAACCCGTTATTTGCGGAAAAATCAAAAAAAGTTGAAATTTTTTGAGAAAAACCCTTGACATCGTCCCGGAAAATTCTATAATTGGCC
>JAZRWJ010000021.1:0-28956 GCA_045599625.1 Fibrobacter sp.
ATTACCGAAAAGTGGATGGACTACTACAACAATGAAAGACCCCATGACTCCTTAAACAACCTTGCTCCAATGGAATATCGGTTGGCAAGAACTGGGTGATTTTGTATACTTTAAACCAGTCCTAAAAATGGGTAGCTGACAATACAACATCACTGATAAACAAGGAATATCCTACTTATAATTACATGACGATGTCGCCTGAAGTTCATGGCGTTACTATAGTTTTGCCGGAGTCTGCGGGTAAAATTGAGAAAAGCTTGTGTGATTATGATGATGGCAGAGCAAAGGGTAGTGTGTGTAGTGAACGCTTCTATTACAAAAGTAATTATACTCAGAGTTCTGTAGATCGAGTATATGAAAGATATAACGGAAATGGTAAGTGGCCGTTGAATGTCTATGTGGATAGACTAAAAAGTGTATCTTCAACAAAAAACTTATCTATTCGTAAAGAAGAATATTTTTATGAAGATTTGTTGAACGGCTTGGTTAATAAAGTCGTGTTTAGTAGCCAAGGGAAGAACATTTTAGAATCCAACTATATCTATGCGGCGAAGGATGATAGTGGCATGAAAAATGCTCATCGTTTGACCGAAGTTGTTGCGAATTATGAATGTTCCCCAAATTGTGAATCTCCCAAGAAAGTAAGTGGATCTGCTATAAAATTTAAATCAGATGAAAAGGGCGTGGTCAGGGCTACAGGAGAATATTCGTTTAATCAAAAAAACGAGATTAACTCCATTGATGGAAAGTTCTCTTTTAGTTGGAATCCGACCAATTTTGGATATTGGCAAAAAAATAAAACCATGAGCAATTTCTATCGTGGTGTCCCTATGGAAACCGAAGATCGTTTTGGAGTGAAGTCTGCGGTTGTTTTAGAATCTAATGAGTCGGGACGAGCTCAAGTAAATGTGACTAATGCAGGTCTTGACCAGATATTGGTTTTTCCTGGAGATGCCTGTGTAGAACAGAATTGGTCTAGTTGTAACATTGTTACCCTCTCGGGACGATATTTTGAAGACTCCAATGAAGATGCTTTATCGTACGGAAGATTCTCCAATAAAGCGGTGCTTATTCCTGGTTACGCATCTCTGTTTGGAACCATAAAAAATGCAAAAAAAGGAAAGTATCGCTTTTCTGCTTGGGTACAGGCTGTTTCCCCCCATAATAATCCGAATAATCTACAGATTTTTACGAATAATTTATCCAAAAATTTTGCATTGTCTGGCGATGGCGCATGGGATTATATTGAATGGATAACGGATTTTGATTTAGAAGAAGGGTCGTCTTATACCCTGAGCCTGGCATCGTCAAATAACACCGATATTCGTTTGCAGGATGTTCGATTTGTTCCGGAGGATGCTTTGGTTAGTGTCCAGTTTTGGGATAGATTGTGGAATGTTCCCACAGCTCTTTCAAATGATCGTGGTGTAGGAACGTTCTTCACATTGGATGCTCAAGGAAGAACTGTGAAAACGTATGGTGAAACTGTTGATAGAAATATTTTCTTGAAATCTAAAACCACCTATATGGCAAGTTCCTGTGGTGTTCCTGGTGCAAATATTGCTTTGAAGTCTCTTAAAATCAATGGAATAGATGTTCCAATCTCAAATGTTCCTAATACAGTCGATATTACGGTTGAAAATAATACTGATGAATTGGACGTGACTTGGGAAACTCTTGTAGAAGGTGAACGAGTCTTCTATAAACTTGAAAAAGCCGGAGATTCAAAAGATTTTAAGGAGGATTGCTGTGCAAGTTCGAAACAACTGAAACAAGATTTTGAAGGCTTGTCTATGGTTTTGAGTATTGCTGTTTCCTCTGAAAATAACCCGTATATTGTAAAAATACATAAATCTACTACAGGTTGGATTGATTACGGTGGTGTTCTTGGAAAGGGCGATTTGCCTTCGTTCTGGTCTAAGAATGATGTTTCTGGTGCTTATTTTTGGGGGGACGAGGAATTAAAAAGAGCTCATTTTGATGGCTCCGATTGGCATGTATATTTTGAGGGAGGCTATGAACGCCTTGAATCTATCGGAAGTCTTGTTAATGCAGGAAAGAATTATGTGTTTGTCTTGCCTGACTTTGGTGATGAAAATTCTGAAAGTTCTGTAGATAACCTAAAACGACCATTGTATGTAAATAAAAATGCACAAAGCCTATATACCAATATTCAAAGTTTTGCTAGCAAGAATGGAAATGTGCTGACTCGCCGTGGCAAAGTTGAGGATGGCGATGTGGTGAGTCATCTTTATAAAGTTGCTTCAAATAATACAAACACTGTGTCATATATGGTGTATGAGAAAACAACTTATGTTGAAGATGAAAATTTCCCGGAAAGCGAAATAAAAAATGAAGAGGAAAGGAAACGTAATGAGGGACGAACCTATATAAATAGAAGTAAATCTCTTGTTGCTCAAAAATTGCAAGGGATAAACTGGTATGATGAAGGCGTTGTCATAGATTCGGAAATAGATGATGTTGACCTTGCTGTTGGAAAAAATGACATTCCTTATGTTGCTTTTATTGGTGCTGTGGCTTCCCAAAATGTTGAACGTATCGTAATTGATGATCCTGATGGCTTGTATGATGATTGTGTAAGCCTCTCGGAGATACCTGAAGATAAGGTTCATCACTATACAGAACGGGTCTTTAACGTAGTTGTAAAACATTTGAATGATAAAGGCAATTGGGTTGGTTATAATTCTATTGATGGCGATGTCCTTTCTGTTGAAGGCTTGGATGGTGAGAGCGCTAAAAAGCTAAAAATTGCATCTGATGGGTCAGATTTGTATATGGCGGTTCTTTTTGAAAAGTCTGATGAATCAGAAAGATCTTTGAAGGTTTATAAGCTTAATATTGAAAATAAGACAATGACTTTTAAAGAGCTTGTCGATAATATTTCTGGATCTAGTGTAATTGCTTATTTGAATGAATATGATAATTTTGCTTTGTCCGTTTCTGGTGGGGTACCTTACATAGCCTTCTCAAATGAAGCAAATGAAGAAAGATTGACTGTTTTATCTTTCGAGAGCGGTCGTTGGTTGTCTGTGGGACGTCCTGCATTTGGTTCTATTAGCAACGACGAATACAGTTTAGATTTTACTACTGTAAAAAATACATCGTCTGAGGGCACGACACCGTATGTTCTCTTTAAGGAAAGCGAATATTCTTCAAATGCTAAGAGACGGGGGGCTGTTGTTCCTATGATGTATTCATCCGTGGGAGATAAAAATCTTACACTACTGTCTGTGGAAAATAAACCTTATGTATTTAATGATTTTAGGCAGTATATACTGAATTATAGGACAACAGTTAGCGAAGATGTTGAAAAGATAACTTTGAATCTAAATCTTGCGCAAGTAAAGGATGTTGCCGCGGTTCGTGTTATAAATAATGGAAAAGATGTGTTTGTATGGCGGAACCTTAAATCATTCTGGTCTTTTTTACCGTCGTATGAAGGGAAACTTTCCTCTGTAAATATTTCGTTGGAAAAGGGTGCTAATTCTATTTCTATTCAAATATTCGACAAAGATTCAAAATCCTTAACTTATAGATTTGTCATCACAAGGAAATATACAAAGCCTCTTAGCGCTCGAGTTTCCGGTAATGGCGGTTATTTTGCCACACAAATTGTTGATGGTAGTTATGTAGATGGTGAATCTATAATCTCCGTAAATTCAAGTTCATCGTCTTCAGTAACAGCTCTTGCCAAAAAGACCTTTGTGGTTGAACCGTCTGATGATGGATCATCTGAAGTGGGTGTATGCTTTGAACACAGTTCTGGATGGAGAGCGTATGTTGGTGATCAGGTTTATTATGGCAATGTGTGCGTGAATTATGACTACGAAGAACAAAAGATAATTTGGTCTTCAAGTAGTTCTTATGATAATTCGGGTGAAGTAAACGGAAGTTCTAGTTCCGGTATTAAGTCTGACGATTCTCAAATTATCTTTGTTAATGAGGATGGAAAGCTAGATATTGTTGATTTGGTTGTGCAGCCTAGATCAAGTTCTTCTGGTTATCCAGAAGTGGAAGGTGTGAATAATGCCAAAAGTTCATCTAGTTGTACAGGAAAAGGATGTGTAGGGAACTTTAGTAGTTCTTCTAGTTGCTCCGTACAAGGATGTTACTCAGATGACGGAAATTCTTCGTCTTCCGTCATTGAGTACAAAGAGCCATATGGAGATGTAGTTAAGGGAACAGCTGTGCCTGCGGATTTCTTGCCGTTGTTAGATTACAAGTTTATTGGTGGAGAAAAAATTGGTTTTGCAAATAATGTTTCCGTGATGACCGGACAATATGCTGCTGGGTACATTGATGTTGCTGCTGAAGCAAAAATTTATGGTTCCTTGAAATCAACTGGAAATGTTTTTGTTGGTAGTAATGCTTATGTAAATACACTTGTTGTTGGTGGCGCAAGTACTATTCAACAAGGAGCTCGTATTGATAATCTTTTGGAAGAGAACATGACGGTCCCCGCAGTTCCTCACATAAGTTTTTCCTACGGCGAGGAAAATGTTAATGTGACATCTGAAAAATCGATTGTTGTTTATCCTGGTGATTACGAGAATATTAATGTGTTTGCAAACGCTAAGGTGACTTTTGAGACTGGAGTTTATAGAATTAAATCGCTTTACATTGCGCCGGATGCATCTGTTACATTGAATACGGATAAAGACTTGATTCAAATATGGGTCCAAGAAGGCGTAAGTATTGGTGATCGTACTGTATTTAAGAGTACAGGTGGTGCAACAAAAGTATTTATTTACGGTAATGGTCAAAATACTATGTACATTGGTGTTGATGCAAACGTTGATGCAAATGTTGCTTATCCGAATGGAAATATTGAACTTGCACCCAAATCTAGCTTGTCTGGGTCGGCATGGGCAAAAATCGTGACTGTTGGAGCAAATGCTGTTGTAAAGTAAGGGGGGCTTAAAAATGAAAAAAATAATATCCATTATATCAATTTTCTTAGTATCATTTCTTTTTGCCGATGTGCAAAATCCTCGTTATGATGATGAAAGTGTTCATCTTGGTTTGCCCAGTTTGGTTACATTTACTAACGGATTTACTATAGAATACGGTAAATCGGGCTATTACGAAATTCAATTGCCAACGACCCACCATGTAAAATATATGGGTGTTGCTTATAAGTCTATTCGAGTGAATAAAGATGGAGCAATAGAATTGTTTTCAAATGCTGCAAATGCATTCGTTCATCCAAAGGTATCTTTTATTAACGATGTAAATATCGTTATGGATGATAAGTTTGAATGGAAAGCTTATGTGAAGAGTGAGGAAACTGATCCTATTCATAAAAATCAAGATGATTATATGGTTGTGATTAACCAGTCCTTTAAAGTGCAAAATAATTCTTTTCTTGCTCAAATAGTCCTATATACAGATGGTGAAATTCAAGTCCAGCTGTGGAGTCGAGAGGGGCCACTTTATACTTGGCCATCTTGGTTTAAGCCTGTTTTTGATGATGGCTATGAAAAAAGAGGGTATACTGTGTACTCCCAGAACAAGGATGTTGATTTGATAAATCAAAATGGCTTGAAAATGGGTTTACGTTCTAGGTGGGTGGCTAAATCTTTGTTGCAAAATGACAAAGCAATTGAAATATCGAGTTCTGCTGATGGAAAAAGCTTACATGTATCCGTTGATGGTGGCTTCAGTGATTTGGGTGGAATTGTTGCTTATGATGGATCTAGAGAGCATCCTGTTGTTGGAAGTTTTTCTGGCGTAAGTGTAAAGATTGAAAATTTACCTTCGGAACAATTTTCAAAATTTTATTGCTGGTATTTTAGGGAAAATGAGGGGACAAATAAAGCTGGCTACCCTGCAGAAAAGACCATAAGAAGTGGAGGTCCTTCTGTAATTAACCTGAATCACTCGGATTTTGTTGAAACATGGAACCATTATAAAAATGTTCAACGATATGGATCTTTGGTTGTTGGTAATCAGTCTGTTTCTATTCCTTTATCTTTGCTGGATGATGAATCTATCGCTTATGTTGATGCGCCGGCATTTAAATTTCAGCGTGTAGGAAATGGAAGTTTTGATTTAAAAAAATTTAGTTTTGATATAACATCAATTGAATATCATTTAAATCAATTGCAATCGGTTCAGTTTTTACCTAAGAATAGCACGAATTCTCTTCATGTTGATGATGGAAAGCTTGGCCGTGTAGATATCCCAGGCTTTCATGGAGAGCCATCTTCATTTTCCAATTATGTAACCTATGACGTTTATAATGGACAAATACTGAAAGGCTCAATCATCGCTGCTCCTGGATATGAAATTGAAAAGATTGGTTACATTGCGATGAAGAAAAAAGATGATCATCTGTCATACGATTCTCAATTTGATTTGTCTGTAAATGAAAACTTTAATAAGAATAATGTTCATGGACTAAATTTTGTCAAAATTTCCAAAGAACGCATTGATTTTGAGGGCTCTCCAGATTGTGTTTTGTCAATGAAAGTTTATTATGTTGGCTGTAATAAAAGAGACATTGCTGTAACTCCCGCTATGGTAAAAACGGAGGTTTTCGCGGAACCCAATGCAGAATCTCTTACAGAGAGTGCCGTAATTAAAGACGGTTTTGGGTCAGTAATTCAGAAACAACGTAAAAACATTGATGGATCATACGCGGTTTCCACGTCGTATACAAATTCGCTGAATCAGACAACGTATACTCCTATGGAATTTGCTTATGATGCTCCAGATTTTAAGTATATAGATCTTGCTTGTAAGAATTGTTTGGCACAGGCAAATGCTTATTATATGGGACAGCATGATTTAGACCAACCAGATGCTTTTGGCTATGCGTATTCAGAAATGGTGAATCACAATGGTTGGGGCGCATCTGTAAATGAAATTGCCGGTGTAGGAAAACAATCTTTTGGTTTTGATTCCGAAAAACATGTTAAGACATGGAGTATTCCTGTAAAGTCAAAAGATGATTTTATAGCCAATGACTATTTGAATGAAGCTTTTTTCAAAAAGATGTATGATGAGAATACCAGTTTGGGAAGACGTAATGAATACGTGTTGTCCATTGTAAAAAATTCGAGTGGAAAATTTACTCAAGAAATTCATGATCCCGAGGGACATTTACGTTCTTCTTGGTATTTTAATGGTCAAGAACCTGTCGTTACGTTTTACGATTACGATGAATTTGGAAAATTAATCAAAACGTATTTGAAAAATAACGAAAATCTATCGTCTGAACAGGTATACGATGTACAAGGTCGTGTAATTAAGAAGGAAAGTAGCGATAGAGGTAAAAGTGAATCAAGATATGATGAATATGGCCGAATAAAGTTTACTAGATCTGCAGAACAATTGGAAAGAGGTGTTTTTTCTTTTGTTGAATATGATGACTATGGCCGTTCTGTTGCCTATGGTGAAGCTGTTGGACTATCACCGAATAGTTTTAGTTCTATAGATGAAGTTCCTTTAGACAATAGAGTTTATCAATCTAAGTCTATTTACGGAAAAGTAGGCGAGGAAACATTGAAAGATTGTGGAATTCCTGCTGCTTTTGCTGAATATGTTGCAAAAAAATTGGAAGAAACTCGCCCGCATGAAGCTGGTGCGTTACTCTCTTTTGGGGGGGATGGAAAACTAGTAAAGGCTTCTATGGCGAATTATGATATTAATGAACAAATAGTTCGTCAATGGATTGTGTATGGAAAGAAAAATGTTCCTCCTCTACAAATTGAATACGAATACGATGGCTCGTATAATTTGACAAAAAGTAAGGTCTCATTCTGGAATGGTTCTAGTTTTGAGAAAAAGGGTGAAAGATCTAGGTCTTATAATCCTAAAGGTTTGTTAACTGAGATTAGGGATAATGGAAAACTCTTGGCAACATATAAGTATTCTCCAAAGGGTATTTTGGATGCAATCAATTATTGGGATAATGGAGTCAAGGTGATGTCAAAAACATCGTTGAGTGATTTGTATGGCCGAAATAAAAAAATCAGATATGCAGATGCTTCCGATAACGAACTTTATACTACTGAATTGGCTTATGATGATGACTTCACTGCTCAAGCAGATGAAATCTCACACAGTTGGGCGTCTGTTCGAAATGTTGGAAAGGATATAAATCGAAAGTATCATTATGAATATGATTATAATGGCCTTCTTTCTAATGTATCTGGCGAATTAAACAGCTCGTACGACTTTGATGAAATTGGTCGAATGACAAAGAAGATTGAGGGAAATTCAGTTGTAGAATATTCATACTCTAATCAAACCTATCGTCCTTCTAGTTTTTCTGTAGCAGCAGAGTCTTCTTTTGAAAACGAAGAACTTTTGAAGTATGATGCTTCTGGAAATGTGTGGTATGACGGACTGAATAATGTCGTGTATAAAAACTCTAATAAGGGTTTGCCTCTGAAAATAATTCAGTTTTCAAAAATGCCTAAAGACATCACTTTAAAGCAAGTTAATGACGATGCTCATTTTGAAAATGTTGAAAATGTCATAAATGTTGCTTATGATGATGAAGGAACTCGTTTATGGTATTCTGTAACGAATGGGAACAACGAAGATATAAAAACTGTTGTTACATTACCTGGCTTTGGTACTTTGTTGTCTTCGAATGCGTCATCTTCTGAACCTACGTACGATCTTGCTTATACAGATTTGGTTGACGGTGGTTACCGAGACGTGCAAACAAATGTTGCAAAATTTCCGATTAAAGACGCGCAGGGAAATGTCCGCGGTTATGTTGAAAAAAATGGTGTGGTAAATGCGTACGATTATTATCCGTACGGAACGGTCGTCAATCTTGGCTCGGTAGATTCGGATAATATTCATAAGAGATGGCAAAATAAAGAGTACGATGAGGAACACGGCAAGTATTTCTTTGGGTCTCGTTACTTTGATCCGTTCCTGGGCCTATGGATGAGTCCTGACCCTGCTGGACAGTTTGCCAATCCGTACACATTTGGCGGTGACCCGGTTAATTTTGTTGACCCTAATGGCGAAGAGGCAATTCTTGCTGCAGCAGCTATTGGATTCGCAGTATCGGCCATTATTGGTGGAACAACCGCAGCCTATCAATGTACCGGGCAGGGTACCGGTAGTTGCTTTGTTGCAATTGGTCAGTCAGCCTTGATCGGTGGTATTGCTGGCGCTGCAGGTGGTGCTGCAGGTGCGTGGGCTGGCGGAGCGGCTTCTGGAATAAGCGGGGTTCTTTTTGGAGGCACCGTTGGTGGCGCTGCGGGTAGTGCTGCAGGTTATCTTGCTGGTGTATGGCTTACCGATGAGGAATTTGACTTAGGTGATTTTGGTCGGACAACCTTTATTGGTGGATATACAGGAACATTATCTGCTGGCATTGCTTATGGTTGGAACCAAATACCGTATTTAGGTTGGGCGGAAATTGCTGGACGCGCACTTTCTTCTTCCGCATCATCGATGGTAGAAGCTACATTTAATGGAGAAGATGTTGCTCACGCAGGACTTGTTGGACTTGGAATGGGTGCATGGAATTCTGTAACGACATCTATTGTAAGTTTGGGACTTGTTTATTCCATTGGTAAGTGGTTTGGTAGTATAGAGGCTTTGAATTCTTTTATGGGAACCGAGGGCACTGATGGTGAGTGGATGTACGAGAAAGATGCTGTGAAACTAATGAAGGAAAATCCGGGTATGGTTTCTGCGTCAGTTGCTGAACCTGTGTCTTTGGCTATTGCAATTTTGTCTGGAGGAGGCCCTTTTAGCCATGTTCGCGGCTCTGATGACTTTGGCGATATTGTTGAAAATGGACCTGGGGGAGTTAAGTCGTATGCTGATAAGTCGTATACTGGCAAAAATGATGAACGCCTCACTTATGTGACTAGAAAATATGTTGGTGGTCAGGATACGCATATTCGTGGCATGACAAAAACACCTATCGGCAGAACCGTGGAGTCCATGCGGGGGATGGGATACTTTGAAGCTCATTTGTGTGTTGGCGCTACAGGTATGGTAAATGCCGCGTATAAGCCTTTATCTCCCAATGGTATGTTCCCATGGGCTATAAGAAATTTTGCATATTAGCTGTAATTAGATAAGGTTTGTTAGATGCTTAGAACTTGTTGCTTGTTGCTATTCGCCCTGTTATTTCAGGGGTGTGTGTATTCTCTCATAAAATGTCATTCTGCAAATACTTTGGATATTTCAGGATATCTGGATGGAAATAAGGAACTTGTCGCAAAATACGACTTGGTATACCTGCTAGATGGAGATACTCTGCCCGTATCGCAATATTGCTATTGTGGATTTGATAAAGCGCGAGTAGAAAATGGCGAGATCAGATATTTTGGTAATTTTTTTCGAAACATTTTTGTCAATGGATCCGATTTCAATTGCGGACTAGCAATGAGAGGTCGTCACCAAGTGGAGATTTTTCTAACAGAAAAAATTAGCGGAGAAAGCACTCTTCTTGCGAAAAAGAATGTCGATATGGATAGTCACCCGGCAGCACTGATTCTTACACAGGTGTATTTCGGCAATAATCGTTCGCTTTACAAAAGACGAGGATACAATAATATCGAGTGGGGTGAAATGAAGCAGATTGTGCTAGAGAATACAAACGATACTTTGTATCACCACACCGCCAAATATATATCGTACGACGTTAATGAACGCTACTCGGAAAATATGACTGAAGTTATAGGCGATTAGTGAACTTTTTGAAAAATTAATCTCGGAGATTCTTATCTCGGGGAATTATTTTGACGAGTCCTATGATATCATCGCTTCCGCCCAAAGTCCAGAAGAGGCAGACTTTTTCCGTATGGCCACGGACTTGATCCTTAAGCAGAAACAGAAAAAAGTCGTTGAAGAGAATCGTTTTTAATGAAACGCTATATTCTTTTTGCGGGGTGTAATGGTGTCGGAAAATCAACTCTCTATCAGACCAACGACATGTTTCGTGATATGCCTCGCGTGAACATGGATGAAATCGTCCGTGAGTTCGGTTCGTGGAAAAATGAATCCGACGCATTCAAGGCAGGAAAAATCGCTGTTCAAAAAATCAATGAAAATTTTTCGGAAGGTTTGTCGTTCAATCAAGAAACTACGCTGTGCGGCTCATCTGTTTGGAAGAACATTCTGAGAGCTCGTCAACTCGGTTATGAAATCGAAATGTATTATGTTGGCGTTCAGTCGGTTGAAATTGCGAAGGGGCGAATTCGCATTCGAGTTTCAAAAGGCGGGCACGGTATTCCTGATACGGATACTTTCATCCGAGTTGCTAGATATGAACGCGGTTTATGTGTTCTGAAATTCGAGATGCCCCGGCATGGGTTCCATAAAGATTGTTTTTAAACCAATTGAAGAAGGTTCTGCGGCTTTGACTGATGATCGTCGTTGGCAAGGCAAAGAATTCGATGGCGAACATGGCAAGTATTACTTTGGTGCCCGTTATTTTGATCCGTTCTTTGGCATTTGGGCAAGCCCTGACCCCGCTGGCCAGTATATGAACCCCTACACATTTGGTGGTGATCCGGTGAATTTCGTTGATCCAACAGGTTTGTGGGCTTTTGATGCGGGAATTTTCACCATTGGATGGGACTCTAACCGTGGTTGGAACTTTGGTGTGTCTTCGGGTATTTTCTCTTACACCTGGCACCAGGATGGCTCAAAGACATTTGATGTTTCAATTAGCGGAAGCTACCAGTGGTACATATTCAACTTTGGTGGGCAATTGGGGTATAGCTATAATACCTATAGCGGTCATTCTTTGTCTGCAGGTGGACACGTTTGTGTTGGCTTGAAGGAAGATGAGGCTGGAGCTTGTGCAGGTCTCGAGGCTGGTGGAGCTTTGAATTGGGATGCCTATGGTAATTTCCTTGGTGCAACAGCGTATGCAGGGGCTTTTGCTCAGCTGCAAGCTAGCGACGGAACCCCCATTGCTAAGGTTAATGGGGGGTACGAAGCTGGATTCCTTGGCATGGAAGGTCGAGGCTTGTACGCCGGAGTAAGTGCGGACAAGGATGGTTCAAGCCTTTATGCAAACTGGGCCGAAAATGGTGGCTGGAGCTATGGTGGATCTGCCAAAGTTTACTGGCACAATTATGGTGAAGGAGTAATTTCGTTCGAAACAATGGGCTATACTCTTCAATTTGGCACAATTCTCAGTTCTGATTTAAATTTGGCTAGTGACGGAAGCCCATTAGCTAAAGCTGCAGATAGAGGCAAATTTGATGAAGAAGGATATTATGTGATTACTGGACATGGAGGCAAAGATGCCATTACGGGAGAACCAATTATTAGAAATGAACACATTACTGTAGCAGAGAATGATAAAAAACGTTTTTTGGCTGAAAATGGAATACCGTATAGTAAAGATAATGCAATGGGTGCATTGATAACTCTTCAAGGTCAAAATGCTGAGGCTTTGGCCGAACAAATTAAAAGAGATCCTAGATATAAGCCGGGTCAAGCCATAAAATTGCAATCTTGTGAAAATGCTGCTCTTGCTATGGAATTATCCAAACTATTGCCAAATACTAACGTAATGGGAGCAACAACCAATGTCGTTGATGGCGGATTTAAAAGCTGGTTCACAAAAAGAGGCTATTATTTGAAAGATAATGGAAATTGGAATACTTATCGAAATGGCTCTTTAATTTCTTCTAAGGCAGGAGGATGGGGTGCAGAAACTGGATGGTAAAAAAACAATTGTAAAGACTGTGTTGTTTGTTTTATCCGGACTTTGTGCAGGAATGGTTGTTTTTTATTTGTCCTCACAGGGAGAATTTAAATCAGTGCAAATGAATGAAGAAATTTCGTTTATTGTCGAAAAGGCTCGATGGTGCAATGAAAATTTTAATAAAAAACACAGCTTCGTGTTTGAGGACATCACAAACAACTGGGTGTCTTCTTTTGTAACCGATTCAAATGGATATGTTGTTGGATTTCACAGGCCTGGTAATCTTCAACAAAACGTTTTCTTTGGTGAGAACATAGGTCCGTTTATCGGGAATCCTGCTGATAAGGAACACCTGGTGTATTTAGGTGTGAAAGATGGGGAATTGATATGCGAATAAAGAAAGTGTTGAAGTGTGTGCTAAAATCGTTTTTTTTGTTTGTCGCTTTTGCATCTTTGCTTTTATTTTCATTTTCCTTGAATTATGCGATGGCCCAACAATCAGAAATTTACGCAATTCAAAATAATGAAATGCAGTCAATAAGGCAATCTGAACTACAAAAGAAAAATTATGATATAGAAAATTGGGTGATTTACAATGAAGACGAAAAGTATCTTTATTTATGTAAAGGCGACATGTATGGATTTGGTGTGAAATTTTTGCTATTTAAAATCACGAACGGATTCTTGTTCGGAAAAAAAATTAACAAGTAGCGGTGGTTAATCTCTTCCGGGTTAATTTTTACAGATGGACTGAGCCGTGATTTGAACAGAGGAAAAAATTCTAAAAAAAACTTAACAAGTCCAGAATAACTTGATTTGATAAGATGTAAAAACAAAACAGGTGGGCGTTTTGAATTGACCATAAAAAATGTTATATTTACCCAAGGTTTAAATAGGAGAACAATTTATGAAGTGTAAGTTTATACTTGGGCTTGCTTTGACGGCTTTGTGGGCTTGCGACAATGGTAACGATGTAACGAAGCCTTCTGACGATTCTTTGAGTGAAAAATCCTCTAGTTCTATTCAGGATACTGGTGCTCTTAGTTCTTCTAGCCTTGTTGAACTGTCTTCTGCAACGGTGGATGAATCTTCTTCTTCCCTAAGTTCCAGCCAGAACGAAGTTCGTAGCAGCTCTTCTGCCGTACAGGCTAAGAGTTCTAGTTCTGCGAAGGTGTATACGAACTACGATCCGGTTACCGGAATTCTTACCGATGAACGCGATGGTGAAAAATACAAGACCGCAAAAATTGGCGATCAGATTTGGATGGGCGAGAACCTTAGATACATTGACAATGAAACTTCGGTTGATTGTTATCTTTGGGACAAGAAAATAACTGACTCTGTTGCAACTCAATATGGACGACATTATTCATGGATGGTTGCCACTCAGCTGTCTTGCGATTGGGACTACGTATTGACCAGTACATCGGATACTCCTGTCATTGTTGAACCTCTCCAGGGGATTTGTCCGGATGGATGGCATGTTCCTTCCTTGAACGAATGGACTACTTTATTCAGTTCTGCGCCTATCGGAAGCCTTTTGTCAACCCAGTGGAAAGAAATTCTGCATGGCTATGATGGCACGGATGATTACGGATTCTCACTTCAGCTGGGCCGATATGAAGTTGAGGATTTCCAGGAGTTCATAATGATCGAGGAATATTCGAAATCCGAAAATTACACAATTGCTGTCTACCACGATGAAAAACCGGTTCATTTAAGAAGAGAACCTAAAACACAGCACTTTGCGTATTTGCGTTGTATAAAAGACTGATTTTTTGTTAACAAAAAAACAACTTTAAAAACACCCCCGATTTTACTAAATTTGGCGACGAAATATCCATGATGGAGTATTTCGGGGGTTATTTTGAAATTCTCGACTAGTTTTAGACTTTTTGTAGTCCTTTTTAGCTTTATTTGCGTTTCTGTTTTTGCACAGCAGTCTCAAAATGCGCTGCCGCCTTTGCCCATTCCAGATTCTGTTGTCATCAAGAATCTGAATGTCAAGAATACCGAAATTCGCGACTTGCTGCAAGGTATGGCGGTTCAGTATGGCCTGAATTTGTTCCTGGCTCCCGAAGTTAAGGGCCCGGTCACTGTTAATTTCAATAATCAGCCGGTAAAGGACGCCTTGCGCGTGCTTTTGCAGGGTAATGGTTATGAGTATGTTCTTGACGGCAGTGTAATTCGCGTGCAGAAGCCGGTGGTTAAGGCTCCGGAACCGCCCAAGGCTCCTGAGAAGAGGTTTGTTGTTGAGTGGTCTAACGACTCCTTGACCATTGATGTGGAAGATGCTCCCCTGGATAAGGTGGTCCGCAAGATTGTGGAAGTTTCTGGCAAGAACATTTTGCTGGAACAGGGCAATTCCAAGTCTGTCACGGTTTTTGTGCAGAACATGCCTTTTGAACGTGCGGTCCGCCACTTGGCAGAATCTTCTGACTTGAGCTATGACGACGAAGAGGGAATTGTCACCATCAAAAAGTCCACATGGAATCTTGGTGGCAAGAACAAGGAAAACAGCAACAAGTTTAAGGTCCGCCTCTCTAGCGATTCTCTTTTGTCTATCGAGGCTGTGGAGGCTCCCTTGGCTTCCTTGCTTAGCGAGATTCTTTCCCAGACGAAGCTGAACGCCATGGTCTATGGTAAGCTGGATGGCCAGGTGACTGCCCATATGTCCGGTGTTCCGGTTCGCGAAACGCTTAAGTACTTGTTCCGCGGTACGGCCTATACTTTTTGGGAGCGTAACGGTGTGTACTTTATCGGTCCTCACGAAATGCAGACTGCCGATAATTCTCTGTTGATCAAGTTGAAGCATCTCAAGGCCGAAGATGTGATCAAGCTTTTGCCTTCTACATTGACCAAGGGCACCCAGATTCAGGTGGTCAAGTCCCAGAATGCCTTGATGGCTGCCGGTAGTTACGATGTGCTGGATGCCATTTCCCAGTATGTAGAAAAGATGGACTTGCCTGTGGCCCAGATTTTGATTGAGGTCCTGGTGGTTGACCTGGATTTGGAAAAGGGTCATAATCATGGCTTGAATTTGTTCTTTGGTAATGCCGCCAAGAGTGTTGGCTCCGAGAACTTGTTCCCAAGTGTTGACCAGACTTTGAATTCCAAGCAGCTGCAGCGTGTATTCAATGGTATTGGCCTTGGCGAAATTGTCAGCATCCCCAAGGATCTTGTCACAAAGATCAATGCCATGGAGCAGGAAAAGATCCTGGATGTAAAGGCTCGTTCCCAGATTGCAACCTTGAATGGCGAAACCGCTGTGCTTACCATTGGTCAGACCCAGTACTATATGATGGCTTCCGAGGTGGATTACAACCAGGGCGATGCGGTCACTTCCAAGACGACCCAGCGTTTCGAACAGATCGAGGCCAACTCCAACATTACTGTGACTCCCTATGTGACTGGCGAAGGGGAGATTACCTGCGAAATTGTTCCTGATTTTTCTGAACCGGAAGGTAGCTTTAGCAGCGAAGTTCCGCCCACGTTGAACAAGCGTTATGTCAAGTCTTCTGTGCGCCTTCGCGATGGCGAAACCATTGTGCTGGGCGGCATGGTCAAGGAAAGTGTCAGCGATGTTCATAGGCAGGTACCGTTCCTAGGTTCCATTCCCGTGATTGGCTGGTTGTTCCGCAATGTGGAACGTGTTCACAGCAAGAGCCAGCTGCTGATTTTCGTGACGCCCCATATTTACTACGGTTCCGAAGGAAGTGTAGATGTGGCCGACGAAATCGCCCGCGCCAAGATGCCCTTGGTGAACGACAAGAAGGTCGATGCCAAGGTCAAGGAAATGACCGCCGAGAAGACTGCAGAAAAGTCTGTAGAAAAGCCTGCCGAGGGCAAGTAGTGGCCAACGCTTTCCGCACAGCACTGAGTGTTTCAACGGGTAGGTACTGGTGGGTACTTATTGCTCGCGACTGCGCCAATGGTGGCTTCGCTCAGATTTTGCGTGTGCTTCGCGGTCGAGGGGCAGGTCATAGCTATGTGGATTTGTCCTACTCCGGCACTTTCGAGGAGTGCCGTCGCTTTCAGGTGGCCAATGGCGGTTCTGCCGATGGCATCCTTTTGGTTGACGATGCAACTCCGGTAAAGATGGTTCAAATCGGCGACGAAGAATTCAAGCGCGAAAACTTTGAATACGTCAATTCCATCGATGGGGATTTTGCTGTGGTCGCCCTTCGCCGATCCTTCGAGGAATTGGTTGAAGAGGTGGTAAAGGTGGAATTCAAGATTTTGGCCCACCTGCCTGTTTTGTTCTTTGAAATCGAAATGCTTCGCCAGCAGGATTTGTCTGGGGCTAAGCTGTTCAAGAATACGGAAAATGGGGTCACCAAGGCCTGGTACTTTGACCAGTGTGAATTTTACTGGTTCAGCAAGGCTTTTGAATCTTCTGAAGGCGAGGATTGCGTTAAAATTGTGGACTTTGTTAAGGAACGTTTCTTCCAGAAGTCTGTAATCGTCGAAGAATTTTCGCCCAGCGCCGAAGATATGGCCAAGGTGGTGGCTGAAGATGCATGGCTTTTCCGCACGGATCATTTGCCGGTGTTTTCTACGATGCCCGATAATGGGGCTGTTGCCCGAATTCGCGAAGCCGCACTTTTCCGTAGGACTTTCAAGGCTTGCGTTGGCGTACTGGTAACCACCTTGCTGGTGACCCTGGCTTTCTGGGGCGGTGTTTCCTGGTACGTTTCCAAGACTCAGACCCAGGTGGCTGCCATCGAAAAGAGAATCGAAACTCGCAAGGAGCTGGACCGCGCTTGGAAAAAGCTGGAAGCCGACAAGGCTGGTACAGAAAAGTTCCTCAGCCATCGCAGTCGCTCTTCCTCCTTCTTGTCGCTTATTACCGCGGATTTACCCACGGATACTTGGATAACCCATTGGTCCGTAAACGGAAACGTTCATTCCATGCAGGGGTACTCTGCCACGTCCGAAGAAGTTTCTGAATTCCTGTCTACTTTGGAACATGAAAAAAGATTGATAAATGTTCGCTTGCGTTCTACGGAAAAAACCACATTCAAGCGTAAGCCTGTAGTGAAATTTGACTTGTCTGCGGAGGTGATTCCATGAGTGGATTTCTAGCCCGCTACAAGTACACCTTGCTTACCGTTTTGTCTGTCGTGGCTCTGGTTGCTATCATCGGAGTGTATTTGTTCCCCAGGATGAGGGATGCCAGTGGCATATTGGTGGCCATCCGTTCCGAAATAGGGGAGTCTTCGGTTTTGGACAACGGCACAACGTCGCCGGATTCGCTAATCGCCAACTACAAAAAGATTTCATCGGAACTGGATTCTTACGTGAATGTATCGGTGTCTTCTTCCAAGATACTGACATTTATTCTGGAAGCATCCAAGCAAAACGAGGTTGTTCTTCAGGATTTGTCAACCGGCGAGGTGGCAAGGCGTGGCGAGAATCTGGAATACCCCGTAAGGTTCAAGGCGAATTCCGGATTCCCTCAGTTCCTGCGATTCTTGACCACCTTGGAAAACAGCACCTATAGTGTCAAGGTCGTTAATGTGGACATGCGCCCCGGTGTGGCTTCTGTCTATCTGTCGGTCCTCAGCAAGGCAGGTCACGATGAATAAGTTCCTTGTTCTCCTGGTGACTGTTACGCTCATGATCTGGGGTGTATTCCTGTTCAAGATGTCTGATAAGGTGGATTCCCAGAAAGGCCAAAGTGAATCTGGATTGTTTGAGGAATTGTCTGGCAAAACGCCCCTGGATATTGAAACCCGCCTGGATTTTAAGAGCCTGCTTTCTCGCTTGAACCCGCAGGAAATGCCGGAAAATGACTTGCGCGATCCCTTCAAGGTTCCCACAAGCATTTTGCCACCGCCTAAGCCCCGTGTGGTGAAGGTTGCCTCCGCCCCTGTGGAAGCCCCGGTGGCAGTGGCTCCGCCTCCTCCCAAGCCGCCTTCCATTACTTTGGATGCCATTTTGCCCGGCGACAATCCTGTGGCCATCATCAAGTTCCGTGGCGAATCCGCAGTTGTCAGCGTAGGCCAGGAAATCTGGAATGTGGTGGTGCAGTCCATTGAATCCAACCGCGTCGTATTGCAGTACGCCGGCGGAACTTTTGAGATCAGGTGAATTTTTATTTCATAAAAAAAAGACCTCGCGTTTTTGCGAGGTCTTTTTAAATGCTTGGATCCTTCGCGCCTGCGGCGCTCAGGATGACGACTGAAATCATCGCTCAGGATGACGGTTGCGATTACTTCTCCAACTTGAAGAACACCGCACCGAGAGGCGGGACCTGTACGTTCATGCTCTGAGCGCGGTTCTGCCAGGGAATTTCCTCGGTCCAGACTTCGCCCATGTTGCCCACATTGGAGCCACCATAGATACCTGCGTCGGTATTGAAGATTTCCTTCCACTTGCCCTTGGTGGGTGCGCCCAGACGATAGTCGTTGCGGACCACCGGAGTGAAGTTGAAGACGCAGAGAATCTGGTTGCCGTGGTCATCCTTACGGACGAAGCTGACGATGGAGTTGTCTGCGTCGTCGCACCAGATCCATTCGAAACCGGTATGGTAATGGTCGATTTCCCAGAAGGGGGCGTTTTCCTTATAGACGTGGTTCAGGTCCTTGATCATGGCGAGAACCTTGCCGTGGCTATCCCAGCTGACCAGGTGCCAGTCCAAAGAACGCTTTTCGTTCCATTCGCGGAACTGACCGAATTCGTTACCCATGAAGTTCAGGATCTTGCCCGGGTGAGCGTACTGGAAGGCGTAAGTCAAGCGGAGGTTTGCGAACTTCTGCCAGTTGTCGCCAGGCATCTTGCCCAGCATGGAGCCCTTGCCGTGAACAACTTCGTCGTGGCTGAACACCTGGATGAAGTTTTCGGAGTAGGCGTACACCATGCTGAAGGTGAGGCTGTTGTGGTGATACTTACGATGGATGGGCTCGTGCTGGATGTAGCTGAGGAAGTCGTTCATCCAACCCATGTTCCACTTGTAGTGGAAGCCAAGACCCCCCTGTTCAGGAGGACGGGTGATGCTGGGGAAGCTGGTGGATTCTTCGGCAATGAGGATGCCGTGGGGTGCCAGACGACCCATTACAGAATTCAGGTGCTTCAGGAATTCCAGGGTATCGTAGTTGATGTTGCCGCCATCCTTGTTGGGAACCCATTCGCCAGGACCCTTACCGTAGTCAAGGTACAGCATACTTGCAACGGCGTCTACACGGAGGCCGTCGCAGTGGAATTCCTTGAGCCAGTACATTGCGTTTGCAATGAGGAAGTTCTTGACTTCGTTACGGCCCAGGTTAAAGATGTAGGTGCCCCAGTGGGGGTGTTCGCCCTGGCGGGGGTCTGCGTGTTCATAGCAGGCGGTGCCGTCGAAGCGGCCCAGTGCGTGTGCGTCCTTGGGGAAGTGTGCGGGAACCCAGTCGATGATCACGCCGATTTCGTTCTGGTGGCAAAGGTCCACGAACTTACGGAACTGGTCGGGGGTGCCGTAGCGGCTGGTGGGGGAGTAGTAACCGGTAACCTGATAACCCCAGGATTCATCCAGCGGGTGTTCTGCCAGAGGCAGGAATTCCACATGGGTGTAGCCCATTTCCTTGAGGTAAGGAATGAGTGTGTCGGCCAGTTCTTCCCAGTTCAAGAAACGGTCCGGATTTGCGGGGTCGCGGCGCCAGGAGCCGGCGTGGACTTCGTAGATGTTCATGGGGCCGCCAAAGACCTTGGTTGCATAATGGGTATACATGTACAGGTCGTCGCCCCATTCGTAACCATCCAGATGGGTGGTGATGGAGGCTGTTGCCGGACGTACCTCAGAAAGTTTTGCCAGAGGGTCCACCTTTACGTGAAGGTTGCCGTCGGCACCATGGATTTCGAAACGGTAGAGTTCGCCTTCGCCCAGGTTCGGGATAAAGATTTCCCAGATTCCGCTGGAACCCAGCATGCGCATCTGATGGCGGCGGCCGTCCCAGGAGTTAAAGCTTCCGACGACAGATACGGCTTGAGCGTTGGGTGCCCAGACGGCAAAGTGAACACCTTTGAAGCCCTGGTGTTCTACCAGGTTGGCACCCAACTTACGGTAAAGTTCATAGTGTGTTCCTGATGCAATCAAGTGGCGGTCAAAATCGGAAAGGACCGGAAGGAAGGCATAGGGATCGGTCAAGGTGTATTCGTGTCCGTCACCTTGACGGATAATCAAGTTATAGAAGAAAGGTTCGTATTCCTTGTCCAGGATGGCTTCGAAAAAGCCGGTGTCACCAATCTTCATGAAATCAAACTCGAATTCGCCATCACAGGATTCTCCACGGATGAAGCTTGCCTGCGGCTGATAGGTTCGAATAACCGTTTTGATACCCTTATCCGTGTTCAGCGGATGAATGCCGAGGATCGAAAAAGGGTCCTTGGTGCTGAAATTCCAGATAGCCTGCATATCGTCTGACGTAAGGCTAGTAAAATCATTCCAATCCATACAAAACTCCATGTTTTTCCACTCAAATATAACATAAACATTTTTTGAACGAGATTGAATGTGAAAATTTTGGTGCAAAATATCATTTCATATTGGAGTATTTGAATGGGGTTATGTACCCCGATGAACTTCATTGTTCCAGAGATTCCTACTCGCGATATTACTATCTTTGGAGCCATGTACAAGCGAGTCCTTACCATCCAGGATATTTCCTGTTTCGGCCAGTGTTCTTCTACAGTGGCTTTGCCCGTTATTTCTGCTTGCGGTGTGGAATGTGCCGTTTTGCCTTCTGCGGTGTTGAGTACCCATACGGGGCGTTTCAAGGGTTATACCTTTAGAGATTTGACGGACGACTTGTTGCCCATTCGAGATCATTGGGTTAAGGAAGGTATTAAGTTTGATGCTTTTTACACCGGTTACCTGGGGAGTGTTCGCCAGGTGGATATTGTCCGCGAAATCATGAACACCGTAGGTAATGAAGGGGCGTTGAAGGTTGTTGACCCGGTTCTTGCGGATGCGGGCAAGCTTTATGCCGGCTTTGACATGAATTTTGTAGAAGCCATGAAACGTCTTTGTGCCGAGGCAGACGTGCTGTTGCCCAATATTTCCGAGGCCTGTTACTTGACAGGCAGGGAATATACCGAAGATTATGACAAGGCTATGATTACGGAACTTTGCAAGGGACTTTGCGACTTGGGGGCCAAGTGCATTGTCATGACCGGTATTGGATTCCGTGAGGGCTATACCGGCGTTGCCGTATATGAGAATGGTGAACTGAAACATTATGAACACAAGAAAGTGTCCATGTGGTGCCATGGTACCGGGGATCTTTACGCTTCCGCATTTACGGGCGCTGTTATGCGTGGAAAGTCCAAGATGGATGCGGTGAAGATTGCCGCTGATTTTACCTTGAAAGCCATAGAAAACACCTTGGATGATGCGACGAATCACTGGTATGGTGTTAAATTTGAAACTGCGATACCTACGCTAGTGAAATCTTTTGAGTAAGGCAAGGTCCACTATGGCTGAAGAAAACAAGAATTGGGAACCACAAGTATATACGGAAACCTTCAAGGTTACTCCTGAGATGATTGACGAAAATCATCACTTCAATAACGTGTGGTCTGTCCAGTGGATTCAGGATATTTCTGCGGAACATTCCGAGAAGTGCGGCGGTACCGCCTTGATGCGGGAACTGAACTGTGGCTGGATGATTCACGAACAGCATATCGTGTATAAGAACCAGGCTTTCCTTGGGGATGAAATCAAGGGAACTACCTGGGTGGATTCATTCAGCACGGTAGTGAGCAAGCGTAAGTGCAAGTTTGAACGGGTGAGCGACGGCAAGGTGATTTTTGAATCCGAAACCCAGTGGGTCCTGGTGGATATGAACCGCGGTCGCCCCAAGGCAATTTCTAAGGAAATGATCTCCAGATACGGAACCCTGAAGCAGGATTAGCCTATGTCCAGTGTCATTGAATACAAGGGCAAGAAGCCTGTCATTGGCGAAAGGGTCTTCCTTGCAGAAGGTGCCCGCCTCATTGGCGATGTTGAAATCGGGGATGATTCCTCCGTGTTTTATAATGCCGTTATCCGTGCAGACCTGGCTGAAATCCGGATTGGTAAGCGCACCAATATCCAGGACAATGTGTCCATTCATCTTTCTACGGACTTGGGTGTCCATGTGGGTGATAATGTGACGGTCGGTCATAATGCCATTCTGCATGCCTGCACTATAGAGGACGATGTGCTGGTGGGCATGGGGGCCATTGTGATGGATGGTGCCCGAATTCGCAAGAATTCCGTGGTGGCAGCAGGTGCGTTGGTGCCTCAGGGTAAGGAATATCCCGAGGGAAGTCTCATTGTAGGGGCTCCCGCACGAGTTGCCCGACAACTGACGGAAGAAGAAATTCGTAAATTTAGGGAAGGTGTAGATCATTACATCGAGATTAAGGATGAGCTGCTGAAGGCTCAACCGTAAATTTCGGGACAGTTTGTGTTTAAGTTTGTTTTTCTAATTAACCCTATTAGCGGCGGTGGCCAGGGAAAGGTGATTCATCAGTACCTTCCTGAGATTATGGCGTCCATGGGATTTTCTGAAGACCAGTGGAAGGCTGAGTTCACCGTTCATGAGGGTATGGAAAAGCAGATTCTTGACGCACTTGCTTCTACTGAAACTTTGGTGGCTGTTGGCGGTGACGGAACTGTTTCTTCTGTTCTTACCGTAATGATCAATTCCCAGTATGCGAAGTCGGTAAAGATTGGCTTGATTCCCCTAGGAACAGGTAACGACCTTGCCCGAGTACTGAACCTTTACAAGCCATACGTTGACAAGGGACTTCTGTTCCTGGTTCGTCGATTGCTGTTGGCGGAAGCAAGACCTTTTGACATCTGGAAGGTGAACGGTAAGACCGCCTTTGCCAACTATTTCTCCGGCGGAATTGACGCTCGAATTGCCCACGATTTTAACCTGGACCGCTCCACAGGTGCGATTAAGTCAAAGTCTGTGATAGCAAATAAGCTGCACTACGTAAAACGATTCTTTGCGGATCGATCCTACAGGCTGAAACCCTCCAAGCTGAGTTATGTGGCTGCGGATGGTAGCGTGCGTAACCGTGACATTTCTAGATATCGCACTGTTATTGTTGGAAATATCCCCAGCTTTGCCAGCGGTTCAAATCCCTTCTACAAGTCCGATATGGCGGATGGCCTGCTGGAAATTGTCTGCGTTTGCAATTTAGCCCAGTTCCTACTGGGCATTGCCCTAGGAACCATTCCTGTGTTGGGAAATTTCCTGAAGAAGTATTTTTTGAAGAGCAGGAAGGCAAAAAGCATTACTCTTGATTTAGCGGAAGATGAATTTCTTCAGCTGGATGGGGAGGACCTTAGCGGCAAGGTGGGTGGCCGTGTAACTATAGAATACGCATGCAAGGTGCAGATTCTTGCATTGGGTAAATAATGGAACCGGTTGTTGTTGAGGGCGTGGAAATCCGTGGGTTCGCATCGCTGGAAAAAGCCGGCCCCACAGACGTCAGTTTCTGGACCGGGAATGTCAAGAGCATTACTGGAGCCAACGGATTTTCTGCGGCAGATTTGGCAAAGTGCGAAGCCGGTGTATTATTTGTTCCCGAAAGTTTGTATGGTTCGTCGCAAGGCGCCGCACAGGATGGGACGCAGGGGAGAACTGCGCAAGAAATTTTCCCAAAGGTCCGCTGCCTGGTTCCTGTAGAAAATCCCTATCACGCTATGGTCTGCTTTCTGGAAAAGTATGGCTCTCGTCTGGTGGACATGCCGCGGGACGCCTCGGGCGCACCTGTAGCGCAGATTGATCCCACGGCAGAAATTGGCCCCGGCTGTGTAGTAATGCCCGGCGCAAAGATTGGTGCCCGCTGCCGTCTGGAAGCCAACGTGGTCATTTACCCCAATGTCGTTGTGGGGGAGGGCTGTATTTTTCAGGCCGGCGTTGTGATCGGAAGCCGTGGTTTTGGCTTCTACGAATATCAGGGCAAACGCCGCATGGTTCCTCACTTGGCCGGAGTCCGTATCGGCAATCGCTGCAGTTTCGGCGCAAACACCGTAGTGGCTGCAGGTTTCATTTCGCCCACCACCATCGGGAACGATTGCCATTTCGATGCCATGGTGCAGATTGGTCACAACTGCGTTCTGGGAAACAACATCTACATGGCCGCACAAACTGCTTTAGGCGGCACCACCATCGTGGAAGATGACGTAAACATCGCCGGGGGCGCAAAGGCCGCAGGCCACTTGACCATTGGCCGCGGGGCAACCATCACCGCAAAGGCCGGCGTCACCAAGAGCATTCCCGCAGGCCGCACCGTGGCAGGTTTCCCTGCCATCGACGCCGACGTCTGGCGCAGACAAATGGTAGAACTGCGCATGATGGCAAAAAAACATTTGAAGAAATAGGTTTGGGCTTTTTACCCATTAGCCTCTACCATTTCCATCACCTGCTCCACGGTCGCAAAATCCATGATGCTGTAGCCGCAAAGTCCGTTCCCCATATCCTTGAAGCTGGCTCCAAAGTGATAGACCTTGTCATCGACGAGAAGGAACCTGTCGTGAACTTGACGCATGTTTCTGAGTTGCAGCCCAGGGTATTGTTTGTTATGAATTTCCACCTGGTTTTGTAATGCCGTGGTGATGCGAGCTGTATAGACGATTGCAGAAATTCCTGGCTTGCGAAGTGCAGCAAAATTTAATACGGTGATGTCGGCAAACGGGTCGATGAACACTATCGATTTTTCGGCGGATTTTACAAGTTCTGCAATGAGGGCGAAGCCGTCCCAGCGGGAATTGGCTGGGAGAATTCTTCCTTCAGGAGGCTTGGGACCTTTTACGAAGAAATCCACCTGGTTTTCAAGAGCCTTGATTCGGGCGGAATGATCCTCTTGCTCGGATTTCAGGTCAGTAATGCGATTCTCGTGATTTGCCAAATGGTGGTCGATGCGCTCTTCTGCTATAAGCAATCGCTGGTTGATGCTGTAGCCTTTGAGAAGGTGATCTTTAAGGACTCTGTTGGCCCATTGGCGAAATTTCACCCCATTGGATGATTTTACCCGATACCCTATGGATAGAATCATGTCCAAATTGTAGTGGTCGACATTTCTGGTTACGGTTCGTCCTCCTTCTGTTTGAACTATCGCAAAATTTGCGACAGTTGGTATGTCTTGTAATTCTTCGGAAAGAGCATTGTTTATATGCTTTCCTATGGTTTTGACATCTCTATTGAACAAGAGTGCAATTTGTTGACGGTTTAACCATACAGTGTCGTCAAGAAGTTTCACATCCAAATGGATGGATCCATCGGCATGGTAGGCGATGATTTCGCCCTTTTCGGGTGTTTTTTCCAGTTGATTTTCCATCGGAAACTCCGAGGAACGCATTTCCCATGATGCGAGGTGGCTCGCGGGCCCCTGTCGGGGGATGTAATAAAAACCGGCGTTTCCGGCTGGGATAAATATACAAATTGCAAAAGTCAGATTATGACAATCTGCGTTTTTGACTATATTTTCAAAAAAAATGGGAATAAATTAGGAGAACATATGAATATATTCAAGAATCTAGCCGTGATGTCCATCGCCGCGATCATGCTTATTGCCTGCGGAGGCGATAACGGCTCCAGCGCCAAGGACGAAGATTCCTCTAGCAGCGTTGCTGACGAGGAAAAATCCTCCTCTAGCACAAAGAATAGCTCCTCCAGCGATAAGGAATCTTCCAGCTCTGCTAAGGAATTTTCTAGCTCCAGCGTAGCAAAGTACGTCTGCGATATTTACACCTTGGCTGACGCCTTGAGCTGCAAGTGTGACGAAAACCGCGAAGGCGAGCTCTCTTACAACTACGACAGCAACGTGGAGCTGGTCTGCATCCACGACGCCGAACTGAATAAGTGGGGCTGGGTTGTGAAGAAGGAAGAAAGCTCTTCTTCCAGCGAAGCCAAGAGCAGCTCCAGCTCTGTTAAGGAATCCTCTAGCAGCGTGAAGGTTTCTTCCAGCAGCGGCGCAAAGAGCAGTAGCTCTGTTGTGAAATCTTCTTCCAGTTCTGTGAAGGCATCGTCATCTTCCGGAAATTCAAAGTTTGATTTTGAATGGAATACTGGGGTTGAAGCCGCTCACTGCTCTTGTGATGAGTCCCAAAATGGTAAAACTGCGATTGCTTTATACAGAGAGGATAAATCTGAATATCTCTGTACATATGATGAAAGCGAGAAGGTGTGGAGGTGGATTAAGACAGCTTGGATTTCATCCTCTTCGAGCGCTCCTAAAAGTAGTTCCAGTGTAAAGGTTTCTTCTAGCAGCGTGTATGTTCCCTTTGACCATTCAAGAGCGCTTGCTAGTGAAACATATATTGATAGAAGTCGGTATAAACAATTTACGGACTCTCGCAATGGCTGTAGTTACTACTACATTACCATTGTCGGTAAGGATACGAATAATGTTAAGGCAACTGTGACTATTATGGCGGAAAACCTTAACATTGGTAAGGATGTGGCTGGCGTAGATGACCAGAATGATGATTCTGTAATAGAACGTTACTGCTATAAGAATGACACTACATATTGTGATGAATATGGTGGTTTGTACCAGTGGGCGGAAATGATGCAGCTGCCTAGCCGCTGCAATACGGAAAGCTGCGCCGATTTGATTCAGGAAAACCACCAGGGCATTTGCCCCGATGGCTGGCGTCTGATGAATGAAAATGATTTCGCCATTGTTGTAAAATCAGAGGACAATACAGACGGATTGAAAGGTCTCCGTTCTTCACGTTTCCAGGGATCTAATGCATCGGGATTTTCGCTACTTCCTGCAGGGATGAGAACTAACGATAGTGAAATCTTTAGACGTATAAATGAGGCTGCATTTTGGTATTACCCGCAGGAACATATTTCTGAAGAAAAAAAATCTTACATAGGATATGTTTTTGCTAGTGGTAGCTATCCATCAGGATCAAAAGATTATCGCGACTACGGTCTTTCTGTCCGTTGCGCAAAACTAGAAACCGAAGAATAATTCTCATCTCCTAAAAAATTTCCCATAAAAAGATTCTCGGGAACCCTCATGGTGAGGGCTCCCATTCCCAAGTTTAAATGATAATGATACGCAAAAGGTGTATCGAAGGCTAATCTTATGTCTAAATAGCGTGCTAAACGAGCGTCGCAAAATCAAGTTCACTTGATTTTATGACCGAGTGACGCCGCTAACGCCGCAGGCGTTCAATGAACGAAAGCTTTTGAAAATCTCGAACCCCGTTTGCGCTAAGCGCCTCCCGCTGCGGCTCGGATATGAAAACAGACTTGTCTGTTTTCGCATCACTCGCCTTGTCGGTAGTGATGATGGATGCCGCCTCCGGATTCGAGGTGGAAAGGCTGGATGCTTATGCAGAACAGTTTGAAAGTCTGTCTGCGACAATCGGTGATGAAGTTACAAAGGCTATTGATTCCGTTTCAAACTTTGACATTTCTTCTCTTGGCATCTCTGAAAAAATTGATTCTGTAACATCTCTGTTAAGCGATTCCGCCGAAAAGTTTAAGAAGTCCCTTGAAGGCATGGGCTTTGATCTGGGATCATTGGGCGAAATGAAATTGGACGTGATTTGATTGAAAATTCAGAATGTCAGCTTTTGACATCCGCTTTTTAGTACATTTATTCTGACAGACAATGGTTGGGGTCGAAAGACCCAACAAGCCGTATTTACTTATATCGAATCCGTTAAGGATCCTTATGGGTAATGCGGCTTTTTTGTTTGTCCCGTACTTGACAATTTGTAGCCGAATGGCTACATTAAGGAGGAATATGTGTATCAGGTAAAGAAGACTGAACAGTTCATAAAATGGTTGAAAAATCTGAGGGATGTATATGCTAAATCCAGGATTAATAATCGTCTTAAACATGTCGAATTAGGTAATCTAGGAGATTCCAAATCAGTTGGTGATGGCGTTTTTGAAATGCGGATTGATTATGGTCCTGGATATAGGCTGTACTATATGAATGTAAATGGCGAAGTGATTTTTCTTCTAATCGGAGGAGATAAATCTACGCAACAGAGAGACATTGAAAAAGCAAAGGAAATTAAGAAGGAGTTAAACAATGGGTAAGATTAAAGTTTCAGATTTGGATGTTGCAGAATTCCTAGAGACTGAGGTAGATGTAAAACTTTTCCTGAAGGAGGCTCTTGCTGAAAACGATCCTGTTTTTTGGCAGCATTGTGTCAGCACTGCAGTAAGGTCTGCAGGCATGGCGAAAATTGCCGAAAAGTCTGGCCTGAACCGTGAGAGTCTTTACAAGGCGATGAAGGAAGGTGCGCATCCTCGTTTTGAAACGATGATGAAAATTCTGAATGC
>JAZRWJ010000022.1:0-5490 GCA_045599625.1 Fibrobacter sp.
TTTCGGCTTAAATCTGGGCGAAAAAGGCCGTTCCCGCCCCGTTTTCAAGGGTCGTCCGCAGGGTCTGGCGGAGGTTTTCTGCTGCATTTTGATGAAATCCGCGCGCATTTCACGGCTTTCACAACGTCTTCCAAAGGCCGAGAAAGATGCTCGCCTCCGGCCTGCTTCATGCTACACCTTATTATATAAGGAACTAATTATGGCATCCATTCACCCATAACAATTTCCCCATTAACAAAATTTCCGCTATTTTTGCATCGTCATAAACAACAGACACGAAGCATGTACACATTCATCATCGCCTTAGTAATCCTCATAGTGGGTTACCTTATCTACGGGGCTTACATTGCACGCATCGTCGACATTGACCCGAAGAATCCCACGCCAGCCATGACTCGAGCCGACGGCATCGATTTCGTCCCCATGCCCACATGGAAAGTCTTCATGATCCAGTTCCTCAACATTGCGGGTCTCGGGCCAATCTTCGGTGCCATCATGGGCGCACAGTTCGGCACAGCCTCTTATCTATGGATTGTGTTCGGCACCATTTTCGGCGGCGCCGTCCACGACTTCATCTCGGGCATCATGTCGTTGCGCAACGACGGCGAGAGCCTGCCCCAACTCATCGGGCGTTACCTCGGCGAAAACGTCAAGAAAGTGATGATTGTCTTCGTGTTGCTTTTCCTTACGCTGGCAGGTGCGGTCTTCGTCTCGCAACCGGCCAACATCATCGTCGGATCGCTGAATGCACCGGAAGCGGCTGCAGGAAGTACGTCCCTGCCGTTCTACATGAATGCCTATTTCTGGGTTGCCGTCATCTTCTGTTATTACCTTATCGCCACGTTATTTCCAATTGACAAGATCATCGGCAAAATCTATCCGATTTTCGCCATCTGCCTGTTTATCATGGCCATCGTGATACTAGTGGCCTTGCTGGTACGATGGCCTTCACTGCCCGAGATGTGGGAGAGTTTCGGCACGAAATACGACCCCTCGCCCATATTCCCGATGATGTTTGTGTCGATAGCCTGCGGTGCCGTCAGCGGTTCACATGCCACACAGTCGCCCATGATGGCACGCTGCCTGAAAAACGAGAAGCACGCCAAGCCGGTGTTCTACGGCGCCATGGTCGCCGAAGGCATCGTGGCACTCATCTGGGCTGCAGCTGCGACGGCTTTCTATCAGGACAACGGGACAGCCTTCACCCAAGGTCAAGTGGTGAATTTCATCTGCCACAACTGGCTGGGGGCTTTCGGCGGCATACTCGCCATCCTCGGCGTGGTGTTCGCCCCCATCACCACGGGCGACACGGTGCTGCGTGCAGCGCGTCTCATCGTGGCCGACACCTTCCATATCGAGCAGAAAAGCATCCGCAACCGACTGCTCATCTGCATTCCCATCTTTGCTGTCTGCGCCATATTCCTCGTTTTCAGTTTAAGCGACACCAAGAATTTCGCCATCGTGTGGCGCTATTTCACCTGGAGCAACCAAGTCATGGCGGCATTCACGTTCTGGGCCATTACGGTCTATCTCACCCAACGGGGCAAGAACTACTTCGTGTCGCTCATCCCCGCCATATTCATGAGTTTCGTCACCATCTCGTTCATCCTCGAAGCCCCGACGGGAGCCTACATCCCAGGCAAAGGCCTCTCACCTTGGATTGCGCAAACGATAGCCGCCATCGCCACAATAACAGTTACCGCTTGGTTCTATAGATGGATGAGAAACAGGAAGAAGGTTGGGATGGAGAATTAAAGAAAGGAGGCGGCTGCCTCCTTTCTTGTTTCTAATCATATTTCATTTTTTACGGAAATGCCATTCACTGCAACTGGAAATTGACAGGCAGGTAAAACCGCATGGCTTTCGGCACACCGTTTTCTCTTCCCGGAACCCATTTCGGCATCAGGCTGACGATACGCATGGCCTCGTCATCAATAGACTGGCATACACCCTGCTCGATACGGATATCCGAGATGCTTCCGTCTTCATTGACCATAAATGACACATAAACCATGCCTTTCTGTCTCCTCTCCCTTGCCTCCTGCGGATAACGGATATTGCGCACAAGAAATTGCAACAAATCCATTTCCGTCCCTGGGAAATGCGGCTCCGATGTCTGGACTTCCAAAGGCAGCCCTAAGACCTGCAGCCAATTCTTCGCCTCGGCATTGCCCGACTTGGCCGACTTGCGCAGCCATTCATTCATATCCTCGCCATCCATGGCATAACAGAAAGATGGCTTTTCTGCCATGCCTTTGTACACTTTCATTTTCCCTGCCTCATAATCTTTCCTACGGTTAAAATAGCATTTTGCCACACGCATCCTGATGTCGCCCAAGACCGGCAGTTGCAGGCTGTCGGCGATGGTGTCGGCCATAAGTTCCGTCTCATATTGCGAAAGACATTCAATCGCCGAAACATAATTACCCTTTTTCAAATACGATTCGCTCAATGTGATGACCGATTCCGCATTACTGCTCTGCAAATCAACATTCTGGGCAAAAGCGGGAGCTACAAAGCACCATGCCATAAACAAAAACAGGATTCTATTCATATCAGCGTCATTTTGAATTGATGGCGACAAATATATGAAAAAATGATTTCGGCGGATCCTTTTTGTGGCTGCATGATAAATTATAGTTTTTTTCCAATTCTTGGAACCTCAAACTGATAATTCAACTTGGTTTAATAAAGCGAACAGCATTATTGATGTAAGACAAACCATTATGGGTCAAAAAGTATATAATTGCCTTTCAGAATGACGTGAGATAAAAACAACAAATTGCCATTCACCCCATCACCTCAAGCAGTTCAATCTCGAAAATCAGCGTGGAATAAGCGGGAATGTCGCCCACGGCATTGGCGCCATAACCCATTGAAGCAGGGATATAGACCCGCCAGTGGTCGCCCACACACATGTTGACCAAAGCAATCTGGAAGCCTCTGATGAGCATGTTGACGCGGAAGGTGGCTGGCGCGTTGCGCTTGTAAGAGCTGTCGAAGACCTTTCCATTGATGAGCATGCCTTTGTAGTGGCATGTAACCTTGCTGCGCGGATTAGGCCGTCTGTCGCCATCGCCCGACTGCAGCACTTCGTAATAAACGCCGCCGCGCAAAGCCTTGAGGCCTTCCTTGGCGGTGAGGTCGACTAAATATTGTTCGTTGAGTTGTTTGTATTGATTGTTGTCCATTGTATTTATGTTTTCAAGTAATTATTTATTGGCATCCGATAAATATAACCTATCGTAAATCAAGCGAGATTCCCTTGTGCAAGCCCAAGGGAATGGAACGCTTGAGTTAATTAAACATGCGGCGGCGTCCGAAGTACACCCATAGTACAAAACCAGTTCGCCGCCGCCGTCCTATTGCTCCCTGTCAGTTCCATTCCCGTCGTCAGACGGGAATCTTAAACTTATAATTGCGGCATTCCGCTTCTTGCCTGTTATATCCGCCGTCCGTTTGTTCAGCAACAATGATATTCTGACAAAGAAAAAAGGTCATTCTCTATTTCGAGAACATCACTTTTTCGCTGTTCAGCAGTTTGGTGAGCACCCACACACCAAGCACGGAATAGACGATATTCGCTGCCACGGTGATGACGACCGGAATGAGTGTCACCTCACGGGCAAAGACCATCGACATGCTCTGCACGCTGTTGTAGATCGGAATGAGGAACACGGCATTGTTCGACACTTCGGAACCTGTCATCATCGGCATCATGCCCACCAGCATCACGACGAGCATGAGCGGCGCCATGACCGACTGAGCGGCCTTCACGCTCTTGGCCTTCGCCGAGATGATGGACGAAACGGCAGTCAGGACCAGAACGGTGCATAGAATGAGCAGAAGCAACATGCCATAATCGCTGAAGGTGTAGATGTTGGCACTAAGTCCCATCTCATCGGCGTGAATCAGTTTCGGCAAGGAGAACATCATGCCCAAGAAACTCGACATACCGCTCAGCAGGGCAAACAGCGAGAGACTCAACACTTTACCTAAGGCCAATTCGTTGCGTTTCAGCGGCGTGACCAACAAAGTAGCTATGGTGCCTCTCTCCTTCTCGCCCGCTATCGACGGCGGTGCTATCGACATGCAGCCCGAGAAAGCCATCAAAAGCAACAGCATCGGAATCAGTTCGCTGAAAAGGTCACCCACGATGTCTTCGTCCTTGGCGAGGTCGAAGACTTCACCGGCATCGGAGCTTGCGTTGATGTCGAAACGGTTGGTCATGGAATCTTCCCATTGGTTGAGGACACCGCAAAGCAGATCATAAGCCATGCGCGACTTCTCGGAAGCGGAATTGTGATAGATGAGCACATTGGGTGCCGGCAACCCGCCAGCAGGGTTATAGTTAGCCACCAAACTATCGAAGCCTTCGGGAAAAACCATGTAAGCGAAATCGCTGTCCTTGAGAACGAGGTCAGATTTCAGCGTTTCGCCATCGAAGCCATCTGTCACCAAGTTGAAAGGCATAACGCCAATGGCAGGGCTTAACGATTCGGGCATATTATCCACATAGACCGAGGTCGCTTTGCCATCATCCTTAGGCTGCATGAAGTTATCGCCCATGAAAGAATAAATGATGTAAATCAAGAGGCCCGGCATGACGACGGTGGTCATCAGCATGGTGCGGTCGCCGAAAAAGCGGGCACATTCCTTTTTGAATATGGTCCAAGTGTTGTTTTTCATCACGCTGTTTCTCCTTTCTTTTCCTTATAGATTTCAAAAAAGCGGTCTTCGAGCGACTGTCCGGCACAGATGCCTTGCAAGGTGTCGCAATGCGTCATCTGCCCATCGATGATGATACCGACGCGGTCGCAAAGACGCTCAACGAGACTGAAAATGTGTGTCGACAGAATGATGGTCTTGCCTTCGCTGCGGAGTTCCTGCAAATAATCGGTTACGGTGCGAGCCGTCAGCACATCAAGGCCGTTGGTGGGTTCATCGAAGATGATGAAATCGGGGTCGTGTACCAACGAGACGACCAACGAGACCTTCTGTTTCATGCCCGTAGAGAGATTCGCCACCTTCACTTCGGCAAACTTCTCAATGCCGAAACGGCTGAAGAGTTTGCGTTTGCGCTCGGCGACCACATTCGGGTCGATGCCATAGAGCTGCGAGAAGAAATCGAAGAGATAATTAGGAGTGAAGAAATCCTCGAGTTTCAGTTCCGAGGTGAGGAAGCCGATTTGCGCGCGTACTTTTTCAGGTTCGGCGACCACCGAGCATCCATTGATGAAAGCGTTGCCGCTGTCGGGAGCGATGAGGGTGGCCAACATGCGCAAAGTGGTGGTCTTGCCAGCGCCGTTAGGCCCCAGAAGGCCGAAGATTTCACCCTTGTAGGCCGAAAACGACACATCGTTGACGGCAACGGTCTTCGTGCGTGTCGTGCCTTCAATTTTCTGTTGTTTGCGTGAGAGTTCAAAGGTCTTGCAGAGATGCTCCACGCGAAGTATTTCTTCCATAAATTTAGAATTTTGTGAAACGATG
>JAZRWJ010000023.1:0-11352 GCA_045599625.1 Fibrobacter sp.
ATGGTGATCGTCTATAAGGAAAAGTACCTCCGCAAGTTCGTGGAAGAGGCCGTAGCCATCGGCGAAGGCAAGCCTATCCTTATTGACCGCTTCCTGGAAGACGCAACCGAACTTGACGTGGACTGCATCAGCGACGGCAAGACCACCGTGGTGGGCGCCATCATGGAACACGTGGAACCCGCAGGTATCCACTCCGGCGACTCCGCAAGCGTCATCCCGCCCATGACCCTCAGCAAGGACCTGCAAGAAAAGGTCCGCGGCTACGCCAAGGAAAAGCGTTCAAGCCGAGTGTCGCAAAATTATGCTTGCATAATTTTAGGACCGAGGCGTAGAGCGGACGCCAAAGGCGTCAATTCGCAAGGGAACTCCACGTATGCGGCCTCATGAACATGCAGCTCGCCGTCAAGGATGGCGAAAACGACGAAGCGAGTCAAGCGAAAAAAATGCTTGCATTTTTTCATTTGACGAGCGAGGAAGTTGCCCGCAAAGCGGGCCACTCTACATGATCGAAGTGAACCCCCGCGCCTCCCGCACCGTTCCCGTCGTTTCCAAAACAGTAGCAGTGAGTCAAGCGAGAATGTTTACATTCTCATTTGACGAGCGCACTGTTAGCATGCGAAGCATGCCAGTCCATCGGCGTGCCTCTGGCAAGCTACGCAAGCCGCTGCATGCTGGGCGAAACCCTCGAAGAAATCGGCTTCACCGAAGAAGTCCATGTTCCGTACGTGAGCGTGAAGGAAGCCGTGTTCCCCTTCGTGAAGTTCCCGGGCGTTGACGTGACCCTCTCCCCGGAAATGAAATCTACGGGCGAAGTCATGAGCCTGGATCGCGACCGCGGCCTTGCCTACCTCAAGAGCCAGCTGGCCTCCGGCAACCGCATCCCGGGCCAGGGCAACATCTTCGTCTCCCTCAAGGACGAGGACAAGGCCCGCGCAGTGCCCCTGATTCGTCAGCTGGTGGAACTGGGCTACGGCCTCTACGCCACCCGCGGCACCTCCACCATGCTCTACAAGGTCGGCATCAGACCCGCAACCTGTTCCGCATTTCCCGCGGACGCCCGAACCTGCTGGACCTCATCCACGACAAGGAAGTCCAGTGGATCGTGAACACCAGCGAGACCGGCGCCGAAGCCATGGTCGATGAAATCCAGATGCGCAGCAAGGCAGTGGTCAGCGGTGTGCCTATCACCACCACCATCGCCGCCCTCACCTCCACCGTCGAAGGCCTCATGGACAAGCACGACTACGGCAGATTCGAAGTCTGCAGCTTGCAGGAGTACCATAGACATATCGTGAAGTAATGGGCGTTGCCCTTACGGGCCGGCCCTCTTGCGCTATAAAAAGACCGAGCTGGAAAAATCCAGTTCGGTCTTTTTTTCGTTCAGCCTCGCGCTCTGTGCAACTGCACAAGGCAAGTGCCGCGCGAATCCGACCCCATACGGGCTGCGGGGCCTAACGCGAAAGCATTATCAGAACTTCTCGCCCCTAAGGGAAATCTTGCGCAGCCGGATTCGTGTCGAAGTATCCCCCACGAAAGTTTTCCAGTAGTTGACTTCCGCCCAGAAGGTTTCAGCCATGTCAAAACGCCAATGACCCAACGATTTTTTGCGTTTGCCAAGCCACCAGTAGAGCCATTTGAGGCGTCCGCCACCTGCATGGCGTCCAAAGTCGCCTCCCTTCAGGATATCCCGCAGGAGCCATCGCCCACGGAATTCATCGGGCTTGCAGAGCATCAGGCTTTCGTCAAGACCAAACGATTCTCGAAGCAGCCACATGAGGGCCCCCGCAATTTTCCGCAGTCCAAAGCGGTTCAAGTTCGCCATCAGTTCGCGGCGTTCGCTTTCGCTGGAATGCTTAAGCAACACGTAATAATCTACAACCTGCCGGAGCCCTACTCCGCTGCGTATAAAATGGCGATAGATGTGCGACAGCTGCATGGCCAACGCAAACTTTATGGAGTGGGCGCAGAAACCTTCGGGAACCTCCACCGAGTTCAGGATTTCTTTGTCCAGATATTTCAGCAGCCGCCTTGTCGTAAACGGATTGTAATTACCCGAAGACGTGCGGAAATGAACTTCCACATCAATTCCACGGTCATTTTTCATGTGGGTGTGGTGTGGCGAATCCTTCAGCGATTCCTGCATTTCGGTTTCCCGCAGCAAACCCACGACGCTCTTTTTCCCGCCGGAAACCCAGATGTCAATGTCTCCCGGCTGCCGACAAAGCGGATTCGGGTAAAGGCGGGCATTGGCCTGGCCCTTCAAAACGGTACAATTTCTGCCATGCCCCTTAAAAAATTCAGTAAGCTTTGCGGCTTCCTCATTCAAAATCTTGTTCAAGCCACTAAAGGATTCCGCCTCGCTGGCCCACTGGAACATCAGTTCCATGGGAGGGCGCAGCTCCTGAGGCAACTTCATCACCCCGTCAAACGCAAGCCCCAAAAGAGTCTGTCGGTCCGCCTCGTCGTAAATACGTTCCCACTCTTCCGCAGACAGCTGCGGAAAACCATTACACAAAGCATCGGCATTTCCTTCACTCAGGGAGAGCTGTAACAGTTTGAACAGGTTAGAAATCATCAGGTTAAAGGACTTACGCCCTTTCAAGTTCTTCAACAAACTCTTTCAACGTTTTTAATGCAACCACAGGAAAATCAATGTCATTCAAAACCTTGAAATGACTATCATTTGAAACGATATATTCAGCCTGTCCACAAATCGCGCAATCCACAAACTTGTTGTCATCAGGATCAACCTTAATCAACTCAAAATGCCAACTCGGTTCCACACGTACCAAATTTTTACGGTTTGTCAAAGCTTCAACAACAAGATGTGCCATGCGAGGGGAAGCATGTTCAGACAAGATTTCCTCGTACTCAAGCAAAATCTCTGTCGATACACATAATTCAATTGAATTACCTAAAAAATCGGTCCATACTTTATGGTACGGACTTCGCGATGGCAAAGCCATCAAGAGACAATTCGTATCAAGACAAATTCGACGCACTACAAGGCCTTATACGGAGTTCGCCAATGTTCTTTTCCGATACGCTCAATCGCATCGGCGTCCAAAGTGCCATCATCCCACAAGCGATCTGCCTCTTCCTGCACCTTTTGGGCATAATACGCGGCAAGAACATCCTTTAATTCAAGGAGTTCTAAATCAGACTTGCAAAATCTGAACATATCTAAAAGATGCAACTGAACTGGATTTAAGGTTTCTGATACCGGCATAAAAAGCCTCCTTCCCTGAATATAAATAAAAACGCCCCTACAGACAAGAGTAAAGCCCCTTCGCAGGGGCTTTTATAGATCACCGAAATAACGGAAGCTATTTAAACGTTCTTACGATCTATGGGTTCGTAATCGTTAACAGCAAACGTTCTAATATTCATTTCCAAAGGATCACACAGACGGCAAAGAATCTTTTCCGTCATCAAGATCATTGTAGCCAACCGTTCCGTGGTAACCATCGCCATCGCTGCTGCTTCCCGACAACAAGCTAGCACGGGCCTTGAGCTTGACTTCCTTCATTTTCGGAGCCTTGTATTCTTTCTTCTGCATATCGTCCCCCTTTTTACTTGACAATGACTTTCTTTCCATTATTGTAGTAGGTTCCTTTGACCGAGGGCTTTTTGTTGCCGAGGAAACGGCCGTTCAGGTCGAACCAGCGATTGTCAGCGGAGCGGAACTCACCGGTGCGGGTGTTGATGGTTCCGATGACGGTTGTACCCTCTTCGCCCCTGATGACCACATCCATGGATTCAGGGAGTTCATCGATACTTGCGACGGCTGGAGCCGCCTTGAACAATGCAGGAGCAGGCCTGGGACTTCCCACATAGCGCAGGTAGGCGCGTAAGGGCTTTGCAGAGGCGTTGTAGGCAAGCCTAACAAACTGTCCGATACGAGCTCCGTCACGTTCTTCGGCAGCAAAGCCATAGACCCTGCCAAGTTCAGGATTGCCATCTTTCCAGACCTTGTATTCATAGGTGCCGCAAAGTTCCCAGCCATTCTTAGTTACAGAACAATCCACATCATCGTCAATAGGTCGCAGAGCTATATCTCCACTAAAGGAAACATTATTCTTCATAACATGAATCAGGTACGGTGTATTGGGTCTAATTTCCGATACAGGCGTGACAGACACGTTCCACTTGTCATTTGCGAAAGAGACTCCGTCCAGTTCATAGAATTCGGCTTCATCGACCTCAATCTCCTCGAAATCAAAGGGAAGAACGATTGTGGAATATCCCTGTCGAGCAAAGTTTCTGTTCAGGTTCACCCTTTGCACACGAATCTCTTCGGGAATAGACCAGGGGATGTTGGAATCACCGTCAATAGTCGCTTCAACCTCATTAATTCCATCATCGTACACACAAACCGCACCATAACAAACAGTTTTCTGCTGGAAGTTCACGGTCAACTCATTGTCCTTGGCATCCGCTAGAACAGTCCATACGCGTTCAGCAGGTGCGTCAAAATCATCATCCCAACCGGTAAACCTGTAATCCTCATCCGGCTCCGCGGTAAGGGTAAGTACTGTACCAACAGGGTAGAATTCGTCGGGATCGTAGCCACTTACAGAACCGTCGCCAACCACGGTCACATCAACACGAACCGGCACCTGAATTTCAACACTCCCTGCGGCACCAAACCAGTTATCGCTTTCCTCGACCTTATAGTAAACCGTATAATCGCCGCCTTTATCCGCACAAGGAATATTTTCCGAGTAATCATCATCATCATCTAAACTGTAAAGCATCGTTCCAAAGTTCGTAGATCCGGCGGTGACAAGTGCGACACATGCACCAGCGTACTTCGGATCAGCAGAAGTCGGCGGAATAACAATAGGCGTAGCCTTTGTGATATTAAAGGATTTTGAAACAGGATTGACCCAGTCATATTCGCCAAGGAAAGTAACAGTTACAGTTGCGGTGCCAACATTTATATTGTTGGTATATGAATACTCGTAGTCGGTACCTTCTGTAAGACTGAGTGAGCCTGCTAAAACAAGTGGCTCAGGCTTTATCTCGCTACCCGTATAAGTCTGGTCGGGAACATTGTCCAAAGCAGCAACAGTTTTCAGAATAGACACCGACCATCTATCATCGCCAAGATCGGTTAGTATGATATCGTAGAAGCCCGATGGGATATTGCGAAAATAAAATATCGTCGATTTATCATCATCAATAAACTCCCCTACGCCATCGGAATATGGAATATCGACAGTGCTTTTATCTAACCTCAAATAAGTTTGGTCTTTAGAAACAATTTTATAATTACTGTTAGCTTCAAGATTTAATGTAGTCACACCATCGTAGATAATGTTTTCTTTAACTATACTGCCAGATACGTTTTGCCACACAAACTCCGTCGTACCGTGAGGGCCTTGCTCAAAAATTGCACTTACCGTTACATTGCCCTTTGGCATCACGAAAGAATTCCCATCAATTACAACATCATTGTTATTGGCATCCTTTACGATAAGACGGCTAATTCTGTATCCAAAGTCTGGAGTAACGGTAATTGTCACCTTTTCCGTATACTTTGCCGCCCCTGCTCCTGTCAATGTACCATGCTCGATGTCGTTAGCAATGGAAATGCTATAATCGGCATCGTCCTTTGGTGCGATAACGCGTCGGTTGCCATCTTCGCTGATATTGAAATAATCGGTTTTATTGGCGGTCACATTGCTCTCGCCATGCATATAAGTAATATCTTTTCCAATACTTGATGCATCAACGAGTACTACGCTATCGTAAATGGTTACCGTACCAAATTCATTCGTACTACCAGGATTTACCAAACCCGAACCAATGCCTTCAGCTGACCCACCACTAGTTGCCTTTACCGAGCCCCCCTTAATGGTAATATTACCAAGTCTTACAATATTTGCGCCACCATACGCAAAGCCAGTTCCAATTCCGGCTCCAGATCCACTTCCGATAGCATTAATTGTTCCACCTTCGATAACAATATCTCCACCATAAGCATCAACATACCGTACACAATCTAAACCAATACCTGCAGCTCCATCACTACCAATTGCTGTTAAGGAACCATTACCTTTGATAGTAAGTACAGTCCCTTCGCCACCAACCTGGATACCCGCTTTAAATACATTTTTACTTATACTTGAATATCCCTTAACATTATTTGAACCTTCAAGAATAATTGTTGCAGAGCCTTCGCAAACTATACCTCCATTTATTGTCGCATTAGAAAGTGTAATATTTGCACCATCGGCAATTGTTACCGTGCGTTCTGTTGTACCACTAAGAACATCATTATTTAGAGCAGTAAAATCATATGGTGCATCCGCTAGATTTACATTGTACTCATGATTTATTGTAGCCGTAATATTTATGTCAGAAGTTCCAACTGTCACACTATAAACACCGTTTGATGCAACCAAAGCATTGGTTCCATCAGAAACATCAAATACCGTATAAGTATAGTTAGGTCTAAACTCAACAACCGTTCCTGAAATATATTTGCCGTCACCATCTGGAGGATTTGTGGAGCTTACAATTTCCATCTGTTCAGGGATAACGACAGAATATGTATCAGAGGCTCCTGCTGTCACATTTACATCACCATCTGGCATAACAAAAGTGTACTGACCATTTCCTGCATCCAATAACGATACTGCGCCACCATTTAATTTAATCGATTCAACATCAACTGCCGCGCCAATAGAAAGTGTAACCATCTCTCCTGTAAAAGCATATTCTGTATTTGCTGTTATTTGAGCCTTGATATTATCACTAATTACTATATGATGATTTAATGCTTTGGTTCGAACATATCGCTGTTCGCCCTCACCAGAATCATAAAACAATTTATCCTTGGCATCCCCTTCGACTGTCGACTCGCCGTCCTTAAATATCACATTGATAGTGGTTTGTCCATTTTCACCTTGACCGATACATTCAGCGCCAGATGATCCCTTAGTTGAAACAATTTTCTTTACAGCACTACTAATTGTGATGGTCATTGTACCACTCTTGGCCATATTTCCTGTTCCAATACCTGCTCCTCCATAACTGTTTAGTGCTGCACCAGTTGCAGTAATGCTTCCACCATTTAGCGTAATGCTCGATACATATCCATTCCCGCTACCGCCGATGCCAGCACCACCATATGCAGAATGTGTTGTTGCATCGATAACACCACCATTAATGGTAATGTTTCCACTTGTTGAATTATAACCACCACCAATACCAGTAGTTTGGCCTATTACCGTAATCTTTCCGCCATTGATAATGATGTTACCAAAGCCCGCCATATTAGTTCCACCAATACCAGCACTGCCAAATACGTTTTTTGCATTAGCCACAAGCGCACCCATCGTCGCTTCATTCTCCGACTGTGCATAGACATTGAATGTCGCACTACTGCTAACGCCAATACCTTTATTTGCATTAAGAGTCGCTCCGTCAGCTAATATCAAATGCACATCACCATTTACCGTGATGCGCTCATCAATTGTTACATTGTCCGATACAACATACCAGCCTGCATTCCAGGTTGTCATAGAGCTAGTAATCGCTGTTGCAGATTCTTCTAGTGTTTTTAGAGAGCCTTTTTCGTCAAGATATGCCGTTTGGGCAAATAAAGCCGTGGGCAAAACTAGCATAGCCAGCACCAACAGAATGTTCTTAAATCCACGAAACTTCATAAATTTTCCTTACTTTTTTCCTAATTTTCAAAAAAGATAGAAAATACGCACAAATTTACAATAGCACAAAGGTCCTAAACAAAAGCTATTCATCCCCAGATAGACAAAGTGTCTCCACGAGTTGAGGAACTTGCTTCTTCACATAGACAAAGCATCTCCACGAATTGAGGAACTTGCTTCTTCACGTAGACATAGCATCTTCACGAACTGAGGAACTTGCTTCTTCACGTAGACAAAGCATCTCCACGGATTGAGGAACTTGCTTCTTCACATAGACATAGCGTCTTCACGGATTGAGGAACTTGCTTCTTCACATAGACATAGCATCTCCACGAACTGAGGAACTCGCTTCTCCACATAGACAAAGCGTCTTCACGAATTGAGGAACTTGCTTCTTCACATAGACAAAGCATCTCCACGGATTGAGGAACTTGCTTCTTCACATAGACAAAGCGTCTTCACGAATTAAGGAACTTGCTTCTTCACATAGACATAGCATCTCTACAGGTTCGTAGAGCAGCTTCTTCACCGAAATCAAGCTCCTTGCAAGTTTTTTTTGAGGCAATCGATTCCAAATGGGAATATTTTCTTTTATAAAAAACGGCCTGCAAGCCCCGAAAAATCGGCAATTTTAGAAAAAATTTGCGTGGTGCAAAATTGTTGCATCCTTTTTAGAAAATCTTCATTTACATACAAACTTTGTTTAGTTTTTTTAACTTTTCTTTAGCGGCGGACCCTTGTAGTTTAGTGATCAATGAGCCGGGAATTGCTCGGACAGATTGACCTAAACATCAACACTCTTTACGAGGGTACCTATATGAAAAACGTTAACGCAATCAACTTCAACCGCATCACCAACGACGGCTTCATCGGTTTCCTTTGTTTGATTCCAAGCGCACCATCGCATTCCGCAATTTCCGTGGAACGGTAAAGGTGCTCACAGGCTCCCTGGACCAGCAGCGTTCCGCCCTGGCCAAGGAAATCTGGGAATACGTAAAGGGCTACGGCAATGCTGGTTCCGTTGACCAGAAGAGCCTCACCGGCATCATCGAATCGGTCATTGCTAACGTCCAGGCGGTTATTGGCAAGGAAGAATATGCCGGGGCCCTGGCCGGGAGCGAACTGGAGCTTGCCTTCAACACCCTGAAAGAGGTGCAAGGCGCATTCGCCGAAGCCAACCAGACCCGCGCCGAAGAACGCCGCATCCGCGAGGAGACCACCAGCAAGAATCTCCGCAACGATTGCATCAGCGCCTTCCGCCAGCTGATTAACTTCGCACAGTACAACGCGGCCACCAAGGGTGACGAAAGTTGCATGTCCTTCATCGACAAGGTGAACGTATTCATCGCCAACAGCCGTTCCCTCTACAAGGCTCGCGCAAAGGCCCGTGCAAAGGCCCGCGAAGGAGCCACCCCGGAACCCCGTGACGCTGCCGCCCTCGCACTCCCGGTGAACGCCGCCACAGGCGTTGCCGAAGGGAGGATTAATGCCGCATAGCAGCTACATAGAATACCGGTTGCGCATCGCACATACAAAGACACCCTGCCGACGCAGGGTGTTTTTTTTGTTTCATCGGGAGATTTTACCCTACAAAGCTCAATTTTCAAGCACTTGTAGGACAATACTACCCTACAACCGTCAAATATTTTTATATTGTAGGGTAAGATGAGCGTTGTGAAAGGAATATTGCTAGAAGAACTCGATCGCCTGGAAAAACTACAGGCGAAGTATGCCTCCGAACAAGCAAAACTCCCCTCATGTTCTCTTCGAAGAAAAAAAATAGGCAAGCAGGTATATCTTTACCATGTATCCCGCCAAAACGGGAAAGTTGTTACCAAATACCTCTGCAAAAGCGTCGATCCGCAAGCAGCGCAATTTGAAGAACAAGATGCAAGACGAAGAGAGCTAAAGGCAAAATTAAAGAAATTGCAAAAAGACATTGAAGAAGTAGGACGAAGCCTTGGAAAAGTCAGCAGAAACTAGTTTTGAAGAAATTCTCCACCAGCTAGAACAAGCCGGTGCATTACGAAGACTCATCCTTGTCGGTAGCTGGTGCCTACTGGTGTACAAACACATCTACAACGACGCGCCTGAAATCCCAGCGCTACGAACAACCGACCTGGATTTTCTCATCAGGGAGCCGAAGGTCAATATTCCGCGAATCGATGTTCCTAGCATTTTGGAAAATCTCGGTTTCACGGCTCTTAATGACATAGGATCAGGTCTAACAAAGTATGAACGAGAAGATTTGGAAATAGAATTTCTGATAGCCCAAATGAGGGGTGGCGACAGCGTTGTCAAAGTTCCCCATTTGACCGTTTCTGCACAAATGCTGCGCTACATGGAAATCGCAAACGGTTATTCCAAGCCAGTCAACTACAAAGGGATTACTTTGAGTGTTCCAGAGATTTCGGCATTCGTTTTACACAAAATCCTAATCCAGCCTTTAAGAAATAACGAAACCAAGAAAGAAAAAGACGCAGCAACAATCAACTCCCTGTGCGAATTACTAGCTGGCCAAGAAAATCTGCGGACAAGAACTGTAGAGATATTTGAAAAGTTCCCCAAAACCTGGAGAAACAAGATCCTTTCCGAATCAAAAGAAAAGTACCCCGACATGGTCAGGATACTTGGAGTTTGATTTTTTCATTAATCTAGCTAGCAATCTATCTTAGAAAAATACTTTGTTTTCAAACCATACCACTTCATTAGAACTGATTCTCTTCAACAACTTTTTTCTGTTTCTGTTTGAGAATTAGATCTGTAGCAAGACGAAAGAAGTCAGCTTCTTCCTGACTTTGAGCAGAAGCGATAATGTCATAGGAGTCGTCAAAATTTATCTTTTTACACAACACATATAATTGGTGCAAAGCTTCTGCATTAGACATTTCCGACTCTTTTTTTCTACAGAACTAAGATACATTACGTACGGTTTTTCTGTCAATGAATTAAAATTATCAAAATATCAAATCACACCAAAGCCTACTATTTAAGCATAACATTCGACGTTTCGCGTTAGGGATAGTTACCCGTATGGGCGGAGACTCGCGTAGCGAGGCTCCGTTTTAGGAGGCTGGCGACAAGCGCAGCGCTGGCGACTGCCCCTAAAATATAGCCCGACCTTGCCGCAGGCAAGGGAACGCCCCAAATAAAAAAGAGGAAGCGCTGCTTCCAAACCGTTTCTACGGACTATGATACTTCCGACAAGCTTTACTTTGAACCGCTGACCCTCGAAGATGTCATGGGCATCTACGAACGCGAAAACTGCTACGGCGTTATCGTGCAGTTCGGTGGCCAGACTCCGCTGAACCTTGCCATGCGCCTCAAGAAGGCCGGCGCAAATGTGGTGGGTACAAGCCCCGAGGATATCGACCTTGCAGAAGACCGCGACTTCTTTAAGCAGCTGGTTGACAAGGTTGGCATCAAGCAGGCCGCTTCCGGCATCGCCCACAACGTGGAAGAAGCCCTCGCCATCGTGGAAGAGATCGGCTACCCCGTTCTCGTGCGCCCCAGCTTCGTGCTTGGCGGCCGCGGCATGGTGATCGTCTATAAGGAAAAGTACCTCCGCAAGTTCGTGGAAGAGGCCGTAGCCATCGGCGAAGGCAAGCCTATCCTTATTGACCGCTTCCTGGAAGACGCAACCGAACTTGACGTGGACTGCATCAGCGACGGCAAG
>JAZRWJ010000024.1:0-3701 GCA_045599625.1 Fibrobacter sp.
GTAGTGCTTGATAGCACCTTCGTCTACGATTCCGAGGGAAATCTCATCGAGGACTAATTCCTGCAAGGTGAGTGCAGCGAAAATACACTTGTGTATTTTCATTGCCGAACCGCAGTGAAATGTGCTCTGCGCAAGTCCAAGGACCTGAAAATTTCCTATGATTGGTGAGGGATGCCGGTGGAATTTAGGATGGAAAGCAAATCAGGAAACGTACTTGAGAATACGCGTGGTTGTAGCAGGGACAGCGTAAGGCTGCTGATGGCATACGACGGTTCCGGCAGGCGCGTTTCAAAGACGCGGGAACGCAAGGCGTGCATTTCCGAGACATCCTCTGGCGCGACATCCGAGCGAACATACGCCGCCGACTGGGAACGGGAACTCGTGACCCACTACACCGGCATCGGCACCGAAGTTCGTGAAAACTACCGTAACAACGCCCTGGAAAAAACAAAGGTCGTGGTAAACATGCCCCAGGGCCTGGGCCGTTACGGCATCGACAACGTAAAGGCTGTCGTATTCTACCTCAAAAACCACCTTGGCTCCACCATGCTGGTAGCAAAGGTCTTAAGCTCCAATGCCCCCGCTGAAATCTCCGCCGCTTACGACTACCGCGCCTTCGGTGAGCAGATAACACTCTCAGAACCCACCGACAAGGTTACAGAAAACTTCACTGGAAAGGAACGCGATGACGAGACCGATCTGAACTACTTCGGCGCAAGATATCTAGATCCAATGCTTGGATTGTGGATGTCTGTAGACCCCAAGAGACAATTCGCAAGCCCGTATCTTTATGCGGGGAATGGGATTAATCCGATAAATGGATTTGATCCAGATGGCTTTGAAGTTTATCAGCTTTCTTTGGGCTTTAGAGTTGCTTTTGTTGGGGGAATTCTGTTTAATGTGACTTTAGCACTTGACACAGATAATCCTCAGAATAGTGATGTGTATCTTACTGTGGGGTATGGGGTTGGTATGGAAATTGGAATTCCTAAAATGCCTTTAGCAACCCCCGCTGTTGGCTGGGATGAGATTAGGGAAGGGAAAGGTTCTGAAATAAATGCTGGTTTGGGCCCGTCTTTTTCATATGATGGGGAAACGACAGACTTTAAGGGCGCTGGCATGGGCGTTGGTGGTGGATATTATGATACCTATACTATTGGTATCGGAAAAACAGAATCTGCACAAAGACAAATGAACGATGCTTTGTATACAGATTATTCAGAAGATAATTCACATGTCTTTGATGATATGGTAACTGATGCGGATTAATTATGTATAAATCAATATTGTTTACAATTATAGCAACACTGGAAAGCGCTTTTGCTGTTGTTATTATTTGTGAGGAAAAACCTTTTTTATTATTTCTTGGTGCAGCATTCGCTGTTATGTTATGGGTTCAATTTCGAATTATGAGATTGAATTCTAAGCTGAATGTATTATTATTGTTTTCGATGATTGTGCCGATCATTTGGTTGTTCTCAAAAATAATTTCGTTGTTTGTCCAGATTCCAGTAATGGATAACGTGTACGATCCTTTTATAATGATTGTTTGTCCATGTATGTATACTGCATCAATGATGGAAATATTTATTCGTAGAATTGACGATAAAATCCCCTATATCATTACATGGCCATTTAGCAAAGAAGAGGAAAAAAAGAAAAAGATGTAATACCGTTTTCGGCAGGATAGGAACAATAAGTACAAACTCTTTTTAGACCTTTGCGTGATTTGATAAGAGGGAGAAACCTCTATTGAAAAATCAACAGGTCCAACGTGTTTCTTTAAAAATGTTATATTAGAGACATGACATTAAAGAGATTTCCAATCGGCGTGCAGGATTTTGTTCAAGTCCGCAATAACGGATACTATTACGTAGATAAGACTGATCTTGTCTATAACTTGACGCATACAAGCCAATATTATTTCCTCAGCCGTCCCCGCCGTTTTGGAAAGTCGCTTTTGATTAGCACCTTGCAATACTATTTCGAGGGTCGTAAGGAACTGTTTAACGGCCTTGCCATGGAACGTTTGGAGTCCGAGTGGAAAAAGTATCCGGTCATTCGCCTGGATTTGAGTACGGTAAAGAACTTGGAAGCAGAAACTTTCGCCTCCAATATGAACGAAATTCTAGCGGCAAATGAAGAAAAATATGGCATAAACAATGATAGTTCTAACCAGGCTTGGGGAAGTCGTCTTTCTTCTTTGATTCGTGCTGCCAATGCGCAGACCGGTGAACAGGTTGTTGTTCTTGTCGACGAATACGACGCCCCGGTTCTCGAGGCTATGGGTGATGCTGCTTTGCTGGAAAAAGTTCGCAACCGTATGCGTGACCTTTACGCCCCGCTCAAGGCGCTTGGTGGCATTTTGCGTTTTGTATTCCTTACGGGTATCAGCAAGTTCAGCCAGCTCAGCATCTTCAGCGAGCTGAATAACCTGAACGTCATTACCATGGATGACGAGTATGCTGCCATCTGCGGCATCACCAAAGAAGAACTGCTGACCCAGATGCAGCCCGAAATCCATGCTCTAGCCGACAAGCAGGGTATGACCTACGACGAAGCTGTTGCTGCCCTGCAGCGCCAGTACGATGGCTACCATTTCTGCGAAAACTCTCCGGATATCTACAATCCCTTTAGCTTGATAAATTCCTTGAGCAAGCTGAATCTAGCGAACTACTGGTTTGCTTCCGGTACTCCAACGGTTCTTACAAAAGCCATGGCCCGTTACAAGCTAAGCCCCGAGGAATACGACCGAGGCTTTGATGTCAAGCAGAGTTCTTTCGATGCCCCCACGGAAACTGCGGAAACCCCGATTCCCATTCTTTATCAGAGTGGATACCTGACCATCAAGGGCTACGACAAGAACGCGGTTCGCCCATATAAGTTACAGTTCCCCAATGATGAGGTCCGCGAAGGCTTGCTGGATCTTCTGACGTGCACCTATACGTCTAAAAATGGCGACGATACTTCCGAATTTCTGGATCATTTCATCACGGCGATGAAGGCTGGCGACCTGGAAACCGCACTTACCGAAATGCGTGCGTTCATGGCGAGCATTCCCTACGATATTGAGAAGCAGAATGAACTCCACTACAGGACTATTTTTTACCTGATTTTCAGGATTGCCTCGCCCTACCTGGTGCGTAGCGAAGAGCGAACCGCTGCAGGCCGTGCTGACGCCGTGGTAGAAACCGCCGACAGCGTCTACGTTTTCGAGTTCAAACTGGATAAGAACGGCACCGTCGATGACGCCCTAAAACAGATCGACGATAAAGGCTACCTGCTTCCATATTCCGTGGTGAACAAGGCCGATGGAACGCTGAAGAGCTTGTACAAGATTGGAGTCGCCTTCGATACCGAAAAACGCACCATCGGCGAATGGAAAATCCAGAAATGCTAAGATTTGTACTGCAACCTACGCGTAGTTGCAGTAGGGACAGTGTCAGGGTGCTGATGGCCTACGACGGTTCCGGCAGGCGCGTTTCCAAGACCCGCATGCGCAAGGCCTGCGTTTCCGACGAGGCCGATGGCGCAAACTCCTCCGATGGCGTGTATGCCGCCGACTGGGAACGTGAACTCGTGACACACTACACAGGCATCGGCACCGAGGTCCGCGAAAGCTACCGTAACAACGCCCTGGAAAAAACAAAGGTCGTGGTGAACATGCCCAATGGCCTGGGCCGCTATGGAGTTGAAGACGA
>JAZRWJ010000025.1:0-15404 GCA_045599625.1 Fibrobacter sp.
TTTTGCGCCACGGCGTTGCATAACAATTCGGCCCTGAGGATCATATTTGAACTTTTCATCAAAGAAATCAGATTTCTCATCATCGACATTTACTAGTCTATTCAACTCATCGTAGTAGTAAGCCACATCCCGAACCTCGGGAAACTTGTCACTCCCATGAGCCAAATCGTGGAATACACGGCTGATATTGCCGTTGTACTGAGCTGTGCAACCTATACCACCACAATCATCATAGTACATTTCCTCGTAGTAGAGGTTGTCTCGACCAGGAAGCTTAACTGCAGAAGCTGTCCTTACGGCACCGCTGATATGGTAAGTGTAAGAGATTTCAATACTGTTTCCGAGAACAATTTTCTTTACACTACCCGTGGGATAATAACTGTAGGCAGCCAGTACAAATTCTTTTCCAGCACCGTTTGTTGAGAAGAGCGTATCCACTCGACCCAGCAAGTCATAGGAGTAGCGGTTGGTAATCTTACGTGTCAATGCACCTTCATTCAATCCATATGGATAAATGGAGTTTGTAACAACCTTGCCCCCCTGGTCGTACACATTCTCCGAGGTCATCATCTTTAGTGAATCTAAGGCCATTGAAGCATCGTATGTGAACGTTTTCAAAACACGCCCATACTTGTCATAGCTAATAGAATTAGAAATTCTTAAGGGTTTTCCAGATTCATCGTCGCCTATATCGCTAATTGTAGCAACTAAGCGACCGCGAGAATACTTGAAAACATTTGCTGAATCAATTTTAGCAGGGAATAGCTCCACGCCTAGAGTATCCCTGAAAGGGACTCTGTTGTAAAAAGATCTTGTAACAGTACCTACAACAAGTTCATCAACCGTGGGAGATTTTTTATGATTTGTGTCGGCAAAATATCTAGTCAAGGAATCTCTGTCACCGGCATTCAACCAAAGGCCAGTATATTCCGTTCTATCAAGATAATCATACCCAACAACGGAGACTTTTCCTGAATCAATTTGGTTCTGAGTTTGAGTAGCACGAACTCGACCAGCAAAATCATAATATGTATATGTCACACCGGCATCAGGTTCTTCTGATTTAACAACACGGCTTTCGCTATCATACCAAAATTTTGAAGAAGTGACACATCCTACGGGTGTCGGTTTAAAGCTGCAGCTCATAGGAGAATGACTTTCAATAACGTTACCTCGTTCATCTAGAATGTTGACACTTCTAGTCAACATATTTCCATCTTCACCCAAGGAACCCGAAACAATCGTATGACCTTCACCATCAACAACAGAAAATGACCTACGACCATCTTGATCTTCATTCATTGACCAAACGTGAGTTGGGTTATCGTCCTTTTTAGCGTGATAATTTTTTTGTAAAGAATCATACAGCAAGGCATTTGCCACAGCACTTACTGCATTTGACAATTCCGAAGAATCAAGTAAATCAACATCACTTAAGTTGACTCCAGAAGAGAAGGCTCTAACAAGATGCCCCGAAGCGATACTATAGGAAGTTCCTGGTGCACCGACAACATCTTTTGTCGCTGACTGATCAGGCTTCCACTTCGTTTCTGCATAAGCGTACCCACCCGCATCAGGATAATCAGGATTATCTGAGGTATAGTACTGATTCGCCATCTCTTGATTTCTCAACGTCTTCATTTCAGAATTACAAATCAAGGGATTTGAGCAAGGCAACGCAAACGGCAAGAACTTTTTCCATGATCGTCCCAAACTATCCCTAACAGAATTAGTCACCAATAGTTCTTTACCGCCATCATATGCTCTTGTTTCCAGTTCTTCATGCTGAGTCGTTGTAAAGCGAACTGCGTAAGTTGAAGGAAAAGCTCGCTTGCCAGGAATAAGAACCATATCATCCAAAGCCAAAGAACCATTTGCACGAATAGAAAGAGAATCTACATTTTTTTCTAACAACCAGAATGAAGAATCAATATACAAGGTGTCTCGTTTCCATGTACTCGTGTAATGCAATGGATTAGAATACAGATTTTGATTATTCAAAGAAATTTCCGTGTAATCACCCTTATGCCACACAATAATAGTAGCTCCACTGTCTGCTAAAATCTGCTTTGCCGATGGAGCAATCTTTTGCGAGATTCTAGAACCAGCATTCAGCTGGACATAACGTGAACCTTGAGGAGCATCATTGCGTACGCTGATTACATCGCCAGAAACATTCCAACCTTGTAGCCAAGGAGTCTCAAAATCACCTCCGGATAATATCTGGCCGCCTGAATATGACACTGCATCAGTCCTGTTCGGGCGTTGTTGAGCAATTTCAGTAAAGCTATGCTTCAAAACAACACTATCCTTCACTTCTTTTTGGGGAGTTGCAAGTACGGGAACATTCGGATCAGTCTTTCCATAAATCAGTTCAAGATTAGAGTTATAAATTGCAACATTTTCTGTTTTGGCTTCCGTGTCAAGCTTAAGATTCAAGGCTGACCAGTCATCAGCAAAATTCCAGGAGTACTGGCTAGCCCATTCTGTAAGAATAGTCTTATCGTCGTCACCAACGCAGTCGAGCAAGCACTGGTCAAATAGTTTAAATGAGAATTGTCGCGAAAATTTTGCTTTAGCAATACCTTCGTCAAGAACAAATCGGAATACATGCTTATTGCCAGAAGAAACACGAGACACTTTGAGGCTATTATCTGCAGTAGCCATAATAGATCCAGCTACAGCAAGGGTGTCCTTACCTATAGCAATTACAGGTACTTGCCCTGCAGGATGAGAAACTGCATAATCAATATAAACGGGACCTACAACAGCTGAGTCACCTTCATTTTTGATAGTAAGGGTAATGTTACCTGTTTTACCCTTAATCTTATTTTTTACAAGTTGGTCAACATATTTAATTTTTTCTTTAACTGAAAGTTTCAGTTCTTTTTCCTTATACCCTTCGCATTCCCAAGCAGGAGTACCAAAGACTAGCTTTCCTTTCTTATTGAACAACGCCATTTTTTCGTTTTTCTTAAGCGAATTATCATTCCTATCTAAATCAAGATAGCTTGCAAATTCTTTTTTCCCAAAAAGTAGGCCTTCCCAGGGATTTTCATTTTCCGCAGGCAATTTCATGGAATAACGAATTTCACTTGTTGCTGCTCCCGGAGCAAGATTTGTATTGGAGGCAAATTTCGCAGACACTACATACAAATCTGCCGCACAACGTTTTGTAGACAATGATGCTATTGAAGAGTTTTGCACCTCTCCGACAAGCAAACTAGCATCATTCATTAGAGATGTGGTACTGTAATAGAAACGGAGTTCGTATCCAGACAAATCTACTGCTTTCGTATCGTTATTCTTCACATCCATTTTAATCATCAATATAGAATTCACATCGTGGCGCTCATCGACAAAACGAGCTTCCAATTTATTTGCGATTTCCATAAAACTAGAACTTGAACTATATTCAACTTCTATTTTACTAGAGCTAGAATTCTCTAATATGGGATTATCTACGCATTGATTAGCCCAAGACGGAGCTTGTCCCCACAAAAGAGTTCCATTCCCATCATACAAAGGCATATGTGGGGCGTACCGGCGACGATTCAAATCCTCCCCAACGAAATCCTGCATGGAGTAGTCGTCGGCTTTGTTATAAACAATTGAGGATCCATAGTAAAAGCCTACTTTATTGTCAAAGTAAGAACTATTTGAATAAAGAGTTTTTTGCCCATTGTACTTGTAGCGAACCCTAAATCGATTGTTTCCGCAATCCGTATATGTTTCGGTAATGCGAAGATCATCAGCTTCCTTTCCTAATTTTGGGTACCAAAAATGAGGCTGATTGGCACTGTGGGTTGGTGTAGCAACATCAACTGATCCGTAGTAATCGTAATAAAAGTTTTCAAGCGTAATGTCTTTATCACTGTAGTTTACAATGCCGGTCGCTATGTCTAATTGATAAATCTTAAACCAGGTTTCATCACCTAAAAGGACTGCCAATCCACTATTTGTTGCCGAAGGATGTTCGCTGCCATCTTTTATAACAATAGTTTTCGATATTGATTCTGTATTGCCAAAAGAATCAGTCGCATCCAACATAAACTCAATTGTTTCTGGATACAAATTGTTTTGCTGACGGATATCATTGTGTTTTGAACGGATATAAACAACATCTCGATAACCGGAAACGTTATTGTTTAAAACATTTTTGTAATCGTCCCAGTAATCCGCAGGCGTGCCGATTTCAAACCAATTATAGGAGCCATCTCCGAGAGAATATGTCTTTTTTGAATTCTCATCAACATATATTTTTGAAAAATAATCCTCACCTTCGTAAATGACATCTACGCTACCGCAAAAAGCTTTCAAATCATCAGTTCTAACTTTAGAATAATTGAGTTTTTTTTCGGTTGTTGGATAAACCTCCCTACAAGAAGAACTGTTAAACCAGGCCGGAGATGATCCAAAAACTAAAGAACCATTTTTTTCAAATAAAGCCATCATAGAGTTGTAGAATCTATTTCTATGAATAGCCTTCGCAAAATAATTTGTCGCCCACCCGGCATAGGAATAATCTACATACGAATTTGTCTCTGATTCTGGATTATAACCTTTGTCATAAAACTTGGATAAATCTTTTTCTTGCAAGGCCGAGAAATAATAAGAATTACTAGGTTTACTCCATTCGTTATACCCTAAAAGAAATTCATCACTCTCTTGACCCGGTTTAAGAGTTTGGTCACCAAGAAATTTTTGCCTAATTACAAAATTATCGTTTCCGCAGTCAAGAATTTGAACACATGAATTGACAGGCTTCTTCCATACATTTAAAACAGCCTGCTGATCTATTGTTTTTGTCAAATAATAATCCATGTACGGTTGTTTTAATGTCTGATTTTTATCGCTATTATTCCGAATATAAGAATGCAAATCGATTTGTTTATCATAGCTTGCAGCACTATCATAAGAAATGATAGCAGGAGTCTTTATTGGATATTCAGAAACCCTAAAAGAATATTTTAGACTAGCAGATTCCAGACCTTTCTTTACAGTAAGTGTTCCGCTATAGGAACCAGTTCTTGGAGCAAAGCCTGAAAGTTGAATCCAAAATGCTTGATTATTCTGCCAATGATTATTTGGGTCAGAGGTGTTTAAAGCATGTCCGTCAGCATATTCTGGACGTCCTTCTTCTTTTAGCCAAGAAGCATTATCAGAATCATTTATGAGATAATACCCATCAGTTCCTTGATGGTTAGAGCCTTCAGCATCATATAAAGCGCCTGTTTCTTGAATATAGACGGGAATATATACCTTTTCCCCGATGTAGAACAGTTTCTTAACGTTTTGATCAATAGATATTTCTAAAGACGCAAAAGCATTTAGTACAAAAATAGACAACAACAATGAAATTCTTCGCATATATCCCCTATTTTCCTACAAATTCATTAACAGGCACATTATCTAGAGTGTCGTTTCTAAATTCACGATGATGGCTCTTAAAGGAAACTCCATCGTCATTTCTTATCTGGACAAGGTTTCCTGTTGGATCATACTCGTAATAAGTTGAAGTATTATCTTCAGCAACCGCCTGAACCATCATACCATAGGAGTCTGTAACAAAGGTCTTGCTTTCAGAATCCTTGGGATAAATACGCAAGTAATTCAAAATCACACCGGCCTTCAAATCAGATAATACCTCTTCGGAATATTCTTCGCGAGCAACTTTCCATGAACCATTAATCTTAGCACGATATTCAACAACTAGGTCACCGCCCCGCACAGAACATACGGGCTTAGATTTCAAAATGATTCCGCCCTTACCGATATCAACAGCAATTGATTCCACTGAGCAATTCTTTTGAGCGACTTCATTTCCTACAGGAACAACTGATGCCGTTTCGGAAAGCTCCGCAGGGAAGAATAAACATGTTTGATATACACCATTAGAAGAGAAATGTGTTGCTAATACACGTCCCTGAGCATCTTCAATCTGAGTAATCTTGAAGTTTGAGTCGATACTCATGATGTTTGTTCCGCTAAATTTTTTCAAATCCGGCAAACCCTTGCTTGCATCTTGATATTCACTTACGACATCTAGCAAAGATTTCGCACTTCTAAAATAATTTTTAGGATAATCCTTGCTGCTGTAATCACCCCATGCCACAATCGGACGAGTATCCTGCGTATACAAAGAGTCCGGAACCTTTCTAAATGGTGCAAAAGTAAAACTTCTCAAACTATCCTTTTGTTCTATCGAATTCCAGGACGCCGCGGAATCGACAACACCAGAATAAATAGCATCGTAGAAGTTTTGAGAAAGCATATTTTTCAAGAACATCTGGTTTGCCAATTCTGTATATTTGCCATCCCTCTTTACGTAATAATGAGGATGCTTGACTGTCAACTTTCGTGATTCCAAAACATTCTTTCCTCGAGAATAATAAGCCCTGGCTAAAGATGCCGTAGGTTCAGTTGTAACAGGATCAAACCTATGGTATTCCATAGTTGTTTCAGAAGAAAGGGAAACGCCATCGGTTCTCTGATTATCAAAACCTGCAAACGTTTTCGTTGAAATCAGGAACGCCGGATAACGAATATAGCCGTAATTGACACTATCCTTGCCGAAAACATCTTTTTCATCATTATCGTAAGCCTTTCTTTCATAAAGAGGAGCGTACTGTATTAAACAATGACTATCCTTACCTGAGTTTGGCATTACATTTTTCTTATTATCCTTGCTACTAACACAACGCAATTGCGATACTGTTTGCCATTTTTCATGCTGAATGCCGACTTTTTCCTCAACATTCCCCGTTGTTTCAACCACATTTGCGGCAACATCGGGAACTTTTGTTGAATACATATTCTTGATAACTTTTGTCTTGATTGCACTACTATCGTTCCCTCTAAAATATTCAACTTCGTAGTTCAATCCTAAGAACGAGGTGAAATCATAGTACAAGACAGATTTTTCAAAATTAGCTTCACCATGAACCTTATAGCTCGAACTGTAAGTCACATCCGGGCCAACAACTTCAAAAGGTTCTACACCATATTCTACATTCCTATACAGAATAGGAACATAGCCATCCTTTTGAGAACGAAGCCACATTCTATTCAGGTCTAATGATTTTGCAATGCGCAGATTTAAGGATAGAGCAACCTCATTATAATCAGTCAACTTTTCATTGTCCTTGGTAATTGCCAAGGTATCTTCGAAGAATGTACCATCCTTTTGGGTAATGATTTTTACTTTCAAATACTTTGCCTTTCGAACATCATCAGAATAAATCATGAAGCTATTGCTCTTGTTCTGAGCAACCAGAACATTCAAAGAATCTATCAGCGCATTCGTTGAATCGTATAAATAGAATATGGTGTAGAAAGACGTATAGTCATACGATTTTAAACGTTTTCCCGCCTTAGGATTATATTCACCATAATTAAACATGGACACATTTATTTTCATAAACGGTTTCAGCTTTGATAGAGTTTCCTTATCTATAAATTCCCTTGGAATACCACTTTCCGGAGTGATATACTTAAAGGAAGTAAAACCATTCATCGTTTTTCCCTGTGGATCTGTATTTTTAACAGTTACTTTTGGATAAGAAACACTAGAACCAGGTATGTAAATCAAATCATCATCATCGAAACCGACAATTCTTGACTTCGGCATCAATTCCATATTCGGCATACCAAAGGCAATTTTATTTCCATAGAAACGATTTCCCAAAATTGTTGTATATTCGGAATCCGGAAGTAAGGCTAGTTCTCCAGGAGTATAATCGTATTCAGATTGACTGGTTCTATCAATGTCAATACGTGTGATTTTCTTTACGCGAAGATCACCGCCCTTCATTTCTGGATAACTCAAAACAGTCCACATAAATCCCTTTCGAGAAGTATCACTATCAACAGACCAGTCATTGTCGCGATTAATCCTGTAAGCGGCTTGCTCAAATCCTTCCCTTACATTTTCATATTTTTCATCAAGAACAAGCAAACGTGTATTATTTTTATTACTTACAGGGTACAAGGAGTCAAGTATACCAGCATCAGTTACAATCGCCACGCTTTTTGTTCTAGGACAATCAAATAAACCGAGGGCACCACAATCAACGTCAGTTCCCATCTTCGCTGTCAAATTCAGCATAACATGAGGTGCCTCTGAAATATTAATTCCCATTGTATCAAGATACTCAAATCCAGAACCACTATAACCCATAGGCTTTTTGGTATCCCAAAAAGCATCTCTTGGACCAGTACACTGTTCGCGCCAGTATAAGGGGCCAATTTCAACGCAAAGATTATCAGTGTATTTATCATTCTTTATTTTTGATAATTCAAATGTACTCGTACTATATTTGCGAGCCGTATTATAAGAGTCACACTTTCCGAAACCTATAATGCTTACATATCTTTTATCGCTAGCATAGTCCGAACCATTTTGATAAACATCTCTTTCATAGGACACCTCCATGATACCGCCCGCGGGATCTGTAACCTTATTCAAGCTCCATGCTGCAGCTCCGTAATCAGCAAAAGACTGATCAACCTTATGGTTTTCTGAGGTGCCGTGCACACTCCAAAATCCCCAGTCATCAACAGCATTAGAAGATGCCATGACGCTAGCATCAACATCCGTCAAGTTTTTATAATACTCTTCAGGATATTGATAAACAAGAGAATCTCCAATTTGATCAATCACCTGCTGAGAAAGTTCCTTCCAGCCATCCTTTGTACTCAAGCGAGTCGAAGTCAGCGAAGGAGAATTATATTCAAACTTAAAGGGCGGCAAATAAGAACATTTACCATTTCTACATCCTTTTTCAGAAATACTCTTCAGAGTAAGTTTGCCATACAGGCTATTCTTTGAACTTGTATCTGCACAAACCCCAAGTCCTACCGAATCCGGAGAATTGGAAATATCTTCGTTATTTTGAGGATATTTTCCAGTACAGTAAGAATTCAAGGTCTTTGGTTGCAGAGAATAATCATAATTGAAATCAAAAATCTGGTATGGATTTTTCAAGTCGTCTTTCTTATAGTAAGCAATTCTCTTCAAATAACGCATTTGATTTGTAGAATCGTTTTTAATTGACTCGTCAAATACAATATCAGACCAATCAATAAGAGGATTAGAAGCGTTTATACCAGCCTCTCCCAGAACTAATTTTTCACCATCAAATTTTTTACCCGGATAAAAAGAATTGAATTTTATAGTATTACCAGTAGAAGAAAGCTTTATCCTATAAAGTCCATAAACAGATTCTTCTCCAGAAACCCTCTCTACAGTTGCATTTTCGTCAAATGTCAAGAGATATTCTGCAGAATCAAAGTTATAGAATCTTTTTCTCAATTTTGTAACATCATCTTCATTTACATCTTTTTCAGGAAAACCATAATTTGCAAAATTTAGAACGCGAATTTTACCCTTCTTTTTTAACATGTCAGCAAATATATCGGGAAGCTTACTGTTCCAATACAAATATTCCGGTGACATTTCCAATTTTTCACCTGTAAGATATTCATCAATAAAGCAGTACCAACAATTTTCTTCATATTCCGCTTGAGCCTCCCCCGTACTTTTAACCATTCCAACCAAGTTTGCTTGGATAAGTATTGGAATATCTGAGAAGCCTTCTACAGTTTCATAACTTTTTTCCCAACCTTTTCCATCAACACGTTGCTCCTCATTTTTCTTAGGATCATTCAAAATAAACTTGACTTTATGTGTTGAAGTTTCGATAGATTCAAGATAGACATATTCCTTAATACCAAAAGAGGCCTGATACTTGCGAGAGTCACAACCTTCGGGAGTCATCCCATTTGTCGGCAAGCGGAAATTTGGCAAATCAGAAGCAGCCAAATTAGGTCTTGCATAAGGAGTTCGCCAATAGTAAACAGAGGGATCCGTATAGTTTAACTTTACATTGTAACCTACAGAAGCGGAATCACCCAGTCTAATATAATCAGCTCCTTGAATTTCAGTCAGAAGCCACTGCGTTGCATAGGGATTCATGTTCACTTGATACGAGAAGAACACATCCGCAACTTTATCCTTATCTTCCTTTGTTGAACAGGTTTCATTCAATTTTCCTTCTTGTGCAAAGAATTTATAAATTTGATATCCAGCGGTAAAAGCATAGTAATAAATACCAGCTACCAGTGTGGCATAACCTTTGGCAAAATCTTTCCAGAATTCACTTGTAGAAATAGTCGCAGGTTTGTCAACAAACATCGGGGCGCCTTTTTCTTTATTTATTGAATAGTCAATTTTCAAATAAGATTTTACTGGTTTTCCAAAAACATATTTATTTCCATTTGAAGCAGTAATTACAAATCCCTTCAGGGAACCAACAGGACTATCGTCCTCAAAAATGGGTTCTATTTTTTTTGAACCGTACAGAGCATATTGATGGTTATCAACTGATCTTTTTAAGAGATTTTCATAAACTTCATGATGTGAACGTTTTTGAGCTTTTCCATTCAAATCTTCGGTTTCATAATAGCCGCCCTCACCGACAAATAAGAAATTCATACCGCTGGAAACAGTATCCTTTCCATCCTTGTATTTTCGATAAACAATTCGATTTCCTTCGTTGCGAATATTTGTTGCATACAAGGCGTAAGGAGAACAAGAGTCGTCATCCAAACATTGTTTGTATGATTTATACTCGCTATCAATATTTTTTCCATCATTGCCTTTTTTAAACTCTTCTGTTAATGGCATTCCTCTTGGAACGTTTTCATTTATGGTCATTGTTGAATAATTTTCAACAACATTATGATTGTCAGTCAAAGAATCGCTTACCAGTTCATAAATCTGATGCGTTTGACGCGGGAAAAGTCTAAAAGAACCAGAGGTTCCTTCTGACGCCACATTAAACATGTCGTATGCTGGAAATTTTCTTTGATCGCCAAGTTTTTCTAACGTACGTCCTTTCAAGTTCCAGGTCCATTTCATATCCGTGCCTGCATCAACACTAGATTCAATATTTGCAACGGGCATTCCGGTAACATTATTATCGCTATCTGCAATAATAGCAGGTCCACCCTGGTACATGTATCCATACACGTAGTCTGAAGTGGCGGACCTCATACTATACTCATATATATTATCGTTGAATCCAAGATTAAATATGCCTATTGGAGTAGGAACTACCAAGGCGAAACCACTTGACGAAGTTTTTCCACCACCCTTAGAAACAGAATTTGCAACGTTTATAGAAACGCCGACCCCACTAGGCACATATTTACCGTGCTCATTTTTTACACTTTGTGTTCCACTTACGCCTACTCCATTAGAAGAAATATTTAAACTGGTCTTGTTTATTCGTCCATTTCCTGCGTCTTCGTAGTTAGATAGAGAGAAACCTGTTTTATATGCAGTTTTATGGCCTTGACCATACGACGCTCCAATAGACGCACTCACATTTGAGTTTGAGCCCGTTTTCGCCGATGCAGATAATCCTGTTGAACCTGACAGCGAACCATCTTTCATTGATACAGCCAAAGACTGATTTAATCCAACACCATTATAACCAACGCTAGCATTCAATCCAAAAGATTCGTTTGAAACAGAGAATCCTACACTCGCAATTTCTCCTAAATCAATGCCAACGGAATAAGACATACCCACGCCGCCATTGCTAGACGCATTCATTCCAACGGAATATGCTCCATATCCGTAACTAAAATCAATATTCCAATAATGCCAAGCTGAGTATTGGTAAATAAATCCGAGGGTTCCGCCATGGAACTGATCGTCGGGGACACCTCTTAAATCGCGATTAATGGCGCCAGGATTCAAAGTCCATCCTAAGCCAACCCAAGACGCTTCTTGCTGTGGAGAAATTCCAGCATGATAGGATAAACTTAAAGGAAAATTTCCAAAAGCACCAGGAACTTCGCCCAACGGAATTGAATATGTAAAGTTGCCAGTCTGCAAGTTGACCATATCGGGCAAATCAGACGGCTCAAACTGAGCATAATCTGGCTGAGAAGGTCCACCTTGCAAGGCAAAGGCGTAAGAACAAATCATCATAAAGGTTACAGAAAAAGCCTTTTTCATCTTTATTTCTCAATTAAGCGGATGTTGATGCAATTTTTCAATTTAAATTCAATGTTTCCTATTCCATGGCTAACATTACGAACCTTCAAATTCGCTTTATCTAGGCGGTCCGCAAAGCTAAATACGTAGGAATCAGACGCTCCTAATTCAAAAGTTTCTGCTTTACGGTATAAAATCACGGCAGAAGAATCTTTTCCATTCAGGAGATATGCTGTTTCTATTTCTATATCTGACCGAGGTGTTGCCCAAAACAAGACTCTCATACCAGAATCCAATGGGGCACCCCACTTAGCCTTTTCATAATCAGCAGAAAGAGGCATTGCAAAAAATGTTATGCCTCCGCGAGTCATCTCCGACTTGCAATTTCCCTCATAATATGAAAGAAACTCAGACTCTGGTAAACTCTTTGTGCAGCTACACAAGAATGCCGTTAAGCCGAGCATCAGCATTGTTACGAATAACGATTTTTTCATCTTACTTAAAACGGTCGTTCAAGAAAACCAGGAAATCTTCGGTAATGTCAACCTTGGATCCTTCACCATAAACAATGCTTCCGTTGCTTGTGGCGAATACAATATCAAGGCCATTCTTCTTAGCGTAATCAGCCATGGCCGCATTGATTTTTTCGTACACGTTCTGAAGTTTCTGAACGCGAAGCTGTTGAATGGAATTTGCGCGAGCTTGGTTAAAGCGGCCCAACTCTTCAATGCGAGCAACTTGTTCTTTTTTCTTTTCAGTCTTTTCAGCTACAGAAAGCTTGTCGTAAGATTCTGCAAGGCGCTGTTCAAATGCCTTCAAGGAATCTTCAATTACGATACGTTCTGTATTCCACCTAGCTTCGGCTTGATTAACTTCGTCCAGAGCTTTCTGAGATTCAACAAAGGAATTCATCAGTTTTTCTGTATTAACGAATCCATAATGAACTTCATTATTATTGTGCAGAGCAACACATGCAATACCTGCAATAGAAATTACCAACGCCAAAACAGCAGCAATTTTACCCAATTTATTCATATTTTTCCTCAAAAAATTTTACGAGTTCCTTTGTTTTATCAGCCTTTGTACCGGTTCCGTATACAACAGAATTGGCATTGGACCCGAACAGGATCTCAATGCCATTTCTCTTGCAGTACGTGCCAACGTTTTTATTAAAATTTTTGATAGCGACTTCGACTTCTGCTTGAGAAGCCTTGCTAATGGAATCGATCATATTGTGCCGATACACGTTGCTTTCAAGATTCAACAATTCTACTAGAGCTTCATCCTTTTCGTTGCGAACAGAAAGTGAATCAAATAATCCCATAATTGAATCGGTAAACACTTGTTCTTTTTTCTTTAAAATTTCATCTTGCAAGCCAATCCTTTGATTTATTGCCTGCATTTCAGAGTCAGCGCCTAGTACTTCTGCCGAATCTATGAAATACGGATTACAAGAATTACCATCTAATGTTTCAAAGGCATAACCCAGAAAACATATGGATAGCAGCAAAGCTAATACTGATAGTTTATTCATAATCAGCCTCTACATGACTACTTTCTATAGTCACGCAATATAAGAACAATGTTTTGGTGAAAGCCCCTAGCCCCCATTTGGCATAAGAGTTTACCAAAGAATAAAAATGTATGCGCAAAGTAGAAAAAATGTGCTACTTTGTAAATTTTTTTATGTAAATTTTTAAATATAGGTGGGAATATGGTGGATTTTTATGCGTTATTGTAATGAAAATTGGCATGTGCTTGAGAATACGCGTAGTTGCAGTAGGGGCGATAGCCTTATGCTGACCATGGCCTACGACGGTTCCGGCAGGCGCGTTTCCAAGACAAGGTTCCGCAAGGCCTGCATTTCCGACAAGTCCGCTGACGCAAACTCCTCCGATGGCGAGTATGCCGCTGACTGGGAACGTGAACTCGTGACCCACTACACAGGCATCGGCACCGAGGTCCGCGAAAGTTTCCACAACGGCACTCCCAGCGAAACAAAGGTCGTGGTGAACATGCCCAATGGCCTGGGCCGCTATGGAATTGAAGACGAGCATTCTGACGAATTCTACCTGAAGAACCACCTTGGCTCCACCATGCTGGTGTATGGCACAGGTGATGGCGCTGGCAGTGTGAAGGCCGCCTACGACTATCGCGCATTCGGTGAACAGGTGACACTCTCGGAACCCACTGAAAAAGTTACTGAAAATTTCACCGGAAAAGAACGTGATGACGAAACCGCGCTGAACTACTTCGGCGCAAGATATCTTGACCCGATGATTGGGTTGTGGATTAGTGTGGATCTCAAGAGACAATTTAGTAGTCCGTATTTGTATGCGGGGAATGGGTATAATCCTGTGAATGGGGTGGATCCGGATGGGAATGAATATGGCGATAAGTTTAAAACACCTCGCGCGGCCCGAAATGATTTCAAGAAAATTTATAATACTAAGTCGATAAAAGAAAATGTTGAATATGCAACTCTGTTTTACGAAACAAAGAGAGTAGGAAAAGACGGGGTAATTAGGAGCACTTACTCATATACTAAACCAAATAGAGGAACTATCGATCGTGTGACTTTAGATCCCGAACTGCCTAAAGATGTGTATGACAAAAAACATCCTGACATAATTATAGAAGCTTCGTATCCATTGGAAAATGGTGATGCACATACCCATTCAAGAGGAGATGAAGGTTACGATTGGAAAAATCCATCTGCAATAGATATACAAGGATTAACAACGGAAAAAGGTGTTCTCTTTAGACCCGATGGAAAAGTTCTTGAATATGATAAAAGTGGAAATACAAATGAAATTGACAAATAAAATTTTATTTATTTTTGTTTTTTGTGCGACATCGTTGATGGCCAAAGACGGCATCGATACAAAACAAGTGTTTGGCGCTGATGTTGCGTTAGTTAATATTTTTTGGAATGAGTTCTCAAAAAATAGAGATGATATTTTTATCGATGATTATCTTTTTTCAATATCAGAGGAGGAAAAATTTCATATTGTTAAATGTGATTTAAATATTGAACGATTAAAAAATCAGTATAAGAAGGCTCACCCCAACGCAAATATGAAGTATTTGAGTATAAAAGGAGGCTGTGGTTGGGGTAAAATTTCTAAAGACAGCTTAAAAATTGTTGAAAAACTATATTTTAAGTAAATAGCGGACTGTAGTGCTTGACCGCAGTTTGGCTAAAACTGCATAGCAAATAAGGTTTGACGACAACTTCATCTACGATTCCGAGGGCAATCTCATCGAGGACCGTTCCAAATCCCTGAAAATTTCCTATGATTGGAGAGGAATGCCGGTGGAGTTCAGGATGGAAACGAGATCAGGAAACGTACTTGAGAATACGCGTAGTTGCAGTAGGGGCGATAGTCTTATGCTG
>JAZRWJ010000026.1:0-5296 GCA_045599625.1 Fibrobacter sp.
ACGGTGGGTTCGCCAAAAATCACATCGGGTGTGTAGGGTTTCACTTCGTTCTCGTAGAAGCCTTCAATACCGCCGGGGTAATTCATTGGAATCTGTTCAGTTTCGTTTCGAACAGCCTTGTACTTTACATTTCCCTTTTTATCCTTGATAACATTGCCGTCGGTATCCAATTGGGGGCGCATCAGCGGTACAGACCAGTAGCCGAATTCGCTATTATCAAAAATCTTGCTCTGTTCCGTCTCCTTGAAATCCATCAGAAGTTTCAGAATTTTTGCGCGGTCCGCCTCATTTGTCTCGCAGTTCTTTTCACCCAGGTTTTTACGCAAAGGGGTCTTGATGGAAGTTGCGTCAATCAGTTGGATTTTACCTTTGCGGCGCTTTTCTTTTCGATTTGTAACAATCCAAATGTAAGTGCCGATTCCTGTGTTGTAGAAATCCTTTTCTGGCATTGCCACAATGGCTTCCAGCATGTCATTTTCGATAATGTACTGGCGCAGATTGCTGTTTCCGCTGCCGGCATCACCGGTAAACAGGGAGCTTCCATTATGAACTTCCACTATGCGGGTTCCCAAGGGTGTGTCCTTTTTCATGCGGCTAATGTTATTTGCCAAAAAGAGCATTTGGGGGTCGCTAATGTCCGGTATAAAATTCACCTCGTCATTCAATACAAAACGGCTGTCGGTGATTTCCTTTTTATCGCTAATACCCCAGTTCTTAAGGTCTTCTTTCCAGGCGGTGCCGAAGGGCGGGTTCGAAATGCAGAAATCGTAGGATTCACCAATATGCCCATCCTGTGATATCGTAGAGCCAAAGGCGATGTAGTCGTGCTGCTGTTTATTCAGAGTGTAACTGAAATTCTTGATCTGCCCAGAAATCATAATGTCCGCCTTACAAGTAGCGTAAGTATCCGGCATCAGTTCCTGACCAAAAATATGGATTTTCAGTTTCTTGTTCAATCGGGCCGCCTCGGCATAAATCTGTTCCTGCGCCAAGGTCAAAATGCCGCCCGTGCCACAAGCTCCGTCATAGATGCTGTAGGTAGAATTTTCCAACTTGTCGGCAATAGGTTTAATGGTCAAATCAGCCAGCAACTGCACCATGTCTCGGGGCGTAAAATGGCGACCGGCGCTGGTGACTGCGTAGGCTTCGTTGAACCTGCGTAACAGTTCCTCGAACACCGTACCCATCATGTGGTTGTCGACACCGGGGAGAGTTTCCTTGCCGTCGGCAGATTTAATGGGTTTGATTCCCAAGTTGATGGATTTGTCAGTAAACTTTTCCAGAATGGAACCCAGACGGTTGCTTTCGGATAAAGTATCAATGGTCGGCAGCAAGTTGAATTTTTTGATAATGTCCTGGACATCCTTGCTAAAGCCATCCAGGTATTCGCGAAAATTCATCTTGAGTCGGGCAGGATTGGTCTCTGCCGTCAAGGTCTTCATGGTAAACTTGGATATGTTACAGAACGGATAGCCCGTAATGGTGGTGAGCACAGGTTCCTGGTTCGCAATCTTTTGCTTGTCCAGAATTTCCTTTTGTTTCAGGACTGCTTCCTTTGTCGGCTCCAGCAGCACATCGATGCGGCGCAAAACCATCATGGGAAGAATTACCTTTTTATAATCCACCTGCTCAAAAACATCTACCAGCACATCGTTGGCGATGTTCCACATAAAGCTAACCAGTTTGTTGAACTGCTGAGTGTTATCCATAGGGGCTCCTCAAAAATGAATTGCCCCGTTCCAACGCTAAACGCTCCGTCGCTGTGGATATAAAAAAGGCGTGAAGTCGAAAGCGCTTACGATCTGAGGTACGACCAAGTAACCTTTCCCATAAAAACGCAAACGACTCACGCCCATAAAGGCAACGCAAAACACATTGACTGTTATAGCCAATGTACATAGCGAAGAAGCCCCTTTGACAGGGGTTGCGTGAGTGTCCGCCTAGTTCTTATAGGATTTGAAGTTTGGTCGTTTTCAGATCGTGAACTAGAGCAAAAACTCTATTTTTAGCAAATATAAATTAAAACTTAAGAATGGATTAAACTTGGAATCAACATCGTTGGATTTTCACATAGTAAATCATGACTCCATAGACTTCTTTTTTGGGAGGGGAAAAGAAATCGGGTCTATAGGCATATTTTAAACACAAAACAATTGCTATTTCATGTAAGTTTTACTATTTTAGCAATGAGGTAGCAATATGACAACAACAATCCAAACTCGAGTAGATGCAGAACTCAAGACAAAGGCCGATGCCCTGTTTGCCGCCATTGGACTAGACACCACAGCAGCCATTAGACTGTTCTTGACCCAGGCCGTCATCCAGCGCAAGATTCCCTTTGAGGCTGTGGCCCCAGAGGAATTCAATGAAGAAACTGTCGCTGCCATGGAAGAAGCACGCGCCATCGCCAAGGGCGATATCTACGCCAAGAGACACAACTCCTTTAGCGAAGCCATGGAGGAATTGAAAGATTAACGCTTACCCGTACAGGCAGCCACTCTAATTTGTTGAAGAAATAGTCAATGAACGATGCGAATAAAAAACAGATCTCTCAAGATCAAGCCTTTGACTCTCTAGAAAGAATCATCAAGGCTGCTCCAGAACTTGACGACGAAAAGGAGCTGGCATCGTGGCGCGACGAAAGATATGCCAAAAATACACTAAAAGAAATTCAAGTTCTCTTTAAGACTGATAAAGGATGGAATTCCGAGGAAGAAATGATTGCCGACATGGCTGAATTTAGGCGGTCCAATCCTTGAGTTTGCATTGCAAATTAAAACCTCTTTGCGGCGATGACTTCTTCTTCAGAGCGAGCCTTTTCAAGAATGTCAGAAGTTTGGTCAAAATTTACCTTCTTGCATTCGTCGTACAGCTCTTGCAATTTTTCAATTTGACACATCAAGAAACTTTATGAATCGATATAAAGGCGATTTAGCCGTTTTTTTTTTAAGACAACGAAGTGCTCCAACTTGGAATGGGGTTGCCTTTTGAGAGAATAAAAAGGTATATTTAGAGGGTACGTTATCGGAGTAAAGCTATGATTGCAACTGCAAAAGGTTTTTTTGATGGGCAGCAGATTGTGCTAGAACCATCTGTTCGGCTCGAAGCCGGGCAAGAGGTTGTTATCGCATATACTGTCGTAGCGTCCTCTGAAAAAAAAAGTGCAAGAGCGGATCTCGTTGATTCGCTTATTGGGGCTATTCCCAATACAGGAAAGTCACTAGAAGATTATCGTTCGGAGAGACTCGAAAAATATGCAGATAATGGTTGACACCAATGTCGTTCTGGATGTTCTGTTGAATAGGACAGCCCATGTGAACGAATCTGCAGCTGTTCTCAAAGTAGCATCTGACGAAGTTCAGGAGTTTATTTCGGCTTCTGCAATTACCGACATCTATTACATCGCCCAAAAAGAGCTGAAGAACCCGTCTTTAACAAAGCTGCTTATTCGCAATCTACTCCAAATTGTTCATGTAGCCTCCGTATCAGAGGTCGACATTTGGGCAGCTCTCGATAGCGGATGGGATGATTTCGAGGATGCTGTTCAGAATTTCGTTGCAGAACATCTTAGATTCGACTGCATCGTCACTCGCAACACTTCTGATTACAGCAATTCCGCATTATCAGTAATGACTCCGCTGGAATTCATCAACAAGTTTAATTTGAAATAATTGCTTCATTTCGCCAGTCGAAGCGCCATTGTCACCTCATTTTTGCCCCAGCATTTCCTCCGGGCTTAATTCGAAATCATTGGCGAACTTGACGGAAGCCTTGCCCTTCAACAAGCCAAGTTTTCGCTTTTGTTTTGGGACAGAAGAAAACCTCTTTGCGGAGATAACTTCTTCTTCAGAACGAGCCTTTTCAAGAATGTCAGAAGTTTTGTCAAAATTCATCTTCTTGCATTCGTCGTACAGTTCTTGCAATTTTTCAATTTGACACACGATCCAAACTACTTGTTCTCGCCGTAAAACCCGTGCTCAGAATATTTGGACCACATTTCAAACATGGTCATGTAGTTGTTCTTGATGTATTTCTGAATCGTAGCAAGATCCTTGTCGGATACGCATCCCTTATTTTGGACAATTGTATCGCCATCGGGTTTGATGAACAACTTGGCCGAACCACCCTCTGTCAGTTTGCTGTCGCTAGCATGTGCGTGAATGCATTCCACAATGCAAGCCATTGTGAAATACAGATAGTATCCAGCAATTTTAAATGGAAAGTACTTCGGCATTATGCGATTCTCAAGAGTTCCTTGTTCTTCAAATAATAGGCCTGAACAAGAGCCACATGAGCATCGTCCATGGATGACTTGATCATCTCTCCATCAGTATTGAGTACGCATGCCTGAGTGGGTTCTGTCAGTAACAGGACCTTAACTTCGCCATTTTCGGAAATGGTAAAGGCGTAGTTGGCAATAATCATGTCCGCCTTGTCAGCGACATCCTTCAACTGGTCTTCAGACATAACGGACCTCCACTTTTTTAATGGACTTCAAGAAGCTTTGTGAATCGATATAAAGGTCCTTCAAGATGGGAGCAAGATCTATGTAATCTTCAATAGTTTCCTTGCTATGGGCGTAAAACGCATCCACCACAAGATAACCATTATCCCAATCTTTTACCTTTGCAAATCTTATCAAACTATACGGCCCCTTAAAACGGATTGTTCGTCCGTTGAAGGTAAAGGATATGTAATCCTCGTTGTTTGAAAGATATGCCGTAGATTCATTCATACTTAACAATATAGATATTTCTATCGCAAAAACAAATAGATGCAAAAAAGAGCCCCACCTCGTTGGAGACGGGGTTCTTTAAGTTTCGGCTAGATTCCCGCTTTCGCGGGAATGACCTGCAAGAGAGTAGCAGAACTTATCGTGAGCGACAGCTCGTCACTCACGGCTCATTGCTCAAGGCTCTTACACTTCTTCGATGCTTGCGTGGTACTCTTGCAGAGACTTCACTTCGCCCTTGCCAGCCTTGGCGGCGGCGATGCCCTTGACGGTGTCGAGAGCGGCGGCCAGGGTGGTGATGTAAGGAGTCTTGTACTGGACGCCTTTGGCGTCCGTACTGCGGTTCGGTCATACAAAAATAGCTTGCAAAGCGCAAGCATTTTTGTGCAACGCTCACCTTGCGTACTATTGATGGCGGCCTTGCGGATGGCGCATGGGCATAGCCCAAATGCTTGGCTCAGCCATGCCAGAAAACAAGTTTTCTGTCGCGGCATTCGCCTTGTGCATTTGTCATCGGCAACAGCGTCGCGGCGAGCCCACGGGGTGTTGATGATGAGGTTCACC
>JAZRWJ010000027.1:0-36437 GCA_045599625.1 Fibrobacter sp.
AACTCCCGCCGCCTTCGCCAGCTCTGTGTAGGTCATGGCCTTCTTTGCCATGATGATTTCCACCTTCTGTTTGCTAAGTCTCATTTTTTCACCTCCTCCTTTATGCCTGCGCTTTCCATGCTGCTTCCTTCACCAGGTCCCATCCGCGGCTCTGTGCGTAAGCCAGCTCCTGATCGTCCTTAGCTGTTAAAAGTTCGCCGTTCTTTTCTACGATGTAAGCGTGGCGTCTTGCCTTTGCGTATGCTTCCGCGTGTTCTAATGTTCTGTTGCTTGCCTTCATGGTGTCGCCTCCTGTGTTTATATTTTCTAATCGTTGACATCATAATAGCGCTATGTTTAGAAAAAAGCAACACTTTTTATTAAAATTTCTTTTTATTTGTTGCGCTTTTATAAACACGATGTTATTTTTATTTTGAAAGGAGGCTATTATGTACGATAAAAAAATAGGCGACAAGATCCGCGAACTACGCGAAGCCGCCGGTATATCTCAGGCCGAACTTGCGCGTCGTCTTGGATATGCTAACCGCTCCGCCATCTCTAGGATTGAAGGTGGTTATAACGGTTTTCCAATGGACCGCCTCAATGATTATGCTTCGGTCCTTCATTGTTCTGTTGCGGATATATTGGGGCTCGATGCCGACTTGAATTACGGATCAGAGCTCGAGGTTGTACAGGAAATTGTGGCGACTGAAATTGCGGCCGCCGATGCTGAGCTCGTGGCGGTTCTTATTTCTGACTACAATAAATTGAATACTGCAGGCAAAAAGGAAGCGAACAAGCGCGTCCACGAAATGTCGCAGCTTCCTGCCTGGACGGAGGGTGAATAATGGCTTCTAAAACCAACGTTGTTATAAATGGCACGCCCTATTATAAATTGACTAAAAAGGTAGGCCTGCGCCAAAACAAGGCCGGGGCCTGGGTGTCTCATTACAAGGCTTTTTATGGCGCTAGTAAAAAAGAGGCCGAGGCAAAATATGCGGAATTTATGGCCGCCAAGTCTCGCGCTATGAATAGCAACAAGGCCCTGGGTGAGCTCATCGATGAATGGATTGATACAACGTTCATGTCCTCCGGCTTGTCCGATAATACGAAAAGCAAATACACCCGCGCTTATGAGGCCCACTTTAGGCCTGCGCACATCGCTGGGGTTGCTGCTTCCGAAGTAACGGCCCGCATGCTGCAGGATTATTACAACGAGGTGTCGTGTTCTCCTTCTGCGCTGCGATCCGTGAACAATCTTTTGCGCCGCTTCTTCCGTTATGCGGCTACAAATAATATTTGCCAGGACATCACCGCTTCCGTTGAGCTTCCGGTCGCTCCTAAAAAGCGCCGCTTCAAAAGCGACAGCCAAACCGTCGAGGTATGGACGGACGATGAGCTGCGTGCTCTTCTGGCGGCCCTGGACGGCCACAGGCTGCGTTTTCTTGTGATAATGGCTCTTAATACGGGCGCCCGCATTTCCGAGCTCCTGGCGCTAAATTATAGCGACATTCGCGATGGTTATGTGTATATCAATAAGCAGCTTACGAATGTACACGTCGACGGCTTCTCCGGTCCGCGTTTATCTGGTACGAAGACCGAATCTTCCAGCCGCGTTATTCCGTTAAATGATGCCGTCCTGGAAGCGCTCAAAATTCACCGCGCTTCTCACCTGGTAGAAATGGGCCGCGAGGGTTACAAGACCGACCGCGTATTTACTACCAAAACCGGCCGCTATTACGACCGCCGCAGCGTTAATCATGCGCTCCTGCGCTTCTACAAAAGCCACGGCCTTCCGCGCCACACGTTCCATTCCTTCCGCCATACGTTCGGAACGAATCTATCGCGTGCCGGTGTGCCTATAGAAGAAACCGCCGCGCTTATGGGCCACAGCTCCATAGAAATTACGGCTAAATATTACATCGAAATATCCGCCGATCGTAAACGCTCCGCCGTTGACCGGCTTATGGATTTTACAAAATAAAAAGCACCCGATTGTGGGTGCTTCTTTTATTATCTATTTTTTCCCGAGCTCGTGGTCGATTATGCCTTCAATAAATGCCAGCTGGTCCGGACCTAGTTTGCCGACCTTGCTTCTCACTCTCAGCTGGTCGTCTTCCTCCTGCATTAGCTCGTGAGCGCATTTGCCGGTTAAATAGTAAAGGTTGCGCATGACCAGGGTTGCGTTCATGTTCATCTCGTTTCTTAAAAATCGCTTATAGCTCGAATAGGACATCCCTATTGCCTCCGCGAATGTCTGCTGTGTCATTCCTAGTCTCTGCCGCTCTGCATCTACGTTATATATAAACGCATCGATGGCTTCGTTGTCTGTCTTCCGTTTCATGGCTGCTCCTCCCTGGTCCATTTTGGCCCCTTCATGTTTATACTTTTGAATATATTTTAACACTTTGTTGCGGATTTGAACTTTATATTTTTATTAAAATATTAGCGAGGAGGTAATTCTATGAATAATAGTGTTAAATTGTGCGGGGTTATTACCCGCGGCCCGTCCTTCTCGCATCTTATTGCAGGGAGGGCCTTCTATCGTGGCGAGATTACCTGTCGCCGGCTTAGTGGTGCGACGGATCTGTTGCCGTTTGTATGTACTGAAGCCCAGGCGGATGGCCTTGCCTGCGGCGACCGCGTCTGTATTAATAGCGCAGTTAAAACTCGCGATGTTAAAAAGGCCGACGGTTGTTCTCTCGACGTTTTCCTTTCGGTCCAGAATGTCGAGCGTGTTGATTCTGTTTCGGATCTGAACGAGGTTGTTCTTGACGGTGTCGTTTGTTCTGTATGTCGTCTCCGTGAAGTTGGAGCTCGTAAGCTCCGCACCATTATGGTTGCCAATTCCTGCGGCTATAAAACCAGTTATATTCCTTGCATATTGTGGGCGCATGATGCCGATTTGCCTCTCGAGGTGGGTGATTGCGTGTCTATTATTGGGCGCCTACAAAGCCGCGATTATATAAAAAACGACGGCTGCTGCGGGTCCACTCGCGAGCTGTCTGTGGTTCATATTAACTAATTTTTAACCGAAAAGTTGCAGAATGATATGGAAGTTATAAAATTATAGAAAATGTTATAAATTATAAAAACCCTTGATTTTCTAGGCCTTGCGCGGTCCCGTGAGGCTGTGCCTGGGTTTCGGCGATTTCGACCACTAGAAGCTGGAATCAGGGGTTCGACTCCCCTTGGGACTACCAAAAAGCCCGGAATGTCAAAGGTTCCGGGCACTCTTATTTTTTGGCGGTTGCTGTTTTAACTAAATTTTAACCAATTTGTTAAATTAACCGATTTTGTCTGTCTGCTAGCTATAGCAGGTCCATGAAGTATTTGTCGACCTTCCTTGCTGGTGCGTCCATGTCGTGGATAAAGTCGTAAGCCAGGTTGTAATAAAACTCCGCGTCGTCGTGGCCGTACATGCTGGCGGTTCTGTTGTAGTCGTTGTACATCATATTCATCACCATGTAGTATTCTTTAGCCATCGCGCCTTCTCCCTTATCGGTTACGAAGTTCTTGATTGCTTCGTGGCTCCAATGCTCACCGTATGGCTTCATATATCTGACCGCCTGCTGCGCCTGCTCGTCGTTCATGTCGTACACGATCGCCTCGGCCTCTTCATAAAATTTCTTGTATGCCTGCATGTCGTGTTCCTTTACAAAGTCGGCGATTTCGTAATATAGCGCGTTCATTTTCTCCATGCGGTCGCGGTCGTCTATGTTTGCATAGACGATGTCCGATATTGCTCGAATGTCCATATCCTCACCGCCTTACGCTAATTTTATGACCTTAAGGCTGCCGTCAATAAATGTTGCGCCTGTGCCCTGGTTCTGGACTGTCAGCGTTGGTCTGTTGCTTACGCATCCGCAGGATCCTAAAACTTCCACTACTGTGCTAAAGCTAAGGTTAACGTTTGCGGTTGCTGTCGCGCTGATTGCTGTTGCTGTCGCTCCCGCTACTTCCTGGCCGTCCCTTAAAAGCTGGACGGTAATGTCTCCGGCTGTGCCGCCTTCTGCTGCTGATCCGTTGAACAATACCAGGTAGAGGCCGGGCTTGTTGATTCTGATTCCGGTTGCGCCCATAGCTTCGAGCGCTGCGCCTGTCTCTCTAAAAAGCGAATACTCCAGCGCGCCGCCTGTCGCTACGAGCTGCGGTGCTGTTGCGATTCCTTCGATGGTTGATTTCTTGTATGCGTTGCAGTTGCATCCCATTGTCTTGTCCTCCTTCTTATAAAGTAACAGGGCGGTCTACGCCGCCCCGTCCCTGGTGCGTAAACATACGCGATTTTTAATAGTTGCATCCGCATGTAGTCTGATAGCTGCATGGCGGATTTGTTACGTAACGGCCGATTGAGTTCAGGATGATGCCGTTCTGCTCGTTGTTGCTGATCTGTCCTCTCAGAACTGTCACCTCGTCTCTGAGCTTCTGGATTTCCTGCTCCTTAATCATTGCGCGTGTTGCTTCGCCTTCTGCGTGGATTGCGTTTGTGATTGCGCATGTGTTCTGTGCTGCTTCAAATCTTGCCTGGTCGATGTTGCGATTTGTTGTGCAGCAGCAATCCTTTACTGCGTAACCTACGTTGGCCACCGCGTCTCTTGTTGCGTAGCTCTCAGCCGCGAGGCTCTTGTCCAGGCCGTTGATGAGCTGTGCTGTTGAATAGAAGCCATCACAAATTCCCGATGTAACTGTCTGCTGGATCTGGCCCAGCTTGTTCTGGATGTTGCTGCTGTCGAATCCGTTCTGCAGCTGTGTTGGTGTCACGCATCCTTCCTGGCCGTTACGGTTCCAGCCTAAAAGTGCGAAGAGCACGATGATCCATGCAAGTCCGCCGCCCCAGCCGTCGTCGTAACCTCTGCCGTTCATGTCCATAACGGGCATGATTCCTGTTGATTCCATTGCCATTTTTCTGTCTCCTTTCTTAAAAATAAATAGTTATATCTTGAACCCTAATTGGTTAAAGACCGACCTCATCGCCTGCGGGTCCAGGCCCTTAGTGCCGCACACGTTCTCGAATATCTGCGCCGGGTCTGTGCCGCTGTTTACCATTCGCAGGGCTGCTGCCATCTGCGGGTTATTTGCGCTTATTGCCTGCAGCGCTGCCATTGGATTTGGTGCTCCCTGTAATAGCTGCTGCAGCTGCTGAATCTGCTGCTGCATCGCCTGTATCTGCTGAAAGTTCTGCATGTTGTTCATCGTTGAGTCCTCCTCTTAATTCCTCGATGGCTCTCTCGAGCTCCTGGATGCGTGCCTCTATTGGGTCCACTTCGACTGGCGTCTGTGCCAGGGTGTATACGTTAATAAAGGCGGTTCCGTCGTTGTTCGCTCCCTTTGTATAGATGCGGCCGTGTACCAGGTCCGGGTAGACTGTCACGCTTCCGTCGAAGTCCACCATCGCCGATTTCACTTCGTCGTATGATGTTACGGGGTAGCATTTGAGCCTCTGTAATGGCTGCGCGTATGATCGGCCCATTGGCTGCTGCTGAGCTCCTGGGTACATCTGGCCCATCATGGGCGCTGGGTTTCCTGCGTAATATGAATTGAACATGTCGCTTCTCCTTTCTTCTTGGTTTTATGGTAATAAAAAAAGCCCCGGCACAAGTGCCGAGGTCGTCCCTGTAAAATCCCTAAATTGTCCCTAAAAAGTCCCTAGTCTTACCCAAAACTCACCCAAAAGTCACCCAAGAGTTACCCCTTTACAAAAAATAAAAAAAGCCCCGGCGGGCCAGGGGGTATAGCCGCGCCAGGGAACTTCTTTTATAGTAACTTTTCTAACCGCCGCAGAATCTTGCTGTGTCGCTTCTTGATGCACGATTCCGACATGCCGAGGGTGTCTGCTATGAAACCCAGCGGTTTGTCTTCGATGTATATCATCTCCGCGATTTGGCGGTCTTCGTCTGACAGTACACAATTATCAAAGAGCGCTTTTAGCTCCTTGACCGACGCGATTTCTCTGAGTCTCTGCCGCGTCTCGATGTGAGTTGTCATGATGTCTCCTTATTACGATTATTTAGTTTTTAGTGTTGTCTATTCGACCAGCATGTCCTGGATTTTGTCTCTCGTGTCCTTCATCGCGTCCACGTTGTTTCCGTCGATCATGTGGTTTATCATGCTAAGCATGGCCCTTAGCTGTAGCCTGTTAGCGGTCCGGAGTTCCTCTATGGCCTCCAGGTCCTTTTTCTCGTGCTCTTTAATTAGAGCGATTTCATCTTCGTGCCTTTGTGTCGCTTCCTTCACGTCGAGGGCAGGTCGGATTACTTTGTAGATATACGCGCCGGCGTTTCCGATCAGCACGATGCCTCCCAGCACGCCGGTTACTGTTGCCCATGTAATCAATTCCTGCCCCTCCCTATTTGCTCAGCGTCTTAAACTTCACGCCCTTGTCGTTGTACACCTTTGTGAAGCTAGGATCCAAATAAAACGCGTCCTCGATTTTCATCGCGGTGCCTATTCTCAGGCCCCAATGGCCGCGGTTGTTTTTGCTCCAATAGCAGCTCACGCTGGTGCTGCTGCTGTATGCGCATTCCAGGTGGATGTGGTTTCCGGTTGCGTTTCCTGCTGCGTCCTCGTAGGTGATGAGCTCGCCCTGTTTGAACGTCTGGCCTACTTTCGGCAGCTTCGTTGGGTGTTCCAGCATCAAGAAAATATAAGCGCCGTTCGGGTTCTTCGGTGTTGCGACCTTCTTGCTGCTTCTCAGCCAGATGCCGTTGCTGGCCTTGTTGTATACCTTGAGGACCTTGCAGTCAAATGGCGCGTAGAAACCCGACTTGCCCTTGTCCTTGCCGCACAGGTCAGTTGGGTAGCTCTTCGGGCTGCCCTGTGACGCGTTCTTGTGCAGCGATGTGCTGTTATATGTTGCGCTGATTCCCAGGTCCTTCATCGGGAAGATTGAGCGTTGTAATTCTGCCATCGTTCTCCTCCTTACTGAGGCAGCACTTCGTCCGGATCTGGATTGCTGCCTGCTTCTCCGTAGTAGTTAAACCAAGCGGCCACCTGTGGCATATTCATTACCGCGCAAACGCCAACGGTAACCGCTGCGCCTGCTGCTGCGATGAGGCCTGCCTTTACTCCTTCAACGTCTGTGAAGCAGATTGTGCTCAGCGTACTAAAAAAGGCGCCGAGCGCCGCCTGGATAAATGTCTTAAAAATCTTGATTCCCATGTTGTCCTCCTTCCGGTTTGTCCGGTTTGTTTTACATGTTGATAAATAGTCCGGACTTTTTGTTCTTTTAAAAAGGAGGGGCGGTTTCCCGCTCCTCCACAATCACTCTTTTATACCGCTTGACGGCGCTGTTATACGAAGTCAAAACACACGCGGTCGTAGAACGTGCCCGGCGTGCCTGTCTTGATTGCCTCGTGTGGCAGGTCCTTGTCGTCGTCGTAATACCACAGGCCTGCTGTGATTGCGTCTCCTGGGTTCCATTTGATTGGATCCGTATAATCACCGCTTGCTGGTGTGTCCTTTACTACCTCGAAGGCCTGGCCGTTCCAGATGCCTTTTAAGCCATGGTATTCGCTGAGCGCGTCAACCTTTGCGGTCAGCTCTGCGACCGGGTCGCGGTTTTCGAACTGGTCTTCTGTCAGGCCGAGCTTCTCTGCGATTCTTTTCTGTCTCTCGTTCATGCTACACCTCCGCGTTTCTCACGATCCATTCGTGTGTTGATGGGATTGGCAGGTTGACCGCTGCTTCGCTGTCTACGAAGCGAACTTCTCCGCCTGCTTCTACGGTTATGGCTTCGAGTTCTGGGATTGGGTCAATGTCTTCGACAACTTCCTCCGCCAGCTCGTAATGCACGTTTTGGTGGTGGTTATTTAGCCAAGTTTTAAACTCCGCAACATTGGAGCCTATAACTGACGCTTTTCCACAAATCGAAATATACGGCGTCGCTGTGTTGTAATATGTGATGCCTTCGTTGTTGCCGCCCCAAGCGGATCCGTACTCAAAATTTTCACTAAACATGTTTGGTGTAGTGTTTGCGGCGTCAATGGTCTTGTAGTAATAAAACCCAATCAGGCCGGTATCTCTTAAACCCCACGTGTTCCAGTCTTCGCTTCCGTCAATGTGCTCGATTCCCACTCGCTTGTGTGATTTCCCACCCACAAAATCGTGGTAATCGTACACCGCCACCGCGCTCCTGAGCTCTGGTAAGTTGAGCGGGATTGTGTCGACGTGGTATGGCTTGTATGGTGTTGGTGTTGTGCCACGCTCAATCTGAAATTCTTTGAAGTATGTATTATTAGCATTACAATAAATACCAGCATAAAATATGCCATCGTAGTTGATGCTGACCTTGTAGTTTATGCTTCGCCATCCGGCTTCCACGCTTGTGGCGATTAGTGTGCCAGCGTAGTGTCCTTTTGTTCCGTCAGGCTTTTCGTATTTATTGTAGATTATGGAATACCAATACGGATCTCCGGTGTGGTCGCTTTTGAACTTGGCTGATATCACAAATTCATCGCCCGGCTTTACTTTTATGCCGCTCGCGAGAAATTCTGCGTTGATGTTTGATGCGTTGAATTGTATTTCGCCGTTTTGTTCTGTAATGTCAAATCCGTTGTATCCTGCTGGTTTTACGTCTGTGCCGTATCCAACCTTCCAATCGCTAGTCGTGAATAAATTCTTACCTCTTACAACCAGCGCCTCCAGGTTAGTGCTTACGATTTCGCCAGGGTTGTATGAGTATGGGTAATCGGGGTACAACTTCTCGAAATACTCGATACTAGGCACTTCCGCATAATTGGTTACATCGATGCATTGAGGATAATATTTACAGTTATTAAATGTTCTGTCCTTCTTTATGAAAATTTGGAACAATGGCGTTGCATACGCGAGAGCATTGGTTGCAACCGCATAATTCTTATCACCCGTTGTTACTGCGTGGTTGTTGTTGCCAATCTGTCCAATACCACAATAACTGTCGCCTCTCAGCCAATACAAATACTTGCGATTTGCTTGTGTTGGCGCGAGCGGAATTTGTGGGAAATTAGCCACGGATGAAAGCCAAAACCCTACTGTTGCAGTACCATTGATAGTTATTGAACCATCAATGTCAGCCACAATCGTAATACCATTAGCGGTTACTGTCTGTCTTGACGATATTGGCTTCACCAACTGGTTGACATAGATGCTTGCTCCGCCGATTTTCAGCAGGGTATCTGCGACCGCTCCGGTCGGTACGTCTACGGTTGCCGCGTCGTAGTCCTGGGTATCAAATGCCAGCTCCTTACCTGCCAGGACGTCTGTCAATGCTCTGATTTTTCTGTTCGCAAGTGCCAGCGCTTCTCCGGTCGCTTTGTGGTCGAAATCATGCTTTTCTTCGAGCTTCACCCGCGCTTCAACCTCTGCCGCGATTGCTGCTGCGTTCGCTTCTATGCCTTCCGCGTTGTCCGCAATAAGGCCCCTGAGCTCCGTGTCGTCATATGGCACGTTGATTGGCTGCTTGTCGTATGCTCTGCCCGGCAGCGTGCTCATAGGGTCCACGAGTCTGCCTGTTAAATGTTCGCCCATATTACTCACCACCTGTCAATCTGTGCGTGTCGTGGCGGTTCTCGATTTCCAGCTGGAATACTTCGAGGAACTGCACGATCCCTTCGCTGTCTAACAATTTAACTTCTAGTGTCGCGCGGCCTGGTGGGAAGGTCAGCGATTCCTCCTCCGTGATTGGCAGCGTGATTGTGTTGCCCTCAATCTGCGCGTTTTCCTCTGTCCAATGTACCAGCTCACCGGTCATGCCGTACAGGAGCGCGTGCAGCTTGCTTGCGTCCACGTTGTCGCTCATCACTATTGTGAGCGGCGTGTTCTGTCCTTTAATCATGATATTTCCTTTCTATAATAGCTCGTCGCCATCGTCGCTTAATGATTGCATGCCTTCGTCGATGAATTCGATTTCTATACCCTGCAGCCATACGGTGCAGGCGTTGTTGTTAGTGTTGCCTCGCACAGTCGAATTACCTGTGAAGTAATCGGTCGTTTCTGTGGCCCAATCGAACAGGATATTTGTTCCGCCCTCCAGGGTGATTTCCGGCTTTTTCGTCGGCGTTCTTTTGGTGTTCGCTCCGTCGTAGAATGTCATTAACGGATCCGATGTGGTGTATTTTTTATCCGCTATGTATTCAAAGTCCGCTTGCGAACTTCCGCCGCTCGACGATTTGATAATATAAGTGCCGGTGCCTGCTGCGTTCGATGCCCTCACTACGATGCCGCAGCTCAGGCGTGTAATTGTGAAATTCTCATTGAAAACTCGCCCCGTTGGTATGCTAAAAACAAGGCGGCCGCCGTTCGATGTTAGTACGGCAGGAACTATCAGGTCGCCCAGCCAGAGGCTTTTTCTGGTCGCGAAGTGCTCGTATGCAGCAAAGCCGCCGTTTAGTTCTGCAGCATAACTGTCCATGAAGCTGGCGCCCGATGCGTAGATAATAGTAACCGGGAATGTCATGGCGCTTTTAGCTATAGGCACAGCGATTATTGGGTAACGCTGGTGCGCCTTTGCGACGTCAGTCCAGTCGTGTCCTGCTGCGTCCTTTACGCTATAGATCATGAGCGCCGGGCCATCAATGTTGAAGTCTGTTGATGGCGATGTCGCTATGATTTCCGAGCCTGAGTAAGCGTCCTCGCTGCCGATTTGTTCGGTGACTATTGCCTCCGGGTTGAGCCAAAACGACCACATGCCCGGTTTGCCAAAATACATGCCAGTATTGTCGATTGTCATCTGCATGTCGCCTTCCGGTCCGATTACGGTTCGAGCCCCGTATGAGGCCATCACGTTGCCTTCCGGGTCTATGATCTCGAAGGCCTCGTCTGTGATATTGGTTCGGCCCTTTATGACGTTAACGTCTGCCTGGGCCTGCGCTGCGGTCTGCTTTGCCGTTGTGGCGTCCTGCGCCGCCTGCTTCGCTGTGCCTTCCGTGTTGCCGTCCAGCTGCTTCTCTGCTGTCGCTAATACGTCCATTAAGCTGTCACCTCCTCTTCCGTATCTCGTACCAATGAAACGACGAACTTCTTTGTTGTCGTCAGGTTTGTAACCTTTAGCCTGAAACCGTCCGCTTCAATTCGCGGATCGTCGGCCGGTATCTCCTGGCCGTCCTCGTACCATTGGAGCCTGCAGTTTTCCGGCAGGTCCTCTGCTGCTGTCACCAGCTCGTTGCTATAAAAAAGCGACGCGGTGAGCGTCGTTGTTAGCGGTTCGCGGCCTGTTGTGCCGTGGCTGGAGGTAATCGACAGGGTGTACGTCGGTATGTTTTTAACCTCCGCCTTGCTGCCCTGCAGCCTTGTGAAGTTTCCGATGGTTGCTTCGAATGTATGATCCGTGTCTGAGCGTTTCCATTCCAGGACGCGGGCCTTCAAATAAAGACGGTCGTCTTCGTCCACGATGTTTATATAATCGCCCGTTCCGATCTGCGCCGGCATGCGCGAGAATTTAATTGTGTACGTGTATTGTGTGTCGACGATTTTCTCCAGCTCTCGCATAGCGTATGCGATGGCCGATTTCGCGTCCTTGTATTGCGTATAGACCACGCGTGTGACCGCTCCGTCCTTGTCGAGGGTGCTGGCCCATTTGCGCATCATTTCCGGGCATCTGACTTCGCTGCCTGTTACCAGGTAATCATGCGCTCTGCTTCCGGTGAACGTTGACTTGTCCGATGCCTTGATGGTTTTGCCGCTGTATGTGCTGTAGCCTGTCAGGCTGCTTAATGCCTTAGCGTTTCCGGTTTTGTCTACGCCATAGACCTTGTAGATTGTGGCCATGTTCATGATTGAGCTAGTTTCCGTTATGTCTGCCAGATCAAGTCCGAACCTGAGCGTGTGTTCCGGTATGCTGCGGCCGCGCTTGTTTACGATTACCAGCTGGCGGCTTATAGTGTTGAATCCGTCGATTGAATAGTCGAAGTAAAATTCGGCGTTCCAATGGCTCAAAACGTCGCGCAATCGTTCCAGGGCTGTAGCTTCTGCGGAGTAGTCGAAGTTAGAAGCTCCCACGGTTGATGTGGTGCTCACGCCGGTTATTCTTACGCCCCAGCCCATATAGTCTGAACCCAGGACGGCTTTCAGGGCGCTGGTTATTGTCTGCGCCGCGCTTGCCTTCCATGCACCGACCACGCGGTTTAAAAGGTCAAGGCCTGCGTCTTCTGCGTACAGGTTTATTGTTCCGGCTGCTGCGCTGTGCTCAACCTCCATGATGGTGAAGAGCTCGTATTCGCCGCCGCGTCCTCCCTGGAGTAAAAGGTTTCCAGGGATTGCGTGCTGTCTTACTTCCTTGCTGCTTATGAGCTCCAGCTCTAATGTCTTGACGCCGGTTGCCACCTCGTCCTGTGTCGTGTCGCGTATGATTGCCGCGTTCTCCGGCAGGTTGTTCGAGGTTGAGTACCTAATGGCACCGCGTCGGTCTGCGATGTATATTTGCATTTAGATCCACCGCCTTTTGTACTTCATTACAAATTCCGGGGCGTTGATGGTCCAGTCGCTCCATTGGCAAATTATGAGATTTGCTCCCACGTCCAGGGCCATGTTTTCCCAGTCGTTGGTTATGTCTCCCAGCTGCGCTGCATTGGCGTTGTTGAGCTCGACGTTCATGCTGGCCGTGTCTACATTCAGAACGTCTCCGCTGACGAAGGTGTTTTCTGCGTTGTAGTCGCCCCAGGCGAACTTCGCGTTAATTACTCGGTTATGACTGAACGCGTCGTTGGATCCATACTTTGTAAAGAAGAAGGCCACCTTCGCTACGGTCGGCGGTATGTAATCCAGGTCTGTTATGACATATGATGCATAGCCGGTAGACTTGCCGACGTTAAAGTCAAAGTGCCAGTAATTGTCCTCGCCCTTGTATACCTTGATGGTCTGTGTGCTGGCGCGCTGGCTGTAAGTTGTTTTCTTGTTTTTACCGCTTCCGGTTGTGGTTGCTTTGTAACCGAGAGGGCCTGTATATGCCACGTTATATGATGGGCCCACTTGCATGCTCATTATGCCGTCGGCCTGCGGTTTGCAAATATAGCGGGCATTAGCTGTCAGGTTTGTCTTGCTTGACTTGTAGTAGCCTATACCATAAAGCGGGTTGTTGTTAGCGTCTAAAAGCAGCGCCCAAAAAGCGCCGCCCTGCTTCTTGCCTGCTGCTGTCGCGTTGCTACATGCGAGCACCTGCTGCCACGAGAACGTGAACGCTCCGCTTCTTGGATGCGGCAGCGTCATTACGGTGAACGGGCCGTGATATTTGCCGGCCGTGTTTGCTCCGTAACCGCTGGCCCTGAGTCCTGGCAGGCTTGTCGATGATCCGTACATGGCCACCGTTCCTGCCGCCAAGTATGCGGAAGAGAACGGAACTGTAGCGGTCGCACCCGTACTAAAGCCCGCGGCTGATTTTGTCAGGTTTGCATCCAGATCTGTCAGCGTTGTTGTGTCTTTTTCTTCGTCGTCTCCGAACTGGATTGAATAGTCGGTGTTATTGCGGGCCATTAAAACATAGCCGCAGTCACTATTCGTTCCAACGTCTCCGGCGTCGGTTTCGTCTTGTGGGAAGGTTACTGCGAAGCGCGGGAATGTTGGCACCGCTCCGTCGTTTACGGTAGTTAAAACCTTGACGGTCGCGTCCTCTGTCGATTGCGCTGCTGTAACCACGGTGTCCTCGATTTCGTACTTGAACGGATCCGCGCAGAATATTTCCCATTCACCTGTGACGATAAGCTGTCCGGGTTCTGGTTCAATGTTCACGTGCGGCGTTCCGATGAAGTATTTTTCGGGCTCGTCGTTGAATATAAACTCCGCCTGCTCTATGGCCAGAAGCGTGTTTAATGTGTTGAATTTGTCGCGGTAGTCCTCCGGGCTTTTTGCTGCCAGCTGGAATCCCACGGTAATTGTTCGGCTTGGATAGGTCCTGCCGATGTATACGTCGCCGGCTGCTCTCGCGTGTTCTGCCACCAGCATTTCTGCTGCCAGCGATTCCCTGCCGGTAACGTAGAGGGTGCGGTAGCCTTCGACCGCATCCTCGAGATAATCTCCATTTATGGCTACCGCCTCAGCGGGCCTTTGTTCGTTTTTTATGTAGTCGAATTGATCGCGATATTTATACACCTACGACACCCGCCTTTCTGTTTGAGATTGTTGTTCTTCTTGCGATTTCGCTTTGCATGCTGCTGCTTGTAGCGCGTGCAAATTCTTTGCCGTCCAGATAGAACACGGCTTCGTTGCTTGCTGCTCCGTATGAGTACGAGTCATTAAGCTGTCCGCCTCCGCTTACGCCTGGCGCTGCTACTTTCGGAACTGAGACCATGTTGCTGCTGGCCTTAGCGACCGCGCCGTTCATGCCTTCAATACCAAGTGCGAAGCCTTCGCCTACGTAACCGCCCAGCTTTGCAAATAATCTTGATGGCGAATGAATCTTCGCTTTTGCCCTTGTGGCCTTGTCCGCTTCATTTACCATCTTTGTTGTTGCTGCTGTAACTGCGCCCATCTGGGACATTATGCCCTTAGCAAATCCGCGGGAAATGTTCGCGCCGTTGCTGTAAGCCTTACTTGCTGCGCTGTGCATGCTGGTGTTCATGCTGTTGAGCGCTGTCTTTACGTTGTTGACCGCTTGTGTCATTCCGGTTTTGATTGCGGTTGCTGCCTTTGCAATTCCTGAGCTGAGTTGCGCCATCGCTGTTGCTGCGGATGATGCGCCGCCCTTAAATGACTTGACGCCGCTTGACGCCACCTTAAATGATGCGCCAACCGCGATAAGCCCTGGCGATGCGGTTGCTGCCGATGCGCCCAGCGCTAATAATGCCGGTGCCAGTTTCGCTACGCCCTTAGCTGCTACACCTGCCGATGATGCAACGATAGGCATTGCCGCTGCTAGCTTTGCCGCTCCGGTTGCCACGAGGGCCATTCCTGCGCCTGCCATCAGTACGCCTGCGCCAAATGCAACAAAACCAATAGAGCCGGCCGTTAATGCCGGGCCGAGTAATGCTGCGCCTGCTGCGAGGGCTGCTATCGCTCCGACCATTCCGAGCATTACGGCTGCCGCTGGGGCTCCTGCGCTTGCCAGCTTAATTGCTGCCTGCGCAATGATGTACATGCCGCCTGCTGCGACCGCGATGCCTGCTCCTATCATCAGGGCTGCCACACCGAGCTCAAGCATAGAAGGTGCCGCTGCTGCTGCGCCTGCTCCTGCTTCTGCTTCCGCTGCGCCTGTTGCCATCATGGTAGGTATCAATTTTGGCAGGACGTTGGTTGCCAGCATCTTCGATGTGTTTGTGAAGCTGGCTATGCTGGCCGCCACGGTTGTGATTACCGTGTAGCCCTTCCAGATTGCGAGAAGCGTTGCCGCTGCTCCTGCGAGCTTTACGATCTGGCCCGCGTGCTCTGCCGCGAAACCTCCGACCGTTTTCAGTACGGTTCCGACCGCGCTTGCCGCCGTCTTGAAGGCGTTATAATACGGGGTCGCCGCTGCCACAACGCCCTTGATGTCGACCTTGCTGATCGTCGCCTTTATTTCCGCAAACGCGGCACTTATCCCGTCCTTTAGCTTTGCAAAGATATTTGATATGCTTTCGACGGGCGTTTGTGCGAGGAGGTTGTCAAATTCCATGATGCAGCTAGCCACGCCCTTTGTTATGGCCGTGTTGATGTTTTTTATCGCGGTTCCGATGCCGCCGGTTGCCGCTCTTGCCTGATCATGGAACGAGGCGAAACCTTCGCCGCCTTCTGTGTCGAGCTTAATAATTGCGTCGTTCAAATCGTCCATTGTAATGGTGCCATCTTGCAACGCCTTGTATAAGTCTTTCTGGCCTTTGCCTGCTCCGAGCATGGTCTTTGCCAGCTGTCCAAGCTGACCGGACGCCACTTCGACCAGGCTGTTCCAGCTCTGCTGGTCAACCTTGCCCTTTGCGAGCATCTGGTTGTACTGTGTCAGCCCTCTTGACGCTGCCTCTGCGCCCTGTCCGCCTGCTAAGAACATGTCATTCAAAGCCACGGCCGTGTCTGTGCCTTTGTCAAGGTCGCCTAATGATGAAGTCAGCAGCTGTGTGTTCTGTATGATTTCGTCTAGTGTTGTTGGCAGCTCGTCGATTCCTGCGCCTAATTTAGCCATTGAGGTTTCGGCTTCTTTTGCCGAAAAGCCCAGCGACTTCATAACCAACGGGAAATTGTTCATCGTGTCTACTCTTTGGATCGCTGCGTCCATGTGGCTGGTGATTGCTCCCATGCCCTTCTGGACCATACTCATTCCGATCTGTAGCGCTGCGCCCTTGCCGATTAAGCCTTTGACCTTACCGCTGAGCGTTTGCGCGCTTCCGCCTGCTGCGTCCAGCGCCTTTGTCATGCCTTCGTCTCGCGCCCTGAGTATTGCCTCGACCACGTGCGATTCTGTGCTAGTGCTCATTTGTCTCCCTCCTTTCCTTTAAATATTCCATGTAGTTATTAACCATTTTATTGCTTTCTTTTCCGTGTTTTGCTCGTTGCTCTGCCTCTTCGAAGTTGAAGAACTTGGCGAACTTCGAATAAACCGGCTTTAGTTTGTTTTTGCCACTTTTCTTTGTGGCCTGCGCCGCAAAATTGAGGAACGCCTGCAGGTGATTCCTGTAATCCAGGTCCACTTGCTTTAGCCTTGCGGCCTTCATGGCGATTTCGTATTCTGCGAACGTCATTTTGTTTATGTCGTCAAAACTTTTGAAGTCCAAATAGCGGAAGCAATTCACCGCGACTTCCTCGTACCAATCGACTACTTCTCCGCCGGTCTCATTGCCTCCAGCAGGGTTGCTGTCAGTCTTTTGGTAACATTTGCAGTCGATAAAAAATCAACCACCTCATCGATTAAAGCCTCGATGTCTGTCTCCGGGTCCTCGATATGTTTTGCGAGCGCTTCTGGTGTCAGTCGTGGCTTCTGGCCCTTGTTTGCCAGGTCCAGGATTGTCATGAGCGCTTCGATGTCGTAATTGATTAAATTTGCGATGGTGTAGCTGAGCCCCACCTTTCTGTATACGCCTTTGAGGTGGTCCTCCTCCACGGTGATGGTCTTGTCCAGGCTCTTCATAAAGCCGATGCCAAAATTGAAAGCGTATACTTCGCCGCCGATTGTTAATTCGTTCATGTCTTCAACCTCCTATTACAAAAAAGAGCATTAGCCCAGGGAAGTGCCCCGAGCTAATGTTGCCCTCTTACTATGCGCCAGCTGTTGCGTCCTTGAATGTGTACGCTGCAGCCTCCTGCTGTTCCTTTGTAACTGTGACTTCGCCGTCTGCTCCCGCTCCGTTGATGCCGAATGTCAGGGAAACTTCCACGAAGTCGTCTGATGGTGAGCTCTTGCTGCATTCTGTGCAGTAGCCCTGGTAATATGTGCCCTTGAACTTGTTGGCTCCTGTGCCTGGTTCTGCCAGGTTTACTTCCCAGATTTCGACGAGCTTGTCGTTGATCATTGCGTCTTTGAGCTTCTTGACCATTTCGTCGCCCTTAACCAGGATTGATGTTGCTGTGATTTCAACTTCTGCGGTGCCTGGTGTTCTCAGGGATCCGTCCTTTGTTGCTGTTGAGTCGGCGTCCTTTGAGATTGATGTCTCGTTTTCTGTTGTGAAAGCCAGGTGTGTTGCTGCGTTCTGGCTTGCCTCTTCGTAGAGTCTATACAGATAAATCAGCTGCTTACCCTGGACCGCCTCGTTGGTTGCGAATTTCTGTAATTTCATTTCGTTTTCTCCTTAAATTGAAAAGTCGACGTATAAAATGCCATGCATCAATGGTCGACCGGTTGATGTGTCTGTTATGATTCTTTGGTCTACGCCGCGAACCGTGAATGTGAACTGGTCGCTTTGTAGCTTGCGGCACAGGTCCTTTATCATGAGCAGCATGTGCGATACAGTTCCGCGCTGCTCCGGATCGTTGTGCCACACGTGGATTGCCTGGCTTATGCCTGCCAATGGTGCGCCCTTTGTCTCCGTCTCCGTCTGCTGTGAATCAGCAAGGTACACGAACGGGTAAGGTACGTTATCCGGAGGCATTGCGCCGTCGTATACCGTCAAGCCCCATTCTCTTAGCGTTACAAGCAGGCGTGTGAATAATTCCTGTTGTGGGTCCATTCTGGTTCACCTCACTTCATTATTTTTGCAATGTGAGCTTTGAAACGTGGGGCCTGGGCCCTTAGTGCCGGGCGCATAAAAGGCTGCGCCGCCATGTATCTGGTGCCCCATTCTACGTAAGGCGCATAGTCCATGCCCGCTCTGACGCGTGCTGTCATTCCTCCGTCTTCGATTGTCAGCTGGATGCTCCGCTTCAAGTCCCCGGTACGCACCGGAACTGTTCGCATCGCCTTCTGCTGCATTTCGGATCCGTTTTGTTTCACGACCGCCTTTGCCAGCTCGATTTGCTTTGCCTTTTTTCTTAGGTCTTTTGAGAGCTGCGATGCTCCCCTAAATTCCAACGCCACGCCCATCGTTTTTACACCTCACTTATTAAAAACACATGCTTGTGACGGAGCTTCCTGGTTTTATCAGCTTTGTACTTCGTGCCACCGATTCGTATAAAATCAAATGGCTCGTTGTAATGCGTATTGAGTCGCACCACCAATGCTCCCTGCTTAATGCTCCCATAGAACAACGCCATCGCCTGCTCCTGCGTGTCGGTTACGTCTGCGAGTCTCATCGTTTCCTCCGGTGCCACCTTGCTGTAATTGCCATTGGGCTGTAATGCTCCGCGTTTCGTCTTTACGAAATAAACCGGTGTGTCGTATCTCATAAGAATCGCACCTTCCCTCTGCTCAGGTCCTTCTGCTTCGCCTTGTAAGCCTGTATCTCGTCCATGTAATTGTCAAACTCGTTACCGCTGAATGTCAGGCTCTCACCTTCGACCGTGTGGCTTTCGGTGCCTTCTGATCCGATGCGGTTATAGCGAACGACGCAAACCTCGAGCACGATATAATCGAGCTCTGCTGGGACCGGTGTGGCGCCCAACAAATTTGAAAGTCGGGCGCTGACCGATTCTATTAAATATAACAGGAGGTCGTCGTTGTCTGCCTCTTTGAGGCCGATTAGGAGCTTCAATTTGTCCAGCATGTTGTCTCCTCCTATTCCTTCGCGGTTTTCTTCTTGCTTTCGACCTTTTTAATCAGCGGTGCTCCGACCAGGTTTGTGTGGCCTGAGAGCTCCTTGATTCTCGCATCGTCTGCCTTTGCTCCGCTTCTTGGGTATGCGTCGCCCACGTGGTATACGTGCAGGCCGTCTTTAATGTCTGCGAAGTCGTGTATTACCTTATAGGCCATGAACGCTCACCTCCTATGCTGCCGCTGTGATTGTGCCTACAACTACGCCCGCCAGCTGCTCTGCGAACAGGCCAACGCCTGAGAGAACTACTGTGTCGATTGATGCTGAATTGTAAACCGGAATGTTAGCTACACCGATGAGGCCTGTCTCGTCTGATTCCAGATCTGGGAATGCCTTTGCAAGGTCTGAGCCTGTAACGTTTACGTAGTACAGAACCAGGTTCTCGATTGCTGTGCCGTAAACCTTACCCTGTGGAACGCCGCCATCCAGGATTACTGTGCCGAGGCCGAGGAAGTCTTCGATGTACTTCAGGCCGAATGCGTTCTGAACTGTAACCTGTGCTGAGCCGAGGTACTTTGAAACGTCGAGAGGGTTTATCAGGTATACTGACTGGATGTTAGTGTCTGCCCATGCAATCTGCAGCTTGCCCCATACGTCTGCGAGGGTAGCCTGCAGGCCAACGCCTGTTGCTGTGCCTGTGCCTGTGCCCAGGAATGTTGTGAGCTGAGTCTTGATGCCTGCCTGTACGTCTCTAAGCATCTTTGCGTCTGTATCGTTTACAGCCTGATCGTAACCCTTGTCTGAGATTGCTTCTGCTGTTGTTGTCTTTCTCCACTTCTTGAGTATGGCTGTGCCGATCTGTGTGTATGTTGTTGCATACTTTGAGAGAGGAATCACTTCTCCTTCTGCAACTGTGCCGCTTTCGAGTGTGCCTGTTACCTTGTAAGCGTAAAGTGGCGCACCTGCCTGCTTCTCGATTTTTCTAGTGATGCCCAGCATTGTCATGAGTGAATCGATGCCTGCTGTGAACTGCTCTGTGAAGTCGATTGATCTTGCTCTTGCCAGGTCTGATGACTTGATTGTCTTTGAGTCAACTGCGAATCTCTGTAATGTCATGTTTTTCATTTTGTTTTTTCTCCTTTGTCTAATCGTATAATTCAGGGTTGTCAAGGATTGCCTGTCTTCTGAGTGCAGGGTCCTTTATTTTTCGGATTTCAGCTCGTGTCATCGTAGAAGTGCCGCCGCTGCCTGCTCTTGGTGTCTTGCCTTTGAGCTTCTCCTTGACTGCGGCTTCAACGGCTGCATTGAAAGCCTGCGCGAATGATTCCACGACCTTCTTTGTGCCTTCTGCGTCCTCCGCAACAAGTGCGCTCACCAGCTCGTCGCTCACATTAATGCCTTCGTCTTTGAGCATGTTGCGTGCCTGCTTGCGCATCTCGTTCGCGTTCTTCTCCGCTTTCAGCTCGTCGAGCTCCTTCTGCAGCTGGTTGCGTTCATATTCCAGTTTTTGTTCTGCGTTCATCTTTGCCAGCTTCTCTGCTTCGCTTGTCTTCTTCTCGAGCTCCTTCTTCCATTCAGCCTTCTTCTTTGCGATAATGTTGTTCACGTCGTCGTCGGTGTATTTGGCCCCAGATTTGCCTTCTGCGCTCTTTTTTCCGTCGCCAGGTGTCTTTGTTCCACCGTCGCCGTTTCCGCCCTCACCGGCTGCGCCTGCGCCTGCCTGGGCGCCATCTGTGCCGCCATCACCTGCTTCTGCGAATCTCTGCAGCTTAATGTCCTTTAATTTCATGATTGTTCCTCCGTTTTCCCGGTCTTCCGACCGTCCGTCTTATAACTTCCATAGCTTTTTAAGGCTTCAATGCTTGGCCTGTAGTCCTTAAAGTTTTGCGTCATTCAAGCCTGGACACGGTGACGTGTTCCGGGTATTCCTCCGCGATCCACGTCGCCCCAATTAAAAAGGAGCCAATCAGTAGCATTCCAGCTTCCGATAGCTCCTTATATTTGACTTTTATTAGGCCGCTTCCGTCTGCGACCACGATGCGGTCCTGCGTTAGCTGCTGCAGGCTCATCACCAGGGTGTCCGCCAGCGCTGTTATTCCTGCGCATACGATGTCGGATCCGTACTCCGCGAAGCCTGCGTGGCCTATTACCTCCACACCGTTCGAGTGTTCTGTAATGTATATCATTTTTCCATTAAAAAACCGCCCTGCTGGGCGGCTGTGTTAAATGCCTCTTGCTGTTTCGAGTGTTTTGTTTTCGTCGATACAGCGCAAAATATAACCGGTTTTCTTTTCGTCAAGTTCCAGGCGTCCTCCGCAATAAGGGCATGGCGTTGTTATTGCTCCGTTTTCGTAGTATTCGCCCACCGCCTTGTCGAGCTGCTCTAATATTCCCTTACTTAATGCCATATAGAATCCACCTCATTTTCCTGTTTGGTTTAATTGACACGCCTGCTTCTCTCGCTCTGTGCATCGCGTCTGCGATTAGAGCTGCGCGTTCTGCATCGCTTAGATTTGGCGCATATAATGCCGCCATATAGCTTGCGCGGAATTCATCATTCCATGCTCCCGGTTCCAGCTTTGTTCCGCGGTTCGCCCTGTGTCCATAATATTCATGCGCCAGGGTTGCTCTCACGCTGAGGCTGTCTGTCGGGTGTTTTGAATCGTCCGATGCTGGGAACACATTTGAACTTACGCGGATTTTGTCGCGACTGTCAATATATGCTGTACCCCTGCCCGTTACAAACTCGATTTTGGATGCGTCTATTCCCAGGGCCTTTGCTTCCTTCAAAATAAAGGCTTTGTCTTCCTCGCTGAGCGGCGTGTGCACGCTGCGGCGTTTTCCTCCCGCCATTGCTCTTTGCCCTATTGTATCACGTTCAACTCCTCGTGCCAATAGTCCAGAGCCGTTCATTTCGTCAACCTGATTATCGAGCCACCTGTCGAATTCCTGCGGATCCATAAAAGCCGAAGCTGTCGAGCATCTGCAGTTCGGGTGCATCGGCGGTGCGTTGAGCCCTGGCTCCATGTCCTTTACGTCGAAGACCTGCCCGTCTAGCGCTTCGCAAACGTCGCACGCTCTCTGTCCGGGCTTTGCCTGCTCCCTGGAGAGCGCAATGTACATGTATTTGTCGAAGTCGTTTTCTTTATAACTTAGCTTCTGCGCTTCTATCTGGACGCGTGTGAGCTCTGTCCTCATTAGGCGCTCCGCGTTCGATTGGCTTACGTCCATTATTTTTCGAAGGTTGCGGGCCAGCTCGATTGAACTTTTGCTCTGGATTAATCCCTGCCTGAGCAGCTTTGACAGCTCCGCTTTGAGCAGGTCCTGGCTCATCCATATGCGGTCCGAAAACCTGGCGGTTTTGAACGATGCCCCCACGAGGCCCTGTGCTCGCTTTGTGGCGTTTTTTACGGTCTCGCCGAGTATTCCTCCAAGACGTTCAAATTCTGCTTGCACGCCCTGCGTCAGGTGCTCACCGAGGGTCCTTTCGAGCTCGCTGTGTCCCTTTAGGAGCTCCAGCCCGATTTTGCTCTTTAAAAGCTCCAGGCGGTTCACCTTCATGGTCATGTTATAAAGGCGCATTTCCCGGTTGGCCTGCTCCGTGAACGTCTGCTCCCTCACGTACTTCTCAGCCTTGCGCTCGTACTCTTCCATGTCTATCTTGGAAGCTCTGCGCTGTGCCTCTGCGATCGTGATTCCGTTCTCCGCTGCGTATTTCGCATAGAAGCTGTCAATCTCTTTTTGGATTCCGTCGGCCATCTCTGCGTATATGCTCCGAATCTCTTTGTCGATTTCCGCCTCGGATTTCATTCTGTCCGCGCGTGCTGCCTGCTCTCGCTTGCGCCAGTAACTGTATTGCTTAAGGTTCTTGATTTTCATTATTCATCAGCCCCGTCCTCAAATGCTCGATTTATAACCGCGTTGTCCAGCGCCTTCTTCTCCTCGTTGTCCAGGCGCTCGATTTCTGCTGTTACGTTTTCGATAATTGACAGCGTTGTGAGCTGCGTTTCCTTGCTGACGATGCCTTCCAGCTTTGCTGCTGTGTCTGCCTCTTCTGCCAGGTTTGCCGGTACGTTTGGCGTGAACTTGTAATCCAGATGCTTCCACGCGTCTTCTGATACCTTTGACGCCGGGTTGCTGAACAGCAGCATGTATCTACGATTCAGGGCTGCTGTGAATTTTCGCTCCTTATTCTTTGCCAGGTTGCTCATTCCCTGCAGCTTGTATTTCATGGCGATGCCGCTGCTGGTTCCGAAGTTTTCATCGCTTATGTTCGCCACCATGCTGATCTGGAATATTAAGCGTTCCAGCCTGTTGATGAGGTTCTCCTGGGTTGAGTCCGCGTTCGGCTTCTCCATGAACTCGACGATTACCTTCGCCGCGTCGTCTCCTGCGACGTTGATGGTTCTGTTGCGTCTCATGTCCTGCATTGTCGCTTCGTCTACGTCTGCGCCTAAAATCTTAAGCACCGCGTCTGCGAAGTAATCGACGTCGTTGGCTTTTTCGCTCATGGCCTTGTTGAACTCGTCAATCATAGTAACGGCCGATTCAAATATTCCCTGGCGTTCGTCGTTGGCCACAAATTCTGTTGCCGGTACTCCGTCGAAGTGGTGTTCTGTTGGCTCGTCCTCAAACTTCACGCCGCCCGTTACTGTGAAATAACGAACTTCTGCGGCGTCTGAAATGCTGCCGCGCACGATGTTGTCTCTGCCTTTGTAGAGCCTTACAAAATAAAGCGGGCGTGCCAGGATTGATTCGTCGTATATCATGAAGGCGTCTAGTGGTGAAAGGTACATGACGCCCAGGTTTGCCTCCTCGTCTGTGTAATAGATCTCGTAGGCGTTGCCGAATATATCGGTAAGTTTTCCCAACTCGCTGTTTACGTTGTCCAGGTCGTTGTATTGGTTCAAAAATTCCAGGAAGTCGTTGACCTCGGTTTCGCTGGATGTTACCTTGACCGGGTTTCCCATGAAGTAGCCGTTCATAGTGTCTACCAGGTATTTAGGGAAATTGACGACGATTCGGTTGTCCGGCTTGCCGTCGTCTCTGTGTCGGTCTTTTAATATGTCGTGTTTTGACAGGTACATGTCCCAGAGCTTTTTCATTCTGCCGTTCACGGCCTTCTTGTGCTCCTTTATGAGCTGCGCCAGGAGGTCTGCTGTCATTGTCGTGTCTTGGTTTATTCTGATCATTAGATTCCGCCTCTCAAAGTTTTAACTGTTGGTTTTGCCTTTCGTCTGAACTTCTCGGTCGCGTATCTTAGCGCGTCCATGAAGTGGTTGTAATCGTCTATTGGCTGAGGTAGTGTCTGCCCGAATCTGTCCTGCGCCCATGTGTACATGCTAATTTCTGTGAGCGCGTTCGGGCATCGTGGGTGGATTATGATTTCGAACTCCTGCAGCCATTGTATGCCGTGGCGTATACTGTCAGGGCCCTTTGCTGCCGGGCTTACTCTCAAACCCAGCCGCTTCAATTCGTCGATTGACTTCGGCTCTGCTGCGTCGGCTGTAATGTGTTCTTTGCAGTAACCCATCTCTGTTACCTCTTCCGCGATTCTGGCGTTGCTTAGGCCCGGCTTGTATAGCTCGTCGAAGATCCAGATTTTTTTCTGCTCCAAACTTACCAGCAGGCAGGCTAATGCTGACGGGTCCCTGGTGTAACCGAAGTCCAGCCCGAAGGCCGACTGAACGTCCGGCTGCTGCCGTATCTCGTCAACGTCGAATAGTTCTTCACGCCAATTTTCAAACACGAGACCTTCTACCACGCCCCAGTTTCCTAGTCCTGCGACCTGGTATCGTCTCGGGTTGTTCCGTTTCATTCTCTCGAAGTTCTTGATGTCCGCTGCATCCAGCCACTTGTTGCACCGGTAATCGGTTGTCATGGCCAGGGTGTCTTCGTCGGGCTTATCGTAAAAGCGGGCCTTTAACCAATGCCTTTCATTCCAGGGGTTAAAAGTGAGCGTCGCTTGTTTGAATAAGCCCGGCGGGGTTGCTCCTCGGATTGATTCGTCGAGAGTGTCGAAGTCGGTTTCGCTGGTTATTTCGTATGCTTCCTCAATCCATAGCCAGCAAAGCACGCCTTTTTCGACCGTGATTGATGTTATTTTCAGAGGGTCGTCTAGGCCTCTAAAATAAATACGTTGTCCCGTTGGCTTGTATTCCGCCTCCATTGGTGCGCTTCTAAATTCCCATAGATCCGAAACGCCGAGCCGTCCTGCGGCCCATTTTAGCTGCTTGAAGCAGGAATCTTTGAGCGTTCTGTACGTCTTACGTACAACCAGCAGGTTTGCCTCCGGGAACTTCATCATGTTGTAAATAAAATATAAAGCCGTTGTCGCTGATTTCTTGCTGGAACGGCTTCCCTTGCATACTCTGTAACGGCCTTTATATCGCCAGTAATTACCGTAGCCGCGCCCGATTATATCTGGCAGATATATTTTCGGGGCGTTATTCTGGGATGTCATCTTCTCCGTAGAAAATCGGAACGGCCAGGCTCATGTCTAGTTTGTCGCCCGGCTTCTGGCCGATCGTGTCGCGGATAAATTCGGCCGCCCTTGTATCGCCCTTTAGTGCCTTTTTTATCTGTGCAAACATCACCGCTGTCTGCACGTCTATGTTTGCGCCCTTTAGTCTTGCCAGGTTCTGTATGCCCTCCAGCGCCTCCTCCATCCCTTCGTTGATTGGCATTGAGAGTAGGGTCTCCAGCGTGGCTTTCAGGGCCTTCTTTTCTTTTCTCTTAGCTGCTGACGCGATTCCGCCCTTCCTGCCCTGCTCTCGAGCTTCGTTCGGGCTTAGCGTCTTCAAGTTTTCCGGATTCGCCATCGTTTTCCCTCCAGTTATATAGTCCCAAAACGCAGAAGCCGCTCTGTACTAAATCCAGGGCTGCTCTGCTGTATACTTGCGTGTAAATGTCCCAAAGCATCCAGCCGGTGTTGCATGCTATCCATAGCACAAAACAGGCCCGAATCTTCCGGGCGTTTAGGTATGAACCGGCCAGGCTTATAATTGTTAATATCCAGGCTGCCATCTAGTCTGTCACCAGCTCTGCTTTTCCTCCGGTGAACTCCTCCCATCTCTGAATTATGACGTCGGCGTAACGTGGGTCCAGCTCCATCGTGTAGCACCTGCGGCCGAGCTGCTCGCATGCCATGAGCGTGCTGCCGCTTCCTCCGAATAGATCCAGGACAATCTGTCCCGGCTTGCTGCTATTTTCGACCTGTCTTGCCATCAGCTTGATTGGCTTCATCGTTGGGTGCAGTTCCGATCTGGTTGGCTTCTTCTCGTTTATTACTGAAGCGGGCACCTTCTCGGAGAATATATCTTCGAGGAGCTGTCGCATTTCTTCCTTCTTCATTTTGTCGAATTCCAGGCCGTCCTCGATTATGGTTGTTATGTTGCGGGCCTCGACGAAATAATGCGCTGCGCCGTCCTTCCAACCGTATAAACACGGCTCGTGTTTCCATTGGTAGTCCTGGCGGCCCATAACCATAACGTTTTTATTCCAGATAAGGCATTGTCTTACTTTCCAGCCGTTTTCTCTGCACGCCTTGCGGAAATTAAAGCCTTCGCTGTCTGCGTGCCAAATATAAAACGCTGCGCCTTCCCTCATTACGGAATCGGCCGCAGCGAATGCGTCTGTTAGAAATTCCACGAAGCTGGAGTCGTCCATGCTGTCGTTTTCTATTTTGAGGGCGTCCTTTGTCTTGCCTACGTAATCCACGTTGTAAGGCGGGTCTGTAAGGAACAGGTCGACCTCGTCGCTTCCTGCTAGCTTCTGGACGTCCAGCTCGTTTGTGCTGTCTCCGACCATCAGTCTATGCCCCCCCATTTTATATATTTGACCAGGCTTGCTTTTAGGATCCGGCGGAACCACCGGGTTGAAGTTATCTTCTACAACCTCGCGTTCCGGCTCGTCCTCAAACTCGAAGCCGAAGTCTTCCATGTCAATGTCCAATATGTCGTCTAGTTCTTCCGCCAAAAGGTCCAGGTCCCATTCCGCCAGCTCTGCTGTCTTGTTGTCTGCCAGGCGGTAGGCCTTCACCTGCTCCTCTGTTAAATCGTCGGCCATGATGCATGGCACCTTAGTAAGGCCCAGCTTCTTTGCTGCTCTGAGTCTTGTGTGTCCTGCGATTACGATTCCGGCCGCGTCAATAACGATTGGCTGCTTAAATCCGAACTCCTTTATACTAGCCGCCACCGCATCGACGGCTGCGTCGTTGTTTCGAGGGTTCTTCTCGTAGGGTCTCACCTCGTTTGTTGCCTTTGTTATAATTTCCATGTTTACCTCTCGCGCATTGGTATAGTAAAAGGCCCGCGCTTCACGAGGGGTAATCATGAGGCGTGGGCCCTTACTGTCCAATCTTTCTATGCTTCAAAAATAAAGGAAGAATCAAAATGTAAGCGCATCCCTTAACTGCTTACGGTATTACAATAACACCCTGCTCCGGTCATTTGTAGCTACATTTGGCCATTTCGGGTCATTTTGGGTCATTTTGGGACATTTCCGGACATCAAACGCAATTATTAAACGCGTTGTGCGCGTTTTCCTGCGCGTTTGTAGAAATGCCAGCGCAATAAAAAACGCACGCGTGTGTTTGCGTGCGTTTCTCGTGCTATCTTGTGAACATCTCGCGATTCTCTCGCGGGGTTGCCTTGCTTATGCCACCATCTCGAATACTTCCTTAAATGTTGCGATGTCTTCGATTGCTCCCTGCAGCTCGATTACTTCATCGCCGAGGGCTGTTTCGCCGTCGAACCAATCCAGGCCGAGGTCTTCGTTTTCGCAAATGTACATAGCCAGCTTTTCGTTTCTTGCTGTGTATGGGATTGTATATGATCCGAGCTTCTTGATTTTTCTTTCGCCGTTGATTTTCACTTCTGTTACTATAATCTTCATGGTGTTGCCTCCGTGTTTTTCGTGTTCTTTATCTTGACCACATCATAGCCGAACACGGGGCACAAAGCAAGCGCTTTTTATTGAAATTTCAACGTTTTTAAGACTTTTTATTCTTCGTCCGAGAACGTTGGCCAGCGCATAATTCTTGGTATAATGTCCGGCGTCTTGATGTCCCAATCCTCCGGGTCTACTCTCTTAACCAGGCACTTGTTTTCCCTGTCGCCCATCGGGCAAAGTCCGCAGCTTGGTGCGTCCTTGCATGCGCTCTTTATGATCTGCAGCGCTTCTGCTAATCTGTATAAATCCATTGTCTTCCTCCTTATTCCTTGAGCTTTGCTACGTTCGGCACGCCATATACCTGATAGAACGACTTGATTCCTACTGTCTCCGCGTAACGTCTCTCTAGTGTTGCGCCCTTTGAATGGATCCAATCGTTGAGCACGAATATCGCGTCGCATTCTCTTAGCTGGTCCAGGCCCTTGTCGATGTATTCCTTGTATGTGTCCGCTGTATTGTTCGCCGGGTTTACCGGCTCCCAGCCTGCCTGTCTGAGCTCTTCTTCCGCTCTGTCAAATGTTCGCTTGTAATGCGGGTTGTTTGATATCGGTCCCGCTATATATATTTTCGGTTTATTCATCTTTAGTTCTCCTGTCATTTAGTATGCACAGTCTACGCTTTCAAATATGCGCATAATTTTCGGCGCCTGTATTGCGAACCAATCGACCATTTCCTCGTTGGTCGCCCAGGCTTGTGCTGATCCGGAATTTTCCGCCAGCCCTGATTCGTATAAAAACGCATGGATGATTTCGTGTCTGATAACGCTTTTCCTGTACATTTCCAGGTCCTTCTTAGAGTCCGGCGTTACTTCGTTGCATGCGTCGACAACAATCAGCTTGATGGACGTGTCTGTGTAACCGTCGACTTCTTTCAGCATCGGGTAATCCTTCTCCGTTGCGATCACGATGTTGTATTCGGTACCCAGAATGTTTGCGGTTGTTGATCGTTTCATCTCGCTTGCAAGCGTGCGGTATTTTAAATAATCTTCTTTGATTTCTGTGGTTGGTTCATTGCTCATTAAAACTTCCTCCTGTATTCCTCAAAGCTCACGCGCTTCGCCCCCTTCTCCCTGCCGATATAGATTGCCAGCTCGTCCAATGTATGAACCACGATTTCGTCTTCGAATGTGTCGATACTTTCGACCGGCTTCTCCTGGTTCGGGTAATGCATGAGCAGGTTTATTATCTCGCCGACCGTCTGTGTTCCTGCGTGGAGAATCTTGCCGGTTGCCGTTGGCTTTATGTCTCCGACGAACATGTCGACGGTGTTTATCTTTTGCATGTTGTTTATCTTGCCAAGTACGGCGTTAAGGCCTGCCTTCACCTGTGGGTCCTCTGTGCTGCCTCTCTGCTGCAGGATCCAATCTGTGAGCTCTTCTGCGTTTAAAAATTTCATGGTGTGCCTCCTTTGAGCGCTACTCCTTCGCCACCGCTTCAACCGGGCCCGGGGTCCTGAAATATCCGGCCCAGTCTGTGCCAAAGGTTCTAACTATAATTTCGAACTCCTCGAAAGTGTGCGCCTTTACAAAATAGCGCGGCGGCGCCATTCCGTCGTCCTCAATGCCTACGTGTAAAAGCTCGTGCAGGATCAGAATGTCCAGCTGGTCTGCGTTCATGTGCTCCACGTTCGGCTCGTATACTGTAATCATGAAGTCGTACTGTTCCGGAATGAAAAGCCTATATAATCCGGGTACCTTCTTGCAGTCTGCGTATGTTGTCGCACCTCCGTCCTTTTTCTTCGCATCGGATGCTGCGAATCCGATTTTAACTTCCGAGTTTTTTATGTACTCCAGCGCTGGGATGCTCTCGATTAATCTTGCAGCGATGTTCTCGTACTGATAACCACGTGTTACGTTCATTTTGATTCCTCCTTGTCAAGTACGGCCTGGATTAGTCTCAGGCCCTTTGCGTGTTTTTTCTTCGTCCAGCTGTAGCTTTTGCCGGATCGCTCCGCTATTTCGTAATACTCCAGCCCCTCGACGTAGCGGGCAAATATGACCGCGTATTCGTCAGGAGGCAGAGTGCTCATGAGCGCCAGCGTCTTCTGGCGTTCGTTGAAATATTCGAGCGTCTTTTGTTGCAGGTCCTCCTCCAGTTCGATGTACCTGATTACAGCGTTGCCCATCTTGTCTGCAGACTTGCTTGCCTGTACGCGTTCGCCTTCTGCGCTTCCGCTCATGCCGGCGGCCATCGTTTTCAGGCGCTCTATCTCCTGCAGCGCGTTGACGGTCATCGCTTCGTTCTTCTTAAGTTGTAGTAAGTAATCTTTGGCTTCCATTGGTGAGCTCCTGTTTTGTGTGTGCAATCCGCGCCGTTAGTTCGGCCGAGAGGACTGCTGTCTCTTTGTGTTGTTGTGCGACTTGTTCATAGATCTGCCGGAAGTTCGCGCGGTCGGTTCCTGGGCTTGTGCTCTCGCACAGGCTCTTCCAACCGAGGCGCTTTACGACCTGGCGTGTTATGTCGTCCATGCGCTCCAGGGCTTCTGCTTCCCTGTTGTAGCCGCAGGCCGATATTGCCTTGCATACGGCTTCCCAACCTTCGCCCCAGTCGTTTGTCGCGCCTTCCGGTCTGCTTATCTCTGCCGCGAGCCTTCTTATGTCTGCGATCGTTGGCGACCATTTGCTTGTCTGCGTGTGCTGCCTTACGGCTGCGAACGCCGCTTCAAAGCTCAGGTCCTTTAGTTCCTCATACCAGATTGACATGGCCGCTTTAGTTGGCAGGATTGCCTCGCGTGGATAGCAGGTCTTGATCCAGTCACTTAGTTTCTCAAATTCCCTCGTATTCATTGGCCCATTCCTCCGCCATTCTGTAATGGTTCTCTAGCATTTCCGCTGTGCTGTTGCTCGCTGCGGGTTTTAGTTTTGTTCTGTATTGTCCCTCCAGGACCTTCTGGAAGTTGTTAGGCTTCAAAAGCCAATCGAATGTTATTGTCCAGCCGCGCTTGTTTGCGCCCTGTAAAAACTCCGATTGTCCGACTTCCTCTATGGCTTCCAGGATTGCTTCTTCTCCGTAGCCTTTAAGCCTTGCGTTTAGAAGAGAGAGCCTTGTGGTTCCGTCCTTGATGCTCCTTATAGGGTTAAGCCCCAGGGCGTTCCATGCGTCAACAATTTCCTGGTGGTGCTGCCCACCATTCTTGCTTTCTTGCTTTCTTTCTTTCTTGCTTTCTCCTTCTGTGGTTAGTTGTTGGTTAGTTGTTGGTTGGTCGTTGGTTAGTTGTTGGTTGGTTGTTGGTTGGTCGTCACAGTCCGAACCTGCGTAAGTGCCCCATTTTTCAATGGTTACGATGCTAAATCTGTTGGTTGGTTTTATCGTAATTTCGCCGGTGTCCTGCAGGTGTGCCAGGGCTGTCCTGATATTTTGCTCCGACAATCCTAGATCAAGCGCCAGCTGCTTCCTTCCTGTTATCAACTCCCCAGCCTGTAGCTGGTACCCCTTAAACCTTGAAGGCTTTATATTTGCATGAATGAGAAGATGTATAAATACGGCTTTTGTGTTCTGGTCTTTGTACCATTCCCAGTTCTCAAATTTTCGATACAGCTTCACAAACCCGAGCATTTTTAGCCCCTGCCTTCCAATGCTTCGCGTGCCACCTGGCTGTCAATGAATCGCTGCGCTACGGCTGCGACCTGGATCGCTTCTGCTGCCATGAGCGTTGCGTGCTTCTTAATATCCAGCGCCGCGTTGTGTGCACCGTCCAAGCTGTCAATAAAGACCGCGTTTTTCAGTTCTTCCATGCCGTCTGCGATTCGCTTCATCTCGTCGTTTGCTTCCCATATCTCCTCCCAGAGTACGGCGAGCCCTTCATGGTCTGAATGAAACGGCCCGTGTTCCTTGTCAGCGCGGTTTCGCTCCACGTTGGTGAGCTGTCTTATATAGGTGATTAAATGCTTCATCTGTCGTACCTTCCTTTGTTCTCGTTGCTCTTCTTGTAGCCATAGAACTCTTTGTATTCTGATTTGACCGCCGCCAGCGCTGCCTTGTCCTTCTGATATTCCTCCCGCGCCGCTGCGTATTGTTCGCAGGTGTCGTGGCATCCCGGGTGCCTGGTTGGCGGCTTGCATGGCTTGCAACATGTAAAATACTTGTTATAGTTCATTGATTCTTATTCCGTGAATGTAGAGCATTAACTTTCGTTTGATTATGTATTCGGGCGTTTTGTAACCCTTTGTGTCCTCAACAACCAGGTCTCCTGCTGCGTTCCTGTAAGTGAAGTCCGCCTTATATTTCACCGCGCGTTCGATGACCTTGCCGTCGGATCCGCGCTGCGATGGTATGAGCTCGAACGTGTCCTGCAGGGTGAGCTGTCTGATTTCGCCGTCCAGCTCCTGCTGCTTTAGCTCCAGGAACCTTTTGTATTCTTTTTTGCTGTCGAAGACGTGGCCTTCTGCCTTGATTTTCGTGTTCTTGTATTTCGGTCTAAATGCCATAAGGTCTGCCCGTCACCTCCTCGTAAGCTGCGACAAATTCTGCGCGCCAGTCCGATGGGTTTTCGTGCACCGTCTTCTCCGGCGCCGCCTCCCTAAGATGCTTGTATGCTGCTATACGTCGGCCCAGCACCGCTTTATAATCTGCGTTACTTGCCAGCCTGTGCTCGCGCTCCAGCGCCTTGATTTTGGCATCGATGTCTTCTCTGTACATCATGGCCGTCGCCTCCTTTAGAATGGGATATCGTCGTCAAGTGCGCTGAATCCTTCCGGTGATTCCTGCGGTTCTGCTGCCTGCTGTGCCTGCTGCTGGTTTCCGCCTCCGAGAAATTCCACGCGGTTTGCGATTACGTCTGTTGTGTATACTGTGCGGCCGTCTTTCTCATAAGAGCCTGTCTGAATGCGGCCGGTAATTCCTGCCTGTCTGCCCTTTGCCAGGTACTTCTCGCAGTTCTCTGCCTGCTTGCCGAATACTACGATATTAATAAAACTTGTCTGCTCCTTGTCTCCGTAACCGTCGTTTACCGCCAGGCCGAATCTAGCGACCGCCGTTGGGTTTGCTCCTGTTGTGTAACGAAGCTCTGGGTCCTTTGTAAGTCTTCCGATAAGCTGTACTGAATTCATGCTTCTTCCTCCTAGTTAAAAATCGTCCTCTGTGTCTGCCGCTAATGCTTCCAGATCGAGCTTCTCGAAGTCTGCATCTTCGATTTCGATTTTAGGTTCAATGATGCTGACCTCGAGTGATGGGTGATCGCCTTCGTCTCTTGGCACGCAACATCTGAGAGCCTGCATACCAAATGCCAGGGCCTGTCCTTCGTTATCAAATACAAAGTCAACGTGGCTGTAGCTGCCATACTTTAAAGTTAATAAATAGCTTGTCATGATTCTTCCTCCCTTTATTTAATCGTGATTGATCTGCTGCTTTCGATGCTGCAGCCTTCGATTGCTCTGCCTGCCTTAATGGCCGCCTTAAGTGCCGCCTTATCTGGTGCGGGTGCCTTGTACACCAGGAACTCTTCCGGTATGGTTGCGCCTTCTGCTATGGCAAGCACCGGCGTGTTGCGCTGGCTGATTTGTGCTCTTGCTGTCTTGAATTTTTCGCCTTCTCTCATAGATCTGAGAAGGTAGTTTTTCAGGCTTTCGATTCTGCTTTCTGCCTGCTGCTGGCGCTTTGCCATCTTCATCTTCTCTTCCTTAAGAGCTGCCGCTTCTGCTGTCAGGTTCTTTATCCAGCAGGCGATGTTCTCGATTTTGGTGTCGCGTTCCATTTCGAGGGCTTCCAGGTCGTCTGTTAAAATCTCGCCTGTCTCCTCGTCGATGCACGCTTCGATTGCTGCGTTCAATTCGAATAAGTTCATTGGTTCCTCCTTTAGTTGTTCTGGCCCCATTCGCGTCCGATCTGGGCGTCGAGAAGCCTGAGCTTTAGCTTTATACTGTTGACGTTTTCCTGCGCTGTGCGCCACATAACCTCCGCCGTGTCGCGCTCCAGTCGCTCCTTTGCGACGTTGCCGTATATTACAAGCGGGATCATCGTTACGGCCATGCCGTCGGTTCTCAGCTTGATTGCCTCCTGCGCCAGGGCCACCTTGTAATCGTGCTCCGCTTGCGCGTATTCCCTGCCGAATTTAGCCATCAACCTGACCGCCTCTGTCAGTTTGAGCTGCATGCCGTTCATTTCGTTTATTAGGTCCAGGCCATCATGCATGTTTTGCCTCCATCATGTCGTATGCTGTCATGGCTTCCTGGAGCTTCGCCTCTGTTAGTTCTCCCAGGCGTTCGACTCTGCAGTAAGCCAGGACGTCGTCTGTGCTGTAACCCTTCGCTCCTGCCTTCCTTAAGAGCTCCACAGCCATCGCTTTTCGCTTCTCCTCCTCCGGTGTGAGCTTAGGTCTGCCGACCGGTATTGGTGCTACTGGTGCCGCTTCATCGTCGGTCTGAATTGGGTTGTATTTTGAGCTATCCTTTTCCCAGTAAACGTCTGCGCCTACTCCCAGCGCCTTCGCCGCCACGCCGATTGCGTCTGTCATGGCCTTCTTGTAACACTCGTCGTCGACGTACTGTTTGCCCTTCTGGATTGCAATGTACATGCTGCCGCCGATGCCTGTTATTGGTTCGCCCCAGTCTCCGTTGCTGTTCTTAACCCTGAGCTCGATTTCTACGATTGCGGCGCGTTCTCCGGTATCTCCTGCCGGTAAAATCTCGCGGTCTACAATCCTATAAGTCCAGCCTTCTCCTGCCGGCCCGAAGTTCTCCGTCAGCGTCTTGATTCGCCACATTGGTTTGATGTCTGTAAACCCTTTGAGCCTTCCTGCTCCGATTGGCTTCTGTGCATTTGACGGTACCGCTCGGACCTTGTTGTACAATTCCAGATTATCCGTTGCCATTTGCTTCCTCCTTTTGTCTTCTTGCTGCTGCTTTTACGATTCGAGCTGCTGCGACACCGATCCGGCTCAGTTCCGGGTCTTCGCTTCTCCAGCCTCGAACGTTCATGATGGCGTTCTCCGCCTTTGTTATTGCTTCCAGGTTGTTGATGTCGAAGTTTGTTTTGTCTCCGTCTAGGAATATTACGATTTGGCCTTCTTCCAGCGGCCCGTGTGCCTGCTCCCAGATCAACTTGTGTTTTGGCTGCCAGTTTTCGTACTTCTTGACGCCTACGTGTTCGGCCACCTTCACCCAGGTGTAACCCATCTGGTCTACGCGCTCCGATCCGAGCGGCAGCTGGTTTAATGGGCGGTGTCCCTTCTGGAACTCCCACCTTCTTAAAAGCGCCCTGTGTTCTTCGTCTAGCGGTCGGCCCTTCTGCCACGGCACGTCGCCCTTCTTAAATCGGCCATCGTAGCCGTTGCGCCACTTCGCGTTCTTTGCTTTATGAATCAGTTGCTCTAATGGGTAGTTAACCCCGAAGTGCTCATTGAATTCCTCCAATACCTGCGCCCAGGTTTTCCCTTGACAGTTGGCTGTTATCCATTCGCAGTATTCCTTCGGCCACAGCTTCGTGTATCGTTCACCCTTCTTCTTTAGTCCTAAGCGCAGGCCATGCTTCTGCATAATGCTTTTGACTGCGCTGCGGGTTTTGTTGTCGCCATAGTGCTCGTTGAATGCGTCCGTTATCTCCTGGCAGGTGTATTGCTGCGACCTCACCAACGCCGCTATGAAATCGACGCGATCCTTCGGCCATGTCTCCGTGTAGTGCATCAAGCGCCTCCTTGTAGCATCTTCGGCACCTGTGTGTTTGCGTTCAGCTTGTCGTCGTCAAACTTCATTGCTTTGAGCACCAGGTTTCCGTTCGCTATAAGCTGCGATGCGATGCCTGTTACGGCGTGCGCTCTTTTGATTTCTGCGTCTAGTTCTGAGCCCTTCAAGTCCTCGTCTGAGAGGCGTTCTAGCTCCGCGAATAAATGATTGTGTAAATCTCCAAGTGAATTTTTCATCGTTGCCTCCTATAAAAGCCCAAGCTCCCAGCTGTTCATGATTCCTGTCAGGATGAACATGGCGATAAGTCCTACGTATGGCAGCGCGTTGATGATGTAGTCTGCTGGGCTGCCCTTCCTAATTCTGTAATGTTTGCGCATTGCTATTTCCTCCCATGTAAGCGATTAGGTTGTCCAAGTCGACCAGGTTTCTGGTTCCGACCTTCTGTGCTGCGATGGCTCCGTCTGCGATCCAGCGGCGGATTGTCTTGTCGTTGACCGCGGTGTAAGGGTCCATTGCTTTCAGCTCTTTCGCCGCTCCGGCGATTGTTCTGATTCTCATTTAGCTTCCTCCTTGTTTATATTTAATAAGCGTTAGCTATGTTTTACCGCGTTTTGTTTATATTTTCTAAACGTATAGGGTAAAAAAATTTACTTGACGATTGTCTCTACCTCTACACCCAGCGCCTTTGCGAAATTGTACGCTGTTGTGGTTCTGATGTCCCTATTAAAATACTGTGTAATGGCGCCGCAGGAAACTCCCGCCGCCTTCGCCAGCTCTGTGTAGGTCATGGCCTTCTTTGCCATGATGATTTCCACCTTCTGTTTGCTAAGTCTCATTTTTTCACCTCCTCCTTTATGCCTGCGCTTTCCATGCTGCTTCCTTCACCAGGTCCC
>JAZRWJ010000028.1:0-17890 GCA_045599625.1 Fibrobacter sp.
AAACATGCTGATGGTCTGTCGCCAATGTCGAAATTCAAATTTTCCGCCATCCAAATTTGATTGCCGATTTTTGCAGTCTTGTAGACCTTGTTATTTCTATCGTCCGTAAGGAGTCCTGTTTCTGAATCGTAGTTGGCGGGATAATTATTGCCACTCGTTGCAGAACTTTTAGGAGATGGTTCTGTAGAACTGCTTATTCCAGATAAAGTTGAACTACTTATTTCTGATGGCATTGAACTGCTTGACTGAATGTTGTCGTTGGCAGATGAAATGTTTTCAACGAGTGAAGAACTTGAATGTTGAGAGTTGTTTTCTGATGAACTCGAATTTTCACTAGCAGAAGATGGGTTGCTATTGCCACAAGATGTCAATAAACCCAGTGCTATTATTGATATTGCATAAGCATGTCGATTCATGATGCCCCCTCTATTTTACAGAAATAATAGAAAAACATTTTTTATTAGACTTAATAGAAAAACAATTTTTTTTTACAAAAGAAAGATGGTTGAATAATTGCATGTATATCAACAAATTAAGCATTTGTATTACAAGTTAAGGACAATTCTTGTTGGAAAATATGACGAAAAAAAGAAAAAAGACTCTTTGAATGATGCTAAAGTTTTTTTAGCTTTGTCGCCCAAGTTGAAAAAATACAATTTTTTATTGGTTTCTAACCAAGTTTAGGGGGTTAGGTTCTCAATAAAAAATCTGTGTTCCAAGGACCATGGTTTACCTGCAATGGGTGGACTATGGGGTTTTGGTGCGTATTCGTTGAATTTGTTTAACCATTCAACTTTTTGCGTTATTTGCAGAAAAAGCTGAAATTTTTGGGGAATTGAAATTATGATTAAGAAAATTTCTTTGTTCCTTTTAGTTATGTCTGCATTCAGCTCTGTTTTTGCACAGAGTGCTGAAGAGGGCAGTTCCAATGCTTTTAATAAGTACATGTCTCCTGAAGGAGGAATCAATCCTTTGTCGGGAACTGTTGCTTTGACCAAATCTTTGGCTAGTATTTCTGTTGGCGAGGTTTCGGTAAATTTTGATTTGAGCTATTCTGGAAATGTATTCAAAGAAATGAATACAAGAAATGACCGAACTTCTGTTGGTCTTGTTGGTCTTGGATGGACCTTAGGAAGAGCTAAGATTGTTAGCGACAATCGTGGAACAAGTTTTATTGGCGATGATCAGTTTTATTTGGTAATGTCTTCTGGTGGAAGGTTTAAAATTTTTAGGAAGAATCCGTCCGATACAAAAGATTCAACTTGGTGGGTGGAAGGAAATCCTTTCATGAAGGTTGAACAGGTTGTTGATTCTATTGATGTTACTCAAAAAGGTGATTATGTAACCTTTGTCAAAGGTTGGAGAATCACTGATACGAAAGGTGTTGTTCATGAATATGGTGATTTGAATGATGAGAGTGGTGACGTATTTAAAACGCCTAAGAGAAATGCCACAGAGTATGACTTGTTCTGGCCTTTGAAGGATGATGGATCTTTAGGTTATGGTCTTATCGGTACTGCTATAAGCGGTTCACCTTGCTTGTATCCCACGGTTTGGAATGTGAGTAAAGAAATTGATATTGAAGGAAATTTTCTTCAATATTTCTACGAGCAGATTATAGAGGGCCTTTCTGGCAACTTCAATACCAGTAAACCCTGGAGTTCAGGTGACATGAAGTACACCAAGGAATCATATCTGACGAAAGTTGTCTCGTCTATGGATGATTCTCTTCAATTTGTGTATGGAAATAAGGGCGAAGGTGATTTTTTTGGTGAATATCTTGATTTTGATGGAACTAAAAATGAACTTTTAGATGATTCAGATGTAGACATGTTCGTTGAAAAAGTGAATCGCAAGTATCTCTCTAAAATTGTGATTTCAGGAAGAAATGGTAAAGTTGGTTCCGTTGAACTCTGTTATTCTGCTTTAAAACAGTTTGCTCAGGATGGTTCTAAAAAAGATGGTTTTGTTAAGAGATTATTGTCAGCAGTGCGTTTCTTTAACAAGCTTGGCGAAGAAAGCGATTATGAGTACTATAAATATTATGATAGATCGGAAAATGCCGTAGCAAATGCGGATAATGTAGTGTATCCTTTGGGGGCGCTTTACAGTGTTAAGGGAAAAGAATGCGGATGGGTGGAATACACTTATGCGAAAGAAACTCTTGGTCAAGGGCACATGGAAGAACTTGATGTGGAAAAAATCTATGGCAAAGGATATCTGGAAGACGGTACTCCTTACTTAGTTGGTAAAAAAACAAGTAAGAACGTTATTGTCTATCATCGCTTGAATGGTAGCTGGGTTCAGGTTCAGTCTATTAGTGTAAATAAATTGTCTGATGTTGAATTTGGTGACCAAGGATGGTTTCTTGTCAAGGATACTCTAGAAAAAAAAGTTGTCTGCGCGTTAGTTTTCCAATGGAATGGAAGGGAATGGAATGAGGTGTACAAGGAGTCTGTTGATAATAACAGGGATTTTTGGTCATTGAAATCTAAAGCAATGAATGTATTTGCTGGACCTGATTATGTTATTCGTGTGGAAACGAACGGTGGAACTTTCAAAGAAGCGAAGTCAACGCTAGATGTTGTTTGGTCGAAGTGGGGAAAGGAATTTACCATAGATACAATCTCTAATGCTATGGTGAACGAGGGCGGTTTTAGAATAATGGGCCGGAAGGACCATATTCTTGTTCAGGTGAATACATCAGATTTTAGCAATGCTGTAAAGTTTTTTGTTTATACTTTTGATAGTAAGGGCGGAGTGAAAGAAACCCATAGTGAGTATGAACAAGATAATGGAAGTTTGTATTTTTTAGGTGATGGTTACTTTGTTGGTGTAGAAGAACCTTCTGCCTACATTGGCGGAGATTCTCGATTTAGATCTTGGCATTGGACCGGTTCTGGATGGGTTAGAGAATATAAGGATGTCTTTGATAATGACGGTGCTTATACCGCAATGGATTTGCAAGCCCAGGGTCAGAATTATTATACGATAAGGCATCATGCCAAGCGGTATTTGACCAATTATTACTGGAATGGCGAAAAATGGAGTAATAATGCCGGTAAAAATCAGCACCACTATCAAATGCAGGATTATGCCTGGTTTTCTGCTGCATGGAAATGGGCTGGATTTAGTGGGAGTGATTTCTTTGTTGCTGGACAGAGTCGATTGAAGTGTAAGTGGTGGGGATGTGATGTAAAGAAATACGTCTACTTGCATCTTTACTATTTGAAAGATAATGAGTGGAGTTATGAGTATATCGGTTCTGAGGGTGAAAAAACATCTGAAAAAGATGTCATAACGGGTAAGGATTGGTTTATTGAAAAGAATCTTGTTTTTAAAGCGTGGATTTGGAATGGCGAAAAATGGATTGGTGAATCTTTGTCTTTGATTGGCAAGTCTATTAAAGATGCTTATTCTTTAGGTGAAGATGCTTTTGCTGTTCCTTATGGCGGTAAAACTAGAATTTATTACAAGGTTGGTAATTCTTTTTTGGGTTCATATGATTCTTATCATGTGAAAAACAAGAAAATTTTTGAGCCGGTAGTTGACAAGACTATTGAGTATACATATAACTTTACTAAAAATAAAACTCAAATAGCCTATGATGAAGCTAATAATACCCCCCTATTTAAGGAAATGAGTATCACTCTTCCTTTTGGTCAGGGCGAGAAACATAGTGTTCTGTGTGATGGAAAATATACGGGTACGGATAAAAAGACTGAGTACAATGTCGGTTTGGGTTCTTCTTGCATAAATACTCAAAGAGGACGTTCAAATACTGATGCAGAAAAGGGAACTGCTCTGCTGTCTAGACAACAAACTTTCTACGAACGTTATAGGGATTCTGATTGGCCAGTAAGCGTTTATCAAGATCGAGTCGTAAAAGAGATCGCTTTCAACGGGGCAAGTAAGGTTACTACGACTTATAAGTATTCTGCGAAGAATGGTCGGGTTGTCTCCACTAAAAAGAAGAATGGAACCAAAACGACAGAAGAAATTATCAAATATGTTTCGGACTTAAGTTCTCCTCTTAATGAATATGATTCAAAATTGGGTGATGCGAATAGAATTGAAGCCGTTGCTGGTGGCTATTCTTGTATTGGTGAATGTGCCTCGGGACGTATAGTCTCTGCATATGCTAATGGTTGGGATACTGTGGATAATATTTTTAGATCGGTATCTACCTGGAATATGGCTCCCAAAAAACGGATGACTAAAAGTGATGTGGAAAGTGGAATTAGCTATATCGTAAAAAATGGGTCTATGTCCTCTTATACCAATTGGAAGCGTTCTTCTTTCAATTCCAAATACAATCAGGGTGATGTTATTGAAACCGAAGAAGGTTCGAAAAAGATAAAGATGGCTTCTTTTAAAGATCAGACATCTCGTCGAGTGTATGGAACAGCGGCTGGTTGTGGCGTTGAAGAAGGTCTAATGCTTTCTGGTGAATATTGTGGACCGATTAATAGTGTTACGTGGTATGGTTGTGTTCTGACTGAGAAATTGGACGATATAAAGGGCTATGCTATTAATAAAAATTCGGGAAACCAATATGGGCATTTTTCTACAAAAATGCTTAAACTTTCCTCCACAGGGACACTTTCTGCCACAATCAATAAGCCTCAAAAGAAAAAGTACAGGATTAGTGCTTGGATTCAAACAAAAGACAACGATTCCGTGAAGGTAATTGTATCGCTGGGTACACAAAAACAGGAAAAGACCGTTAAGACAAATAGTGGTTGGCAGATGGTTGAATTTGAAATGCCTGAGCTGCAATCAAATTCTGCGACAACATTTGCTTTAAGAACGTCAGCTCCGTCTGGAATAAGAATTCAGGATATTCGAGTTCTTCCTTATGATGCGTCATCTTCTGCTTTGTTCTGGGATGAAGTGTGGGATAAGGTTGTGACAACAGTGGATAATCGGGGAGTTGGTTCTTATGTTGTTTATGATAACATGGGTCGTGAGGCGGAGAATTATACAGAAACAGATAAGGGAGATGTCTACCTTGCATCTCGTAAGACCTTCGTTGATGGAAGTTGTACAATAAATGCATCTGGCAATGACAAACTTGATTATGTGAAGGTTAATGGGAAAACGTATAAGAGACCCTCCGCAAAGAGAACTTTTGCTGTTGATGCTATAGATATAGATGTATCCTTGGGAGTTGACTCCGCTTCTAATCCAGAGGTTCGGTATGCCTTGGTAAAGGGAAGTGAAACCGATTGGAAGAGTAAGGAAATAGAAAAATGGACTACTGCCGCATGTGGCGGACTTTGTCCAATATCATTTAATCTTGTGGATAATCCAGAATGGACTCTTTTTGTTGATGTAGCTCCATTCAATGATGTAAAAGGCGCAAAGGGCGATTACGCTTTTCAGTTTGCGATGAAGAAAAAGGACTGGGTTGTTTACGGAAATGTTGACGGGTTTGCCACAGGCAATGCACCTCAGTTTATGAATCCATATGACTCTACAAATGTTCTTTTTCAAAATGAAGGTAATGATTCCATCTATAGATCAAAATTTGAGCAAGGGCAGTGGACGAATTCTGAACATTCGATTGTCGAAGCCCGTTCTGTATCCTATAGTTATGCTTACGGAAAGAATAATAACTATAGTCTAAGCCTTATCCCATCTGTTGATGGTTCAGATGAATCTGATGTTCTGGCTTATCCTAAGACATTTGGAAGTGATGATGGTGTTAGCTTTGTCTACCGTGATTTGAAGGATGAGTCCTTCAGTGCCAATAAAGTGAAGGTTGCTGTAAGTGGAAATTCTTCGGCTTTACTCTACAATGTGGATGTAAGAAAAAGGGAGGCTCCCGTTATACTTCGTGATTCTATAAATCCAACAAAAACTTATCAGAAGACGATGATGAGGCGAGTGGCTGATGATAAGCTTTATAGTAAAATATGGAACACACAGTCTAATCAATGGGTAAACATTGGTTCTATACCTGTATTTGAACGAGAATCTCTAGCCGTGTCAATTTCAGGTAAGGATACTGTTTTGAAGGTTGTTCATGGAAATCTAACTTCTTATCAAGAAGGTGTTGTTTGTGATGAGGGGGCCAAAGCTTTTGATATGGTATCCGGTCCTGAAGGGAAGCTTTATGTAGCCTACATTGGCAACCCAAAGAGCTTTGAGGTTTCGAAAGAAATTGTTGAAGATGATGGCTCCGTGGTTTCTGCGAAATTTGCTCCATCCTATATTGTGGTGAAACGTCTGTATGATACTTCAGAAACATCCATGGGTAAGTCAGTATGGGCTGGACCAAGTAAAATTTCTGGCCAGCCTAGATATGAAGGCGATATCGTTTCATGGGATACCTCCAATCTGCATGCGATTGATGAACCCATTGATGTCAAACTAGCTTATGATGGTCAGTCTTTGTTTATGGCGGCTGTCTACAAAACTCATCCAGACGAAATTTTTAACGATGAAGAAAATGCGGAATTAAATACAAATGTTGATTATGGCGAATTAGCTCTTACTGTATTTAAAGCCACAACGCAGCAAAACGTAAATTCTGATGGTGTAACCTATAGTAGCTATCTTCGTTGGATTCCAATTAAGGATAACTCTATTACTGTTGCAAAAAGCGGAAATAAGCTTACAGATGAACAGAATAGAGTCCTTTATATGCAGCCTGATGATTTTTTCGATTTGAAGGTTCGTGGAGATACACCATATCTTTTGTTTAGCAACAAGGCGAATGGTAAAAAAATTTCAGTTATCGCGCATGATGGCAACCGTTGGTCATCCATTGGTAACCCAGCTTTCGCTTATCCTGCCCAATCAGAAAAATCTGCTGACTTGTCTGTACTCGTCAAAGATGGTAAAGTTCATCCGTATGTAGTCTTCAAACAGGGAACGGAAGTAGGCTATCTATCTCGTAAGGATAGACTTGTAACAATGCGTTACAATGCCAATGAAAAGGTAGATTTGAGTATTTCTGCATTGAATCTAGGAGCAGATTCCTTAAATGAGTCTTGTGCTTTTAGACAGTATATATTGAATTACTCGCTTAATGTTGGCTATGAGAGCGCTCTATCTGTTAAACCGACGTTGCGAACATCTTCTGATGTTGCGCGAATTGACGTGTATGTGAATGATAATTTTGTTTTAAGCAGAGACCCTAATTCAAATTCCGCATCTCGCGTTGAACTCAGTGAGTCGCTGAATAGGGTGGAATTACGTGTTGTTGGTAAGGACAGTACTGAGTTGTCGTACTATCTCAATACCGTCCGAAATGCACGCCCGGATCCCGATATGTGGGCTGCAGGAAACGCTCTTGTTGCGAATGGATTCATGGTTGGTGACACCGTAAGAATAAATGTAACGCCGTTGGTTCCCAAAACAGAGAATCCGACAGGAACCCCAAATGTAAAAGATTCAACAAAATTACAAATCCATGTGTCTGGTGGCTGGGAAGTTCATGTTGTTGATTCCCTGTTAGGAAAAGAATCAGTTTATTATGGTGGCGATACGATTTCCTTTGGGAACTCTATTCCGAAAGATGTTTTCGTTGTTGGTCCAAATAATGACACCCTTGTCGTTGACTTTTATGTAACGCCTGATACAGTGCAGTTGTTCAAATCCAGTAGTTCTGGAAATTCGGGATCTAGTTCCTCATACGATCCTTGGGGAGTACATTTGTCTGATGGAAATGATGATGATATTTATCAGGGTTATTTGAGTTCTTCTTCATGTGGTGATACAACCTGCTCAATTAACAGTTCTTCTAGTAGGACAACCTTCTACGATTCATTGTCCACGAATGTACCTGATGCGGTAAAGAACAATGCTTTCGCTAAATTCCAGACCACAGGTCGCATGAGGATTGGTAATCAGGTGTCGGTCAGTGGTGCGCTTCTTGCTTCGGAAAACATTGAAATTGGTGTAGAATCTAGGATTTCTGGAAATGTCATTTCTGGCGGGGATGTTTTCTTGGCGAATAGATCTCAAGTTGATAGTCTGAGTCTGTTAGGAAATCTGCAGGTTCAAGATGGAGCTGCTTATGGGACTGTAATTCGCTCTTCTGAAATTCCGACTCCGATAATGCAGATCATCCCGTTTGCAACAGGAATATCGGATATCATAGTTGAGAGAATGCAAAATAAGAGCGTATCTCCTGGTGCGTATAGAAACTTCATTGTTCGTGAACGTTCAAAGATTCAATTTGCAGCGGGAGACTATTATTTTGACTCGTTCTGGATTGATCCAAATGTGGAATTGGAATTTGAAGCGGGTTCTCGCGTTTGGGTTGCTAACGGTTTCAATGTCTCTAATTTCTGTAGTGTTAGCCATGCGGGTAACACTGGGGACTTGTTCATCTATCTAGGAACTCGAGATAATGTTTCCATTGGTAACAATGTGAAAATGAAGGCTGTTATTTATGCACCGCAGGCTTCTGTTCAAATATTTGACCATACAGTCTTTGATGGCTTTGTATGGTCAGCGAACTTCAATGTAGAACCATTCAGCGAGTTGAGATAAGGATTGATGATGATGCATACTTTTGTAGAAAAATTTATTCATGCAGTGCTTTTCTCTGCTATTGTCTCTTTTGCTTTTGCCGATGTCTGTTCTGTCGCAGACGAACAAATTTGTCCGTCAAGGCGAGAAGATGGCATCCTTAATTACGGATTGCCAGGATGGGAAAGAATTTATTCGTATTCAACTAATACGGCGACTCTTCCTGAAGCAGGTTCTGTTCTTTATGTTAACTTAAATCCGCAAAACCTGGATAACAAAATAGAGTTTGGCGGAACCAGTTATGATGAAGTTACAATTACAAGTTCTGGTCGGATTTACCTAGGACACTTACCGGAGGATTATGATTACTCCGATGGTGCCAGGGGATATGTACCTTTCTTGGAAACTACAAAAAATCAGATGAAGCCGATTTCGGGATCGTCTACAATTGATGTGAAGTGGCTTACGATAAATTCCGCAAAGGGTTTTGCTGTTATTGAAATTGGTCCGTTCAATATAAATGGGTATCGTCATCCAGTGTCATATCAGGTTTACCTATATACAGATGGGGAAATCCAGTTCCAACCTTGGATTGAATGGGATGATGTGGCTGTTTATACGTATCATGGTCAATATCCAGGTTCTCCATTGGGAAATCTTAATGGTTGGGACTTGTTTAGTCCAACGCTCTATAATGGTGGTCATGATGTAAAAGCAGATTATAAAGCCATGATAAACACCCATAGCGAGCCATTGATATCCAATGGACTCTTAAGACCTGGTTGGATCGCAAAGTCTTTTGATGGAAAGGGGGTTTCTTTTACAACAGCAGAAGGTGGCATAAATGTAGATTTTGGCTCGATTAAGGATGCTGGGGGACTTTTTGCTTTTGACCATTCAAGAGAACGTCCTGTTGTTGGCAGTTTTAACTATGTAACATTTGATGCAAAATCAATTACTTATGGCGATGGAAGGACCGAACTGGATCCTGTTGAAGTTTATTTATGGTATTTTGGAATGGATAATGGAGACTTAATCCCATACGCAGTTGAAGCAAATTATCCTTATTTTCTTGATGGGCCCATGTTAAATCAAGAAACGGACATATATAATAAATATGTATATAATAGTAAGAAACCTGTTCCCTATGAAAAAAAATTCGGCGTTTCAAAAGACGAATCTGTAATTTGGCCCGTTGCTTATACAACATCATGGGAAAAAAAGGGTGAGTATAAAAACGACCTAGAAATGACGAAGGCCATTGCCTTTAAATTTCAAGTCAAAGAGTATCCTTATAATAGGTCTATACAGATAAGAAATATCAGTTATGGACTTCGTCAGCCGCGTTCCGTGCGATTTATGCCTCCGGAAACGCACACACTTTCATTTGAATCCGATGGTTTGAGTTATCTAAAGGGTAGCAACTTTAGTGGAAAACTTCCGTATGATTTTGTTGAGGGTGCAAGTCTTTATTCTAAGATTGTCCCTGCTCCTGGTGATACTATTGATGAAATCAAAGTCAATGGTGTTACTGTCTATAAACATGATGGATCAATGCTTACCGAAGCATTTGTCTCTCTTCCTGGAGATGGTTCAATAGATTTGAAACTAGATAATTTGCTTGGCGATGTTCTTGTGTCCGTTTCTTCAAAGAAATGTGAAAAAAGGATCCTGTCTGCAGTTAATCCGTCTTACGAGAAAACAGAAGTATTTTTCGATCCTTCCAATGCATTAAGAAAACTTGAGTCCTATGCCGTTAAGGATGGCCTTGGACGAGTTGTGCAGACGCAAACTGATCTTGGAAACGGAAATTTTAATGTGAGCGCAACTTATTTGGATGATTTTGGCAATGTCGAGTTTGCTCCGTTGTCCTACTTATCTTCCAAGAATACTTTCGCTTATGAAGATATGTCCTGTAAAAAATGTATTGTGAAATCTTCTGCTTATCATAACGGTGATGATGAACTGGATAGACAGGACGCTTTGGGTGTTCCTTACGCTAAAGAGGATTTTCATTATGGAGAAGACAATGGCGTGATGAAAGACGTTTCTGGTGTGGCTGCGGCTTCATTTACGTTAGGTCAATTTTCTGCAACTCAGTGGTTGATCCCATTGAAAACATCGGATTACTCGAATTTTCTTGTTGAGTCTCAGCTCAATGAGAAGGTTCTTACGGAAAAGTATGGATCTGCAAAGAAATCAATTGTCAATGAAAATATTGATGTAGAATCATGGACTGAATACAATTTTAAACTAGTGGTGAATCGCTCTGCTGAAGGTGTATTTACACAGCAAATATTTGATGCCAATGGCAACATTTTGTTTGCTTGGGCGAAATCTGGTGATCATGTTGTTATTTCTAGAACGCATTATAATTCAGATAACCAAGTTGACTCTACGGATGTTTCCGTGGATGGAAGTTTATTTACTTTAGCCACAACTTATATATATGATGATGCCGGTCGTGTTAAATCGGTTACCACCCCAGACAAAGGAACTGTTGTAAGCGTGTATGATGCGGATGATAATATCCGATTTACTCGTGATGCGCGTCAACAGGCAATGTCATTGAAATTAGGTTGTAATGGTGATTATTTTTCAACAATTGAATACAATGCCAAAGGTAAGGTGACAAAGACTGGCGAAGTCCGCTGTGGACATTCCTTCTCCGATTCCGCAACCGCAGTTTCCGATGATAATTTGTATATTCTTTCCGAGACCATTTATGGAAAACCAACGGTAGACGAGCTCTTGACAACTGGTGTAACGACTGATGAAACTCTATTGCAAAACATCCTTGACGGAATGGACGGGGTGTTTCCAAACGATGTCGGAGCTGTAGTTTCCTTCGATGGCGAACGAGTCCGTTCTGACAAGGCGATCAAGGCGAATAGTGTCAAGATGTCTTCCTACAACCGCATTGGACAAAAGACCAGGCAATGGGTTATTTACGGGCTGGACGGAGTCCCTGCTACGCAGACTTCTTTCTGTTACAACATTTCCGGTGAACTGTCTGAAACGCAGACCGCCGAATGGAAAAATGATTCCTGGAACCCGATTTCCACGTTGAGTTATAATTACGACGAGAAGGGCAGACTTGAATCCGTCCTTGAAAACGGAGATAGCCTTATGCGAGTTGACCGTACCGCAGCGGGGACTATTTCAAAGAAAACCTACTTCGATAAGGGAAGTCGTGTTTATGACATGACCTACGCGAAGGACATCTACGGCCGTACAAAGTTTATTAAGTACAAGGATGCCTTGGGTAATATCATCTATTCAGACTCCGTGACGTACCCTTCCGTGGTGGCGGGTCGACTTGCCTCTGCAACTCATGTATGGGACGGACGTAAGTCAAATGAAAGCTACTCTTATGATGCCCAGGGAAGGTTAGTCGGGTACGAGACTGACGATAAGGATATTGGCAGTGGGTCTTACCGTTATGACGGTCTGGGAAGATTACTGTTCAAACGTGAAGGCAGGGAGGGAAAAGACACTGCCGTCTCCTACACTTATAGCAACTCCTTCTTTAGACCGATTGCGATGAATGTAAACAACGAGGCTTCGGATCTCGCGTATTACGCATACGATGCATCCGGAAACGTATGGCTCGACAGGAATTCAAAGAACACGTACACAATCAACACCCTTGGCCTTCCTAGCAAGGTAAGGTTGTTCTCGGACGACCCAGTGAACTTGACATATGACGATGTGGTCGGAAATTCTGTAATCACGGGAGAAACGGGCCGTACTGAAATGGCCTACGACGAGGGCGGACAGCGAATTTGGACTGAATTCGTTGTTGGAGCTCCGTATTACCGTGTCGATGTTACATATCCGGGTATTGGTGAATACACTTATCATGGTCGACATAAAACCGACAGTCTTGAGCTGACTCGTGTAGACCTCATTGGCGGTGGCTACCGTACAGGGGTAAATGGCGAGGCCTTGTTCCCGGTTAAGGATCTGCAGGGTAGCATTAGGGGGTACGTGAATAAGAATGGCCTCAAGAGCGCCTTCGGATACCGTCCCTATGGAACAACAGTCGCCTTCTCCCGTTACACATCTGATAGCGACGAACGCTGGCAGGGCAAGGAGTTTGACGGCGAGCATGGTAAGTATTACTTTGGAGCTCGTTTCTACGATCCTTTCTTTGGAATGTGGATTTCTCCGGATCCTGCAGGACAGTTTGCTAATCCGTACAGTTACGGTGGTGATCCGCTGAATTACATTGATCCCACTGGTATGTGGGCTCTTGGTTTGGGACTTGTTGTGGGTTACGATGAATCCCATGGTTGGAGTTTTGGCTTTGGTGCTGCTGCAGAAATCGGTGATTTTGGCGTAAATGCATCCTTCAGTTTCAACCAGGATGGTTCCAAGTCATTGAGCTTGAGTGCGAACGCTAGCATCCCCGTATTTAACACGGGCTTGTGGATTAACGGGGGCATGGGCTTCAACATGAACTCCTACACAGGGGCATCGTTCAGCCGTAACGCGGGCGTCTGCTACGGTGCTTTAAGTGAGGCCTGCGCCGGTGTGGAAGTAGGTCAGGGCTTTGCCTGGGATCGCAGTGGAGGATTCAACGGAATGACTGTCTATGCAGAAGCTTACGCAACATTCTCAGGAGTGCGCGTGTCGACGGGGTACGAACACGGGTTCTTCGGCGCCGAGGGCCGCGGGCTGTATGCTGGAATTGGCGGCTTTGGGCTGCATGCCCAGATTGCTCACATGGAGAAGGGGACCGACGCTGAAACCAGTTGGGGAATGCGAGAAGAATTCTATTACCAGCTCAAAAACGAAGGTAACGACCCTAAAACAGGCAAGCCTCGAAAGTATGTTGGTTGGAAACTAGGCCCATTTGACATCTGGTATGATCATGGGAACAGAAATGACAATCCTATCCAGGACAAAGTCATGTGGAAAGATGGCTGGAAGGATAAAAAGGGCTTTGAAAAACTTGCAGCAGACAATAATTTGACAACAGGAACTTATCCATGGATTGCGAGTATATTTCATGGTGCGGGCGTTAACGACAAAATGTGGATGGGTCGCAGAAGCATATTCAGTTTCCTTTATGGTTGGTTGTTGATCCCGTCTGTGGAAGGAGTGTTCAATCAAGAAACAGGAAAGCCCGATTACAACAATGGACCCAGCTATAATTACGGCAACAATATTGTATCGCATTTATTTTTAGACATTATCCCATGGCTGGTTATGGATTAGAAAAATGATGAAAATATTTATCGCTATTCTTTGTTTTCTTTTTGTGGGCTGCTGTCCATTTTTCAGCGGAGACTGTTTTTACACTATTGAAAAGGATGAAAATGTAGAACCTATCGAAAAATATCGTGATACGGAATATTACCTAAGTTTCTGTTCGTATGATTTCGAGAATGATAGCCTACAAGAAAAGTTTTATAACGCTTTTCGTTTGTACATTGATTCTGTAAACGTTTATAACCTAGAAATGCCTGTTTCCGTAGACGCTTTTATAACAGCTGAGGGAACCACTCAAAAAATTGATTCTTCTTTGGTTGAATACAGAACCGTAATACGGGGAATGCTTGGAATTTTTATTTATAGAAAATTTACGGAGCCATCAAGTCGTTTAAAAATTGTTATCAAGAAAGAGGACAAAGAGCATATTTTTGAATTCGACATCACGCAGAAAGCATACAAGTCAAGGCATTCAAAAAAGTGGTTAAAATTTATTTCCTTTTAGGGGGGGGCAAAATGACTGTAAAAAAAATATTGATTTTGCTGATTATTGTTGCGATATGCTCTTTCGCTAAGGAAAAAATTGTCTTTGCAACAGGAGAGGATGTTAAGACAAAATTCGGACCGTCTAGAGATACGTTAAGTTATGAGGATTTGAGAGATAAAATGAGTTTCTTTGTTGGAAATCAAGCCTTCCGTTGGAATAAAGAGGGAATATATGTTGAAATGGATAAATGGGACTTGACACAAGAATTTTCAGGAGATGGTAGATTTGCCGCTTTTTTGCCTGCGAATACAACATCTATGGTAATGTATTACATTCCACTTGTACCATGTGAGGGTGGCTCTGGAATGTGAAAGTGTCGTAAATGCCTTAAGAATAGCATTTTGAAAAACAACAAGTCTATTTTGAAAAAATGCCGTAAGGATGTACAGATTTCAGATAGCCTGAATTTACTTATCAATAAATTTTTTGCAGAAGAGAGAATGTCGTTAGTAGATTGTACAAAAGGTTTTGATACGTTCTATTCGAAACGCGGCGAATATTGTTATTCCAACCTATTCATGTTCTCTCAAGACGAATCTGGTAAACGCAAGTTCTTCGACATGGTTCCACCGGGTTGCATCGACAATGAAATGAAGAAGAACAAGATAATTGACGAGTACATTTACCTGTACGACCAGTTCTATTCCATATTTCACAACAACTTCAAGGGATGTCGCTGGGAAAATTTTGGCGACAAGAATCAGTTGGACAAGTGTCTCAGCTATTGATGAATAAATAACTTACATTTAATGCTGAGTAAGGCTTCTTTGAAAAAAGTCAATCGCAGGTGTTCGGACTATGGCGTGATTTAATAAGAGGGTGTAAGCTTCCCCATAATTGTCAGCTACCCATTTTTATGACCGGTTTAAAGTATACAAAATCACCCCGTTCTTGCCTACCGATATTCCATAGAGGCAAGGTTGTTTAAGGAGTCATGTGGTCTTTCATTGTTGTAGTAGTCCATCCATTTTTCTGTAATTTCCCTTGTAAGCTTCCCCATAATTGTAAGCTTACTTATCGAGGAGGCTCAGGCACTTGCCACGGAATGGTTATGGAGATATAGTAACGAATGTCCGCATTCATCGGTCGATTAAATATCGCCTGTGAAAATGTTGGACAAACAACAAAACTCTACATTACGGCTCACTAAAAAAAGGAGGATTTCACTCTTGATATCCAAAGCCCCAAAAGTTGTTCTCAACTTTCGGGGCTGTTTTTTATTGGAAATTAATTTTATAATCAACTAGTCCATGATGCAGCGGAGATAGAAATCTGAGCGAGTCTTTACTTGATTGGAAGTATGCATTTGAATCTCTCCAACATCGTCAAAGGTCATTGTCTGTGATTTAGAACCTGTGTTGTTGGTCATTATAAATTCAACATGGGTATGGTTGGCTGGAGGCAATACATTAAAGCCGTATTTTTCTGTACCTGCAAACCCTGCCCCCTTCCAATTTGTAGATACTAATCCGTAGATGTCGTTATTGATTTCTTCAAGCAATATTTTCCATTCGTCTAAGTCAGGAATGTGCCATCCATCGGGACAAATTCCTTGATAGGGAAGCAAGAATGGATCGCTGCCAAAAGTTATGACCTTCTCTAAGTAGTCGCAGCTCATTTTTGTTGCTTCCATCCATGAATATTCTCTTCCATAGGTGTCCAAGGAGTCGGGCTTTTCTCTTTCGTCTAGATATCTGTAAATACATCCTTCAAGATACTCCGGAGGCAAATAGCGAAGATTCTCGGCCATCCAGATTTGATTGCCGATTTGTGTGGTTTTGTACTTCTCTCCATCGCGTTCGTCCGTCAAGATTCCTGTTTCAGGATTGTAGTTTGCCGGAATTTTTTGTGCAGAGCTGCAGCTGTTGGAGATAATTTCGTCGCTGGAACTGCTTTGTGCTGTAGTATCGTTCTGCGGGTCTTTGGAATCGCTGCTTATAGAGGCTGATGAATTGGGCTTACTGTCGGTAGAAATTTCTAGCTCACTATTGGTAGATGAACTAGAAACCTGATTTTCGCCGGTATTATTTGTGCTCGGATTTGTTGGAGATTCGTTTCCACAAGCGGAAAGTATGCATGCTGCAAATAAAGTGCTGATAGTTAAAGTGTTTTTCATTGTTAATCCTTCATAACCTGAATCAAATGTAATTAAATCAATACAAAATCAAATCAGAACCGAAATTAGGAACTGCCCTTTCGGCGAAGGCGGCAATCCACTGAACAATCTTATCTTCGCTGGCCTGGATAGGGCGAATGAAAACGCCTGCGCAAACCTGGATATCGTTGATCAAGTCAAAATCGTAGGGATCAGCTACGGCTACAGAAAGAATGCGGGACTCTTCGTTGTAATCCACCGGCAATGCGGAAAACCGCAGCATCTGCTCCTGCGTCAAGTAACGCAAGGCGCATTGAGGAGGCGGATTCTTAAGTTCGAAAGACATTGCTTTGAAATCGTGGACGAAATTTAATCTTCGTCGGTGTCGGCGGTGTCGGTCGGAACAAGGAACAAACTGATGGAACGCAGAATAATGTTCAGTGCCGTGTCGGGATTGCTGATCACATCCACCGTGTCCTTGGGGAAGTAGCCGTCCTTGGTGACTACGATCTGGTTTACGTAGCTTTCTTCGGCGGGGAAGATGACCGTGCCGCTGGAATTAGTCTTGAGATCCTGGGCGGCCTGCACCTCGTTAGTCAACTCCACATTGGCATCCTTGACGGATTCACCTGAGATTTTATCGGTAACAATCACCGTGTAACGCACCGGGATACGGTTGTCAGAATCTTCGTCTTGAAGACATGCGGTAAAGGAAAATGCGAAAAGAGCGAATGCTGAAAGGAAAAAGATTTTCTTCATGAGAACCCCCGTTCGCCGCCAAATTTAGTAAAAGTCTCAAAAAATTTCATTAAATCAAATGAATCCTAACATAAAAAAATCCAGAATGGATCTGGACTTTTTCGTCGTTGTGAATAAATTGTAAAAATTAGTTCATTAAACAGCGTACGGGAATGTGGTTGTACGAAGGAACTGTGTATGTTTTCACTCGAGTCTTGATAAACATCACTCCCAATATATTCCCATCGTAATCTTCTTCAACTGAAGCAAATACTGTCATCTCGTCATTGTAATCTTCACCACTTTGGTAGTTCTTGTTGGATTCATTTGCTGCATAACCTAAAATTAAAGCATTGAAGCCTGAAGCGTTCGTACCGCCAGCATCTTCGGAGAGAAGGTCGTTTAATGGGCTGTTATTAAACAAAGTTTGCCACTCATCCAAATCAGGAATGTGCCAACCATCTGGACAAATTCCTTGGAAAGGACGCATTGATTCTGTAACGGGGGGATGCTTTTGATAAACCTCAGGGTTGTCAAATTTCAGCAAAAAGCCGGCTTGGCTATACAACCTTCCGTACATGTCACAATCGTTTTCTGTACTTTTTTTGGGGCAGTCTTGTGTTTTTCCGTAATAATCATAGCGCTCATCACAAGGCGAAGCCCAGTTTAAACATGCTGATGGTCTGTCGCCAATGTCGAAATTCAAATTTTCCGCCATCCAAATTTGATTGCCGATTTTTGCAGTCTTGTAGACCTTGTTATTTCTATCGTCCGTAAGGAGTCCTGTTTCTGAATCGTAGTTGGCGGGA
>JAZRWJ010000029.1:0-6369 GCA_045599625.1 Fibrobacter sp.
GCTTGAATTTCTTGTTCTTCAGCTTCATATCTCTCAGCTTTTCCCCCACCATGAGGCGGGTTGCAGGGCGGGCCCTCTGAGTGTTACAGACCTTGGAGACCAGAGGCACGGTACGGGATGCGCGGGGGTTGGCTTCCAGAACGAAAACCTTGCCGTCTTCGATGGCGTACTGCATGTTCATGAGACCGCAAAACGCCGCAAGGTGAGTGTCGCGACAGACCGCTTGCGGGCTGGCATGACCGAACCGAAGACGTTTCTGGAAACATGGAGGGATTCAGCAATCTTGCGAGTGTAATCCTTGATGGTCTTCAGGTTTTCTTCGGTAATGGTTACCGGCGGAATAATGCAGGCGGAGTCACCGGAGTGGACACCTGCAAGTTCCACGTGTTCCATCACGGACGGAATGTAAACGTGTTCGCCGTCAGAGAGGGCGTCGGCTTCGCATTCCAGAGCATTGTGGAGGAAACGGTCGATGAGGAGCGGGCGATCCGGGGTAACGCCAACAGCCTTGGCAACGTATTCGCGGAGCATGTTTTCATCGTAGATGACTTCCATGCCGCGGCCGCCAAGCACGAAACTGGGGCGGATCATCACAGGGTAGCCACCGATCTGCTTGACGCAAGCGAGGGCTTCGTCGATGTTCGTTGCCATGCCGCTTTCGGGCATCGGGATTTCAAGCTGGTCCATCATCTTGCGGAACAGGTCACGGTCTTCAGCGATATCGATGGAATCGATGCTGGTACCGAGAATCTTCACGCCTTCGTCGGAGAGAGCGCGAGCGATGTTCAGCGGAGTCTGGCCACCGAACTGCACGATAACGCCGGCGGGCTGTTCCTTCTTGTAAATCTGGAGAACGTCTTCGAGGGTAACCGGTTCAAAGTACAGCTTGTCGGAAGTATCGTAGTCGGTAGAAACGGTTTCCGGGTTGCAGTTCACCATGATGGTTTCGTAACCCATTTCGCGGAGAGCCATTGCAGCGTGGCAGCAGCAATAGTCAAATTCGATACCCTGGCCGATTCTGTTCGGGCCACCGCCGAGGATCATGATCTTCTTCGGGTTGGTGGTGGCGGTAGATTCGTCCTTGCAGTTGTAGGTAGAATAGTAGTAGTACTGATCCTTCACGCCGCTAACAGGCACTGCGCACCAGCCTTCAACCATGCCAAGTTCGATACGCTTTGCACGAACGTCCTTTTCACGGATGCCGAGGATCTTTGCGATGTACTTATCGCCGAAGCCGTCCTTCTTGGCCTGGATCAGGAGTTCGTCAGAAGGCATGCGGCCCGGAGTCTTGAGCATCTTTTCTTCAAGTTCAACCAATTCGCGCATCTGCTGCACGAAGTAAGCCTTTTCGTAGGTTGCTGCGAAAACTTCTTCGTCGGTTGCGCCCTTACGGATGGCTTCGTACATCTGGAAGTGACGTTCAGAGGAAGCGGTCTTCATCATGTCGAGAAGTTCTTCCTTGGTCTTCTTGTTAAAGTCCTGACATTTCTTTTGGGCGTTCCCCACTGGCGTGGGTCGGGCTATATTTTAACGCACATCGTGCGGCCCTTGCGGACCGCCCGCAGCGCTGCTAAAACCAAGCCTCGCTTCGCGAGTCTCGGCCCCAAGGGGTCACTATCCCTAACGCGAATGCTACTCGTCGGCGGAAATAACCAGAACCACATTTCCAACATATTCAGCAGCTTTTCCAAATTGGCGAACACAACTAATTATAATATCGGGCGCTTGTTTGCGTTTGGAACTGGATTTATAATACCCCATTGATTTTTAGGAGCTTCCCCCAAATACTCTTGTCCTCTAGAATCAAAAACTTCAAAATGCGTGGCATGGAAGCGATCTTCGTACCAAAGCGTATTATCACTTTTACGCCTGTAAATAGGAACACCTGCTAGTCCAGGTTTTGCGTGATACTGATGCTTTGTTTTTTCAAATTTTTCAGTATCGTTTAGTTCGAAAGGCAAAAAAGATTGTTCAACCTTATCAATATTAGACTGATCTACAAAATAATTTGGTACACTTCCATTGCTGCATTGTTGGTTTTGAACAAGAACGAAAGTGATTTGCGGATTTTTCATCCAATTTTGTATGGGCAAACTAAGGGAATTGAATCCATTTAAAGAAATGTATGCAAACATTCTATCATATGGTTTACCTTGACCAAAATGTTTCACCTGCATATTCTGCGTTTGACAAGCGATATCAATCTCTTTGCTTTTAAAGGAACGGAGTAAAACGTTAAATAAATCTCTTTTCCTAAAGCCCAGATTTTTATAGTAATCTTTAAGGTTAAAAAATACTAAGGTAGAGCAATGAACATCATCAAAAAAGATAGACAGTTCTCCCATCCTTGAATGATTTGACCATTTTCTCGCAAGTAACGAAAGGGTCTCATCCAAATAAGATTGTATTGAGGAGGCGTAGACCTGATTAGAAATAATCAACGATTCTGGATTTATGCAGAATACAGTCATTAAAGAAGAACTCCCGCGTCTTTAATAGTCTGGTCAAAAAAGTCCTCTGGCCATTCAGATAAATTGCCATATGAATCAACAGAAATTTTGGTAGCCTTCGAAGGCTCATTCGCGTCTCGTTCTAGGAAGTAAATTGTCACATCATCACAATTTATCAGTTCCTGCTTTACAGCAACCCTTACTCCATCAATAATATGGTCACTATGTGTTTCCAAAACAACCTGTTTCCCTGCAGCAACGGCTCTAGCGATTAACTTACATAGTTCAGACTGCCCCTTCGGGTGCAAATGAGCTTCAGGACTGTCAACAACTAAAAGTTTTATATCAGAATCAAGCAGTGTCGCAATAATCGGTAACGAGTAGCTAATACCAAATCCCGTTTCTACAGCTTCTATGTCATTGTAATAAGGTTTGACCTGCTTTCGGTCTTTCGTTATATCAAGTTTTAAATTTGAATTAGGTGAAATTATTTGAAGCCAATCGCTAACATTGTCCTTAAAAGAAACTGAATCTTCATATTTTAATTTTTCATCAATTTTTATATTCTTTTCATCCTTTTTTAGAATATAGTCAAATATGAATTGACCCTTTTTATCAAGATAATCATCCTTGGATAAAGGATTCAATTTGTAATATTCTTGAGGACCTATTCTTGACGCAGAAATCAATTGCAAATCATTTCGTTCTAATACTTGATTTAAACCGACTTGAGGCGGATTTTCATCCAACAAATCGATCTTAAGACGAAGGCTTTCCCCATTCCATAAAGCAGACACACTGAACCATTCGTCCCTAGTCAACTTACTTTTCATATCATCTAGAGCATAGGGTTCATCGTCAAAATGCATCGGCTCTTTCGATTTATCATCATAAAGGAATTTTATCGCTTCAACCACCGATGATTTTCCAGAAGCGTTAATTCCAGCCAAAATAGTCAAAGGTTTAAATTCAAACCTTTGATCGAGAAACGACTTAAAATTTTTCAATTCAAGAGATTCAAGCATCAGCCAAGACCTCATTAAATGTTTGTTCAAATTTATTAAACCGCAAATTGACATTGGTAATTTTCCAACTATTTTGCGACAAGGCATTACGTATATTGCCATCACCAAACAAAACCATCAATTTTACTGAAAGAACATCTTTCTTCTGTCTCAACATTTCAAAATCGTCACCATTGCACTTCATCAAAATATAGCCAATTGTTTCGAACAACGATTTATTCACTGGAGTACGATAATTCTTGCCTAAAGAAACTCTAAAAGAATAATCACCAAAAAGAATGTAACTCCGCTCCATAGCCTTGATGAAAAAATCTCTTATTTCATCAAGTTTGGGCATTTCGTTTAAAAGTTTTAAAGCCTTACAAAGAAAGGAATCCATATCGGAATTGGAAGGGTATTTCTCCCTACCTAGAATGTAAAAAGCAAGTAATCGGAGAATGATTTCTCTATCACCCATTCTTTCGCTTTTTATTGATTTTCCCGTAGCATTTTTAAAGGCTTCGCTCTGCGACAGATAGTTCAACAAATCCGTTCCCTTTCCCTGATAAAGAGCATGACGGATTTCTTGAGATGACAAAGGCAAACCTCCAGTATTAATTCTTTTGAAAATATTTCGTCTCACGCTTTCTGGAGTACTTGGAGAAATAATCACGAACTGAAATGTAGAATCCATTATCTGATTATACTGCAACGCAGGAAGTTCATCAATTCCTTTGCCATTTAAAGATTTCCAAAACTCCAACTCTGTCAATTTGTAGCTTTTATCTACAATAAATTCCTTTATTGCCGTAAGACGCTGTTGACCATCAACAACCGACCATACACCATTCTCATCCGCTGACACATAAAAGATTGGCAAAGGGATGTTCAACATTAGAGACTCAATTAGGCGACATTTGCGTTTAATATCCCAAACACTTTTTCTTTGAAAATCCGGATTCAAGATAATTTCGCGCCTATTAAATCGGTTTATAATCCGTTCAATAGGAATAGGCTTAACGTCTATTTTTATGTCTCTAGGCTTAAATGGCTTGTCAAATTCACTCTCAACAGAGGTCGTTTCTGCCGAGTCAGGCGAGAACAATTCTAAAGTAAGACCGCTTTCATCGGCTATTTCATTCTTGTCAATTTCGTCTATTTTGAGTGGTTCCATGCTGTAAATTTATAAAAAATTTCCCGTATCTTCTGCTAGATATAGTAGCAAAACGCCGTCCACGGCAACTCTCAACCATAGAAAAAAGTAAGCATTTTTATACGACACTCGTTTTGCACGCTATTTATGGGTTGCACGGGGTCCTGATGCTCGTGGCTCGGTTCAGCGCGTCGTAGGCGGTAACCGTCGTAAACGTTTCCGATTCCAGCAGCGAGTCCGGGTCGGCGACGTTCTCGCAAAGGAAACCAATTTCAAGTAACTGCGCTTCTAAATCAGGAGATTTCTCCTGAAATTTAGAGGTTTTTCTCTGTAAAGAAACGCAGGACATTTTCAAAGATTAAACGTTATTCAGTATCCAATATAATATTTTGTGGTTCTTTTTTAATTTGCGGTATTTGTCAGCAAGTCGTCTAAAATTTTCTCTAGCGTCAGGATCCATTTTCCCACACGAAACATTTTCGTCTATGAATATTATAAGATCCAAAAAGTTTGCATACAAAAAAAATGGCAGTCCCAAAGGATTTTTTTTATAAACATACATGCGATAAAAAGGAATCACACCATCGATTTGAATCTTTTCATAACACCACGACTCAAAGAAATGCTTTTGAGAACAGACTATCCGATGTCCAAATTTTAAACCTCTGTGAAAGCCATCTTTCGTAAACGAAAAACAAAAAAAAGAACTAAAATAAAAATTACAGCCACATATGGATACCAACTAATATAAGAGAACCAAGATTCTGCTTGCATTTGTTCAAAACTATACTTGTAGCCAAGATCTCGAAGCAATGAAATAATAAAATCATTTTTTACATGTTCCCAAAAGCCCTCGTCAAAGAATATCAAATACAAGCTTAACAAAGCGATTGTACCAAAAAAAATTCCCAAATTAAACGAATCGTTAAAATCATATTTTGCTTCATAAAAGACTCTCATATTCTAATGGAAATAATCATAAATTGAGCCCGCTAATTGTGTTACAATATAACCAGCAGCAACAGCCAAAACAAAAGACAAAACCATTCCTGATACCAAACTCCCCGCAACTATCGTCGCAACAGTTCCAACCCCGACGGTTAAGAGGTCTCTACCCCATGGATTATTTTGAGTTACCCTGTTGACCGTCAGTTCTATTGCAGCCGATGCAATGGAAGCGGCTTGTTTTCTCTGTAAAGAAACGCAGGGCATATAGTTAATATAGGATTATTTTTTCGGAAGCGGTATCGTGAGGATTGCGGTTGCATATAAATATAACCTATTCCGTTCAGAAATTTCTCCAAGTGCACGTTATGACTACTTCGCTTCTTGTCTGCAATAAATCCAAGGCTCATCTTGGCATAAGGCAAAGGCGTCGGGAAAATCGGACAACGTATTTACCGATTCCAGAAATTTTGCCATTAGATTCTTGGCCGCGATAGGTGAACAAAGCGTTATGCTGATATATTCAAAGATTTGATTGATGTCTGCCTGTGCCGCGGAAGAAAAGTGGACTTCAAAATTCATACCTTGTATTTCTTCTTGACGTCGGAAAGGACCATCGCGGCAGGGCGGCTGGCATTCAGCTGCCGATGTGCGGAAGAAATTACAAGCTATTCCTTCAATCCTTTCTTTTCTCGACAATACTTAGCTCTTTTTTCTTTACTTGATTCAATTTGTTCTTTTTGCTGCGAAGTATAACAACAGTCCATAAATAATCTGCTAAAATACGCATCATCAAGAGTCAATTCACTGGGAATGA
>JAZRWJ010000030.1:0-91747 GCA_045599625.1 Fibrobacter sp.
ATTACCGAAAAGTGGATGGACTACTACAACAATGAAAGACCCCATGACTCCTTAAACAACCTTGCTCCAATGGAATATCGGTTGGCAAGAACTGGGTGATTTTGTATACTTTAAACCAGTCCTAAAAATGGGTAGCTGACATGCGCCCCTCCCCCACGTTTCGCAAAAGGCTGCGTTTTATGAGGGGCGGGGCGTCGCCCTGGCGACGGAACGGCCCCATAAAATAGAGCGCGACGGCACTGTTGTGCCGGGCCGCCCACAAAAACTTTTCGAAGTTGAAAAGTTTGACAAAGTGGTGAACCTTGCTGCTCAAGCAGGCGTCCGCTATTCCATTACCAACCCTTATGCTTACATGCAAAGCAATATGGTGGGTTTCTTGAATATTTTGGAAGCATGCCGCAACTTCAATGTCAAGCACCTGATTTACGCTTCCTCCAGTTCCGTTTACGGCCTTAATAGTAAGGTTCCCTATAGCGAAGACGACAAGGTAGACTCCCCCGTAAGCCTTTACGCCGCCAGCAAGAAGTCTAACGAACTGATGGCTCATTCCTATAGCAAGCTTTACAATCTCCCAGTAACCGGTCTTCGATTCTTTACCGTCTACGGCCCCTGGGGGCGCCCCGACATGTCCCCCATGCTTTTTGCCAAAGCTATTTCCAAGGGCGAACCGATCAAGGTTTTCAACAATGGCGACATGATTCGCGACTTTACCTACATCGATGATATCGTTGAAAGTACAATCCACGTGGTTGACCGTACGCCTGTCGCTTCAGACTGTCCCAACGGGGTCGCCTACAAGGTTTACAACATCGGCTGCAGCAATCCCGTGAAGCTGATGGATTTCATCAGCGAAATCGAGAACGCCTACGGCGAGCCTGCCAAGAAGGAATTCTTGCCCATGCAACCGGGTGACGTATACCAGACCAATGCCGACACCACCAAGCTGGAGACTGAATGCGGGTACAAACCCCACTGGAGTCTGCACGACGGCATCGCTGAATTCATGAAGTGGTATAAGAGCGATAGAAATCCGTTGAGGTAATTATTGCGAACGCTATATTGAACATCGCCCGGCAAGCCTAAAGTCTTGCCGGGCTAAAATTTTATTTGAGAATTGTCAACAGTTGTTTGAGTATCTAGGCCAGGTTCAATCTGGCTTTTTCATTTCGTTTTCACACCTAAAGCCCTTGGCATGGAAATCCACCACAGAAACCCGCCTCATGTCCCGCAGAATCTTTAAATCCGCGAAGAAAACATCAATGATGGACTGCAGCATTCTATGGGAAATAGGAATCATCTAATGAACAGTTCCTGCTTCAAAATATGCATTTCTATAAGCTCATGTCTGCAATATCGAAAAAAGCACCTTTTTTCTTTACTAAAATATTGATAAAATAAACTGGTTCACGCACCTAAACATAAGGAGGAGGTCATTCATGTCAAACGAACACATTTCTCAATACCTCGACTATTATTTCAAAAGTCCTGCTCGAGATTATGCAATTCTAATAACAGGTTGTTGGGGATCAGGAAAAACCCACTTTATCGCGAACTATCTTGGCTGAGCAAATAAGTTGCAAATAAACAACTGGCTTACCGAAAGCACTGATTTTGTAACCATACTAATCAGCCTTTATGGTGCGAGATCCCGATCTGATATCGAAAATCGGATTTTCGCCGAATTGCATCCTTTTCTGAACAAAATTGAAAACAATGATTTTGTAAAAAGCGGACTGTACCTTGTCAAAGGATTGGCATCTATCATTAATTCAAAAGCTGGCGTTACAATAAACGGGGCCGAACTCTTTGCGGGAAACGTCATCAAAGCCATAAAGTCAAATCCGAAAAAGCTTGCCGTCATTTTTGATGACGTTGAACGAGCCGACATGCCTCTCCCAGAATTACTTGGATATATAAACGAGTACGTTGAACATCTGCAAATTCCCTGTATTCTTCTGGCAGATAAAGAAATATGGGATGAAGCTAATAAAATCCAGAAAAGCGATAAAACACCTCACAAGTTGTCCAGTACACAAGAAAAAGTTATAGGAAAGGTTTTCCAAATACAAACAACCATTGAAGAAGTTCTTAATTCTTGGACAACCAGCAATGATTTTATCAGCGACAAAACAAAAGATTTGCTACAACGGTATCAAAGCCTAATATCAAATATCGTGCTAAGATCTGGTAAAAATAATTTTAGAGCCGTAAAACACGCACTTGCAGACCTTGACTGGTTCTTAATGTCCATCGACTCCTGGGACAAATTTGAGGAAGACGATTTTGCAATGCGATTTATCGCTGAATTCTTCATTCTTGACTATTCCATTCATCTAGGAGACTTAACACCTTCCGAAATTGGGGTTTCAAAATCTGGTTCACTGGAGGCAGAATCTAAAAGTACCACCTATGATTTAACCTTACGTAAGTACAGAGGAATAGATACACTAAGTAATTATTCTGCAAAGTTCGGAGATGCGTGGATTAATGTATGGAAAAAGGCTCTAGTAGATAGTCTTATAAATGTACAAAATGTAAAGTACATCATAGAAAATGAAATTTGGTTCGGCGGGAAAGACGACTTTTGGCTTTCAAGAACACATAACTGGTTTCTTGAAGATAGCGACGAAGCCGGTCTAATGGCATTAAACGCGCTCTACACCGCTCTTGAGAAGAAAACTATCAAAGATGCAGACTTGTTATACACCTTTTACTACAAGTTCGTCTTTTTTGCAAATATCGGCGTCCTAAAGGAAAATAAAAAGGAGTTCCAAGACTTGATTCTCAATTATGCAAGGAACAACGCCGCCAATTTTGAAAATTATGAAATGAAAGAACATGATTATTGGGTGTCCTTTTGGGGTGAACACGGTAAAAACGGACAAGACGATAACGAATTTTTTTGGAACCAGTTAAATGACATTCTCGAGCCATTTGCACAAAAATCTGCTGCATCAGCAAAGGCGCATGCCTTTGCTAATTTCAAAGAACTCTCCAAAATTTCAGAAAATGATGTTTCCAAACTAGTTTTTGAACATGAATGGAGTGAAGACGATTTTGAAAATTTCATAGATATATACTCCAGCTTCGCCAACAACTATGGTCCGCAAAGGTGTATTCGAGAGGCTATTGAAACTTTACATATACATTCCTGCAATAAAGAACGTTTTAGACAATGGTTAACAAGATTTTATCCTTTCGTAGAAAGGAAATGGCAAGAGATTTTAAAAGGTACTAAACCTATACTGAATAGCCAGCTTTCCTTCTATTATCTGAATAAGACGGTCAAGGATTGTTTAAATACGAAAACAGCTTAAATAGACTCCATAGAGCGCGACGCTATCCCCGATCTTGTCGGGGGCAGTTCCAATGCCGAGCCGCCCATGGCGATGTCAACAGTTGTTTGCAAAATGAATGCTGTTTGTAAAATTTGTTGACAAGGTCGTTTATTTTTGTATATTATAACCATGAGCTGGTCGAGAGACCCTGGCTCAACCTACTAGGCGGGCAGACTGTCCCGCCATTTTTGCTTTCTGGGGGGGGGGCGTGAACAAAGCGTTAAGCATTTTTGTCGATGAAAGTGGTGATTTCGGTATGTTTGACCCACAAGCACCTTATTACATCGTCACTATGATTTTTCACAATCAGTGCAGCAGCATACAAGAAAACCTAGATAAGCTCAATGCGAAAGTCACGCTATTGACGAATAATCCAGACGTTGTCTTGCACGCAGCGCCCTTGATTCGGCGTGAAAATATTTTCTTCCAGTTCACTCCAAATGTGCGAAGATCGTTATTTTCTAGTCTATTCTTCTTCACCCTCAAGGCTCCCATTCAGTACAAGACTTTTGTGTTCGAGAAAAGGCCCGGAGAAGACGTGTTCTCGCTGGAAGGACGGATGTCAAAGGAAATCTCCTTGTTCCTTCGTGAGAACCTGGATTATTTTCAATCCTTTGAAGATGTAATCCTGTACTACGATAATGGACAGCATGAACTGAATCGCATCCTGAACTTCGCTCTTTCGGCGGAGTTGTCCACCTATTCATACAGAAAGGTGTTGCCAAAGGATTACAAGTTGTTCCAGTCTGCCGACTTGATTTGTACGCTAAAGTTGCTGAACCTAAAATGCGAACAGGGGAAGCTGTCAAAATCCGAAGAACTATTTTTCCACAGTATACGAGACTTGCGAAAGCAGTTTATAAAGCCTATCGAAAAGAAAAAATTCAATTCGTCGAATTAGGTAGGAACCGCGACGGCATCCCCGATCTTGTCGGGGACAGGCCCAATGCCGGGCCGCCCACAAAAAAGACCCGCGTGGGGTCCTTGCGTTTTACTTTTGCATTTCTGCGAGCTTGGCCCTGAGTTCGGCAATCTCGCGTTCTTGCTTTTCGATGGTTTCGTCCTTTTCGGCGATAATCTTCTGGTTACGTTCGCGTTCTTTTTCAGCAGCGGCTTCTGCGGCATCTTCCCTGGCGAGCTGGATTTCCTGTTCCCATGTCATATAGCGCTCCATAGAGGCTTCGCCTCATTTATGAGTTATGAATTATGAGTTACGAGATTTTCCGGTGATTATTGCCAATCACCAATCTTATATGATAAAAAAATTCGCAACGTAAGTCAAGAGGACGATTTTTCGCAACGATAACTTTTTGATATCGCAGTTAAAATCTTGAGTAGTTCCTGGTTATCAGCGTTCATTGAAACAAATTGTCTTTCATCAATAAATTCTGTCTTTTGTAGAAGTTTCAACCAGTAGATTGTTTCCGCGGCTTCCTTCTTCGCAATACCAATTTTTGCAAAGAAATCAGCTCTGCTTTGTGCATATGTCGCCTCGGCAACATTCGCTCCTATGCTAGTCCCACTTCGAAGAATCTGTTTTGACAACACGTATTCCCTAGCCTCCTGCTGCAGGAACCGATGTAGGTTTACAATTCGTATGGCAAAAGCCAAGCACTTGTTCTCTAGCACTCTATTTCTCATAATTCATACTTCATAATTCGTAATTAAACAACGCGGCCGGTTCGCAAGCAGAATAGTTTCTACCCGCCTATATACACGTTTGAAACTTGCGAATCGCTCCTGTTTTTATGAAAAAAAATGGTAAAGGAAGCAACAACATAGAGCGCGACGGGGCCGCCCATAAGCACTAGGATTCTTCGGTTGCGATGATCTGGCCAGTCACTTCCTGATTCTTGACGGACTCGCCCTTCCTGTCAACATGCCGAGAGTAGGAAAAATACGTAACCTACGGATACGTCTTCTGCAAGCGAGATCCTTCCCTACACGGCCTGTACATACAACATATGCAATTGCAGGCGCTCCCTATGCAACACACGGATATTGCCCAGGCAATTGCAAGAGTTCTCTACTCAACTACCGAACAACACTTATGCAGTTGCAGGGGCTTTCTATGCGACCTATGAATGGAGCCAATGCAACAGCAGAGGCATTCTACACGGTATGATGACGGCGCTAATGCAGTAACAGAAGCAGTCTACACGACTTATTAATGTCACTTATGCAGTTGCAGAGGCCCTCTACACGACCTAAGAACGGCGCTTATGCAATTGCAGAACCACTCTACTCAACTTGAGGATGGCTCTTTGCATTGCAACATTGCACTTTATCGCCTGTACTGACAGAATCGTGACATTTTCCTGACATTTTGAGGCGTGCCACCGTGCGTTTCATCGACATTTTACGGTGTTTCATCGGCGTTTTTTACAAGGCACCCCTTGATTTTCGCACAGAATCGCCAATTTCGTTCCAATTACAAAACTTTGACAAAAACGTGACTGTTTTTCGCGGGGCAGCTTCGTAGATTGAAATCAAGGCCGAAACGCAAGGCTGAAACATACAACAACTCATAAAACGAGGATAACATCATGAAGCAGATTACCGCTATCAACTTCAACAATCTCCGTAACGACGAATTTCTCGGTCTCCAGAGCGAAGGCGTGAAGTTCGCCAAGGCAATCACCGAAAAGGACATGCAGCAGTCCATTACCGCCTACGAGAAATCTCTCCTGGCGCTGGAAGAATTCCTGAAGGCAAGCGTCACCGAAAGCAAGGCAAAGCTTGCCGCCCAGCTGGATTCCGAACGCAACACCATCTACTCCTCCTGCCGCAAGGTGGCCCAGGCTTCCACCAACTTCCCCGATGCCGAAGCCGCCGAGACCGGAGCCAAGATCTGGAAGGTGTTCAGCGAAAACCCCAGCCCCACCCGCATTAACCAGGCCCAGTCTACGGGTATCCTGAAGAACATTATCGCAGGCCTCAAGATTATCGACAACGAAAAGCTGGAGGCTTGCGGGTTCAAGGTATGGCTCGACAAGCTGGAAACGGTGAACAACCAGTACATCGAAGCCGACATGGCCCGCTTTACTGAACGCGGCCAGAGGGAACTGGACCAAGGCAAGAGACTGCGCGCCGAATGCGCCGAGGCCTACAAGCTTGTGGCCCTTGCAGCAACCGTGAAGGCAGCCGCCGGTAACGAAGCCTGCAACCAGTTTGTGGAAAGCATGAACGCCGCCGTGTTGGCCAAGAAGCAGCAGGTAAGCATCCGCAAGGCGCGACCTAAGCAAAGCACCGATCCTGGCGACAATAACGCCTCCGACCTGGGTGCAACTGCAGCCCAGCCCGCCCAGCACAACAGTGTAACGGCGGGTGTGAACAATGCTGCATGACAACAACTATAAAAACAAAGGGTTAGAAAACAAGAGTCCCGGCTTCCAAGGAAGTCGGGATATTTTTTGTTTTGTGCGGGGGCTTCCGTAAAGTTTATACCTTCCTGACGGAAATTTTGCGATACTTTATGCGCTTTGGGATATAGCGCGTAAAATTCACGACATAGCGCCACTCGTGCCACAGAGCCTCGGGAATGTCGAAGGCAAAACGTCTGAAGGGGCGCATACGGTCGTTGAGCCAGCGTCTGAATACGGGCAGATTCTGCACTTCGGAATACTTGCCGAAGTTCCCGCCTTCCATCACGTTCTCCATAAGCTGACGACCACGCCGAGCATCGGGGGCGCAGAGCATCTGGGATTCGGGCACATGGAATATGCGGCCCATGACGTACATGACAGCGCCGGCCATATGGTACAGGCCCACCTTGCGGAGGTTCGCACGGACCAGGGCGCGTTCCCGTTCGGTGCTGTTGCGCAGCAGAAGGCTGTAATCCGCCAGCTGGCGCAGGCCTATGCCCTCATCATAGAAATGCCTGAGCAGGTGTGAGAGCTGCATTACCAGCGCGAAGGTGACGGGAGGTACGCTGAATCCCTGTTCAGAGAGCTGCACTGCGCCGGGCTTGCTGTTCTCCTGCTCCAAAAAACGGCACATGGCGCGAGTGGTGAAAGGAGAATTGTTGTAGCTAGGATCGAAATGGATTTCGACAGAAATCTTCGGCGAAAGATCCGCCGCCAACTTCGCACCATCAAGGTGCACATGGAGATTGGAAACTTCGTCTATGCCTATCCCATCCATCGCGCCCATTTCCCTGAGGAGCTTCAGTACGCCCTTGCGGCCGCCATCCACCAGTATGTCGATGTCGCCGGCCTGTCGCAGGTACGGGTCGGGGTAAAGGAGGGCGTTTGCCTGGCCCTTGAGAATCACGGTCTTGCGGCCACGTTCCCCGAAGATCTGCGTAAGCCTGGCCGCCGTGGCATTCATGAGGTTGTTGGTGGCCATGATGCGGCGGGCGAGCTGCATCCATTGCTGCATCAGGTCGGCAGGGGGCTGGAGTTCTGCAGGGAGGCGCTTGATACCGCCGTAGATGACACCCAGGAGGGACTGCTTCTTGGAAAGGGAGAAGATGGCCATCCATTGTTCAAGAGTCAACGGTTCTGCAAAAGGAGATCCCGGGTCGGTGCCCGGGATGACAGCAGAAGGGGCTGCTTCGATTGCCACGTCGCTTCGCTCCTCGCAATGACAGCTAGAGGAGCCTCGCAACGACATGCGGAGCAGGGCGAAGAACGTGTCAATGATGGGCGTGGGCATCGTGAAAAAGAAGGTAGAAAAATTTGTCAACTATTGTTTGCAAATTAAAAGACTTTTAAATACGCCCTTGACAATAGGTGCACAAAAGTATAAATTAAGGTCATTGAGAATTTAATCCTCCTGACTTATCTGGGGAGGCGATCAACTCTCTGCCACGAGCCGTAGGAGCGTGCAGGCATGCATCTCCACAGGACCTCTGAGGGGGATAAAGCCCCTTGGCTGTGTGCGTAGGGCTCGGGAATAAACTTATTCCCGATACACATCACATGAATTTCATCTGCAGCATATTCCATCTATCGAATATTGTTAAATTTTCGTGTAACCACAAAAGGTGCGACATGTCCGTTTTTAAACCCCTATTTGGAAAAGATGTTCTTATCAACGCAGCACTGTATGTTGCGCATAAGCTCCCCATCGGTCAACGCCGCATGCATAAGGTGTTCAAGATTCTTTGGTTCGCCGATCTTTCCCATTTGAAAAAATACGGGCGCACAATCACCGGAGACACATACATCGCAATGACCAACGGTCCAGTACCTTCCGTGCTCTACGACGAAATTAAGGATTGCAGCAGTCCGTACTTCCGTAGGTTCGACAATGAGTCTGGCAAAGGATTCATTGACGTACTTGCAGAAACAAATGAAGATTTTCTCTCTGATACAGACAAAGAGGAAATGGACATTTCCTTTGACACGTACAAGGACATGGATTTTGGCGAACTTTCCCAAAAGTCGCACAACAGCGCATGGAAAGCAGCAGGCCTCAACAACTCCATTCGATTGAATGAGATTCTTGATGAAATAGGCGCAGATGAAAAAATGCGCCAGTACATAGCCGAAAACGAAAGCATCAGGCGAGTAATCTAAAAATGGATTTGCCAGCCTCTCTCGTAAGTTCCTCTTTCACGCAGAGGAGCGCTGTGGTGCATACAGATACAAATAGTGTTATCGAAACTGACCACGGAAAATTTCTCCTTGTAATCAAGAACCTAGAAGATAGGATTGTTTGCTGTGCGATAAATTCTATCCGTTACAGTCAATCGTTCGATTCGTAAATCAGCATCCTGGAAGAGGATCAGCCTGCAATCACGCCAGAGGATTTGCCGGCCCTTGAACATGTTTCCTACGTAAATTGCTCTACGATATTTGAAATAGAAACATCCGAATTTCAGAAGAAATTAACCCAAGGCGTTTTCAAGCCTAAAGGGCATCTCAGCGATGCCGCCATGGCCCATGTATTGCGAGCTGGGCAAAAATGTAAAGTTCTTAGAAAGTTCCAACAGGATTACTTTAGGTGATAACCGCGACGGCTCTGGAGTGCCGGGCCGCCCTCCACCCCAGAACAAAACATCTATACGGAAGGTGAACCAAGAAGGTAAATTACAGAACTCTCTGAAGCAGAAATCCTTGAGCTGAAGGTCGAAAAGTCTTAGCACCATACACAGGGTGGGTATGGCCCTCCTACAAAAAAAAGGCATTTTTTGCCCACTTTCGCCTTACTCCAGGTAGGGTTTGAGCTTGTTGGCGATGATTTCGTAGCCCTTGGCACTGGGGTGCAGCCCATCTTCAAAGAGGGTTGTGTCGATAACGTTGCCCTTTTCGATAAAGTCGTCGAACACGTCGATATAGTGGTAATTCAGGCCCAGGGAATCCAGCTTGCGGACCACCACCGTGTTCTGCTGCCTAATATTGTCGGTCACCAGGGTATCCTGCACATAGTTGCCGTTACGGGGCAATATGGATATGTACAGCAGGGGTTTGGCGCGGAGCTTGGAGACCTGCCTTACAAAGAGGTCGCCGTAGCCTTCACGAATGTCCTCGATGCCATCCAGGTTGGAGAGGATCCCCCAGATGTTGTTGGTACCCATCAGGTACACGGTACGCTTGCCCTTGCACTGGCCCACGTCCCAGTCATCCACATCTTCCACAACGGCACCGCGGATTGCGCGCTTGATAATTTCGAGCCCGGGGAAATATTCCTCCAGGTCCCACAGGTACACGATGGAATCGCCGATAAAGCATACGGCGTCGGAGTCCTCCTCCACTTCCTTGGGGGAGCTGGAGCAGGCCACAAGGCCTACCATAAGGAGCGAAAGCCCTGCAAACAGGTGTTTGAGTCCGGATTGTTTCACTTTGTCAAAGCTAATAAAAATTCTATCTTTGCGGTATGACCTTGAAGTTGTTCGCCTCATTGACCCTTGCTGCCTGCGGCCTTGCAAATGCCGCCATGGCCGAAGTTTTCCAGCAGGATCTGACTCCTGGCACAAACCAGTCGGAGGCGGGGATCTTTATGCGGAATTTCCGCCCGGGGCCGGAGAAGTCTCCCCTGAGTATCGGAGGGCGGGACTGGCACCTGGCGGCCACTTTGTACGCAGGCGGCGGTTCTATCCGTAGCGAGGCGATCCGCGATACCACAAACCTTCGCGGTTACCTGGGCGCATACCTGAGCGGCCATAAGCAGAATTTCGACTTCGCCCTGAACCTGGCTCTTGACAATTTCGAGAACCGGAACATGAGGGATTTCAAGGCCCTGCAGTACACGGGCCATATCGGCTACAAACTGGATTGGATCCAGGTGAAGGCGGGCTACGACCGCGAGCATTTCGGCACCGGCGTCTATAACAACCTGACTTTCAACAGGTCCTCCTTCCCCTACGACTTGCTATCTGTAAACCTGGACCTGGGCCCTCTCCACGTATATTCCTTTTACGGTAGCCTGAGGGTGGCTCCCTGGGGCTGGCAGGCTCCCATGGGCATTCCCGACGCAGTGCGCGAGCAGCTGGTAAGCGCCATGTCCAAGGACCGCGACGTATACGGCCACCGTTACGAATTCAGGACACAGGACCGTCGCTTCGCCTTTGGCGTCAGCGAGGCCACCGTTCTTTACGACAATAACCAACCCTGGCTTTTTATACCTACGGTGCCCCTGTTCATGGAGAAGGGAAACTTTTCCGAAAACTCCAACAACGGTATTATTTCCTTTGACGCGGAATACCGCTTTTTGGGCATGGGCCGCGTTTATTCCGAGTTCCTGCTAGACGACATGGAAAGCCCCATCCGCCTGATCGCAAACGACAATGCTGAATCTAAGTGGGCATGGATGGCTGGCGTTCAGCTGGACAAGGACTTTGACCTTTTCGGCCAGAGACTGTGGGCAGGTACCGTTGCGGAATACGCCCGCGTGGAACCTTACGTTTACACCCACTTTGTAGCAAACTCTGCGCAGCACGCCCATGCGGCACGCCCCCTGGGCAATCCCAACGGCCCCAACAGCCAGGCTATCGACTGGTCCCTTTACGCCCAGTACACCAAGCGCTTCAAGCTGGTACTGCACAATAAGTGGCTCTGGAAGGGTACCGATTACGGTAGCGAACTGAGCGACGAAACCAAGAATGCGCTCCATACAAAGAAGAGCTTTATAAAAGGGGCAAAGATGCAGTACACCTTCGCCCCCTACTTCAACTACCTGGTGGACCACGTTTCCTATCAGCTTGGCTTCAAGTTCTTCGCCGAGAAGGAATGCTACGGAAACGTAGTCGTCTGGTGGTAATGTATTTATGCCAGGCTAGAAGCTAGTCCTTGTAGACAACTTCCATGCCTTCGCCTTTGTCCCAGTGTCTCCTATCCAGAACTTCAGCCTTCATGGACTGATGCCAGTAGACTACATAGTAGTATTCTTCAGAAGGATAGTAGTTGTTTTCTGCATCAAAGCGGATATCGCCACCACGAACGATTTCGTCACCTTCTCGATCCCAGACGATAAAGTGGATATCCTTCACCATCAAGGTGTTGTCGGTAAGAGTAAGGGTATACTTGCTCTTTTTCTTGACCTTTGTCTTTTCAAGAGAACGATTTGTGGTGGTAATCACGCCATTTTCGCTAACTCTATATTCTTTCCAGGTTGCGCTAATATAACGATCGGCGTCGCGACGGTTGCTAAACCAAATCTGCACCGGATGAAGAGGAATTACTTCTTCGGTAATGTAGCTGCCGGAGTCGCCAATCAGAGCAGACACCACGTTGTTAGACAAGAACTTCGTGGAGAAAGACAAAATAACGCCCTGTGTATTCTTGTCAATAGTCGCGCCAGAACGAACGTACTTGTCGATGCGGGACTTCATTTCCTTTTCGTAGTTTCTGATCTTATCCATGGTCGTCAACTTGCCAGTTGCATTACCATCAGATGACGCTGTCAGGCCGGTTCCGGCAACTGTATCATAAATATTTTCAAGGCCCTTGATGTTACCACCCTTCAAAACAATCCAGGACTTGAAACGAAGATCCTGATTCTTGGTCGTCTTGGAGGCATCTACGGAAGCATATTCCTTGTAGGAAGCTTCTGCTGACTTCAAGGAAGAGGAGTCATGAGCCTCAATTTCGGAGCAGTAGAAGGCGCGACGGCCATAGGTCACGGAATCAACAAAAAGAAGCGCGTTGTTTCTGATTTTCTTACGCAAATCCTCTACGGTAACTTCCGGGCCAAAAAGCTGAGAGTAATCGCCGTCCGGGAATTCGGCCTTTACGGTATAGTAATTCTGGCTGAAGTCACGAATATTGATGCTACGGCAGGAATTGTCACTTGTTTCGTAGTTTGCCTTCAGAGTAGCACCAGCGTAGCCTGCAGAAGCATGCATCTTCAATTCAGCTTCCTTGTAGCTCTGGTAGGTTTCGGTCTTGTCAACTATTTCAGGAGGAATAGAAACATTGGATTTGTAGAAATCGGCAAGAATGCCATCGATAGCATGGTCAACGGCAACAGCCATGTTCTTGCTCGGTTCCTTGGTGGCATCGGCGATAATGGAGTCTCTACCGCTAATGACTTCGTTATTGAACTGCACCACACGAACATTTACCTTACCACGAGGCACATTCAAGATAGAAGGTGCCAGTGAAGCCACATTTTCATCAACAACAATGAGTGCACCCGGATAAATATCTTCGGAATTCGTCAAGGTATTGGTAATTTTGGCAGAAGATTTCCAATCCACCTTCTTACGGATCTTCAGATACTTACCATCATTCGTCGGTTTGACAGAACCTTGAACAGCACTTGTCAAGAGAGCGTTGTCTGCAATCAAGCCGGAAATGTATGCGTTAATCTGCTTGCGACGTTCAGCATCGTTTGCAGGTGCTGCATAAGTTGTAGATGCAGTATTTGTTGCGGGAGCAGCGGAGACTGCAGGTGCTGCGGTAGAAGTTGCAGAGCTTACGGTATTTGCTGCGACTTGTGCTGTGCGAGCTTTCTTTTGAAGAATTTGATTCAGCACGGTATTTTTTCGACCAATGATAGCCATGTATTTATCCTTTCTATTAATTCGTGTTTTTTATTGCGTCAATTACATTACAAAATGTATTGCCTAAATGTATTCAAAATCACAAATAACATAATTTCGAACGAATTAACTTTTTGTTTACAAACCAACAAAGTATTTGCTTTGACACACATTAATAACGTGTTGTATGTAATTTGTCGTACAAATTTTTTAACGCAATTAGTAAAAAAAATATTTCATAAAAATTTTACGACAAACAAACACGTTTGTTCATCAACAATTGCGCAAACGTTATACAAAGTATGACATTCGTAAAAGTAAAGTTTTTATTTACTCAGGGGCATTCTGTACACGGCAAAAGGCAATGTTATTTTATACAAAAAACTTGCAATTTGTTATGAATTTAGTACTCAGTCTTACAGAGCAATGCAATCTTCGTTGCACCTACTGCTACTATAAAGTCAGTCATGAAGAAAGAGAATTAGTCATGTCCGACGAGGTTCTCGAAAGTGCGATCAAGCTTGCTTTCAACCGCACCGTTGAACTTGAACAGAACTTTTTTAACATCACCTTCTTCGGCGGCGAGCCCTTGCTGCGTATGGATTCTATCCGCAAGGGGGTCAAGTTAGCGAAGGGGTTGGTAAAGGCCCGGGGCAAGGAACTGCCGAAAGATTTCAGGCTGCAATTTGCCTTAAATACCAACGGGACTTTGCTCAACGATGACATCGTCGCATTCCTGAAGCGCGAAAAATTCCAAGTGTACATTTCGCTAGATGGCCCGGAACGTTTCCACAACATCGCACGAAAGCAGGTCAATGGCAAGGGAAGTTTCATGCTGATCCAACCCCACATCCAGCAGCTTGTAGATTTGGATGCAACGGTCCTTTCCGTAGTGACACCTGCTCACGTAAAGGGGCTCGCCAAGTCGGTAGAATGGGTTTTCAAACAGGGTTTTACGCAAATGACTACAGCCCTGGATTTCGATGGGAACTGGACAACCGAGGCATTTGACAGCCTTGCCCTGGAATACCAAAAAATGGCCTTGTTCTGGCTAAAGAACTTCAGGCAGGGTAAGAATTTCTACCTGGGCACCATTTACGACAAGATACTGCTGGAGTCCCTTGGATTCCGCAAGCGAGAACTGACCTGTAACATCGTGAAGGGAGGCATGAGCGTGTCCACCAACGGAAACATTTTCCCCTGCACCCGCTTTATCTCGAGCAAGAGCGATGCAAAATACATTCTGGGGAATGTGCTGAATCAAAAGCCCAACCTTTTCAACGACACCATGTTGAAGCATATATACAGCTACCTGAAAAAGGACAAGCCACAATGTAAGGGATGCGCCATTCGACACCGTTGCGTAGCCCACGAATGCGCCTGCACCGCATTCTACACCACGGGCTCCATCGAAGGCATTTCACCCGAGGTATGCAATCACGAAAGGATTCTCGCTGCCATCTGCGACGACACCTTGGCTAAAATTTCTCAATCCAACAACAAATAAAAGGAGATAAATCCAATGGCTACAAATACTTCCATTAAGCTTCTCGCAGAAAAGAAAGAATTCTCCCCTGCAATGCAGAAGCGCGCAACATCATTGTTTCTCAGCTACCGCGACAAGCGTATTGCCGCTCTGAAAAAGAAACTCGTCCGTCCGGGTTCCACCGCAGGCGACGTTACCCTCGCTGAACTCAAGAAGCATTTCGAAGAAATCGTAGTTCTCGGCAAGAAATTCCCCAACGAAACCGCAGGCATCCCCGTCCTCCGCGATTTCATGAAGACTTTCGACAGCAAAATGAATACCTTCAGAACAAAGAACAAGACTGTTATCGCCAACAACCAGAAGATTCTTGCAGAAATCAGCCTCTTGGAAGACTCTGCTTTCGCAGTCAAGTTCAACACTGAATTGCTCGCCTACGCCAACAAGAACAAGATCGTTACCACCTCCAAGCTGACTGCAGCCGTCGTTACCAAGGTTGGTGACAAGTTCGTTGCCGCACAGCTCAAGGCTCTCATGGGCTAGTTTTTTTTCTTTTCTTCCTTATAGTAATAATCCCGGCGGCCGCTTGGTCGTCGGGATTTCATTATACTTCGAATTTACGCTTCGATTTTATGCTTCGATTGCGTCGCCCTTTGGGCTCGCAATGACATACAGAAATTACTTGCGCTTTTTCTTCTTGGACTTCTTCTTGGGCTCTTCCTTCTTTTCGGAGTCGTCGGACTTCTGAAGGTCGGAAAGGCTTACCGGTTCTGCATCCAGGTTATTGACTGCATCCTTAACGCCAGAGACTTCGGCCTTGACGTCGGTAATTGCAGGGAGCATCTTGGTTTCAAGAGTGCTCTGGATTGCGTCCATGGACTGCTTCATGGGGCATTCGGCTGCATTGGACTTCTTGTCGCCGAGAACGCCGGAGGAGAGCACCACGCCAGCGATGGCGATAACCACGGCGAAGAATGCGAGGAGCACGGCCTTGCCAGTTTTCTTGGTCTGCTTCTTGACTTCTTCCAGCATGTAGTCTTCGAAGGTCTTGAATTCGTTAGCCTGAAGTTCCTTGAGGGATTCGGTAACGTAAACGGAGTTGTTCACGAAGCGCACCAGCTTTTCGGCGATAACGCCTGCTTCCAGGAACACGCGGACTTCGGTGAGGCCGGCGGAAACGTAGGCAACGTCGTCGCCGAAGGTAATGCCGGATTCCTTTTCGGATTCCAGTTCAACCACCAGGCCTTCGTCCTTGAGGTAATCCACCAGGGCGATGGCTTCCAGCAGCTTGTTGATGAAGCGCTTGGAATTTTCCTTGACGGATTCTTCCTTGCCTTCGTTCACGTAGAAATTCAGATAAGGTACTTCGTCGTTATGGAAGGTGACCTTGTTATCCTGGAATGTGGATTCCAGGGCCTTGATGGGGAAATTTGCAGTAGAATCTGCAGAATTTGCGATCAGCTTACTGATGATAGCCTGTTCGCCAAAGCTAAGCTTTCTCATTTTATACTCCAGTGTTTTGCCCTTGTACAGTCTCTAACAAACCATCCAACAACACCGAGACCTATCAAGGATAAAAGCGGCCCTTTTCAGGACCGCTTGGAAATATAGCCTATTGCAAAGATTTTTTGCAGATAAAGAAATGTTAAACTTTTTTTGTCTAAACTACGCGTTTCTTGCTGTTGGTGCGGGCTTCCACCACGTTGATCACGTAGTCGCCCAGGTGTTCGCAGGCGTTGATCACATCCATGTAGTGGACGCTCATCTGGTAGTCGTACTTCTTGTCGTTGATGTCGGCTACGTTGCGTTCCTTGAGGCTCTTGCGGTAGTTGTTGATTTCGTTCTCGATGTTGCGGGAACGGTTATAGTCGGCACCGGGCTTGCCTTCTTCCACATCGATCATGTTGTCGAGGGCGGAGTTGCACAGTTCCACCATGTGGTTGATGTGTGCGTACTGCTCGTCGGTAAAGTCGTTCTTGCTACGGAACTTGTGGTTGATGGCGCGGGCCATGTTGTAGCAGGCGTCGCCGATGCTTTCCATTTCGGAAATTTCGCGGAGCATGGACTGGATGGTCACCTTACTCTCGGTGGAGAGGCGGCCTTCGCTGACCTGGTTCAGGTACTTTGCGATTTCAACTTCCATGTTGTCGCTGATTTCTTCGTACTTCTCGATGCGGCTAAAGATCTTGGTAAAGTCGTTTTCGTCCTTGGTGGTCAAAAGGTCGGGCACCATGTTGAACATCTTCTTGCAGCGTTCGCCAAAGAGTACGATTTCCTTGCGGGCCTCGAAGATGGATAGTTCTGCAGTGCTGAGGATACCGCCGGAAATAAACTTGAGGCGGAATTCATCATCTTCGGGCTTGTCCTTGATGATCTTGCAGATGATGGTTTCCATGGGCTTGATGAACCAAATGAGGATCAAGACGTTCACCACGTTGAACATGGTGTGGAAGCCAGCCACGGCGAAGGTGACGCCATCTTGTGCGGCCTTGATTTCTTCGGCGGTGGTGGGCTTGAAGCTGGGGTCGTAGCCCACGATGCTGCAGACCATGTTGATGAAGGGATGGAACACGATGAGCACCCAAACAACACCGAACATGTTGAAGAGCAAGTGTGCAAGGGCGGCGCGGCGTGCCTGGGTGGAGGCGCTGAGGGCCACCACGTTGGAGGTGACGGTAGTACCGATGTTTTCGCCCATGACAAGGGCGATGCCCTGGTAGATTTCGAGGGCGCCGCTGGAGCAGAGGATAAGGGTGATGGCCATGACCGCTGCTGAGGACTGCACGCACATGGTGAGCACGCCACCGATGAGCAGGAACAGCAAGGTGCTGGCGAAGCCCCAGTTGCCGCAGGCGGCAACGAAGTTCTGCACCGCCGGGATATCGCCCAGGTGCATGGAGGCGCCGGTGGTTCGCAGGGTGGTAATGGCAAACAGCATGAAGGCGAGGCCGAACAGGAATTCGCTCATGCTCTTGGTGCTGCTCTTTTTTGTGTAGCTCAGGATGATGCCCAGCACGAAGCAGGGGTACACCAGGTAGAGCATGTCGAACTTGAAGCCAAGCACCATGATCCAACCGGAGATGGTGGTACCGATGTTCGCGCCCATGATAATAGAAATGGCCTGCTTCAACGTGAGCAGACCAGCATTAACGAAACTTACAGTAAGGACGGTAGTAGCAGTAGAAGACTGAATAGTCGCAGTCACGGCGGTACCAGTTGCCACACCCATTACGCGGTGTTTAGTCATGGTACCCAGCATGGTGCGCAGGGTGTTACCGGTGAGTTTCTGAAGACCTTCGGACATGGTCTTCATACCGTACATCAAAAGTGCAAGACAACCGAGGAGTGTCAGCACAGCCAATTTCATGTCCACAGCGGGCATATCTTTTTTTCCTTTCTGGCTAAGCGAAGCGCGTTACCTGCAAGCCACATGGGTTGATCGCATGGGTTGCAAGAGTCGTGCCGGCCAGAGTTTGCGCCACTATCGGATCATCATCACTGCTTTTCAGCTAGTCCGGGCTCGCGGCGTAGTTTTCTGTTTGTATCAAGTACACGCAAATATAGAAATCGAGTGCCACGTTGCCGAGGTGTAAAAAAATAAAATTTGGGTTGTCGAGGCCTGTAATAAAATTGGGGTTGCCGAGAATTGGGGTTGCCGAAAATTGGGGTTGCCGAGGCCTGAAAATTTGAAATGAAAAATAAAATGGCCAAATTACGGGAAAAAGGCCTGTCAGGGGAAGGTTTTTCCCGTAAAATATTAGTTTATCCCCAAAAAATATGGGTCATGGGTAATTTTTGGCGGCAACTTTTCGGCACTTGGGCCAATTTTCGACCGGATTTGGTGCTTGGGCGCAGCGTTTTGAGGGGATTGCGTCGCGTTTTGAGGGGGCCGTGCCGTGTCTCGTTAGTTTGTATATGAAAATTACGGGAAAAACAACGCCAAAAGGCACACTTTTCCCGTAAAATAAGGGTTTTTGAAATCAATTATCTTAGAGCAGCAGCTTTTACTTGCTGCGGACCATGGCAACAGCCTGGCTGGCAATGCCTTCGCCACGGCCGGTGAAGCCCAGCTTTTCGGTGGTGGTGCCCTTGATGCCGATCTGCTTTACATCCAGGCCCAGCACGCGGGCGATGTTAGCCTTCATAGCATCCTTGTGGGGGTTCACCTTGGGGCGTTCGCACATGACGATGGCGTCGATATTGATGATGTCGTAGCCAGCCTTTGCAACTTCCTCGCCTACCTTGCGCAGAAGTTCCAGACTGTCAGCGCCCTTGAAGGCGGGATCGGTGTCCGGGAAGTAGGTGCCGATGTCGCCCAGACCTGCAGCGCCAAGCAGGGCGTCGCTAATAGCATGGAGGAGCACGTCGGCATCGCTGTGGCCCAGCAGGCCCTTTTCGTAAGGAATATCCACGCCACCGATGATGCACTTGCGACCTTCCACCAACTTGTGAACGTCAAAACCAATACCAGAACGATAAATCTTATCCATAGTGAAACCTCTTTGTATAAACGCGCCGGTTTAATGAATCGACGCGCCGGATTAAACGCGCGAACATATCAAATATAAAAACACCCGACCCCGCAAGAAGTCGAGTGCAAACAAGTTCCCTGAAATTTTCCTGATTACGACTGCATTTCCGCCTGGATCTTAAGCACATCGTCTACAGACACGCTGTTATCCTCTGCAATTTCTTCGATAGTCAGCTTGCCGCGATTAAGCGCCTTGATAAGTCCATTGTCAAAATCTCCTTGTTTTGCTGTAAAATGATCTTTTCAGACATTTGGGTTTTACAATCATTTTACAAAAAATCTTGATTCATGATGCCGTTTCAAACGTGTAATAGAACGCAGGGCAAATTTGTTCTGCGCTATTGCGGGGGCGTTCCCGTTTTGGAATTACAATGGCGACATTTGAGGATAAAGTCAAAAAGCAAGTCGAGATCATTAAACAACACACGTTCCTGGACCCGACCCGAGACAAGGTCTTCAAGGAAATCTTTTCGAAGGACGATACGCTGATCCACTTTTTGAACGCAATGCTGCATCAGCCCGAGGAACGGAAGATCGTAAGCATTGAACGCAAGAAACCCGCATCAACGCTGACCTCCGCAATCGATGTGGAGGAAGTTCGTTTTGATGTGCACGCCAAGCTCAACAACGATGAGTTCGTGGACTTGGAGATGCAGCGTGTGGATCTGCAACTTCCCGGTTAGCTTTTGCAAGAGCTACCGCGAAGAGTTGGGCCTTTTCCGCTTTTCTAGCATCGGTGACCCCGACGCCTTGCCGGTTTATGACAAAAAAAGGTATATTGTCATCGACCTGAGTAAGGTGGACGCCAAGGTCTTGAACCTGAACACCACCGAGACTGAATGGCTGGAAATTTTCACCAAGATGGCCTCGGCGAAGGACGCCCCCAAGACGAAGGACCCCATCATTGCGGATGTTTACAGCCGCCTGGCGGTGAACGCCCTCGAGAAGAACTTTATCACGGAGATTGCAACAGGTATGGTCACAGAAGCTGAAATCAGTACGCGTATCGGAACCGCCCGCCGCGAAGGCCGTGAAGAGGCAAGGCTTAGTGACGCAGAAGCGTTCCTTCGTGAAGGGGACTCTGTAGAACGCGTCGCACGAGTTCTCAAGTTGCCTCTTGAAAAAGTGCAGGAACTAGCGAATAAGATTGCCACGGAAAAAGCAGGAAAGTAAATTCACTGAGACAGCCTCGACAATTCGTCGGGGCTTTTAATATTTATCATGAGTAAAATGCGCGGGGATAAAAAAATCCTGGCGCAGAATTCCGCACCAGGAAAATGATGAGATAAAAATTATAGGAGGGGGTTAGTCGCCGAAAGTCCCTTCCGGAGCGACTTCAGTATCATCACCGATGTCACCACTTCCGCACAAGAAGCCTGTGCAAGCCATTTCAACAACGGTCATTTGAGGGGCAACATATTCTTTCTTTTCTTCTGCGTTATTCATGTTTTCCTCCTACTTTACAATAACGGGAATTTCATTGTTGATATAAACACCCTTTGCAGTGGGCTTGCGATTCATGGAGCGGCCCTTGACATCAGCCCACTTGTTGCTAGAACGCTTTGCAGGCATCATCACAGGCTGACGGAGAGACTGAGATTCGCCTTCAGGATCATCAATGGATTCGATGATTTCAATCGGTTCTGCCTTCTGGAAAACAACATCATAAGTAGAATACTTGTTTTCGTCAGTACCAAGAACACGAATTGCAATTTCACTGGGATTTTCAACCGTTGCACCAGCAGCAGCCTTTGCAAGTGCGGGTCTGAAAGCTTCAGGAGCCATCAGGTATGCACGATACGGAAGAACGCCACCACTCTTGCCGACCTTCATAAACTTATTGTTGGAGAAAATGTAGGAACGACCACATTCTTCACAACCCTCCTGGGCACGTTCATCATCAACCCAAGTTTTCTTGGTATACACGCCCTTGAAAGACCAGTCACGATCGTAGGAAATCGAGTAATACTTAGCTACACCATCGGCAGCCTTAAGCGTTACGGAGCCATCAAAAGTAATGGGGCCCTCATTCTTTGCCTGAACCAGGTAAGGGGTGTGAGCGTTGATAGCGCCAACACTAAGTTTGGTGGCTTCAACTTCCCACTTGTTTTCGTCAGTCACCGTCATAGCATCCAAAGTGTAGAAATCAACCGGCTGACCCTGGGAATCCTTAACCTTGTCCACAGAGATGCTGAAGGGCAAAGTGATCGTGGAGCGGTTGGTAGAAAAAGAGCGATCAAGAACAATGGAGTCGACCAAAATGTCCTGAGGGATACGAACAACTTCTTCGTCGTTGGAAAGAGTCAACAACGCAACGCGCTTGCCAGTTTCAGAATCCTTACCAACCTCGACGCCTTCTGCAGGATTTTCGGGATTGCTGAGAGCAGCCTGAATCTGAGCTTCGATGCGAGATTCGTAAGCTTCAGCAAGTTTAGAAGGATTGGAATTCGTAGTGGTGCAATACGTAGCCTGAGCGGAAGTGCAACCAACATTTTCTGCAACAATTTTAGGATTACCGTTTTTCATACCAACAATGGACGGGCTTGCAGCATTCCTTCCACCTTGATTAACACTTCCTGCATTGTAGCAATTGGTAATATTGACTTCTAGAGTCTTATCCTTATCTTGCACAGAACCAACAAGTCCTCCAAGCGCATCGTTATAAACAGCACAATTACCAGCAGTAACCGTTCCCTCATTGTAGCTGTTGGAAAGGCTTATGATTTCAGCACCCAAACTAACGGTACCTATCAAACCACCCATATGACCATTAACACGTTCAAGACCAATTTCACCGATAATAATGTTAGTCGGTTGACGGCAAGATTTAACAACAGTAACAATACCCTTGAAGGAAACTCGATCAATGTCAACACGAGAACCAGTTTTCAAATCAGCAGCCAAACCGCCAACTCGTTCATCTGCAGCAAAGTAGGAATCCTCAATGTGAACATTCTTTACTTTTGCCTCACCACTGAGCGACGCGAAGAAACCCGCATCATAACTGCCTGTGTAATACAAACCAAAAATGGTATGCCCTTGGCCATCAAAAGATCCTGCGAATTCCACCACGGGAGACCACACGTTGAGCGTTTTTACATCACCAACAGCAAGCCCGCTTAAATCATCCTTAACGACCTTAGTTTCGCCATTGAACTTAATATCATTCATCAAAACTGCGCAACTAGTTTTACTTGCAACACCATAGTTCATCATATCTGAGAACGCAAGGAGCTGTTCAGGCGAGCTAATTTCAAAGCAGCCGTCGCTATTTGTCGGGATTACGACCTCTTCGGCGTTCGCATTTACTGCGAGCATTCCGGCGGCGATAGGCAAAATCATCATTTTTTTCAGCATATAGTACCTGCTGGTTAAATTTTCGGAGCAAAATTTAGAAATCGTTAAGTTGTACTCAAAGATTACAGTAAACTTATTTTTATACAACGTGATAATTTTCACACTATAAGTTTACAAAAGTTTACAAACTTAACATTTTCACCATCACAAACAAAAAAATCCACCCTTTCTAGGGGTGGATCTTTACTTACGATGTAATTTCTTGTTAGTCGAAGAATCCGTCGTTGGCGATAATTCCATCAGGACCATCATCGTCTGCGCTACCGCCATCGAAACCGGCCAGCAGAGGAGCTTCTACATCCAGTTCAACGACGAGCATCTTCGGGGCTTCGTATTCTTTCTTTTCCATAAAGTCTCCTTACTTGATGATAACCTTCTTACCGTTGTTATAGTAGGTTCCCTGAGCATCGGGCTTACGGTTAAGGGAACGGCCCCTCAGGTCAACCCACTTGTCCAAGGTAACTTCACCAGTACGGGTATCCATTGTACCAATGCGAACACCCTGGGTGGAACTTTCTTTTTCAATGATGCGGACTTCAATTGTCGTGGGCAAATCTACATCGTCGGAGTCATCCAGAACAGCAACCTTGCCAGCAGAGGACTTTTGTAAAGCGGGGGATTCGTCAAGAGAATAGCGACCCATGTACTTCAAGTAGGCGCGCATCGGGCGAATTTTTGCGCCTGCAGCACCTCTAGAGAACTGCCCGACAGTAACTCCGGTGCCATCACCGGCAGCAAAACCATAAATTTTGCCAGCCTCCTTGGCATCATTCCACTCGATATAGTCATAGGTACCGCAGAAGCTGAAGACAAAGTTCAAGTTTTTGTCTCCATACGCAGGGTTTTTCATTTCACTACATGTTTCTTCTGTCGGCTTAAAAACAACTTTATCAATTGTTACAGAGCCAACATCCTGTGTGGGATAGACAAAATACGGAACGTTAGCCAAGAAAGGGGGTTGACTATTCATTGCAAAAACAGTCCACTTCCCCGTATTCTGATCCTTGTTCACTGCCGTAAAAACAAAAAGTCCTATACCATCAATCCAGTTTTCTACTTCAAACGGCATAATCCAGGTTGCCATTTTATCTTTGGCAAAGGAGCGGTTAATTACAGCAACATCAGCCGAAAAACCATCTTTCACAACAATCCCTGTTAAGGAAGTGCCGTCAAAAACAGCAGCATTTTTAATCGGATTTCCACCATGGTCGTGGCAGCCTTGGTCCCCTGGAACATTAGGATCAGGCTCGCGAAGTTCACCGCAATCACCAGCCCAAATAGAAGTCATTACCTTAGGTTCAACGGTGAATCCTTCATAAAGAGACGGATCAATGGGGTCCAAAGCAAAAACACTTGCAGCGAAAATTGTCGGAACAGCCAACAATGTCTTAATTTTGTTACGCACAGTCTTTTCTCCCTATTTATTTACGGGGGAAATCTAAAAAATACATCTATCTTACAAAGATTGTTATAATAAGTACACAACAAAAACGTGACCACAATCACATCCCATTAAGATCCCCCAAAAACAATTAACCCGGCTTCGTTTGAAGTCGGGCTTTTTTATATGCGAGAAAATTCTGCAAGCCTTTGAAATCGGAGCCATTCTAGGTTTGAGCTCAACAAAAAAAGTCCCGTAGGGGTTACCTACGAGACTTTTTACGGGAAATCCCGGCTTTAAAATTAGGCGATCAGGGCCAGCTTGGGGATGACGCCGATGACCAGGAGAGCGAGGGCAGCGACGGTCACGCCAAACTTCAGCAGGTAGCTGTAAGGTGCGCTCTGAGAGCAGCAGCACTTGATTTCTGCTTCAGCCTTGGCAGGCATGAAGAGCACGAATGCGACGCGCAGGTAGTACACAGCTGCCACCAGGGAGAGGGCAAATGCGAGAGCTGCAACCCAGCCCATGCCACCAGCCCATGCTTCGGTGAACAAGGTGAACTTTGCGAGGAAGCCTGCTGCAGGCGGAAGGCCAGCAAGGCTTGCCAAGCACACGGTAACGCCGAGAGCCACGAAGGGGCGCTTGCGACCGCGACCCTGGAGATCGCTGAGAGTTTCGTGACGGTCTTCGCGGCCAGAGAGGTATGCAATACCGGTGAGGGCGCCAGCGGAACCGATAGCGTAGGTCACCAGGAAGTAGAACATTGCACCCATCTGGACGGTGCCGTTTTCAAGGTAGCTGGGCAACAGGAGGCCGAGCACGATGAAGCCTGCGTTCATCACGGCAGAGTATGCCAGAATACGACGAACGGACTTCTGGGCGAGACCACCGAATGCGCCGTACACAATGGAGAGCACTGCCACGATCAGGACCACGTAGAAGAGAGCCTTGGACTGACCTGCGATGGTCACCTGTTCGGAGAGGTTCCAAACGAAGGCGTTGACACCAGCGCGGGTAACCAGGATGCCGAGCCACACAGAAGCGAGAGCGGCGAGAGCACCGACCTTGACCACTGCAGCCATGAAGGCGGTAACAGCGACAGATGCGCCGGTATAGACGTCAGCGACCCAGAAGTGAACCGGAGCTGCACCAGCCTTGAAGAGGAGGCCGATGATAGCAAACAGGACGCCCATGCCATAGAGGCCTTCGCGACCCGGGATCACAGAACCAAAGAAGTGGGTAGAACCGGTTGCGCCGTAAATGAGAGCCACACCGTAGAGGAAGATGGCGCTGAAGATGGAACCGGAAACGAAGTACTTGAAAGCACCTTCGCTTGCGTTTGCATCCTTACGACGGAGGCCCACGAGAGCATAGATCGGGAAGCTAGCCAGTTCCATGCCCAGGAAGAGGGACAGGAAGTCGATAGCCTGGGTCATGAGGGTTGCACCGCAGGTAGCGAGGAGCAACAGGCCGTAGGCTTCACCACCCTTGAACTTTTCGTGACCGAGAGTCCACTGGAGGCCGGCAATGCCGAGGAATGCGCAAAGGAGGATTGCCACACCGAGCAAGCGGCGGACAGGATCCATTGCATAGAGGGCAAAGAAGGTGTCGTCGGAAGTGAGGACATATGCGCCTGCACCCAGAGCGACGAACAAGGTTGCAACCCAGGGAAGCACCTTGTGCTTGTTTTCGTCCTTAACGAACGGTTCAGAAGCCAGAGTTACGAGGGCGCCGAGGGCGACCAGGATGACCGGCAAGAGATTGATAATGCTATTCATTACTTGTTACCTCCTTCGGCAACCGGAGCAGGTGCAGCATCGGCACCTTCTTCGTTCATAGCCTTGAGCTGGGCAATCAGGTTAGCACGTTCTTCTTCGCTGAAGCCGTTTGCTGCCAGGTTGGAATCCAGCTGACGGAAATCTTCTTCGGTCATGGGAGTTGCAACATCGGCGATATTTTCATCAACTTCTGCTTCAACACCCTGGATGCTGCTAGGAGCAACTTCTTCGCCTTCGACTGCGTCGACCGGCTTTTCGCCAGCGAGCTTAGCCATAGTTTCGATGGCCTGTTCGTCGAAGAGGTGCAGAGCGTTGGTGATGAATGCCGGATGCATACCGAACACCAAGAGGAGCACGCCCATGATACCGATGGAAGAACCTTCCAGGGCAGTCATGCGGGTACCGGTGATTTCGCACTTCTGTTCACCGAAGATGACCTTCTGAACGAAGCGGAGCATGTAAGCAGCAGAAAGGATGATGCAAAGGCCAGCAACCAGAGCGGGTACGGGGCCCATATCCCAGAGGGACATAAGGACGGTGAATTCACCGACGAAGCCTGCAGTACCAGGAATGGCGAGAGCGAGGATTGCAACAAAGCCAAACAGGGAACCGAACACCGGAGTAACACGGGAGAGTGCACCCAGCTTGTCAAGTTCGCGAGTACCGGTCATGCGTTCTGCAATGCCCATCAAGAGGAACTGGGCGCCAGCGGAAATACCGTGAGCAACCAGGAGAACGAGAACTGCGGGGAGCATTGCTTCGGAGAGGCTGAACACGCCAGCCACAGCCAGGCCAAGGTGACCCATGGAGCTGAAGGCCAGGAGCTTCTTGGCGTCGTTTGCACGGAGAGCCATGAGAGCGCCGTAAACAGCGGTAACGAGGCCGAGCCACATCATGGTGGTCACAACGGACATGTTCATCGGGAAGATCGGGAGGATCCAGGCGATGAAGCCGAACACGCCAGCCTTACTCATTGCACCGGTAAGGATTGCAGAGAGCGGAGCCGGAGCTTCGGAGTAGGAAATTGCCTGCCAGCCGTGGAACGGGAAGACCGGGGTCTTCACCATGAATGCCAGGAGGAAGCTTACGAGAATAGCCATCTGAGTGCCTTCGGGCATATTCTGGAGAGCGATTGCCAAGGAGAGGAGCAGAGAGCTGTCAGCCTGGGAAATCAGGTACCAGAGAGCCACCATCATCGGAGCGGAACCGACGAGGGTGTAGATTGCGAAGGTCATTGCAGCCTTGGCGCGATCCTTGCCGCCGAAGCCAGCGATGAGGATTGCAGCCGGGATAACCATGGCTTCGAAGAAGAAGAAGAACAGAACTGCGTCGGCAGCCAGGAAGGTGCCGTTCATGGCGCCCATCAAGGCGAAGATGCCGATAGCGAAGTTGCGGTAGTTCTTGCAGGTGGTGTTACGGGCGGTGATCAAAGCTACCAGGGAAAGACCGGTAGAGAGGAACACCATCCATGCACCGAGTCCATGGCTATAGAGGTAGTAGTAGACCGGGCCCTTTGCGCCAGGAATGCGGAACCATTCGATGGCTTCGGTGGCCTGGTTGCCAGCAGCGATGTTGGCGATAGACATTCCGAAGAATGCGAGGGCAAAGAGGAAGGCAAGTCGAGAAGAGGACTTGGGATCTTCCTTGGAGGTTGCCACCATAAGGATAGCGGCAACGAACGGTGCTAAGACGAGGAGATGCAACAGCATTAGATCAAACCTCCAGTCAGAAGAACAACAATCACAAGGGCAGCAACACCAGCGATGCTAAGAGCGATCTGGAGGCGAACCTTGCGGACCTGGAAGGAAGCGGCGCCGTCACCGAGAACTTCGGCAATGCCAGCAACCAACCACTGAGCAAACTGAACCAGCTTGTCGATGCAGTTGTCAACGACCCATGCGATGGCGTCAACAACAGTAATCACAACACCGTGAGCGTAATCCCAGATGAAGGTCCAGGTAGCCATCTTGCCCTGAGGAGCAGAGGAACCCTTGGCAGCCGGGATACGAGCCTTGCCGTACTTTGCCCAGGCGATGCCCATACCGAGGAGAGCAGCGAGAGTGCCGAGACCAGCAAAGACCATGGGGTTGATGTGAGCTTCGCTATGAGCGAGAACCTGCTGAGCAGCACCAACAACAGGAGCGAGAGCTTCTTCGAAGAACTTGATGCCCATGGAATCGGCCCAGAAGTAACCGGAGAAGATTGCACCGAAGGCGAGAACCACCATGGGGAACAACATAGTTGCCGGAGCTTCGTGGATGTGGGCTTCGCTTTCCTTGGAACCACGGTAGGAACCGAAGAAGGTGAGCACAATGAGACGACCCATATAGACTGCGGTGATCACAGCGGTGAGGAGACCAGCAGCATAGAAGAACGGACCCATAGGACCACTCATGTAGAGACGTTCAAGGATCAAGTCCTTGGACCAGAAACCTGCAAAGCCGGGGAAGCCGACGATGGCGAGGAATGCAAAGATCATCACGCATGCGGTAACCGGGGTCTTCTTCAGGAGGCCACCCATCTTGCGCATATCCTGTTCGCCAGCGAGGGAGTGAATCACAGCACCGGCACCGAGGAAGAGAGCTGCCTTGAAGAAGGCGTGGGTGAACACGTGGAAGATGGAAGCGTCGAATGCAGCCACACCAGCAGCCATGAACATGTAGCCAAGCTGAGAGATAGTGGAGTAAGCAAGGACCTTCTTAATATCGTTCTGGAAGAGGCCAGTCACAGCAGCCCAGAAGGCGGTGAGCAAGCCGACCCAAGTGATGATGTCCAGGACCAGAGGAATCTGGACGTACATGGTGGAAAGACGAGCAAGCAGGTAGACGCCGGAGGTCACCATGGTTGCAGCATGGATGAGGGCGGAAACCGGGGTCGGACCAGCCATAGCATCGGGCAACCAAGTGAGGAGCGGAATCTGAGCGGACTTACCGGTGCAACCGATGAAGAAGCAGAGACCTGCAATGGAGAGGATAGGAATGACAATGTCAACATTGCCAGTACCCAGGATCATGCCGATGAAGGCGTTGAGGGCATCGTAGTTCAGGATGTTGGAGCCGCCGATGGTGCAGAGGACCAGCATACCCAGGAGGAAGCCGATATCGCCCACGCGGTTCACGATGAATGCCTTGTTAGCAGCCTTGCAGTTGTTGATGTCGTGGTTCCAGAAACCGATGAGGAGGTAGGAGCAGAGACCCACACCTTCCCAACCGAGGAACGTGAGCAAGAGGCTGTCGGAGAGCACGAGCACGATCATGCTGAACAGGAACAGGTTGATGTAGGCGAAGAAGCGGGCAAAGCCGCGGTCGCCATGCATGTAACCGTTGGAGTACAGCGCAATCAGGGTGCCGATGCCAGTGACGAACAACAGCATGATGCGGGAAAGACCATCGAACAGGAATCCGATATCCACCTTGAGCATGGGGATGTCGATCCAGTTGCAAAGGGTAGTGCGGATGCCGCCTTCGGGCATGTTGAAGGAAAGCAGCACAACGCTTACGAAGGCGAGAGCCGGGAACAGCACGGAGAGTGCGCCAACGAAGCCTTCGGAGGGGCCCTTCTTGCTACCGGAGGAGATCAGGGCGATTGCGCCGAGAAGAACGCAGCCGATCAGCGGGAAGAGCGGAATAAACCAAAGCGGTAAATTAGTCATTGATTATTACCCCTTCAAGTTTGTGAAGGTGTCGGCGTCGACACTTTCGCGGTTACGGAAAATCATGATCACCATAGCGAGGCCAACGCAAGCTTCGGCAGCAGCGACGGCGATGGTGAACAGCGGTACGATCTGGCCAGCAACGCTCATGTCGGCGGGCAAGGTCTTTGCGAAACCGACGAAGGAGAGGTTCACTGCGTTCAGGGCAAGTTCAACACCCATGAGAACGAAGAAGATGTTGCGGCGGGACACAGCCACGATGAGGCCGATGGTGAAGATCACCAGAGCCAGAATCTGGACATACATAGCTTGGAGTTCCATTAGTTTTCCTCCTCGTTAGTGCTCAAGCGCTTCTTAGCCATGAGAACTGCAGCGCCCATGGCGGAAAGGAGCAAGAGGCCGATGACTTCGAACAGAACGAAGTAGCCCGGGCCTTCCTGAGCGACGTTGAACAGAGTTTCGGAAGTGAGCTTCACGGAGCCGCGGAGAGTGGTAGCGTCGAAAGCGATGCCGGAACGAACCAGCACGAAACCGACGAGACCGGAGAGCACCAGGGCTGCGGGAATCACGAACAAGGAAACCTTGTCGAACATGGGGGTCTTGCTATCCTTGGCAGCGTTCAGCACCATGATCACGAAGGTGAGGAGCATGATGATTGCGCCTGCATAGACCATGATCTGCACAACACCGATGAAGGGGCTGCCCAGAAGGCCGTAGATACCAGCGAGACTCAGCATGGAAAGCACGAGGGAAAGTGCACCGTAGAGGGGGTGCTTGGAAAGGAGCACGCAGAGGGCGGAACCCACGGCGATGACACCCAGGATAATGAAGTAAATCAATGCGAGCATTTATTTAACCTCCATGCCCCAGACCTTGCGGGCCTCGGCATTCTTGGTACCGCCCGGAGCCATCTGGCTCTGAGCATCTTCGGGGTAATCCTTGGGATCCCAGTTGATGAGATCAGCCATGTGAGCCACGAAATCTTCGCGCTTACGATGTTCGAAGACAATTTCCTTGGTGTCCATGCGGAGAGCGTCCACCGGGCAGGCTTCAGCGCAGAGGCCGCAGAACACGCAGACCAGATGGTCGATATCGAAACGCATGACGCGCTTTTCGATACGAGGATCATCGGACTGGGTTGCTTCGATGAAAATGCAGTGTGCAGGGCAAGCTGCAGCGCACATACCGCAAGCCACACAACGGGGAGTGCCATCCGGGCGGAGCATCAAACGATGCTTGGCACGGTAACCGTGATTGATTTCCGGCTGGCCTTCCGGGTAGGAAATGGTGGGCAGCTGTTCGTAACGGAACAGGCCGCGGGCAGCATGCTTGAGGGTAGTCCACAAACCACGCATACATTCGAAAATGTAGAGGCGTTCGATGATGGTCATGGGCTTCTGTTTAATAACGCGAGCCATTAGTTACCTCCCAGGAGCTTGGCGACAATAGCCGTCACAACGAGGTTGACAAGAGCAATGTTCAGGATAATCTTCCAGCCGAGATTCATGACGTGGTCATAGCGGAAGCGCGGCAGAGTCCAGCGGACCCAAATCCAAACCCAGCAGAATGCAACGCTCTTGACGACGAGCACCAGCAGGTGGATTGCAGCGGTACCGAGGGCGGCACCAAGAGTATTGGTGAGAACGCCGTCCACAACGGTCTGAACCGGGTTGTAGTACAGCCAGGAGCAAACGCCGCCAGCGACGAACACGGCAACGGCAACCCAACCGATAAGCTTGTACAGCTTGTATTCCTGGAGGATGACCATCTTGTTGCTCTGCTTGGAAGCGAGGAGCTTCTTGGAGTAACGGTGCATCATGTGGAGGAATGCAAGGAAGAGGAATGCGAGAACGCCACAGAGGATGGCCAGGGAGCCGCCCATGTGAGCCTGCATGGTTTCAGTAGTAACGAACGGTACGGAGTAGCCACCCAAGAAGAGAGTAGCCATGAGGAAGGAGCTAATACAGATATGAGAGTATTCGCCCATGTAGAACAGGCCGAACTGCATTGCACCATATTCGGTGTGGTAACCTGCAACCAGTTCCGGTTCACCTTCGGCAACGTCGAAGGGAGCACGACCAGTTTCAGCGATAGTTGCAATGAGGAAGCAGAAGAATGCTACCGGCTGAGCAACGATACCCCAAACGTGGTGTTCCTGCCAATTGACGATGTCGGTGAGGCTGAAGGAGCCTGCGAGCACCAGGAGACCCATCATGGAAAGGCCCTGGCAGACTTCGTAGCTAATGGTCATGGATGTAGTACGGAGAGAGCCCAGGTAGCTGTACTTGGACTTGGAAGCCCAACCAGCCAGGACTGCACCGTATGCAGAGAGGGAGGAGAAACCGAACAGGAGCAAGATGCCCACTTCGGAATCCAGGATGGAACCGCTGATCGTTACAGCCTTGCCACCCCATTCGAACACCATGGGTCCGAACCAAGGAATGACGCAGGGAGAAAGGAACACAATTGCAAACGGGATTGCCGGAGCAACGTAGTAGAGGAACTTGCTTGCGCCCTTGGGAGCGAACATTTCCTTGAAGAACAGCTTGGCGCCATCGCACATGTTCTGTACGTAGCCCAGCAAGCGGATTCTACCGAAGTACGGGATCTTGATGTAGGAGCGGTTCGGGCCCTGACGGTCCTGCATGAAGCCGGCGCCACGACGTTCCATAGGAATCAAGAGAAGGATGTAGAGGACCGGCACGAAGCAGAAGGCGAACTTCGCAATCGTGATCAGCCATTCAACCCAGGATTTGGATTCAATAATATCCATTATGCGTTACCTCCTTCAAGATGAAGGCCAGTGCTCTTGATGCAATCGTATGCGAGGCCAGCGAGAGCCGGAGCGTATTCGGCAGCCTTCTTGAAAGCGTCATAGGCACAGGTGAAGGTGTTGCCTGCAAGTTCGGAGAGAACTTCGTAAGCGGGCTTCAGTTCTGCATCGGGGCAAGTGGGAGCGGCGTTCAACTTCTGGAGAATGTTGAGGCAGTTCACCATGGTGCCCTGGACTTCGCTCCAGTGCTTGATACCGAAAGCGAGGGTTGCCTTGCTTGCAGTTTCGTCGTTGAATGCGGAGAGCACGATGCGAGTCGGAATCTTTTCGATCACGTCCATGGACTTGTTGCCTTCGCCAACAATGTTGTTGTTCACGCAGACAAGCACGGAGTAGTTGGAAACGTTCTGAGCCAGATCCCACAGGTTGTCGTCGGCAATGCCAAGGAGCTTGAAGCCGGCGCGGTTTGCCATGGGGTCGCCGCTCTTGGCGATGCCATCGGGTTCAGACTTGATCTTGAGGGAGCCGCCGAAGATGTCGGCCTTGTCACCCAGAGATTCCTTAAGCATGCGGAGTGCAGCCAAGTCTTCGATGGTGCATTCACCACCAGCAACGAGAGCGATCTTGCCAGTAGCAGAAGCGAGAGCTTCCTTCATGACCTGAACGCCGCCGATTGCGGGGAGACGGTTCTTGTTGAAGTTCTGGAATGCCATACGGCTGGTGTTGGAGAGCCAGCTGCGGTTCACTTCCGGGTTGCAGCGCGGCATGACGCGGTAGATCTTACCGTCGGCATGGTCAATCCAGATGTTTGCGCCCAGGGAGTCGTCCATAGAGATGGTCGGAGTGTGGGAGAGCAACCATACGCGCTTCTGGAAGCGGAAGTACTTGGCAGTCATTGCACCGGTGGGGCACACGTCAGTGACGCAGAGGTCATATTCGTGGTCCAGCTTTTCGCCGGGGAATGTGGTGATGTAAGTGTGGTCGGCACGGCCAGCCAGCTGGAGCTGTTCGTCCTTGGCGACGGAACGCATGAAGCGTACGCAGCGGTCGCACTGCACGCAACGTTCTTCGTCCAGGAGGATGCGGGGACCGATGTCCACATGCTTACCGCCACGGACCTGGCCCTTGTTGTCCACGAACTGGTGGGCAGGATTGCCGTGGTAGTTCTTACCGTATTCCGGACGCATACGGCCTTCGTTCTGGCCAGCTTCCATGTAGTTTTCCTGCAGGGTGCATTCGCCAGCCTTGTCGCAAATCGGGCAGTCCAGCGGGTGGTTCACCAGCATGAATTCCTGGGTAGCCTTGCGGGCGTTCTTCACGCGGGCAGAGGAAGCAGGAGTGTAGATTTTCATACCCGGGGCAACAGGAGTGTAGCAGGCAATGACCAGCATACGGCCGCGGGGGCCTTCCTGTTCGACCAGGCACTGACGGCAGTTACCGGAAACCGGAAGATACGGGTGGTAACAGACGTGAGGAGTTTCGATCCCGATAGCCTTGAGAGCTTCGAGGAGGTTAGTATCGCCGGGAACCATGACGGCCTTATCATCCACGAAGATTTCAACCTTCGGGCTGTTTTCGGTCGGAAGTTTCGGCATGTTGTAGAAGTTACTCATAATGATTACCAGAAGATTCCAGGACGATAAGTTTCTTGTACACGGGGCTTTGCGTGATCCGGATTCTTTGCGATGTATTCGTCAAAGTCTGCACGGAACTTGGCGCTGTATGCGCTTACCGGGCCGCCCAGAGAAACGGACAGCGGGCAGATGGTCACGCCACCGAAACCACCACAGAGGCTCTGCATCAGTTCAACGTCGCCATCGTGGCCCTTGCCATCGACGATGAGGTTGAGGATACGGTGCAGAAGACCGGTACCTTCGCGGCAGGGAGTGCACTGGCCGCAAGATTCGTGGCTGTAGAAGTTACCAAGCACGTTCAGCAAGTCCACCATGTTGTGAGTGTCGTTGATGACGATCATAGCACCGGAACCGAACATGGTCTTCATGGAAGCCAGGCATTCGTAGTCCATGGTAGCGACTGCGGCTTCTTCTGCGGTCAGAGGAGCGCAAGAAGAACCACCGGGCAGCACAGCCTTCAGCTTGCCGCCAACGACGCCACCGGCGTATTCGTTGATCATGGTCATCATGGGAGTACCCAGGGGAGCTTCATACACGCCCGGGTTCTTCACGTCGCCGGAGATGCAGAACACCTTGGTACCACCTGCACGGGGAGTACCCATCTTAGCGTATTCGCTAGGATCGTGCTTCAGGATCCAGGGAAGGGCCATGATAGTTTCCACGTTGTTCACGCAAGTGGGAGACTTCCAAGCACCGCTGACAGCCGGGAAAGGCGGCTTCAAACGGGGCTGACCCTTCTGGCCTTCCAGAGAGTTAATGAGAGCGGTTTCTTCACCGCAAATGTAGGCGCCAGCACCACGATGCACGAAGATATCGAAGCTGAACTTGGTTCCGCAGATATTTTCGCCCAGGTAGCCGGCTGCATAAGCCTGGTTCAAAGCCTTGTTGAGGGCTTCGATGCAAGGGAGGAATTCGCCACGGCAGTAGATGTATGCTGCGCGAGAACCCAAAGCCCAAGCGGCGATGATGAGGCCTTCGATCAAGCGGTGAGGATCTTCCAGCATGAGGAAGTGATCCTTGAAGGTACCGCCTTCGCCTTCGTCAGCGTTCACAACAATGTACACGGGCTTGCCGGTTCCACGAGGCACGAAGCTCCACTTCATACCGGTCGGGAAGCCTGCACCGCCACGGCCACGCAGGTTAGAGCGCTGCACGTAGTCGATGAGCTCGAACTGGCTCATGTTGAACAAGCGTTCGGAAATATTTTCGTAGCCGCCCAGCTTCTTGTAGACTTCAATGTCCTGGGCGCCCTTGCCGAAGTTTTCAGTACAAACTTTTACGCATTCTGCCATAATTATACCTTCTTCTCTTCAACCGGTTCCGGCTTTTGAGTGGTAACAGCAACAGCGGAAGGCTTGGCCACGCGTTCGCCAGAGGTAGCGATCATGCGATATTCGTCGCCCACCTTACCGGCAGCGTCAACGAAAGCCTTGTCCTTAACGCCGGGTTCGCCAACGGCGACCCAATCATTGCCAGACTTCTTTTCAACAACGATCTTGGTGAATTCCGGAGCGCCCTTCCAAGTGAGGGTTGCGCCAGCTTCGTCAGCTTCGGCCTTAACGTTCAACACCGGAGAAGGAGGAGCGTAGTCATTGACCTGGGGCTTGGCAGTTGCGCCAGGAGCACCCGGATGACCGCAGTGACCCTTCACCACGCCACCCAGCACGTCGTGCTTGGGCATGTCGTTCACGTGGGCCTTGCACCAGTCGATAATGCGATCGATGGAAGCTTCGGTAAGAGTGGTGCCGCGCTTCATCTTGAGCTGACCGTCAACAACGTCGGTAGCGAAGTCGTCGTTCACCAGCATCATGGGGCCGTTACCGCAGGAACCGAGGCATTCAACCTGAAGGATGGTGAACATGCCGTCGGCAGTGGTTTCGCCGGACTTGATGCCAAGCTTGTTTTCCACGTACTTGATCAGGGGCTGTGCACCCTTGATGGCGCAGCTGATGTTGCGGCAGAACTGCAACATGAACTTGCCCTTGGGAGCGTGGTTATACATGGTATAGAAAGTGGCGACGCCAAGTGCGTGAGCAGGAGCGCAACCGCAGACATTTGCTGCCCAGCGGATACCTTCGGTAGGAACCCAACCGAAAACGCCCTGGACCAACCAAAGCACTTCAAGAAGAGCGCCCTGGCCTTCGGGGTAACGGCTCAGGAGGTCTGCGCAACGTTCCTTGATTTCGGGAGTGGACAGCTTGTCCAGCACTTCCTTGGGGGACGGCTGGGGCTGAGCGGGATGGACGTGGCCAAAAGTCTCGGCCGGATCCGGCAATGCGCCAATGGGCTGTTCCGGACGGTCGAACTTCAAGTTATTGTTGGCGACAAAGTGAACTGCGCCTTGAATGTGTTCTCTCATCGGTCGAGTTCTCCTGCAATCATGTTGAGGCCCGGAAGGATGGCCATGGAGTCGGACAAAGTAAGGCCTTCCACCATTTCAGCAAATGCGGAAACGTGAGCGAAGCTGGGGGAACGAGCCTTGATACGGTACGGATGGCCAGAGCCGTCGGCGACGATGGTGAAGCCAAGTTCACCGTTGGCACATTCGGAACCGCAGTAGTATTCGCCTTCAGGAACGCGGATACCTTCGTACACGCTCTTGAAGCGGCCGATGAGGCCTTCCATATCCTGGTAAGCCATCTTGTGGGACGGCACGCGGATACGGGGATCGACGATGTCGATGGGGCCCGGAGCGAGACGCTTGAGGGCCTGACGTACGATCTTGACGGATTCTTCGATTTCAGCGAGACGAACCTGCAGACGGTCGTTGGCGTCACCGTTGGTGCCCACCACAACTTCCCAGTCGTAGGTTTCGTAGTCGTAGTAAGGTTCATCCTTACGCAGGTCGCTTGCAACACCGGTAGCGCGGAGCACGGGGCCGGTCCAGCCGTAGCTGATAGCGCGTTCCTGAGAAATCTTACCGATACCCACGGTACGGTCGAGGAAGATACGGTTACGGTCCAAGCAAGCGTGGAGGTCCTTGAGAGCCTTTTCCACAGAGTTGCAAGCAGCCAGAACGTCGTCTTCGAAGCCGTTGTAGGTGTCGCGATAGAGACCACCGATACGGGCGTAGCTATTGGTCAAACGAGCGCCAGTAAGCTTTTCCCAAATCAGCATGATTTCTTCGCGGGGGTTAAATGCGTACATGAACGGAGTGGTACCGCCCAAGTCCTGGAATGCAGCAGCGACGCAGATGAAGTGGTCGTTGATACGGGAAAGTTCATTCACGATAACGCGGATGACCTTGTTGCGTTCCGGGATCTCGATGCCGAACATATTTTCAACGGCACGGACAAATGCAATGTTGTTCATCATTGCAGAGCAGTAGTTCAAGCGGTCGGTGTACGGGATCACCTGCTGCCAGGTGCCGCGTTCGACCATCTTTTCAAAACCGCGGTGCATGAAGCCAATTTCATGAACGCCAGCAACGATGGTTTCACCGTCGAGAGCAGTAAGCAAACGAACGCAGTGATGGGTTGCCGGATGGGTCGGGCCCACGTTCAGGGCCATCAGGTTCAGCTTTTCGCCATTAGGATCTAATACGATCATTTTCTGCTCCCTTCAAGAAATTCTTCATCAACAGGGTCAACTTCTTCGGAGCGCTGGATAATCTTGTAGCCCTTGGATTCCAAGCGCTTTTCCAGTTCCGGGACCAGGTAGTCACTGGTGGAGAGCCACTGGCGCTTCTGGGCCGGGTAGTCCTTGCGCAGCGGATGACCAACAAATTCACAGTGGTTCAGAATACGACGGAGATCCGGGTGGCCTACGAACAAAATACCAAACTGGTCGAACACTTCGCGTTCCAGCCAGTTTGCACTTGCATAGAGGTCAGTAATGGTGGGGACCTTCAGGTCGGCTTCGCTGACCAGCACCTTCAGTCGGACGCGTGCACCCACAGTGGACAAGCTCTTGAAAGCATAGGAGACTGCGAAGCGAGGTCCTTCGTGATTCGGGTAGGTCAGGTAGTCAATGCCGGCGGCGTCCAGGAGCATTTCCATCTTTGCCGGGGCATCGTTCTTGAGGAATTCCACAGCGGCGTGGAGGTTTTCCTTAGCGATAACAACGCAAGCATCCCACTTGGCAGAAGCGTCGCGCTTGGCGCCGAACTTCTCCTCCAGGAGGGAGACGATCTTTTCAACAGATTCCATTATTACTCCTTCCAGAACTGGGCCTTCTTAATGAGTTCCTGTTCCTTTCCAACGACGAAATCCTTGACTTCGTTGATCTTGGACTTAGCCATTTCAGCGGCGTTGGCCTTGCATTCAGCAGTCTTGGCCTTGATCTGTTCCCACTGTTCCTTGACGCGTTCGGTACGCATCTTCATGTAGGATTCGTCCTTGATCTTGTTCTGCAGGTCGAACATGGCGTCGAAGAATGCTTCCGGACGGCTGGGGCAACCACCGATGTAGACGTCCACCGGAATGATATGGTCGATACCCGGGACGGTGCAGTAGCAGTCGTAGAAACCACCAGAGCTAGCACAGGCGCCCATGGCGATGACCCACTTGGGTTCAGCCATCTGCTCGTACATGCGCTGGAGGATCGGAGCCTGCTTGTAGGTAATAGTACCAGATACCAGCAGGACGTCGGACTGACGCGGGGTAAAGCGGACATATTCAGAGCCGATACGGGAAAGGTCATAACGACCCACTTCGGTACTCATGAATTCGATTGCACAACAAGCCGTACCATAGGGGAACGGCCACAGAGAGTTCGTACGACCCCAGTTGACGATAAAGTCAAGGGAGCTCGTAATGAAATTAGGCTTTTCTGCCTCATTTTTCATAGGGGTTACCTCATTAAAAACCGAGGCGAAAGATAGAATAATGGGAAAAACGGCATTGCCCGGGAACGGCAAAAATCTGTAAAAAGCAGGGTGCTTTGGACGCTTTTTGGAATTAGACTAAACTAATTTTTATTGCATTTTGACCGACCCTTTTCGGGATATTTTTTATAACTTATGCTATATCAATGAGTTACGCGATTCATCCGTCTTTTGGGGCCTTTCATCCCCCATTTAGGGCTTCACAACGGATAAACTATTGTATATCAAAAATAAAACTTGAAACAACATTTCTGTTTTTTTACATTTGGGCCCGGTTTTGGATTTTTGAGGAAGTATGGACTTTAATATATATAGGGAATTTAGGGAGAATCTCCTGGGGATCGCCCTCGTCAACGAGGAAGCGGCCTTGAAGCTGTCCCAGATCATCAAGCCTTTGGCTGACACCCTGAATATTGGTCATATAGAATACTCCCTCCACGCCCCTTCCGCAAACGGCTCCAACGGAGTCGTCCCCATCTTCTCCGAAGAATGCAACCAGCAGAGTTGCCCCTTCGTCGAGACCTTCAAAACCTCCGACGGCGGCATCGCCTCCTTCAAGGTCATTCCCAAGAACAAGCTGAACTTCTCCGTGGACGAACTCCAGGGAATCAAGATGATGCTCTGGGACGTGTTCATGCTCGCAGGTAACGCCCGTCTCGAAGCCCTTCTCCAGAAGGCTAACGTCACCGACTCCCTGACCGACGCAGAAAACCAGGCCGGTCTCACCAGCTTCCTGGGCAAGCTCATTGCCCAAGGCCGCATCAAGGAATACGCAAGCCTCTTCATCAACTTGAAGAACTTCAGGTACGTGAACAAGTCCATGGGCAGCCAGGCCGGCGACATGGCTCTTAAGGTTTACGTATCATCCGCCAAGGTGTTCCTCACCGCAGACGAAATGATTGCTCGTATGGGTGGCGACAACTTCGTGGTCATCGTAAAGAAAGACAACGTGGACACGTTCATCAGCAAGTTCACCAACTTGCCCATTTCCCTGAGCGTCGGCCCCAAGCCTCTTTCCTTTACTGTGCAGGCCCGCATGGGCGTGTTCTTTGCAACGGAAAAGGACACCATCAACGAACTTTTGAACAATCCGGCTATTGCGTTGAGCGTCGCCCGCAACTTGAGAACTACCGACGTGGTCAAGTTCACCAAGGAGATGATGATCAACGCCATGCACCAGCGCGAAATTTCCAGCGAATTCAGAAAGTCCCTGCAGAACAATGAATTCGTGGTGTACTACCAGCCCAAGGTGAACCTGGTGAAAAAGCAGCTCTGCGGCGCAGAAGCCCTGGTCCGCTGGATCCGCCACAAGACTATCGTGCCGCCTATGGATTTCGTGCCTATCCTGGAAAAGGAAGGTTCCATTTGCGCCCTGGACTTCTTTGTTTTCGAAACGGTCTGCAAGGACATCCAGAACTGGAAGGAACACGGCATTGAACCGGTCCGCGTTTCCGCAAACTTCTCCAAGCTCCACCTCCGCGATGAAAAGTTCGCCGACAAGGTGCTGGGCATGATGAAGAAGTACGGAGTGGACAGCCAGTACATTGAAGTCGAGCTTACTGAAGTTTCCGACTTTGACGACTGCCAGGCCATGGGCAACTTCATCAACACCATGCGCCAGAACGGCATTTCCGTTTCCATCGATGACTTCGGCACCGGCTACTCCACCCTGAACGTTCTCAAGAACTACGATGTCAGCGTGATCAAGCTGGACAAGTCCCTGTTGGATAACATTGGCAACAAGGAATCCATGGACGAGATCATGGTGAAGAACGTGGTGAACCTGGCCAAGGAAATGAACAAGGAAGTGATCGCCGAAGGTGTGGAAAGCGAAGTCCAGGCAAACTTCCTCACGGAAATCAATTGCAACTCCGTGCAGGGATTCCTCTTCGACAAGCCCCTGAAGCACGACGATTTCGAAAGCCGACTTTCCGGCGAAAGAGCATACTAGGCCACACAAGGCAAAAACAGCGCCAAAAGCGTAAACCGGGACGGCAAAGGCCGCCCTGTTTTTTTATATTGGCAAGAATATGAAGAAACTCGTTCACGACAAAAAGAAATGTCTCAGATGCGCCGGATGCGTGGGCGTATGCTCCAAGATGGCTCTGGACATGTTCGGACTGGATTTGCAGATAAACTACGAAAAGTGCATCCGCTGCGGACTTTGCACCAAGGCATGCCCTGTCAGCGCCCTCACCATGGAGGAGGTCAACGATGCTTGATAACCAGTACGATGTCGTTGTCATTGGCGCAGGTCCTGGCGGATCTGTGGCTGCACGCAACCTGGCCCGAGAAGGTCACAAGGTTTTGCTGCTTGAAAAGCGTGAACGTATCGGCTACCCCGTCCGCTGCGGCGAGGCTAGCACCAATCTTTCCGACCTGCAGACTTACGGCCCTATCGACGAAAGCTGCATCGAAAGCATTATCAACGGTCTGTACATTTACGGCCCCGATGGCGTGAACATCGAGCTGCCCCAGCCCGGCATGGGCATTATGCTGGACCGCGAAAAGTTTGACCCCTGGCTTGCCAAGCTTGCCGCCGACGACGGTGCAGAAGTCGTGACCTGCGCACGCGCCGACTTCGTGAGCGACGTGGAAGGAAGCGGCGTTGATGGATTCCGCAAGGTCCGCGTGGTGCTTGGACAGGGCAACGGCGATGGTTCCGTAACCGAGACCGCCACACAGGAAATTACCGCCAAGATGGTGATTGCAGCCGACGGCGTGGAAAGCCGCATTGGCCGCATGGTGGGGCTTGATTCCCTGCAGAAGCCTGCTGGCACCTGCACAGGTATCGACATCCAGGTGGACGGCATGCTGACTCGCCCCGACTACCTTACCTTCTGGCAGGGTCATGACTTTATTAACGACGGATACATTTGGAGCTTCCCCAAGCAGAAGAGCAACGTGACGAAGTTCGGCGCGGGCTTCCTGATTAACCATAAGGGCGGTCCCAACATTTATGAAGTCACTATGGAATGGCTGAACAAGCTTTTCCCGGGTGCAAAGATCAACAAGATCGTCGGCGGCGTGATTCCCGTCTCCAGCACCTTGAAGGATTACACTTTGGACCGTCTCGCCCTCGTGGGCGATGCCGCCCATCATACGAACCCGCTTACAGGTGGCGGCATTGCCGCCGCTATGCGCGCCGGCCGTCTGTGCGCACAGACCGTCCACGAGGGCCTTGCAGGCTCTGGCGACGCTAGCTTGAGCAAGTCCTACCTGAAGACCTACGAAGACCGCGTCTACAAGCTCTTCGGACGTACCCACGATTTCGAAGGCAAGTTCCGCAAGTTCCTTCTGGACATCGACAAGCCCACTCAGGTGGGCCTCTACAAGGTACTGCAGGGATTCGCCCTCAGCGGATGCAAGAAGCGATCTTTCCTCAAGACTCCCATTCAGACAGCAAAGAACCTCTACAAGTTCGCAAAATACAAGGGCTAGCCAAGGGCTTTCCACAACGGAGCAGATTATGAAAAAAGCCTTCACCCTGATTGAAGTCATGGTCGTCATCGTCATCCTGGGCGTTCTGGCAACCGTCGGTATGCCAAAGCTTTTCGGCATGATCGCAAAAGCCAAGGCTAGCGAAGTTCCTGTCGCAGCAGGCGCCTATACCAAACTGCAGGACGCCTTCATTGCCGAAAAAACTGTTATAGGCACTTGGAATAACATCGGCTACATCGCTCCTAACGGCGGAAAGACCAACAACTTCTGCTATAGCCAGGGAAACATCACCGACACCGTTTCCACCGAAAACATTGGAACCGGTATAATCGGCTGGGGCGCAACCAACGTGGTATCCCTCAACGATTGCGGCGCCACCAGTTGGTGGTCCATCCTCATAACCGCCGACGGCTCCAATTCCGTGAACTACGCCAAGAACCTGAGCTACGAGCCCTGCGTCGCCCTAACCAAGGACTGGACCTTCGGAGGCACAACTCTGAGCGGAACCTGCGAAAACGCAAAGGACGTTCCTGTAAAGGTTGAAGAAAAGCCCAAGGATGAAAAGGTCCAGGAGAAGGTCGAAGAAAAACCCGAAGAAAAAACTGAAGAAACGGTCGATCCAACCCCCACTCCTCAGCAAAGCTACGATGAATGCTACAACCAGTGCTACGAAGAGCGCAAACACAACGGGAAAAACGAACATGGCATTGAGCAAAGTTGCCAAAACCAGTGCAAGAACAAATAAAGTTCTCAAGATAAAAAAGCCCGCCACTTCGGCGGACTTTTCTTTTTTCAAAACTTTCTTTAGCTAGAACAGTTCGTCCACTTTCGTCTTGGCCAGCACGCGGTTGTAGATAATGCGCTTGCCCTTCACACCATCGCTGGCGCACACATGATCCCTGGGCGGACTCAGCAAAGATGCCACCAAATGGGCAGCCACAGTTTCTGCGTGAACCGGCCTAAAGAAAGTCGGCACAAGCATAGCTCGGGAGCCCCCAAAGAATTTCTGCATCAGCTCCTCGCCAAGACGCTTGTCGTTATGTTTACCCAACAAAAGCGACGGCCTTACCAAGGTCAGCGTTTCAAAGTTCATCATGGTAAGCCCGTCTTCAAGCATACCCTTCAGGCGGTTGTAGAAGAACGGGGAGTGCGTATCTGCTCCTTGGGCACTGACGCACAAGAAGTTCTTCACCCCAACTTTCTTTGCAATGGCAGCAAGAGTCAGCGGCAATCGGGTATCCACCCGTTCCTGCTCGGCCTTACTTCCGGCCTGCTTGATGGTGGTGCCCAAGCAACAGATCACGGCATCGCACCCCAGGAATCCTGCACGGATCTTGCTGTTGCCTTCACCGCTTTCGCCCAACGTGGAAAAGTCCACCGCTTCGAAATCCAGTTTGGACGCACCCTGGGAAATTCCCATGGCAGCAAGGTCAGGAGAGCCTTCGGAACCGGGCAGCTTACGCACCGGGCAATACACACGAACAACCTGGTCCAGGCGGGCCAGGAGTTTGACCACATTCTTTCCGATTAATCCGGTAGAACCGAGAACAGCGACTTTCATTACTGAGCTACAGCTTCGTCTTCGGGGCAGGTGGAGGTAGACTTGGTAGCACCAATCCAGCCCACTTCATAACCACGGACAGGATACAGAGAAACAGCACCGGCGGCATCCACAACCACAGCCACACCAGACATGTAGTTAGCCCAGCGCTGGCTTTCGTAGAACTTCAGGTCGATAGTTCTGTTGGTTGCATAAACGATAAGAGGTTCGATCAGCACATCGTGGGTTGCCAAGAAGCTAACGCGCTTCCAGTTAGCCATGTTGTCCAGAACAACTTCCTTGATAAACTGGTCGCCGCGGGGCATAATGTCGTAGATGTAGTCGCCAATGCGCTGAGCCACGTAGGCGTTAGTAACAGGCACATCATAAATGAACTGGGACATGTTCTTCCAGGAACCGCCGCGCTTGCTGACCAAGGCGTCAAATTCGTCGGAGGAAGTCTTCAGGAAGTAGCCACCGTTGATGGCATCCCAGGTAACCACTTCAGCAGTTTCACCGCGGCCTGCAGCAATGTTGCTTGCGGTTTCGCGAGTACGGATAAAGTCGGTAGAAGTGTAGTAGAACGGTTCGTCGCCGCCAATGTCAGCACCAAGGGCCTTGGCGTGGGCGATGCCTTCGGCAGTCAGCTTGGATTCCTGGCTTTCGCAGGACTGGCGTTCGGAATGACGGATAACGAATGCAATCTTGCTTGTAGTAGGAACAGCCTTGTAGACGTCGGCGATGTAGTAGAAGCCATCGGCATCAGGAGTGGTAGCGATGGGAGCGGGAGTTCCGTTGTAGGGAGCGCCAGATTCACCCGAGGGAATGATTGCGGAGCTGGATTCCACACCGCCCACAACACCTACGGAAGAACTGGAGCCCGCAACCGGGCCCAGGTTTTCACCAGCGGAACTTACGCCGGGAAGCAGTGCAGTGCCGGAAGAGGAAATATCCGTGGGGGCGGCAGGGTTCTTATCATCGCCACCACAGGCTACAAACAAACTCATTGCAGCTAACAAGCCAAAAATTTTCTTCATTTTCGTTCCTTTTTTACAATTACTTTCCTAATCTAACTTTTTCTTTTTACAAAGCTGGTAAAAATTTGTAGAGCAGGGTATCAGTTGTGTGAATTACATCATAATATTGGATTTTGATGTGGGTATTACATTGTAAAACTCCGTAAAGTTTTCTAAACTTGTAAGCGAAAAATATTAACCACAAACCCATAGGAAATCTTATGGCAAAGACTACCAAGAAAACTGCCGCTCCGGCCCTCGGCACCGACGCCGAAGCATTCCGCAAGGCATTTACCGACCATATCAACCATACCCTCGCCCGCGGTATGGACACTGTGACCGACCACGAAAAGTTCCTGGCCGTCGCCTACGCAGTTCGTGACCGTCTGGTTGACCGCTGGATCAAGACCCAGGAAACCTACTACGAAAAGGACGTCAAGCGCGTCTATTACCTCTCCCTCGAATTCTTGATCGGCCGTACCCTCGGTAACTCCGTTCTGAACCTGGACGTTGAAAGCGCCGTTACTGAAGCTCTGGACGAAGTCGGCATGACTCTCGAAGAACTCCGCGAACAGGAAGTGGATGCAGGTCTCGGTAACGGTGGTCTCGGCCGTCTCGCCGCTTGCTTCCTTGACTCCATGGCTACCCTGGAACTCCCGGCAATGGGTATGGGTATCCGCTACGAATACGGTATGTTCAGCCAGAAGATCGTGAATGGCGAACAGGAAGAACAGCCGGATAACTGGCTCCGTCTCCCCAACCCGTGGGAAATTGCTCGCCCGGCAAACGCTATCAAGGTTCCGTTCTACGGCTACGTTGTTAGCTGGATGGACGAAAACGGCAAGCTCCGCAACCGTTGGGAAACCAAGGACTACGTCCTGGCTCTCCCCTACGACACCCCGATTCCGGGTTACAAGAACAACACCGTGAACAACCTGCGCCTCTGGAGCGCCAAGTCCACCGACGACTTCGGTCTCTCCTACTTCAACAACGGTGACTACATCGCCGCTGTGCAGGACATGGAACTTTCCGAAACCATTTCCAAGGTTCTCTATCCGAACGATTCCTCCATGAACGGTAAGGAACTGCGCCTGAAGCAGCAGTACTTCCTGTGCTCTGCATCTCTGCAGGACATCATCAAGCGTTTCAAGAAGACCCACGGCAACGACTGGAAGGTCTTCTCCGACAAGGTGGCTATCCAGCTGAACGACACCCATCCGGCAATCTCCATCGCTGAAATGATGCGCATCCTTCTGGACGAAGAAAACCTGGAATGGGACGAAGCATGGGAAATCGTCATTAAGACTTTCGCATACACCAACCACACCTTGATGCCGGAAGCTCTGGAAAAGTGGCCGGTCAGCTTGTTCGAAAAGCTCCTCCCCCGTCATCTCCAGATCATCTACGAAATCAACGCTCGCTTCCTCCGCATGGTCAGCATGAAGTGGCCTGGCGACAACGATCGCCTCGCTCGCATGAGCCTCATCGAAGAAGGTGGCTGCAAGATGATCCGCATGGCATACCTCTCCATCGTAGGTTCCTACGCTGTGAACGGTGTGGCAGCTCTGCACTCCGACCTTCTCAAGACCACCTTGTTCAAGGACTTCTACGAACTGTGGCCTGAAAAGTTCAACAACAAGACCAACGGTGTTACTCCTCGTCGCTGGGTCCGCAAGGCTAACCCGGCTATGTCCGACCTCATCACCTCCAAGATCGGTGAATCCTGGGTCAAGGATCTCGATGATCTCCGTCAGCTCGAAAAGTTCGCCAAGGATGCCAAGTTCCAGAAGGCATTCATGGACGTGAAGAAGCAGAACAAGGAACGTCTGGCCAAGTACCTGAAGGAAACTCAGAACGTGGATCTGGACACCAACATGTTCTTCGACGTTCAGGTTAAGCGTATTCACGAATACAAGCGCCAGCTGTTGAACATCCTCCACGCTATCCACCTGTACATCCAGCTGAAGGACGGCAAGGAAATCATGCCGCGTACCATCATGATCGGTGGTAAGTCCGCTCCGGGTTACTGGATGGCTAAGCAGATCATCCGTCTTGCTAACGCTGTCGCCGCCATCATCGACGCTGACCCCGTTTGCAAGGGCAAGCTGAAGATGGTCTTCCTGGAAAACTACCGCGTTTCCTTCGCAGAAAAGATCATCCCGGCTGCAGACCTGTCCGAACAGATCTCCACTGCAGGTACCGAAGCTTCTGGTACCGGCAACATGAAGTTCGCCCTCAACGGCGCACTCACCATCGGTACTCTCGATGGCGCTAACGTGGAAATGAAGGAAGAAGTTGGTGACGAAAACATCTTCATCTTCGGTCTCACCGTTGAAGAAGTTACCGAACTTCTCGCCAAGGGCTACCGTCCTCGCGACTTCTACGAATCCGACGACGATCTGCGTCGCGTGATCGACCTGATCGGTTCTGGCTTCTTCAGCCCGGATCGTCCGGAACTGTTCAAGCATATTGCCGACAAGCTCCTGACCCACGACCCGTACATGCTCTGCGCAGACTTCCGTAGCTACGTCGACATGCAGGCTAAGGTTGCAGAAGCTTACCAGGACAAGAAGCACTGGGCAGAAATGGCAATCCTGAACGTAGCTCGCATGGGCAAGTTCAGCTCCGACCGTACTATCGACCAGTACGCTAAGGAAATCTGGAACGTTAAGGGCTGCTCTATTAAGCTGTAATGCAGATCGTTCGTTAACAAGGAGCCTCCGGTCATCAGCACTACCTGCTGGACAGGAGCGCGTACTTGAAGGACAATTCGAATTAAAAAGTCCGCGGTTATGCCGCGGGCTTTTTTTTATCTTCTGGACATGAGCGAAACAAAGATGCAGAACACAGCCGAACGCGCAGGCAACCCGGGCACTGCAGGTACCGCGGGCATCGCAGGCACGTCCCGAATGGTGGGCCTTGACATTTTCAGGGTGATGGCGGTTCTTGTGGTGCTGATGTTCCACACGAAAATAAACCACGGTTGCGATTTCGGAGTCGCCGACGGTTTTATCCGGATGGGAGCGATCTTCATGACCGGGTTCTTTATGCTGTCGGGCTTCGTTCTCTTTGCAAACTACAGCGGAAAGAACGTGATGGAAAAGGGCAACCTGAAGCAGTTCTACCTGAAGAGACTCATAGGCATTTTCCCGCTGTACTTCTTTGTCTCTATGGTGTACATGATTTTCTGCAGTAGCGAAAGCCTGAAACAGAATCTGTTGCTTTTCCCTGTTGAAACCTTGGGCTTGCAATCCCACTTTTCATCGTTGTTCGATGTAAGCCATAATAGCGGCACCTGGTTCATCTCCAGCCTTTTCTTCTGCTACTTGCTGTTCCCCTTAATGCAAGAAGTCACAAAGCAAATCAGCAACAAGGCAAGAATCATCGCCATCGTCCTCTGCAGTTTCATGGTGCTCTGGGCGCCTTTGATTGTGCATACGTTTTCTACAGCCGGCATCTACGATTTCCCCGTTTTCAGGGCCCTGGAATTCTTTATCGGCGTACTGCTTTGCAGCTTACTGCCATCCATTAAGGATCGACCCAAGTCGGCCTTTATGGGCAGTTTCTGGACCTTCCTTGGAGAATTGGCCGTGCTGTTCGGTGTCGTGACCTTTGCCGTAAGCAGAAACATCGCTGTAGGCAATTACAGCGTTTACAGCATCATTGCCTTGCCCATTTTCATCTTGATGATCCTGACCCTATCCATGGTCAAGAGCGAAAAGCTTTCCAAGTCTAAGGTGCTGAACTACGCCGCTAAAATTTCCTTTGCGGTTTTCCTGGCTCAGACTTTCAATACCGAAATCGAGAACTTCATTTTCACGAAGTTGGGAATTGCAAACCTTGGGGCTGCAAGCAACGGATTGAAAATCCTGATTCCGTTTATCGTATGCGGAATCCTGGCAGTGGCAATGCACCATCTGGTGGAAAAGCCCTGCGGAAAATTTCTGAAGAAAAAACTGCTGTAATTATCGGCGGGTGGCAAGATCCACAATCTGTGCCGCAATGCGGGCAGAGCGCCTTCCCCATTCACCACAGGCTCCCGCCAGCAACTTCAAGAAGAACTTGTGCTCGTTATCCAGGGAATCCGGAATGTGAGCCACGTTTCCATCAGGCATATAGCGGGCCAAGCTGACGGTATAATCGAAACCGGACATCTTTCCGTTCCTGCCGAATTCCGCAGTAATAGTACGGATATCGCGACTGCTGTTTCGGTCTGCAATAAAATCCGCTTCCAAGCCAGCAAATTCCCCGGAAACAACTTTCAGCTTCAAGGAAACGCGATCCTGGTTTCCGCAACTGCAGGCGTTTTCTTCAACGACCATCAGATCTTCGTAGCGGAACATATTCAGGAACAAGCTCAAGTCGTGAACCAGCAAATCCAGGGAAACATCTACATCGCGGCAACGTTCACAGTAGCCGTGTTCACGACGGAATTCCATCTTGATATTCGGCATTTCATAAGCAGTACGAGCTTCCTTCACCGCATTCTTCAAGTCCACTAAAAAGTGCTTGCGGAAATTCAAGAAGATGGGATTGAAGCATTCGGACTGGGCCACAAACAGAAGGGTTCCATTCCGTTCCGAAAGTTCTACCAGTTCATTCGCCTGATCGGCAGACACAGCCAGCGGCTTTTCCACCAACACAGGAATCTTATGTTCCAAAAAGAACTTGGCATACTCATAATGAGTAGATGCCGGGGATGCCACCACCGCAAAATCCGGACGTTCTTTTTCCAAGTCCGCACTGGCCGAAGAGTCAAGCCACTGGGGCGCATCCAAATCCAAGACCTTAACAAAGCGAACCCCGTTGCCTTCGAAACGAGCCCGATGTCGAGCCCCCATGGTTCCGTTGCCAACGAGAATTGCCTTATAGTCTTTCATATCCACCCCATATTTAACAACTTTGTTGTTTTTGATAAAGTTCCTCATCGATAAAAACATATCTTTTCACCGAAAAAACGGATTAAAGTTTTTAACCGTTGAAAAGGTGGACTTTCATATGGCTGCAGATATCAAGAAGACTAACGTCGCACGCATTCTGGACAAGCAGAAAATTTCTTACGAACTGATTCCCTACGTGGTGGATGAAAACGACCTGGGCGCACAGCACGTGGCCGATTCCCTGGGTGAAGATATCAACCAGGTTTTCAAAACCATCCTGGTACACGGCGATAAGATCGGCTACCTCATGTGCGTAGTACCGGGCAATCTTGAAGTGGATTTGAAGGGCGCCGCCAAGGTCAGCGGCAACAAGAAAATTGAAACCGTACCCTTGAAGGATTTGACTCCGCTGACAGGCTACATCCGCGGAGGTTGCTCTCCCCTGGGCCTGAAGAAGAACTTCCCTATCTTCATGCATGAAACTTGCAACAACTTCCCCTACATTTACGTAAGCGCCGGGGAACGCGGATTGCAGCTGAAGATTGCTCCTGCAGACTTGATCAAGGCATGCCGTGCCACCGTTGGAAGCATCGCACGAATTCCGCCGGAAGCACCCCAGGACTAAATTACTTTACGGTGATGCTACGAACAGCACCGCCCTGCTTTACCAGGTAGACACCGGAGTTGAATCGAGACTTAAGAATGTCGTTCAGGGTTGCAAGGTTTTCAGTTTCGAAGGAACTGAGGAACTTGCCCTGAGCATCGAACACATACATGGCGCTGCTGCTGGTGGTCATCAAACGAACATCGTGAATAGCAGAGGTTACAGAGCTAGAAGATGCAACGGGTGCCACGGAAGAACTGGATGCAGCACCTTCGATGTAGACCTTAGCATAGGGGAAATCGTATTCGCCCTTTGCATTTTGTTACCAGCTTCGCCAAGAATCTTGGCTTCGTGCATCTTACCCATCTCCAAGCCCAGTTCTTCCCACTTCTTGAAGTGAGCGGAAATGTCGATGGTACCGCAGTCACGGGCCTTGGTACGGACACTGAAATACTGCTTGAAGTAAGTATTGTCGCCGTCGATAGAATAGGAAGTACGGTCGCCTTCGTAAACGGTATATTCAGCACCGTCAATGGTAAACTTGCCATGATTCTTTGCAGATGCGCCCTGAGCGACCCAGTCCCCCGGCATCCACTGGCTACCAGAGTTGTCTACGATGTACCATTCAACCAAAGGTTCGCGGGTCCAACCGTAAATACCGATGTAGGAATAGTCGATACCGGTAAGGCCCTTCTTAACCAGCTTAAAGTCGGCCTTCATATGGCCAATTTCCTGATGGGTCTTGTCGCTGTTAAAGGAAAGGCCTGAACGGCAAAGGTAGTCCTTAGCGCCGGTCATTTCACACTTGAAGGAACCGTCATCGTAGAATGTTGCGGAACCGCCGTTGCCGCCTTCGTTCCAAAGTTCGTAACCAATACCGTTGTCAAAGGAACCTACAACATTGGTAGAGGTGGTCACGCTTTCACCGCTATGAGTCGTAGTAGAGCAAAAATCCTGGGCAAAAGCGTTTGCGGACAAGGCGCAGGCAGCGACCAGTCCAAATTTGATAATAGACTTCATAAACATCTCCATACTATGAACTCAAATTTACTACAATGAGAATGTTTGCGGGGGTAACTGACCGCGCATTTTATTCCAAGTTGGACTAAGCCAAGGAAAAGGTGACCTATGACCATTATGAACGAGACTTTGAATACACTTGAAACCCGCCGCAGCTGCCGCAAGTTCAAGCCCGACATGATCAAGGACGAAGAATTGGAAGCCATCGTCCGTGCAGGTACATTCGCACCTTCCGGCAAGAACCAGCAATCTTCCATCATCATCGCCGTGACCAACAAGGAACTCCGCGACCAGATCGCCGAGGAAAACCGCAAGATTGGCGGCTGGCAGGAAGGTTTTGACCCGTTCTATGGCGCACCGGTCATCTTGATTGTTATCGCAGACAAGGATGCAAATAACGCCAGCGGTACCTACATTAACGACGGTAGCCTTGTCATGGGCAACCTGATGAACGCCGCCGCAAGCCTCGGCATCGGTAGCGTATGGATCCACCGTGCCCGTCAGGAATTCGAAAGTGACTTCGGCAAGAAGATCTTGGAACGCTTGGGCATTCAGGGCAACTACGAAGGCATCGGCCACGTAGCACTAGGCTACCGCCAGACCGAAGTTCCCAAGGCACTGCCTCGCAAGGAAAACTACGTCTATTATATTCGCTAGTATCCGTAATTTTTTTGCTTACGAATCACAAAGAAGGCGGCCAATGCAAAGGTCGCCATTTCTGTACCCCAAATGGCAAACCAGATGCCGTTAATGCCAAACAGCAGGGGAAGCAGAAGCACGCAGGCCGCCTCGAAAACAATGGAGCGGCTGGTGGAAATTACTGCAGACACAAAACCGTTGTTCAGTGCAGTAAACAGGGACGATGCAAAAATGTTGAATCCCGAAAGCACAAAGCAGAAGCAAACAATGCGGAAAGCCTTTACCGTCATATCGCAAAGCGCCTCATCGTAGCCCACGAAAATTCTTGAAAGGGGAACCGCCAAAAGTTGAGCCAGCGCAAGCAAGCCAACACCGGACACGCCCATAATGACCATGCAACGTTTGAAAAGGTTCCTCAATTCAGCCTGATTGCGGGCGCCAAAGTGATAAGAAATCACGGGAGCCACCCCGTTGCAATAGCCAATCAAAAGCGCAAAGAAGATAAAGTTCACATACATAATGACGCTGAAGGCCGCCACACCGTTTTCACCAACAAATCGCAGCAATTGGTAATTGTACAACAGGGTCACTACAGAGGAGGCAATGCCCGAAAGCATTTCGGAACAGCCATTGAAAGAGGCCTTCAAAAGGGCGTGGGGTTTCCAGCAAGTTCTGCCAAGGCGCAAGGTGCTGGAATTTTTACGAGCGAAATAGAACAGCGGAATAACACCGCCCACCAAAAAGCCTATGTCCGTAGCTAGGGCTGCACCGAACAAGCCCATTCCGAGAATTCCAATGAGCACCCAGTCCAGAACCATGTTGGCGAAGCCTGCGCCTACAGTTACGTAAAAGCCCAACTGCGGCTTTTCTGCGGTAATGAACAGGGACTGGAACAGCATCTGCATCATAAAGGCAGGGAGCCCAACCAAGCAAACCTTCCCATAGAAAACGCTATCCGCAAGAAGGCCACCCTCGGCACCAAGCAACTTCATGACGGGCTCCATCAGGAACCAGGTTGCTCCGGCAAGAACAAAGCCCAAGGCAACGACCACATAGACAATGAGGGAGAAATATTCGTTCGCACGCTGCTTGCGGCCTCGCCCTTGAGCGGCGGCAATGAGGGCGCTTCCGCCCGTACCGAACATCATTCCCAGGGAAGCCAGCATCATAATCACGGGCCAGGCCATGTTCACAGCAGCCAAAGGTTGCTTGCCTGCGTAATTCGAAACAAAATAACCGTCCACCACGCTATAGATGGAAGTAAACACCATCATGGCGATGGAAGGCAGCGTAAAGCGCAAAAGTCTGGAATAATCGAAATGATCGGACAGCTGGATTGGCATGACGACCAAATGTAGAAACAAATATTTACTAATGAAAAGGAACAACTTTGTTTATATTTACGAAACGTGGAGAGTGTATAGTCAAACGGTTTGGAACTTCCTTGCATTCAAACCCGAACAAAACCAACGCATCTACAAAGGCGTCCATCTGTTCTTCTTTGCTTCCCTCAAGAACGCCTGTCATGGCAAAGGCGAACCGCCCCTTGAAAACCTGATTCACCAGAAACGTTCTTCAGTTTACATTATTTTTCGCCAAAAGTCGTTAAAAAACAGAGTTTTGGCGAAAAACATCCAGAAAGTTCAACACATCATGGAAATTTCAGGTCAAACTTGAAAATTCCACAACACATTAGTTATGTTCTTGGGCACGAGTGTGGCAGAATAAAAAAGTCAAATGTCATCTTTTGTCAAGCGATTGTTTTTATTTTTACGTCCATGAAACAAGGCTTTAAGGCTATAGACGCTCAAAAATTGATGGAAAAGGCACCCGCTTTTTCCCGAATTTCTGCAACCCTACAAGCCAAGGAAGAATCCTACCTTGATAAAATCACGGTTTGCGTCCAGAATTTACGAAAAGAAGCCGCAATAAAGGTTCTGGAAGGGATTCCCATCGAAGAGCTGTTGCGGGCCGTGCCTCGCCTAAAAGTCAAGACCTTACGAGAAATGGGCCTTACCAACTACGCCCAAGTTTACGACTCTACAGACCAGGAGCTGGACCGATTCTACCCAGTCAGTATAGAGACAGCCCGTTTAATGAAGGATGAGGTCCAGAACATTGTTTCCAAGGCCATGGAAACAGTCAAGATCAAGATCGACAGCGAAAGAAAGGATCATTTATCCACAAATCTTGTTCAGGCTCTATATGTTTACCGCAAGGCTTTGCCCACTGTCAAGAAATGCATTACCGCGGTTGATGGCAAGGCAGACTATATAGCCTCCGCCCTGCAAGACCTGGAGCCAGCCACACACGCGATCAAGTTTTTCTTCAGGAATAAGACTGTTAAAGAGGCCGCTGCAGCAGCATACGAAGGTCTTTTCGAAATTCTTGAAGGCAGCATTTGGCAGAACATAACCCAGCAGCAGACCGCAATCAACAAGATAGAAGTAGCGTTTGCAAGAGACGCCTGGCTTGACTTCGAAAAAAATTCTGTCGAATACTACACTCTGCTAGAAAAACTCTTTCCTGACGAATTCCAGAAAGAAAACGAAATTTACGGACTTCCAACGGAAATTTCCCAGGAAATTCAGCAAGAACAGCCTACGCTTGAAGGCATGAAATGCGCTTTGCGTCGTTACCAGGAATGGGGAGTCAAGTACATCCTTCATCAAGGCAAGGTTCTTCTCGGCGATGAAATGGGCCTTGGCAAGACAGTTCAGGCAATCGCTGCCATGATAGCCTTGCGCAACGGCGGAGCAACACACTTTCTTGTCGTATGCCCCGCTAGCGTGCTTACAAACTGGTGTCGAGAAATTGAGACACGAAGTAATCTCAAATACATCAAGATCCACGGTTCCAATCGATTAACGGACATCGAAAAATGGAAAGCGGAAGGCGGTGTTGCAGTTACGACTTACGAAACCACAAACTTTTTCTCGCTAGAACCTGCAGAAGCCTATTCAATGCTGGTCGTAGATGAAGTTCACTACATCAAAAACCCAGGTGCAAAACGCTCCATAAACGTCCGCAGACTATGCGAACACACAGAACGACTCTTGTTCATGACGGGTACGGCTCTAGAAAACCGAGTAAAAGAGATGCTATCTCTTATAGGAATTCTACGTCCGGCCATTGCGCAAAAGGCAGCGGATGTTGCTGCCATGGCTGTAGCTCCCCAGTTTTTGCAACTTATTGCCCCCGTGTACTACAGACGCAAAAGAGAGCAGGTCCTGTCTGAATTGCCCGAGCTAATAGAAAGCGAAGAATGGTGCGACATGGGCGAGCAGGAGCGAGACATTTACGAAAGTGCAATCCTTGACGGAAAAATACAAAAAGCGCGTCAGATGTCGTTTAACAGTCCAAATTCTGAGGATGCATGCAAGATCAGTCGCCTTAAGGAACTTGTCGAAGAGGCTGAACTTGAAAATCGAAAGGTGCTGGTATTTTCCTACTTCCTCAACACAATTGCAGTTATATGCAATGTTCTTGGCGACCGGTGCGTAAGCCCAATTACGGGCGCAGTCTCTCCAAAGCAACGCCAGGATATTATCGATGAATTCAGCAAGGCTCCTGCTGGAACCGTTCTTGTATCTCAGATTACCGCTGGCGGCGTAGGCTTGAATATACAGGCTGCAAGCATGGTTATACTATGCGAGCCACAATACAAGCCGTCTTCAGAAACTCAAGCCATCTCTAGAGCATTCCGTATGGGCCAGGTTCGCAACGTGCTTGTATATCGCCTATTATGTTCCGACTCCATCGACGAACGAATTACGGCCTTACTTAAATACAAACAGTCCCTATTTGACGCCTTCGCAGACAAATCCGTTTCCGGAGAGCAAAGCCTGGAACTGGACTCCAAAATGGTCAACAACATTCTTGAAGAAGAAATCAAGCATATTAAAGAAAAACGCGATCTTCCCAAGGAACGCGAGTTGCTCAAGGAAGCGTTTCACAACAGCGAAAAAACGCGTATTGAACAAAAAAAATTGAAACGCCCACCCCTGCCTGGAGAATTGGATGACGAAGAGTTTGTGGCTCCTTCGAAGGAATTCCTCAGCACCACATTTGACTTGTATAACAACCTGTATTTTGATGGCGAGTTGCCCGACATTGAAGTCTCCTACGGCAACATCGGAACAGCTGTAGGGCAATACATTCCAAACGAGCCCCGCAGCATCATCATAAACAGCATCTATAAGCTAAAATACTATCAATACCGCAATGTACTCGTGCACGAAATGTGCCATTACCTTACAGACCTTAAAGGATGTGGAGCTGGCGCAGGAGATGGTCACAGCAAGGAGTGGGTTGCCCTAGCAGAAAAGTTAAACAGGAACTTCCCGGAACTACAGATAACTCTATTCTGTGATGAGAAACTGGTTTTTAATTAAAGATGATTTGGAACAGTTAAACGCTTCTCGTCGTTGAATCAATTCACGCAAATAAACAATCCGAAGTAAGTTTCACTGGCAGCGATTCCGTGTACTGATTTTTCTTCACGGGACTTGCCGTAATGAGCGTCTTGAATATGCCCTTGCGAGTTCCCGTTTCATTGGCGAATGCGGCAAAGCGACGTTCAATTTTTTGGAACTCAACTTCACTAAGGCTATAATCCGTTTCCGAATACTTTATTTCGCACAAGTTAATCATTCCATCGGCACGGTCAATAATCAAGTCGATCTGGGCGCGATTTTCAGCATCCTTACTACGCCAGGAATACTGCTGTGTGGAGATTCCAGCAATCTTGAGAGCCGCCTTTATCTGTTCCACATGAAGCAGGCAGACCTTTTCAAAGGCCATGCCCAGCCAAGAGTTCACAACAGGCGTGTTGATGTGATTCTCCCAATAACGAGTGTCGCCCTTCGCCTTGCCTTCAAAATACAGATGGAACAATGTAAACGGATCTACGAGCTGATAGATTCCCCCGTTTTCCTTAACCACCTTCTTTTCCCTAATCATGAACTTGCGAACAAAGCCACACACTTCCAAATTCTGAAGTTGTTCCGAAAGCGTTCCGCCTTTTTCACTTTTCATTTCCGTAATGATTTCCTTGCGGGTCAAGCCTTCCTTTTTTCGGGCAAGAATTTCTACAAGGCGCATGTAAGGTTCGGCAGAACTGAACAATGTTTTGAAAAGGCGTTTGTATTCGCGGCGCATCTCGCCGTTTTCTGCAAAGTAAAGACAGTCGATGTTTTGAGCAAGACTTTCGGATTCGTCAAACAAGCTAAGATAATAGGCCACACCACCGGTAAACATATAAGTTTGCAAAACCAGCAGTCGGGACCATGCAAAATTTCTTGACTGTAAATACTCAGCGGTCTCCTGAAGAGTAAACGGTTTCAGTTTAATTTCATGGGTAATCCGGTTATGCAGCCCGCCCTTGCTGTCGATCAGGTTCTTGACCATCCATGATGTTGCAGAACCGCAAACAATCAGTTTGAAATTATCCTGGTTAGATGCCCAGCTGTTCCAAAAATGTCCAAGTGCCTTGACAAAGCCCGAGCCCTGCGTATCTAGACTAGGAATTTCATCAATGAAAACGATACATGGCTCACCAGAAGAAACCTTGCGCATTAAAAACTTGCGAAGCACCGTGAAAGCAGCCATCCAGTTTTCAGGTCGTTCTTTGCATTCAAACCCGAACAAATCCAGCGCATCCACAAAAGCGCCCATCTGTTCTTCCTTGCTTCCGTCAAGAACGCCTGTCATGGCAAAGGTAAAACGCCCCTTGAAAACCTGACTCACCAAAAACGTTTTACCCACTCGACGCCGTCCATAGAGAGCAATAAACTCTGCATTTGCAGAGGCTACATAGCGTTCCAGTAGTTCAATTTCAGCAGTTCTTCCAATAAGACTCATGACTATAATTTACATTAATTTTCGCCAAAAGTCATTAAAAAGTAGAGTTTTGGCGAAAAAATAGATGTGTTTTTCGCCAAAAGTCATTAAAAAATGGAGTTTTGGCGAAAAACATTTCATTTTCAAAGCAGATTTGACTACAATTTCAATAAATCCCAGTTAGGCTCTAACGCCGGGCGATGCAAAAACGTTTGATTCCAGGCATCTGCTGTTAAACGTCCCCAATGGCGCCAGGTTGTTGTATATACATACGCCATACTGATGATAATCCCCATCAAATTTAATCCTGTTGCGAACAAGTTCAGCAACAACGAATGACTCTATCTCATCTAAATTCGCAGGACTTTCTACAGCAAAGTCTTCCTTAACAGGCTTTTTCCAATACAAGATTTTCATAGAACTTTCAACCCCTTATACTTCAAACCAGTTTTCTAGTTTCAGCAAACTGATTTTCTGAAGAGGCTGAAAATCTCTTGTATTTCGGGTCACAAGAATCATGTTGTTGGCAAGCGCCGTAGCTGCAATTTGCGAATCGCAAACAGGGCGGGGCGGACCCATCTTTTGCATTGTCGCAAGGATTTCACCACACACAACCGATGCGCTTCGGTCAAAGGGAACGATAGAGAACCTTCTCTTGATGACTTCCAAGAATCCTCTAATCTGGTCTTTCCGTTTTCCTTCGGGTAAAAGTTCCAAGCCCATTTGCAGCTCCTGAAGCGTCACTGCAGAAATTGCACAAAAGCGTTCCCTGCCCTTCAATCGCGACATTACGTTTGCATCTGGTTCGGGCTTTGAAAATTCAGAAATAATGTTTGAATCAAGCAGGTACAAAAAGTTCATCATCATCCCCAAATTTTTGAAATCTTTTTGATGTTGGGCAATTCACGAGACTTTCTGCTCAGTACTTTGGAGACGCCATCGTCAACCACATCGAAATCACGACGCCATTCATTCAGTTCATCCGCAAAAGATTTTCCAAGCAAGGCGTTAATCAAGGAGCCACGCTGTTCTTCAGAAAGATCCGCAAAAACATCGTCAAGGGACAGTGTTCGCGAAGCATCATACACAGCGCTACCCTCAGCAACTACCGATGCTCCAGAAAATTCCGACCGAGTCCCTTGTCGGGAATAAGAAGAAGCATTAGTCATGACAACGCCGCCATCACATTCAGTAAAAGTCACATAGGAACCTTCCTGAAGTCCAAGTTTCTTTCGAACTTCCACAGGTATAGTGATTTGTCCTTTTGAGGTTATTTTAGCCGACAGCATTTTTATTCCTTACATTTCCTTACTTTCCTTACCAATATACATTAATACAAGAACAAAGCAAGGGGACAAGCGTAACGTCACTCTCTTTTGCTAGATTTGATAAAAGAGGATTTTATGGCCATATATCAATTTGTTGCAGAATTAAAAAATTTCAAGCCTCGCATGTGGAGGCGATTTGTCGTTACCGACGACATGAAACTTTCCCATTTCGCATACGCAGTCATGTATATGTTCGGATGCCAGGCAAGCCACTTGTTCGCCTTGTCTGCAAAAAAGGAATCCTCTGAAGACGACTCCTGCGCCCAGGCGCCCCAAAATATTATTGACATCCGCAACCTACTGAACAATAAGATAAACGAGAAAGACAAGCGGGAACTCCTCCAAGACATATTCAAGAAAAGCGCCCGCTCTTTTGTAGGTAACGAAATCACCTACCAGATTCCAAGTGAAGACATCGTCAACGAAAGCGAGGACATCCGAAAATTCAAGGTCGAAGATGTTTTCAAGAAAGTCAAGGACAACGCACGTCTGGAATACGATTTTGGCGACGGCTGGGAATTCAAAATTTCCTTAGAGAAAACTCTTGAAGACGACGCCTTTGAAAAAGAAGACCTCCCCTTAGTTCTAAAGGGAAAAGTCCGAGGCATCATCGAAGACTGCGGCGGCCCCTGGTTTTTACAAGACCTTGTGGAAAGATTCCAAAAATCAGAAGACCCGAACTACTGCGGTGATGGTCTGTCGGAAGATGAAGAAGACTGGTACGGCGAAGACCTGGAAGAAATTCTTTATTTTGATGTTGACGAAGTGAACGGTGGCTTACTTGAAGGAATTGAAGATCAAGAGTGCAGTTTTGAATCTGATTTTTAGATAGAGTCCTTCGCAAGAATTTCTAGAAACTCCCGAGGAGTTACAACAAAAGGAACTCCTGGAAAATGTTTGGTATTCCCAGTTACGAGTGACGCATCCTTGTCACGGCAAGCAAGAGCAACATCATAGAACACAATGTCTTTTGGATCCGGAAGTACAACACCACTTTGGGGGGCGTCAACGTTTATACAAAGATTCTTGATGTTTTCTAAAGTTTCATCAACAGCCTTTTTATCAAGTTCAAACTTCGGTCTAGAAAGGACCTCTCTATATTCTGCAAGAATTGCTTCATTAACAAGCAATTGTACTTTCCCGGCAAAGAGTTCGTGCATTACCAACATCACCGGAGATAAAGGATTCTTCGTCAGCAAAGATGACACAATAACATTAGTGTCAATAACAGCATAAACCAAGGCAACCTCCGCTGTTGTTATTTTCCTGCGCGGTAGGCAGCAATTTCGGCCTCAATTTCTTCTTCACTCATCCCTGCGGCAGACCCCTGCTGAGCTTGATTGCGCAATTCCATAAACGCGCTCCAGCCCCTATTGACAGAGTAAGTAGCGCGAGGTTCGCGAACTTCAAAGGGAATCGCCTTTTCAGCCACAGCTCGCTTTAAGAAAACGCGGATTGCTGTGGGAAGGTCCATCCCCATCTTGTCAAAAAGATCCGCGGCCTCGTTCTTGAGGTCTTCATCCATACGAATTTGTAGCACTGTAGTCGCCATAAAACGCCTCTCATCGAAAATTCAATACATTACAAATATAACACAAGCCATTACAAAAAAGATAAAAATGACACCTAGAAATTTCGTTTTATCGCGGAAATTTCAAGTTCAAATTGAAAATTCCACAGCGTACGGCCCGCATCCCTGTAATCAAAAATTTACTTGCAATTGTTTTTTTTTGTTTACATTTAACAAGCCAATTAGGTTCAATTGGGATAAAAAAGGGTAAACAAAATGAAAAAAATCTTACTTGTGGCTTGTCTCCTAGCAATTTCAGCATTTGCAACAGAAATCAAAAGCGTTACGCCAACAACTCAAGGCGGAGTTGTCCAAGGAGGCTACTGGGACGTTGTATTTGATAATGGTAGGAAATGGACACTAAGTGCGTCTAAAATCGTAAAATGGAACTCCAGCACTATCGTTTATACTGATGGACATGGCATGTGCGGTTTTTACACCAACAACCCAAACGAAATCAAAAGCAGATATCATTTTTCAGAGGACAATGGGACCATGAATTTTAACTCTCACGATTATGGATTTTATATCTACAACCCTCGTTTCCATTCCTGTTCTGATTTCGGATTCTAATTTCAAAAATTTAAGGAACCCAAAAAAAGGAGTCTCTTACGAAGAGACTTTTTTTCGCAATTGACTATTACACCCAACAAACTTAGCAGATTTTGACAATGCCACATACAAACCATAAGCAAATAAAAAAAGTTCTTTTCGCACACACAAAAAAAATCTACATAATCGCAGTTTCAATAATCTTATTCATTACCGCGGTAGTTTTCATGTTCATCTTACATGGAGATCTCGGACTTAGCGAAAGTAATTTAAAGTTTATGAAATTTGAAATTGAAAACAAGGGGGCCTTGGAGCAGAGTAATCTCGACGACTGCGCTCCCGAATGTGGGATGTCGCAAAACGAGTTTGAAGACCGAATCGGCATGAAGGGTAAAGGTTCCTGTGATAACACATGCCTGCTCAATAATGGAACTACCGGAGATTGCAATGATGCGAGAGCTTTTATGCCTGTTGGCAGCATTTGCGCTTACGATGTAAAGGTGGACGGAGTCCGGCATACCATCATAGCCCACTATACATTTTGGGAAGGTGAAGGATTTATCGATAAATTTTCATGGCATAAAAAATGAGGCTCTGACAGGTAAAAAAAATGTTAATCCACGACAATTCCGAATATGCCAACGGTTCCGACAAAGTCATAGACATCCTCTTCCACGTTTTTCTATTCCTCTTTTCAGCGGCCCTTATTTTTGCTTTTGGAATCTCCGCTTGGATTTTCTACCTATTAGACACTTTTGTATATGCCAAGTGCAGCATGTCCAAATACCGCAGCCTTGCTAGGCTTGGATACACCGTTCTTCCCGTCCCTATTGTTAAACTAATTCCCATCGGAATATGCGTATTAATCGGCAAACTCAAGTATGCCCCCCAAAGCTATACGCTATATGACGACAGCTTTGATAGAAAGCAGGAAGGTCTAATATTCAAAATTTATGCAAAACTGATGTTTATTGGCCGGGGAGAATTTAAAGCTAGCATTCGTTACACGTACGCCTATGCCAAATTGCATCGCTATTACATAAGCAATGGATTCCATGAAATTCTTATGAAAGATCGTTGTGTTGAAGCAGTTGACGATGGGATGTCGATAATCGAGGCTGCAAAAATCTTGCAGCAAATCGTAGGCTACGATAAAAATTTCGCTATCGATTTCGTCAACTCACTTTTACAAATTCCATGTTGGAAAAACAGCTATAATGGGGCGGAGAAAAATATCCGCGAAATTGCAGACATTTTCGGACTTACGAAAGAAGAATACTATACATTGATTTGTGTAAATTTTAAAGCTTTATCAAAATCCGACAAGGAATTTAGATTCCGTCAAGAGCAATTCTTCATGGAATTGGCTGAAATATGGGAAGTTCAAAACAGAGCTAAAGCAAAAGAATCTTATAGTTCATACGGAAACTATTCCAGCTATAATAACTCTGAAGAACAAGCGAATTCCAGTAATGAAAGTTCTTCTTATTCTAATTTCGATAGCGAACTTGACGAATACTACAAGGTTCTCGGGTGCAACAAGAATTCTTCTATTGAAGAAATAAAGGCTGCATATAAAACACTTATCAAGCAAACACATCCTGACAAACTTCCCAAAGAAGTTCCTGAGTGGATGAAGCAAATGGCTGCGGAACGTTTTTCAACGATTCAAGATGCATACGAAAAAATAATGCAGGCTAAAAAAAGTACGTAAAGTCAACAACTGGCGCACCTAATTCGCCATACTGATGATAATCTCCACCAAATTTTATCTTGTTGCGAACAAGTTCAGCAAAAAATTCACAAGGCAACCATTCCCTTATACTTCAAACCAGTTTAAAACATCAAAGGACAATTCATGGACGAAAAAGAACAAGATTTAATCCAACGCGTTCAGGATTTAGACATTCAAATAAACGTCTGGAAAGAAAAAATCAACCAAGAAAATTCACAATCCAGCCAGATTATCGCGGCTTGGGAACAAGAACTTCAAGGATTCTACGCAGAACGAACTGAGTGTGAACAGGAATTAGAAGAACTTCGTAAAAAAAACAATCCACTAAAATAGGAGAAACAAAAATGAAAAAAATCGGTTTAATCTTAGCAGCCATAGGTTGCGCAGCCAGTTTGTGTTTTGCAGATGAAATCTATCATGCAGAACCAGCAAACGGATGTGTCAAAATTTTCGTTTCAAACGGAACAAGTAACGGATTAACTTGTACAACCTTCGGCTCCTTTGATTGGACAATTGTTTCCGTAACACAATCTTCAGTGGTTGCGTATTTTTATAGCAGTGGTTCGTACCGTTATTACATGTTTAATCAAAAATGCGAAGTAATCAAATCTTGGGACAAATAACATACGAACCATAAAAACATGAACGAAGAAAAACTAAGCCAAATTCTCGCCGAACTGAAGAAAATAACTTCTTTCATTGACGAGATTAAACAACAACAACAACAACAACAACTTGGTTCAAGTCTCGTTGAGGAACAAGCCGAAGCTTGTGAAAAAATTGCGAACTCTTAAAGTCTGCGTTTTACAATCAAGCCAGAACTAAAACAATCCAAAGTCTCTTACCACCCGGTAGGGGGCTTTTTTCAACATTGTTCACCAATTGTGAGTTCGTGTCGCCTATAGTTTGCAAAATTTACGATTTAGACAAAGTCCCCTTGACCATCTCCCTGCAATAACGTAACTTGAAGAAATTTAGTAGAAAGGAGTTGACTTACGAATAGCTTTGACGATTCCCATTTTCGACCGGAAATTCAAACTTTACTCGGCAAGAACAGAGTGTACATGGATGCGCAAAATATACATTTTAGAGGTATAAATCATCATTTTTATCAAAACTACCACCCTAAATCAACAAATTTGATTATATTTAAAACATGAACCAAGCCATTTTCCGTCGTGATTACTACCTGAATAAAATCAGAGGATTTTACAAAAGTGACCTCATTAAGGTCGTCACAGGCATTCGACGTTGTGGCAAATCCTGTTTTTTGCAATCTGTAATCGAAGACCTAAAAGCAGATGGTGTCCTCGAAAAAGACATCATCAACATCAACCTTGACAAATACGGATTCATCGGAATTACCACTGCAGAGCAGCTGGATAAATGTCTGCAGAATCGCATCACAGACTCAGACTTCAAGTACATCTTTATCGATGAAATTCAGAATGTCACAGGATTCGAAACGCTTATCAATGCCTATCGCGAAGAGGGGCGTTTTTCAATTTTTATCACAGGTTCCAACTCCTATTTGCTCAGCGGCGAATTGGTTACTAAACTAACTGGTCGTTACATTGAAATAGAAATGTTCCCGCTGAACTTTCAGGAGTTTCTTGCCATGAAAAAATTCAAGGCAATCGAAACAAGGGATGCATCCACTGAATTCATGGAATATATCCGTCACGGAGGCTTTCCCAAAACCATTGAATTTTCAAACGAACAAGATAAGGATCTTTATGTAGAAAACGTCATCCAGCAAGTCATTGAAAAAGACGTCATCAAATATAGGCAGATAAGGAACAAATCCGTATTCAACAAGGTGATGAACTATGTAATCAACAATTTCGGTTCCACAACGAGTATAAAATCAATTGCAGAACACTTTAAAAAGCAAGAGAATCTCCCCATAAAAATCGAGACCATTAACGGCTACTTGAAAATTTTGGAGAATGCAAAAATAATCAACCGTTGTTCTCGCTTTGATGTCAAATCAAAAAAATCCTTGATGGGCGAACAGAAATATTACTTGGCAGATCTTGGCATTTACTTTTCAAGAAATACTGACCAAAGGATCAATTTTGGGCCTGCATTGGAAAATATCCTATACACTTATCTGCGAGCTAAAGGATACCGTTTGAGTGTCGGAAGAATCGGAAAACTTGAATGCGATTTTATCGCGCAAAAAAATGGAAACTACGACTACATCCAGATAGCAATGACTATTGGAGAACAAAAGACAGAGGACAGGGAATACGAACCATTCAAGCATATACGTGACAATTATCCTAAATACCTTTTTACCCTAGACCCTCTTTTGCAAAAAAGAGACGGAATTTTACACAAAAACCTCGTCCAATTTATCGCAGCAGATTTAGAATTGGAGTAGTCGTCTCTCCAGCTATTTTCTATCTTACGCCGCACCGCCAGATGTCGTATTTCTGCGGAACCGGGCAAGAACTGCCCAAAAAAGGAAATTATTATGTCTCAAATCAACCTCACCATGCCCGATGGCAGCGTACGTACCGTTGAATCTGGCACCACCGGCCTCGAAATCGCAAAGAGCATTTCTGAAGGCCTCGCACGCAAGGCTCTCGGCGTAAAGCTGGGCGACAAGGTCCTCGACCTCGCCCGCCCCCTGACCGAAGATGGCGCTTTCAAGATCATCACTCCGAATAACGATGATCCGGATTGTTTGATGCTCCTCCGCCACTCCTGCAGCCATGTGATGGCAGAAGCCATCTGCGACCTGTTCCCGGGCACCAAGCTCGCTTACGGTCCCGCAGTTGAAAAGGGCTTCTACTACGATTTGATGACACCCACTCCGCTTCAGCAGTCCGATTTCGAAAAGATCGAAAAGCGCATGAAGGAAATCATCAAGGAAGACCGCCCCTTCACTCGCGTGGTTGTTTCCGGTGAAGAAGGCCTGAAGCGCACCGCTGGCGACAAGTACAAGACCGACAACGCCGAACGCGCACTGGCTCGCGAAGGCGCCGACGGCACCCTGAGTTTCTATGCTAACGGCGAACCTGGCACCCACTGGGAAGACCTTTGTGCAGGTCCCCACGTTCCCAGCACTGGCAAGCTGAAGTCCTTCAAGTTGCTCTCCCTCGCAGGTGCATACTGGCACGGCGACCAGAACTCCGACCAGCTGACCCGAGTTTATGGCACCTGCTTTGCCGACAAGGAAGGCCTGGAAACCTATTTGAAGTTCCTTGAAGAAGCCGAAAAGCGCGACCACCGCCGCATCGGTAAGGAAATGGATCTGTACCACATCGAAGATCATTCTCCTGGCATGGTGTTCTGGCACCCCAACGGCACCAAGATGGTGAACGCCCTCAAGGACTACATCCGTGGTAAGATTGACCGTCGCGGTTACCTGGAAGTGATTACTCCGGAAATCGTGAACAAGACTTTGTGGATCAAGTCCGGCCACGCCGACAAGTACAACGAAAACATGTTCAAGACCATGGCTGGCGACGTTGAAATGGCTGTGAAGCCCATGAACTGCCCCTGCCACATTCAGATTTTCAACACTGGCCTGCGCAGCTGGCGTGACCTTCCGATGCGTCTTGCTGAATTCGGTAAGTGCCACCGTTACGAACCTGCCGGCACCATGCACGGCCTTATGCGCGTGCGCGGCTTCGTTCAAGACGACGCCCACATCTTCTGTACCGAAGACCAGATTGCAAGCGAAGTCGCCGACTTCTGCGCCCTCGTGAAGGAAATCTACCACGACTTCGGTTTCGATTCCATCGTGGTGAAGTTCTCCACCCGCCCCGAAAAGCGCGTGGGCTCCGACGAAATCTGGGACAAGGCTGAAGCCGCCCTCGCCGAAGCGACGAAGCTCGCCGGCCTCGACTACATCTTGAACCCGGGCGAAGGCGCCTTCTATGGCCCGAAGCTTGAATTCACCCTGAAGGATTCCCTCGGCCGTGATTGGCAGTGCGGCACCATCCAGGTGGACTTCAACCTGCCCCAGCGCCTTGGTGCAGAATATGTCGGTAAGGACAACCAGAAGCACATCCCCGTTATGCTGCACCGCGCAGCCGTGGGTTCCATCGAACGCTTTCTGGGCATCCTTATCGAAGAATTCATGGGCGATTTCCCGCTGTGGTTGGCTCCGGTCCAGGCACGCGTCCTCCCCATCTCCGAAAAGTTCGCTGAATACGCCCACAAGGTGGAACGTGAACTGGTGAACGCCGGCGTCCGCTGCGACATCGACGAATCCAACGAAAAGCTTGGCTACAAGTTCCGTCAGTGCGAACTCCAGAAGATCCCCTACAAGATTATTGTGGGAGAAAAGGAAATGAACGAAGGCGTCGTCTCTGTGAACAAGCGTAAGGAAGGTGATAAGGGTCAGATGACTGTCGCTCAGTTCCTTGAAATGACCGCAGACGACCGCAAGGTTGTTCGCTAAAAAAGGTGATCCCGGACCAAGCCCGGGATAACATTGCGACAAACATTAAAAAGGCAGACTCGCAAGAGCCTGCCTTTTTGCGTACAACATAATTCTGCAGCAAAGTCCGCGCAGTCCCAACGAAGCCCCTGCTCGGCTCCCCATCAAAAAAATCGACGCCGTCAAAATGACAGCGCCGACTTTTTTCTCTCTCAGTTAAATTCAGAAAAATTAACCGTAGATAAGGCCAAGGGCAATTGCGATAGCCATGAAGACAAGAGTCTGTTTCAAGATAAATCCATCATGAGACTTCATATTAACCTTCCTTTTGTCTTGTTTTTTTTCTGCAACTGAAAATACAAAGAATGATCCAAACAAGTTCATTTTGTAAGAAGATAAACGCAAACCACGTTCAGAATGTGCGTTCCGTCAAATTTCGCGTTGTAATTTTTTCCGATTTCTCAACAGAAAAAGGCCATTTTCTTCAAAAAACGGCCTTTTTTCGAGAAATTAAGAGAAAGAGTCTACCTCAATCTAACGGTTTTCGCCTGGGTTCCAATGCGTACAAGGTAAGTTCCGACGCATCCCAAGGTAATGTTAAAGTTGGAGGCGGAAACTCGTCCGGAGGCGATTACACGTCCCTGCATATCAAGGACGGCATAGGCGCTTCCCACAGAGGCACCAGCCACTTGAATATTGCGGTCGAATACAGCCAAGGCGAATTGCGGAACCGGTCCAACCACATAGATAGCATCCTTGTCTTCGCTGCTGCTTGAAGAATCCTTCTTGGAGCTGCTGGAAGCGACGCTGGAGCTGGACGGCTCCTCACTAGAACTAGACTCGATATTTTCGCTAGAGGAACTAGATTCCGGATCAGCGCTAGAGGAACTTTCCACGATCTTGGCAAAGTTTGCCACCAAGTTCATTTCGCCCTTCACATGGAAGGAGATTTGTTCCGTCTTAAATTCGCCCACATCAGATGTCCAATCGGTGAAATAGTAACCGTTTGCAGGAACCGGAGTCAACCATATGGATTCATCGTAGTTATACACGCCATCATTCTTCAGGCCAGTCACATAACCCATCTTTTCATCATTCACAGATACGGTTACCTTATACTGCAAGACTTCCCACTGGGCATAGAACATCTTGTTACCGAAATCCGTTTCGCGAATCTTAGTAACCACATCATCAGCGGAGCCAAAGGTACTCTTAGCGTACCAACCCATAAACTTGTAACCTTCTCGAGTAGGAGTAGGCAAAGTCAATTCGGTACCCACATCATAAGCAGAGGGGGCATTTTCCAATGTACCGCCATTCAAGACAAAGCCAATGGCATAGACACTCTTGGTCACAAGAAGGGGAATGGAATCCTGGCCCCAGACAAGGCCCGTAATCCCGCCTTCAACGGCAACACCTTCAGCATCCTTCTGAACATAGGCGTGCAATTCCTTGGTCACAGAAGTATCCGCAAAGGCAGACTTTTCCTTAGCAGTTCCATGGACACTGGCCACAACACCTTCGTAATCCAAGTAGAAGTTGTTGTCAATATTACTAAAGTGTTCCGTAGTGCCACTATAAATGTAGGTTATGGGATCAACATACTTTGTACCAGAAACTTCTGCCATACTGTAGCTATTCAACAGTGAGGAACCGTTAAAATAACTAGTGGTTTTACTAGTGTAGCCCAGAATGCCAGCGACATAGTTACGACCCTTTACTGTTCCTATATTGTAACTATTGGCAATGGTAAACGTCATTGTATTTTGACCTACCAAGCCACCAACGTAATCCTGACCAGAAACGGGGCCCTCATTGTAGCTTTGCAACAAGTTGAGCGTTCCACCGTTGGCGCCAATCAAGCCACCCACATAATTCTGAGAGCTAACAATTTCACCGGAGTTCCTGGTGTTGGTTATATTAATTGTCCCGCTGGTATAACCCAAAATTCCAGCCACGTCGTCAAAACCACCGGTTATCTTACCGTCATTGAAGCAATCCGTAATATCAATGGTTCCGTAAGAGTTGCCCACAAATCCTGCCACACGAGATTTACCATCAACAACGGCGTGATTTTCACTGTTGGCGATTGTAACAGAGTTGGAGGTATTTCCTACAAAGCCACCGTTATTTGAAATTCCAACAGTATTATCCCACAAGCTTACTTTACCGGAGACAGAGCTGTTTTGAATTACCAGCGGACCATTACTGTTACCCACGAAACCGCCAAAATTGTATCTCGCAGAAATAACGCCATCAAAACTTACACTGTCCAATTTCAACGTTCTCATGTTATTATATGCATGGGCGATAACACCAGCAACGTAGTTTTTGCCTCGAATGAAGGAGTCCTTGATCTTCAGGTTTTTGATTGTCAAATCGGAGGAATTGTAAGCCAAGTTAGCCTTACCCACAAAACCAACATATTCCTTGGCGGTATCATTCAAATACAAGCCAGAAATAGAGTGGCCTCGGCCGTCAATGGAACCAGTTATATCCATCAAGGGAGCCCAGGAAATAAACTCTTCCTCGCGTGCGGAATCCAAGGATCCATCTTCCTTCAGCACATTCTTGTTTACCTGAATATCAGCACTCAAGATTGCACAAACATAAGTGTACTTTGCATAACCGCTTGTACCGTTCACGATTGCGGCATAGGTGTAAAGTTCATCCACATCGGAAATGACATAGCAATCGTTTTCCACCTGGGGAACCTTCACAGTCATCCACTTTGCATAGAAAACCTTATTGCCTTCATCTGTAGTAGAAATGGTCTTTACCTGGGTTCCAGAGAAGTTAGCATCGGTATACCAACCCATGAAAATTTTGCCATTCTGTATTACATTCTGAGGAAGAACTGCACCGATTCCTTCCACATAGCTGGTCACATTTCCAGAGCTAATGGAACCGCCATTCACATTCAAGGACACCGTAAATTCTCTTTCATACTTTGCCCAGAATTCCTGATCGGTATTGGCTGTAGCCAAAATGGAATCCACCTTGGAACCCGTAAATTCAGCATTGTTGAACCAACCTCTGAAGGAATAAGACTCGCGAGACGGCACAGGCAAAGCCTTGGAGAAACCTTCCACAAAGGAGTCGTAATAGGAAGCCTTGTCGCCATCAAATGTATGGAGTGTTACAGCATGCTTTACAACCTTGGAATTGGAAATAGATCCGGAGAAAACAGGATAAGCATCTACGCCCACATTCTGGCCCCAGATCTTTCCATCGTATCCCGCATAGGAAGTTTCCTTAAGCATTTCAGCCACGGAACCATTCTCAAACAGTTCCTTTGTTGCAGGCTTTCCGCCATATTCCTTATTTCCATTTTCCTTTAGATAGAAGCAATTTTCCATCACCAATGTGGTAGGTTTCACAGCACTCAACATTTTGGCATTGGAAGCAATACCGTTTGAAACAATTTTTCCGAGATTGAAACAATTAACAAAAGTCACGCTGACTTGAGAACCCGTATGGATTAACAAACCCGCCACACTTGAACTTCCATAAACAGATCCAACATTGTAGCAGTTTACGATGAATGCCTTGCTCAGATAGCCGATATTGCCTACAATGCCCGAACCATAGTAATATCCATAGATCGTGGAATTGTTGTAGCAATTCTGAATAACCAAATAGGTACTTTCATCAGTGTCAGCTGCAATAGCTGCAGAATAACTACGAGCCCTAATGAAGGAATTCACAAGACCAACATTCTTGATTGTTACCGGTTTAGACTCAGAACCAGCTTTAAGTTTACCAAACAAACCACCATTCATTAAAGTCGTATCATTCTGGAAGAGACCAGAAACCGTATGGCCCTGACCATCGAAAGTTCCGCCAAAATTTTCAATAGAAGTCCAAGCAATGAACTCTGAAACCTTCGCAGAGTCCAGATCCCCGTTATCCTTCAGGACGCCGGCATTGACTTCAATATCCTTGGTCAGTTTTGCACAAGTTGCAGAAGTCATAGTCATTCCATAAATGCCGTTCTGCATACCAGCGAAACCATAAAGTTCTGCAGCAGAGGAAATTTCATAACACCCATCAGAACCCTTTGCAGGAGCCTTGACCTGATACCATTGGGCGACAAACTTCAAATCGCCGGACATGGCTGTGGTAACGGAATCTACATAGGTATTGCTTTCATCGCCATCCAGGATCCAGCCCTTGAAAACGTAGCCAGAGCGACTAACCTTCTTGGGAAGGGCGGTTCCAATACCAACGGTATAAGCGGAAACATCAGCAGAATCCACCTTACCATCAGCCACATCCAAGGTTATATCATAAATTCTAAGATACTTTGCCCAGAATTCGCGGGTTCCAGACACATTTGCAGGAATCTGGGTTGCAGGCGTACCGCTAAAATCACTGGAAGTATACCAGCCCATGAACTGGTAATGTTCACGACTAGATACCGGAAGGGTTACAGGATAACTAGGCACATACTCTGTCGCATAAACAGCTTCATCGCCTTCATAGGTGTGGAAGATAACCTTTGAAGTTACGCCGGTGTAACCTTCCAGAGTTCCAGAAAGAACGGGATAGGCATCGGTACCAACCTTCTGACCCCACACAAAGCCATCGACATCTCGGCTCTGGTCCTTAAAGATCCGAAGCGCCTTGGTTACAGAGCCGTCGGCAAGCTGTTCCGCTGTAGCGGCAAAACCACCCAGTTCTCCAATTCCTTCAGATTCCAGGTAGAAGCTGTTTTCAATCGTTGCGGAACCACTGTACTTATTACCGAACAAAACCTTTACACCGTACTGTAGGGCAGATCCAGTCCCTGTATAAACGACGGAACCCACAGACACGCTATTATTCAGGAAAAGCTTTCCTTGTAAAGTCTGGCCCACAAATCCACCCGTATTTGTCTGGGCGGAAATTTTACCATTGAAAAGGCAGTTATCTATATACAGCGTAGAACCTGCGGCAGCTCTAGATACAAAGCCACCAGACACATACTTTGCATCAATAACGCTGGAGAAAACGCTATTGCTGATTTGCACCACACCGCTCTGGGCATAGGCAGCAAACCCAGCAACATTGGAACTTCCACGGATATAGGAATCGGCAATTTCCAAGTTCTTAATGGTCACCGGCTTTTCTACGGAACCGCCCGTCAACACATTTACAAAGCCAACATTTGATGTCGAACTATTATTGAAATAAAGTCCAGAAATCTTATGGCCCTGACCATCAAATGTTCCGGAGAACGAGTCCATGGGAGTCCAGGTTGCAAAATCCGCGGAAGCCCCAGAATTCAAGGTTCCATCGGAATTAAGCACGCCGGCATTAATGGTAATATCCTTGGTCAATTTACCGCAAGCAGAGACGTCTTTTGTAACGCCACGGCCATTAACTATGGCGGCAAATCCGTACAGCTCTTCTGCTGTGGAAATTTGATAGCAACCGTCCGCAGCCTTGGCGGGAGTTGCAGGGGTAATTGACGCAGCTGTAGCGGAAACAGTTAAAGCCAAGCTTGCGCAAAGGGAAAAAAACAGTGCCGATTTACCGGGCATACTATCCTCCTCCACACACCAAAAACAAAATTATAAAACCCAACTTTTCAAACAAAGGGCTTCAACTTTCTTTTTACATAACCCCAACTTTATTTACAAACTATCCATTTTCTATATATGGGCCATGGCAAATCTTGGTTACAGTTTTTTACTTGTCCTCGCAGCATTCATTTGGGGCACCACCTTCGTGGCCCAGGCAGAGGGCAATAGCGCAGGCCCCTTCGTGTTTACCTGCGTTCGAAACTTTGTTGCCACATTTTTACTTTTCGGCCTGGCCCGGGTATTGGATTTTGCAGGCAAGAGCCCGCGTAAGCCGAAAACTCCCGCCGATACAAAGAAGTTATGGAAGGCCGGGATTCTTTGCGGTATCGCCCTGGCGTTCGGAACCAACTTTCAGCAGGCAGGACTTTTCCTGGGAACATCCGCAGGCAAGTCCGGATTCTTGACCACCTGCTATATTGTGCTGGTCCCGATTCTAAGCGTTCTGATTGGAAAGAAAATTACTTCCAAGAACTGGGTTTGCGTCGGTTTGACTCTTGTAGGCCTTTACCTACTCTGCATCAAGGAAGATTTTTCCATCCAGCTTTCCGACGGTGTGCTGTTGCTTTGCGCCTTGGCATTCTCCGTACAGATCTTGATTATCGACAAGTTTGGAACCGAGGTGGACAATGTTAGACTTTCAGCCATCCAGTGCCTGGTGGCTTGCGTCCTCAGTTCCATCCCCATGGTCTTTATTGACATGAAGTTCTCTACTGCAGGACTGGCCAACGCTGTAGAAATCTACTCCCACGTTAACACTTGGATTCCGTTGCTGTACGCCGCCGTACTTTCCAGCGGCGTGGCATTTACCTTACAGATTGTGGCCCAAAACAAGATAAGGCCCACCGTAGCATCGCTACTGATGAGCCTTGAATCTGTTTTCGCCGTTCTCGCCGGTTGGGCAGTTCTTGGAGAACGCCTCACCACTCAAGAAGCCCTAGGCTGCGTTATCATGGGCGTTGCCGTTGTACTCGCCCAGATCAATTTTTCTTCAAAGGATTAAAATACACCTTCTTTTTCTTCATAATGAAAAGGCCGCCCACAATCAGAATAACACCCAGAGCCAAGGAAATCAAGGCACTGCGGGTTACACCGGCCACAACGAAGGAAATGAAGCTGATCCCAGCTACACTCAATGCGTAAGGCAGCTGGGTGTTCACATGGTTCACGTGATTACATTGGGCACCGGCACTAGCCATAATGGTGGTATCTGAAATAGGTGAAATATGGTCACCGCAAACGGCACCGGCCATGCAAGCAGAAATGGAAATCACCATCAGTTCGTAATCCACACCGCTAAAGGCTGCCACCACAATAGGAATCAAGATACCGAAGGTTCCCCAGGAAGTACCCGTAGCAAAAGCCAGGAAAATGGCGATCAAGAAAATCACTGCCGGCATAAAGTTCATAAAGCCTGCGGCACTATTGGAAACGATTCCTGCCACAAATTCCTTGGCACCAAGCGCATCCGTAGAGCCCTTCAAGCTCCAGGCCAAGGTCAAAATCAAAATGGCAGGCACCATGGCCTTGAAACCGTCGGGCAGGCATTCCAGGCACTTATTGAAGCTCAAAACCTTACGGCACAAGTACCAAAGTACCGTAATCAGGAATGCAGCAAAGCTGCCCAGCACAAGGCCTACAGAAGCTTCGCATTCAGCAAAGGCCTGCACAAAACCCTTGTGGGCTTCACCACTGGAGAAGAATCCGCCGGTGTAGATCATGCCCAGCACGCAGAAAAGAATCAAGCACACAATGGGGAAAACAAGATCGATAACGCCACCCTTTCCTTCGGGCTTGCGGACTTCCTTCATCTGGGCATCCAGAACTTTTTCCGCATCTTCGTAACGCCTCATCAATCCAAATTCAACGTTCATCAAAACCAAGGCGAACATGGCCACCAAGGTAAACAGGGCATAGAAATTAAAAGGAATGGCCTTCACAAAAAGACCCAGGCCATCTTCCCCATCCACAAAGCCTGTCACCGCAGCAGCCCAGGAGCTAATGGGAGCAATAATGCAAATGGGTGCAGCCGTAGAATCGATCAAATAGGCCAACTTTTCATGGCTTACCTTAAACTTGTCCGTCACCGGGCGCATCACACTACCCACCGTAAGGCAGTTGAAATAGTCGTCCACAAAAATCAGGACACCCAGGCAGATTGTCGCTATCTGAGCTCCTACCTTTGTCTTAATATGTTTCTTGGCCCAGTTTCCGAAAGCCGCAGAGCCACCAGCCTTGTTCATCAAAGCCACCATAGTTCCAAGGATCACCAGGAAGAAGAGAATTCCCACATTACCGGAATCGGTCACCTGCTTAATCATGCCATCCTTGAAAATCGCATCCAAGAATGCAGGAAAACTTCCCTGGCTAATAAACAAACCACCCATGACTACACCGAGGAAAAGCGAGGAATACACTTCCTTGGTAATCAGGGCGAGAACGATAGCCACAATGGGCGGCACCAAAGCCCAGAAAGTTCCATGGGCAAAAATCCAAGATTCAACAACAGTCTGTTCCATATAGATCCTTGTTAAAATTAGACTTCTTTTCCTCGATAAGCCAAAACCGCCAAAACAACAAAAGTACCAGCCAATATACCAATTAAAGGCAAATCTGCCTGGGTCAGCAGGAACATTCTAAACAAGCGAACCATCAAGGCGCTAATAAATGCATAGCCTGCGGAGCACAAAACAATAAACAAGGCAAAACGGGCAACAAAAGGCATTTTTCTTGTGATTTTCTTGAAAAAACTATTGATATACGATCCGTAGATCATCAATACCGTGGCAACAATACCTACAGAAACAGATGTTAGGTGATGCCTTAAGAACTGAGCAAATTCATGAATCAAATGTTCCATAACAAGAAATATAAAAACAAGTATTTACTCCACTCAAAATAAAAGGACACAGATGTAAACAAACACCCCTTTTGTTTTCACGTGAAAACACTTTCTATTTCAGCCCCCATACCGAGCCCGCGATATTTGGTCTAGATTTAGAGCAAGCAAAAAAAGGGTGCATTATGAATCTTTCTAAAAAAATCGCCAAGGTATTGACCGTTTCCGCCGTTGCCGCTCCGGCTCTGTTCGCGGCAACCGCCTTCCAGAACCAGGTTGGTTTCTTGACCAACGCACAAAAGCAGATGGCAGTTATTGACGCCGCTGGTAAGGACGTTGTATTCAAGGATAAGGACGGCAAAACCGTCTTGACCGTAGCCGCACCCGAAGCAAAGACCTGGGCACCTGCAGGCGACACCGCTGCATCCCTCGTTGATTTTTCCGAATTGAAGACCGCAGGCACCTACCAGGCCTACGTCGGCGATGAAAAGATCGGCCACCCCATCGTTATCGGCGATGACGCTCTCGAAAGTGTAACCAAGGGTTCTCTGAAGTTCTTCTACTTCCAGCGCGCATCTACCGCCCTTGAAGAAGAATACGCAGGCATTTACGCTCGCGCCGCTGGCCACCTGGATACTGCTGTCAAGTACCACAGCTCCACCGGTCATGAAGATCTTACCGAAACCATTAGCAGCCCCAAGGGTTGGTACGATGCTGGTGACTACGGTAAGTACATCGTCAACTCCGGTATTTCCACCTACACCCTCTTGCAGCTTTACCAGCACAACAAGGAATACTTCAACAAGCTGAACTTGAACATTCCTGAAAGCAAGAACGACATGCCAGACATTCTTGATGAAATCAAGTGGAACCTGGATTGGATGCTTACCATGCAGGATACCGACGGCGGCGTATTCCATAAGTTGACCACTTTGAAGTTCGCTGGAACCGTGATGCCGGAAAAGGGCACTGCACAGCGTTACGTCATCGGCAAGGCCGTTGAAGCAACCTGGAACTTCGCAGCAGTGATGACTCTCGCCTCCGAAATTTACAGCGCCTTCGACGAAGATTTCGCCAAGAAGTGCTTTGCCGCTGCAGAAAAAGCTCAGCACTGGGCTGCAGCAAACAAGTATGAATCCTACACCCAGCCGTCCGACGTTTCTACCGGTACCTACACTGGTGCAGTAGAATGGGCAACCCAGCTGTGGACTCTCATCGAAATGTACCGCCTTACCAAGCAGGACGATGTTCTTGCCGAAATCAAGAAGTGGCCCATTTCCAAGAAGAAGGCTAGCTTGCAGAGCTGGCAGAACAACTATATGTTGGGCATGTTCTCCCTGGCAACCAATCCTGATGTTTTCGAAAAGGATATGGTGGATACCGCTACCGCAATTATCGTGAACACCGCAAACGATTACCTGAAGAGCCTCGACAACAACGGCTATGGCGTTGCTCTCGTCAATCAGGACTTCAACTGGGGTTCCAACGGTACTGCAGCAAACAAGGGCATGGTCCTGATTCACGCCTACATCCTGACCAAGGAAGAAAAGTACCTCAACGCAGCCTTGGGCATCGTTGACTACATCCTCGGTCGTAACCCGCTGGACAACTCTTACCTGACCGGCTTCGGTGTCAACCCCATCATGAACCCCCACCATCGTCCCAGCCAGTCTGACGGCATTGACGCTCCGGTTCCTGGTATGTTGGCTGGCGGTCCGAATACTGGCGCTACAGACTGCGCCAAGAAGTACATTGTTCCGGGTGCAGCAGCAAAGTCCTACCACGACAACTCCTGCAGCTACGCAACCAACGAAGTGGCCATCAACTGGAACGCACCTTTCGCCTACGTGGTCGGAAGCATTCAGGCCATCGCAGCAACCGGCAAGAGCTACGACATTACCACTCCTGCAAACGTGAAGTACGAAGTTGAACTGGCAGGCATCCCCTTCGCTCGCGACAACCTCAGAAACCGTCATATCCAGGAATCTGGCAAGCGCTTGATCTTGAAGGGCCACAGCGTTCAGGTTGAATACGTTGACAACAACGGTATCAAGAAGTACTTCAACTTGCGCGGCAAGCAGGTCCGCTAAAGAAACGAGTTTTTCATATAATCCCCTACACACCAAAATGCAGTACCATCCCGGTACTGCATTTTTTGTTATAACGAAATTTTATGAATTAGATGTTTAACAAGGAATCATCATTATTTTCAATAAATCGAATTTCCTTGCCAGGGAACAGCTTTTTCCAGTTTTCAGGATCGTTCTTCTCACGCTGCAATTCCATACGGCGGGATGCGTCTTCCGGAGAAAGGCCTCGTTTACCAACCAGGCGATTATAACGGGTTTCCTCAGACGCAGTGACTACCCAAAGAGAATCCAACAGCGCCACCATTTCTGGGACATTTTCAAAGAGGGCTGCTTCAACAAAATCCGGATTTTGCCGTACAATGTATTCCGTTAGCGCCGGATAAACAAGGGCTTCCAAACGTCTGCGCGCAGATTCATCATTGAAAATAAGGTCTGCAACAAACTTGCGGTTCACGCCCTCATCTGTAAGCGCTTCTGCCCCGAATTCCAAAGCAATAGCCTGGCGCAGGTCCTTGCTGTCACGGTAAAGTTCATGAACGGCCAAATCGGCGTCGAGAACCTTGTTCCCACGCTCACGGAGGATCTGTCCTACGAAGGACTTTCCTGCACCGATTTGACCTGTAATGCCAATCATCTAGAACCGATTAACCCTTGCCCAAGGCAATGAGACAAAGACCTGTAATAATGCCAAATAAAGCAGCCCACTTAAGAGCACTCTTCTTTTCCTTGAAAATCACAAGGCCAGCCACAAAGCCTATCAACACGCTAGAACGACGGAAAACCGTAATCAAGGAAATCAAGGCGTCCGGATCGCTTACCGCGAGGAAGTAGCAGCGGTCAGCCACAATCAAAAGAACCGCCACCAGAAGGAATGTCCAGCGGAATTGAAACGGCGTAGAAGTCTTACGCTTCGGGAACCAAGTAACCGCAGCAATAATAAACTGCAGAAGAGCCATGTAGATGCTGAACCAAACTTGAACCGTCAAAGGTTCAAAATCCATACGCTGCAAAATGAACTTGTCATAAACGCCACTGCAAGCAGCAAGCACCGTTCCCAGCAACATGGAAATCACCCATCCGTTGCTAAAGAAATGTCCCATTTCTTTTCGGCCTGCCATAGAGAGCGCCACGTAGGAACAAATGCAAATCGCCACACCGGTCCACTGCAAAGCAAAGGGGCGTTCCCCCATAAAAGTCACCGCAATGAAAATGGTAAAGACAGGCGCCAACGCACGAATCGTCGTCGCGATGGACAAGGGCAAGTGAGCCAGGGCGTTATAGGTCAAGATCCAGCTGCCGCCAACGATCAAGGCCTTGCCCGCCAAGTACAAGTGACTTTGTAAAGGTAAATTTTCACAATGTCCCGTCAAAAGAATGGGAGACATCAAAAGTGCGTAAAATGCGCTGCACAGGAACAAAACCGGACGTACGGCGTTGTCCTGAACGGACTTCTTTTTAGCCAAGTCGTAACAGCCCAGAAAAAAGGCGGAAGCAAGAGCAAGAATCAACCATGACATAGCGCACATAATTTAGAAATACCACTTGCAAAGCCCAAGGTTTAATGTATTTTTTAGCCAAACTCAACAAAAGGAGCCCAACATGGGTATCAAAGGTAAAGCAACATCCCTTCTCGAAGAATTCAAGGCCTTCGCATTCAAGGGCAATATCGTCGACATGGCTATCGGTGTTATCATCGGTGGTGCATTCGGTAAGATCGTAACCTCCTTCGTTAACGACATCGTGATGCCGGGCGTTACCGCCATCATCGCTATGGGCGGTGGCAAGGACGCAGGTGCCGGCCTCAAGGAACTGGTTTACACCACCGAAGCTGGCGTTGCTATTCCTTACGGCAACTTCATCGGCGGCATCGTTGACTTCCTCATCGTTGCAATCGTCGTCTTCCTCGTCATGAAGAAGTTCCTTGGCTTTATGCAGAACATGCGCAAGGCTGAAGAAGCTCCTGCTGAACCTCCTGCCCCGCCGGCTCCTCCTGAACCGTCTGCAGAAGAAAAGCTCCTCACCGAAATTCGCGACCTTCTTAAAAAGTAAGGTAGCCGTCGGTTAATACCGAGCAAAAGCTTTAGAAAAAGTCCGTGGCCTACAAAGCCGCGGATTTTTTTTGCTTCGATTGCTTCGCCCTGCGGGCTCACAATGACAACAAAGGGGTGGCAACCCCTTTGCGTCATATTAATTTTACTTCAGCATCCGCCGTAAAAGGCAGGTCTTCGATTTGGGGAGTGGCGATAACCACCTGACACTGCTTTTCGCGAATGAGGGTCGCCACGGCATCGCGCCTGTGAACGTCCAGTTCCGCAAAAATATCGTCCAGCAACAAAATCGGCTTACTCAAATATCTAGAAGCCACATCCACCGCAGCAAAACGCATTGCCAACGCCGCAGAACGGCATTGTCCCTGGCTACCCACAGAACGCATTTCATAGCCGCCAATGCAAACGCCTAAGTCATCGCGGTGAGGGCCAGCCATAGTCATTCCCTGCATGCGCTCCACGTATTCCATGCCAGCAAGCTTACGGGCAAACGCGTCACGCAGCACAGATTCGTCAATCACATCAGACGGGCCGTTTTCCGCTTCTGCAGGAGCCTCCCCCGCAGCCGCGTCCAAATCCCCATCGTCCAAAAAGTCCGCGCCATCTAACGCATCCAATTCCTTCAGAATGGAACTCTTGTAGGCACAAGTGATTTCGTCTACGCCTCCGGAAAGTTTCCGGTAGTAGCCAGTTATAATCGGAGAAACTTCCGCAGACAGCGCAAGACGCGCCGCCCACAGCTTAGCGCCCAGGTCAATCAGCTGTTCCGTAAGCACTTTAAAAAGGTCTTCGCCACCAACAGCAGCATTCGCCATGCCGCCGCTTTTCTTGAACTGTTTCAGCCACTGGTTACGCTGCTGAAGCACACGCTTGTAGCGGCGCAGAATCGCCGTATTCGCAGAAGATCGATAGCAAAGAATTTCGTCGAGCCAATGCCTGCGAACCTCAGGCGCCCCGCGCAAAAGTTCAATGTCGGAAGGCTGCATGATCACAGCCGGGCATCCACCGAACAATCCCGCAGCAGACTTCAGGCTTTCACCGTTTTCCCTCACCTCGTTTCCGCGGCGGGTAACGCGTATAGCACGCTTTCGGGCACGTCCAGCCTGCAGGCCGTCCGTATCTTCAAAGTTTCCGCGGACAATCAAGTCGTCCGCCTTCCAAGCAATCATTTCCTTCAGGTCCTTTGCCCTAAAGGAGAATCCCTGTCCCAGCAGGTGGATACATTCCAACAGCGTCGTCTTGCCGCACCCATTGGGTCCGTACACCACAGTGAATCCAGGTCCGAACGTCTGTTCGAACCCGTTCAAACTGCGGGCACCGTTTATGGAAATATCGCGAATCAAGGAATGTTACCGCGAACGCTAATGCTTGCAGGTCCCCAAAGACCAGCGCCACTTTCAAAAATCAAGGCGTAGTTCACATCAAGGGGATACTTCTTCTTGCCGACACGGATATCAAACTTGTAGCCAGCACCGAGGGTAAAGTCCAAATCATCCATACCCACGCGCACCGTTCCATTGGGAATGATTTCGCATTCAAAGCCAACACGTCCGGTCCAAAGATGTCGATCCGGGTCAAAGGCCAGCAGGGTATCAGCCACCTGGTAGTCAATGGCTTCCATCCAAGCGTAAACGGGCTTGTCCATAATCTTGGAACGGTAACCCAAACCCACCTGGAGAACCTTGGGGCGAACGCCTTCGGTACTTGCAACCGTATTGTCGGTGCTGGTGTTCTTGGTCCATCTTGCAGAAAGATTCTTGCTGAAACTCAAGTTGCGGATGACCACAGAAGTAGACCACTTTTCATTCCACTGACGAAGCCAGCTCAGATTGATAGTCATAGGGCTGCGGTAATCATCTACCAATTCAATTCCTTCAAAGTATTCAGACACATCCAGGTTATCGTAACTCATGGAAAGGGAAAGACCAAATGCATCGCGACGGGTAGCGCGATAGGCGAAGCCCAAGTACATCATGGTGAAATACGGTGTAGCCGTACCCAAAGTCTGGTCATCGTCATCAATCACGTCAAAAGCCAGGTCGCCTCGATAGAGCATGGCAAAGCCTACACCCATACGCTTACCCACCTTGGTTTCAATACCCAAGGAACCACCAGCACGATCCAATTCACGACCTTCGCCACTGACAAAAACATTCAGGTTTTCACGGAAACCGAGAATTGCCGGGTTCCAGTAGGCAGCGGGCATGGTGGCAGTATCCGCCGTACCGGTATTACCACGGCCCAATTCCCTAGCTCCAGCACCCATACGTTCTACAAAGCCGTCAAAACTTGCAAGAGTAGCCTTCTTTTCATCCCATGCAAAAGCGGGAAGCGCACACATCAAAGTCAGAAGGGCAGCAATAAACTTCTTCATTACTTATGCCCTCCCAAAGTCATGACCTTGCCCCAGCCCACATGATCGTGGTTGTCCTTCACACGGACATAGTACACACCCATGGTGCAGGGTCTGCCATGTTTGTCGTAGCCGTCCCAGAAATCTTCTCTAGGATTGGTGCTGCGGGAAGCATCAGCTTCGCGAGGAACGTCCTTCACGATGGTCTTGACCTTCTTCATGTCGTAACTGAACACATCGATGGTAATCTTGGAAGCCTTGCCCACCTTGTAGGAAACAAGAGCCTGATCACCTGCGGCAATGACAGAAGGAACCATACGTATAGTGCTCAAGTTGTTTTCCAACTTCGCACGATTCAAAATGGAAGTCCAAGTTTTTCCAGAGTCAGCAGAAACAGAAACGCCATTGCCGTAAGTGGAAAGAGCAAGTCCACGGATATTCTTTGTCAGCGGGAAGGAGCAAATAGAAGAGATAACAGCGTCGCGGTCCGTTGCGCCGGTTTCATAGCCATAAAGCCAGGTGTTCTTGCCGTCGTCATCCATATCCCAAGCGCGAACGCCATCGGAATCCAGCTTGAAATATCCGCTGACCTTACTGCCTACAGCCATAACGCCAACGAAGGCGGTCTTACCCAGGAAAGCCACATTGCTTACAGTGTAGTCACCATTGTCATAAACGTCCTTCTTCTGGACCTTACCCGCAGTGTCAAGGAAATCCACCTTGGCAAAGTCAGAAGCACCAGAAGCCTTGCGCCACAAGGCGCCCTTGGGAGAGGAATCGCCATCCTTCTTTTCAGAAGTTTCAGCAATAATCTGCAAAGGTTCGCCACCAATCCAGACGCCCGTCACACGAGCGGAAGCATCCAAGGCAGAGGAAGCCTTCTTCAAGTTTCCGGACTTGGTCCTTACCCACATTCCCTTGGACGTTGCCATCCACAGGTCGCCAGTTTCAGGATGCACAGCCACGCCAAAGACGGAAGGATTCTTCTTTTCGTCCCACTTGTAATTTACCTTCGCAGAATCCAAAGTGGACGAATTCATATTCAAGGCAAAGTTGTAGTTCTTGGATGAACTGGCGGACAAATCATACAAGCCAAGGCCTGCTGCACCACGGGCAATCCAAAGTTTTTTCTCCGTTGAATCGTAGGCGAAACCGCTGACAGCGTAAATCATGGTGGAGTCCTGCTCCTCATACGCCTCAGGAACCTTCAGTTGCATTTCAATAGGATCATTCACATCTTGAATAGAGAAAAATCCACGAGGTTCAAGATAGAACTCATCATTGTTCATTCCGAACGAAGGCAGCACATAGCCAAGTTTGCCTGCGTAAGCAGACGGAGTCTTTCGATTTTCCGCAAGCACATCGCTAAAAATTCCATCCTGAACAGCAGTCACAGAATCCGCCACAGGGCCATTGCTTGTTTCGGAAACAATCACATTGCCGGAGCTACCCACATCCAGTTTCAAAAGGGTCACGCCACTATAGACCTGACCGCGGGAAAATGCCCACAAGGATCCAACAGAACCTGTTTCATTGACATTCAAGACGTCGTTGCTGAACAATGTTTCCGCAGCCATGGTCGGCGCGGACAAAAGGGCTGCGCCCATCAAAACCTTAGCACAGAAGTTATCGCATGTCAATTTCATCGACACCCTCAATACTCTTGAACTTGAAATCGCTATCGGAAATCTTCTTCACAACCTTCAGGTCGATAATGTTGTACCAGGAGCTATTGCCTGCCGGGTCAACGGTGTAAAGACGTACCGGGGAGAAATCCTTCTTGCTGAGCCACACATCCATCTGGTCAAACTGGCCTGCATACTTGGAAGGATCCAATTTCAGGACCCAGAGCTTCTGGCCGTTAAAGGTACCGTCGCCAATCTGCTTGGCCTTGCAATTCAGGTACTTGAAAAGAAGTTCAGAAGGATGCAAGGAACTGGACAAGTCTTCCACAGCCTTGATCAGCACCTGCTTCTGTTCCACATTATACTGCCAAAGACTTTCGCCGTCGCTGTAGAACTGGATGCCAGCAAGATCCAAGGTGAACTTGTCACCTTCAGCTACCAATAGGCGACCTTCTTGAGAGGTAATGTCCGGGGAGTCGGCGTAAAATACCTGCACCTTGAAATTCAGGTTCCAGGCCTTACCAGACTTAAACCATGCCTTGGACTTTTCCATGGCTTCGTCTGCGGTCATGGCAAACGGCAAGGAAACACACAAGGCCAACATCAAACAGGCAATCTTAAAAAAACGCATAATCCACCTTATATCTGTATGGCAAATTTACAAAACTAAAGAGTCCAGGGTTTATTTTTGACAGAAACTCAAGGGTTCATTGGGTTTTCATTTGTGATATTTCTATCTTTTAATCGGAAATTTTAAATCTACTGGAATAAATTGTATGCGCAAAATGATTTTGCCTCTGGCAATCCTGAGTGCTGCGGGCCTCGCTTCCGCTGCTGATATCGAACTCCACGGCGACATCAACCTGGACTACGGTAGCTATTTCGACAAGGATTTCGATCCCAAGAATGCAGCCAACCAGGACATCGATCTTTCTGTTAAGGCAAACCTGGACGAAAACGTTTCCGTGGTCGTCAAAGCAAATAGCCACAGCAACTACCGCTCTGGCGATGGTAAGCTCGAAGACTCCGAAGTCCGTCACGGTTTTGCACACTCCGCAGCCATGGGCGACGGCGAACAGCGCTTTACCGGTTTTGACTTCGACGGCGCACAGCTCCGCTGGAATGTCAGCCACGATGTGGAATTGATCTTCGGTGACATGACCTACAGCGCAGGCGCATTCAACCACTATTTCTGGCGCGACCCTGCCAAGAACGCAGTCGTCGTTCGTGAACAGTCTCTCCGCGGTTTCGGTGCTGAATTCGGTAACGAAAAGTGGGGCCACGGTAGCGCATACCTGGGCGCCTCCGAAACAACCGACCATACCGTCGCAGCTTTCGCAACCTATTCCTTCCCCGTCATTAATCGTCCGGACGAACACTTGATCGCAACCGCCGACGTGGACTGGGTATTCGGCCAGAACATCGGTCGCCACAACGCCTACGTCTTTGGCGCAGAAGTGGACTACTCCAAGAGCTACGATCTCCTGAACTGGGGTATCTACGCAGTCTACGGCACCCATCCGTACAAGGAAAAGGGTACCCACTCCTTCTTGCTGGAACCTAGCTTCAACTACGACTTCTTCAACCTGACCGCTTCTTTCTTCTACGCTATCACCAACAGCTCCTACGCTGTGGATGAACAGCTCTTTACCGACGATCAGTTGATGTTCGCAATTGAACCCAGCTTCAACCTTCATAAGAAGTTCACCATGGGTGTTTCCTACGAATACCACAACCACGACGTGGACGTGGCCAAGGATAGCTACCACTACCTGGGCGGCAACTTCTACCTGTACCCCACCCTCAAGACCGAAACCGTGTTCTGGGTTGGCTACAACTTCAACGGCAAGAGCGAACAGGGTCCCTTCGGCAACAAGTACCTCGCTCTCGGTATGAGCGCCAAGGCTAGCTTCTAACCGTCAATTGACGTGAGAATTCGTGCTTTAGATTCTATCCGAGGTCTCTTGCTTCTGCAGATGACCTTGGATCATTTCGGAAAGCCCATATCTTATTATTTATACCAGTGCTTCGGCTACTTCAGTGCAGCCGAAGGCTTTTTTTTCTTGTCCGGATTCGTAGGGATGCTCGCCGCCACAAGCAAGCAGAGCAAGGACCCGAGCCAATCCTGGATGCGAGGTCGTGCAGCAAGAATCTGGAAATACCACTGCGCCACCTTAATCAGTTTGTGTATCATCGCGGCATGGTTCCTGCCTAGCCTGGCCTCCAACTTCAAGTGCATATTCCAGCACCCTCTGGAGAGTCTGCTCTGGTCCGCGCTACTGATCAACACTCCTGAATGGTTGGACGTACTGCCGCTCTATGTCGTGTTCTTGATCCTAGGGTCCTTCCTGTTCCCGTTGTTCGTCAAGGCAAAGAGCAAGGCCCAGGTTATCCTCCTGTGGTTGCCATCCCTCGCAGTCTGGATTGCAGCCTTGTTCGGTTTACGCGACGCCGTCAATAGCCTATTCCCCAGCTGGATTCATCACGGCGACTTCGACCCCTTTGCATGGCAGTTCATCTACTTCACCGGGGCTGCGGTAGCCGCCTGGTGGAAGCGTGCCAAGGCAGAAAGCGAAGGTTACGTCGCTAGTGTCGAAGGTTCTGCGGCGGGCCATTCCATCCGTATCGTACAGAAACTTACGCCTGTTGTTCTTGCCATCCTCGCCTTCTGTTTCCTCTGGTCCCATCAGTTCATACCCCTGCAACTGCCGGGCGACTTCTGGACCAACAAGGTCCATGTGGGTCCGCTGCGCTTCGCAAACTTCTTCTGCTTTATGATGGGCATCGGCTGGATTATTCACACCTGGCCCGCCGCCCTGGACTTCAAGGTAACGAACCTTATCGGGCGTCACAGCCTGGACGTATATACCGCACACATCGTGCTTATCTACTTCTGGTTCGCAACACCCGGCAGCATCCGTTACCACGGCCCCTGGAACGTCCTGGTTCCAATTGCCGCCTGCGCGTTCCTGTGGGCTTTGTCAAGAATCAGAGAACCTCGTAAATAAAAAAAGCCCCGGTTTTCACCGAGGCTTTTCAAATGCATTTAGTTCCAAGCAACACATGGTTCCTGATTTTTCCATCAAGTACGCACTGTGTTCTTGAACAGCAGCTCGGATGACCGGAGGGTCTTAGCCCAACGAACGATCCGAGCGGTCATCATTACTGACCGAGGTACTTACGGCCGATACCGTATTCGTCCTTATATTCGATGTAGTCAGGAACGAAGCCCTTAGCAAAGGAGAAGGACACGTTCAAGGAGCACTGGAATTCGTTCATCAACTTACCCTTGGTGCCAGCCTTGATGTTCTGCTTCTTCTTTTCGATCTTTTCGTCACCCTTCTTGCCGACCAGGACTTCAGCTTCGCACCAGCCGCTGCCAGCCTTAGCGATAACTTCCTTACCATCGGTAGAAACGAGCTTGATCTTAGCGGGATCGAGTTCGGTGTTGTTACCGGTAGATGCCCAGAACTGGAGTTCGCCAGCGAGAGAGGTCGGAGTCATCTTGACGGTGGGGAGAGCCATGACGTAGCCCCACTTGTCAACAAAGCGCTTGCCTGCAGCGTCAGCGATGTTTTCGCCGAAGATCAGGAAGTAGCCGCGAGTGGTCTTGCGGTTCTTGTTAAGAACTGCCTTGACTTCTGCATTTTCCGGAGCAACGTATTCGAGACGGAGCAAGCCGAATTCAGAAACCACCGGATCAGATTCATCCTTGATTTCGGGGAGAGCCTTTGCAACCACAGCGTTTTCAGTTTCGAGACGGAGAGTCTTTACTGCGCCTTCTGCAACATTCTTGGCCTTAGCATAAACCAAAGCGGTGTCGATACGAGCAAAAGCGTTGATGATGGTATTGAAGTCAACACCTTCCTGAGTAGCCTGCTGCTTACCGATGGTAGCCATCTTGGTCACGTATTCTTCAACAACTTCGGTGCTCTTGACATCCGGCATATTGACGCCAGCCTTGTCGAGGTAACCGCTGATCAAATCACTGCTAAGATCCTTCTTGGCTTCGATTTCTGCAGCGCGAACCAGAGCGAGGGTAAAGTTATCATAGAATTCGTCAGAGACGTTACCCTTCTTCTTTGCTTCCAGGTAGGAGTTGATTGCATTGCGGAAACGGCCATCCTTAAGGTGTTCGTCACCACGCTTTTCGTTGGTACCCTTACAGCCAACCATAGAGAAAGCTACAGCAGCAGCCAGGGTTGCAAGAAAGATTTTCTTCATTGTTGTTGTTCCTTCGGTAAAAAAAATCCGCAGACGGTTCATCGACAAAAAAGGGCTTTTTATCAAAAAAAAGAACCATTCGCCTTTTCAAATAAAAGATAAATAAATAAATTTAGACTATCCTGTTGGGGATAGGTAAATTTTTATTTGGAGACGTGTTTTAGTCATGAATATCCTTGTCGTGAGCCCTGAAGCGGGAAATTGGTCTCATACCAGCCCACTAGCCACAGCGGTGAACCGTATGACCGACGCTTTTGCATGCGCCGGCGCCAAGGTATTGACTTGCTCCCCCTTCATCAAGGAAAAGATGATCAACATCGAGGACTACCACAGCGTTTTCCAGGGAACTGAAAAACTCCAGGGTAAGCCCTTCGAAATCTTCGTTTCCGACAAGGACCCTCTCCATACCTATATCTACAACGAAGAATATTTTGGCCGACCCTTCGTGTACGGACCTCCTGACGAAGTCCCCTACACCGACAACCATCTCCGATTCGCATTTTTGTCTTCCGCAGCCCTGGCCTATGCCGAGGCGACCGGCTACCCTTGTCAGGCAATTCTCGGCCACGAATGGGGTGGCGCACTGGTCGGAGCTCTCTCCAAGACCATCTATGCGGACTACGCAAAGGACATCCCCTTCTTCTTCAATGTCCATAACATCACTTACGATTTCCATGTTGCATCTAGCGAAATCGAAAAGATCGGTCTTCCCCGCGAAAACTACAATATGGACGGCTATGAATTCTGGGGCAAGGTCAGTTTGCTGAAGGCCGGCATCCTGTATGCCACCAAGGTTCTGTTCCCGTCTCCGGGTTACCGCGACGCCATGTTGAACACCAACCTTCCCGGTGGTCTCAGCGGCTTCCTGAACCGCAATGCAGACAAGCTCATCGGTATTCAGTTTGGTGTAAGCTACCAGTTCTGGGATTTCAACGGCAACGACAACCTTCCCATCAAGGAAGCCAAGCGCCGTGCAAGACAGTCCCTCCAGGAAAAGCTTGGTGTGGACCTCAAGAACAAGATGGTTCTCTACGTCCACTTGGACAGCGAATCCGGCAACACCTCCGAAACATTGGCCACCATCCTTTCCGACGTGGCTCATCTGGACGTGTACATCATCGTCGGCGTCTCCTCCAAGAACAACGAATGGGGCTACTACCGCGACTTCTCTCAGCAGTATCCCGACGTCATGTGCTTGCAGGACCTGGAAGAAGAAGAAAAGAAGGGTCCGGAACAACTCCGCGAAACGTTGGCCGGCGCCGACGTGCTCTTCGCAGCAAGTCTCCGCGAACCGTCCTCCTCCATTATCCTTAAGGCAATGGCAGCAGGCACCCTCCCGCTGACAGGTCGTTCCGTCGGTGTGGCAGCCATGCTGGTCAGCTACAGCTTCGAAACCGCAGGCGAAGCAAACGCCTTCCTGGTAGACGACGCCAACGCGCCACACCTGATGCTCAACTGCGTCAGGGAAGCAGTGAACGTATACAACACCGAACAGGCCGACTGGGACAAGTGCGTTGTGAACGCCTACAGCGGATTCCATTACGAATGGTGCCGTACCATTTCCAAGTACCTGCTGATCTTCGGCGAGCTGGGACTATAGCACGAACCAAACAATCCCCCACGTTTTGCATAATCCACTGGTGTTTTACATAATCCACTGGTGTTTTACAACAAAAAAGGTCGGCTCCGAAGAGTCGACCTTTTTCAGTGGGGCCTCTGGGACTTGAACCCAGGACCCGCGGGTTTACGTTTGTGATGCTTACGCACCTCCGTGGACTATGTCTTCGCCATGCCACCACTCAAGGGATGGTTTAGGCGCGGGATACTTATTGCGGTCATTAAGCAGGCTATACTGCTCCGCTAGTCTCTACACCTTCCAGAGGTGCACCCCTGGCTCGGCTCGGCGTTACCTTGTAGTGCATGCACCCGTCAGGTTTCACCGAATTCTTCCCGTTTGCAACCAGACCTTTCGGACTGGTGTCACGTTTTCGCATGAGTCCGCTGCTCTAACCGACTGAGCTAAAGCCCCGAAGTACCGATTTTCATCAGCACGGAACAAATATACTAAAAAATTTCTTTTGTCAAGCATGTTTGACGAAAGGATTCCCCTTAAAATGAACTAAACAATGGCCTTGATATCGTTGCAAAGAAATAATATTTTTGGATTGAGCATTCTCTTTGAACCCAGGGCCGGCGGGTTATGTTGTGAATTGCTTTCAGATTTTTCTACTATTGCTTTAGCAACTACAACGAAGATAGTCCGTTACACCTGGGTCAAGTGTTGTGAATTGCTTTCAGATTTTTCTACTATTGCTTTAGCAACTACAACATTTCCAAGGCAAAAAAAAGCGGACGTGTAGTTGTGAATTGCTTTCAGATTTTTCTACTATTGCTTTAGCAACTACAACGCAGGCAACTTAAGAATCTTATCGCTAACAGTTGTGAATTGCTTTCAGATTTTTCTACTATTGCTTTAGCAACTACAACCGAGATTGTGACAGTACCCCCCTGGGTACAGTTGTGAATTGCTTTCAGATTTTTCTACTATTGCTTTAGCAACTACAACGTGATCAAGCAGCACTGCAACAAGGTCTATGTTGTGAATTGCTTTCAGATTTTTCTACTATTGCTTTAGCAACTACAACGTCAAAGCATTCAAAGACGTGGCCACCCAGGTTGTGAATTGCTTTCAGATTTTTCTACTATTGCTTTAGCAACTACAACCAAAAAAGATTCAATGTCCATCATAGTCAGTTGTGAATTGCTTTCAGATTTTTCTACTATTGCTTTAGCAACTACAACGGTTGATAAGTGACGCAAGTTCGCGTTCCGTTGTGAATTGCTTTCAGATTTTTCTACTATTGCTTTAGCAACTACAACAATTTCCACCGAAGGGTCCACCAATTTGGTGTTGTGAATTGCTTTCAGATTTTTCTACTATTGCTTTAGCAACTACAACCCTGGTAGTGCTAATTAAAAACGGCGGAGTGTTGTGAATTGCTTTCAGATTTTTCTACTATTGCTTTAGCAACTACAACCGTAGGTACGGCTGAACGTGTATGGCTTTTGTTGTGAATTGCTTTCAGATTTTTCTACTATTGCTTTAGCAACTACAACAAGGAAAACAAAATCATGACAGACTTTGTAGTTGTGAATTGCTTTCAGATTTTTCTACTATTGCTTTAGCAACTACAACTGTATATACTCCTTATAAAAAGGGCGGCGGGTTGTGAATTGCTTTCAGATTTTTCTACTATTGCTTTAGCAACTACAACAAAAGTACACTCCGGGAGCTTGCGGATAAAGTTGTGAATTGCTTTCAGATTTTTCTACTATTGCTTTAGCAACTACAACCCTGTGCTAGTCGTATCGGGCGGAGTGTCAGTTGTGAATTGCTTTCAGATTTTTCTACTATTGCTTTAGCAACTACAACGGAAGAGTGTATCGGTATCGCTACCGACTAGTTGTGAATTGCTTTCAGATTTTTCTACTATTGCTTTAGCAACTACAACGAGCGAGGCAGACGTAGCTATCGATATCGAGTTGTGAATTGCTTTCAGATTTTTCTACTATTGCTTTAGCAACTACAACACGGAGCGCGGGCGGTCTATAATTCTCATAGTTGTGAATTGCTTTCAGATTTTTCTACTATTGCTTTAGCAACTACAACGGCAAGGACTCTTTCCCAACGGGTCTTGTAGTTGTGAATTGCTTTCAGATTTTTCTACTATTGCTTTAGCAACTACAACGGCTACGTTCACC
>JAZRWJ010000031.1:0-147954 GCA_045599625.1 Fibrobacter sp.
GAACTCAGGAACTACATCGAGTATTACAACAATAAACGGATAAAGTCGCGTCTAAAAGGAATGAGCCCGGTACAATACCGGACTCATTACGCTGTTTTATCCTAACTTTAAACTGTCCAACTTTTTGGGGTCAGTTCATAATGCGCGGACTTTTGTGAGTGGGTCTAGGGGGCAAAGCCCCTACATCTTATAAAATTAAGCCCAACGTGGGGTTGGGCGAAGGGGCCTCCCTTCGCGCCCAGGCTTTTGCGAAGCAAACACCTGGCGGGGGTCTAGGGGGCAAAGCCCCCTACATCATTAAAGAACGCCCTTGGAGCTGGGCACGCCCTTCACGTTGCGAGAAGGAGCAACGGCCATAGCCACAGAGCGTGCCAAGGCCTTGAAGATGCTTTCCAGGCAATGGTGGTTATCATTGCCGTAGAACAGCTCAACGTGCAAGTTCATACGGGCATTTTCTGCAAGGCTCTTGAAGAAATGTTCGAACATGCTAGCTTCAATACCGCCTGCAGTTGCAGCGGGCAACTTCACGTTCCAAACAAAGCCGATGCGGTTGCTGAAGTCAATGCAAACACGGCTCAAAGCTTCATCCATAGGAACAAAGTAGAAACCATAACGTTCGATACCCTTCTTGTCGCCAAGGCATTCTACGAAAGCCTGGCCAAGGACAATAGCAATGTCTTCCATGCTGTGGTGCATGTCAACTTCTACGTCACCCTTGCAGGTCAGATCCAGATGGAAACCGCCATGGACTTGGAACAAATTAAGCATGTGATCCAGGAATCCAGAACCGGAGCTGATCTTACCCGGAGTGCAATCATCCAGGTTCAGCACTAGTTCGATATCGGTTTCATTGGTCTTTCTAGAAATCTTGGAGCTACGCATAGGAAAGCCTTTTTAGAACAAATTATTTTACGATTTGACCACCGTAGACACGGAAACGAGTTACGCGACCAAACTTCATTTCGGGAAGCGGAGTTTCCACACCATTCAGGAGCATCTTGGAAATAGCCTTGGGTTCGCCGATGGTTACACACAAAGTATCCATGGTGTTGTAAACCATTCTCACGCCTGCGCGAGCAATATTTGCTTCCTTGAGGAAGGAGCTTGCATCTTCACGACGTTTGAGGCCAACCCAGGAAAGAGTTTCGCCAGAACCGATAAGAACAAAGTTTGTCTTGTTGGTGGTAGGAGCCACGGCAACGGTGTCAGTCTTCTTGGAATCGGAAGAAATAAAGATTGTAGCAGAAGCAGGAAGATCAGACTTCTTGATGGCTTCATCTACGACAGCCTGGCTAACGCCTTCTTCCTTCTTTGCAGCATCTACAGCAACAGAATCCTTTTGCAAAGAATCTGCAGGAACCACTTCGGCACCTTCAGGAATTTCCTGCTGTTCGGTAGAATCTTCAACAACGGCAGATTCTGCGGCAGGAGCCGGAGCAGAATTCTGTTCTGCCAGAGCTTCCAAATCCAGGAAATGAGAGGCAACTAGGAATGCCAGTACGAGAATCACAAGAACGATAGGAACGGCCTTGCTCTTCTTCTTGGTTTCTTCTTCATTAGCCGGGGCAATTTTACTATGGCTGGAAACATCGTCAAACTTGCGAGATGTAGCCACGCCAATTTCTGCGGAATACCACTGAAGGACTTTCTGCTGATCCAAGTTCAGCTTTGCAGAAACGGAATTCAAATAACCTCGGACATAAGCAGCAACAGCAAAGGACTTCCAATCGGAAGCTTCAATAGCCTTGATATTGGCAACCGTGAGTTTCGTCACACTGGAAAGCTCTTCAAGAGACATACCGCGGGCTTCGCGGACGCGTGCGATATACTCACCTAAACGTTCATCGGGTCTTTTTTCCTCAACCTGATCAGACACTATCAAACCTCAATATTCAAACTTTTAAGCAACTCCAACGTCTTTGCCACAGGCAACCCGACAACGTTGTAGTAGCACCCCCTAATTTCTTTGATAAGGCGCGCTCCAGCCGTCTGGATTCCATATGCGCCAGCCTTATCCATCGGGTCCTTAGAATTTACATAATTTTCAAGATCCTGTAAGGAGTTGTTCCTGAAAACCACCTCTGTTTCCTCTTCAGAAGCGGCAAGCAGTTTGCCATCCTGAGCAACAGCCACTCCGGTAATCACCTTATGGCCTCGCCCATTCAAACTTTTCAGCATTTCCACAGCATCCGATTCGCTCTTGGGCTTACCCAGCGGCTTGCCATCGAGAAAAACAAGCGTGTCAAAACCAAGAACTATTCCCGGCTCATTCTTGGAAACGGAAAGAGCCTTGATAGAAGCGTTTTCTCTAGGGAAATCCAGCGAGTTTGTAGAAGACGGTTTTTCATCTTCGCCAGAAACAACCACACGGAAATCCACGCCGATCAATTTCAGAATTTCGGAACGTCTCGGAGATCCACTGGCAAGAACAATTTGCATACAAATTAACTCTCTAAAAATTTATCAAATGTTTTTAATCAACCGAAGCAGACTCAGTACTACCAGCATTAAGCTTGATATCCGGCAAGTCACGTACATAAATGGAGAAGCTCCAACCAGCAGCAGGGCCCGTAGGGGTCCAGCTAAAGTCAAGTTGCCAGCAATGCAGCACACGGTTGAAAGTAAAGCTATGAGTAACGAACTTACCTTCGTTGTAATTATAGCGGGTGCTATAGGTCATTTCCCAGTTCTTGGTAGGCTGCAAGGATGCACTAATTCCAGTAGAATGGGTAATCTTATCCTGGAACAAATCCTTACCCACTCGGGAACTTCCAAAGCTATAACTGTAATCAAGACTGAACGTCCATTTCAGCATTTCATACTTGCTCATCTGGGAAGGCAAGCCCGCATTGATTTCGCCACTCCAGCTAAAGCGTTTGCTGAAATCGTAGCCATAGTAGGTCAATTCCGGGAAGCGCACCTTATTGGGGTCTTCCGTATACTTATGGTAGAAACTATGACGCGTATTAATGGTAAACAGATAATCCGGAAGAATCTGGAAACCAAAAGAAGAATTGATGTCAGAGAAACGCAAGGAATCTGCGGCAAAGTTATAGGAAAGATTGTGCCTTGTGGTAAACAAGCGACGGGTTCCATACTGGTCTTCCACGGCCTTAGCGGTATCGCCCTTCGTTGTATCGGCAGCGTGCCCCACCACCTTCAGGTACTTAATATCAAAGTCATTGTTCAAGCTAAGGCCAATAGTTTTCTGCTTATTCTGATAAGGAGATTGACCCAGCAACGGATGGGGAGCAAAACGTTTTACCGTATCAATTTCAGGCGCATAGGTATAGGACAAACTGGGAGAAAGAACATGACGAACACCAGTGAATCGACCGATTTCAGGAACCCAGATACCGTAGAGTTTTGTATCCGCTGTAATGCTGTAATTATGATTGTAGGCAACGTCGCCATAGCTATCGTGTTCCGGATCAAGGCTCATGAAACGCTTTCGATATTTCAGGGAATCTTCAGGATTGACCCAGCCTGTACCAGACCAGTAGCCGGTAAAGTTGGCACGGGGAGTAATGTTGATTACATCGAACAAGGATCCAGAATAATCCAAGGAGAAGTTTCCTGTATAGCCAACGTATTCAGCAGTGGTATCTGCGTTAATTGTAGAGTCCATTGCTGTTCTTGTGAAGTAATTGAATCGGTTCGTAAAGCTATAGTTCAGTTTTTCCAAATAGCTTTTGAAGGAACCGTCAGCATCAGCCACAGCATCATCGTCCAATTCAAAATTGAAAAGTTGGCCACTCATGCGATACTGAATATCCGGAATCTGGCGTTCCACAAGGCCCGTAACCAAGTTATGATTCTGGCTAGCCTTCACGGTCAAATTCTTGTTTGTACCGAATCGACCGGAATAGGTCAGCTGGGCGTTAGCCTGCTGATTCAAAACAGATTCTGCATCCAACGCGTTTTCCTTACGAATACTCTGGCTACTGACGAAGGTACCGGAACCGCTTAAGGTATGCTTGCCATCGGGAGTCAAGTTCTGGTTATGGCTGAAGGAAATATCATAGCCGCTGTTACCAAAGTCGAACTCTTCCAAATAGGCAGAATAGGAAATGCTACCATCCAGAACATAACGCTTTCGATAGCGCAATTCACCTGTTAATTTCGAACGTTCAAATCTAGCCTGTTCGCCTTCAATAATGTCGCCCTTGATGGTGGCATCCCAGTAATCGTTGGCAGCATAGTAGAAACCCAAGTTGTTCATGTAGTAACCCTGTTTCTGGTCACCACCGAACTTAGGAGTCAAAAGACCGGACTTACGGCCACTCTTGAGGGGAGCCACTGCCATGGGAAGAACAGCCACAGGCACATCGGCAATATTCAGCACTACAGGACGAGCAGTAATCGTTTCCTTAGGTTTCACCACCATGCGGCGGCCATAGAAATAGAAATGCTGATGGGTAGAATCGTTACAGGTACTAAAGTCACCACGGGCAATTTGAATTCTCTGGTCAGGCAAGCGGCGCACTTCCATACCATTCAACTGCTGGTTGTCCTGGTATGTGGTAGCATAATAGATCTCGCCTATTCGAGATTTCATATTGTACTTGAGGCGCATGCCCGACAACGAAGGATTCTTCGTTTCCTTCAGGACCGGATCACCACTTGCAGCAAGAACACTATTTCGCTGATCAAACCAAATGGTATCTGCATCCAACGTAGCCGTACGGTACTTCAGCTGGGCATTATTATTCAAGTTGAAGGATTCACTCTCAACATCGTACTCAAGGTCTATAGCGTGATACTCGATGGTATCTGTACCCGTGGTATCGTTCATCCAATCCACTTCGACGGTATCTTCTTCCACCACGTCTTCCCGTTCTTCCAACTCAAAGCGAGTCATCTCCTGACCGAAGGCGGTCGGAGCAAATAAGGCTGTAAGCAACACGGCAAAAACAGCCCACAGAACGCTATGGGATTTTTGATATAACACGGTAACAGTAAAATAGAAAATTCACCCCACACTGTGAGGCGAATCACTATAAGCTAAGCGATAAAGCCGCGCACTACGCGATGTTCAGAGACTGTTCGCGAATGCATTCCACTTCGTTCTTGAGTTCGATGGCGAGTGCTGCAATTTCTGCGCTCTGGCACTTGGTACCCAAGGTGTTTGCTTCGCGGCCCATTTCCTGAAGAATGAAGCCCAAGTTCTTACCCTGAGCGCCACCTTCCTTGAGGGCGTTGAGGAACAACTTGTTGTGGCTCTTGAAGCGGGTGATTTCTTCGTGAATGTCCAACTTGTCGGCCATGATGCAGGCTTCCTGAAGCAGGCGGACTTCATCAATTTCGGTATCAGCCAGAAGGACCTTCAAACGGTCGCGGAACTTCACCTTCCAATTTTCAATACGCTGCGGATCCAGCACTTCAACCTTAGAGAGAACATCGTTCAAATGGTTCACGCGGTTGGTCAAGTCGGCAGCAAGGTTTGCACCTTCCTTGGCGCGCATTTCAGTAACCTGGTCCAGGGCCTTGTCCAGTTCTGCGGCCAAGTGCTTTTCCAAAGCTTCGTTATCGGAACCGCTGTCGGAGAACTGAAGAACTTCAGGCAAGGTCAAAATGTTTTCCAGTTTGATGTCGCCGGAGATGCCGAACTTTGCCTGCATGGACTTGGTAATTTCAACGAACTTTGCAATAGCAGCTTCGTTGTAGGAAACAGGAATGTTGCCTGCAGTACCGGCGCCCAGAGTGACGCTGAAAATTACAGATCCACGAACCAACTTATCCTTGATCTGATTCTTGAAGCTGTTTTCAAGATAAGCCAGGTTCTTGGGAAGCTTGCAGCTAATATCCAAGAATCGGTTATTGACGCTACGAACTTCAATCACGCAAGAGACTCCATTGAACATGGATTCACTCTTGCCAAAACCAGTCATCGATAAAATTGCCATAACTTTCCTTAATTGATAATTGAGAATTGACAATTGATAATTTTTTAAATCGCGGCAAAGCCGCCTTATTTTAATCATCCATTATCAATCATCAATCTTTCATTTTTTACTTACCACTGCGATTACGTGTTCTGCACCAAAGTTCTTCTGTCCGAGGGCGGTAAGAACCTTACTCAAAAGCTGTTCATTCTGGAAAGCCATCTTTTCAATCTTGAGGCCTTCCTTTTCGCACAAGGTATAGAAATCCTTTACGGTAAGCAAACGAATGTTAGGTGTATTGTACCATTCGTAAGGCAGTTCCTTGGACTTGGGCATACGACCATGAAGCATCAGGGAACCACGAGCAGACCAGTGACCGAAATTGGGGAACGTAACGATGACGCGCTTCGCCACGCGAAGGATTTCGTTGAGCAAGGCCACCGGATCACGAATTTCCTGAATTGTGCGGTTGATGATGGCGTAGTCGTAGCTGCCATCCTTGATGTCAGAAATTCCACGTTCATCCAAGTCGCGCTGCACCACAGGCACATCGTTTTCAAGGCAACCTAAAATATCCTTCAGGTTCTTTTCAATACCCATGCCGGAAACATTCTTGGTACGGCGGAGATAATCCACAAGTTCGCCACCACCGCAGCCCAGATCCAGCACACGGCTGTTCTGTTCCACCAGGGATCCCAGAAGTTCAAAATCCTTTTCGTTGTGGAATACGGGAATGGACTGAGTACCATTGGATTCCACAATCTTGCTATCCAGGAAACGGCCCACAGCCTTGCCAAGCTCGCCCACTTCAATAAGGAAGCCGTCATGGCCAAACTGGGTATCCATTTCCAGACTAGTCACCTGCTTGCCGGCAGCAATCAAGGCGCTGGTAATGCGGCGGGATTCGTGGGGCGGGAACAACCAGTCTGTAGACAAGTTCACATTCAGCACTTCTGCCTGAATATCCTTGAAGGCATTTTCCAGGGAACCGTATTCAGTTTCAAGATCGAAGCAGTCCGTGGCGTGAGCGATGTGCAGATAGCTGTTGGCGTCGAAACGGTCCACGAACTTTGCACCCTGATAACGCAGATAGCTTTCCAGCGGAAGCTGCAAATCGAAAGGAGTGCTGTAAGTAATGGCGTGATTACGATTTTCCTGATCCTGGGCACGCTTAAACTTCTTTTCCATGCCTACGGCGCTGAGGTAGGTAATATGAGCCAGCTTACGAGCGTTTGCCAAACCTACATCGGGCTTAATCGGCTGATCGTAGTAATCGCCGTTGTTGTAGTTAGGATCCTGAGTGATAATATCACGGGCCACCACTTCGAAACCAAGAGCCTGGCTGCTGAAGCGAGGAGAAGTTGCAATGATAATGCAACGCTTGACCAGTTCAGGATAATAGATTGCCCACTTCATGGCCTGGAAGCCACCCATGGAGCCGCCCACCACACAGTACATGCCCTTGCAGCCAAGTCCATCAAACAAGACCTTCTGAGCCTGCACCATGTCGCCAATGGTGATGGTGGGGAAAGATCCGCCGTAGGGCTTACCGGTACGGGGATTGATGCTTGCTGGACCCGTAGAGCCCTTGCAGCCACCCAAGATGTTGCTACAAACAACAAAGAACTTATCGGTATCAATAGCCTTACCCGGACCGATCAGGGCATCCCACCAACCAGGTTTCTTATCGTCGGTGGAATAGTAACCAGCAACGTGGGCATCAGCAGTCAACGGAGAACAAACCCAAATGACGTTATCCTTGGCGTCATTCAGTTTGCCGTAAGTTTCGTAACAAATTTCCAAAGCAGGAAGAGTCTTGCCATTTTCAAGCAAAAAACCTTCATTCCCAAAATCCTTATTGAAGGTCTGGGAAACAACCGGGCAAAGACTACCATTATGCAAAGATTCACTCATATGCATAAATATAGTAATCCCGTAGGGAGGCGAACGGAAATTGTTGCGAACTTACTTATCTTCGGCGCGTTTACCGGTCCAACCCAACTTTTCACGAAGTGCGCCCACAAAACCAGTGTGACGCATGCGAAGGAAGGTGGTAAAGGACTTGCTCTGGGTCAGAACCACATAATCGTTCGGAGCCAGGGGAACACAAGTACGGCCATCAAAAACCAGGTCCAAAGTCTTACCTGCAGCAGGCTTCAAGACCAGATCCTTGTCGGTCAAGGACATGACCAGAGGACGCACGGAAAGGCTTCCCGGAGCCACCGGGGTAAGCACCACCGCATAAGTGGCGGGGTGAATAATGGGGCCACCTGCAGCAAGGTTATAAGCAGTAGAACCTGTAGGAGTAGAAACCAGAAGGGAATCAGCCCAATACTCGGTGTATTCAGTTCCGTTGTATTCCACATTCACGTTCACCATACGTTCGGGAGCGTGGGCACGAACGTGGACTTCATTCAACACAGTCTGCTTGGCAATGCACTTTTTGCCTCGGTAGACGGAGGCATCAATCATCATGCGGTCGCGAGTGGAGTAATTGCCTTCCAGCAAATCGTCCAGAGTCTGTGCCAAGGCCTTCACGCGAGTTTCAGCAAGAAAGCCCACGTGGCCTGCGTTCACCCCGAGGATAGGAATCTTGTGACCCAAGGAAATATGGGCGGCGGAAAGAACGGTACCATCACCACCAATTGCCAGAAGCAAGTCCGCCTTCTTGATGGCAGCTTCCTTCACAATCTTGATGGGCTTCTTCGCCAGTTCCTTCAGGTTTTCCATGGCAATAAACTTTACCTGAGGATGAGTACTTCCCCATTCTGCAATGGTTTCAAGAGCCTGGGCGAGATCCGGACTTTTATCCTTCCAACCAATAATTCCGATTGTATTGAACTGCATAGGACTACTCTCCCTTCTCCACTACGATGGAATTTGCCTGTTCCAACTTTTCAAGGATTCCCGGGAAATTCTTTTCCACAAGTTCACTATTAGCCACAGGTTCTGTATTCTGCAGGGCGGTAGAAAGGACACTCAAGGCAAGTCCCATGGCGGCGGATTCACCACCGTCAAAATCACTTCCATTCACGATGGTTTCAAGACCGCGAATCACGAGACCGTCATCGTAGACGCCAACTTCGGCGCCTGTCTTACGCAGGTTTTCAGCCAAAGTTTCGTTCAAGGGACGCATAGCCTTGCGAGATTCCTTGGGCAGACGCAAAATAGTTTCGCCTTCGGCAAAGCAGGCGGCAACAGCCAGGAAAGCGTATTCCTCAAAACCAGTTGCAATCACATCTTCAGAGAAACGACGGCCCTGCAGACGCTTGCCCGATGCCATAGGCCACACTTCAATATCGCCATAGACATCACCGAAACGTTCGCGGCGGCTCACAGTTTCAAAGTTTGCGCCCATACGCTTCAAGCATGTCAGTGCACCTGCACGAGTAGAATTCAAATCTACGTTCTTGATGCAGATCGAAGCACTCTTGGGAAGGCTACCGATTGTAGCCAGCAAAACCAAAGCTACGGCTTCGGTGGTATCGCCAGGAATAAAGTATTCGCGGGCAGTAATCACCTTGGTTTCGGAAAGTTCAGTAAACTGGGTACGTTCAATCTTCTGGCCACGAGCCATCATCATGCGACGTTCCAGTTCGGTAAGCTGTTCCATGCCGCGGCCTTCGTACTTCAGGTTCACACCGAAGTACATCAGCATCTTTGTAAGCTGGTCATGGACCGTAGACTTTTCTTCGTAGGATGTATAGCCGTAGCGAATCAAGTTGCGCAGCAGTACTCGATTTCGCATAATGAAGGCCACATTGCCCAAGGAATCCTTCTTCAGAGCAGGATCTTCTACAGCGAAGGTAAAGGCAAACTTTGCCGGTTCATCAGTAACCGGTTTTACCTTGAAATAGGCTAACAAGCATTCCTTGGCAGAAGCGACCTTGGCGATGCCGGCCTCATCCGCTTCGGCAGCAAAGGTGTAAATTTGTTCGGAATCCTTGGAGGCCAAGGTCCAAAGCAAAACGTTTCGGGACTCGCTAAAGTCCATAGGCAGCATGGAAGGCAACTGGTACTGGAAGCCTTTTCCAGTCAGCACCAACTGATGACCTTGAACTTCGTATTCAAGGCCAAATTCCTTAAGAGCCTCAGCAAAAGGTTCAGCGTCGGCGGCCCAGGCAAAATCTTCCAGAACAGTACGGCCATTCACAAGAAGCGCCATGACAAGCGCAAGGTCCATACGTTCACGGTCCGGGTTCAGCAAAAAATCCATCGGCGTTTTATCCTTTATTAGCGTTCCTAAAAACTAGCGTTCCTTAACATCGTAGTCCAGCACTCCAAGAATCTGGACCGCACGGCGAGCTTCTTCGGGAGTCTTGAAGGCAAGCAAAAGCGTTCCCGCAATATTTTCACGGACCTTCATCAATTCGATGTCGCGAATGTTCAAGCCTGCATCGGCAAGAGGCTGCAGCACATGGAGCAATGCGCCCGGCACATCCTTCAGCGGAACTGTAATTTCGGAAAATGCGGCGGCAGCATTGCGACCCGGCACAAACAAACTGGCGCGGCCATCGTTACCAGCCTTGAATACCTTTTCCAGCTTTGCAGAACTATCATCTGCAGCAGGCTTGCCATCGGCAACCACCACAAGACTATCCATGGCGGCAATAGTTTCATCAATACCTTCGCGGACTTCGCGGAGGGCACGAACAGTTTCGCTACGGTTGGTCACCGCAATATCGTGCCACATGTTCCAACCGGAAGCGGCAATGCGGGTCATATCCCTAAAGGCGCGACCAGCGTAATGCTGGTAGTTCTTTTCCACCAAGCGTTCCGGCAGGCTTGCTGCCAAAGTGGAACTGAGCATCTGGGGCATATGACTTACCCAAGCCATGGTCATGTCGTGATGTTCCGGCGGGAAAACCACAGAATTGGCACCCAAGAAGGAAATCAACTGCAGCAAAGGTTTGTAGGCAGATTCCTCAGTACCTTCAGGCGGGCACACGAACCAGTAGGCATTCTCGAAAATGCTGGGATCGTTATATTCCAGGGTGCGCTTTTCGGAACCAGCCATAGGATGGCTTCCTACAAAGCAGAACGGAGCCGGTAGCTTTGCGCCGGCCTTGCAAATTTCAACCTTGGTACTGCCAATATCGCTGACCAGAATGGGGCTGTGGTCTGCAGGCAACTGTACCTTGGAAAGAGCTTCAATAGTCTTGAGAATGTGAAGAATGGGGGAACAAAGAAGAATAAGGTCAGAACCTTCAGCCCACTTTTCAGTTTCGTCGTAGCTGAAGAATTCATCTGCAATGCCCATTTCCTTGGCACGGTCCAAGGTGCTTGCAGAACTTACCGCACGAATGGTGGTAGGTAACTTTGCCTGCTTAACTGCAGCGGCAATGGAACTAGCCAAAAGGCCAAAACCAACCAAAGTGATTCTCTGCATCTTAATCCTCTACCTTGCGGGTTTCTTCCATAATGACTTGGAAAATTCTCTTGATGGAATCCGAAGAAAGGGGGCCGTTAGTCATGGAACCCACACGGTCCAAAACAGCCTGCTCGCGGGTCGCATCCAGCACCGGCAAGCCCAATTCTTTTTTCAGTTTGCCGATTTCGGTTGCAAAAGTTGCACGCTTATTCAAGAGAGCAATCAGCTCCCCGTTCAATTCATCAATCTGATTACGCCAATCTTCAATCTTCATAGTTTGGAAAATAGAAAAAAGCGAGGGAAATTCCCTCGCCCGGTTTCAAATATCTAGCGGAATAAAACCTTGTATTCGTCAAATGCCTTTGGATTGGCCTTCAGATCCTTACCCACCCAGTCAAACATGGCGGTACCCCAGGCACCAGAGCGTTCCGGCTCCCAGAAGAACGCCCCAATTCCTCGAGGAATTTCATCCATGATTTGAAGGGTTTTAACGCGGGATCCATCGTAATTATAACTGTCTTTGGTTTGAGCGCCGTTGTATTCCGCAATCATAAATTCCACATTGGTGTAAGTCTTTCCCAAGTTGGTCATCAAGGTTTTCCAGGAATCAGGAGTGCCATGAGAATAGGCAACGTATGCGGAGAACGCCATCACATCGGGAACAACCTTGGAATCCTTGATAATAGATTTCATCCACCATTCCATGGTAGAAGTCTCCTGAGGACTTTCGATGTGGAATACAGTTTTTATGTTGTTCGAAATTTCCTTTACGGCGCGGGATCCTGCGGCCAGATATTTCGCCGTATTGACAATACCTGTAGCATTACTCATGACTCCGCTGACGGAACTATTGGCCAAAACCACACCGTTACCCCAGCAATCCGTCTTGCCCTCCACAGGTACGTCACGAAGCATACCGTTAGTGATTTCGTTACCCACCTGCACCATTTCGGGCAGAGCGCCGACCGCCTTTAAGGCGTTCAGCACATCCTTGGTGTAACTGTAGACGGAATCAGCCAACACATTGGAGTTGGAAATATTGCGCCAGCGTTCAGGAATGATCTGCTTGCCAGGATCTGCCCAGTTATCGGTATAGTGGAAGTCCAAAAGAAGCTTGAAGCCTGCAGCCTTTGCTCTCTTGGCAAACGCCACCACGTGTTCCTTGTCGCCAAAGGCTTCGGTGTTGTTGTCAAAGGTTCCTGCCCCTTGGTCACAGCTACCAGCTGCATAACCGTACTTCGCCTTCGGACTTACAAAGGTTTTTAAGCGAATGTAGTTAAAACCGTGTTCACGGAAAATTTCGAAAACATCCTTGGGAGTTCCATCCGTATCCAAGAAGCGAACGCCCTTGGCTTCGAATTCCTGCACCTGGGAAATATCAACGCCCAAGATCTTGGAATACCGGGGGTAGACCTTCTGGCTTGAACTGGAAGGTGGCGGAGGCGGTGCCTCGGAAGAACTAGATCGAGGCGGCATCATGCTGGAACAGGAACGAGGATGATCCAGGCTTGAACTAGAATCAACAACCGATGATACACCACCAAAATAAGCGGTATCAAAAATTATTTGCGATTCACTTGAAGTAATCGACTCGCTACTGGAAGATACAGAATCGTTTAAGGAAACCGATGTGCTAGACTGTTTCTCGATCAGTTCAAAGTCATATTCTTCACTGTCGCCGGACGCACCATTATTGCAGCCGGCCAAAACAACCATTCCAAAGCACCCAAACGCCAGAATGAAATACCTCTTTATTTTTCCCATGACCTTAAATCTAGTCTTTTTTAAAGGAATCTATTCGTTAACTATTAGTAAAAATATCGTTGAGTCCTACATTTTAAAAGAAATACTATCTTTTTCCTTGACTTATGCAGAACTTTGAATTGCTTACATCCCCCGCCGTGCAGGAATTTATCCAGAACGCGTTTAAACGCAAGATGGACGCCTTGCAGGTTTCTACGGCCTTGAACAAGGCGGGATATAGTAACGAAGAACGCGCGGCCATTATGGACTACATGGCCTTAGTCCCAAAGTTCCGCGAGAAATTTTTTGGCAAGGACGCCGTAAAGGTTGGTTCCGGGAAAAGCGCCCCGCTCGGCAGCGATGCGTTTCTCCTTTGCGACCGTTTGGCTTTGGAGCAAAGTACCGCCCAGGACATCAGCAAATACAAGGCGAACTTGTGGAACGTAGAACCGGGCAACGTGCACGATTTGTGCTGCGGCATGGGTGGAGACAGCTACTTTATTCCGGCAGATTTTAATGTAACCGGAGTGGACCTGGACGAAGATCGTCAGGCCATGTACCGACACAACGTTCACGTGATGCGCGGTTCCGCCCTCACCGATGGCGCAGACTGCACCATTCTAGCGGACGTCCGCGAAATTGCAAAACAGGCAGATGCTTGCGGAAGTGAGTATCCCGCAGACTATTTCACAATAGATCCGGCCCGTCGCGCGATGGAAGGAGAAAACCAGCGAGACCTTCGCAACCTAACACCCACCTTTGAAGAAGTTCTGGAAATTTCACGCCACTACAAGGGCGGTATGGCAAAGCTTCCTCCAGGATATCCTACCGATGAAATCCCCCAGGATGCGGAACTGGTCTACTTGGGAAGCCATTCCGACTGCCGCGAACTCCTGGTACTTTTCGGAGCGTTGGCAAAGAACCCCGGCAAGGTCCGCGCCATCATGGTGGACAAGTCCGGCGATGTAGTGAAGGCTGCAGACGGCTCCGACGCAATTTGGAGCGGCGTCCTCAGCGAAATTCAAGCGGCCTCCAACAAAGATGCGGAACACGACCTGCCCGGTTGCGAGCGCAGCTTTAGAAACGCCACCAGCGAAAGCGATTTGCCGGTGGGCGAAGTGGCGGAATACCTGGCTGAGCCCACCGCCCTCCTGATTCGTAGTCACTTGTTTGGTGCAGTGGCAATCGCAGCCGCTCCCGACGCGCACCTCATTTCCGAAGGCATCGCCTATGTTACCTGCAGCGCCCCGCTGCCCTCCCCTGCCTTTGCGAACTTCAAGATTCTTGACAAGTGCGAAATCGCCACCAGCGCCGTCCGCGACATGCTGAAGCGCCATAACGTTGGCAAGCTGACCATGAAACTCCGCGGCGTCAAGCTGGACCCCGATGAAGAAATCAAGCGTTTGAAGCCTAAGGGCAAGCAATCCGCCATTTTGTTCTACACTCGTGTTGCAGGCGAAAAGACCGCAATCCTTGCAGAACGTTTGTAATCCCCAAAGATTTTTCTAAGGAATGTATTTATGTTGAAAAAATTTTCTGCATTTATGATATCTATGGCGGCAGCTGCGTTTATCGCCTGTGGCGACGATTCGGGAACATCCCCTAACGAAAGCGCAGACTCCAGTTCATCTGCAGAACAATCTAGTTCATCTGAAGAAATTAAATCAAGTTCTTCAAACGCAATCTCCAGTTCATCAAAAGAAGTAAAGTCTAGTTCCTCTGAAGAGGCAAAGCCCAGTTCCTCCGCCGAGGCTAGCGAAAACAATTGGAAGGACTACTGTCTAGAAGCAATCAACAAGTACAGAGCTACAGAAAATCTTCCTGCCTACACCTTAGCCGACGAAAGCAAGCAGGAATGTGCGGATAAACAATCTGCAGACGACTTGACCGCCAACAAGGCTCACGGACACTTTGGAGATTGCAAGGAATATGGCCAGAATTCCGGTCCCAACGTTTCTGTAACCCGTTATGCCAACGAAGAAGCAATCGTCGACACCTATCTCAAGATGATGTGGGACGAAAAGAAACTTATTGAAAGCGGAGAACGCGATCCCAACAAAGACAGCGATTTTTCCTATATCGGTCACTACTTGAATATGAGCAGCAAGCGCTTCAAATCCGTCGCTTGCGGTTTCGCAAAATCTGCCGACGGAAAAACCGGTTGGATTAACTTCAATTTCTATTAATTGAGAACCAACAATGACTGTAAAACTTGAAGAATCCTGGCTGAACCTGCTCAACGATCAGTTTGAACAGCCCTATTTTAAACAAATTAAGGAAAAGCTCCTTCAGGAAAGGGCTGCAGGCCACGTGGTCTACCCTCCTGGTTCCAAGATTTTTGCCGCACTGGACTTTTGCCCCGTGGACAAGGTGAAGGCTGTTATTATCGGACAGGACCCTTACCATAACCCGGGCCAGGCTCACGGACTCTGCTTTTCCGTTCCCCAGGGCATTGAACCTCCCCCGTCCCTGATCAATATCTTCAAGGAACTTCACGACGACTTGGGAATCAATCCTCCGCCCCACGGCAACCTGGAAAGCTGGGCCCAGCAGGGAATTCTTTTGCTGAACGCCTCCCTGACGGTCCGCGCCCACATGGCGGCAAGCCACGCCGGATTCGGTTGGCAGCAGTTCACCGACACCATCATTCAGCGTCTGTCCCAGACCCGAGAAAACCTGGTATTCCTGCTTTGGGGCAGTTTTGCCATTAAAAAGCAGGATCTGGTGGCACCTGGCCGCGGTCATTTGATTCTTACCGCGCCCCACCCCAGTCCCCTTTCCGCCTACCGAGGTTTCTTCGGCTGCAAGCACTTCAGCAAGGCAAACGCCTACCTGCAGAGCAAGGGGCTGGAACCTATCGACTGGAGCATCAATTAAAGCGGAAACTTTTTGTGGCTATCTGACCTGCGAGAGCTGCCCCCGCGTGGGCACCAAAAACAAAAATTTCTATTATTTGAACTATGAATTCGAAGAACACTTTTGCACGTCTCGTGCTTTTCATTGTGCTGGGCCTTGTTATCGGCGGTGTCCTGGGTGAATGCCTGGGTGTTCTGTTCGGTCAGCTCGGTGAATTGATGAACGCTGGTGGCTACAACAACATTGTCCACAACTTCTTTGTTTCATCTTTCAATTTTAACATCGGTTTCCCCGACAAGCCGGAGCCCCTCGTACTTGACTTGTACCTGGTCAAGCTCGCCATCGGTTGCAGCTTCAAGCTGAACGTGGTCAGCGTTATCGGCATGGTTGTCGGCATCTACATTATGAAATGGTCCGGAGGACGTTAATGCTCACTATTGATGAACTTCAAGCTCAATTGACCAGCGGTGCAACCACTTCTGTGAAACTCACTGAAGAAGCACTGGCCAAGATCGAAGCTACTAAGAATTTGAACGCCTACATTTCCGTTCTCAACGAACGTGCTTTGGAAAAGGCTGCTGAATCTGACAAGCGTCGCGCCGAAGGCAAGACCCTGGGTGCCCTGGACGGTATTCCCGTGGCCATCAAGGACAACATGTGCCTGGTTGGAACCCGCACCACCGCCGCTTCCAAGATTCTTGAAAACTTTGTGGCACCCTACACCGCTACCGCTGTTGAAAAACTGGAAGCTGCAGGCGCCATCATCATCGGTAAGACCAACATGGACGAATTCGCCATGGGCTCTTCCAATGAAACTTCCTATTTCGGTCCTGTGAAGAACCCTCTGGATGAAACCCGCGTTCCGGGTGGTTCCTCCGGTGGTTCTGCCGTAGCCGTTGCCAGCGGCACCGTCGCCTGCGCACTTGGCTCCGACACTGGTGGATCTATCCGTCAGCCCGCCGCCTGCACAGGCGTTGTGGGCCTGAAGCCCACCTACGGCCGCGTTTCCCGTTACGGTCTGTTGGCATACGCCAGCTCCCTGGACCAGATCGGCCCCTTCGGTTCTACCGTTAAGGACGCTGCAATCTTGATGAACGCTATCGTCGGTATCGACCCCCACGACAACACCACCAGCACCCGCCCTGCAGAAGACTTTACTGCAAAGCTTGACGCTGGCGTCAAGGGCAAGGTCATTGGCGTTCCTAAGGAATACTTCGCCGAAGGTCTTGATCCGGAATGCAAGGCCGCCATCGAAGCCATGCTGAAGAAGCTGGAAGCCGAAGGCGCCACCATCAAGGAAGTAAGCCTCCCCAACATCGGCAACGCAGTTTCCAGTTACTACATCATTGCAACTGCAGAAGCTAGCTCCAACCTTTCCCGCTACGACGGCGTTCGCTACGGTTACCGCAGCAAGGATGCCCGCAAGCTGATCGACCTGTACTCCATGAGCCGCAGCGAAGCCTTCGGTAAGGAAGTGCAGCGCCGTATCCTCCTGGGTAGCTATGTGCTTTCTGCAGGCTTCTACGACGCCTACTACGTTCAGGCCCAGAAGGTCCGTCGCCTCATTACCGACGACTTCAACAAGGCCTTTGAAGAATGCGACGTGATCGCCAGCCCCACCATGCCGGGTCTCCCGCTGAAGTGTGGCATGAACGAAAGCGACCCCATGGCAGTTTACTTGAGCGACATCTACACCGTTAGCCTGAACCTTGCCGGTCTCCCCGGCGTTAGCGTTCCTTGCGGTAAGGCAGGTGGTCTGCCCGTTGGTCTGCAATGGATTGGCAAGCCCTTCCAGGAAGCCGACCTGCTCTCCGTCGCTGCCGCTACCGAACGCTTGAATAAGTAATCGCCAGGTCACCGCGGGGATTGCGGTGCGGGTGTCGCACAGAAGTGTTTGCACTTCTGTATGACCGAGCGCAGCAAGTGACGCCAAAGGCGTTCAAAGCTCAACAAGTAATTCGGTTCATCGCGCTACAGCGGCACACATAGTTTATTAGATAAGGATTCGCCCTTAAGGGGGCGGATCCTTTTTACTTAGAGAATTGTGTCCGCTAACGGAAATTACCTATAAATCAAACATTACAACGCGATTTATGGGCAATTTTCCAAACAAACTAACAATAAGATAGATTAGTAAGCAGACCAATCTCCATTTTGTACCCATAAGCCGACTTTATAGGGTTTGTTTATGGGTAATTAGATCAAGCCCCTGAAAAACAGAACCCAAAAACACCACCCATTTACCTATAACAACATTCAAAGCATTTGATTTATAGGTAAAAAGCCTCACACCAACCCTATTATGTTCAATATCAAAGAAAATTTAGACACAATCAGCAAGCAAATCACCAAACTTTTGCAACACCTTCCCAAAGTAAAACCCACCCCCGGGACGTTGAGAGTAGCCCACAACAAAGGTTGCCCGCAATTTTACCACATGATCCAGAAAGGAGACACCAACGGGACATACATTCCAAAATCAGATGCGGAACTCATTACGTCCTTAGCGCAAAAAGACTATAACGAAAAGAGCCAGCGCATCCTCAAAAAATTGCAGAAGCAAATCAATGCATTTTTAAGGAAATTTCATCCAGAGGAATTCTCTGCGCTACATACGAAACTTGGGGTTCGTCGCGATTTCATTACCCCGCTGATTTTAACAGACGACGAATTCGCAGCGCAATGGCAGGCCATCCCTTACACAGGAAAGTCTATTTCAAGCGATGTGCCGCAACTCATCACCTCACGGGGAGAACATGTGCGATCAAAATCCGAATGTATCATTGCAGATACGCTAACTCGCCTAGGCATTCCTTATCGCTACGAGGCTCCGCTCAAAATCACCATCAGCGATAATCCTGATTCCAAAAGCAAGCGCAGCTCACTAAAACACGCCGTCACTTTCCATCCTGACTTCACCTGCTTAAACAAACGCACCCGCCAGGAATTCGTCTGGGAACATTTCGGCATGATGGACAAACCAGACTACGCCCACAACGCGGTAGAAAAAGAGCGCATCTACACAGCCGCAGGTTTCTTTCCAGGCGTAAATTTCATCGCCACCACCGAGACAACGGAACTTCCGCTGAACAGTAAACATGTTGAACAATTAGCAAAAAAGCTTCTTCTATAAAGAAGTTCACTCCTATGCAAGCGAACCTTTCAAATCATAAAGTTCAACAAATTGTTTATTTCTAATTTTGTATATATACCTTATGCGCCGTTTGATTATCACAATATTTTTTGCTCTTGCAGCAACGCTCTACGCCCAGAAGGACCAAAGCCAAGCTGTTCTAGCAGACAATTTAAATTGTCTGCTGTTTGAAAACGGCAAAAACGCCAGTTCCGATTTGCAAGAAGCGCACAAACGCAAAGCCTTCTGCAAAGAAAATACGGTCCGTCTCAACATGCTTATTCTTGACGACTACTTCGTTGTAAGCCAGCAGGAAAATGGCAAACTCTACCCCGACACCATCGTAACGAAAATCTATTCTTCAGACGCAATCCGCGTTCTTCCCTTGTGGACCCGAGTCTATGGTGTAAAGCAAGCCTCTCCCGATTCGATTCTTAGCATTCTGAAAAGTATGTACCAGCAAAACAAAGGCAAATCGGATCGGGAAGAACTTCTTATCTCCTACCCCCTTCAGGACAAAAGCATCTACGATTACAAAAATTTTATCAGCGCCATTAAGAAAATCGGTTACACCAAAATTCGCCTTGTAGGATTCAACAATGAATTTGATGCAGAAGTCTATAAAAAGCTTCAACTTCAAAAGTATAGCGAAAAGCAAATTGAATCCTGGGAAAGTTCAAAGAATCACTGCAATTGGGACTGGCTTAGAATTGTGGAAAACAAGCTGATATTCGGAAAGCAAATAAACCATCGTACAATCACAGACCCTGTAATAGAACCTGGTCATAGATCTTTAGCAGGAGTCAAAGACATTCTTATCAAACAGCAAAGGAAACTTGCCGCAATTCAAAAGAAATTCAAGAATAAACGATCCCGACTTAAGGATGTGAAAACTCCAGAACATCCCGACGCAAAGAAAATAGAGATTACTCTTAAATTCACCATCGCCCCTGAAGGAAACATTTCCAGCGTAGAAATGGAGTCTTCAAATTCCCAGAACGAAGAATTTGACCAGCGAGTTTCCGACGAAGTTTCTAAATGGGTTTTTGAAAAAGCGGAGCACCCCACAACATTGACTGTTCCCTTCAAATTTGACAAGGACTAAAGAGAGCTTAAGCAATGAGCAAAGTTTTGATTCTTGTGGGCAGCCCCCGCGTTCAGGGCAATACGGAACTTCTGGCAGAAGCTTTCGCGGAAGGTGTGCGCCAGCAACTTGATGATGCAGGAGCCCCGCGCCATGAAGTGGAAATCCTTAACGTAGCCCGCATGAATATTGCCCACTGCATCGGATGCAACACCTGCTTTACCCGCGAAGGCAACGCCTGCGCCCGCCACGACGACATGGACAAGGTCTATGCAGCACTCGCCCGTGCAGAAGTTCTCATCATCGCCTCGCCGGTTTATTTCTACGGGATCAGTTCTCAGATGGCAGCCTGCATTGACCGGTTGCACACACCGCTGCGCAACACCTTCCATATCCATAAGGCGTGCTTGCTGTTATGCGGAGCGGCGGGATTACCGGAACTATTTGACGCCATTACCAAGCAATACGAAATGGTCCTAAAATTTTTCAGCATCCAGGACTGCGGTCGCGTTCTCGTGCGAAACGTCAAGGAAAAAGGCGACAATCAAAACACATCTGCCCTTGAAGAAGCAAGAATGTTGGGGCAAACAATCTAAATTGACAAGAGAAATTCTGGACGACGCTCCCGAACAAAGGCCACGGAATTTCACCAGAGTTATAGAGCAACGCAAAATTAAATCGCAGTTATAATGAAGAACTTCAAGAACTACATCTTTGACTTAGGCGGAGTGATTGCAGACATCAATACGCAAAACGCCCTTGATGGATTTCGCAATCTTGGTGTTCCCGAAGAAGAACTGCGATTTGACGAAGGCGAAACAGCCAAGATCATGCAGAATTACCAGCTGGGACTCTTGAGCACCGAGGAGTTCTGCGACGCCATCATCAGCCGTTGTAAAGCCCCCACAGGAAACAACGGCAGTGCTCCCTCCCCAACGAATTCATCCTGCGATGCGACCAACCAGACCGCCCCTGTTTATATCACAACGAAGCCCACCCGTCAACAAGTAGCCGACGCATGGAATACAATCATCCTTCATATCCCCCAGCGAAAGATGGACGCACTCCGTACACTCAAGCAAAAAGCAAACGTCTATCTATTGAGTAACACCAATGAACTCCACTGGCAGAAATGTCTGGATTTGTGGTTTAACGCCAACGGCAATAATGTTCAAGAATGTTTCCACCACATTTTCTTAAGTCAGGAAATGCACCTGGAAAAACCGAACCCAGAAATTTTCAGATGGGCCTTGCGGGAAATTAGTGAACCAATTACTCCAGAAAACACCGTATTCCTGGACGACAACCTTGCGAACGTTGAAGCCGCAAAAACATGTGGAATCAGCGCCATTCAGGTTACTCCTGATTATGACTGGATTAAGGAAATATTAGGCAAGGAATCCGAAGTAGCGGACCGCTAACCATGAAATTCGAAAAAGACATTCTCTACATCTGGGTTGGCGGCAGCTGCGATTACGGTCATAAGGAACGAGCCGGTGGCGGAGCCTACATCGCCGAGTCTTTCGATACAGAAACCAAGGACGGCGCAGGGGCCACAACTGTAGACACATACATCTGCGCAGACTTCAACACCAAGGAATTCCAGATGATCTACAGAGCTATGGACCACGCCCTGGAAAAATTCGGTGTGTCAGAGAACCGCACGAACTCAGGATGCCTCGCGGACGCAGCAACCAATTCCCGTGCGGGTTCCCTCACAAAAATCGTCTTCCTCTCCAACGTCCAATACATTCAGAACTACCCGAAGCCGGAGAACGTAGAAATCAAAATTCTCCCCTACCATAAATTTTCGCGCCAAAAGGAAGTTCACGATATGGCAAGCAAAGCCATGCGAGATTTGCGCTGTTCCGGAGAAGGCGCCAACACCTAGAAATAACAGATGAAAACGAACCTAAAAAAGCCTGCCACGAAGACTCGTGCAGGCTAATTTCATTTCGTCAAAATTACGGTTTCAGCAGCAGCTTATTGTTTGCCTGTAGTCCGTCGTTATCGAAACGTACGGTTGGATTCTTTCCGCTTTTGAAAACTTCTTCACTTTCGTAAATAGAAAGCGCCACAGAAACACCCGGCAGTGCCGCCACATTGGTCTGCCTTGCAGGAACAGAGTTAGCAAAAGTAAAATCACGAACCATTTCATCCTTAAAGGTTCCCTTAGAAACCTTGATGGTTTTACCCAGCTGTTCAAGAACTTCGCCTTCGCCGTTGACCAATTCTGCCACCATGTAAATATCAAAGAAGCAGGGAGCAATGCCCGTATTCTTTACGGTGATGTTCAATGTATTTGTAGTTTCCTTGTCACCCGTAACCGTCAGAAGTTCAGCCTTCTGCACCATGAAATTGTAGCCAATCACATGAGTAAGTGAATCCGCCAAGTCCTTGTGTTCACTATAGATTTTAAATCCGCAATCGCTTTCCTGTTCCAGCACGTAGTAGGTCAAATGAGCCGTGGTAATTTCGTGAACCCAACGTTCCGGAGTCCACTTCTTATATTCACGGTCATCAAAGGTCAGCATTCTTTCATAGCTGCCAATATTTTCTGCAATAGTCGGAAGCCCGGCCTCATAGGCGCGCACCAGGGAATCTGCAGTACCTGGAATTCCTATAAAGCCGTCGTCACGCTTGGTAATTCCAAGGCTTAACGCATAGGTATAAATTTCGCCATAGGCGTCAGAAGGCAAAGCTAGCAGAGTTTTCTTAAAAACAGAAGCGTAATGATCCAGCAATTCCTTCTGAACCTTTAAGGGCGGCATATCGCTTCCGTCCAAATGGGAAACATGCCATTCGCCCCATTCACCAAAAGTACGAACATCAATATATTCAAGACGAGGATCCCCATCGTACTTTGCAGCCATCGCTGTAGCAAAATCCTTGGCGGCCTTCAGGTAGACAGGATCATCCCATCTGGGAACCTGAGCAGTGGCATTGTTATCCTGAAAGACGGCATAATCCTTCTGGGCCCCTTCTTCGTAAACCCAGTCAGGAGTCCAGTCGTATTCACTTGTGGGCGTATCGTTTCCTGTGATGTACCAGGGAGAGTAAGGGAACACTCGCAATGCGTAACCCAGACCATGTTCCTGAAGTACATTCAGCAAATCTTCAAGTTCAGACCAATCGTAAACGCCCTTGCCGGGATTCAACTTGTCCCAACGCTGATAACCGGAGCCGTAAGTAATCAGGTTCCAGGCGCCATTCTTATCGGGTCCGAATCTAAAATCAGGAACGAAATTCCAGGCCCCTTCGGTAAGGAGGGTAAAGCCCTTATGGGGATTGGGCAGCGGCCCCTTGAAAGGCTTGAGGGAATAAGAAATTCTTGCAGTAGTATCGCTAAGAATCGCGGAACTTGATGAAACGTCCTCACTGCTGCTGGATTCCGCGGGAATATTCACAACAGGCGTTTCTGCGGAACTGCTGGACTCTGCAGAACTATCGACAACTTCATTCGCCGAACTACCAGCAATTTCACTGGAGGAACTTTGGAGTGAAATGTTTTCTGAGGAACTTGAAATTTCATCACCACAAGCAATTAACCCAAGGGCAAAACATGCCGCTAATCCAAACAAAGAAATCTTGTTCATTCCAACACCTTTTACTTTGTTATGAATATAATAAAACTTATCTGATCTTGATCATAATTTGTTTCCTAAATAAAAATGAGTGCCCCCAAAAAAACATGAGTTTTTACGGATAAAAAAAATCCCGCTGCAGCTTAAACTGCAACGGGATTTTCTAATGGTTGTCGGGCGATTAAAGCTCGCACTAAACCTAATCCTCCAGACGTTTGGGAAAGGAGGATTTTAAGGAGGGCGAAGCCTTCCTTAACCTTCAGATCTGTAGTTCGGGGCTTCCTTGGTGATGGTCACGTCATGCGGATGAGATTCGCGGAGACCTGCACCAGTGATGCGAACGAAGGTAGCTTTGTCGTAGAGTTCCTTCAGGTTTGCAGCACCTGCGTAACCCATAGCGGAATGGATACCACCGATGATCTGGTAAATGGTATCGCGGAGCGGTCCCTTGTAAGGAACGCGGCCTTCGATGCCTTCCGGAACGAACTTGCGGGGTTCCTTGATGCCACCCTGGAAGTAACGGTCTGCAGAACCTGCAGCCATAGCACCCAGAGAGCCCATACCACGGTAGCTCTTGAAGCTACGGCCATCAGCGAGGATGACTTCGCCCGGAGCTTCTTCGGTACCTGCGAACATGGAACCGATCATCACGGCGTGACCGCCAGCGGCCAGAGCCTTCACGATGTCGCCAGAGAACTTGAGACCACCGTCAGCGATAATCTTGACGCCAGCCTTGCGAGCAGCCTTGCCGCATTCCACAACAGCGGAGAACTGCGGGTAGCCTACGCCAGCCACGATACGGGTGGTGCAGATGGAGCCAGGACCGATACCCACCTTGACGATGTTGGCACCGCACTTGGCAAGTTCAGTAACAGCTTCCGGAGTGCAAACGTTACCACCGCAGATGGTGAGCTTGGGATACTTCTTGCGAACGGTCTTCACCATGTTGCGGACACCGATGTGGTGGCCGTGAGCGGTATCAATCACCAACAGGTCAACGCCAGCGTCAACGAGGGCAGCAACGCGTTCCAGAGTATTTGCAGAAGTACCGACAGCAGCACCAACCAGCAACTGGCCATTCTTGTCCAGGCTTGCGGAGGGGTTGTTTTCACGCTTCAGAATGTCGGTCATGGTGATGAGGCCCTTGAGGTTACCTGCATTGTCCACCAACGGAAGCTTTTCAATACGCTTTTCAGCCAGGAGATCCTTAGCCTTAGCGAGGCTGATCTTCGGGCTTGCGGTGACCGGGTTCTTGGTCATCACCTTTTCAATCTTTACGTTGAAATCGGTAATAGTGCGAAGGTCACGGCTAGTGAGCATACCCACCAACTTGCCATTCTTCAAAATGGGGAAACCGCTAATCTTGTGAACAGCGCGCATTTCAAATGCTGCAGAAACCGGCTGGTCAGCTTCCAAGGTCACCGGATTGGTAACGATACCGGACTGCCAGCGCTTGACCTTGCGAACTTCTTCGGCCTGTTCTTCGATGCTCATGTTCTTGTGAATAATGCCAAGACCACCCTGGAGAGCAATGGAGATTGCGAGAGGAGCCGTAGTAACGGTATCCATAGCAGCACTGATCACGGGGATGTTGAGCTTAATGTTCGGAGCAAGCTGAGTGCTCACGTCAGTCTGGGAAGGCAAAACGGAGGAAGCTGCGGGAACGAGAAGAACGTCATCAAACGTTAAAGCTTCAGGCAAAATTTTCATAAATGAACCTCATTCTATTTTGCAAAGGAAATATAGAAAACCCTCAGGGGTCAAAAAAGATTATCACCCAAATTTTAGGGTATTTTTACAAGTTTTTTTTATATTAAGGTCATGGACATTGCTTTGCTTATTATCGCCATCATTTTGGCAATCCTTGGTTTTGTGGGTTCCGTTACCCCCGGTCTGCCAGGTCCTCCCATCAGCTGGTTGGCACTCCTCGTACTGAATTTTCATTCCTCTGTTGAGGTCGGAACCGTAACCCTGATCGTCATGGCTGTCATCGCCGCCATCATTACTGTTCTGGACTATATCATCCCTTCCATCAGCACCAAGAAATTCGGTGGAAGCAAGGCCGGCGTTTGGGGCTGTAACATAGGCCTTATTATTTCCTTTTTCGGATTACCCTTCGGACCCCAAGGCCTCTTGGGCGTCATCGCCTGGCCCTTCCTGGGAGCCTTGATTGGCGAATTGATTATGAGCAAGGACCTGAAGGTTTCCGCCCGTTCAGCAACAGGCGCCTTCATCGGATTCTTGTGCGGCACAGGCTTTAAGCTGATCTACGCCGCCATCATCGTATTCATGATGATCTACCAGCTTATCAAGTAAGAACAACGTAACAAAAATTTGTTACGCAGATTCTCGCGGCAGTTACTTGCCGTTGTAGCGTTCCATGCACTTTTCCATGCCCAGCTTGAAATAGCATTCCACCAGGGGCTTTACTTTTTCAAGAGCTTCTTCAAAGACAGGTTTGTCTTCGGGAGGGAACTTTGCAAGCACCCAGTTACTCAAGTCAAACTTGGGAGGACACTTGCCCACGCCGAAACGGATGCGAGGGAACTTGTCGCCAATTTTTTCGATAATGTTGCGGAGGCCGTTCTGACCGCCATGGCTACCATTGGCGCGGCAGCGGATGCGACCTACATCCAGATTGATGTCGTCGCTGAAAACCAGGAGCTGTTCGGGCTTGATCTTGTACCAAGTCATCAAGGCCTGGACGGATTCGCCAGAAAGATTCATGTAGGTTTGGGGCTTGGCGAGAAGGCAGTCCTGACCGGCAATGGTCACCTTCTGGGTCAAGGCCTTGTGCTCGGACTTCCAGTCATCAGAAGCGGCCAACTTGTCCACAGCCATAAAGCCAGCATTGTGGTGGGTGTTCGCATACTGAGTACCGGGATTTCCAAGACCAACAATTAAATACATAAAAACCTACCTGTTTGCCCAAATATAAAAAAGACCGTCTTGCTTTTGCAAAACGGTCTCTTTAAATCGAAATTCGATTCAGAAGAATTATGCTTCTTCAGCCTTTGCGCCACGCTTAGCGGTGATGTTGAAAATCACAACGCGCGGAGTGCAAGCCAGTTCCACACCTTCGGGGAGCTTGAGGTCCTTGGCGTAGAAAGTGGTCGGAGCCGGGAATTCGGAAATATCCATTTCGATTGCGGTCGGGATCTTTTCCGGAGCAGCTGCGAGGTTGATGTAACGGTTCTGCTGAGCATAGGTACCGCCCTGGGTCTTAACGCCAACCGGGAGACCGGAGAGCTTGACCGGAACGCGAACCTTAACCTTAGTGGTTTCGTCGATCTTCAGGAAGTCGATGTGAGTGATTTCCTGAGTGAGAGCGTCCTTCTGGTAGTTGTAAATTACGGCGGCGTTGCCTTCCTTGCCATCAATGACGAGGTCGAGAAGCGTATAACGCTTACCCGGGGCGAGGACCTTGCGAACGTCTGCAGCGCTAACGCTGACATTCACTGCTTCCTGACCCTTACCATAGAAGACAGCCGGAATCTGACCGGCCTTACGGAGACGCTTACAATCAGCGCTCTTACCTTGTACTCTCGAGGTTGCTACGAGCTTAGTGAGTTCCATAATTACTCCATTTGAGTTTATGATTAAAGAAAATTCATTGGGATAGCTGGACTCGAACCAGCGAATAACGGAATCAAAATCCGTTGTCTTACCACTTGACGATATCCCAATGGTGGCGCAAATATAGCTAAAAAAGCCTAATTTTTAAAGGGTGGGCACCCAAAAGCGGGTGACTTTTTGGTAGCGGGAGATGGATTTCATGGCCTCAGCAGCGCTTTCCGCCTCATTTTTTGAGGCAAAAACGCCAAATACGGAGGCGCCCGAACCAGACATCAGGGCGCACTTGGCTCCCAGACGCAGGAATTCAGCCTTCATCTGTTCCACAAGAGGATGCTTGGGATAGACAGAAATTTCAAAAGAGTTGAACAGTTTCTTCTGCCAGAATTCACACACCGCACTAGAACCGGCGGTTTGTGCAGCTGTCCAACCAGACTTATAGCTTTCCCAGCGGTCAGGACCAGACTTAGGAACGCCAGCGTAGGCATCCTTCGTCGGAACGGCGTCCAGCGGAGTGCAGACCAGCAGGTATTCGCCATCGGCAAGCTGCAAGGGGTTCATAAAGGTCAATTTTTCGCCAATACCCTCGGCAAAGGCAGAACCGCCACGAACCAGGAAGGGTACGTCGGCACCAAGCTTTGCACCGATTCCTTCCAGAACCTCGGCAGCATAGTTCAGGTTCCACAAGCGGTTCAGCAGGCGAAGAGCCGCAGCCGCGTCCGCACTACCACCGCCAAGACCTGCCCCCAGAGGCATCACCTTTTCCAGGTAGAGATCCGCCCCCAGGTTCTGGGCAGAACTTGCAACGCAGGTAGAAACCTGTTCCACCGCATAGGCCTTCAAAGCCACAGCAGCCTTGTACACCAGGTCAGACTGGACAGGATATTCCTGAGGGTTATTGTAAGTCAAGACAATCTCGCCATCGTTGCGAAGTTCGGCACTCAAGGTATCGCCGGCATCAATGGTCTGGAAAACAGTGCCCAGATCGTGGTAACCGTCTTCGCGCTTGCGAATCACATCAAGAAACAAATTGATTTTTGAAGGAGCGTATTCTTTCATAAAAATGCAAAGTTGAAATATTATCTAAAGGTTCCGGAGCGTTCAAGCTGCATCAGTTCGTCCATGCCCACAAGCATTGCGCGGGGCTTGGAGTTGCCCTTGCTGGGGCCACAAACGCCAAGGCCATAAAGCTGGTCCACAATCTTACCGGCACGGCTATAGCCCACGCTAAAGTGACGCTGCACCGCAGAGGTGGAAAGGCCGCTAACTTCAACTGCCCAACAGGCCACTTCAAACAGCAGCGGATCAAGCTTGCCCAACTGCTTTGCGCCTTCCCCATCTTCATCCCCTTCTGCGCCTTCCGAAACATCGAAGGATTCCACCTGAGGATAATAGACGTTCTGGTTGGAGCAGGCATCAGCCAAGCGTTCTGCTTCCTCATCACTAAGGAAGGCGCCGTGAACGCGGACCGGATCCGGTTCGTTCACAGCCTTGAACAGCATGTCACCGCGGCCCAAAAGTTTTTCAGCACCGGCATGGTCCATCACTGTACGGGCATCAATCTGGGAAGCCACCTTAAAGCTGATTCGGGTCGGCAAGTTGGCCTTGATAATACCCGTAATCACCTTCACGGAGGGGCGCTGGGTAGCAAGCACCAAGTGGATTCCCACAGCACGAGCCTTTGCAGCCAAACGGGCCACAGACTTTTCAATTTCCTTGCCAGCCACCATCATCAGGTCAGCCATTTCATCAATAATCACCACGATGAAGGGCATGCGATGGCCCTTGTCTTCGTCGGGAATATTATCGGGCAGTTCGCCGGCTTCGTACTTGGCATTAAAGCCACCGATGTTACGAACCTTAGCCGTTGCAAGAACTTCGGTACGGCGGTCCATTTCGTAGCACAGCCACTGCAGAGCCTGAATTGCAATTTCAGGCTTGGTAATCACAGGAGCAAGCAGGTGCGGAATGTTCTCGTACATCTTCAGTTCCACAGCCTTGGGGTCCACAAGAATCATGCGGAGTTCGTCCGGAGTCTTGCTGAACAGCATACTTGCCATAAGGGCGTTAATACAGACAGACTTACCAGAACCAGTCTGACCAGCAATCAGCAAGTGAGGAGCCTTAGCCAAGTCCATGGAGAAGGCTTCGCCGGTAATGTCTTTACCCAAAGCCACCATGATCTTTTCAGGAGTCGGCGCAAACTTATCGCTTTCGAAAACATCCTTACTGAATACGGTCTGGAACTTGCGATTAGGAATTTCAATACCCACCGCAGCCTTGCCCGGAATAGGAGCGAGAATTCGCACGGAGGATACGCGAAGCGGCATGGCCAAGTCTTCCTGCAAGGAAGTAAAGCGGCTCACCTTCACGCCCGGGCCCGGCTCCACTTCAAAGCGGGTAATCATGGGACCAGTTTCGCACCCAATCACACGGCCCTTTACCTTGAAGTTTTCAAGTTTTTCTTCAAGCATCTTACCGATAGCATTCAGTTCATCCTCGGTATAGTCAGCCGTCTGGGCTTCGTGATCATCCAAGATGTCGGAAATGGCCGGCACCTTGTATTCGTCGTACTTTTCCGTAGGATCCGGCTGCGGAATGGATGCAGCCTGGACACCGGCATTTGCGCCCGGCACAAATGTACCGATATCGCCACCCATAGTTTCATCGACAACAGCTTCTGCATCAGAAGTATCGTCGGCACCATAGACTACAGGAGTGAAGGTATCGTCTGTTGCAGCGCCATCGCCACCCAGCAAATCTTCGGCATTGATTTCAGCACCGGCATCCTTACGAGGATATGCAATAGTCGGTTCGTCGGAAGCGTCCAAAGAGCCTGCAGCCATGGTAGATTCCGCAGCATTGAAGGAGCGGACTCGTGCGGTCATGGGACCAGTTACAGAAGGAGTTGCACGAACAGGCTGAGCAGCCCTCGGTGCAGCCACAGCCTCGTTCACGGCGGCATCAACGGTAGGAGCAGATTCAGCCACGTCGCCTTCGGCACGGCGAACATCGCCCTTTACCTGCATACGGCCCTTATGGCCTCTTTCCCAGTCAATTATATCGCGGGCTCTGCGCAGGGCGGAAATCTTGTCCTTGACTTCCATAATTTCAAGGGCATTCATCTTGCGTTCATTCAAGCGCAAGTATTCCTGCAAACGGGCAATTTCAGGATCTTCCCCAAGATTGTTGGTTGCACCCATTGTTGCGGCCAAAGTCTTTTCTGCTGCACTGGGCATTGTCTGAGCCAAGGTCTTTTCAGAAGCAAACGGGATTTCGCCAGGAACTTCGGAAACATTACGGCCATCAAGTTCATTGTCAAGCCAGTTGTTGCGTCCATTGAAGGGAACCACCTTGCCCTTGCGACGAATCTTGAAGGCATCCGGTTCCAGCATCACGGTTTCGTCGTCCATCATGACACCACGACGCAACTTGGCCGGCGGGGCAACGGAACGGTCATCCTTTTCAAAACGGTCACCACGAGCTGTGCGGTCAGAACCATCAGGTTCCATAACTTCTGCTTCCAGCACGGTTTTTTTACCAAAGACCTTCTTAAGCCAATTGGATGCCTGTACCAAGAAATGGAAATGACGAGGGCGAAGACCAAAGGAAAGGACAAGGATCAAAATGAAGCACACCACCAAAATAATCAGCGGAGCCATACAGGATTCTTGACCGAAAACAGGAATGGCAATATTCTGGGTAAAGAACTGTCCCAAGATACCGCCATTCAGCATCAACACATCTTTAGATACGGTACCCAGACCGTACACCTTCAAAGCAAGCAGGAAGGACAAATCCAGGGAAAGCAGAGAAAGGCCCAGGGCATAACGGAGCAACTTGGTTCTAAGATTATCAAAAGCAAGGCACAAGCCCCAAAGAATCAAGGAGCAGGTAAAGAACAACACGGAAACCTTGCCGAACAGCATCATCACCGCATTAGGGACCATCTTTCCCAGGTACGGGCCAAGCCAATTACCATGACTGCCGCTATAGACGGAACTCACGCATCCAAGCAATAGGATAACACCTAAAGCCAGCAGGAACCATCCTGCCAAAACAAGTCCGAATCCCTGTTCCCCCTCAATACCGCTATTTTTCTTCTTTACAGGCTTTTTTGCCGTTTTCTTCTTTTGAGTAGCCAAGACTCCTCCAAATTTTACCATATAAATATAGTCTAATATTTTGTCAGCAAAATGACAAAGTTCATCATCTTGTTATCTTTAATTCCATGCAAGTAAAACTTTCTAAAAAGACCAAGAAAGTTGGAGCCGGTTTTTTCGCCTCCGCTATCATTGTCGTATTGATTCTTATTTTCGGCAGTACCCAGAACAACATTACGGGTAATACCAGAAACAGTGCCGAATCGTTGGAAAACCTTTTCTACGACCTTTTCTTTAAAGCATCCACCAGTATTGACGACGAATTTGGTGGCAATGACAAGATCAAGACTACGAGCAATTACGATCCCAGCATCTTGATCGTCGATATTGACGAACCGTCCCTGGCAAAGCTGGGCAACTACAACGAATGGGACCGATCCATTCACGCCAACGTGGTAAAGAACCTGAGTGAAGGCGGTGCCGCAGCTATCGGCTTCGATATTCTTTTCAAGAACGCAGATTTCGGAAAACAGAAAGCCGGCCAGGTCATGAGCCTTCTGAACGAAGTTGAACCTGAAAAGTCCTGGGATTCCCTCTACCCCGAAATTCTTTCTACCTACAACTACGATTCCATGCTGGTAAGCGCCGTCAAGGAAAGCGGCAACGTCATTGTCTGCGACATGTTCGATGACGCCAAATCCTACAAGCACGAATCCCAATGGCGCCCCCTCAGTAGTGAAAAGCGCGCCCAGGAAGTGGGCTTCCAGTCCGTCATCAACAACAATCAGGTGGACAGCCTTAGAAACATTGAACCTAAGGACCTCCTGGATAACGTGTTCCCAGAATTGGCTCAGGCAGGCCAGTACGTAGGTTCCGTGAACGCCTATCCGGACCAGGATGGTGTCGTCCGCCGAGTATCCCTGCTCTATCGATTCCCCAACCCGGATCTTGAACCTACCGCAGACCCGTCCCTGGAAGAAATTGGAAAAATTGATTCCTCTAGAATCTATTCCACCATGTCCCTGATGACCATTCTTCACTTGTTCCATCAGAAGCCTGAAAATGTTTCGATCAAGATGGGCCAGTACATTAATGTGGGCAAGGCCTTCGGCATCTATCGCGACAGCGCCGGCAGCTACCACACCACCTACCCCTATTTTAGCTACCCCATGTTCCTTTCCCTTCGCGAAAAGCTGAAGGAAAAGAAGTTCCAGAAGAAAGCCTCTTCCGACTTTATCGACATCTCCTCTAAGATTATCGCCAGCAAGGGCAAGGACAGTTCCATTACCTTCGAAATCTTCGAAGGCCAGGTTCTTACTCCCAGACTTTCTGACGCTATTAGAAAGATGGATCCTAAGGTTCTTGGAACCGTAGAAAAAGGAAAGTCCATCCAGCTGGACGAAAGCATTTCCATTAGGTTCGACGAAGAAGAATTCACTGGCGATCGATTTGTTATTGAAGATACGGAAGACGAAGAAGAAGCCATCATTACCTCCTATGTGGTCAGGGCAGTACACTTCTTTGAAGATTCCCTCAAGAACATTCCCGTCGGAAAGCCCGCGCTTCTCTCCCTGGATCTTGACGTTCGCTACGACAAGCCCACCAAGAAATGGCACGCCACCCAGGTGATTCTTTCCGACGCAATCATTCGTGATATCGAAGCAACAGACGATCTGGCAATCCAGAATCTTGCCCCCGGCGAAGAACTGCGTTTCGGTCCGGAAAAGCACATTCCTATTGACCGTTTCGGACGTTTCCAGGTTCGCTATAAGGGACGTTATAATACCGCTGAAGCGCTGCGTACTTTCCGTCATCTTTCCTACTACGACGTATACAAGCACCGTGTAGACCCCATTCTCTACCAGGGCAAGATTTTCATTCTTGGTTCTGCAGCGGCGGCCCTATTCGACTTTGTGCCGGGTCCCCACGAAGAAAACTACCCGGCCGTCTTGATTCACGCAACCATCATCAAGAACATCCTGGAAGATCAGTACATCGTTACTCTGGGAGAACGTTACCAGCAGATCATCGTCATATTGCTGGCACTGCTTTGCGTCATTGTCGGTTTGTTCCTGAAGAGCTACATCTCCATTTCTCTTTCCATCGTCTTCATGACGGTCTACACATTCATCGCCTTCCGTTACTTTGAAGCAGGCTTGTACATCGGTGTTTCCAAGCAGTTGCTTGCCATCTTGCTTACGAACATCACCGCCCTGGTGGTCCAGTTCTACTTTGAAAACAGAGAAAAGAACTTCATCAACAATGCGTTCAAGCAGTACATCTCTCCGGAACTGATCGACGCCATGGTGAACCAGGAAATTATGCCCACCCTCGGTGGCGAAAAGTCCAACATTACCGCTTACTTTACTGACATTGCAAGCTTCTCCACCTTCTCTGAAAAGATTGGTGACCCGAGTAAACTGGTTGAACTTTTGAATGAATACCTGACGGCCATGACCGATACTTTGTTAGAAAACAAGGGTACCTTGGACAAGTACGAAGGCGATGCAATTATCGCATTCTTCGGCGCCCCCATGCGTCTGGAGAACCACGCCCAGAGTGCTTGCTACTCCGCAGTGAAAATGCAGCGTAAGCTCATGGAGCTCCGCAAGAAATGGGCAAGCGAAGGCAACAAGTGGCCTAAGGTTGTGCACGACATGCACATGAGAATCGGTATCAACTCCGGCGACATCGTGACGGGTAACATGGGCTCTACCATGCGAAAGAACTACACTATGATGGGCGACGCGGTGAACCTTGCAGCACGTCTTGAAAGTGCAGCAAAGCAGTATGGCGCTTACATCCAAATTAGTGAAGACACCCAGAAGATGCTGGACTCCGGCAGATTCCTCTATCGTTCTCTGGATACAGTCCGCGTGGTGGGTAAGAGCCAACCGGTAAAGACATACGAACTTCTTGAAAAGGCTGGATGCAAGAACGAAGTTCAGCTTACCCAGCTGATTAGTTTGTGGGAACAAGCTCGCGATAGCTACCTGGATATGGACTGGGATCGCGCCATTGACTTGTTCACCATTTGTCTTGACTTGGAACCGCACCATCCTGATCGTGATCCGGGCAGCAAGACTACGCCGAGCCATGTTTACATCAAGCGTTGCCAGGCCTACAAGCTGCACCCGCCCGTCGCTGAAGGCGAAGTCTGGGACGGCGTATTTACCGCTACAGAGAAATAAGACGCAAAGGGTAAACCCCTCGAGCTCCCCACCTTTTAATTTGCAAAAAAAGAAAAGTCCGTGCAGTTGATTGCACGGGCTTTTCTTGAGACGTTTGAGGGGCAGAGCCCCTCGCGTCACCTTACCATTTAGTTCAATTCGATGTTGTCGATCAAGCGTGTCTTGCCGAAGAATGCTGCAACGAGAATTACAGCCTTGTCTTCAGCGCCCAGCATACCTGCATTGAACTTCTGCAAGGTCTTCTGGTTCACCACTTCAACAAACTGAACCTGGCCGCGGTTAGAAAGAATAGACTTCACCACAGTGTCACGAATCTTCACAACGCTGCGTTCACCAGCGTCGTAAGCATCCTTAGCCTGCTTAAGGCCAAGGCTGATACCCAGGGAACGAGTCTTTTCTTCATCGGTCAGATATTCATTGCGGCTAGAGAGAGCCAAGCCAGATTCTTCACGGACGATCTTCACACGATGAATCTGAATATCAAAGCACAGGTCCTTCACCATACGTTCGATGAGGAACACCTGCTGGTAATCCTTTTCACCAAAGTATGCATGGTCAGCACCGGAAATCAAGAACAACTTGGAAACAACAGTCAGAACACCACGGAAATGGCCCGGACGGTATGCACCGCAGTACAGGCTTTCCAGGGCTTCGTCGCGCACCATAGTCAGCGGATCTCCATCGGGGTACATTTCTTCAACCGACGGAGCAAAAACGAAGTCAGCGCCAATGGATTCCGCAAGCTTGGCATCAGCTTCAAGACGCTTGGGATACTTGTCCAGGTCTTCGTTCTTGCCAAACTGGATGGGATTCAAAAATACGCTAACAACGGTTACGTCACAATCATTCACCGATGCCTTGATCAAAGCACCATGACCAGCGTGGAGAGCGCCCATGGTCGGAACGAGACCGATGGTCTTTCCCTGCTTAGCCAGCGGCTTCAAGGCCTGACGGAGAGAATCGATTGTCTTAATGATTTGCATTATTTACCTTCTGGAACGAAATAGGTCGTTTGTCTCGGGCAAGACGCAATCGCATCCAGCACAAGATTTAAGTGATTTTCATTATGGACAAAATCAATATTGTCGGTATTGATGATCAGCACCGGGCAATACGGATAATTCCAGAAATGACGATCATATCTATCCATCAAGGACTGCAAATAAGAAGCCTCAATGGATTTTTCCATGGCACGACCACGGCCGTGGATTCGGTTTAAAAGAGTAGGAACGCTAGCCTGCAGGTAAACCACCAGGTCAGGATGGGGAATTCCCTTGTTCAGGGCATTGGCCACCTGCTCATACATGGTGTATTCATTTTCCTGCAAGTTCTGGGCTGCAAAAATCTGGTCCTTGTCGTAGGTATAGTCACTGACCAGCAAGTCATGGAACAAGTCGCTCTGGAGAGCGGAGTTCTGCAACTGCTTGTGACGATCCAGCAAGAAGAACAGCTGGGTCTGGAAGGCATAGGCTTCCTTGTTCTGGTAGAACTTTTCCAGGAACGGATTCTCGGCAAAGTTTTCCTCAATGAACACTGCATTCCAACGCTCGGAAATAATCTTTGCAAGCGAAGACTTACCGACGCCAATCACACCTTCAATGGCTAAAAAATGAACACCTTTTTCAGTCAGCATATTAAGGTTCCTCCGAGGTTATTACGCGGAAGGGAATCTTCTCCTCTTTGACAAGGAGATTTGCCAACATGTCCTTGACTTCGAAACCCATCTGCGGATCTTCCCATTCAGGAGCCACATCGTTGAGCGGAACAAGGACAAACTGGCGATTAACAATCTGCGGATGCGGAAGATTAGGCACTCCCCTACGGATTTCCTTACCGAAATACAATAGGTCTAGGTCAATTTCCCTGGAGTTCCAATGTCCGCGGGGCTTACGGCCCAAAACAAATTCAGCACCTTTCAAATAATTCAGCAAACGTGTAGATGAACCAGAATACCAGAAGGATACTACCTGGTTAAAATAAGGGCCCTGGCCTTCCGGACCAACCGGAGGGGTTTCGTAAATCGGGCTTTCCTTCCAGCCGCCAGCAGAAATCTTACGAAGCATCTCACGACCTTCGTTCAAGTGCTTGGAGCGGTCTGGAATATTTGAACCCAGGGCTATAAAAACACGTTCTAATGAATCCACATTGAAAATATAGATATTCAATTTGTCACAATCCTGCCAAAAATCCTTTTTGAAAGCCTTTGGACCCACCCCAACATGGTTTTGTAATTTTTTTTCTGAAAAAGGGCCTTATTTCTATGACAAAAAGCCTTTTTTTAGTTATCTTATGCACACCTCGATTGAGGGATAATAATTTTTCCCATTACATTTCCAGGCTTTACCCATTATTTATCGGACACCCTATCTTTATATCAATACCATTTATTTTTTATTTCATTAACCATAGGATTCCATCGTGGCTCCAACAAAAAAGAATATTCCTTTAGCAGATCAACCTGAAACTGGTGTCGAAGTTCCTCCTGAAGTTGCAAACAGTGTAGAAGCTCCGAAGCCGGAACAAGACGCCAAGCCCGCCAAGCGCGCAGGTCGCCCAGCTAAGGCAGCCAAGTCCGAAAAGAACGAAGACGTAAAAAAGCCCGAAGAAAAGAAATTCAGGAAAAAAGCGGATAAGCGAAATAACGAAGAAGTTGCAGCTAGCGTCCCCGCGGAAAAAGCAGAAAATGCTGCCGCAGAAGTAAAGTTCGAACAGGCCGTTGAACAAGCTAGTGAAAAGCCCGCAGAAGCAGTAGTTGAAGTTCAGGCAAGCAACGACGCTGGCGAATCCGACGCTCCCAAGAGCGAAGGCGAAGCAAACGCTACTCCTGAAAACAATAATGGTAACGAAGGCGCCGAAGGTGAAGAAAACAACCAGCAGCGCAATCAGCAGGGCGGCCGCTTCAACAAGTTCGACAAGCGAAATAAGTTCAACAAGTACGACAAGAACAATCGCAACAACAATAACAACAACCGTCAGCAGCAGGAAGAACAGGAAGATCAGACTCCGCTGCCGGAACCGGATTCCGAAGCCTGGTGCAAGGCTCGCGATTGCTGGGCCAAGTACCGCAAGATGACCATGAGTGACTTGCAGGAACTGGCAAGCCAGAAGGAAAACCTGGACTTCCGCCGTTACCGCAAGCAGTCCCTGGGCCTTTTACTCCAGAGCCTGGAAAACGAAAACAACATCGTTTACGCAGAAGGCCTTCTGGAAGTTACCCCCCAGGGTCACGGTTTCCTTCGCAATACTGAATTCAACTACCAGCAGGGTCCCGATGACGTTTACGTGAGCCAGAACCTGATCCGCCGTTTCGGCCTGAAGGTTGGCGACACCGTCGCAGGTCTTGCTCGTCCGCCCCGCGATGGAGACAAGTTCTACGCCCTCCGTCGTGTAGACAAAGTAAACTTTGACGATCCCGAAAAGATCAAGCGCCGTGTGGCATTCGAATACCTCACTCCGATTCACCCCAACGAAAAGATCCGTTTGGAACACGATCAGGAAGAATTGACCACCCGCGTCATGGACCTGTTCAGCCCCATCGGTAAGGGTCAGCGTTCTATCATCCTGGCTCCTCCCCGTACCGGTAAGACCATCCTCCTGCAGAACATGACCCGCGCCATCGCCGTGAACCACCCTGAAATCATCATCATGGTCTTGCTCATCGATGAACGTCCGGAAGAAGTGACGGAAATGCGCGAAATCGTAGGCAAGCTGGTGGAAAAGAACCCGGCATTGAAGGCTGAAGTTGTGGCCTCTACCTTCGATGAACCTCCTGATCATCACGCCCGCGTGGCCACCATGGTTCTGGAAAAGGCAAAGCGCCTTGTGGAACAGCAAAAGGACGTTGTGGTTCTTTTGGATTCCATTACCCGTTTCGCCCGCGCCAACAACGTGGTTATCCCCCACTCCGGCAAGATCCTTTCTGGTGGTGTGGACGCCATGGCCATGCAGTTCCCCAAGAAGTTCTTCGGTGCTGCCCGTAAGATTGCAGACAAACTAGGAGACTTCCAGAAGGATTCCAACGGCCAGATCGTGCAGACCATCTTTGGCGAACCCGTCCGCGAAATCGTCCAGAAGAACGGCTCCCTCACTATTATCGGTACCGCCCTGATTGAAACCGGCAGCCGCATGGATGAAGTGATCTTTGAAGAATTCAAGGGTACCGGCAACATGGAACTTGTGCTTGACCGCCGTTTGGCAGAAAAGCGCACCTGGCCCGCCATTGACATCTTCAAGTCCGGCACCCGTAAGGAAGACCGTTTGCTTTCCCTCCGCGAACAGGACATTATCTGGGGCGTTCGTCAGGGTATGCAGAACGACACCGAAAACGGCATTATGGACAAGGTCATCAAGTGGATGAAGCAGTACAAGACCAACGAAGAACTGCTTGAATTCCTCCGCAAGGCCAAGGACAGCGTCCGTTAATTAGTGTCTAAACTTTATGACAAGGAGAATGAGTGGCTCAACGTCCCTCATTCTTTTTTTTATTTTTTTGAACGTTAACAAACAAAGGGCTTTAAAATGTCTGAAAAAATCTTCTTTGCTGGCACCGGTAATATGGGTGGTGCAATCCTCCGCGGCCTTCTTCAGGCCGGAAACGATCCCAAGTCTATTTTCTTCTTCGACCCCAGCGATAAGGCCGCCGCCGAAGTAACAGCCCTGGGCTGCGTCCGCGTTAAGAACTTTGCAGAAGGCGTCAAGAAGGCCGACGTCACCTTCCTCTGCGTTAAGCCGCAGATTTTCAAGCTGGTCGCAACCGAATGGAAGAACGCTGTAAAGGCCATCAAGACTTCCAAGACCTTCATCAGCATTATGGCTGGCGTTACCCGCGCCGCCTTGACCGATGTTCTCGGCGCAAAGAACCAGGTTCTTCGCGTGATGCCCAACCTCCCCCTTACTGTGGGCAAGGGTTCCGTGGGTCTCGCTACCGATGGCGTCACGGTCGCAACCCTAGAAACTGCAGAAAAGATCTTCGGAAACATCGGCGTTACCTGCCGCGTGGCAGAAAGTCTGATGGATGCAGTAACCGGTCTTTCCGGCAGCGCTCCCGCATACGTCTTTGAATTTATCGAAGCATTGACCCGCGGCGGCGTAAAGGCTGGCCTTACCCGTGATGTGGCATTGAAGCTTGCCCTCGGTACCATCGAAGGAAGCGTTGAACTGGTGAAGCAGTCCGGCAAGAGCCCCAGCGACTTGTGCGCCATGGTTTGCTCTCCCGCAGGCACCACCATCGCAGGCATCAACGCTTTGGAAGAAGGCGCATTCCGCAGCACCGTCATGAAGGCTGTGGTTGCAGGCACCGAACGCAGCAAGGAACTGGGCAAGTAGCAGTCCATGACATCCATCGACTTTTTCACAAAGGAAACATCAACGTCCTCGTTCGTCCTGGACGTTCTTTCCTCTGTGAATTACGATGTGACTGTCTATGATTCTATCGAGAACGGACTCTACACCACAACGATTCCCTTCTCCCCCATTATTATCTGGGACCTGGATTCCTTTACCGAAGAAAATGAAAAGGCCCTTAGTGCCCTTCGTGAAAAGAATCCCGACTCCATGATTTTCGCTTACGCGGAAGACACTTCCAACTACGGCTACCTTTGCAATCGCTTTGCTGACGTCAGCATGAATGCGGCATCTGTACGCGTTCACTTGATGAGCAAGATTTCAAAGCTCCGCCAGTTTATTGAAGCCAGAAAAATCTTCCGCGAAAGAATGGCTCTATTGGTAGGCAAGAGCCCCGCCATGGAGCAGCTCCGCAAATCCGTCTTGAAAGCCATGGTGAATTCCGGACCGGTATTGATTCAAGGCGAAACTGGCGTAGGTAAGGAATTGATCGCGAGAGCGGTTTCCTGCATCTACGACAAGTTCATTACCGTAAACTGCAGCGCCATTCCCGAGAATCTTTTTGAAAGCGAGCTTTTCGGCCATACCCGCGGTGCATTTACTGGAGCACAGGCCGAACGAATCGGTTTGTTTGAAGCTGCCGACGGCGGCGCCATATTCCTCGATGAAATCGGCGATATGCCGTTACATACTCAGGTCAAGCTCCTCCGTGTCTTGCAGAACAAGGAAATTCGCCCCATTGGTGCAAACATGTCCAAGCACATCGACGTGCGCATCGTGGCGGCAACCAACCGCGACTTGAAGCAAGCGGTCAAGGAAAAGAAATTCCGCGAAGACCTGTTCTACCGTTTGAACGTTATTCCTCTAAAGATTTCTCCCCTGCGCGAACGCAAGGAAGACATTGAAGACCTGGCAAAATACTTCATCAAGCAGTACCAAGGCGAAGACGAAAACTACACCCTTTCCGAAAAGGCCATCGATCGTCTTCAGAACCATAACTGGCCAGGAAACATTCGTGAGTTGGAAAACGTTATTCAACGCGCCCTGTGCTTCGCCAACTCCGGCGAATTACAACCAGAAGACTTCCAGATTGAAAACGAAAACACCTCTAACGCAGAAGCAGAAACGAGAGAAAGCCTGCCACTAAACACCAGCATTGTAGCAGGCAACCTGGAATCCATTTCCGCCTCCCGCTACGACGAATTCCGCGAAATGCAACTGGAACAAGAAAGGATTTTCCTCAAGGGGAAAATCCAGGAAAACAATGGTTCCATCAGCGCCACTGCAGAAAAGCTGGGTCTTCTCCGCACCGCACTTTACAATCGTCTAAACCGTTTGGGAATTTCGGTCAAGGACCTTTAGAATTGTTCCACGACGAAGCCTTTTTTACGCAAGAGGCTCAAGACGTTATCATCATCCAAAGTCAAGTGGGCAACACCCACCACAACGAAAATTTTTCTGTCGTCCTTTAGGAATTCCGCAATAGACTCAGCCATTTTCACATTACGGCTAGTATACATGCGTTCTTCGAAGTCTTTCTGAAACGTAGAATCCGCAGCGTCCGCAGATTCGTCATTGTTCATGACCTTGCGCAAAAGTTCTTCATCGCCAGTTTTCCATGCGCGAATCATCTGGGCCACCATAGAATCCAATTCAAAAATTTCACGCAGGGTATTTTTCATGTAGTAGATTCCAGAAGAATCCGTAGAGCCGGAATCCGCAATAGCAGTTATCTGTTCGTCTGCAGTTTCCAAGCCCACAATGACCTTACCGCTTTCCGTTGCACGATCCAGAAGAACAGCATCGATACCATAGTTTGGGTCAATTCCCGCATGTTGCAAAGCAATACCGCTCAAAGTTGTTGCAGCAAACCACGGACGGAATCGCTTCAGCAAAATAGGCGGATAGTTCCAGGATAAGCAAAGGCTATCAATGGTTTTCCACATTCCCTCGGGAAGAACCTTATCCAGGGTGGTGCCATTGGGAAGCAGGCCCTGCTTCAACATTTTCTTAGCCACATCCTGACTAATGGAATCATCGTTGATATTGATTTCTGCGGCAATTTCCTCGGCATTGACGAAGGCAGTCTCAATTACAGAATCCATAGGATAGAACGTAGAGTCTGCAAAATGAATACTTCCGAGAATCCATACACTGGAATTTTCATCAGACACTTTCCAAAGGAAATGCTTATGTTCGCTATTTCCCCTTTTGAAAATACCAGCGCAGCCAACGAGGAGCAACGCACAAATCACAAATAAAATTTTGTTCTTCATTTTGTCCAATCCAGCCAACCGTTTTCCTTAGCTTCGGCCAATGTTCCCACATTCAATTTTTTGTCATCCACAATCATAAAGCGATCGCAATAGAGAGAGGCGTATTCTAGAGAATGTGTAGAAACAATAATACCCATATTTTTTTCTGCTGACAACTGACGAAGAGTCTTGAACAGCTGATGGCTCCAGGGAATATCCAGGAAGGCGTTAGGTTCATCCAGCAGCAGGACATTCACCTGCTGGGCAACGGCTTCCGCTAAGTACACTCGGCTACGTTCGCCATCACTCAGGCTGGACACCATACGGTCTGCATAATCTGTCAAAACCAAAAGGGACAAGGCTTCGTCAATAATCTTGTTGTCTTCTGCGGAGCGGCCATCAAAAATTCCGCTGTAAGGCATGCGACCAAGACTTACAAATTCGCGGACAGTCATACGTTCTGGAGCGGCCTTACTAATCGACATGTACACCATTTGCTTTGCCAGTTCTACGGCGTCCCAACTTTTAAGATTCTTGTCTGTAATTTCAACAGAACCATTCACGGCCGGGACCTTTCCACACAACGTTTTTAGCAGAGTACTTTTTCCAGAACCGTTACGACCCATCAAGGCCACCACCTCACCAGCCAGCAATTCAAAATCAACAGGTGCAGCAAAGCTTTTCGAATAACCAAATTCCAGTTCCTTGCACTTCAGAATACTCATTAGCGTTCCCTCCCACCGCGAATAATCACCCACAGAATTACAGGAACACCAACAAGGCTAAGGATTGCATTCAGGGGAATTGTCTGGAACATGGATGCCGCAAGGCAAAGCACAATTCCGCAAAGAGCGGAGCCCGGAAGAAGCACACGATGGTTGCTGGTTTTGAACAACATAAATGCCAAGTGAGGAACCGCAATTCCCACAAAGGCCACCGGTCCGCAATAGGCAGTGCTGGTTGCCGCAAGTAACGAGGCGCCAAGCAAAACAAGCAGGCGACCACGACGCACATTAACACCGAGGCCCCGTGCAAAGTCATCGCCCAGGCGCACAGCATTCAAGTACTTCAAGGAAAGCACAATCATCACAAGGCCAAGCGCAATCGCTCCTGCAAAAATCAAGACGCCGTCAAAAGTCAATCGGCCAAAGCTTCCCATCCCCCAGGAAACGTACACGCGTAAGGCTTCCGCATCGCTATTCGCAATGAGAATACTGATCAACGCATCAATAAAGTACCCCACCAGCAGGCCAACAATCAGAAGGATCGAAGAGCGTTCGAATCGGGAGGAAACCCACATCACCAGGGCAGTCACCGCCAGCGCGCCAACCGCAGCAGAACCCAGCACACCAAAGTGCCCGAAGCTCAGACCAGCAAGCAAGGACAAGGCAACGCCGAAGCTTGCGCCGCTGCTAATGCCCAGCACAAAGGGACCTGCCAAAGGATTTCTGAACAAAGTCTGCAGGGCGAGGCCCGACACTGCCAGTGCCACACCGGAAAGGATTGCTGCCACCATTCTGGGGAATCGAATCTCCCAGAAAATCTGCTGCTTCATGTTATCGTAGGGAACGTGCCTCCACCCCAAGTCCGCCCAGGAAATTTCGACAGAGCCTGTATTCAGGGTGAGGTATATAAACAAAAAGCCGAGCAAAGTCAGCGCTGTAAAGCAGACAATTGCTCGACGATTGGCAGAAGCCATGACTAGTAAAGCCTATTTCTTCTTCTTGTTCTTTTCGTATTCACGCTTCATTTCAGCGGTACCCTTCTCATCGCGAAGATAGACTTCAGCAGGAACATTGTCGAAGCCCTGCAGAGCGTTGAGCCAGTTATCGTTCAAATCGCGGAATTCCAACTTGTTCAAGTTGTAGATCAAGGAGTCCTTGACGATATCGAAAGTGATAAAGTCCCAGCGGATAACCTTACGGTCGGCGAAAACTTCGCGGCTGACCAAGGAAGTTTCGGTGTCGAAACGATAGCGAGCCTTGAAGGTGTATTCACCAGTCATCTGGTAACGGCCGGAATCAGAATAAGTGCGGGTCACACCGACCAGGGTATCATTCATACCGAAGCGGAGTTCTGCATCACGGAAGGCATGGCCATGGGCGATAATCGGAGTACGCCATGCACCCACCAGCTTTTCCTTCATGTTTTTCTGAAGGGTGGTGTCGATGTTCCAATGGTCGAAGTTCTTCTTGTCGTACTTAGCACGCTGGACGTACTTGCCGGACTGGATCAACTTGCGGACGCTGTCGGCCTGGGCCTTAGCCAAGCTATCAGAGTTGCGAGGACCAGCCGCCGGAACGACACGGTTCATGGAATCCAACTTAGCCTGAATCATATCTTCAAGGCTAGAGGCTCCGCGGGGAGCGGCGACCACATCAGCTTCTACCTGAGAAGGAGTGACGGCCTGTTCAGCGGGCTGAGCTTCTTGGACTGGGGTTGCAGGTTGAGCCAAAGGCATTCCTACGAATGTCAGAGCCAAAACAGAAAATAGTATGTGCTTGCAAGAGAATCTCATCGCTCTTAAATGTAGTTAAAGGATTTCAAAAAAAATATAAGAATTTTGTAAAAAAGGCTATCTTTGTGCCATGCTCGATTATTCACAAGTCCCTTCCCCCTGTTTTGTATTGGACGAGGCCCGTCTTCGCCGCAATATGGAAATTTTGAACGATATCCAGGTCCGTGGCGACGTAAAAATCATTTGCGCCCTGAAAGGATACAGTTTTTGGCGATCTTTCCCCCTAATCGGGGAATATTTGGCAGGCGCCACCGCTAGCTCCCTGAACGAAGCAAAGCTGGCCAAGGAAGAAATGGGCAAGGAAGTCCATGTTTTTGCCCCGGTGTACGACGACGATGAAATCGACGAAATTTTGAGCTGTGCCGGCCATATTACCTTCAACAGCTTCGGCCAGTGGCTGCGTTTCAAGGAAAAGACACTCAAGGCTGGAGTCAGCGCAGGCATCCGCGTAAACCCCCAGTACTCTACTGTGGAAACCGATCTGTACAACCCCTGTGGCAAGTTCAGCCGTCTGGGCGTTACCGAAGCCGAGTTCAAGCCGGAACTTCTGGATGGCATTGAGGGCCTCCACTTCCACGCCCTCTGCGAACAGGACGCCGACGCCTTGGAAGGCGTTCTCGCCGCCTTCGAGCAGCACTTCGGCAAGTACCTGCCTCAGATGAAGTGGGTCAACTTCGGCGGCGGCCACCACATTACCCGCAAGGACTACCACCGCGAAGAACTGGTCCGCATCCTGAAGGGATTCCACGAACGTTACCCCCACCTGCAGGTGATCATGGAACCGGGCGAAGCCGTAGGTTGGCAGACCGGCGAACTGGTAGCCTCCGTCGGCGACATCGTCCACAATGAAATGGACATCGCTGTTCTTAACGTTTCCATCAGCGCCCACATGCCGGACTGCTTGGAAATGCCCTACCGCCCCGCCGTTACGGGTTCCGCCTTCCCCGGCGAAAAGCCTTATACATACAAATTAACAGGTAATTCCTGTTTGGCTGGAGACCAGCTGGGTGACTTCTCCTTTGACAAGCCACTCCAGGTGGGCGACCGCATTATCTTTGAAGACATGATCCACTATACTATGGTGAAGACCACATTCTTCAATGGCGTGCGTCACCCCAGCATCGGGAAGTTCGATGAACAGGGCAAGTTCCATCTGCTGCACAAGTTTACTTATCAGCAGTTTAAGGATAAGTTGTAGGACGCTTGTTATGGAAGGTTTCCACAAAGACTAGCTCGCACGAAAACAAGGCCGCTGCGCGGGTTGTTTTCTTAGCGACTAGCTTTGCTCCAACCTTGGAAACATCACTACTTAGCCCCTTCAAAGGATGAGCGAAAATTAAGTAAGCGAAGCAGAATGTAACTTGTCAGTTCTTTTTTTTCAGGGCCACAAGTGCGGGGCGATTCAAAATAGAGATTTGAAAATGCGATTTACATCAGAAGAAGATACGTACAATTGGGCGATGGAGTTCGGCAAGACGCTGAAGCCGGGAGACAAGGTAGCCTTGTTTGGTAACCTTGGTGCCGGCAAGACGGTCATTAGCCGCGGAGTATGCAAGGGCCTTGGTTTCGAAGGCTCCGTATGTTCCCCCACCTACACCATTCTTCACGAATATCCCAACAACCCGCCCATCTTCCACTTTGACCTTTATCGTTTGGAAGGCGGTGCCGATCTCTACGAAGTGGGCCTGGACCCGGACTACCTAGAACAGGGGGTTAGCCTGTTGGAATGGCCGGAACGCTTGGAAGACAACGACCCGGGAATCACTCACGTCATCCGCATCGAAATCATTAACGAAACCGAACGAGACATTGAGTTAACCACAAAATAAAAAAGGATATCCTCCCCAAAGAGGATAAGAATTGCAAAAAAAGCTAGGTCCTAGACCTAGCTTTCAATTTTTCAGAGGCCGCGATAAATCGCAGTCGCCCGATAGAATAAAGAATTACTTCTTAGCCTTGCGGCCCTTCTTCTTGCTCTTGGCAGCCTTTTCTGCTTCAGCCTTTGCAGCTTCTTCAGCAGCCAGACGTTCGGCTTCTTCCTTGGCGGCCTTTTCAGCAGCAATGCGAGCAGCTTCGGCGGCTTCGAATTCAGCGGCAGCCTTCACCAAGCCTTCCCAATCTTCCTTGGCGCCACCGTAAAGCAGCACCGGACCGGTATAAGCAGAAACCTTCTTCATGGCAGTTGCGGAATCACCCTTGGTCAGGTCGGCATTCACTACATCGTACAAATCCTTCTGGGCATTGCGCAGGTCTTCCACTTCGCCAATACGGTTCTGACGGACAACTTCCAGAGAATCGCTGACAAAGCCAAGATCCCAAGTTGCTTCGTAGCAAGTTTCCACTTCGGCAAACTTGGCCACATCGGATGTAGTTGCTGCATACAAGGCGTCGCATGCGGCAAATGCATCCGCAGACTTCTTCTTGGCATACTGGTAATACTGGTAGCCACCCACAGCCAAGGCGATAATCACCAGGAGGAACACGCCGTCCTGCCAGCCCATGACCGGAGCTTTCGGCATCTTCGGCTTGCCATTAATGGTTTCGCCGGCTTCCAGGCGTTCTTCTGCTTCGTCAAAGGGACTCTTTCCATTCAAGAAACTAAAACCCATTTTCTTAATCCTATTCTTTTGTGTTTTTAAAACCTAACCAGATTTACTTTTTTGCCAAGGCCGCAAATACTCTTGCGTACAAGTAAATCTGTTTTACAAGACTTGCAAAACCGTTAGAACGGGTGGGAGAAAGGCCCACATTCAATCCGATCTGCTGGAAAAAAGCGGGGTCCACAGACAGAATGTCCGCAGGAGCCATGTCATTATAAATAGTGAGGGCCAATGCACCCAGACCACGGCTGATCAGGGGATTGGTGGTTCCGCCTTCCACGTCCATTTCAAAATGAATCTTTTCACCATCGAAGTTGGGCACCAGATACATGGTAGAGGCACAACCCACGATGATAAACTTTTCTGCCTTGAGACTGGCATCCATTCCCTTATGGGCCTTTGCCAGATCCAGGAGGAACTTCCACTTGTCATCGGGATCAGTAAAACCCGCGAACTTGGTACGAACTTCCTCAAGACGTTTTTCAATGACTTCAGACATGATCAAATACCTTAATAAGACTACCAGTGCAAGAACGACCTAAGTTTCCAGACCAAGGAAGGACTTGCCCACAGCACATTGAAGAAAATACGGAACAAAGTCTGCTTTTCACGGGGCAGTAGAGAAAGACGCTGAGCAGCCTTGTCCAGCTGGGCATCGGTAATCTGGTTGAAGCCAACCTTACCACGGGCAATCTGCATATGAGCGTTACCCATTTCCTCCATCCAGCGCTTGGTAGCCCGAGCTTCAATAGCGGTACGGTTCTCACCGGAATCGTTGAGCCATTCTGCGGCAGCTTCGGCCACAATCTTGCCACACAGCATAGATTCCGTAATGCCGGAACGGCTAATGGGATTTACGCAGCTGGCAGAATCGCCCGCCTTGAAAAGACCGCACTTGGCAATGGGCTTATCGGACTGACCACAGGCAATGGATCCGCCGTAGACAGCCTTCACTGTTGCCTGGGGATAATCCTTGGCAATGAAGTCCAGCAACTTCTGGCGCAAGGAAACATCGCTCTTGACGTTCTTGCCCAGAACAAGGCCAATATTCACTTCCTTACCGTCACGGGGGAAAATCCAGCCGTAACCGTCCTTGAATTCGCTACCGAAGAACAATTCAATATGTTCGCGGCTATGGGGAATTCCTTCTGCAACGGCAAAAATGGCAGGTTCCAGGTCCGTGGCACCATCTTCCATGCCTTCGAGGCAAGGGATGTTTCGGGTAAGCTTGGCACCAGGACCAGTAGTATCTATGATAACCGTAGAGTGGATGGTTTCTACTTCGCCTTGTCTGGAGACAACCAGGTCCCAACCATCGCCCACCCGTTCAATTTTCTTGACAACGGTGTCAAAATGGCATTCCACGCCGGCCTTGGCGCTTTCATCGGCAATGTTCTTGTGCAAAACAGAACGATTCAGCTGCAGACCGCAGTCCTTGCTGTAGAATTCTGCACGATAGCGCTTGGGAGAGGTAAAGTAGATTCCAGAAAGATTGCTGCGGACAAAGGACGGATCCACCGGCCAAAGTGCGCTGAAACGGCGGGTAGAAACAGCCTCGGCACAGAAAATAGGTTCCTTCCAAGGTTCTTTCTTGTCCAAAAGCAAAATCCGTCTAGCACCGGAAGTCGCTCTCCCGACGGTACACGCAGCCATGAGACCGGCAGGACCGGCCCCACAAACCACTACATCATACTGGTTTGATGCAAAAAAACTCATTTCGGGCGTAAAAGTAGCTTTTATTTATAGAGTTTTTTTTATTTGATGTGTAGTTTTTCACATTTTTTTAGTTATTTTAGGGCTATACGATTTATCATCCTTAAAAGGGAATGTGTTAATATGAATATGAAGAGAGTATCTAAGTTCGGTCTCTGCCTCATCAGCGCACTTGCTCTGAACGTTTTCGCTCAGGACAACTGGCAGGGTAAGGACCTGAACGTTTCTTTTAGTAACAAGAAGATTGACGGTTACAACTTTAGTAAGGCAAAGGCTGTCAAGAACACCACCGACTTCCGTCGTGCAACCGGTGAAAAACCGAACTTCAACAAGGCTTCCCTTGACGAAGTTTCTTTCCAGAACGCTGTGATCAGCGAAGCTAACTTTACTGGAGCATCTCTTAAGAAAGTTACCATTAGCGGTGCAGACATCCGTAATTCCAACTTCGAAGGCGCAGACATGGAAGGTGCAAACCTCTACCGTGCTACCCTCCTCGGTTCTCAGTTCCCGCAAACCAACCTCATGAACGCCCGTCTGGACGCTATGAAGGTTGATGAAAATACAAGCTTCGAAAAGTCTGACCTCACTCAGGCTTCCGTCATGGATGTTGACCTTACCGGTGCAAACTTCTACAAGGCCAACCTCACCAACGCAAACTTCTCTCGTTCCTTGATGGCAAACTCCGACCTTCGCAAGGCTAAGATTGTGAAGACCGACTTTACCGCTTGTAACCTGATTGCTGCAAACTTCAAGGGTGTTGAACTGGTCGACGTAAACTTCGCCAAGGCCGGTCTTTCCCAGGTTAACATGAAGGGCGCAGACTTCAAGAACGTCAACTTCCAGGAAGCTGACCTTTCCTTGACTGAATTCAACGATGTGGACCTTTCCAAGACTCAGCTCCAGAAGGCTAAGTTCGCTCAGGCTACCGTGAAGAACATGAACTTCAACGGTCAGGACTTGACTGGCGTCGTATTCGATAAGGGTAACGTCTCTAAGGGCAAGTTCGAAAAGGCCAAGATGAGCAAGACCTCCTTCTTCGACGCAACTGTTGAAAAGAACAACTTCGTCGGTGCAGAACTCTTGAAGTCCGTCTTCGACGGCGCATACGTCTTTAAGAACATCTTCGATAAGGCTGACTTGACCAAGGCTAACTTCGCCAACTCCACCATCGAACGTTCTGCCTTCATCCTGGCTCAGCTGGGCGGCGTAAGCTTCGCTGGTGCAAAGCTCGTCATGGTTGACTTTACCAACGCCAACATGCAGGGCATCAAGATCGACGCCGACACCAAGATGGACGACGTTGACTTCTCCGGTGCAAACCTGGAAGGTGCAAAGATTGAAAAGTTCACTGCTAAGAAGGTGATCTACGATAACAAGACTCGCTTCCCGTCCGGTTTCGATCCGCGTCAGTACGGCTTCACCAAGCGCGGTGAAAAGGCTGCAGACATCAAGGTCGAAGGCAAGAAGAAGAAGCGTTCTAATGACGGCGATGATGAAGATCAGCCGAAGAAGAAGAAGAAAAAGAAGAAGAAGCACGTCGAAGAAGATGACGAAGAAGAATAATCTTCAACTTTCTTCAAACAGTTTAAAAAAGACGCCCGTGAGGACGTCTTTTTTTTATTACCGTAGAAAACATCTGTCAGATTACAAGCCATCAGCCGCACAGCGGGAATGCTCTGCAGGCAACACGAAGAACGTAGAATTGAGAGGACGAGAAGCTCCGCCTCGGGCCGCGCAGGTCTGAACGCTCGCAGGCTACTTCTTGTCCATGAGCCAGTTTACGGCTTCGCTGAGGCTGTGGACCCGCTTGATGTTCATGCCGCTGGTATTTTCCGGAAGGCTACCGCTGGCAGGCACGATTGCTTCTGTCATGCCAAGGCGGCGGGCCTCCTTGAGGCGTTGGTCCAGCAGGTTTACCCCGCGTACCTCCCCCGACAGCCCCAGCTCGCCGATAGCGATGGTCTGCCGCCCAAGAGGAATCCCCAGGTGGTTGCTGACCACGGCCAGCGCCAACGCCAGGTCCGATGAGGTGTCGTTAATCTTCATGCCGCCGGCGATGGTGGCGAAAACGTCGGTGGCCCCGATGGTAATTCCGCCGAACTTTTCCAGCAGGGCAAGGATAATGGTGAGTCGCTTGGCATCGATGCCGGCGGCCACACGTTGCGGAACCGCATAATTCGTCTGGCTGACAAGAGCCTGAGTCTCGAACAACAGGGCGCGGGAACCTTCCATTGTACAGCAGACAACGCTACCCGGGGTAGCCGGCATGCCCTCCTGCAGGAAGACGCGGCTGGGGTTGGCCACGGGCGAAAGGCCGTGACCTGTCATCTCGAATACTCCGATTTCGTCGGTGGCGCCAAAGCGGTTCTTGATGGTGCGGAGCAAGCGGTACTGATGATTGCGGTCGCCCTCAAAGTAGGCCACCGTATCAACCATATGTTCCAAAATTCGGGGACCAGCAATCTGGCCATCCTTGGTAACGTGACCGATAACGATGGTAATGCATCCGGAATTCTTGGCAAAGACCATCAAGTCCAAGGTACATTCACGCAGTTGGCTGGCGCTACCCGGAGTACCCGCCAAGTTCTCCTTATAAACCGTCTGGATGGAGTCAATAACAAGGACCTGGGGCTTGATTTCCTTGGCCTGTTCCAAGATCTTATCCAGGCTGGTTTCGCAAAGCAAAAGCATATCGGAGCCCGCCACATCCAGGCGCTCGCTACGTAGCTTCACCTGCACAGCGCTTTCTTCGCCGCTAACATAAAGAGCCTTGACGCCAGCCGCATTCATAGTCGCCAAGGTGGACAGCACCAAGGTAGATTTGCCGATACCGGGATCGCCGCCGATCAGCACCAAAGAACCTGGGGCAAAGCCACCACCCAACACACGGTCAAACTCAGAATTTGCGGTACTCAATCGCTTTGTATCTTCTACTGCCACATCCTTAAGGGCAACAACCTGATGCACCGGGCCACCCAAGCCCCTGCCCCCACGACCCGCAGCCGCGTCTTCGTGTTCAACCACATGTTCCTTCAGGGAGCTCCAGGCCCCGCAGAACGGACACCTGCCCGCCCACTTAGGAGTTGTGTTGCCACATTCCGTACAGAGGAACTCTATTTCTTTTTTTGCCTTAGACTTGTTTACTGCTACCATGTGCACCAATATAGATAAAGCCCGCTGACATATTGTGTCAGCAGGCTAAAATAGTGCACAAAAAAGCAAATTATTTCTTATGCCAGTTGGCAGCTTTTTCCACAGGAGTACCGACTATATACGCAGCCCCGGATATAAGTTTCAGCAGCGTTTTGGTACCTTCTTCTTCGGCAAGAGAGCTTTGAGCTCTGTCATACGCCTTGAGAACCGCAGAAGACGCCTGATTATCTCTTAGCAGGTAATCATTGTTCATCTTCAGAATAAGGAACTTGTCCTGCAGGGAAACATTTTGCTTCGGAGCTGAATCCTGTGGGGTTACATTGGGGGCAGGAAGCATTTGGGCACAACACAACGATGCAGCAACGAGAATCCCCGCTGCCACAACTTTCGAATAGAGATTGTGCATTGAACGCCACATTCAGCGTCTATTTATCTACATACAACGTATTACTAACGTTTACAAATGAATACAAAACATGTAAAAACATGCAAAAACGCCATTTATTTCAAACTTACAGCGCAATCACGATCATGCCTACGACAACATAGATCGAAAGGAAAATACCAAACTTCTTGACATCCATTCTTGACTCCAAACTTTTATTCACATTCTAAAAGTAAGCAAAATATAAACAATGTATGACAAAAATCACACGTTATATTGAAATTTTTTTCAATAAAATTGACATTTTTGTGTAAAATCCATTTAAACGCCCATTTTTTTGATTTCTATATTGGTCTTTATTGTAAAAAACGGGGTTTTATGAAAACAAATCAAAGCACAAAACTTTTCCTGATTTGGGGAAGTCTTTGCTTTTTGGCCAATATTTTATGCACCAACGCATCCGCTTTCGGCGGTGACCAAGGTTATTGGGCAGATTGGATCCAAAAACTGGCCAACGGCGGCTTTGAAAAATTCAACGGAAACTATCCCCCGCTTTATGTTTTCTGGCTTTGGGTTGTCTCCAAGATTTACGTTCTGGCAAACATTCCCATCGACAAGACTTTCATGCTGAAGTTCCTCTGTCTTTGGCCAATCTATTTTGCACACCTCGGACTTGTGGACATGGCAAGCAGACTTGTAGCAAAGTTCAAGATGGATTCGCAGAAGGCACACCTGATTCTCGCCTTGGTCGCCTTGAACCCGGCATTCCTGCTTGACGGTCCTATGTGGGGTCAGGTGGACTTGTTCCCCTGCGTATTCGGCGTCGCTGCACTTTACTGCATCAATTTCAAGAGCAAGATGAAGTACGCCGCCATGTTCTTCGCCCTGGCACTTTTGGCAAAGTTCCAGATGATTCTTCTGTTGCCTATTTTCGGCGGTCTGTTCCTTCGTAATTATAAGGTTTCCTGGAAGGGCTTGCCCTGCATGGCAATTGCCATCGTCCTTGTCTTCCTTCCGTTTATCGTGGGCGGCAACCTGGGCGGAATGCTTTCCAACGCCTACGTCAATACCACAAGCCAGTACCCGTTCTCTACTTATAATGCGGCCAACCTTTGGATGTTCCTGGCAGGAAACTTGAGCAGTGACGCAACGCCCCTGTTCGACCTTCCCTCCAGCGGAATCTGGTTCTTGCTCTCCCCCAGCTGGCTGGGCAAGATTCTTTTCGTGATTATTTCCGCATATATTCTGAAGTGCGCCCTTTTCGCAAAGACTTTGCGCAGGACTTTTGAACTGGCCACCTGGGAAGCATTTGCATTCTTCCTGCTTTTGCCGGGTATGCACGAACGCTACCTGCTTTACGCCATTCCTTTCGCATTGATCTGGCTGGTACTGGATTCCAAGAAAGCCTGGTTCTGGACAATTGCCATTACGGTACTTTGCTCCATGAACATTAACGTCATCAATAGCTTCAAGGGCGCGGATCTCTGGCCCTGGATTTCCGGCCTTGCCATCATGGTTTTCGTTGCAGGAATCATCCATAATTTCGCACCGAAGTTCTTCCCCTTCGTGGCATCAACCCTAGAAAAGTTGAAGCTTCCCCGATTCGTGCCCTACGTTTTCCTGAGCGCGTTCCTTGTGGTGGAACTGATCTGCGAAATCAAGAGCGCCATGCCCGTGGATATTGAACTTAAGGACAATCAGATGTACTTGACCGACCTGCGCATCGACCATTACACGCAGGAATACGGATCCCCGAGAATAAACCGCACGGTGGAAGGCAAGACCCTTACGGTTAAGGGTCGTCAGTATGAAAACGGCATCGGTTCCCACGCCAAGTCCATGCTCTACTTCAACCTTCCTGAAAACGCAGAAACTCTGGAATTCTTCGCTGCAGTCGATGACGAAGTCTCCGGAGGCGGATCCGTAAAGTTCCGCGTTTCCTCCCAGGGCAAGATTCTGTGGGGAAGCGGTGTGGTTCAAGGAAACCAGACTCCTGTGCAGGGCAAGGTAAGCGTTAGCGGGCTCCACACCATTTGTCTCGAGATTGACTCCAATGGCGACAACGCATACGACCACGCCGACTGGCTTAACCTGATCCTCACCCTGAAGAAGTAAGCATGTTCCAGCACCTGAAGAAAGCTTTAGTAAACAGCATGGCAAGTTTCGCTGTACACAGCTTTACTAAATGCAGGAACGCTTGGAGGGAGCACCCGAGGCGCACCGCGTTATTCTGGACGTTCCTTGTCATCGGTATTTTCGCAAGGACATATATGTTCGGCGACGTGCCCGGCGATATCAATCAGGACGAAGCTTTCGCAGGCTATAACGCATTCACCCTTCTGCAGCACGGCAAGGATTCCTACGGCTATCCCATGCCTGTATACTTGACCGCCTGGGGTTCCGGCATGAACGCCCTGGAATCTTACCTGATGATTCCCTTTGTTGCGTTGTTCGGTCTGAAGGTTTGGGCAATACGCCTTCCCATGTTGCTGGTAGGCATTTTCTCCCTGGTGGCCATATACAAGTTGGTTCTCCGTTTCGCCAACGAAAAGCTAGCCTTGGCCGCCTTGCTTTTGGTCGCTATTTCTCCCTGGCACATTATGCTATCCCGATGGGCTCTGGAATCCAACCTGGCTCCAGGCTTTGTGCTCTTTGGAATTTTCTTTTTTGTGAAGGCCATGGAAAGCCAGAAATACCTGATGATTTCCGCCTTGTTCTTTGGTTTATCCCTTTACGCCTACGCCACCATCTGGGCCGTAGTTCCTTTAATTATTGCAGCCTGCGTGGGCTACGCCATCTGGGTTCGAGGCTTAAAGCTGAACCGTTATCTCTGGATTTCCCTGGGAATCCTTACAGCGCTGGCGCTGCCCCTCCTCCTGTTCCTCATGGTGAACAAGGGCGTCATTTCTGAAATTCGCCTTCCCTTCTTCAGTATTCCCAAGCTAGTCTATTTCCGCGACAGTGAAATTTCCTTTGAAAAGATTCCAGAAAACTTGGCGAACCTTTGGAACATTCTTTCCAACCAAAGCGACGGACTTCCCTGGAATGCCATCCGGGACTACGGAATTTTCTATCCGGTAACTTTAGCATTCTGCTTTGTAGGTTTGATTCCCGCCATTTGGAACTGCATTCAGAACATTCGCCACCGCCGCCTGGGCCTTGCATTCTTCGTTCTCGTTTGGGCGCTCGCCGGTTTCATCATAGGTGCCCTAATTAACGTGAACATCAACCGCGTCAATCTGCTGTTCCTGCCTTTGTTGATTCTTGCCGCCTGGGGTATTCTTTTCACCTTCAACTACATCCACCCCAAGACAATCGTCATTCCCCTTTTCGCCTACCTACTTTACTTCGCCACCTTCGAAAAGGAATACTTTACCACCTACAGAGATTCTATCGGAAACCACTTCTGTGAAGGCATCGAAGACGCCATGAGTTTCGCGTCTTCTAAATTAAAGGCAGGAGAATCCATGGTCGTGGACCCCAGCACCAGCTATCCGCGAATTCTGTTCTTTGGAAAGGTAGACTTGTACGATTATCTAGGCACCGTCAAGTACACCAACTTCCCCAGCGCCTTCCTTTATGTTCATTCCTTCGACAAGTACGTGTTTACCAACAACTTGAACCACATAAATAAAAACGCTGTTTACCTTCTGGAAAACAGCGAAGAAAGAATGAATCGTCTACAGGGTTATGGCTTCCAAGTGCGAAACTTCGGAAAGTACCTTGTGGGATACGCCGACTAAATCTTTTGACCCAAGGTTATCGGGTCATCCGATTGGATTACTGCGGTTTAGAAACCACCGGGCGGACACGCTTGCCGCAAAGGGTTACCACAATGCCTGCCTGGGCGAACATGTAGTAGGCCGTATCGCGGCTATTGTTCAGGGTGGACTTAGGATCGTAATCGTCCTTGGTCACAAACACTTCGGAAACACCGGAAAGGCTCACATCCAGGGCACAGCGTTCGCAGGGGAAACCAATCACATAAAGCTTGGAGCCCGCAGGCACCTTGCCGCGTGCATAATGCAGAGCATTGATTTCAGCATGGACCATGAAGGGATACTTGTTAGCCTCGAATTCGTGATGGCTAATGAGTTCGCCGGAATCCGCATCCAAAAGATCGTAGGCCAATTTCTGCTTTTCGCGGGTGTAGGGCACGGTTTCATCGTCGAAACCAGCCGGAGCACCGTTGTAACCGGTACTGATGACGCGGCCGTCGGCAGAAACGAGGATTGCACCCATCTGGGTATTCTGATCTTTAGAAAGACGAGCCTGGGCCACCATCATCTGGGTATAGACTTCGTCGCGAAGCTTGGAGCGGGAGGAATTGTTGTTCATACAAATGAAAATATAAGAAAAAAAGGAGATCCCGGTTCAAGACCGGGATGACATTCTAGGACAAGACCGGGATGACATAGGAAAAAGAAAACTGGTGGCAGCCGAAGCCACCACCAGCTTTTTGGGGGTTAGGAGGATTTCGTTTACTGAACGTTTGCAGCCTTAGCCAAAGCGTCGGCCAAAGACATGCCAGTATAGTCCTGAGCGTTGAACCAGCGGCCGCTCTTCTTGTCGTCAAGGAGAACACCCATCATGGAGCCAGGAACAACAGTTTCGGGAGCGTTAGGAGCGTTGGGGCCACCCAGATCGGTACGGAGCCAACCCGGATCCATGACGTTCATCATCACGTCGGTGCCGTTCAGCTTCACAGCAAAGTCCTTCACGAACTTGGTGAGAGCAGCCTTGGCGCAAGCGTAACCCATGAGTTCGGGTTCATTGGCGATGCCGCTAGTAGTGAGCTGCATACGGCCAAAGCCACGCTTGATCATGCCCGGCAGGAAATGGTAGGCAATCTGGATAGGAGCATAGAAGTTCACAGCCATAGCGTGGTGGAAGTCTTCCATGGTGTTAGACAGATAATCCTGGAAATAGTGGCTCATGAGACCAGCGTTGTTGAACACCAGGTCCACCTGGATGCCCCAGGAATCAATTTCGGCGAGAGCGGCAGCAACTTCGTCTGCGCTTTCGAGATTACAACCGACGGCGCGAACTTCTACGCCATAGGGCTTCAATTCTTCAATTACTTTGTCTGCATTAGCCTTGCAGCGGCCCTGAAGAATGATATTTGCACCAAGCTTAGCCATTTCGATGGCAGTGAGACGGCCAACACCACGGCAGCCGCCAGTAATCAAGGTCCATTTGCCCTTAACGTCGATCATTTTTCCAATCCTTTGCAACATTGTTGCTTTGTACTAACAAGATAGACATTTCCTGGCCTCAACGACCATTTTTTCTTGCATTTTCTGTATACAACAGTAAGCACCCCAATATTGTACCAAATACAGGCCGTGACAGCGCTCACAAACCCAGAAAAACCACCACAATTTCTAGATTTTCGCCGTCATATTTTTATATGAAGATTTAGGTCTTATTGTATGAAGAACACACGTGATAACTGGGGCTCCAAATTGGGAGTCATCTTGGCAGTGGCTGGATCCGCTGTCGGTCTTGGAAACTTCCTTCGATTCCCTGTGCAGGCCGCAACAAATGGCGGCGGCGCCTTCATTATCCCCTACCTCATCGCCTTCCTACTTTTGGGTATTCCCCTTTCCTGGATGGAATGGACCCTTGGCCGTGCCGCAGGCGCTAGGCACCACGGTACCGCTCCGGGCGGATTCCACTACATTCTGGGCGAAAAGCCTTGGGCAAAGCACCTGGGCTCCCTGAATATTCTGCCCCCGCTGTTTATCAGTTTCTACTATATGTTTATCCAGTCCTGGATTCTGGCATTTACCTACTACTCTGCCACCGGCAAGTTGATGGAAGTGGTCCAGGGCGGTTACGAACCCATGAAGGAATTCTTCGGCAACTACATTATGCTGAACACCCAGATGGGTCCCTTCCCCGCTGCAATCATTTTTTTCCTGATTACCTTCGCCTGCAACATGGCCTTGCTCAGCTTCGGCGTCCGCAAGGGTATTGAACGAGTGAACAAGATTACCATGCCTATCCTTTTGATCATGGGTCTTGTACTGGTGGTCCGCGTGCTTACCTTGGACGGTATCGGCAAGGGTCTGGCATTCGTATGGAACCCCAACCTTTCTGAAATTACCAACCCCAGCGTTTGGCTGGCAGCTTCCGGCCAGGTGTTCTTTACCATGAGCCTGGGTATGGGCATTGTTTTCTGCTATGCAAGCTACCTGAAGCCCAAGGAAGACCTGGTTCTTTCCTCCCTTACTGCAGCTTCCACCAACGGTTTTGCAGAAGTAATCCTGGGTGGCACCATCGTGATTCCTATGGCAATCCTCATTGCAGGCGCTAACATCGAAGAATGTGCCAAGCTGGGAACCTTCGGTCTTGGCTTCCAGACCATGCCTTTCGTATTCGGTCAGTTGCCTTTTGGCGGGTTCTTCCAGACCCTTTGGTTCGGCATGCTGTTTATCGCCGGCGTCACCAGTGCCATCTCCATTATCCAGCCTTTGATCAGTTTCTGCGAAGACGATGTAAAGCTTAGCCGTAAGGGTTCCATTACCACCGTCAGTATCATTACCTTCATTGGCGGCCTGGTAGGTATCTTCGGTCTGGCCGCAGGCGCCGTAGATGAACTGGACTTCTGGGGCGGTAGCTTCCTCCTGGTGTTCATCGGAACCATTCAGGCATTTATCTTCTCCTTCGTGCTGGGACGTCGCAAGTCCGCTACAGTAAAGTGCGAAGACGGTACGCCGGAATCCGAGGCATTCGCCTTGATGAACGAAGGCGCCGCATTGAAGTTGCCCAAGTTCTTCAGATTTATCATCCGTTACGTGTGCCCCGCCTACCTGGCCATCGTGCTGGTAGCATGGCTCATCCACGACGGCTGGAAGGTCGTTAGCCTGCAGGGCGTTCCTGCTGACGCCATGGTAACCTTCCTCGGTTTTGAGATGACCCAGATTTCCTTTACCTGGGGTATCCGAATTTTCCTGTTGGTTCTCGCAATTCTCCTGAACGTGGTCATTGCCTACGTTTGGCGTAAGGGCGGCGCAGCAACCCGCAACACTACCCACCCGCAGAACATGCCCGTCGGCGATTCCGACGATGTCATCAAGGAGGCTTAAACATGGAACTGTCTACCAGCGGTATCGTCTTTATGATTGCTTCCTGGGCCGTCATCATCGGTCTGTGCGCATTCTGCTTCAGCAAGGTTTTTAAAAAGAAATAACCAAAGGCCTCCCCATGAGACTTTTCAAGAATCCCGGTACAATTCCTTTCTTCCTGGTCTGCTTCCTGGGCGCGTTCGTCCAGATGGGCATCTTTGTCCACTTCCAGACTTGGTTAAGCCAACTCTACGATGGCTCCGCCTTCCTTTGGCGAAGCGCCGTACTGCAGGTGGCCATGTTCGTGCCCAGTATCTTCATGATGCCGGCCGCCAGCCACTTCGTGGCGAAGCGTTCCAAGGGGCGCGCCATGGCATGGTCCAACGTGGGCATGTCCATCGCCCTCACCGCCATCGCCGTTTGCTACGTTACCGGCTGCAACTGGGTTGCCTACGGCCTTGTAGGTCTCTATGGAGTCTTTTACGCACTGCACGTTCCCGCCCGCGCCAGCGCCATGAAGGAAATCTTCGATGACGACACCCTGGCTAGAGCAAACGCCGCATTCATCATCTGCTACGTGGCTGGTGTCGTTCTGGCAGCCTACCTGGGCATCATCGTTTTCAACCAGATTCTCTTTATCTACCTGGGCGCAGCAGTTGCTGCCACCATCCTTAGCTTCTTCATCCAAGGCGTCAAGAGCAACGAAGTCCGTTACCGTTCCGCCAAGCGCGTATTTGCCGCCACCTGGAAGATTCCTAGTGCAAGACTCGCCATTCTCGGTCTCTCCGCCTTCTGGGGCGTGATTCAAATTTTCCTGCTGCTGGCACAGCACATGAGCAGCCACAATGTGGAAAACACTTTTAACTTGACTTCCGCCGGTTTCGTTTTCGCAGTGACTGTCGCAGCAGCAAGCTTTATCGTCGGCGCACTCATTGCAAGCGCCTCCTCCAAGGGATTTGTGGAAACAGGAATCATCCCCTTTGCAGCTTTCGGCTCTGCATTGACCATGATTATCATTCCCTTCGCCCAGAACGATGTTCTTCAAGCAGTTCTTTACGGCGTACTCGGCCTTTGCACTGGTAGCGCCTTTGTAATTCTGCGAACCTCCATCCAGAATTTGACCAAGCCGGGCACCGCAGGAAGAATCCACGCTGTATCCAACATGATCCAGATGATCATCTTGACCATTTTCATGGGCGGTCAGACCTTGTTGTTGATTTTTACCGGCATCCAGGTCCGCCATTGTTTCTGGTTCCTCGGCGTAATGCTGGCCTTGACATTCATCCTAACCCTGCGAAGCACCCCTATGGCCCTACTCCGCGCAGTTCTGCGTTTCACCTTCACCTTCGTCTTCCGCTACCGCGTGAAGGTCATTGGTGCAAGCAACATTCCCGAAAGCGGCCCCCTGCTTTTGGTTGGTCCCCACTTCAGCTTTATTGACTGGGCCGTGCTGCAGATGAGCAGTCCCCGTCCGTTGCATATTGCTAGTAACAGAAACACCTGGGCAGACTGGTACCAGAGATGGCTTTCCCACGGCAAGTTCCTGATTAACATCAACCGCCGTGATCCTAAGCCCGCCATGGAACAGATTCGAGAAGCCTTACTGAAGGGCGAAGCCGTAGTGATCTTCCCTGAAGGCGAAGTTTCCAAGTCCCCCAACATTTCCAAGTTCTCCCTGGACTACACCGACGCCATCAAGGATACTAACACCCAGGTCGTTCCCTTCTATATCCAGGGCCTCTGGGGCAGCCGCTACAGCCACGCTTCTGAATGCGTCATGCGTCCGCAGAATATGAACCGCATTGTGGGTGTCGGTTTTGGCAAGCCCATGCCTACCACCTCCACCGAAGCAGAAATTCGCGATAGCATCGAAGATCTTTCCGTTTCCGTATGGGACATGGCTATTAGCCACTACAAGACTTTGATCCCCACCTGGCTGAAGGCCATGAAGAAGCGCAAGAGCCGCCCGGTCTTGATCGACCCTGCCGGCCGCCACGTTTCCGGCTTCGAAATGATCAGCCTGGTTCGTCGCTTCCGCAACAAGATCCGTTCTACCACCCACGGCGAAAAGAACATCGGCTTCATGATTCCCACAAGCCGCGACGCCGCTCTGGGTATTGTCTCCATTCTTGCGGCAGGCAAGACCTCCGTCAACCTGAACTTTACCTCCCCCGCAGACGTGGTTCTGGGTTGCCTTGATACAGCAGAAATCAAGACTGTGGTGACAACCCATCCGTTCTTCGAAAAGCTTTGTTCCAAGACTCCTGCCTTCGCAGAAATTGCCAACAGAGCCAAGATGATTTACCTGGACGATGAAGAAGCAAGGATCGGTATTGTTTCTCGCCTTTGTTCCTATCTCTATGTACGAGTCATGCCCCGCAGGCTTCTGTCCCTGAGCTTCTCCAGATCCAAGCTGAACGATAACGCCTTTATTCTGTTCAGCTCCGGTTCCGAAGGTACTCCTAAGGGCGTTCTGCTGACACACAAGAACATTCTCGCCAACGCCATCCAGACCGACTGTATGATTCGTCTGCGCCGTAGCGACGTGATGACCGCGGAACTCCCGCTGTTCCACTCCTTCGGTTTGACCATGACCTTCATGATGGCCTTGCTGGACGGCGTTCCCATGGTGCTTTGCCCGGATCCGACAGACATCAAGACCCTGGCCCGAGTTTGCGCACAGTACAAGACCACCATCTTGATGGGTACTCCCACCTTCCTGCGTGCTATTTCCATTAATCGCTGGGTCCACCCCATGACTCTGGACAGCATCCGCTACATTGTGGGCGGTGCAGAAAAGGTTCGTCAGGAACTTCGCGAATCCTTCAAGCTGAAGTTCGGTAAGGACATTTTCGAAGCCTACGGCGCTACAGAACTTTCTCCACTGGTCACCATCAATACTCCCAATGTGTTGCTGGATGACTTCCTCACTATGGAAAAATGCACCGACCTGGATAGCGTGGGTCACTACATTCCTGGTACCAAGGCTGCCATCATCGATCCTGAAACCAATGAATTCCTGCCCATGGGTAGCGAAGGCATGGTGACCTTTGCTGGTCCTCAGGTGATGAAGGGCTACATGAAGAATCCGGAAAAGACCGCAAGCGTGATCTTCGAGAAGGATGGTCATCGCTGGTACAAGACTGGTGACAAGGGCACCCTCACTCCCGATGGATTCATCAAGTTGCTGGGTCGTTACAGCCGTTTCGCAAAGCTTGGCGGTGAAATGATTTCCCTTATCGCAGTGGAAGCCCGTCTCCACGAAACCGGCCTTATGGAAGGTCTGGAATACGCCGTGGTGGCAGTGCCTGACACCGTAAAGGGTGAACGCATTGTCCTCATGTACGTGGGCAACTGCAATCAGGAAGAAATGCAGCGCAACCTGCGTAAGTCCGGTATGCCGCCCCTTATGATTCCGGGTTCCGTATTCAAGGTGGATAGCATTCCTAAGCTGGGTTCCGGCAAGTGGGACTTCACCAACATGAAGAAGATGGCCATCGAACTGGTGGAAAACAGCAAGAAATAATCTGCGTTAAATCACGACGCAAAAATAAAACTCTCCCTTCAGGGGGAGTTTTTTTATATTGGTTAGAGAAAAAAGGAAGGTTTTATGCAGAATATTATTAAGAAAGTTGAAGAACTGGGTTTGGAATTACCCGCCGTGGCAAAGCCTCTGGCAGCATACGTTCCCGCCACCCGCGTAGGCGATGTTATTTTCGTATCCGGACAGTTGCCCTCTGTGAAGGGCGATTTTTCCGCCTATACAGGAATCGTTCCCACCGCTCTTTCCCAGGAAAAGGCAACAGAAGGCGCAGCCATCTGCCTGCTGAATAATATTGCAGCAGCCATGAGCATGCTCCAGGAAGGAGAATCCCTGAAGCTGGTGCAGATGCAGGGTTTTGTTCAGTCCTCCCCCGATTTCAAGGAACAGCCCGCCGTATTGAACGGTGCCAGCGAACTTGCAGTCAAGATTCTTGGCGAAAACGGAAAGCACGCCCGCACCGCTGTTGGCGTTGCCGCACTGCCCAAGAATGCCGGCGTGGAAATCAGCTGTACCTTCCAGGCAATCAAGAGCGATGCCCAGTTCAACGGTCGAATGAATTGGATCGAATAATTCAGATTTAAAACTCAAATTTCATTAACCAATCCCGCATTTCATAAGGTGGGATTTTTTCTTTACGGGACTGCGCAGCCACGAAGCCTCCGGCAGTGGATGCCATTTTCATAGGATCAAGGTTAATGAATACACGACCTAGGTCTAGGCGATCTGCATCGTAGCAGGTATCAATGGTAGGATCTCCGCTACGACGTTCCGTTGTGTGGTTGGTACAGGCATGGAACAGCTTTTCAAACTGTTCATCCGTAATCTCGAAAAGTTTTTCATCACGGCACTTCTTGGCAAATTCCGCACCGCGACTACCATGAGTTTCATCATAACCGTCGCTTTCGCGTTTGGAATCATGGAACAAGGCAAACAATCGCACCACGGTGATGTCCGCCTTGGTCTTTTTCGCTAGCATCAGTCCGTTAAACTCCACCTGGCGCCAATGAGCCAACCCGTGGATATCCGAGTCATAAACACGATCCTCGTAAACGAAATCCTGTAATGCGGCAAAATCAATCATATTGATTAAGATAATATAATAACATCTATTGCGATCATTTTTCTTGTGCGGTTTACAGCAAAAAGGATGCTGCATTTGCAACATCCCTTTTATACTTTAAGCAAGGCGCTTATTCTCGCAGCAATTCGCTGTTCACTACTTGCCGTAGTTTTCCTTCAGGTCCATGAGGTACTGGAGCGCCTGCATGGGGGTCATTTCTTCCGGACGGAGGCGACGCACTTCTTCCTTTAGGAGAGTGGTGCTTTCATCGGGAGGAGCAAACAGGTCTACCTGGGGCTTTTCCTTCAGCTTCTTGTTGGCGGCTTCGTCGCTGGGGTCGATCTTGTGCTTTTCAAGACGGAGCAAGATCTTACGGGCGCGGCGCAGCACGTTATTGGGAAGGCCGGCCATTTCAGCCACATGGATACCATAGCTGGAATCGCAGGCACCTTCAAGAATCTTATGGAGGAAAATCAGCTTGTCGCCCTTTTCCTGCACGGCCACCTGGTAGTTGCCGGCATGTTCAAGGTCGTCCACCAGGCCAGTCAATTCGTGGTAGTGGGTAGCAAAGAGCGTGAGGGCTGCGCGAGCAGGCTCGTCGTGCAAAGTCTCTACAATAGCCCAGGCGATGGAGAGACCGTCAAAGGTACTGGTACCGCGGCCAATTTCGTCTAGAAGCACAAGGCTGTGGGCGGTGGCGTTACGCAGGATGTTGGCGGTTTCAATCATTTCCACCATGAAGGTAGAAAGGCCGCGGGACAGGCGGTCACTTGCACCCACGCGGGTGAAGATACGGTCCACAACGCCAATGCGGGCACTTTCCGCAGGTACAAAGCAGCCTATTTGTGCCATCAAGACGATCAAGCCGGTCTGACGCAGGTAAGTTGACTTACCAGCCATATTCGGGCCGGTAATCAGCATCAGTCGGGTCGCCTCGGGCGACAGCTTCACATCATTGCTAATGAAGTCCAGATCCGGATTCACCGCAACGATCACCGGATGGAAACCACCCTTGATTTCGATGCCGGAACCTTCAAAGACCTCGGGGCAAACGTAGTTGTACTTGCGGGCGGCGCGGGCAAAACTGTACAGCGTATCTACTCGGGAAATAGCGTTTGCAATTTCCTGAAGTTCGGCTCGCCAGGAGTTGACGCGGTCGCGGAGTTCGCAGAAAATCTTGTATTCCAGAGCGTGAATGTTCACTTCGGCGTTGCTGATGATGGATTCGCATTCCTTCATCTCCGGAGTGATGTAACGTTCGGAATTCACCGTAGTCTGCTTACGGATATATTCGTCGGGAATCAGATTGGTGGCCTTGGCCATGGCGGCGCGGGTCACTTCGATATAGTAACCGAATACCTTGTTGTAACCCACCTTGATGCTGGGGATTCCCAGGCGTTCCTTTTCGCGGGTTTCCAAGGACGCAATCCACTGGCGCTTATCCTTGATGTTGGCATTCAGCTGATCCAATTCCTCGTTGGCACCTTCACGAATCATGCCGCCTTCGCGAACGGTCATGGGAAGGTCTTCATTGAACTGGCGGAGAAGTTCCTCTCCCCTACCCTTGGCAAGAATCAAAGCCTCACGCATGGGTTCGAAAATGGGAGAACGCAGGCCTTCCAGAACATCGGCAACCTTCGCTGCCTGAGAAAGGGAGCGGCCCATACCAGCAAGGTCACGGGCGTTGGCGCGGCCAGAGCCTACACGACCCATCAGGCGTTCCATATCCAGAATGGAAGTGAGGGATTCCTTCAGTTCGTCAAGAGCCACCGGATTATTGACAAGTTCATCCACCGCTTCTTCACGTTCCTTAATGCGGTCCACGGAAATCAGGGGATGGCTTACCCAGTCCTTCAAGGTTCTGCCGCCCATAGCGGTAACGGTGAAGTCCAACACGTAGCAAAGGGTGCTGCTAATGTCGTCGGCGTTCAGCGGGCGCACCAGCTCCAGGTTGCGCAACGTAGAAGGATCCAACGTCATGTAGTCATCGAGATTCATAATCTCGAGGGCAGTAAAGTGAGTCAGTTCAGACTTCTTCTGGAACATCAAGTACTGCAGAAGAGCACCTGTCACAGAAGTTTCTTCCGGGCGGCCATCAAGACCCAGGCCGTCCAAGGCTTCCACCTTGAAATGAGAGAATAGCGTTTCGCGGGCAGCTTCTTCTCCAAACTGGAAAGCCGGAAGTTCCGTAATCAAAATGTTTTCGGACTTGATCAAGTCCATGACGCCATCGGGAATCTTGCATCCTTCGGGGACCACAATTTCCTTGGGCATGCGACGACAGAATTCGCATTCAAAAGCCTGCACGGAGCTCTTGCTTGTAGCAAGAAAACCCGTCGTCACATCGGCGATAGCGAAGGCGGCCAAGTCGGCGCATTTTCCATCAGCGGAGTCCGCAACAGCGGCCTTAGCCGGGATGTAGGCGCAAAGGTAGTTTGCTTCCTTGGCATCCAGGTTGGCTTCGTTCATGGCGGTACCGGCACTGATGATTTCCACAATGTCGCGCTTGACAATACCCTTGGCAAGCTTGGGGTCTTCCACCTGTTCGCAAATAGCCACACGGTAACCTGCAGCAACCATCTTGGGAACGTAACGTTCTGCGGCGTGATGCGGGAATCCGCAAAGGGGCGTAGCACCAGCGGCACCGTTATTGCGGCTGGTAAGGGTAATGCCTAAAATCTTGGAGGCAATGACAGCGTCTTCTTCGAAAAGTTCAAAGAAGTCACCCATTCTAAAGAACAGAATACAACCAGGGTTCTGGGCCTTGATATCGTAGTACTGTTGCATTAAGGGAGTGCAGGCCATTACAAATCTCCCATGGAAAGTTCAACCTGATCCGGATTATCTTCCGGTTCCACAGGTTCTTCGGTGGCAATGGATTCCGGCTTGGCATACTGCGGCACCAATGCACCGGCTTCTAGAAGTTCACTGAATTCGCGGAGGCGGGGCAAGTCTTCGGGAATGCGGTTGATTCCGAAGTACTTCATAAATTCCTGGGTGGTTACGTAAGTGTAGGGATTACCTACGGTTTCTGCACGGGCACCCAAGGCAATAAATTTCTTGTCCAGCAAGTTACGGATAGGACCATCTGCAGAAGAAACACCACGAACCTGTTCGATGGCAGCCTTGGTAATGGGCTGCTGGTAAGCAATCACTGCCAAGGTTTCAAGAGCAGCCTGGCTCAAACGACGGGCATTCACTTCCGGGAACAACTTACGAACCCAAGGATAATACTTGGCGCGGGTACGGAAGCGGTAGCCACCGGCCTGTTCCACAATTTCAAACGGCGAGTTAATCTTGTTCAAGGAGTCGTTGGCTGCAATCAAGGCGTCGGACACCAAACGCGCATCCAAGAAGTCACCGAGAATTTCACGGAGCTTTTTCAGGGTCACCACATCGGGCGATGCAAAAACCAGAGCCTGGATAATGCGGGCAAGATCTTCCTGGCTTTCAACTTTAGGAAGTTCCGCAGATTCTTCGGCCAATTCGTCTAAGTTCTGATCTTCTGCCATTTCGCAAGCCTCTTATTAAAATACCACCAGGTCGTTCTTGTGAACAAGTTCATCAGCCACATCCTTGCCCAGCAAGGCGTGGATTTCAGAAGTCTTCTTGTGAAGCACAAGCTTCAAAGTTTCGCTATCAAACTTCGCCACACCGCGGGCCACAGCTTCGCCAGATTCGCTCAGGACTTCAATGAGATCGCCCTTGTCGAAATGCTTCTTCACGGAAACAACACCCACAGGCAGCAGGCTGGAATGCTTTTCGCGCAAGGCCTTTACGCCGCCTTCGTCCACCACCACGCTTCCGCGGGGAGTGGTAATGAAGCTGAGCCAACGCTGACGGCTGTTCAACTTCTTCTTGGAGCCAACGAACAAGGTACCTTCAGCCTGTTCCAGAATCACTTCGTGGGGCAGCACGCGCATACCACAAGCAAGGAATGCATTGCAACCGCTCTTAGTTACATTACGGATAGCTTCAAGCTTACTGCGCATACCGCCGGTACTTACAGCAGAACCGGCTTCACCGGGCTTACCTGCCAAGGCGAGAACTGCGGGAGTAATTTCGGGAACGAAACGGAGCAAACGAGCGTTGGGGTTCTTCTTCGGATTGTCATCAAAGAGACCATCTTCATCCGTAAAGATCAACAGCAAGTCTGCATCCAAGAACAGAGCCACGTCAGAGGACAACTTGTCGTTATCGCCCACCTTGATTTCAGCTACAGCCAGAGAGTCGTTCTCATTGATGATGGGAACGATCTTACGGGCAAGCATGGCCTTGATTGTGTTCTGCAAATTCTTGTAACGGCCGCGGTCGCGGAAGTCATCTGCAGACAAAAGAATCTGGCCTACAGAAAGCTGACACCAGCGGAACATTTCACGATAGGCATACATCAAGTCAATCTGACCTACTGCGGCACATGCCTGCTTTTCGGCGATGACCGTGGGCTTTTCCTTGTAGCCCAACTGGCTCATGCCAGTACCCACAGCACCAGAAGTCACAATGACAACTTCCTTGCCGGCTTCCATAAGGCGGGCAACAGAATCAGCCAACTTCTGGATGTAACGAGTACGTACACCGCCCTTTTCGGAATCCACGAGAATACGAGAACCGATCTTTACCACAATGCGGCGGGCTTCGTTCAAAATGTTCTTTCTTAATTCACTCATAATCAGGTTCGAGGCGCGAGGCCCGAGGTTCGAGGTTCAATATTAACGGCAGACCAGAAGGCGGATTGCGTCCAGACGGAGCTGCGGGTTGGAAATAATCTTCTTCCATTCCTGAACGTTCTTGCGAAGTTGCTTCAGCTGTTCATTATTGCCAGCCTTGCCGCGCATCATCAGCAAGTGGTTCATACGTTGATATTCCTGTTCTGCGCGAGCTTCCACAGCTTCTGCAGCTTGTTCAGCCCATTCCTTGGCCTGAGTCATGGCATTGCGGCGAGCAATGGCCAAGCCATCCTTGCTGAAGTACTTCAAGGTCATGTTCACTGCAGGATTGCCCTGAGGAACAGCCACATCCTTGAAGGAAGCATTTGCAAGTTCAGGAACCTTATCGCTCAAGTCTTCGCCAGTGGGGTTCACCAACACAGTCAGGTAACGAGGACCTGCCAAGTCAGACACGCCCCATTCTTCGGAAATGGCAAAGTCTACAGCAAAGTTGTACTGCATGATCAAGCCACGCATACCGGAGTTCTGCCAAATGTTGCAGGACACGGCGCCGTTATCCAAAGTGGTCTCAAAGTCAAGCACACCCTGGGAAAGAGGATGTTCCAAGCTGACGAAATCTACTTCGTCGTGGACCATAGCCACCTTACGGTCAAAAGTAATGGTAAGGCTAGAAGCATCGCTATAGCGGGCATCATCATCGCCTCCGCCGGAGCCTTCTTCGAAGTTACCCACTTCCTGAACCACGCGGCCACCAGCGCTGCTGCTACCCGGAATACCGCCCACAGATTCGGGCATACCCGGAACAGAGCCAGCTTCCACCTGGGTACCCATAGTCACCACGAAGCAACCAGGAATCTTGCTCTTTTCAATTTCAAGACCACGTTCCATCAAGGAGGAGAACACCAGAGTCTGCAGGTCGGGAATAGCATCGACGCGTTCAATTTCATCGGTGATTTCCTTAGCCTTTTCCGGATTGCGGGAATTGAATTCCAGCAAGCGGTCGCGGCCCTTCTCAATGTTCTTGCGCATGGCGTCACAATCCTTCTTCACCTGCGGAATCACATCGTCAATGAAGTGCTGCAGGAGCGGAGCCGGTTCAGCCAAGGCGGCAATCAGTTCGTCGGTATACTTGAGGAACAGTTCGCCACCGCTCATCATAGGAGTACCGAAAGCATTCAAGCCGTTGTGGTACCAGCGGAACATCACTTCCTGACCGGAGCCCTTCACATAAGGCACGTGGATAATGATGTTTTCATTCTGGCCAATACGGTCCAGACGACCAATACGCTGTTCCACCAAGGATGCGTCCAGCGGCAGGTCGAACAAAATCAAGTGATGGGCAAACTGGAAGTTACGGCCTTCGGAACCAATTTCCGAAGCAATCAAAAGATTTGCGCCGTTTTCCTTACTGAAGTTTGCAGCAGCCTTATCACGGGCCATGATGGTCATGTTCTCGTGGAACATGGAGAACGCACCCGGACCCATGTAGTCGGTAAGGAGGGCTTCCAAGGCGAGAACCACTTCAATGGATTCGCAGATCAGGAGGACCTTGTCGTTCTGATGTTCCTTCAGGAACTGCTTCAGCCATACATAACGTTCATCCAAGGGCCAGGCATCGGAGTAGCTAGTGCAAAGCAAGCCGTTTTCCTGAATGTCGGTAGACATATCCAGGTCCTGCTCGGCAGCGGCATTCACCATGTCACGATAGTTGGGATTAGGTTCCAGGGCTACTTCATCAAGAACACGCTTGGGGAACCCGCCTACGCCCTTACGGGTATTGCGGAACACCACGGAACCAGTACCCACTGCATCCACAATGCGGCGGATCCATTCGTCGGCGGTCATGGACTTGGCACTTTCCTGTTCAAGCCAGGGGCGGATGATAGATTTCTTGGGAACGATTTCATTCAAGTCATCCCAGCTCATCTGCTGGCCAGGATCGGTGGGCAACTTGTTCAGTTCGTTTACCAACTTGCGGTATGCGTCCTGATCCTTGATAAATGCGTTATAGTCGGCAAAGCGGACCGGGTCCAACATCTTCAAACGGTTGAACTGAGATTCCGGATGGAACTGGAGCGGAGTACCGGTCAAAAGCAACACACCCTTGGAGCGCTGAATCACAGCATTGGCCAAAAGGTATTCGTGGCTGGTAAAGCCATCTTCGCAAACCAAGTGATGGGCTTCATCGATAATGGTCATGTCCCACTGGACCTTCAGAAGGTCTTCGATCAAGGCGGGCTGCTTAATGAGGAAATCGATGGAGCAGATAATGTCGTTGGCCTGGTTGAACGGATTGGGTTTGTCGTCTTCATCGGCAACAAACAGACCCTTCAAGTAGCCTTCGTCCACCAAGGTAAACAGATGGTTGAAGCGGCGCTTCATTTCAATGAGCCACTGATGCTTCAAAGTCTCGGGGACAATAATCAAGGTCCTGCTAATACGGCCACGAGCCTTGAGGGCATGCCAAATCATGCCGGCTTCGATGGTCTTACCCAAGCCCACTTCGTCGGAAAGCATCAGACGGGGCAAGGTGGAGCTGGAACAGGCGCGATGGCACAGATAGTACTGGTGGGGAATCTTGCTTACGCGGGGGCCAATCATGCCACGGACGGGAGACGCAATCCACTTGCAGGACAAGTCCATGGAGCTTTCGCGACGCTGGAACTGACCGCTGTTGGAAATGCGGTTTTCCATCAGGGCACGGAACAGGTCTGCCGGACGGGCAATGGAAATCTTGGCATTCAGTTCGGATTCCTTCATGGAACGACCGGCACGGCCTTCATAGACCATGATGCCATCCACTTCCTTCACATTTTCGATGGTAAAGGAAACACCCTTTTCGCTTTTTGCAGTTTCGCCTTGATTCAGGACAAAGCGATCTACCGGAGCTGTATCGGAACGATATAAACGAATGTCATTCACCGCAGGGAACGAGATTTTGACAATACGGGCCTGAACTTCTGTGACAATACCAAGTCCCAGAGCAGGTTCCGATTGACTTACATAGCGCTGGCCAATCTTAAAATTCATCATACCTCCCAAAGGTAGCTTTTTTTTGTGCATACGGCTTTGGATTTACTACATTGTACCCTGTATGACTTGGTATTATATAGATGAATCCATCACAGAAGGTGAACGCCGTAAGGGTCCCTATTCTATCGATGAAATCAAGGATTTTGTCAAATCCGGTGAAATCAAAAATGAAACCCTAGTATGGCATTCCGGCATGGAAGCCTGGGTCCGCTGGGAAGAAACTTCCGAATCCAAGGAAATGGCAAATTCTGCAGAAAGTTCCGACAACAGCGCAGACGGCCTTTCCGAAGAAGAACAAATCAAGGCGGCCCTGGAAGCCATCCTCGCCGAGCACAAGGCCCACAAGCGCTACGCAGGCTTTATCGTACGCGGCGCGGCCTACTTTATCGACAACATTATTTTGTCTGCAACCGGCATCATTATCATGATGATCATGGGTCAGCTGCAGCTGATTGACGTGGACACCATTGCAAACGCTTTCACAACCTACGCAAGTGACCCCAACAACGGCGAAAACGCTACAAAGCTTTTAGATGCCCCCGGCATGAACTTGTTCATCGGAGTCTGGGGCTTGTTCCAGGCCATCTATTTCGTGGTCTTTACCGCAATTCATTCCTCCACACCGGGCAAGCGCCTGTTCCACCTCCATGTAGAAGTTGTGGGCCAGGAGAAGGTCGGCTGGGTGGCAAGCGCCTTGCGCTACGTGGCAAGTTTGTTCACGCAGATTACCCTGCTGTTCTACGGCATCGGCTACCTGATCGTCATGGTAGATCCCAAGCGCAGAGCCTTGCACGACTGGATTGCCAAAACACGAGTGGTTTACGAACAGAAGCCTGCCACCGTAAGCAAGAAAAAGTAAGTTTTAGAAAATCTCAGAGAGTAGTATGTATCAGTTTATCGTTCCCCAAGTAAAGAAACCCCTGGACGGCGACGTGGAAATTTCCGGCGCAAAGAACGCCGTGCTTGCCGTGATGGCAGCAGCCCTTTTGGCTGATGGCGTTTCTGAAATCACCAACGTGCCCCACCTGAAAGATATGAAGACCATGTCCGACGTGCTCCGCGTCATCGGTTGCCGTATCAGTGGTGATTCCCACGTTTTGAAGATTGACACCCGCGGTGCCGACCATTTGGAAGCTCCCTACGAACTGGTGAAGACCATGCGCGCAAGCTTCTATGTGCTTGGCCCTCTGGTAGCCCGCTTCGGACGTTGCCGTGTTTCTCTCCCGGGCGGATGCGCTTGGGGCCCCCGCCCTGTGGACCTGCATTTGAAGGGTCTTGAAGCATTGGGCGCAAAGATTACCGTGACCCACGGTTACGTTGAAGCCACTTGCGAAGGCCGCCTCCCCGGTGGTACCTTCCACTTCCCCATTTCCAGCGTAGGCGCCACCGTCAATGTTCTGATGGCTGCAACGCTGGCCAAGGGTACTAGCGTTCTTCAGAACGCCGCCCTGGAACCTGAAATTGACAATCTGGTGGACTACCTCATCGGTATGGGCGCAAAGATCCAGGGCCGCGGCACCCGCACCTTGACTGTGCAAGGTGTGGAAGCACTCCGCCCCGGTAACGGATACACCATTCCCGACCGTATTGAAGCAGGCTCCTTCCTGTGCGGTGCCGCCATTACCCGTGGCCGCGTGAAGGTCACCAAGATTATTCCCGAACATATCGCCTCCACCCTGGACGCATTCCGCGAAATGGGCTGCAAGGTGAACGTCGGCGCCGACTGGGCAGAAGTTGATGCCCGCGGTCAGGAACTGAAGCCTATCACTATCCAGACTCTCCCCTTCCCGGGCTACCCCACCGATATGCAGGCTCCCCTCATGGCAACCCTGCTTTCCATCCCGGGCAACAGCGTCATTCAGGATACCGTCTATAACGACCGTTTCAAGCACGTTGCAGAACTGGAACGCTTGGGCGCCAACATAACCATCAGCGGCAACACCGCCACCATCAAGGGCGGGGCTCCTCTGGAAGGCGCAGAAGTGATGGGTACAGACCTTCGCGCCAGCATGGCCATGGTTCTGGCAGCACTCATTGCCGAAGGCGAAACCAAGATCAGCCGCATCTATCATTTGGACCGCGGTTACGAAGATTTCGAAGCCAAGATGGCAACCTTGGGCGCATCTGTCGAACGCGTCATCATCGACGCAGACGAACCATAATGACCGTTCGGCTCTAACAGCATAAAAAGGAACCTGCGACTGAGCCTCACTCTCGCAATCACGCCTCGTTAATACGAGGCGTTTTTTTGCTCACAGACAATCACTCGGTTCTAAGCGTTTTAAAAAGCAAAAACCGCTAATCCTTAGACTAGCGGTTTCTTGTTTCTCTTCTAGAATTTCGGTTTCGCTCGATTTAAACCTTTAACGGTTAAATTTCTGCGGGATTCACGGAACTACTTTGCAGGCTGCTGAACCGGAGTCAGAGTGGGAGCGGGGCCAACAACAGGTGCGGCAGGTGCATTGGCCGCATTCTGTTCCGCCTTGGGGGCGTCAGCCACAAATCCCTTTGCAGAAGCTTCTGCAGGAATAATTGCAGCTTCCTGCTCTTCCTTGGTTACGCAAGTTTCAGAGTCGTTGTCCTTCTTTTCCAGCAGTTCCTGAAGGATTTCTGCAGACTGTTCAAATTCGCCAGAGGCTTCGCAGCTCTTGTTGGAGAGAATCTTCTGCAAGTACTGCTTCTGCATTTCGATATCGCATTCATCAGCGTAGAGATTTGCAAGCTTGAACAAAGCCGGGCAAGTCTTCTGACCATCGGGGAATGCTTCTGCCATGCGGGCAAAGACCTTCTTGGCCTTGTCGATTTGCTTAGCATCGATCAAGCAGATTGCCATCCAGTACAAGGAATTTTCTGCAAGTTCACCAGTCTTCATGGTTTCATAGACCTGCTTGAAACCGGAGTATGCCAACTTGTACTCGCCACGATGATAATCGGAACGAGCCGTATTGAACATGGCTTCTGCTTCTACAAGCTTTTCAGCTTCGCGTTCCAAGCTGTCCATGGAAATGGGAGCGGGAGCGCCACTGACAACCACCTTCTTGGCGAGAATCTTGTCAGACTTACCCAGGAGCAAATCCAAGCGGTAAATGATTTCTTCCTGACGGGAGTCATTACGTTCGGATTCGTCGGATATGCGACGAGCAAGCATGGTAATTTCAGCCTGCATACGCTTCTGAGCAAATTCAGCAACCTTCAGGCGAGCGATAGTGGAATCAAGTTCTGTACGCAAAGAATCGTTCTTTGCGGTCAGGAGAACCACTGCGGAATCCACCTTCTGGTTAACCGTAGCCTGCACAGACTTCTGCACAACCTTACCCACGGACTTGATTTCCTTAGTCCTGAGCACGGTCATGCTGCTACATCCCATCAACGTCAAAACGGCAAGGCTCAATATTGCCAAACGTTTCATATACGCCTCTTACAAATTAAACATTCTTCGGTTAGGCCGCGTTCTCACGCAGCCCTTTGCGCAAAGCCCTTAGTCGCGAACGTTCACGCGGAAGTTTGCACGACGGTTCTGAGAATATGCTTCTTCAGATTCGCCTTCAGCCTTCGGAGCTTCCTTACCGTAGCTTACGGATTCCATGCGCTTGCCATCAATGCCATAGGCGCCCAGGAATTCCTTAACCTTCATAGCACGCTTTGCACCCAAGGTAAAGTTGTAGTCTTCGGTACCGCGAGCATCGGTGTGACCTTCGATGGTGATGGAGAAACGAGTTTCCTTCATCAGGAGTTCAGCAACCTGAGCCAAAAGTTCCTTAGCCTTTTCAGTCAGTTCAGAACGGTCGAAGTCAAAGTAAACGTCTTCGCTCATGATCTGGTTGATGAGAGCTTCCAAACGGGCACGTTCTGCTTCCAAGCGTTCAGCTTCCTGGCGGGCCTGTTCTGCAGCCAAGGAGTCTGCATTCACAACCGGCTGAGCAACAGCGGTATCAGCAGCAACTTCCTGCTGAACTTCAGCAGCCACACGAGTCTTCTTTGTGGTGGGGTGAGTCTTGGGCGGCCTAGAGCTGGAGCAAGCAGACAAAACGATGCCTGCAACACTTGCCACGATAGCGATCTTCAAGAGGTTCTTCATTTTATGCACCTTCCTTTTGTTTTAGTCTAAATCGTCAAAGAAGAAAGACCAAGTGGGCGAAGTGTTTTCGCCGGAGTTGGTAATACGGGTCACGTTGGATCCATCCTTTCTCATAATGTAAATCTGGTAGGAACCACTACGGTTGCTGGAGAAGGCAATGAGTTTGCCGTCCGGAGACCAAGAGGGATGTTCGTTGTTGCCTGCATTATTGGTCAGCTGAACAATGTCGGAACCGTCCAAAGCGCAGGTATAGATATTCATCTTGCCGTTATCCATGGAGGTATAGGCAATGCGGTCGCCTTCCGGAGACCAGCTGGCACGTTCGTTGTAGCGGCCCATGAAAGTCACGCGACGCATATCGCTACCATCCTTGCCCATGACAAAAATCTGCGGGCCACCGCCACGGTCACTGGTGAACAGCACTTCAGTAGCATAGGGGCTCCAGGCGGGGCTAGTCTGGTTGCTCTTCAGGTAAGCAAATTTCTTTGCCTTGCCGGAAGTGGGATTTCCAATGTACAAGTCCGTCTTGCCATCAACAGTAGAAGAGAACAGCAGTTCGCCAGTTACCGGATTCACTGCCGGGCTGTAAGTCTGATCCAAATGCGGGAACAGAGGCTGAACCGCGCCGCCAAACTTCTTCAGATAAAGGCGGGGGCGGTTGGTCTTGAAATTCACATAGACCAGGCCCTTATTGCCCTTCATCCACACAGGCATCATGCTGATGCTGGAATCGCGGGTAATCTGGGAACGATGATATCCGTCGTAATCAGAAACCACAACCTGCTTAACACCATCCATCTTGGAAACATAGGCAAGCTTTGTAGAGGCAACACCACGTTCACCCCAGAGGCGCTTAATCACCAGGTCAAAGAACTTGTGCATGACCCTACGCATGTCCTGCTGCGGAATCACATAGGTTTCACCCAGCAGCAAATCCTTGGTCTGAGCAATGTACAGATAGCATTCCACACGGAGCTTATTTCCATCAGCCTTGGACACCATGCCAGTCACGTAATGCTTTACATGATTGCGGCTGAACAAAGCCAAGTTGAACTTGTCAGAGGCCACCACATCAAAACGGCCAGAAAGATTAGCATCGCGAGTCAGAATCTGGTGCGGCTTTTCTTCGATCCATTCAATGTTTTCCTTAGGTTCCGTGAAAGGAACAATGCCAATAGGCATGGTCTTGAAAACAGAGATACCCACATCCACAGCAATGGTGTCAATGGCGGCAGAACTTAAGGTCGGCAACAAGAACAAAATCCAAAAGGCAATGGAGGCTGCCAATGTGGAAAACTTGAATGCTTTAGTTACGTACTTCATATGTCTCTTCTATTTCCTCAACCCATTCACCGATTAGTTCGGAGTAAAGTTAAAATGCAAAGTCAAGCTAGGCGCTCTAAAATTAAACGGAAGTTCCGGCACCTTGGAAATCTTCACTGCGCGAACAGAAAGATGGTCCCAAGTGGAGTTTCCAGAAGAACGCTTCAACGTGATTGCAGAAATTCCACCAAAGCGGTCGATGGTAAACTGCACCGTTGTCTTGATACTCTTCTTCACATTCAGATTGCTGGGCGGATTGAAGTTGCCCATGATAATCTGCTTCAAACGTTCCAGGTAGACTTGCATCAACGGGTCCATGTCCACAGAGCCAACAGGATTCAGGCTGGGAGCTTCGACCGCTGCGGGCAAGTCCATATCATCGATGTCAAAATCATCCTTGGCCGGCTCAGGATCCGGTTCCGGAGTAGGCTCCGGCTGCTGTTCCGGTTCTGGTTCCGGTTCGGGCTCAGGCTTCTTTTCTTCTTCGGGCTTGATTTCCGGAGGAAGTTCTTCGTTAATCTTGGGCTTAGGTTCCGGCTTGGGCTTGACCTTCTTAGGTTCGGGAGGAACTTCCTTCGGCGGTTCAGGCGGCTTGGGCTTCGGAGGAGCAGGCGGAGTCACCTGCTGTTGCTGTTGGACCTGCACCATTTCAAATACAGGAATGGGCTCTGGATCCTGCTTGAAGTTCACATAATGCATCCCGATGCAAACACCAGCAATAACAACATGGAATACGACAGCACAAATGATGATTTTCACCATCATTCCGTCATCGCCATCAGCGAAATACTGAATCTTTCCTTTTTTGTTATCGCTCACTTCTTACCCGGAGTGTCCTTAGGATTCATGGTCAAGAAACCAAGCTTTGTAACACCAAGCTTCTGAACTTGGGTCACCACTTTCATTACAAGACCGTAATGTACATCTTCGTCGGAGTTAATGACAACGGCCATATTGCCGTCCCACAAGGACTTGAAAACATTGTCAAAGCTGCTGAATTCCACCATCATGTCAGCGATGTAGATTTCTTCGCTCTTGGTAATGGAAACCTTCAACAGTTTTTCCTGTTCCATGGTGGGGGCTTCGGCCTTGGGCAAATCCACCTTGACACCCTGACTCATCAAGGGTGCGCAGATAATGAACACAATCAAGATGGCGAACACGATATCGATCATGTTCGTCAGGTTCATTTCCTGCTTAAGTTCTTTTCCGCGGCTACGCTTCACTTAAGCCTCCTAGCCGGCAACTTCTTCAAGAGCAAGCAAGTCGCCGCGCTTGAACAAGCTCAGCACCTGGGAACCAAAGTTGTAATAGGAAATTTCGTTCTGACCGTTATTGGAGGTAAAGTAGTTATAACCGGCAGAAGCGGGAATAGCAACCACAAGGCCACCAACGGTAGTGATCAATGCCATGGCGATACCCGGAGCCACAACGGTCAAGTCGGCGGAGCCATGCTGACCGATCTGGAAGAAGGCCACCATAATGCCCCACACGGTACCCAGCAAACCGAAGAAGGGTGCCAGGTTGGAAGCGGTAGCCAGGAAGCTCAGGTAGCGGTCTTCTGCCAGGCGGAGACCTTCAATAGAACGCTGAATGGTATCTTCCAGCAAGGAGGCGCGGTGCTGGATGGAATCATAACTCACGAAGTTACTGAACTTGGATGCTTCCTTCAGCACTTCTTCAGTCAAACGACGGAGGGCACTGTCATCGGCAGTTTCACAAAGGGACTGAAGTTCCACGAACTGGGTCACATTGCTGAACTTGCGGAAGAACACCACGTTGGCGTGCTTATTCTTCTTGGTCACCACGTACTTGACGATGATGATACCCCAGGAACCCAGGGACATAACAGCCAAAATGCAAAGGACAACAATCGTCGCAATGTCCGACTGCATCACCATTTGAACCAAAGGAATCGAATTGTTCAAGACAACCTCCCGCTGCTCCGTTTAATACTTATAACTCGTTGTTACTCAACAAGATAGCAAACCCACAAACATTTGTTTGAAGCACGTAGGCATAATCTACAAAAAAAGTCCCCTTTTAGGGACTTTTTAGTGGTTTGTGACCAAAATCTTACACAGATGTGAAAAGAAATCTATACAGACTCTATTTGGACGAAATAATTCTGGTCTGGAAGGTTTTCAAAGCCACGACATCAGTGAACTTCTTGTCATTCATTTCCAGAACAACTCTGTAGACATCGACCTTGCCGTTTTCAATGGTCACGTCCACAGGATTGATGGTTCTGAGGTTTTCGCCCTGGAACACCACCATTTCCTCGTCGTTGCGGTAAACGGTTACAGACTTCACTTCGCTCAGGCAGTTGTCGTCCTTAGAACAATTGGGTTTGTACAAAAGGATATTGAAGCGGGAATTGCCCAGTGCCTGACGTCTCTTCATGGGAACTTCTTCCAAGGTATCCAGGGGATCCTGGGAGCTGCCCATAAGCTTCAGCACCCATTCAGGAGCCTTAGGTTCAGGAAGCTTGACTGCAGCAGGCTTCTTCACAGCAGGCTTTGCGGCCTTAGATTCTTCTGCAGCGACTTCTTCAGCAGGAGCCTTGGCAGCAGAGTCTACGGCAGTTTCGACTGCGGAATCCACAACTGCGGTGTCAGCCTTAGCCAAGGTATCCTCCACCACTTCTTCCACAGGAGCTTCAGGAGCGGAGGGTTCGTATTCGGTTTCCCAAACATTGCAGGGAACTTCCACGGAACCATTGCTACAGGTAGCCATGAAACGCTTCTTACCGGTAGCGGACACACCCCAAGTGAAGGTACGTTCGTAGACGCCACTTGCAGGAACCGTATCGGTCTGGCCCATCACGGTCACATAGACACCCGGAGTCATCTGGGCCTTCAGGGTAATGGTGGGGCGAGAAATTGCCTTAGGAATAACCACCGGACGGATTTCCAGATTTTGTTCGAATTCCTTCTTCTGGTCTACATACTTGGCATCGAATGCCTGGAGATTCTTTTCTAGTTCTTCCACGTTATCCAGGCCACCGGACTTAGACATTTCTTCCAGGGCTGCGAACAAGGCGATCGTACCGGAAGATTCCAGAGGAATGGTCTTTGCTTCGCCGGACTTGGTCACGAGAAGAGTCTGGTTCTGGGTAATGTTGGAGGTACGGCCCTTGGCGTCCTTGACTTCCACAAGACCTTCCTTGAGGGAGGCCACCATCTGGCCATCAAGACTACCGACGAAGCCAGCAGTACCACGAATCGATGCAGTTGCGGTTCCGGTCTTGAAATTAAACTGATTGTCCTTCTGCTTCTGGACATCGAACTGGATATTACCATTACGGATGTAGATGTTCACTTCACCCTTGATGGATTTCTTCAATTCGGTATTAAACTCGACGTTGGAATTTTCTGCAATAATGAAAACAGTACCGTCGGCAGTGTTAAGAATAACCTCGGATTCCTGCTTAGTGCGGAGCTGGTCGTTATCACGAACAATCTGTCCTACATGAAGATCCTTCCATGATTCAGTATTGGCCTTCATCAACTGGCTTGAACCAACGGAACTACGAACCTTAGCCTTGAAAACGGCCACGGCATCGTGGTCCACCTCTGCGGTGATCTTGTTGGACTTGATATGATCTTCAACGGCGTCCTTGCAAGCGATAAAAGCTAGGGAAAGGCAAACCGGCAAAAAAAGTAATTTTCGTGACATAGGCTGATTCTCTATTTCTACACAAAATCTAAATACTGAATTTTGAAAGTCAAGAGAAAACAGAAATTTCGTCGTTGTATTTGACTACAACAGCCCCCTAATCTTGTCAAAAATCACAGTAAAATAAACTTAACTTGAACCCTACAGGGAATCTAGCCCCTTGGGATGGAAGCTGGTTCGATGGGCCGGAGTCATTCCCAACTTGCGGATTGCGATCAAATGAGCCTTTGTACCGTAACCGGCATGCTTGTCAAAACCATAACCCGGGTAAGTTTTCTCCAATTCATCCATGTAGCGGTCACGGTAAACCTTAGCCAAAATGGATGCTGCAGAAATAGAAGCGACACGACCATCCCCCTTCACCACAGGAATCTGAATTTCATCGGGCACTCCATGAATTTTCAAGTTTCCATCAACAGCAACCAGTACTTCAGGAGCGGGCGCAGTGAACAAATCCGCGCTAGAAACCTTGGCATTAAAGGAGGCAACGCAATCTGCAAAGGAGCCCTTCACCTCAACAGGCATTTCCGGTTCGGAAACCTGAAGTCCAGGCATACCCAGGGCGGTCAAGGCACGGCGCATAGCCAAAAAATCCGCTTCCAGGATATTGATGGAATCAATTTCCGCCACACTGGCACTGGCAATGGCATAGCAAATGCAAGCATCTTTTACCGCCTCATACATGGCCTCACGCTTAGGGCGGGTCAATTTCTTGGAATCGTTCAAGGACGGTAAAATATCCGGAGACTTCAGCACCGCAGCGCAAGCCACCACGGGGCCTGCCAAGGGACCTCGGCCTACTTCGTCAATACCGACAATGATCTTTCCGGGGAAATTGGAACGGAAAGCCACCTCACCATCAATGGGGGCTTCAATTCCATCCACAAATGCAGGAGGCTTAAACTTCATCAGAAAAACGTAGTGAACTTCACTGTTCACTATTCACTGTTCACTCTTGATCAGGGATTCGCCGTATTCCTTGATGGTACGCCAGAAGATATCGTGTTCCTGTTCCAGCACGCGAGCCTGCAGTGTTTCCGGAGTATCGTCGGGCATGACAGGCACCTTGCGCTGAGCAAGAATGCGGCCCTTGTCGATTTCGTTGGAAACCAGGTGAACCGTAGGACCGGATTCAGTTTCGTGGGCGGCAAGCACAGCTTCGTGTACGTGAAGACCCCAGAAGCCCTTTCCGCCAAACTTCGGCAGCAAGGACGGGTGAATATTCAAGATGCGATCCTGCATCTTAGCCACCAGGCAATCCGGCAACTTCTTCATGTAGCCAGCCAAAATCAGTAAGTCCACCGGACGTTCATCCAGCACCGCACAAAGAGCCTTTTCATACTCCGCCTGGTCCGGATGAGTCTTCCCCGAAATATGGTAAACGGGAATCCCATAAGTAGTCGCATGATTCACAGCGCCGCAGCCCCCGTTATTTGTAATCAGGAACTTGCACTGGGCTTCAAGGTCGCCCTCGCCGATGCGGTCAATAATTGCCTTAAAGTTGCTTCCTCCACCGGAAGCCATAACGCCGATCTTAAACATGGTAGTCAAAATAGAAAAAATTATACCATTCACACAAAGAGCCGCAACAAAAATTCCTTGCGTCTACGGAATAACTGACGGAGTATACGGAGCGTTGATAACAGTCGTAAAAGTATCACCTGATTCAAGATCAATTTTTACAGAATATGATAAACAGGGAATAAACACTCGCACATCAGTTTCGCTTTGAAGAGGACAATAGGCTTCAGTCACACCAAATACGTCCACTCTTTTAACATTTATACGAGAATCCTCGTCATTCAAAGCTTTAACCATACTGAAATTCTTATTTACCACGTCAACCAAAGCGGCCTTGTTCAAACCTACATCTGCTTCAACAAAAAAAAACATCATTTGTATTTTCTATTAAATCGAATTCAATCTCTATAGATTTCAAAAGACCATCTGCTTTTACATAGACATCAAGAGAGTTGGACGATCCAACAACAATTTTATTGTCATAAACACGCTTATACGAAAAAACATAACCAGAAATTTGTTTTTCTTTTTCATCACCAACATATTCGTAGCTTACATTAAGAAAATCAAAATCTTTTCTTACAGAATACGGCAATATATCGTCAAGGATTCCAAGACCGCACAAGTATGAATTATCGTTCAAGCAAGAGACATCAACGATGTGCGCCCTACTAGGCAGAGCATGCAACTCGCCACTCCTTCCAATTTTCGTTCTGTAACCGATAGCCTTCATTTCGCTATCCACGGCTTTAATGACTTTTTCAGATCGAAGCCCCTTTATAGATGCCACGGAAGAAGCCTTTTTAAAAACATCCTGTCCATCCGCAACATTTCCATCAAATTGAGCCGTTCTATATACAGAAATATTTTTTCGATTTCCCAGGAAATTTTCTGTCTTTTTAGAAAAAACAACCACAGGCTGAGCACTTACACTCACAAACGCAACAAAAAAAAACAAACAAAGTCATTTTGCCAAAGACCATTTAAACCCCGCTCCTACCATATAAAAGATTCTTTATTATCAGAAGAAAATTCCCACCCACCATCGTCAGTTTTTTCACCAACATAAGTTTCTACATCGCATATAATAGATGGTTTCCCCAGCACAACAAAATATTTTATTTTCAAATCCTTTGATAAATAGATATCAAATTTTGGATAATCGTCAAAACCCTCGTACATATCTGCACACAAGGATGCCTTTGAATAATCCTTTTTCAAATTCTCATAAGAAATCCAGAAGAAAACAGTATCACCACGAACCAAATGGCGAACATCCCCAATAACATGTTTTGACTCATCGCAATATGTGGATATACTATGACCTGCGTAAACTATCCGCAGAGAATCCATTTTTTCTGCACCAATAACACCAGTTTCAACAAGACTATCGTTGATTGATTGAATCTGGACGGAATCCGAAGTGCCAGGAACAAATGCTGTTGTTACCAAATCCGGAGGTAAACAACCCGCACACTGAACCTCCATTTGACCATCACAAGCGCACAAGCAAATAAAAATCAAGAATAATAACGATTTAATAAAACTACGCATTTTCACCTCTCTAATATGCCGGAGTTCCATGAGGTTGAGTTTTTCTTTTTACTCGTCCCGCCGAAGGAGGTAACGGGCCATTATAAACATTCTGGAATCGTTCCTCTGAAAAATCAACAAATTGTCCATTTTCAGCAGTTCCTTCCACATACATAATACCAGGCTCGATTCCAAGATTTCCATTTGAATAAATAGCCTTTCTTACCGCCCTATTGTACGCATCCCAAATTTCAGAACCATCCTCAATAAAATAATCCGCAAAGTAATTAAAAGTATCCTCACTACGATGATGGTCACAATTAATGAAACAATTATACGATTTAACGAACTCGTAGGATAAAGACCTAAAACTCAAAACGGCATGAGCGCCATTAAACCAAGTTGTTGCATAAGCCTCTGTTGTATTCAAAACCAAACACGCGTCAAGAAACACCCAACGATTAAACGACTCAAATTTTTTTGAAGTTCCTAGGTTCGTCATGCCATCATAAAGTGCAACAAGCCCAACATTTCCATGTCCAGAAAAAAGACAATTTCAGAATTATGGTTAGCATCGTTGACAAAATTAAATGTTGTAGCTGTCGAATCCGTTCTATCAATCACATGATTTGCACTTATATTCGGATACCTGCTATTTATACTTGACATCATCTGACTTACAAAACGATTTTTATGCCGAATTGATCTCGACAAGTTAGACGTACCATTGGTATAGTGAGAATAATCATTCACCGCATAAGTAGAAATGTCAATTGTATAAGGCAAACCCCAACGAACATAAGCCAAAGCGCAATCTACCACAATAAACATGCATAACAACATCTTTTTCATAGACAACTCCAATTAAATTTAAATATAAGTCCCCTCCCCAAAAATAACAAGAGCCGTCCTAGAAATTCTCAAAAAAATGACGTCACCTATAAGGAGATGACGTCTCAGTTTAGAAAAATTTTACAAACAAGCTTTACTTCTTGTCTTCTTCGATTTTCCAGACGGGTTCTTCGGCAACCTTTTCTGCTATGACTTCGGGAGTGCCTTCAGCCACTGCAGCGTTGGATTCTTCGGGCATCCAAGGCTTGTCCAGACCCTTTTCCCAGCTAACAGTGGGGTTCGGATCGTAGGTATCGCTTACCAGCGGGAGACCGAGGATTTCGCGGGCACGGTTCAGGGCGGCGTCGATGTTACCCAAGGCGTTTTCTTCGCCAAGCTGCTTCAGCACACCTGCGCGGGTCAGAGCAACCACCGGCTGTGCGTGCACACCGGAAAGGAGCAACTGGGTGCCGTCCTTCTTACAGCGGATCATCAAGTCTTCGATCATCTGGATACCGGCAGCGTCGATACTGGAAACGCTACGCATACGGATGATGAGGATCTTGGGCTTCACGGCGATGCGGTTCAAGGTTTCCTTGAACTTGTCTACAGCACCGAAGAAGAGAGAACCTGCAAGTTCGTAAACGATAACACCCTTAGGAACCTGACGGGCAAGTTCATTATGGGAAACTTCTTCGTCATCAGCACGGATAGCATCGGTAACAGCGTCCACTTCAGCAACTTCACTCATACGCTTGATGAAGAGGATTGCAGCCAGGAGAACGCCCACTTCGATAGCCACGGTAAGGTCGATGACCACGGTGAGGAAGAATGCAACCAGCATCACCATCACGTCGCTCTTGGGGAGCTTGAACATCTTGATTACAGCGCGGTAGCCGCACATATTGAAGGCTACCTGGAACAGCACTGCAGCGAGAGCGGCCATGGGGATCATTTCGGCATACTTACCGAGAACCAGCATGATGAGCAAAAGAACAACAGCGTGAACAAGGCCAGAAATCGGAGAAACAGCGCCGTTACGGATGTTGGTTGCAGTACGGGCGATAGCGCCAGTAGCAGGAATACCGCCGAACATGGGGCTCAAAAGGTTAGCAACACCCTGGCCGAAAAGTTCGGTATTGGAGCGATGCTTGGTAGAAGTCATACCGTCGGCAACCACTGCAGAAAGCAAGGATTCGATAGCGCCCAAGATAGCGATAGTCAAAGCCGGCTGGAAAACCTTCTGCATCATGTCCAGGCTGATGTTGGGCAGGTGCGGAGTGGGGAAACCGGAAGGAATGTGGTTCTTCATACCGATGGTGATCACGTTATGAGATTCGTCCCAACCAAGAATCTTCACAATGACGGTAGCAACGATAATTGCAATGAGGGAGCCAGGAACCTTGGAAGTAATCTTGGGCCAAAGAATGCAGACTGCCAAGGCAATCAAGCCGATAATGACAGAGTAGACGTTAACAGTGTCGAAGGAAGAAACGTAAAGCTTGAGCTTACCGATTGCATCGGCAGGGTCCTTGCCAGCAAGAGTCAAACCGAAGAAGTTAGGAACCTGACCCAGAGCGATAATTACAGCGATACCGGCGGTAAAACCCACAGTCACCGGATAAGGAATGAACTTAATGATGGCGCCAAACTTTGCAAGGCCGAAGATGATCAAGATGATACCGGCCAAGAGAGTTGCGGAGGCAAGGCCATCGTAACCGTACTGGCTAACGATGCCGTAGACGATCACAATGAAAGCACCGGTAGGACCACCGATCTGGAAGCGGGAACCGCCCAAAAGGCTAATGGTGAAGCCAGCGATAATGGCGGTGTAGAGACCCTGTTCCGGACCGACACCAGAAGCGATAGCGAATGCGATTGCCAAGGGCAAAGCCAAAATGCCAACAATGACACCGGACATAAGGTCGCTAATCAAGTTTTGCTTGGTGTAACCCCTCTTGATGGACTTTACCAGTTCAGGGGTGATGGTTGCAACGGACTCGTTCAAGAATTTCTTGACAGATTCCTTAGCATTGATATTGGACATTTGGCTTCTCCATTCTTATTAAAGAGCGCGCCAAATTTAAAAAAATCCCCCTTTTTTGGTAAGGGGGGAAATTCATTACAAAATTTGTCCAATGAGCGACTTACAACAGGCCTTTCTTTGCGGCTCGCATAAGGCTCTTCAGCTGCTTCTTGTCCATCTGGGGGACTTCGGCATCCTTCTGGGCTCGAGACTTGGGAGCGCAATCTTCACAAAGATGCTTGGTGACCGTTCCGAAGCTTGCGGCACCGTTGGAAACCGTGGTTTCCTTGAATCGGAAGGTCTTGAGCAAGGCTTCCTTGCCACACTTGTCGCAAGTGCCCATCTTGGGAGCGGCAGGTTCACGAGGAGTGCGTTCTTTCTTCTTGTTATCGCTGGTTGTATCCCAGGCACGGCTTTGGGCAGCAATCTTTCTTGCAAAATGGTCGTCTGTTAAGCTCATCTTTAGCTCCTTTTCTTTATTTCAATTCTTTTAAGATCTGTTCGTAGAGGAAAACAGCCAGCAAAGTGTTGCAAAGGGAGGTGGCCTTACCTTCTTCGGTATAGAGACTACGGCCAAACTTGCCCCTTTCAAGCTGTTTTTCCTTGAAAATTTCCACATGGGAGGCAAAATCCAGGATTTTCACCCTTTCTGGATTCTTGTTCCGGAAACCCATGATCATTTCATTCAGGGCCCCCACCTGGGCAGGCGCAACCGGCAACATGTCCGTGGGAATGGTCAAGAAATGCAGAGGAGACAAGGTCTTGCTGATAATTTCATCGGCAAGGGCGCTGTACTGTTCAAAAACCTTGTTATAATCAGCGCCACCACGTTTCAAATCCTTGAGACCTAGGCCGAAAATCATTCGACCAGCCTTTTTTCCAATAATGTCGGAGGAGGCGCGGGATACAAACTGGGAAATGGATTGAATCGCAGGTGCGTTTATGAAGAACTGGATGGGACGACTGGCCTCACGGCACAAAAGAAGTTCCGCGAAACGGTTGGCCGCCTCGCCCTGCTCTCCTAGGAGTTCATCACCTATTATAAGAATGCGATTTTCCACTACCCATAATCTACACTCTTATTCCCCGTTTGACCACCGTTAAAACCCAAAAATTGCCTTTTTTTTCACGATTTTCCACAAAATGTCCATCGGCAACCAACGCACCGGGCACATTTTCAATTGGGGAACCATCGTCTAATAATATATGTATGCGAAAACCTTCGGGCAGTCCCGACAGAACAAGTCGGCTACGGGCGGCATTCCTGGGGCAGACCACCCCACGCAAGTCCAGTTCACTGGGGAAATCCTGCTTCAATGCCTCGGGAAGGTTCAAAACCTTTGTTTTTTCGCAAAAATCAGCAATTTCGGAGGAAAAGCCCTTTGGAGAATCCAGCCACTCCCCCACGGGAAACTGGCTCAAATTGGCGGAAACCACCTTTGCCAAGGCGGATTCCGGGGTCAAAACCACCCCAGAACCTCTGCGAATCCAGTCCGAACAGGCAAAAGCAAGCAATTTTTGCAGATTTTCCGCAAAACCCTGGGATTTTTCATTTGTTTGAATCCAGCGTGCAATGGGGCTATTTTGTAAACTGTCCGTCATATTCATAGATTTTAAGTAAAAAATCGGTTATAATGTAGCAAACTTTGCCAATGGTTTCTATATTTGGCGCCAAGCTTTGTAAAAAGCAAAAGTGTTAAACAGGTTATACGGTTTTTATGGCAATCAGTACGATCTTACTGGATATCATGTTCGTGATTTATGTAATCGCGGGCGTTGGTCTCGTCATCTACGGCTTCAGCTGCTACTACAGCATCTACTTGTTCCTCAAGAACAGCCGCACCACCCGCCTTTCCGATCGTAAGAAGATTCTTCAGTACTATCGCGAACACTCTATGGACGACCTGCCGCAGGTCACCACCCAGTTGCCCGTGTTCAACGAAGCTAACTGCGTCGAACGTCTTCTGGAAGCAGTCTGCGCCATCGACTACCCCAAGGACAAGCACGAGATCCAGGTGCTGGACGACTCTACCGACGAATGCTACGAAGTAGCCAAAAAGAAGGTGGAAGAACTGGCAGCCAAGGGCTACGACATCAAGCTCATTCACCGTACCAACCGTCAGGAATTCAAGGCTGGTGCACTTAAGGAAGCAATGGCTATCGCCAAGGGTGACTTCCTTGCAATTTTCGACGCCGACTTCGTACCTGAAAAGGACTTCCTCCTGAAGACCATTCCGTACATGGTGATGGACGAACAGGTGGGCCTGGTCCAGGGTCGTTGGGGCCACTTGAACCGCACCGAATCCGGTCTTACTCTTGCTCAGTCCATCGGTATCGACGGTCACTTCGTTGTGGAACAGTCCGCACGTAGCTGGGGCAAGCTCTTCATGAACTTCAACGGTACCGCAGGTGTCTGGCGCAAACAGGCAATCTATGGCGGTGGCGGCTGGGAAGGCGACACCCTTACCGAAGACATGGACCTTTCTTACCGTTCTCAGCTTGCTGGTTGGAAGATGAAGTTCGTGTTCGACGTGATTGTTCCGGCAGAACTTCCCAACGATATCAACGCATTCAAGGCTCAGCAGTTCCGTTGGGCTAAGGGTTCTATCCAGACTGCAAAGAAGATCCTCCCCCGCGTGCTCAAGGCTAACGTACCTCTCCGCGTGAAGATCGGTGCAATTCTGCATACCACTCACTACTCTATTCACCCCTGCATGCTTTTCACTGCCCTCTGCGCATGGCCGCTGTTGGCATTCTTTGAACCGGTGGCTCATCTCCCGACTTGGGTATACACCGTCGGCTTCAGCTTCATCTTCCTCGCTGCAATTGCTCCTTCTGTTCTTTACTTCGTTGCTCAGCGCTGCTCCGGCTACACCGGCTGGAAGGTCCGCCTCCTCAGCATGCCGATCCTTATGGCTCTTGGCGTAGGTATCGCAGTTAGCAACTCCAAGGCAGTGTTCGCAGCAATTACCGGTCGCAAGAGCGGATTCGTCCGTACTCCGAAGAGCGGTGCCGGCCAGAAGAAGAAAGCCACCAGCCATTACAAGCAGAAGTTCCCCTGGCAAGCTGTTATCGAACTTGGCGTCGGTATCTACTGTATCTTCGGTATGCTGGAATACATCGGCGCACAGAAGTTCATTATCGGACCTTTCCTCGCCCTCTATTCCATCGGCTTCCTTTCTGTGGGCGTGTTGAGCTTCATGCACTATATCGGCAACATGCTTGAAGTCCGCAAGGCTCGTAAGGAAAACCAGAACGTTCAGGGTGTGGACCTGGGTAAGTAATTACCGCGAACTTTGGCTTATCGCGAACATCGCAAAGTTTAATCCCTGGCTCTTAAGCCGGGGATTTTTCTTTTGTAGGGATTTACTTGGCGCATCTGTTGCAAAAGTTCGGAGGATTCCTGCTGGTAGTCCTGAATGAAATGCAGCGTAAGATGATGGAAGTTTCCGTAAAGCTGCAGAGCCGATGCGCTGAGGACGGAGACGGCGGCTAGAGCCACAAGAAGTTCCACAAGGGTAAAGCCTTTTCGCGAATCGGGATTCACAGACAAACGCCGGCGGGGTTTTATTTTTTGCATTGGATGAACCTCCGTAATTTTATAGGATGAGTGCCATCGGTGAAAACCGTCGCAACGAGCAAGGGCGCCAATCCAGGAACTTTAGACAAGGAATAGGATGAGGTCGGGCAGTTTGAGATCGCGTTAGCCACGGGAGCCGCATTGGTTGTTAGGACCGCATCGCAATCGGGTGGTTGGCGAACCAAGGATTCCATGGTCTGGGTACTGCAAATAAACGCTTGTACTTGAGACCGTTCCATATTCCGCTGGCGTTGAAAGCCGTCTATGTACCGGAAGAAAACGGCAGAGGACGCTCCTAGGACAGCTAAAGCCACAAGGACTTCCATCAAGGTAAAACCGTGAGATTTCATTTTAGAGTCCATCGAAAAGGGATGTGTTTACCTTCTATAAAAGCAGGGAGAAAAGGTGTGGCGAACACCGCAGGCTGGGAGGCTGCGAGAGTTTCTAGGGACGAAGACTTCGCTAATGCCACCGGCAAGGTAATGCCCAGCTGCGCAACAATGACCGCGACTGATGTTTTTTGCAGGTCGGAACTACGGGAAAGATCTGCTTCGGCCCCGCAGTAGGCTTCGAGATGGTTGGCGGTTACACTGCCGGCGATAAGCAGCGGGCCCGCGGAATAGAGCCGGAGGGTGTCGTAACTTGCGGAGCCCCGAAGCGTAAGACTGCCGGTAGAGTAAAAGTTCCCGCGGGCAGCGTGGCCCGACAAGTCCAGATACAGGTCTCCGTCTTGTACTATAAGGCTCATGGATGTTGCGGGGCCGAAAAGACGGCGGTTGCCCGATTTCGCCTGCAGATCGGAAGCCATCAGAATTTCCTTTTTCAACTTCTCCCGAAGACCGTCTGCAATTAGTTTCCGCTGGCCATAAGCAAGCGTACTCAGATTCTCTACAGCAACACCAGCCAATGCCAGCACAGGTCCTGCGGAGTATTCCATCCAAAGCCCACGCATTTCCTTCGCAACCTCAGGTAGCGCCCAGCCCCAATCGTTTCCCACAAAATACCCCTGCGGAAATCCATTCAGTTCTGCAAGAATGGCTGACTCCCCGTCATAAATTTCCTGCAGGTTTTCCGCCTCCCGCAGGGCCTTTCTGCGTACGCCTCCGGGCAATTGGAGCAGCGCGGTCAGCAAACACGTCACCGCAAGTACAATCCCCATCACCAGAGGCAACACAGCGCCTCGGGCCATCCCCATAGAACTTCTATTCACGCCTACCCTACCTCACTGAAACAACTGCAGTGGAATCTCCGCAAGCAAGCAGCACCTGAGACCGATTAATCTCGCGCACTACAAAAGTTCCCAAGGAATCTCCAACGCCAAAAGAATCTATCCCACCAGATTCTGAAACCGAAGCCAAGAACAACTTGGGGGCAACAATTCCCTTCAACGAAACATTAGGCAAATCGCAAGCGGGCTTCCTTTTGGCGACATGTTTTTCCTCAACCTTGAGTTCAGTCGATTCAATCAACGCAGGCTTAGTCAACTCTACAGGAAGAACATTCATCCATTGCGACTGTATTTTTTCCGAACCATATGTTCCCACATAATCTACAACCTTATGGCACCCAAGCATTACAAGCAAAAGAACCGCAACCATCAAAACATTTCCAAGCCAATTCCTTTGGAAAGTACGGTCATTTAAAACAAAACTCGCACCATCGTTTCCCAGATTAACATCCTTCCAAAACGAGTCCTTGGCAGCCCTTTTAAACAAAGACTTTTCACAGGAGTCATCAATCATAATTTCAGGAAAATGTTCTCCGCGAGAAAAGAGTACATCGTTTTCAAGGAACTTCCGGAACCGTTCCAGACGAGATTCTACTAGAGCCATACTTTCGTTTATCATCGGGGAACCATAGCCAGGTTCTTCGGACCAATGGCAAAGTCGCCCCTCAAAGAAGACCAGGATAAACAAGGTTCCATCGATGACTTTCCAGAAAAGGCAATTTCCGTCAGCATCTGGAAAATTTTTGTCAGCCCAGCCAAACAACCAGGATTGCCAAGGAATCCTCCGCCTCATCAAGCGTTTCTGCAGAGGTTCGTCTTCAGGTTTTATAACAAGGTAACGAAGTCTTCGACCTTCCGCTGAATTCAAGGAAGTCATTAAGTTCAACTGAATTTTTCCAACATCCACCTGAGGAAAATCTTGCTGGAACTGTTTCTGCAATTGGGTTTCCGTAGGATGCCCGTCAAAAGTGGTTACGAATTCCCAAGTACACATTCTTACCGACACTGGAACCGCACCGCCAATCCGTTTCAAGGCAAACATCGGCTACCGTCCTAGCATAGGTGTAATGAAAATTGCCAGTTCGTTTTCTTCCTCTTCCTCGGAAACGTAACTGAACAAACGTCCAATGACAGGAATGTTCCCTAGGAAAGGAACAGCGGAACGAACTTCGGATTTATTCTTGCGAATCAAGCCTCCAAGGCAGAGTGTTTCTCCATCCTTCAGAGAAACCACCGTCTTTAAATTGCGGGTGCTAATGTCGCGAGGGCCGTCTCCAGTGCTGCGGCCCGCAGTCTTGATTTCCGGAGACACTTCCAGCGTAATCACGCCTTCCTGCGACACCGACGGCGTCAATTCCAAAGAAATGCCGTCATTGAAAGAACGGTAATCCGTCACAGGAAAACCATCTGCCGTCACTTGGCTCACCAAGTAATAGACCGTATTGGTCACATTCAGTTCCGCCTTGTTCCCATTCAATGTTGTTAGCCTTGGTCTCGCTAGAATTTCAGCCTCATTGCGTTCCTCCATGGAGGCCAATTCCAATTCAAAGCGATCCGGCAGCAAGCCTATTTTCCCAAAGGCACCGGACACGGAAAAGTCCTGATTCATAAAATCAAGAAACCCTCGGGCACCAACGTTATACTCCCCTGTTTTGCGACCTGACCCGCCACGCAATCCAATTTCAAAATTCTTACCCCGCTTGAACTCCACAACGATACAGCTTAACGTCACCTGAATGGCAGGCACATCCACTTGGGCAAGCAAATCCTCCGCCATCTGGATTTCATAATCGGAACCACCCAAGAGTAAGGCATTTTGCTCCTTTACCTCCCCTGCAATAAAATCCGCACTAGGCGAGAACTTCGCCAAATGAGCCAAGGCCTTTTCAGAAAGGATATGCTTTAGAGGGTAGAGTTTCGTAGACGACAAGGCCTTCCGCATTCCGCCCTCCGACACAAACAAACTATTAGAGTCTAGGGAATAGCTGTAGCGGTGCCCCATGAACAAAGCCTCCACCAAAGTTTTCAAATCTACGTTTTCAAATTTCAGGTTCACATTTTCACGAACATCGCCATACACAGCCAAATTCAAGTTTGCAGTTTCCGCCAGATTTTGAAGAACATCCCCTAAAGGGGCATCATGAATTTCTACGCTAAATTTTGACCCATCCTGTTCCATTTTGACTTTTTCATTCTGTTTCGATTTCACTTCTGCAGAATGAACCACAAGCACATCCTTGGATGACTTAATGCTATACCCCGCCGTTTGCATCAATTTCACAAAAGCATCCCGTGCTGGCATGTTGCGCAGTTCCCCAGAAACTTTTCCTTTCACACCCGGAGCCACAAGGATGTTCAAGTTCGTATTCAAAGCATATTCATGAACAAACTCACGGACATCTTTGTCCTTCACAGATAAATTCACCAAGGAATCAGACAAAGTAAATTCATGTTCACCCCGATCTAGTTTTTTACGGATATGAAAAACTCCATTTTCCTGAATAAAATCCAGATGGTTGGACACACACAAGGCAGACAATCCATCAAGGTAATCGGTGCCTTCCAGATGAAAGGTTACTTTATTGTTAATCCCTTCATCAACTAGAATAGAAACACCATTGGCCAACGAAACGGCACGCACGACATCCGCAATAGGCGTATCCACAAAATCCAAGGTAAGTTTGTCCTTGGGCGCCCCCCATCCAAGCCCATAAAACAGCAGAAAAATTGCAAAACAGACTTTTTGGAAGCCTGAAACGAATAAAAGAACATGTTGAGGCAAAGAATCCCTCTCGGTTCGGCTTTACCGCCACGGGCGCCCGGCCAGGGATATAAGAAAATAGCCCAAAACAGGCTACGAGACCAATGTACAAATCCAAGGAGTAAAAAAACAACTTTTTTCGTTATAATCGGGGAAAATCCCTTGCCAATAGATGGGGATATTCATAAATTTTGGACATGAAGATGATTTATGCTCTTACAGTTGCATTCGACGGCCGATGGTGGCGCGGACTCTAACATAGAGTCTGGTATTTGCAAATTGTATCGCGCGTCAAAGGCGTAAGAGCAAAGCGGCAAGGCTTCCAGACTCCCTGGAGGCCTTAAATTTTTCCTTAAAATTCTTGTTCCTCCGGGTCGAAACCACGCAACCCAGTTTTGAACCGTGTGAAGCCTCGCCAAAAAAGATTTAGGTCTTCGGACCAGCGAGTTTATAAACGAAGGATAAGACTATGAAGGAACCTCGTACCGACAGCATCTACGTCGCCCTCCCCGGCGAACGCTACACTCCTTTCTCCCTGGGCAAAAAGCTGGGTGCAAAGGCAATCTTTGAATCCGCAAGCTTTGCCCACGGCAAGAGCCGCTATTCCACCCTCATGGTGGACGAAGGTTTCCGTCTTCGCCAGAACGAAAAGAACGTGACCATCGTGGTTGACGGTCAGGAAAAGGAATTCCTCAAGGAAGGCGAAGGCGATATCCTGGACGCCATGCTGAAGATTTCTGCAGAAAACACCGTGCCTCCTAACCAGATTCCTATTCCCTCCTCTGGCGTGGGCTACCTGGGTTACGAATTCTGCGCACGCTGCGATACCATTCACCTGGCACCCCAGGTGGATGAACTGAACATTCCCGAAGCCGAATTCATGGTGGGCCACATCTACATCGTGTTCGACCACTACACCGAAAAGCTTCACCTGTTCGCCCTGAACTACGAAGAACACCAGATCGACCTTCCCGCTGCAATCGAAAACGTGAAGAAACGCCTTTCTGACATGGACTTCAGCTACCTGGCTCCGGAACAGGAAGTGGCCAAGGGCGTTACCGTTACCGATCTTTCCAAGTCCAAGGAAGAATACACCGAAAAGGTGGTGGAACTGCAGAAGCACATTGTGGCAGGCAACATCGTTCAGGCCGTGCCTTCCCGCCGCATCCAGTTCGAAAGCGACATCGAGGCCCTGGACATCTACCGCCGCCTCCGTTCCGTGAACCCCTCCCCCTACATGTTCTACCTGGATTACGGCACCCACCAGTTTATCGGCGCATCTCCCGAAAGCTTGGTCCGCGTCCGTGACGGCATCGCCACCATCCACCCCATCGCAGGTACCCGCCGCCGTGGCAAGAACGACCTGGAAGATGAAGAATTGATGAAGGAACTGAAGGCCGACCCCAAGGAACGTGCAGAACACTTGATGCTGGTTGACCTGGCTCGTAACGACCTGGGCCGTGTCTGCTCCGCCGGCACTGTTGACACCGTAAAGTACATGGAATGCGAAAAATACAGCCATGTGATTCACCTGGTTTCCGACGTCCAGGGCAAGGTCAGCCCCCTCAAGAAGTCTATCGAAGTGCTCCGTTCCAGCTTCCCCGCAGGTACGGTGAGCGGCGCACCCAAGATCAGCGCCATCGAAATCCTTTCTGGCCTGGAAAAGGTCAAGCGCCGTTTCTACGCTGGCGCCGTGGGCTACATTGAATCCGATGGCGACCTGGACTTCTGCATTTCTATCCGTTGCTGCCTCAAGCAGGGCAAGAAGATTAGCCTGCAGGCTGGCGGTGGCATTGTGGCCGCCTCCAATGCAGAACGCGAATTTGAAGAAACTAACGAAAAGCTGGGCGCTGTGAGAGCAGTTCTCGAAGGAGTGAAGTAGGCTCCGCATACGTTGATGGATGATTGATAATGGAGAATTGATAATTATTAAAAATCGCGACTTCGTCGCCTAACTAATTAATCATCAATCGTCAATCATCAATTATCAATTTTAAAGAAGGTTCAAATCATGATTGTACTCATTGACAACTACGATTCTTTCACCTACAATGTGTATCAGGCTCTGGCCAAGATCACCAACGAAGAAATCCGCGTGCTCCGCAGCAAGGAATGCACCATCGCTGACATCGAAGCACTGAACCCCAGCCGCCTCATTGTGAGCCCGGGCCCCGGCCGTCCCGAAGACGCAGGCATTTCTGTTGAAGCCATCAAGCACTTCGCAGGCAAGCTCCCCATTCTCGGCGTTTGCCTTGGCCACCAGGCCATCGGTTACGCATTCGGCGCAAAGATCGTTGGCGCCAAGTTCATCAAGCACGGCATCGTCGAAGAAATCAACACCGACGGCAAGGGTCTCTTCCGCACCATCGGCAAGAAGAACCCCTTCACCCGCTACCACAGCCTGGTTATCGACGAATCTACCCTCCCGCCGGAATTCGAAGTGACCGCCCGCGCCGACGACGGCGACATCATGGGTATCCGTCACAAGACCATGGATATCGAAGGCGTACAGTTCCACCCGGAATCCATCGCCAGCGGCAAGGAAGCCGAATTTTTCAAGGCATTCCTCAACTACCGTCGCGATCCTCTGGATGTTCGCGGCATCCTGAACACCCTCATGGTTGGCAAGGACCTTTCCCGGGTCACTGCAGAACGTTTCATGGACGACCTGACCGACGGCATCATGGACGAACGCCAGATGGCTGCAATCCTTACAGGCCTTTCCTGCAAGGGTCCCGTGGCCGACGAAATCGCAGGTTGCGCCGCAGTGCTCAGCCGCAAGAAGCGCAAGTTCCCCGTTGCTGGCGACGAGCTCACCGACATCGTGGGTACCGGTGGCGACGGCAAGGGCAGCTTCAATGTGAGCTCCATGTCTGGCCTTATCGCAGCTACCTGCGGTTGTAAGATTGCAAAGCACGGCAACCGCGCCGTTTCCAGCAAGTCCGGTGCAGCAAACTTCTACACCGCTGCAGGCTTCAAGCTGGACATGACTCCGGAAAAGGCAGCCGAGGTTCTGGAAAAGACCGGCTTCGTATTCCTCATGGCTCCCGTCTATCACAGCGCCATGCGTTTCGCAGGTCCTGTCCGCCAGTGCCTTGGCATCAAGACCATCATGAACCTCATCGGACCTCTCACCAACCCTGCAGAAGCCAAGTACCTCTGCCTGGGTGTGTACAGCGAAGCTGTGCTGGAACCCTTCACCAAGGCTGCACATGCCCTGGGTGCAAAGCGTGTCATGGTAGCCTTGAGCGACGACGGCTACGATGAAATTTCTCCTTGCGTTCCCACCACCATCGCAGAAATCCTGGAAGATGGCGAATACAAGACTTACCGCATCGACCCGAAGGACTTCGGCGTTCCCGCTGTGGACGAAGACGACTTGGCTGGTGGAACCGGCGAAGAAAACTTCAAGCTGGCAATGGACCTGCTCAACGGCAAGGGCCGCCCGGGCATCAAGTATGCTTGCGCCCTGAACGCTGGCGCCGCCCTCTACATCAGCAAGAAGGCAGCCACCATCAAGGAAGGCTATGACATGGCCATGAAGTCAATCGAAGACGGCTCCGTGCTGAAGACAATCGAAGCTGTGAAGGTTGCTAGTAATTCCTAATTAGAACATCGCGGAGACCATGCGCCTCATGGTGTCATTCTGAGCGTTAGCGAAGGATCTAGATACAAAAACTCCCCAACCATTGTGGTGGGGAGTTTTTCATTTACCCAAAGTCACCTATTTTAGGTAAAAGTTTAGTTGGAGTCTTGGAGACAATAAAATCTCATTCAAAATTTTTCCACGGGAACAACCTTAATAACATACCCGTTCTTTTCAATGAGCCGTTCATCATTCCATGTTACGATAGTAAGGTTATCGCACTTCAGTTCGTCGGCGCATTCCACAAGGCTACCCACCTCTCGCTTTTCTGTTTTTTCGTTCGACATCTCGTAGCAAACTTGAATTAGCTGCTTTACCTTGTTACCTTCACGAACTACAAAATCCGTTTCCTTGTCATTGCGGGAATGGTAGTAGAACAAGGATTTTTCGGTATCGTACCCACGGCGAAGCAATTCAATAAAGACTTGATTTTCCAGAAGTTTTCCCAGATTTTCGCTAAGACTAAACGCCCTCGACGAAACAAAGCCATTGTCAACCACATAGACCTTGCGCGGAGCCTTTTTCATCAGTTTCAATTTGTTGTTGTATCTATCCAGATAATAGAACAGGAATGGCTCATGCAAATAGTCCATGAACTTTTTTGTCGTGGCAACACTGGAAAGGCCAAGGTCATCCGCCACATCGTTGTAGCTAAATGTTCCCGTAAAATTTGCAAGAAGAAATGTAGCCACATTATTCAAGTCCGTAACATTTCGGATCTTGTGCCTGCGAACCACATCCTTGTACACAATGGAATCGAACAGTGTCTGCAGGTATGTTTGCGTTATGGCCCGATGCGACACCGTTTCTGGATAGCCCCCGTTTTTAAGATAATCGTCCTTGGTCAATTCCCGATTAAACGCGTTCGTTTCAAACAAACTAAAAGGCAGCATCTTGATTTCAAGATATCGGCCCGTAAGCACGGTTGCCATTTCTCCCGAAAGCATGTTGGCGTTACTACCTGTTATAACCAGGTTGTACCCACGACGAAAAAGCTTGCCGACCCAAACATCCCAGCCACTTACGTTCTGGACTTCGTCAAGCAAAATGTACTGAAAATTCGGGTACACCTCGTTCAGCAGCATTTCCGCCTGTACCTCGTTCCAGCCTTTTAGCAATTCATTATCATCGAAATTCAGGTAAGCAAAATTCTTCCCGCGCAGCATCAAAATAGCCTGGGTGGATTTTCCCACGCGACGAGGCCCCGTTAACAACTTTATGTTCGGGCTCTGGAGCAAGGCTTCAAAATCATACACCGTTTGACGTGTAAGGTAAGGCTCCGCCAAAAGGCGATCCCGTTCTTTTCGCTGATTGAGCACGGCACTTTTCATGCCTTAAAAATAGCATTTTTAGTCAATAAAGCAACCATATTGAATAAAAAAGGTTGATTTTTGTTCAATACAGTAAGTAAATTGAATAAAATGAATTAGACAACCTATTTTAGGTAAAAGTTTAGTTGGAGCCTTGGAGACAACGAACTGAGTAACCGCCGTACTTATAGTAGTTGCCCATGCGGGCAAGCTCGCGGCCGTAGTACAAGATCATGTAATAGGCGTAGTAGCTACTGCTCCCGCTAGCAGACCAGAAGTAGGCGTAGTTGCCGGCACCGTAGAAACCGCCAAGGTAGCCTCTGTAGCCTGCAGGGAGCGCGGAGAAGCCGTAGGTATCCGTTCCGTTGCCATTGCTGTACCAGCCACTGCCCGACTTAAGAGCCTTACCAGCAGCACTGAAACCACCAACAGCCTTGAACAATGTTTGCCATTCGTCGTATGTCGGCAAATGCCAGCCGCTGGGACACACACCCTGCACAATAGCCGGCAGAGTACAAGTCTTGCCGAAGCCGCAAGTCTGAGGATTATCAGCATCATTTGCCAAGGCAACAGAGTCAATGGCTGCAGCCCAGGTGTAAAGGCGACCGGTTACATCGCAATTCTCTGCCTTATTATTAAAGCACCAGGACTTACCCTTCAGGCTCGGCATTTTTGTAGAATCGGCATAGTTCAGGTTCTCGGCCATCCACACCTGATCGCCGATCTTTACGGTCTTGTAGATCTTATTGTCGCGTTTATCAGTCATGGTGCCGTAGGTGATTTCCGAATTCAGAAATTCATCCTTCGTCATATCAAAAAGACCGCGACTGCTATTGGACTTTGGGTCGTCCTTCTTGCTACTGGAAGAGCCTGGCTTGACAGAGGAAGAGGAAACTAGCTTGGCCGACGAAGATGATGCCAACTCAACAGATGATGAATAGCCCGGTTTGACACTGGAAGATGAAGCGTCCTCCGAAATAACAGACGATGAAGATTCCTTGTCCGCATCTTCGTTATTTGCAGAAGAAACGCTATCGTCACAGGCCACCATACCCAAAGCCATAGCCACAACGCTTATTCCATAAAACAGCTTTCTCATCGAAACTTCTCCTTGAATCACCTACAAAACAAAAATTCATTTGCAGCCATCGTCAATTTAACAGGAAATTGATTTCAAAAGCAAGCCATAAATAAAAATTAAACACGCCAAAAGTCATCAAAAAAGGTCCTCCTAACGAGGACCTTTTCTTATTACGAACACGTGCCGTTAGACTGCAAGCACTTGCCGTAGCAATTACTTCCGTAACTTTCGCTAGTAATACATCCCGAATGACATGTGTTCCATATTTTCCAATAACCGTAATATTCCCAAACCCCATTACCAAGGGATTGGGCACAAATTTGAGAGTTTTGTCGACCATCAGAGGTGGTAAAACAGCTGTGTCCACTATGCCACTTACTCGTCATACCGCATTCGCCGCACCTCTGTCCATGTGTACGATCATCGCAAAGGGTTTCATTGGGGCATGGTGTGGGGTTGGTGTCAATCACGCCATCAACGCAAGTATAAAGTTGACCGACGTGGCCATCTGGGTGGCCATCCTTCCATGCAATGCCGTCATTTCTGCAAATGCCCTTTCCAACGGTACATTCGCCGCAGCCGGAGCGATCCGGATTGCAGGAGTTGCCAGCGTCACACTGGGTGTATTTATCTTCAGTAAGGGTCACGTCATCCTCGGCAGACTTCGTGAAGCCGTGCATCTTGCCGCCTTCGCAAATGAACAGGTGACCAACGAGAAGTGTAACGCTTGTACTTTTATTTTCAACGTTCACGCACTGCTGGGTAGGCATGTTCTTGCATTCGCCACAAGTTTTAGAAGGGCCAGAGGCTTCCTTTAAGCAAGAAACCGGACGGCCTTCTTCATTGGCACATTCATTCTGAACTTCCCACTTGCCCTTTACGCAAATCTTTGAGGTGCCCACATTCGTTTCCGGGTCATCATCGCACTTGATGTCGCCATCCTTACATTCGCCACATTCAGTTTCAGAAGCGCAGCTAGCGTTCCCAGGGCAAACCTGAGATGTGGACCAGCGGCCATTTTCGCTACAAGTCTGGAAAGTTCCATTGAGACAGGTCTTTGCTTCGGGAGCACAGTCGAAATCAGCACACAAATTCTTGTCAGAGGTGCTGCAAACAATGCCTGTACCGCACTTGAATTCACCGCACTTACAAGTCTTGGAACCTTCATCGTAAACGCCACCGGACTTTTCGCAGAGATCCTTAGCAGAGTCGACTTCCTTTTCTTCGGTCTTTCCGTCGTCGGTCTTGTCAGACGGTTTTTCATCAACCTTTTCATCAGACTTGTCGTCGGTCTTGTCATCAGGCTTTTCTTCATCAACTTTTTCGTCAGTCTTATCGTCTGGTTTCACATTGGGTTCGTCTGTAGTTTTTCCAGCACACACCGTCTCATCGGATTCATCGCACTGAACGCCTTCTGCACAAAGGTTTTCACCACACAAGCAGCGGTCCTTGGAATCCAAAAACAAACCACCCGATTCTTCACATAAAGATTGAATTTCTTTAGGCGTTTCTTTATCTGTTCCCTTATCAGAACATGCAAAGATAAACGCAGAAACTATAACACCAAGACCTAGTTTTTTTATAAAAGTCATTCTTTTTTCTCCTTAGCACAAAAATAGTTTATTTGCATCTCACTCACGTTTAACATCCACCAAAGCATGAATATTTTACCTTTTATTACAATATGATGCAGACCTCTTGTTAATCAGAACTTTTTTATTCCATTTTTCGTGCATAAGGCATTTTTAGGAATTGTTAATTACCGAGTTTTTCTAAATTTTGCAGGTAAAATTACAAGCCCCGCGCCCAGTACTTTGAACCACAAGCCTCGAACCTGGAGCCTCGAACCTGGAACCTATAAATGAGCGAAGATATTTTAAAGAAGATTGTAGACAAGAGACGTGCAGACATTGAACGCCTTGGTCTCACCTTTGGCTTTGACATTCCTGAAAAGCGTACCGTGGGCCGCTGCGAATTTCTCGGCCGTCCGGGTCCTATTCTCGAGGTCAAGCGCGCTTCGCCCTCCAAGGGGGACATCGCCCCGGACTTGGTTCCTGCGGATTTGGCCTGCACTTACGCCGCCGCCGGCGCACAGGCGATTTCAGTGCTTACAGAAACCAACTACTTCAAGGGAACTTTGGCTGACCTGATTACGGTGGCCAAGGCCGTGGATAATGGCGATGGCACCAAGAAGTGCGCCGTACTCCGCAAGGACTTTTTGCTGTTCGAAGATGAAATCGATATCGCCTTCCGTTGCGGTGCCGATGCCGTACTTTTGATTGCACGAATTCTGGAAGACGAACAGCTGGTGAAGATGGCCAAGCGCGCCCAGAGTTTTGAAATGCAGGCATTCGTAGAAGTCCGTGAACCGGATGATTTGAGAAAGTTGAACTTGGTGCTGGAAGCCTTGGGCGAAAGCGCAGAAAAGACCATCGTCGCAGGCGTAAACAGCCGAGACTTGGCAACCTTCCACATCGACCCCATGGTTCCTGCGGCAATCCGCAACAAGTTGCCGGCAAAGGCTGTGTTTGAAAGCGGAGTCCACACTCCTGCAGACGCCGCATTCGCTCGCAGCCTGGGCTTCAAGGGCATTCTGGTGGGTGAAGCGGTAGCAAAGAACCCGCCGCTGGCCTCCAAGCTGGTAAAGGCATTTGGCGATGCCGACGAAAACCGCCGCGGTGACTTCTGGAAGATTTTCGCAGAACGTCGCGACGCCAAGCGCTCCGCTTACGCTGCCGCCATGTCCGACGCAGGTGTTCAAGACGCCGCCGCCCTGGCCGCCAAGATTCCTATGGTAAAGATCTGCGGAATCACTCGCGAAGAAGACGGTTTCGCCGCTGCCGAAATGGGCGCCGATATGCTGGGCTTTGTCTTCAGCAACACCAAGCGCCTCACCAACGAAACCTTCGTCCGTAACTTTACCCAGCTGCTCCGTAACGAATACGCCGCAGAAGGCCGCGCCTGCCCCCTGTTTGTAGGCGTCATTACCGAAACCACAACAGAAGAAGGCAAGGCCGCCATCAAGCTTGCAGCCGAAGGCATTCTGGACGCAGTGCAGTTCCACGGATTTGCAGCCCCCGCATTTGACGCAATTCCCGCAGAAGGAGCAAACGCCGCCCAGTCTCCGTTCCTCCCCTGCTACAACGCCCTTCGCATCGGTTCCGCAGACGACTTCGAAAACTTCGCCGCCATCCGCATGCACGGCGAGCCCCGCGTTCTTCTGGACGCCAAGGTAGAAGGCATCCCCGGTGGATCTGGCCAACGCATTCCCGAGGAATTGCTCCGCGAAAAGGCTGGAGAAACACCCTTCTGGCTGGCGGGCGGCATCACTCCCGAGAACATCGGTGACATTTGCGCAAAGTTCTCCCCCGAACTCGTGGACGTGTCCAGCGGCGTAGAAGACGCTCCCGGCATCAAGAACGCCGAAAAGATGATGCAGCTGTTCGAAGCAGTGAATAGCTTGTAAGAAATCACAACAAACATTCATCGCTTAAACAAGGAAACATGCCAAAATTCATACCACCGTTTTTATTGATGTTCCTCTGTTTTAGCCTGATGGGTTGTCATCCTCCATCACACCTAATCCGCATTAACGAATCCCTGCCGAAAAATGCAACCATAGAAAAAGAATCCGTCGTAGTTTATGCACAAACGAACTGCCCTGGGGATTGTCCTCTAAGCGACAAGGATGTGAAATGGCATAGCGCAACGATTTATAAAAATGTAAGGCAAATCCAATTTACACGGTACGGGCGAATGACATGCGATCCCGATGAACTTTGGGAAGGATATCGCGGTTACAACTATTATGTAATTTGGTACAGAGAGGGAGTAGCCCATCGGGGAATACAAGCATATTGCGATGCAGAAAAAAAAGAGTTCGTTGTAAAGAACATTCTTGACAAAACAACGCATGTAACTTTTCTGAAATCACGAGATGAATGGGTGGTTGAAGTAAAATGAAAGCCTTACTCTTATTAGCACTATTTCTTCTTGCTTCTTGTGGAGGGATCTTCAGCTCAGATTCATCGTCCTATGTAGATAGGCTACCCCCAAAAATTGAGATTGAGCCATTTTTTGTTGTTGTCGGTGATTTTCCTGAAGGAGTGTCCCCAAAGGATTTCCAGATCGTCGCTTACAAAAATACTCCTGTCAAAAGCGTCGTTCCTTACAAATATTATGTTGATTATAGATACGCTTTAAAAACAGGAGGGTTCGACTTTAAGAATCCAATACCCTCTTACGAAGTTCTTATAGACGAATTCGACCCAGCAACCGAAATTGTGTGGTACAATAAAGGCGTTCCTTACCAAACCTTGAATATCGAATATACGATAAAGAAAGGGGATATCGTTTCCTTTAAAGCCTTTTGGAATGGAAAGCAAGAATTGTGCTTAAACAATTATATCGTAATCAGGGATTCACGAATTCATATTCACATGCCAGACAACCGCCAGCCAGAGAGTGAATGGTTTACGATATTTAAAGACAATCCCAAATGCCGTGAAACAGAAAAGTATAAATACTTATATTTATAAAAACAGCATTTTCTCTACTGCAACAACAAAAATCCAGTCCATAAAAACACCCCAAAAGAGTCAACTTTTTTAGGGAAGGTCACTCAGGATGCTCAAAACAGACTATTCCGGCATTTTTATGTTAAAATTCACACAAAGTTCGGGTGTTTTTATGTATATTTTCACGCATGAAAAGACGAATCTTTGAAAATTTAAAGCAATGGAAGCATTCCGACAACCGAAAACCTTTGATTTTGGATGGAGCCAGGCAAGTCGGAAAGACCTGGATTCTCCAGGAATTCGGGAAAAGCGAGTTTTCAAGTGTAGCCTATTTCAACTGCGACAGAAACACGCAGCTTGAAGAAATTTTCAAGAAAAATTTTGAAAAAGACATCGTCCTAAGGAATCTCGAGGCATTGGCCGGCAAGCCGGTAACCGGAGACACTCTAATCATCTTTGATGAAATCCAGGAGATCCCTGTAGTCCTTACCGCCCTAAAGTATTTTCAGGAACAGTTACCCGATCTTTATATTGCATGCGCAGGTTCGCTGCTGGGTCTATCGCTACACTCGGGCACAGGGTTCCCTGTAGGGAAAGTTGACATTCTAAAAATTTTCCCCATGGATTTTGCCGAATTTGTCTTGGCCGTAAAAGGCGACAAGTTCTATGACATTTTGACCAAGGACCCCCTGGACAAACTTGAAACATTTCACGAGACATTTGTTGAACTTTTGCGCCAGTACTATTTTGTGGGGGGCATGCCCGAGGCGGTGCAAGCCTTCGCAAACGGCAGAAGCATCTCGGATATTAGAACTATCCAGAATGCAATTCTCTACTCGTACAACAAGGATATTTCTAAGCACGCCGACGCCAAGGACATCCAGCGAATCCACCAGGTCTGGAATTCTATTCCACAACAGCTTGCCAAGGAAAACAAGAAGTTTGTCTATGGGGCAATAAGGACTGGCGCGCGAGCAAAAGAGTTTGAATCAGCCATTCAGTGGCTGCTGGATGCGGGCATCGTTTACAAGGTGAACCGAATCCGTAAAGCGGGAATTCCACTGAAATTCTACGAAGATGCGGATGCATTCAAGCTGTTCTTTTTGGACTGCGGCTTGATGGGCGCTTTTTCAGATACCCCACCAGAAGACATTCTGATCGGCAGCAAAATTTTCGAGGAATACAAAGGAGCCTTCACAGAACTGTTCGTTCTACAGCAATTCAAGGCCACCTTGGAAGCTACGCCGTTCTATTTTAGTGCTGACGATTCCAAGCAGGAACTGGACTTTATTTTGCAAATGAACGGCAAACTTGTTCCCATCGAGGTAAAGGCAGAAGAAAATCTGCGAGCAAAGTCATTGCGACAGTTCGTCTTGGAACACGAAGGAATCAAAGGCATTCGCATTTCCATGTCCAAGTACCGCGAACAAGACTGGATGACGAACATTCCCCTCTATGCCGCTGGTAGATTCTCCTACTGAAAACTTTTTCAAAATAAGTAAAAGTTTTCAGTAGGAAAGAAATCAAAAGAAATTTAACGACTGCTATTTAAGCTTTCACTATACGCTTGCCAACAGATTCAAAGTCTTGGTATCTTTTTCTCCAGAAAAGAATTTCTCAAGAACCTTGCCGAAGACTTCAATTTCAGGAGCAACTTCCATGAATAGGGTCATACTTGATTTTAGTTTCAAGTCATCAGGATAACCCATGACTTCGGTTGCATTGCTATTTTCCAGAGCCAGCAAAGCCTCCGAGATTTCAATGAGACGAGCCCTTAAAATTTCATCAGCGATGTAAGCCTTGGCCTCGTCCTTCGTCAATCCGTAATATTTTGCTGTCGGGCTATATCCAAGTTCCTTCAGTTGAGGAAAGATGTACCAAATCCAATGGCTTTCTTTGCAGCCTGCCTTAATTTCATTCAACGCGACTGAATAGTCGGCTTCTTGAGCTTCTTTAAATCTTTGCAAATCGAAATTCATATCGATAAATATACTTGATTTTGGAGAGTCAAGCCAGGGAAGCTCATCAAGGAAAATAACCTTAGGGCCATGGCTAAATCAAAAAACACAAGATTTAGCCAAGTTATATATAAGCACAATGCCAAGACAGCCCTTGAATGGAACGAGTTTTTTACTTCTTATTATATTTTCCGTATGGCATCCATGAAGATTGATAAAACGGCGCACAAGGCAAACATCAAGCATTTCGTAGAATACTGGTCCGACTCCTCCAAGTACGACGAAAAGCAGCATTCCCAGAGTTTTTGGAACGCACTCTTGCGTGATGTTCTTTGCGTAGAACGCCCCGAAGAAGTCATTAGCTACGAAAGCCGCGTCAAGCTGAGCCATACCAGCTACATCGATGCCTATATTCCCTCCACGAAGATTTTGATTGAGCAGAAGTCTGCCAAACGCGATTTGCGGGAAAAGATTCCCCAGAGTGACGGCACCGAGCTGACGCCTTTCCAGCAAGCGAAGCGTTACGCGACACAGCTCCCCCGCAGTCTTTACCCTCGTTATGTGGTGACATGCAACTTCAAGAGTTTCCTGGTTTACGATATGGAAACGCCCGACGGAGAGCCCCAGGAAATTCTCCTGAAGGACTTGGAAAAGGAATGGAGCCGTCTGCAATTCCTCGTGCAGGAAGAGTCCAATGTGTTGCAAAAGGAACTGGAAGTTTCTATCAAGGCAGGTGAACTTGTCGGAAAAATTTATGACGCGTTCAAGGCGGAGTTTGCGAAAGTCCGCGGCGACGGCTCAACGCCTGGAGCCTTGACGGTCGAGGATTTGCACAGCCTAAACGTGCTTTGCGTGCGCCTGGTATTTTGCCTTTACGCCGAAGATGCAGGCATTTTCAACAAGGACCAGTTCTACCATTTTATGAAAAGCTTCCGCCCCGAAAACATGCGCGGCGGCCTGAAAGATCTTTTCAAGATTCTCGACACAAAACCTGCCGATAGGGACCCGTTCCTTGAAGAAAAGTTCAAGGCATTCCCTTATGTGAACGGCAATCTTTTTGCAGAACAGCCCGGCGAAGTTATCCCGACCATTACCGAAGCCACCGCCAACATCCTCCTGGAACAGGCGAGCCTGGGCTTTGACTGGTCCGAGATCAGCCCCACGATTTTCGGAGCTGTTTTCGAAAGCACCTTGAATCCGGAAACCCGTCGCAAGGGCGGTATGCATTACACAAGCATCGAGAATATCCACAAGGTCATTGACCCGCTTTTCCTGGATGCCCGCAAGGCGGAACTTTCTGAAATCAAGAAAGTAAAGAATACAAAGGAGCGCAACGCGAAACTTCAGGAATTCCGCAAGACACTAGGCGAAGAAACATTCTTTGACCCGGCCTGCGGTAGCGGAAACTTTTTGACAGAAACCTACATCAGTTTGCGTACTCTCGAAAACGAGGCCCTGGCAGAACAGCACAATGGCGAAGCTGTTCTCGACGTGATGGGCGACGAAATTTTCGTGAACATCCACCAGTTCTACGGCATCGAAATCAACGACTTTGCGGCCACCGTTGCTAAGACCGCCCTGTGGATCGCCGAATGCCAGATGATGCAGAAGACTGCGGAAATTCTTCACCGCAACCTGGAATTTTTGCCGTTAAAAAGTTACGGGAACATCACCGTCGGCAACGCCCTACAAATTGACTGGGGTGATTTAGACGAGAGACGAGAGACGAAAGACGAGAGAGGCCCCGCTTTCGATTACATCATCGGGAATCCGCCGTTTGTGGGTTCTTCGTATTGTTCTGTTGAACAAAAAAATGAAATTGTCGGACTGTTTGGTAAAATTAAGCTGTCCAATTCCTTAGATTATGTAACAGGTTGGTATTATAAGGCGGCGCAATTAATTTCAGGGAAAAGAACAAAGTGTGCGTTCGTTTCTACGAATTCTATTACTCAGGGGGAACAAGTTGCACCATTGTGGAATGTTCTGTTTGGAAAATTTGGACTGCAAATAGACTTTGCGTACCGAACCTTCCGTTGGGATAGTGAAAGTAATGAAGAAGCTCATGTACACTGCGTCATCATCGGATTTTCTTGTCCTTCCTGTCATTCTGAGCGGAGCGAAGAATCTAGCACTCCAAAAACTATTTACAATAGCGATGGCACTATAGAAATTGCAAAAAACATTAATGCCTATTTGATGGATGGTCCAAACGTCTTCATCGAAAGCCGTAGTAATCCATTGTGCGACGCGCCTGTTATAACGCATGGAAGTAAACCTTGCGATGGAGGATTCTTTATTCTTTCTGAGAATGAATATAAAGAAGTCTTAAAGAAGGAACCATCATTGGCTCAGTATATAAGAGTGTATTCGGGAGGTGTTGATTTTCTAAGAAATCAAAAGAGATTCTGTTTTTGGTTACAAAATGTATCTCCCAAAATTATAAATGAAAGTAAGGAACTGAAAAATCGTGTAGAATCTGTTCGTCAATTTAGGCTGGCCAGTTCCTCAAAATCAACACAGCAAAAGTCAAATTCACCATCCTTATTTTTTACAAATCTCCAACCTACAGAAGGCATGATGCTTGTTGGTCCGCAGGTATCATCGGGGAAACGAAATTACATTCCGTTCGGTTTCTTTAAATCTGACATCATTGCAAGCGACAAATTGCTGATTATGCCAAAGGCTTCTTTGTATCATTTTGGTGTGATGCAGTCTAATGTACATAATGCGTGGGTTCGACAATTTGCAGGAAGACTAAAATCGGATTTCACATATTCCGTGAATGTCGTCTACAACAACTTCCCATGGCCTAATCTAGACGAGAGATCCCCGATCGGGGTCGGGGATGACAACGCAGCAACAGCCGAAAAGACGATTGAGAAAACCGCTCAGGCAATTCTTGATGCTCGCGCACTCTACCCGGACTGTTCCCTGGCAGACCTCTATGACGAAACCACCATGCCAATAGAACTCCGTAAGGCCCACCAGGCAAACGACGCCGCAGTCATGGCCGCCTACGGTTTCAACAAGAACATAACCGAATCCGAAATCGTCGCCGAACTCCTGAAAATGTACCAGCAGCTTGTTTCTGGCAATAAAATCAGCTAATTTTATTAAAATTTTCCAAAAATTTAAAAATATCTAAATTTTAGAAATTATTTTGACAAAATATTTCCAAAATAGCAAAATTTTGTATATTTTAGAAACAAAGAAAAGGCTAAGCATGGACTTAACAAGAACTCGCTATTTGGAGCAAATCCGCCCATTTTATGAATCAGACCTGATCAAGGTCTTGACGGGAGTTCGTCGTTCCGGAAAATCGGTTCTCTTAAATTCCATCAAAAGCGAATTGCAGCAGCAAGGCGTTCCAGGGAACAGGATCGTCTCCATCAATCTCGAAGATCTTGATTTTTCATACATTCAGACAGCGAACGACCTGGACAAGGAAATCAAGAGCCGCATACAGGGGAACGAGAAGCACTACATCTTTTTGGATGAAATTCAGCACGTCGAAAACTTCGAAAAGGCGTTGGCCTCGCTCCGTGCAAAACTCAACGCCTCCATCTTCGTCACCGGAAGCAATTCAAGGCTACTCTCCGGCGAACTTGCCACACTGCTCACGGGACGCACCGTTGAATTTGAGATTTTCCCGTTCTCCTTCATCGAGATGAAGGAATACTTTGAACTGAACAGAAGAAAATTTTCCGAGGATTTGATTTACGACTACATCAAGTGGGGCGGTTTCCCGGTGCGCTTCGATTTTTACGAAGAAGAATCTACGAGGCGCTATCTCGAAAATCTGTACACAGGCATTGTCGGGAACGACCTTCTAAAAACAGGCGGGAACGTTCAAAAGAAACAGCTCCTAGACATTTCCCTTTATATTCTGGCAAACGCAGGGCGGGATTTTTCTGCTGAAAGTATCGCGGAAACCTACAATGCAGAACATGCCTCCAAAGGCAAAAAAACAATAACCTCGAAAACAGTTTGTAATTACCTGGACCGATTGGAAAGAGCCTTTTTAATCCATAAGGTCAAGCGCTTTGACATTTTCGGAAAGCGAGCTTTAAAGTCAAAGGAAAAATTCTACGCAGTCGATACCGGCCTTAGAATCATTCAAACGAATTCCGTTATTTTCGAAGACACTTTCTTTTTGGAGAACATCGTTTACAACGAACTCCGCCAAAGAGGCTACACAGTCTATATTGGAAAGACATACAAGGGCGAAGTAGATTTCATCGCCATCAAGAACGGCAAGAAATGCTTTATCCAGGTAGCCTATCTGTTGGCAAGTGAAAGTACAATTCAGCGCGAATTCGGCGCGTTCAGCCCAATTCACGACGCATCCCCCAAATATGTCATCTCTTTAGACAAAATCAACATGAGCCGAAACGGAATCGCCCACATCAACCTTGTCGATTTTCTGTTGCAAAAACAGGACTTGCAGTTGACTTAGTTGGCTAAAACGAACATCAGCCTATTGAAAATTTTTGCATAAACCCGCAATTTTTCGCAATAGATTTAACAATCGCGCCTATTTTTCCATCTTATAGGGGTTCTTTTTGAACCTGGGGAAAACGAAAAGCGAAATCTACAACCAAAAAGCGTCATTTCTGCATTATTCATATAAAAAGCGCAACAACATTTGCAAAATTCATAGGAAAAATGTATTTTCAGTACTATGAAGAGATCCATCAGCAAACAACTTTTAGATTGGAAAAACAAAACTAAGCGAAAGCCACTGGTAATAACCGGGGCCAGACAGTGCGGAAAGACCTACGCCATCAAGGAATTTGGTGCGCAGGAATTTGCAAATTTCGCCTACATCAATTTCGAAGGGAACGAAGCCCTGAAATCCATTTTTGATTACGATCTGGATGTTAAGCGCATCGTTCGTGAGCTTACCCTTTATTCCGGTCAAAAAATCGAAGTGGGCAAAACCCTGCTTTTCTTTGATGAAATTCAGGCGTGCCCCAAGGCAATCACCAGCCTAAAATACTTCTGCGAAAACATGCCGGAACTCCATGTGATTGCCGCGGGTTCACTTCTCAGCGTCGTCATCCGGCAACAAGAAATTTCATTCCCTGTAGGCAAGGTGGAACGCCTGCAGATGTTCCCCATGAGTTTCGAGGAATTCGTTATGGCTAGCGAAAACGGCGAGACTCTTTTGCAGGCGGCCAAGTCCACTGATGCTTGCGAACCGCTACGAACTGTTTTCGCAGAGCCTCTCGAAAAGTTGTTGCGCTACTATTATATTGTTGGAGGGATGCCCGAAGCTGTAGCCACCTTTTTTGAAACCCACGACTTTGAAGCCGTCAGCCAGGTTCTTTCCAACATCCTGCAAGATTACAGCGATGACTTTTCAAAGCATGCCCCCATTCACGATGTTCCAAAGCTACACCTAATTTGGGATTCCGTGCCAAAGCAACTTGCAAAGGACAACAACAAGTTTGTCTTCTCCCATGTCAAGGCGGGCAAGCGAACCGCAGATCTGGAAGACGCTTTGCAATGGCTTTTCAGCGCAGGTCTGCTGCATAAGCTCGAGTGCGTTACCAACGCGGAACTTCCGCTTTCAAACAACGCAGAAGGATCGATCTTCAAAGTCTATATGAGCGATGTGGGTTTGCTTCGTGTAAAATCTGGACTGGACCCACAGACAATCCTTAACGAGACTCCTCTTTACGCCACCTTCAAGGGCGCACTTACCGAAAACTTTGTTCTAAATGAACTTCTAAAACAGAACTTCCATCCTTATTTCTGGCGATCCGAAAACACCGCCGAACTGGACTTTCTCCTTGAAGTCAGGAATGAATTGATTCCTGTCGAAGTTAAGGCAGAAAAGCACACTAAGGCCAAAAGCTACAACCAGTTCTGCAAAAAATTCAAGCCGAAAAAAGGTCTAAAACTTTCCATGAAAAATGCGGGAACCGCTAGTGTCGAAGAAACCGAAACCTTGATGTTGCCGCTTTACGAAAGCTTTAGGGTGAAGGAGTCTGTCTTATAGGGACTTTTTTGAGCCAAGTAAAACCTACAGCACATTTTCATCAATTTTTCCCGATATTCCTTCCCCATTCCCTTGCCAATTTATAGGGATATTCATAAATTTTAGCACATGAAGATGATTAACGTGCTTTGCGAAAACTTTGACGGCCGATGGTGGCGCGGGCTCTAACATAGAGTCTGGTTTTTGCGAGTATAGTTAATCAAGGCAAAAGGCTTCCAGACTCCCTGGAGGCTTTTATTTTTCCCCAAAGACATTTAGAATCCTCCAGGTAATCCAGGACCTGCGCCTAAAAAAGCTAATTTTACGGCGTTTAAAACAAAATGTCATTTTGAGAGTTGCGCACCCGCGAGGTTGGTGATTCTAGATCCTTCGCTACGGCTTCGCCTCCACTCAGGATGACACTCTGAGGAATGAACTTCAGCAGTTCCGCTCAGGGTGACACTCAGAGGAAAAATGCATCAGCAGTTTTTCTCTGAACGACAGCATAGAGGAACCACATATGGCAAAATCTCTGGTAGAATCAGATAATGGCTTTTTCGACAAGTTCGGCGGCAAGTATGTTGCTGAAATCATCCGTCGCCCGCTGGACGACCTTGAAGAAGCATTCAACAAGTACATCAAGGATCCGGAATTCCTGGAAGAATTGCGCATTATCCAGCGCGACTACATTGGCCGCGAAACTCCGCTGTACTATGCCCCTACCGCAACAGAACTTCTGGGCGGCGCACAGATCTACATCAAGCTGGAAGGTCTTGCTAACACAGGCGCCCACAAGATCAACAACGCCATCGGTCAGTGCCTCTTGGCAAAGAAGATGGGCAAGACCCGCATTATCGCAGAAACAGGCGCTGGTCAGCATGGTCTCGCCACTGCAGCGGCTTGCGCAAAGCTGGGTCTTGAATGTATCGTTTACATGGGCGAAGTTGACGTTCGTCGCCAGCAGCCCAACGTTGCCACCATGGAACTTTACGGTGCCAAGGTGGTGCCTGTTACCAGCGGTAGCCGCACTCTGAAGGATGCAGTGAACGAAGCCATGCGCGACTGGGCAACCAACTTTGCTACCACCCACTACGTTCTGGGTTCCGCTCTCGGTCCCGCACCGTTCCCCGATATTGTCCGTACTTTCCAGAGCATCATCGGTGAAGAAGTGAAGCGTCAGGCTGCAGAACGCAGCCTGGACATCGCAGCCATCGTGGCTTGCGTTGGTGGCGGTTCCAACTCCATTGGCGTGTTCACTCCGTTTATTGAAAATGAAAAGATTCGCCTCATCGGTGCAGAAGCTGGTGGCGTAGGCCCGAAGCTTGGCGAAAACGCAGCCCGTATGGTGGGCAACGCCGCCAAGGTGGGTATCGTTCAGGGTTACAAGAGCAAGTTCCTGGTAGATGACGATGGTCAGTCCCAGCCCACACGCTCCATTTCTGCAGGCCTCGACTACATGGGCATCGGCCCTCAGCTGGCAGCCCTTGGCGAAGCCGGCCGCGTAGAATTCACCAGCATCCTGGATAAGGAAGCTTTGGAAGCCGTAAACTTCTTCGCCAAGAACGAAGGCATCCTCTTCGCCTTGGAAAGCTCCCACGCTGGTGCTGCCGCCATGAAGATCGCCAAGGAATTCCCCAAGGACAAGGCAATCATCATCAACATGAGTGGCCGCGGCGACAAGGACATCTTCATTACCAGCCCTGTGTTCCGCCCCGAAAAGTGGAAGGAATTCCTGGCCGCTGAGCTGAAGCGCCTCGAAAACAATGAAGATATCCACGACGCAGAAATTATGAATAAATAATAATTGAGAATTGAAAATTGACGATTGAGGATTAATATAATCGCGGCTTCGCCGCCTTGATTTATAATCATCAATTATCAATCATCCATTATCAATCAAGTTTAACTTTTTATATACGCATTTTATATGAACGCACCTATTCGTCTTATGTCTCATTTGATTGCCGGTTTCCCCGATGGCGAAACTTCCGTGGCAATCGCCGACGCTCTCGTAAAGGGCGGCGCATCCATTCTCGAAATCCAGCTGGCCTTTAGCGATCCGAGCGCTGACGGTCCCGCAATCCAGACCGCTTCTACCGTCGCTCTGGAAAAGGGCTACTCCACCAAGCAGGGTCTTGAAATCGTGAAGAAGATTCACGACATGCATCCGGACACTCCCATCTACATCATGACTTACGGCTCCCTGGCATTTACCCCGGGCGTGGAAAACTTCGTGAAGATGTGCAAGGACGCAGGCGTCAGCGCTTGCATTATTCCGGACCTTCCCTTTGATAACGACGAAGGCCTTACCGCCGCTTGCGCAAAGTACGGTCTCGAAAACATTCCGGTGGCAGCACCCAGCATGACCCAGAAGCGTCTCGAAGAAATGGCCTCCAAGAGTTTCAAGTACATCTACGCAGCACTGCGCGCAGGTACTACCGGCTCCCAAACAGTCATTGACCAGGCAACTCTCGACTTCCTGGACACCGTGGGCAAGGGCGGCGCAAAGGTGCTTGGCGGTTTCGGTATTCGTACCGGCGAACAGTCCAAGGTTCTCTGCAAGCACGTGCATGCAGTGGTGGCAGGTTCCGTATTCGTGAACATCATGCTGAAGGATCCCAAGGATATCGCAGGCGTTGAAGCCAAGGCCCGCGAACTGAGCGGCTTGTAATCCAACAAAGATCATTCCATTAGAAAAGTCCAAGGTTTATCACCTTGGGCTTTTTTTTCGATGAATTTTCGCTATTCTTCATCCTTTAACTGACGGAAGGCCTTGTTCATGTAGTAAAAATCCTTCTCATTGATTTGCTGCAGTTCAACCAGTTTTTTCAGTTCAGGATGAGCCTTTTCCAGATCTTGCTTGAAAGCAAACCAACGTTGCCAGGATTCCGCATTGGACAAGGATTCCACCACTTTCTCTTCAAGGAAGTTTTCTCTGGTAAAGAATGTTGTCCAAATTTCCAGACTTAACTTCTTGAATATTTTCTTGATGCCTGTCACCGCTTCCTTTGAATAGCCGTAGGTGTTACCCACGTAGCAAATCATCAGCGTGTTAATCAAGAACATGGCTAGAGTTTCATTTTTTTCCAGCTCATCCAGTTTCGTTTCATCATCTAGGATTTTCACTAGAGAACGTACGTGTTCCGGTTCCGTGTAAAAATTGTCAATTCGATAATGAGCAACAAAGAGTAAATACACGGCGCGAAGCAATTCATCCCTGCGGCTGGACTTACGTTTAATCTGCAAATCCCTGCGCTCGCGAGCCTTCTCAACAAACTTCTTCATGAAGACTGCATCACTTTCCGTATTCATGATAGTCGCATCAAATACACCAACGGACTTGCCTTCATTAGGGCCAGACATGTAAGTAAATTCCACATGACCTTCATGAGACTGGAAATAAATCGCCTTGTAAAGATTGTTGTTCTTATGTTTCAGCGTAGCAAACGCAATATGGCGAGACCCACCCACACTGGAATCATTCTGGTCAATTTTCACAAAACAATGATAGGCACGAATATTTCCTTGGGTATCAATAATGGTCATACCGTCGTAATCCATCATGGATAAAAGCATGCGAACGCCATCGTCAAGCTTTCGGGTAGAATCGGTACCATCACCATAGGCAATGGAAACCGGATTTTGAAGAGGCTCGCCACGGCTAAAGTTTTCGCAATCCTTTTCCCAAGACCATTCCGGAGAAACAATCAAGCAAATGGTACCATGCACTTCCTTTTTTGCCCGTCTAAAAATTCCAGACCACAGTGCAACATCGCGATTGTACTTTTTTGAAAAATCTGGAACGGGCAAATTTTCGGCACTAGAAAAATCAAAACTGAGAATCAAGTTTTCTGGTTTACCATCTGAACCAAAGCCAATCACGATCACCTTCGTGCGGCTTAGGCTGCCCATAATGACAAAGCCCTTCTGCAAGAAGGAAACTTCAGCAAGGCCCGTTTGTTCAATATCAAAATACACCACACTAAAGACAACCGAATCTTCAGTCTGGTTAATCAAGATATCAGCACCATTGCAGCAGAATGCCGTTAGACTCTTGATTGCCCTGGTTACCGCATGGGCAGTCAATTCTTCCAAAGGCAAAGTCTTTAGGATATGGGGACGGCCTTTAATAGACGGCAATTCCCCGGCGCCCAAAATGATTCGGAAGCTAAAGGTTTTATCTTCTTCATGATAATTGGAAATTTGAGGAAGAAAATTTGTTACAGCAGTCACCACATGATCATGAAGGTCTAGGACATGATGTTTTACAAACTTTTCAACGTTCTGTCGATCCAAAACTTGATACACATTATCCTCTCATAAATACATACCGAAGAAAATCTTAGCATTTTTTCACGGGATTTACAGATTATTGTAGTACAAGGTATATACAATACAGGAATTGAGGGCATTTTGAAATACATTTGGCATATTTCACCTTTTTTCTAAAAAAAATATTGCCCTAGAGTTAACTCTAGGTGGTATATTTACATTGAAATTTATTACAAACTCAAAAGGAGTTCATAATGTGCTGTTTTATTGCCCCCATGGCAGAAGCAATCGTTACCACCGTTACCACCATCGTCCTGGAACAAACCGACAAGTCTGCACAGCAGGCTAACGTACTCCAGGCAGCAACCAAAAAGCAGGCTATCTGCAAGAATCTCAAAGTTCTTTCCAAGATGTTGTGGGGCGGTTCCATTCTCCTGGCTTTTGAACACGCATGGCATGGCGAAATCCAGGCTTTCTACCCGTTTTTGACTGCGGCTTCCAGCCCCGAAGCCATGAGCCAGATGTGGCATGAAGTTGCTACCGTGGGTACTTCCATGGCAGGCCTTGTAACAGTCGCATGGGCTGCCCTCACCGCATTCCGCAGCAAGTTCCACAAGGCTATTCCTGCAGAAGTTTCTGTAAAGGCAGGCAAGTAATGACTTTGCTCATCACCGTTTTTGCAGCCGTCATCAGCACAGCTCTTTGGTATCGTGACTCCGAAGACAAAATGCATTTTTCTCCCCTTTGCTACATGTACTGGGGCGCATCTCTTATGTGGTTCGTTGATGCTATTTTCGAATATGCCGAACTTCGTGCAGAGTACTTCACCCCGGCATTTGCAGACATGGTAAACGATGCATTCCTTGGATTTTCTGCAGTTGCCCTTGGACTGATGATTTGGCTTGGTATTTTGCTGTTCAAGGATCCTCAGAAAAAGTTCCGTAAATCTGCTGCATAGAGGCTAACTATGGATCGTAGAGATTTTATCAAGGCTGCAGGAGCGACCGCTCTTGCTGGAGCCATGTTCACCCCATCTTTTGCAAAGTCCGAGGACAAGAAAATGACTGAAGCCGGTTCCGACGTTTCCAACGTTTACTTTACCACCGATCTTTCTGCCGCAGGCCTTCTGAAGATGTATCAGAAGGTGAACCAGAATATTTCTGGTAAAGTGGCCATCAAGGTTCACACCGGCGAAAAGAACGGCCCAAACATTTTGCCACGCGACTGGGTGAAGGCTGTTCAAGAAACCATTCCCAACTCTGCCATCGTAGAAACTAACACCTACTATCACCCCAGCGATCGCGACACCACCGAAAAGCATCGCGAAACATTGAAGGTGAACGGCTGGACTTTCTGCCCCGTGGATATTCTGGACGAAGATGGAGCCGAAATGTTCCCCGTCAACGGAGGCAAGCATTTCAAGACCATGAGCCTTGGCGCACACATCAAGAATTACGATTCCATGGTGGTTCTTACCCACTTCAAGGGTCACACCATGGGCGGTTTTGGCGGCTCCCTCAAGAACATCGCCATCGGTTGCGCCGACGGTTCCATCGGCAAGAAGATGATTCACGAAAAGATGGAAGATCCGGATTTTTTCAAGAAACCTATGGCTTACCCCAAATGGTCCTGTTCCGGCAGCCGCTTCATGGAAGCCATGGCTGAATCTGCAAAGGCCACCTTGGACTTGTTCAAGGGCAAGATGTGCTTTGTGAACGTGATGCGCCGTATGTCCGTGGACTGCGACTGCGCGGGCGTTGGTGCAGCAGAACCGACCTGTCGTGATATTGGCATTCTGGCCTCTACCGACATTGTCGCAGTGGACCAGGCTTGCATCGACATGCTTTACAAGTTGCCCAACAACGAATCCAAGGATCTTAAGGAACGCATCGAAACACGTGAAGGTCTCCATCAGCTTCCGGCCATGGAAAACCTGAAGATGGGCAACCGAAAGTATCGCCTTATCGAAGTGTAACGGTGACGAGGCAACCTAAACAAAGTATCTTTATGGTATTCAAAATATCGAGGTATTTATGTCCCTTGGAATTCCTGAAATCATCCTGATTGTCATCGTAGTCTTGCTGTTGTTCGGTGGCAAGCGCATTCCTGAACTGGCTCGCAGCCTTGGCCGTGCCCAGCACGAATACAAGAAGGCAAAGGACGCCCTGAAGGAAGAAGCTGCCGACCTGCAGAAGACTGTAGAAAAGGTAGGCGAAGCTGACGCCAAGAAAGATCAGGGCTAAGAAGGTTCAACTTGACCACAAAGGCTGATCAAGAATCCACCCTGGTTTCCCATCTGGAGGCTTTGCGCACGGCGCTGATCCGATCCTTTGTGGTGCTTGGCATCGGGATTATTCCCGTCTTTCTTGTATCCCCTTATATTCTTGACTGGTTCAGCAATCAGATTGTGGAGCAGATGTCTGCAGGAGGAGTCGGTCAAACGACGCTCCATTACTTCTCTCCCATGGAAGTGTTCCTGCTGCAGCTTAAAATCGCGGCACTCCTTGATTGCGTCATTTGCTCTCCTTGCATTGCCTACAATTTCTGGAAGTTCATCCTCCCCGCACTTTACGATAACGAAAAGAAATTCATCCGTTCCATCGTCTGGATGACAAGCGGACTGTTTATTGCAGGCGTTATTTTCTGCCTAGGCATTTGTTTTCCGTTGATTGTCCGATTCGGCATGAGCTTTCAGAGCGCTTCCCTGCAGCCCATATTCGGCGTATCCAACATTGTGACGTTAGCCCTGTGGCTTTCACTAGCCTTTGGTTGCATGTTCCAATTCCCCCTGGTGACTTACGCCTTGATCCGTTCCGACATCGTTTACTACGAAACGGTTTGCCGTTACAGGCCCTACGTAGTCATAGTGATCTTGGTACTGGCCGCTTTGCTTACGCCTCCTGATATCATAAGCCAGCTGATTTTAGGAACTCCCACATACCTGCTTTTCGAGGCAGGCCTGTTGGCAGCCCGCAAATACAAGGGCAGGCAATTTGAAGAAACATTTGACGACATGGTTCCCAATAAGGGAACAAACGTTGAGTCAACCTGCGATGCAAACGAAGCCCAAGGTGAACGGGAACAGAAAAGCGACATTGATTTTACCGAGCCCAGTTCACCCTTCCAAGTAGGAACCGAAAAGAACTCCAGCGATTGGAAGCCCTTCTAGTCCTTATACATTTGGTACTTAAATGAAACAGCCTTTAAAAAACGACAGCTACGAAGATATCGGCTTTGCCAAGCTGGATGTGACTAGAGAAAATCGTACAGGAACATCCGAGGCCATTTATTGCGCAGGCAAGACTAAGGAACAGTTGCTGAAAATTCTCCAGACCTTCAAGGAAAAAGGCTGCTCCGTTTTGGGAACCAAGTGCAGCCAGGAGCAAGCGGATTTTGTCATCAAGACTATGCCGGACGCCTGCTACAACGAAACTGCAAAAATCATTTCTGTAAAAGCCAAGGGATTGAGAAAATCAGGCAGCAAGCGCCGTGGTACCGTAGCCGTTTGCTGCGCGGGAACCGCCGACTTGCCCATCGCAGAAGAAGCCGCCCTAACCGCAGAATTTTACGGTACAAAGGTGTGCCGTCATTATGACGTAGGTATCGCCGGGCTCCATCGACTGCTTTCAAAAATCGAAGACATTCGAAAAGCGGATGTAATCATCGCCGTGGCAGGAATGGAAGGCGCTTTGGCAGGTGTCATTGCAGGGCTTACCAAGGCCCCCGTCATTGCCGTTCCCACTTCCGTAGGCTATGGAGCGTCCTTTCAAGGGGTGGCACCTTTGCTAACCATGTTGAACACTTGTGCCGAAGGTGTTTCCGTGGTGAACATCGACAATGGCTTTGGAGCCGCCGTAACCGCTTGTAGAATTTTGCGAGTTAAATAACCAGCGACCACCAACTAACAAACAATAACCGACGGCAAAAAAAATGAAGTACCTGTACCTGGATGGATCTTGTGGAATTAGCGGAGACATGACTGTTGCCGCCTTGTTGGACCTTGGGGCTTCCCGCGAAAAGCTGGACGCCGCCATCAACAGTATGCACCTAGATGGGATGCATTGCCACTTCAGTCGCGGAAATTCCTACAGTATCGCAGGTGCGACTTTTGATGTTCACGTTCACACTCACGAAGGTGAAGTTAGCGCCGACCACATCCACCCTCACGAAGAAGGATACGTGGAGCACCATCATTCCCATGAAGAGGGACATCATCACCACGCTCATGAAGACTGCGCCGGCCACCACCATCATGAACATCGTCATCTGAATGATTGCTACCACATTCTGGAACATGTGGCAAGCCACGGTACACTTTCCGACAACGCTCTTGATATCGCCAAAAAGATTTTCTTGATTATCGCCCAGGCCGAGGCAAAGGCCCACGGCGTCGCTGTGGAAGAAGTTCACTTCCACGAAGTAGGAGCCATCGACTCCATCGTAGATATTATGGGCGTAGCCATTCTCGTTGATGACCTGCAGCAGACTCAAGGCATCGATGGCGTCATCGTCACAGGCCTTAACGAAGGTTCTGGATTCGTACAGACCCAGCATGGAATGTTGCCCATTCCCGTTCCCGCAGTTTCTAGCATTGCAGAAGCCGCAGGCATCGCCCTCCACATTACAGATACCAAGGGCGAGATGGTAACGCCTACAGGCATTGGCGTTGTGGCCGCCCTCCGTACCAGCGAAACGCTTCCACAGAGTTACAAGATTTTAAAGTCCGGCATCGGCCTTGGAAAGCGAGACTTTGGCCGCGCCAACTTCTTGCGGGCACAGATTATTGAAGACACAGCAAATGTCAAAGACGTAACCTGCGCAGGGAATTCCAGCACAGGGGATTCTGCCGCCGACACCCACGTCTATATTCTGGAATGCAACATCGACGACAACACCGCCGAAGAGCTGGGCTACGCCATGGAAAAAATCCTGGAAGCAGGGGCCCGTGACGTTCACTTTATGCCATGCCAGATGAAAAAGAACCGCCCCGGCACCTTATTGCGTGCCATCGCCGATTCCTCAAATCTCGCTGTCGTAGAGCACGCCATTCTCAAGTACACAAACACAGTAGGCCTCCGTAGAATTCCCGTGGAACGCACCTGCATGAGCCGCAGTTTTCTGAATGTGGAAACCAAATTCGGCACAGTGAAAGTAAAGAAATCCGTTTTCAAATCTCCTCTAGGCGACATCGAAAAATGCAAGCCGGAATTTGACGACGTCAAGTCCCTCGCCGAAAAAGCGGGAGTTACGTTCCGAGAAGTATTTAATGAAGCCGTTTCCTGTTCAAATCGCTAAAGTGCTTGAATTAGAGCAGGCACTAAGTATTATATTTATACATACAAATTATAAATAACGAGGATTTTATGGGAAAGAAAATCCGCCTGGTCCTAGCTCTTTTCTTTTGGGTTCTAGTCACCCTTTTGTTCCTTGACTTTACGGGAACGATTCAGGGATATTTCAGCTGGATGGCCAAGTTGCAGTTCTTGCCGGCATTGCTTGCGGTGAATGTGGCGGCTATCGCAGTAGTAGTCCTGTTGACCTTCATTTTCGGGCGAATTTACTGTTCCGTCATTTGTCCCTTGGGCGTAATGCAAGATTTTTTCAGCTGGATTGGCGGCAAGCGCAAAAAGAACCGTTTTTCCTACAAGCCGGCAAAAAGCAAGGTCCGTTACATTGTTTTGGGACTGTTCGCGCTTTCTATCATTCTTGGAACTGCAGCCACCGTCTATATAGCACCCTACAGCGCCTACGGTCGCATGGCCACTTACCTGTTCGCCCCGATCTATGATGCCGTCAACAATCTGCTGGCCTACTTCGCACAGGAAAGCGGCAGCTACATGTTCTACGAAAAGGAAATCGTCTTCAAGGGAGGCATCGCCTTTGCCGTGGCCTTGATAAGCTTTATCGCCATTGCCGCAATCGCCTTCTTCAAGGGCCGCGCCTACTGCAACACCATTTGCCCCGTAGGAACATTCCTCAGCTTCATCGCCCGCTTTTCCTTGTTCCGCCCCGTCATCGACAAAAGCAAATGCATCAAGTGCCGTCGCTGCGAAAGGAATTGCAAATCCAGTTGCATCGATGCCGCTAACGGAACCATTGATTACAGCCGTTGCGTCACCTGCTTGAACTGCACCGGCATCTGCTCCAAAAAAGCCATCAGCTATAAGTTTTGCCTCGGTGAGATCAAGTCCATTACACCCCAGGCCGACAAAGTATCCGGCGAATCCGTCGATCAGAATCGCCGCAAGTTCCTGGGCATCGCCACCGTCTTTGCCGCAGGAGCCATGGTCAAGGCTCACGCCCAGGTAGATGAAGGTGAAGGCGGCCTCGCTCCCATCGAAGAAAAGTTGCCCTCCAAGCGCAATGCAAAAATCGTCCCCCCAGGCTCTAAGGGCCATCGCAGTTTCGATCGCAACTGCACCGCCTGCGGCCTATGCATCGCCAACTGCCCCAACGACGTCCTTCGCCCAGGCGCAGACCTCAAGCCCTTCTCCAGCTACGAAAAAGGCTATTGCCGTCCGGAATGTACTCGCTGTTCCGAAGTCTGCCCCGCCGGCGCCATCACGAAAATCACCGCCGCAGAAAAATCCTCCACCCAGATTGGCCACGCTGTTTACATAGAAAAGAACTGCGTCGTAAATCGCGACGGAGTGGAATGCGGAAACTGCGCAAGGCACTGCCCCACGGGAGCCATCCAGATGGTCCCCAAGAATCCAAGCGATCCTACATCCCCGAAGATTCCTGTGGTAAATGTGGAACGCTGCATCGGTTGCGGAGCTTGCGAAAACCTCTGCCCCAGCAGGCCTTACAGCGCCATCTACGTTGAAGGCCACGAAGTCCACAGAACCGTTTAATCGCGAAGGAGAATTTATGTCCGAAGAAAAGAATATGATGAACCGCCGCGATTTCTTGAAGTTGGCAGGCGTTGGTGCCGTAGGCGCAGGTGTTGCAAGTTCCAGCCTTCTGCAGGGTTGCAACTTCTTCTCCTCCAAGGAAGAGGCTACGCAGGCCTCCATCAGCATGGAACCTACAGGCGAAATGACTTACCGCAAGTCCTCCAGGGGCGACAAGGTTTCCATTCTGGGTTACGGCTGCATGCGTCTTCCCACCATTCCCAATCCGGAAAAGCCTGAAGAAAATATCATCGACCAGGAAACGGTAAACCGTCTGTTCGATCACGCCATCGCTCACGGCGTCACCTACTTCGACACCGCCCCTCCTTACATGAAGGGAAAATCCGAAGAAGCCACAGGCTTCGCCTTAAGTCGCCACCCCCGCGAAAGTTATCAGATTGCCACCAAGATGAGCAACCACCGTCTTGCTTTGAACGGCATGACCGGCAAGGAACTTTACGATGCCTCCGTGGAGATGTACAACAACTCCCGCAAAATGCTGAAGACCGATTACATCGATTACTACCTGATGCACAATGTAGGCGGCGACTCCGGAATTCCATTCCTGAAGCAACGCTTCTTTGACTGCGGCCTCATCGACTTCTTGCGCAAAGAACGTGACGCCGGCAGAATCCGCCATCTGGGATTTTCGTTCCACGGCAAGGTGGAAGTTTTCGATTACCTCCTAAGCCTTCACGATGAAATCCATTGGGATTTTGTACAAATTCAGTTGAACTATTTGGACTGGCGACACGCCGCCGAAAACAAGGGCTTTGCCCCCAACGTCAATGCTGAATACCTTTACGGCGAACTGCAGAAACGCGGCATCCAGGCAACCATTATGGAACCTCTCCTAGGCGGCAGACTTTCCAATGTTCACGATCACGTGGTGGCCCGCCTAAAGCAACGCAGCCCCATGGAAAGCGTAGCCTGCTGGGCATTCCGTTTTGCAGGCAGTTTCCCCGGAGTTCTTACCGTGTTGAGCGGCATGACCTACATGGAACATCTGCAGGATAACCTGAAGACTTTCTCTCCGCTTCGCCCACTGACCGACGAGGAATTCGCCTTCTTGCAGGACACTGCCGACCTGATGATGCAATACCCCACCATCAACTGCAACGACTGTAAGTACTGCATGCCCTGCCCTTACGGCATCGACATTCCGGGAATTTTCACGCATTACAACAAGTGCGTCAACGAAGGCCGCGTTTCCAAATCCATCAACGACGAAAACTACCGCGAAGCCCGCAAGTCCTTTTTGGTTGGCTACGACCGCAGCGTCCCCAAGCTCCGTCAGGCCAACCACTGCATCGGTTGCAATCAGTGTTCCCCCAAGTGCCCCCAGGGCATCGACATTCCCGGCACCATGCAGAGAATCGACAAGTATGTGGAAATGCTGAAGCGCAATCAGTAAGATTTTACTCTATGGACGAACTCCATCAAAAACTTGAAAATTTAAAGTCTTACCTAAAAGATCTTGGCAGCGTCGCTGTAGCATTTTCTAGCGGCGTTGACTCAACCTTCTTGCTGAAGGTCGCCCATGATGTTCTAGGTGAAAAAGCAATTGCAGTAACTGCAAGAGCAAGCTCTTTTCCCAAGCGAGAAATGCAGGAAGCTGGTGAATTTTGCGCTACCTTCGGTATTCGTCACATCGCCTTTGATATCAACGTATTGCAAATTCCTGGTTTCAGCGAAAATCCCCAAAATCGCTGCTACATTTGCAAGACTCAAATTTTCAAAGCCATCAAAGCACATGCCGAAACTTGCGGAATCGCCAACATTTGCGAAGGTTCGAACATTGATGACTTGGGCGACTATCGACCCGGTTTAAAAGCCATTGACGAACTGGGAATACTCAGTCCTTTGCGTGCCGCAAACCTCACCAAGACAGTCATTCGCGAGCTATCTCGCGAGCTGAACTTGTCCACTTGGAACAAGCCTTCTTTCGCTTGCCTTGCTAGCCGTTTTCCGTACGGCGAAACAATTTCATCAGAGAAGCTTTTAATGGTGGATCGAGCTGAGCAATTTTTGATGGACCTTGGCTTCAAACAATTTCGAGTTCGCATTCACGGAGCAACAGCCCGCATAGAAGTCATTCCCGATGATTTCGAAAAGTTGCTTGCCCATCGAGAACAGATTGTTGCTGAATTCAAGCAAATCGGATTCACCTACGTTTCCATGGACTTGCAAGGTTACCGCACCGGTAGCATGAACGAAGTTCTTTAGCTTACATTGCAAAACCAAGTAAAGCATCCATTTTTCTATCTTGTTGATTGAAATAAAGATGAAAAAGGAATCCTTATGGGTTTTGGCGATTTCAATAAATACAATCAATTTAGAGATCAGTTTGCCAGCATGTCTCCCGAGATGAAGGAGCAGATGATGAAGATGGCGAAGGAACAAATGAAGGCTCGTGTAAACGGCTTTTTCAAGAAGTGGTTTGCCTTGCCGGTACTGACACTGTTAGCGGTCGCCTTGGGGGCAGTTGTTGGCGCATTAATGGCATTCTTCGGTCAGGTTCTTTTGGCAGTTGGTGGGCTCCGCGATTCTTTCCCGCTATATTTCATACCAGGCCTAGCCTTGGCTGGTGTCGGCATCGTACTTGCCTATAAGAAATGGGGTAAGGGCGCAGAGCGCGGCATGGGCGTTGTTTTTGCAGTAGGCCAAGGCAAGGAAAACCATATCCCGCTGCGTTTGATTCCTATGGTAGCTGTTGGCACTTGGCTCACCCACTTGTTTGGCGGAAGCGCCGGCCGCGAAGGCGTCGCAGTGCAGATCGGTGCAGCTCTCGGCCACAACATTAGCAAGAAACTGCCTTTTGAAAACGCATCTCACATTATGCTTGTAGCAGGCATGGCTGCAGGCTTTAGCGGGCTTTTCCAGATTCCCATGGCAGCCACTTTATTCGCCCTGGAAGTTTTGATTGTGGGTCACATGGATTTGATGGCACTCCTGCCGACTGCAACCGCCGCATTTACAGCATGCAAAGTTTCCAACATGTTGGGACTTGAAAAATTTGCAGTAGATCTAAACGGAATTCTTATCGGGACAGATGGCGGAACAACCATTGCAAATATGTTCATGAACAACGGCTCCATGGACATTGAATTTTTGGTAAAGCTTGCATTGCTGGGCATCCTGTTCGGTGTTGTTGGCGGAGGCTTTGCTAAACTGCTTTCCATGGCAAAGGATTTCTTCGTCAAAAAATTCCCTAATCCTGTAAAGCGTATCGCCATTATGGGTATTACCCTTAGCGCGCTGTTCTTGCTACTTTGGCAGGGCCGTTATTCCGGGCTTGGAACCAACTTGATCGACATGTGCTTTGCAGGAGCTGGCATTGCCGATGGTGTAGGCGTCCAAAGTTACGATTGGATTTTAAAATTTGCCTTGACAATTTTGACATTGGCAGTCGGCTTCCAGGGCGGTGAAGTAACCCCCTTGTTTAGCATTGGTGCATCCTTGGGTGCTGCTTCTGCCATCATGTTCGGCCTCCCCTTCCCACTGGCTGCGGCATTGGGCTATGCAGCTGTTTTCGGAAGCGCCACCAATACATTGTGGGCTCCGATTTTGATTGGTTGCGAAGTCTTTGGTTTTGACACTCTGCCGGCATTCTTTGTGGTTTGCGTTGTGGCATACGTTTGCAACGGCGGGCAATCCATTTACAACCAGAAGAAATTGAAACTGAAGTTCTAGTGAACGGCGTTTACATCGAAATTACGGATGTGTGCAATTTGCATTGCAGTTTCTGCCCCAGCGGAAAGCGGGCCAGGGCTTTCGAGAATTCACACGTTTGTTCCGCCCGCACGTTCATGCCCACAGAACTTTTTGAACGTTGCATTACGGAAGCGGCCACAGTGGCAGACCAGGTGTACTTCCACGTACTGGGCGAGCCCACATTGCATCCAGGCTTTGGGCTGTTTCTCAAAAAATTGGAGCAAGTTACCGCGGCACGATCCGACGGAAAATCGCTTCAGTTGAACTTGACCACCAACGGCACCACCATCGCCCGCTGCGGTAAAGCAATCCTTGCCTCCCCAGCTGTTCGACAGGTGAATTTTTCCACCCACGCATACGCAGAATTGCCCTTTGACGAAGCCGCGGAAAATCTCCAGAACGTGCTGGATTTTTGTCGCATGGCCGCAGGGTCGCGCCCCGACCTGTACATCAATTTGCGTTTGTGGAATGTTGGGGATGAAAGTTCCTATGCATGGAACAACTACATGCTGGAGCAGGTGAATCGCGCTTTTGGCCGAGTCGACGCCACTGATGAGAACCGCGCACCCATCACCTTGGAGCATTTCTGCAGCCGCCATAAAAGTTTCTTAGTGGAAGGTCGCATCTACATCCATCAGGATTCCCGCTTCGAGTGGCCGGAGCAGGTTTCAGGTTCCAGGCTCGAGGCTCGAGAAATTTTAAAAAGACAGAGCATCATTTTTCCGCAGGGAACTTGTCGCGCACTGGACACCCACTGCGCCATTCTTCACGACGGCCGCGTAGTTGCCTGCTGCCTGGATCATAGCGGGCAGATTACCTTGGGACATATTCAAGAAAATTCCCTGGTAGAAATTCTTACCTCCCCCATGGCCAACGAGATTCGCGAAGGCTTCGCCAATCACGAACTACGCCACCCCTTCTGCCAAACCTGCAGTTTTTGCAAACGATTTAAGTAGCTAAAGTTAAAGGCTTCGTAAAATCTCTTTTAAAATGCTAGATTCCCGCTTTCGCGGGAATGACATGACAGTCCCTTTTTTCTAAATTATAGTTACACAAAAAGTTAGACAGTTCGAAATTCCGCCTGTCTCAAAACAAAACTAGGAGCTCATATGACCGACAATTCGTCCGTTAATTCCGGCCGTACCGACGCTGAATTGGAAGGCGTCACCTTGCTTGGAAATCAGAATACCAAGTACAAGTACGATTACGATCCCGACGTTCTTGAACGTTTCCCCAACAAGCATCCCGACAATGACTACATGGTCATGCTGAATTGCCCGGAGTTTACTTCCCTCTGCCCGAAAACCGGTCAGCCGGACTTTGCGGAAATCCGCATCAACTACATTCCGGACCAGTACATTGTGGAATCCAAGTCCCTGAAGCTGTACCTTTTCAGTTTCCGCAATCACGGGGATTTCCACGAAGACTGCGCCAACATCATCATGAAGGATCTGGTGAAGTTGCTTTCTCCCAAGTACCTTGAAGTGGAAGGCATTTTCACTCCCCGCGGCGGCATCTCCATCTACCCCTTCGCCAACTACGGCAAGCCGGGTACCGTTTACGAGCAGAAGGCAACCGACCGCCTTTTCGCCAGCGTAGACCGCAGAAATTCCTGGAAATAATTTAACGAGGCCGCTCTAAGCGGAACATTATGAAAAAGACTGCTGAGAACTTGATTCTTCTCAACATCATTTTTACGGTGGGCCTCGTGATTTCCAACGTGGTTACTGCAAAATTGATGTACACCGGCATTAGCCTTTTTGGCAACGCCGTCACCCTCCCCGGCGCAGGCGTCTGCTACGCCTTCACCTTCCTGGCTACCGACGTGATCGGCGAAGTCTGGGGCAAGAAAGAAGCCAACACCGCCGTGATCTTCGGCTTGGTGGGCCAAGTATTCGCCACCCTCCTGATTTTGCTGACCCAGCACCTGCCCGCAGCAGACGCAGGCATGCAAGAAACCTACGTTCGCCTTTTAGGTCAGAACTGGGTGTTCGTGGTGGCAAGCCTTGCAGGCTACCTCATCGCACAGAAGTGGGACATCTGGATTTTCCACAAGATCCGCAGCCGCTATATCGCCAAGCACGGCGACACAAAGCATCGCTGGATTTGGAACAACGCCTCCACCATGACAAGCCAAATCTGGGACACCATTGTGTTCATCGGAATCGCCTTCGGCCTTGGTTTCGGTTGGCTGTTCCAGGCGGAAATGCGCCCCGTCCTTCTTTCCATGATGGTGGGCCAGTACGTGTTCAAGATGCTCCTTGCCGCTTGCGACACCCCCATTTTCTACCTGCTGACCAGGGAACTGAAGAAGGACTCTGAAAATGAAATTGGTTTGGGCGCGCTGGACGCACAATAGACGAATTCCTCCTAACCCCCAAATGGTAGTGTCGGCGCAAGTCGGCACTACTTTTTTATTTTTGAACCATGCAGTTCTACACAACCATCCAGGATTTCACCGGCGTTTATGGCCAGCAGCCCTTTATGCAGGGATTACGCGATAAGGCTTCGGGTATTGACGAAGGCGCCCATATTCACTGGATGGATTGCACAGGAATCAGCGGCACCGATTGTTATTGCGATGATGACGCCCAGGCGGAACTGAACAAGATGATGGACGAGGTTTGCCACAGCTCCAAGGACTGCGATAAAGAACTGCCCGGGATTCATTTCTTTGATAACGGCAACTATCATTACAATAGCAAGCTTTGGACCGACCGCATTCACGAAGAATTTGACCTGGTGATTTTCGATCACCATCCTGACATGCAGCCACCCCGTTTTGCAGGGATTCTCAGCTGCGGCGGTTGGGTGAAGGAAGTTCTAGACAACAACAGGTTCGTACGAAACGTTGTGCTTATCGGGGTGGCGGACCACCTGATTGAAGAAATCAAGAACGAACCTAGTGCGGAATTTGAGAAGTACGCAAGTCGCGTAGCGTTCATCCCCGAAAGCGAACTGCGAGCCTGCAACGCTAACGAAGTAAACTCAAGCGTGTCATTGCGAGCCGAAGGCGAAGCAATCGAAGCTCTTGCCACCTTACGTTCTAAAAGTGTCTACATTTCCATCGACAAGGACGCTCTTTCCCTGAACGATGCCGTCACCAACTGGGATCAAGGCTGTTTAACTTTTGACCAGCTTGAAAAAGTTTTGAAAAATCTGTTTGCCACCAAGAAGATTCTTGGGGTAGACATTTGCGGTGAACGAGCAAACAATCAGGATTTTCCGGAAGGCATTGACGAAGGCTCTGCAGATTTAACAAACAATACTTTAAATAAAAAAATATTCAGCCTTCTAGATTTGCTCTAGATCCTTCGACTCCACTTCGTTTCGCTCAGGATGACACGTAAAAAAATGGCCTTCAATTCTCACAATAATTTCAGCAAGCGTCCGCAACAAGGCAAGCCCTCCTTCGGTAAGCCCGCCAACAAGTTTGGTGGAGGCGCTCACGGCGTTGCCCGCGTTATAAGCAAGCGCGGCTACTGCAGCCGCAGCAAGGCGGAAATGCTAGTGCGAGAAGGTCGCGTTACCCTCAACGGCCGCATCATCAAGGATCCCGAAACTCCCGCCCGGGAAAATGACGAAATCATCATTAACGGTAAGCGCATCGAAGCCAATGCCAAGGTGTACTTCATGATGAACAAGCCCCGTGGGGTTGTCACAACTGCCAGCGACGAAAAGGGACGTGCCACCGTCATGGAAGTTTTTGCGGAACAGTACCGCAAGCTTTTCCCGGGAAAGGAACCGCCACACATCTCGCCGGTGGGCCGTCTAGACGCCGCCAGCGAAGGGCTGCTTCTTTTCTCCAATGACACGGAGTGGGCGAATCGTATTCTAGAACCGAAAGAAACAAGCGCTTCGATTGCTTCGCCTTCGGCTCGCGATGACATGCAAGACAACGATCTTCATAAGAAAATCTATCGCGTGCAAACGAAGGGCAAGCCCACCGGCGAAGATCTCCACAAGATGGAAGAAGGCTTCGTGGTACCGCCCCGCGTTTTCGGGGAACATGAAGAATTCATGCATGCCAAGCGTGCCGTCCTCCACACCGAAGGGGAAAAGAACTGCTGGCTGGAAATCACCCTGACCGAAGGCAAGAACCGCGAAATCCGCCGTATGCTGGCCCATTTGGGTTACGAAGTCCTGCGCCTCGTCCGCATCCAGATTGACGAATTCATCTTAGGCGACCTTAAACCTGGTTGCATCAAGGAAATTCAGATTTTCTAAAGGAAGAAGAGGACACATCCACATTGAAATCCGCATGGGGTTTAAAATAGAGAGCCTGACCTGGACTGAACAGGAACAAATCATTGCCAAGCTGCAAATGATTTTTACAGTCATTCCCCTCAACATATTCGGAGACCTTAAATAATATCGCGATTGAGCAGTTCGCCGTGATCCAAGGTCAGGCGACGGAAAGGACTATTCAAATAGAAATCCGGATTATGGGTTGCCATCAAGACGGTCGTACCGCGGGCATTGATTTCCTTGAAGATTTTGAACACTTCTTCAGCATTTTTCGGGTCAAGGTTACCGGTAGGTTCGTCAGCCAACAACAGATAGGGATTATGCACCATGGCGCGGGCAATGGCCACACGCTGCTGTTCACCGCCAGACAAAGTATAAGGCATGGCAAAACGCTTCTGGCTAATCCCCACAAGGGCCAAGGCATCGAACACAGCCGCATTGATCAGCTTGCTGGGAGTGCCCACAATACGCAAAGCCAAGGCCACATTTTCAAAGACATTGCGGTCCGGAAGTAGCTTAAAGTCCTGGAAGATAATACCCATCTTACGGCGCAGAGCCTGGATATTCTTGTCAGGAGTGTTCTTACTATCGTAAAGGCAATCGCCAGTGAACTTCACCATGACCTGTCCGCCGCGTTCTTCGTCGGGGCGTTCATCCATATAAATTAACTTCAAGAGCGTAGACTTACCTGCACCAGAATGACCGGTAAGGAAAACGAACTCGCCCTTGCGGATACGGAACGTCACATTGGAAAGAGCTTTCCAATTGTCTTCATAGGACTTTGTGACATGGTTAAAATGAATCACGACGTGGGACCTTTTTGCGACAACACGATTATTCGGTCATACGGATGTCGATATGGACTTCCTTACGCCACTTCTTGATCAGTTCAGCAAGCTTCTTGTTTTCAAGCTGAGCAGCGGCCATCTGTTCAATCTTGCCGTAGTCTTCTTCAAGAGTCAGGTCGCGCATCTGGCGGGCATCGTCCAAACGGAACAGATGATAGGCGCCATCGATAAGAACCGGTTCAGAAATTTCGCCAACATTCAAGTTAGCAACAGGATCAACATAGGCAGGTTCCATTTCGTTCTTCTGGAACCAACCCAGGCGGCCACCGGCAAAGTTACTGGACTTGTCTTCACTGAACTTCTTTGCAGCGGCAGCAAATTCTTCGGAAGTCTTGATAGCATTATGCAAAGAATCTGCGCGAGCAATCACAGCTGCAGTATCCTTGGCGGTAGGAACCGTGCGGAGCAAAATCTGAGCAGAACGAACACCGTCTTCCTTACGACCAAGAACGCGAACCACATGCCAGCCAAGAGCAGTCTTCACCGGAGTGGAGGAATACTGACCATTCTTCAAGCCGTCCAAGGCACGTTCATAGGCCGGGTCCAACTGACCACGCTTAAAGTAACCCAGGTCGCCACCCTTTTCTGCAGAACTGTCCTGAGAGTGATTCTTAGCCAGGAGTTCGAAACTCATGCCCAGGTTCAAAGTATCAATAAGGACTTCTGCAGCCTTGCGGACAGAGTCCACAACCATGGAGTCCGGAGAAATGGGCAACTGGATATGGCTCAACAGAACGCAGTTGTACTGCGGCGGAATGGAATCCTTGTATTCGTTAAAGAACTTGTCCACTTCCTTCTTGGTGGGGTTAATGACACCCACATGGCGCTGACGGACACGGGTCATTTCAATATGGCCACGAATCTGCTTTGCCAACTGGTCACGATACTGGGCCATGCTCATACCAAGCTGGGCACGAATAGCCTTTTCCAAGGTGGCCAAGTTTGTATTCTGGCTTGCAGCCAACTGCTGCAAGTGAGCAGACACACGCTGATCTACTTCGGCTTCGCTCACCACAATAGAATCGCGGTCGATTCGGGAAAGCAGGACCTTTTCCTCAATCAACTGATCCAGCACATATTCCTTCTGCTGCTGTTCCGTCATAGCAGAGCCTTCCGGAGTTTCCTGGAAGTGGTAAAGGTTGCTCAGGAATTCAGAACGCATGATAGGCTTGCCATCGACCACGGCAGCAACACCGTCCATAAGAACCGGTTCAGCCATTACAGCGGAGGCCACAGCCAACATCAAAAAAGAAATGCGATTAAGGAACTTCATTATTTATCCTTTTCACTAAAAACATTGACCTTGGAGAAAATCGGGCGAGCATTCTTCCATTCTTTCTTCAAGCGATCCATTACAATCTTTTGGTGTTCAACCCATGCACGGGCGGCCACATCTTCGGCAACCTCCGCATAGGGCAGTACATCTGCAGAGTCCAAACGAGAAACGACCAATCCGATTTTGAGAGAGTTTCCGCAAACCTTCATCGGCGTAATTTTACCTACGGTAGCTTCGGTAATGGAAGGTATGATACACGTATCTGGAGAAACCGTCACCGAGTCAAATGTGGTTATAGACTTAATCAGATAGTGAGGATTAGGCATAGAATCATAGACCATGTCCTTATGTCCACGATAATAGGTACTACCATTACCCCATTCTCTAAAGGAAAGAATTGCCCCTGAAGCCATGGTCTTACCACGGAGGAACAAATCCTGATGATTCTTGTAATAGTCCAAGCGTTCGGCATCGCCAACCATCATTGTATCAGCAAAACTCTGCAGGAAATGATCAACCACCATTTTGCGGACAGTCTGTTGGATTTGGCTTTGCAGAGCGGAATCATTCAAGGCACCGTTCTTTTCTGCTTCCTGGTATATGGTTTCTTCATTAATCCAATGTTCCAAAAAGGCCAACTTGGAACGATCATTCCAGGAATCCCATTCGGGAGCCATGGCTCGGATGTCCGATTCATAAAGTTTCGTTTCACCAACAGAAACAACCACCTGACCATCTTTCATAAAAGGAAAATCGCAGGCAGCCAACAAGGCAACACTCAAAATGCAGAAAAAGCGAGACATAAACTTCATCGCAGACAAAAATAGAAAAATACGGGGAAACAACCCACTTTTTAACGTTTACAAACGACCAAAACGGCCTTTCAGCTTGGCAAGGGCATCGACTTCTACAACTTCTTCGGAATCATCGCCCTTGCGCTTAAACTTCAAGATTTCAAATTCTTCAAGCATAGCCTTACCCTGCAAATACAATTCAGGATATTCCGAGTCGTCTATAGAAAGTCGGTCGATGTTTGAAAGAAGCTCACGGGCAGACTTCAGCTCATGATCCTTCATGAATCTTGCCTTTAGGAAGGGGCGGAAGGATTCTCGAAGATTACGAGGATCCAAGGAAACTTCTGCGGAACCTTCACCTTCAATAGACAGCGCCTCAATCTTAAGAACTTTAGCGATTGCAAAAATTCTTTCGTACAAACCAGCTTTATACTGGTTTGAATTTTCATCATAAATGGACGAAAGCTTACGAACTGAATCATTCCTTGCGTCGACAGCATGATCTTTGCCTTGACGCATGGAAACACTAAAATCCTTCAGTATGGACCAGCATTTGACAAAAGCTTCAGCCCCAAGCAAGCCCGATTCGTAAGTAGCGCGAACAAGAGCTAGGCGAACCTCTTCATCTTCACTGCGAGTTGTGGCCGCCAAATTGCGGAAGTCCGAAATTTTCTTTCCACGAGAAAATTCAAGACCAGTAAAACGCAAGCAGCGATTGGCATCTAGTTTGTCCGCAATCAAGGATTTAGCCACCCAAATTTTCATGGCCGTTTCAAATCCATCGGCGTAGAGGCCGCCTGTTTCAAGCATATTCAAACGGTCCGCAACAAGTCCCGCCGAATCATCCACAGAGCCATGTTCCAAACGTTTGCGGAACTCCTGCCAGAACAAAGATTCCTCGGTAGACATCAACGCCGATTCGCCAAGGCGCCAGCCAAAGCGGAATCCATCCAGAGGAAAGTCGATACCAAAGGTCACCACCACCTGTCGCACTGCCAAGAACAAGCGGAAACTGCCCCACTCAGGAGAAAGTTCCAGGGGGAATTTTTCTGCAACCCCATTCTTAAAAACACTAAGATGCAAACGTAGGTGATTTTCCTTTTCCGGAGTTACCGTGGGAATATCGCAATCCAGTTGCTTAATTTCAGAAAGAGCCTCATACAAGCACAAAAGCGGGGCCTTGTGAGGATTGTTCAAAAGCTTATCACAGAACGCATCATCAATCTGGGTTCTGCGACCTTCCAAGAATTTCTTGGCAGCCTTAGGCATCTCGCGGACGATGGATTCAACCATCCATTCTCGCCACTGGTGAATAGAAAGAGCCAAAGTGGCTGGCGATGTTTCAGTCAACAAGTCATATGGGAACTTCAGGGTAATTCCATCGCAAGCCTTTGTGGCATCAAAGACCATTTCGCCGGTAACAACACGTTCCTTGCCTCGGGTCAGTTCCATTATGCGGAACTGCTCCACAGAACCACCCAGTTCCGGCTCAGGTTTTGCGCGGTTTCCACTTGTATTAGGGTTCTTTTCACCATTGCCACGGCTTTTGCCCAAATCCATACGATTGCTGAAGCCAGAATCTACGTAGCTTACACCAGTTTCGCTTTGATCCAACCAGAATTTTTCATCAAATTTCAGCCACTGGTCACCCTTTTCTGCAAGGTAGTTTCGCAACGTACGAATGGAGTTCACCTTAGGTGCGATTCGCACATAGTAATCCACCAGAGCATCTTCGCTGGGAGCCAAACCAAATTGACGCTTACGAGCTTCCAGAGCGTGAAGATTTTCTACTACTCGTTCATTGTGTGTCATGAAGGGGAACGGTCTTGCTATATCGCTCATGACCACGGCTTCGCGCCAGAATATTTCTGCGCACTCCTCCGGATTGACGCGGGCGTAGTCCACACGGTGTCCGCGGCTGATAACAAGACCGCGGAAGTTGACTTCCTCCACCGCTTCCACAAACCCACGTTCCTTGTTCCATGCAGGCGCAAACCAGCGACGGGTACAGAATGGTTCAGCCACCTGCATAATCCATTCCGGCTTGATTTCTGCGCCCTTGGTCAAGAAGATTCTGCTGGTCTCACGAACTTCCGCACTAAAGAGCCATTCAACGCTTTTGCCGTAAAGATCGCTTCCAGGGAACACATGGGTTTCGCGACCACTTACCAAGCGATAGCAACCATTCTCAATATCACGGCGGGCAATGCCGCCCAGGAATCCCGAGAGAAGAGCAATGTGCAAGTTGTCCGCATGAAAACTCTTCAGATCGCAAACTCGGTTTTCAAACTTCGCATCCAGAATTCTGCCGAACTGTTCGTAAAGATCAATCCACTCGCGACAACGCAAAAAATGGAAGGAATTCTTGTCGCAGAATTTGCGCAGCTTATTCCAGGATTTACCATCCCATTCCTCGCAGAAACCATTCCACATGCTGACATAAGTCAAGAAGTCGCTCTTGTGACCAGCGAACTTTCGATGGAGGCCACGGACTCGGCCACGTTCTGGTTCTTCATTGGGAACCACACGAGGGTCCTGAATGGACAAGGCGGAGCAAACAATCAAAGCCGGCTGCAAAACGCCAGCATCGCGGGCACGAAGCAAAACCGCAGACAAGGCCACATCCATCGGCAGCTTCGTCATGTCGCGACCAAGTTTTGTCACCTGGGCCGTAGAATTATCCGCAGTCAAGGCACCCAATTCAAACAAGGTCTTGTAGGCGCCACGGAACGCCGAGTGAGGCGGAGATTGCAAGAAGGGGAACGTTTCCAATTCCAGACCGAGACTGCGAAGTTGCAGCACAACGTTTGCCAAATTGCTACGGCGGATTTCAGGTTCCGTAAAGTCGTCGCGCTTCTCGAAATTCTCTGGAGAATAAAGGCGAACGCAAACACCAGGCTTTACGCGGCCTGCACGACCTGTACGCTGGCGGGCGCTGGCCTTGGAAACTTCTTCCACAGGCAGGCCCTGAATTCGAGCCTGGGCATTGTAGCGAGAAATTCGAGCCATACCTGTATCCACCACGTAGGCGATTCCCGGAATGGTCAAGGAAGTTTCCGCAATGTTTGTAGCCAAGACCACGCGGGTCTTGTTGGTGCTCTTGAATATGCGGCGCTGTTCATCGGGGCTCATGCGGCCATACAGCGGCAGCACATCAAAGGAAGCATCATCCAGTTCCGGCTTCAATTCGTTGGCCAAGTCCTGAATGTCTCGCTCCGTAGGCAAAAAGCAAAGCAGGTGGTCTCGATGGCGGCTTTCCAAATCCAGAATGGCATCCCGGGCTTCTTCTATAAGACCTGAGTCGCCCTTGCCCGAGGCATCACGACGGCCATCGTCTTCATCATCCCAAGGCCCGCGGAAACCATCTCTCCCTCTAGAATCCGCACTTCGAGCCTGTCGCGGAGCCGCATCCCGAAAGTAATACTCCACATCCACAGGGAACGTACGGCCTTCCGCTTCCAGCACACAACTCTTGTCGTAGAATTTTTCAAAGAGGGCTGCATCCAAAGTGGCTGAAGCCACAATGAGCTTAAAGTCCGGACGTTGCTTCAACACCGTCTTGAAAATTCCAAGAAGGATATCGATGTTCAAGGAACGTTCGTGAGCTTCATCGATAACAATGGCGGAGTATTGTTTAAAAAGCCTATCGCGACGGAATTCCTGAAGTAGAATACCGTCGGTCATGACCTTGATGGGAGCTTCGTTTGTACCCTGTTCCCAAAAACGAATCTTGGTGCTGACTAGTTCATCGTCCTTCAGTTCTTCGCGAAGGCGATCTGCAATGGACATGGCTGCCAAGCGGCGAGGTTCCGTCACGCCTATCTTGAAAGGCGACTTACTGGATTCTTCACTTCGTTCAGAATGGTGCTCAGCGTCATTCTGAGGCTGAGCATCCTTCGTCTTCTGAATGAAGTATTCCAGCAGGAACTTAGGCAACTGGGTGGATTTACCAGAACCCGTATCCGCCTTTACAATCACTACCTGGTGATTTTTCAGCAACTCAAAAAACGCCTGTCGCTTCTCTACAACAGGAAGTTCCGGATACTCAATCTTTAATGCGGTATGATCCATCACGCTTTAATTTATGATTGATAATGGATAATTGATAATTTGATTCAACGCGGCTCCGCCGCCATTTTTATAATCATCAATTTTCAATCGTCAATTTTCAATTTTAATCTTTGATGTGTCCGCACTTGTCGCAAGTGAACTTGTAGCTGTTATCAGGATCCACCACCATGACACCGTCGCATTCAGGCAATTCGCAAGGCAGTTCACCAGGCATCACTTCACGGTAAGTCTTCTTTTCTTCTTCGTTCATATATTGCTCCTGCAATGGGGCGCGCAGTCTTGTGTTGCGGCCAAACTATTCACCGATTTCTTTCAGATAACGAGCCAAGGCATCCTGCCAGGTAGGAAGCGGCTTAAATCCAGCCTCCACCAGTTTGCTCTTGTCCAGGCGGCTATTGAAGGGACGTGCCGCCTTGGAAAGGCCGTATTCCGCGGTAGTCACTGGAACCACCTTAGTGGACATTCCTGCCTGGCGATAAATTTCGCAAGTAAAATCGTACCAGCTAATAAATCCACCTTCGTTGGTAGCGTGATAGTAGCCGTACTTGTCGGTTTCATTCATATCGATAAGTAAACGAGCCAAATCCAACGTGTATGTGGGCGTACCAATTTGATCATTCACCACACGTACTGTATCGTGAGTCTTGCCCACATTCAGCATGGTCTTAATAAAGTTCTTGCCATTCAGGCCAAAGACCCAGGCAATGCGAACAATAAAATACTTATCCAAAGTGTTGGCTACAGCCAATTCACCTTCCAACTTGGTCTGGCCATAAACGTTCAGAGGCTTGTAATCCTTGCAATCGGGAGTCCAAGGTTCGGAGCCTTGGCCGTCAAACACATAGTCAGTGCTGATGTAAGTCATCTTACAACCCAAATGGTGGCAAGCATCGGCAATATTCTGGGTACCACCGCCGTTAATACCACGGACCTTAGCCACGTTGGCCGGATCTTCAGCCAAATCCACAGCAGTCCAGGCAGCGCAATGAATCACGGCATCGGGCTTGATTTCGCTAAGAGCCTTGTCCACAGCCACGGAATCCGTAATATCCACGGACACGTAGGGCATCTTCGTTACGGCAGAACCATCCTGCACACCGCTGTACTCGGGAGCGATATCAGAACCAACCCCTTCGTGACCGCACTTAGCCAGTTCATTCATCACATCGTGGCCCAACTGTCCACCGACACCTGTAACAAAGAATTTCATTGAAAACCTCTTATTTTACCTATAAAGATAAAAAAAATGGCCCCTTGCGGAGCCATTCTTTATTTCATTAAGGAGATCCTTATTACTTCACGCGGGTAGTGAACATACGTCCGTTGCTCTGCTTCAGCATGTAGACACCTGCCTTGCTGAACTGAGCCTTGAGAGCATCGTTCAAGGAAGTGCCGTTAGCAAGTTCGATTGCACCGAGGAAGCGGCCCTGCATGTCGAACACCTGGAAGTTCTTGCCCACAGCGATATCGAACTGGACACCGATAGCCATGGAGGCAGAAGAATTCGGAACAGTTGCAGAAGAAGTCGGCTGACTTGCGGAAGAATTCGGCTGGCTTGCAGAAGAATTCGGAGTAGGATCAGTTACAATTTCGGAACCCGGTTCTGCAGTGGTGAAGACCAGCTTGACGTCGCTAATCTTGACTGCACCTGTTGCCTGTCCCAAATTGAAGGCAAACTGAGCTGCATCATCAGAATCTTTTTCCATAGCAAAGATATATGTGTATTCCTTTTCCGTGGTGGTGATGTCAAATACCTTAGTGGCGTATGCACCCCAGGGGTCTACAGATTGCTGGAAAGAAACTTCAATCTCGCGAGCTACATCAGCGCTAGCCTTAAAGGTCAACTTGTAATTCATACCCTTATCAAGAGCCACACCGTACTGAACAAGCTGCGGCTGGTAAGTTTCCTTACCAATAGTGGTAACGTCAACCGTAGCAGTGCCACCAGCAACAGAAGTCTTTGCAGCAGAGCCACCCCAGTTTGTACCCTGACCCAGGAACCAAGATGCATCGTTGTTTGTAGAAATCACGCTGCCTTTAGAGAAATCACCATCCTTAAGAAGGTTCACAGTGGTTTCGCCAACCAATTCAAACTTGGCGACCACAGACTTTTCCTTGTCCATGGTTACAGAAATGGTTTCGGTAGAACCAGTAGCGCCACCTTCCCAACCCACAAACTTCCAGCCTTCGTTGGCTTTGGCGGTGAGCTGTACAGTTGATTTCGGAGCATAATAATTTGCACTAGGGCTCTTTGTCACAGTACCTGCAGCAGCCGGAGATGCAGTTACATTGAGGGCAAGTTCATCGGCACTGCCACCGATTTTCAGCAGGTTCTTCTTAACTTTAGCATAACCATTTGCAGTGCCCGTATTTCCGGTGTAGGATTCAATTTTCATGGAAGCAACTTCATACAGTCTACCCATCTTCATACCCACTTTAGCCCATTCGCTGAAGTGCTTGGAAATAGAAATGGTACCCTTGGTACGATGCTGGCTCGTATTCGACGGGATGGACCAAAACTGCTTAAAGGTGCTGGTACCCGAAAGAGAAGCTTGACGAATACGGTCGGTAGTATAGAAATCGTAGCTAATGCCATCGATAACTGCAGAACCAAACTTTTTACCGCCCGAGGTAGGGTTGTAGCTTCCGCGATCCTGGACAATGTAGTATTCAATTTCATTGCTGAAACCACTGGGAATGTCCTGCTGGTCGAAATAGCCCCAGCCATAGACACTGACATACTTCACGTTGTCGGTGGAGCTCCATTCCACATCAAATTCGGAGGTAATATTACCCACATTCTGTACGGTAACAGTGGAGTTAGACCCCCAACGCTTTCCGGTACGGGCCAACATATTAATAGTACCCTTCCATTGAACTTCGAAAGCACCACCATTTTCGGCGCTTACGTTAAGCGTCATAGTTGCACTACCGGCACCATCCTGGCTCCAAAGTTCGTAATCATAGCCACCGGCGCTACCCATTTGCTGGGATTTGCCATTAGAGCAGGTAACGGTCTGCCCCCAGGAAATGGAAGACGAAATGGCGGCCATGGCAAAGGCTGTTGTTAAAACTTTTTTGATACTCATGTTTATCCTTCTGAGTGGGGGTTATTTGTTCACTCTTCTAATTTATACTATTCTACACGGGTTGTTAAGCACTACTGAATCAATTCCGTTGTCGCTCTTTACAACACCTACAACGGTCAGTAACCCCGCAAAATGGAGAAAAAAACGCAAATCTGTATATACTTGTTAACATATTTCGTCAAAATCTCCCATATTAACCAATTGTTTTACAAAAAATAACCCACAAAAAAAATCCGCCCTCGTTTTTCACGAGAGCGGATCTTAACACGTTCCGTATTTTAGGCACGATTTAGAATAAACTATTCAGTCTATTCGTTATCCCCACCTTCAGAAGGAACACCGATCTGCTGTTCGGGCTTATCATCCTTCACAACGGAATCGTCATCCACTTCCACACCTTCAACGTGGTCGAAGGTTTCCTTAGCTTCGGCGGAATCGTGTTCGATGTCTTCGACGCTGGGAAGTGCGGTTGCATCCTGGACGGAGTCACCTTCGTTCAGGCGGATGCACTTCACGCCGATAGCGCTACGGTTGGTCAAGCGGATAGTTTCAGCTTCGATACGGATGACCTGACCTTCCTTACTGGTGATGATCAAGTCGTAGTCGTCAGCAACGCTTTCCACGAATACTGCCGGACCAGTCTTTTCCATACCGTCGGCGCTGAGGTTACGGACACCCTTGCTGCCGCGCTTGGTCACGCGATAGGAGCTGGGCTGAGAACGCTTGCCGAAGCCCTTTTCGGTGATGGTCACGATCTTGTTGCCTTCCTTGAGCCAGATGAGGGAGATGACTTCGTCACCTTCGGCCAAGGTAATGCCCTTCACGCCGTGAGTGCCACGACCCATGCTACGCATGCAGCTAATCGGGAATGTGACAGCCTGACCGTACTTGGTGGCGAGCATCAAGAGGTCCTTGGCGATGGGCTGAGCGGCGGTTTCGTCGGCATCTTCAGATTCAACAACCTGAGCTTCTGCTGCAGTTGCATCTGCGGATTCTTCAGTTTCGTCACCGGCAGCCTGAGAAGCGTTGAATTCTTCAGCGCTCATGCCAACCAGCTGAACCTTCACCAATTCATCGTCTTCATCCAGGCTGATAGCGTTGACGCCAGCCTTACGGGGGCGGCTGAACAAGGTGAGATCCATCTTATTGACGACACCCTTCTTGGTAGCGAATACCAGGCAGAAGTAACCACCGAACTTACGGACTGGCACGATTGCCTGAACCTTTTCACCTTCGGTAAGGCCGATGAAGTTGATAATCGGGCGACCCTTGCTGTTGCGGTTGCCTTCGGGCAGGCGGTAAACCTTGGTCCAGTAAGCACGGCCCTTGTTGGTGAACACCAGCAGGTAGCTATGGGTGCTTGCGGTAAAGATCTGGTCAACGTCGTCGTCGTCCTTGAGGCCGGTGCCCACAACGCCCTTACCACCACGGGACTGGGCCTTGAAGGTATCAATCGGGAGACGCTTGATGTAGCCTTCCTTACTCAAGGTGATCACCTGTTCTTCTTCAGCAATCAGGTCTTCGTAATCGTAGTCGTCTACTGCATCTTCAATGGAGGTGCGGCGTTCGTCACCAAACTTGGCAACCACAGCATCCAAGCGTTCCAGCATGATGGCAATGCGGCGTTCGCGCTTTTCAAGAATGTCTCTCAAGTCAGCCACGAGAGCCAAGAGTTCGTTGTATTCGTTTTCCAACTTCTCCAAGTTCAAGCCGGTGAGCTGGGCAAGACGCATATCCACGATAGCCTGGGACTGAATTTCGTCCAAGGCGAAACGGGCCTGCAAGTTCTGCTTGGCAGCTTCGGTGGTGGGGCTAGACTTGATGATCTGGACCACTTCATCGATGTTCTGGGTTGCAATGCGCAAGCCTTCGATGATGTGGAGGCGAGCTTCAGCCTTGTTCAAGTCGAACTGGGTGGAGCGGGTGATCACTTCGAGACGGTGATCAATATAAATCTGGATCAAGTCCTTCAGGGTAAGAACCTTGGGCAGGTTGTTCACCAAAGCCAGGTTGTAAATGCTGAAGGTGGTCTGGAGCTGAGTGTTCTTGAACAGGTTGTTCTGAACCACTTCGGCAACGGCATCCTTACGGAGTTCAATGACAACGCGAATACCTTCCTTGTTGGATTCATCGCGGATGTCGGTAATACCGTCAACGCGCTTGTCCTTCACAAGTTCTGCAATCTTCTTACAGAGTTCAGCCTTGTTCACCATGTACGGAATTTCCGTCACGATGATGCGAGGCTTGCCGCGGCTGTCTACGTCAATTTCGGTGCGGGCACGGAGGCGGACCTTGCCGTGGCCAGTGAGGTATGCATCGCGGATTCCTGCGCGACCGCAAATGATGCCACCCAGCGGGAAGTCCGGGCCACTCACATAGTTCAGCAATTCTTCGCCGGTGATATCCGGGTTCATTGCCTGGGCGTGAATTGCGTTGGAAATTTCACGGAGGTTATGGGGAGCCATGGAGGTTGCCATACCCACAGCAATACCTGTGGTACCATTCACCAGCATATTGGGAATGGCGGAAGGCAGCACCAGCGGTTCTTCCAAGGATTCGTCGAAGTTGGGGCCCATGTTCACGGTGTCTTTTTCAAGATCTTCCAGCATGAGCATACCCAAGTTGTTCATCTTGGCTTCGGTATAACGCATTGCAGCGGCGCCGTCACCATCGATAGAACCGAAGTTACCCTGGCCAAACACCAGCGGGTAGCGCAGGGAGAAGTCCTGGGCCATACGGACCAAGGTTTCGTACACAGCGGAGTCGCCATGGGGGTGGTACTTACCGATCACGTCACCCACGATACGGGCGGACTTCACGGTCGGCTTGTTGGGAACCACACCAAGCTTATGCATACTGTACATGACGCGGCGATGCACGGGCTTGAAACCGTCACGGGCATCGGGAAGTGCACGTGCCACGATCACGCTCATGGAGTAGCGGAGGTAGCAGTCCTGCATATCCTTTTCGATCAAGGACTTGATCTGGGATCCTGGAACCAATTCTTCTGACATTACTTATCCTCAAATTAGTGATTAGTGGTTAGTGGTTAGTGATTAGGAAAGCACTCCTAAACTTGACCACCCTCCACTAATTTTTCATTTATCATCTCATTTATTTTTTTCAAACTTTCGTAGTCGGTCTGGTCTATGCGGTGCGGGGTGATGGTGGCGTAACCCTGGTTCAGCAGATAGTCATCACTATCCACAGGGGATTCATTCCATAATTTGTCGCCATCAAGCAACCACAGCTTGTCGCCAGAGCCATCGTCGGCATCCACCAGGCTGTAGTGGTCCGTAAACATTTCGTGGGCCATCTTCGTGGACTTGTAGCCCTTGAAGTCTGCAGGTTTTACCTTGGGGAAGTTCACGTTCCAGAAGGTTCCAGGGGCAATGTTTTCGAACAGACGTTCCTTGACCACGCGTACTGCAAATTCCACGGCAGTCTCCAGCAGGTCTCCCCCACAACCGCGGAGGGAAAGTGCAACGCCGGGAACACCCCACAGGGCGGCTTCGCGGGCGCCAGCAACCGTACCGGAATACAAGGACGAGACGCCGGAATTTTCACCAACGTTCACGCCGGAGAAACAGACGTCAAATTCACCTGCGGCAGAGCTTACTCCAGTGCAGCCTTCGGGTTCCAAAGAAAGCCCGAATTTTGCGAAATGACCTAGGGCAAACTTGGCGCAATCTGCAGGTGTTCCAGACACGGAATAGAATTCATAAGGCCAGGCTTTTGCGCCGTCATTAGCCACGGGAGTAGATTCATCCACGGGCACCTGTTTAACGCGCAAACCTCTGCGCACAGTAAAGGCCTGACTGACCCCGCTTTGCTCCGTTTCGGGGGCAAAAACGAACACATCAGCCACCTTGGACAGGGCAGCCGCAAGAGCGCGCAGATTGCCGCTCTTAAACCCATCGTCGTTTACGATGAGAACTCGTGTTCTAGGGGTATTTTGCATGCTTTTACAAAGATAGAAAAAAGCGATTCTGCCACTTCAAAAAATGGTAAAAAAAGCACCCATTTCGGGGTGTTTTTAGGGGTGTTTTTTTGAGAAAACTAGAACGCAAACTTTTATCTAAAATTCTTGACTTGAACGCCCTTGAATTCAAAACTTTCGTGGCCTGCATAAACCACAGTTTTTTCGCCACACATTTCGGGATATTCCTTTTCAAAAACTCCGAAATTTTTGACGAATTCCGAATTGAATGTTTCCGAAGACTTTATTTCAAAAGGAGTCAGGATCCTTCCAGTTTCTTCAACAAGGTCAATTTCCTTGCCGTCGCTGGTTCTATAGTACCAGAAATTTTTCTGCTCCGCGCAATTAAACGAACGCTTCATTCTTTCAAGAATCACAAGGTTTTCAAAAAGATTGCCACGCAAAGGATCGCGATTTAATTGCGACACTTCGGTAATTCCTAGCAAGGCGCATGCAAGCCCGGTATCGTAGAAATAGAACTTGGGCGATTTTATCAAGCGTTTAGTCCTATTCACGTACCACGGATTTAACGTGAAACCGATAAACGAAGCCTCAAGAATCGACAACCATTCCTTCGCGGTCCTAACATTGATTCCGCAATCGTTAGAAAGAGAAGTGTAATCCAATATGGAGCCGATTCGCCCAGCGCAAAGAACAAGGAATCGATGAAAAAGAGCCGCATCCTTTATATTGACAATCTGGCGAACATCCCGCTCAACATAGGTTGAAATGTAATTCTGGTAAAAGAAGAACCTGTCTGGACGTTCCGTTATATAGCGGGGGTACCCTCCCGAAAGAATTAGACTGTCAATGGAATCATTTGCGTTCAGTTCCTTGATTTCGTCCAAGGAAAATGGCAGCAGTTTAAGCATGGCGACACGACCGGCAAGAGTCTGCGTAACAGCCTGCTGTAATGCAAAATTATTACTGCCCGTAACGATGAACAAACCCTTTTGATTTGATTCATCCACAATCTGCTGCATATAGGATAGCAAATGGGGAACATTTTGAATTTCATCAAGAATGGCCCCGTTCGGGATACTTTTGAAGAACCCCCGTGGATCCTGTAAGGCCCGTTCCCTGGTGTCAGGATTTTCTAGAGATATGTAGGGTTTGTCTGCAAAGGTATCGCGGCAAAGAGTGGTTTTCCCGGATTGCCTGGGGCCATGAACCAGAACAACCGGGTATTGCGAAGCAGACTTTAACAGGAAGTCTTTGATTTGGCGCCTAATCATGCCCTAAATATAAATTTTGCAAAAATGGTAGTCAAGTACACTTTTTACAAAATCACAAACAAAAACCTACGTTTTTTGAGGCATCACAAAAAAACGGACCGCCTTCCGTTGCTGCTTGGCGGCCTGGATTGGCGTTGCCTATGCTCTGGTTCGGTTATAAGTTTGCTTTAGTCCTTGAGGCAACGCAAACTAAAACCGTAGCTCTTGCTGAAGTTGAACTGGTAGGCGTAGTCGCTATCGTAGTCGAAGTACTGGTACCACGCGTCGTAGCTATTGCTCTCAGAAGCAGACCACAAGTAGGCGTAGTTGCCCTCACTGTTGAAATTGCCATAGTTGCCCCCGTCACCGGCGGGGAGCACCGAGAAGCCATACTTGTCGGTACCGTTGCCGCTATAGTACCAGCCTCTGGTGGATTTCAACAACGAACCAGCGGTGCTGGAACCACCGATGTAGGTGTACAGAGTGCTGTACTCCACGTTCGTGGGCACATGCCAGCCCTCGGGGCAAATGCCGCGGTGGGGGCTATTGGGGGTACAGGTCTTACCGTAGCCACACTTGGTTCCTGCGTTTACGCTGAACTGGGCCGCACTATCCATCACGGCGCTCCAGGTGTACAG
>JAZRWJ010000032.1:0-23225 GCA_045599625.1 Fibrobacter sp.
CAGGAAGCGGTCGATGAGGATGGGCTTGCCTTCGCCGATGGCGGCAGCCTCTTCCACAAACTTGCGGAGGTACTTTTCCTTATAGACGATCACCATGCCGCGGCCGCCCAGCACGAAGCTGGGGCGCACGAGAACGGGGTAGCCGATTTCTTCCACGATGGCAAGGGCTTCTTCCACATTGTGGGCAATGCCAGAGGCGGCCTGCTTGATGCCCACCTTGTCAACCAGCTGCTTGAAGAAGTCGCGGTCTTCTGCAAGGTCGATATCCTCGGGGCTGGTACCCACCACATTGGCGCCGGCTTTCTTGAGGCGCATTGCCAAGTTAAGCGGAGTCTGACCACCGAACTGAACGATAACGCCGTAGCAGTTTTCGCGTTCGTAGATGCCCATGACATCTTCGAGGGTCAGCGGTTCAAAGTAAAGCTTGTCAGAAGTATCGTAGTCCGTAGAAACGGTTTCCGGGTTGCTGTTCACCATGATGACTTCGTAGCCCTGCTTCTTCAGGGTGAAAGCAGCGTGGCAGCAGCAGTAGTCGAATTCAATACCCTGGCCGATACGGTTCGGGCCACCGCCCAGCACCATGATGCGCTTTTTCTTGTCGCGGTTCGGAACTTCGCGGACGGGCTCGGTGTGGTCTGCATAGCAGGAGTAGTAGTACGGAGTGACGGCTTCAAATTCGCCGGCGCAGGTATCTACGGAGTAGTAGCTGGGCTTCAGGCTGATGGCGTTACGTGCGGCCATGACTTCTTCCGGAGTCTTGCCGAAGATGTAGCCGATCTGGATGTCGCTATAGCCGAATTCCTTGGCCTGGCGGAATAGGTCCTTGTCCTTGCAGAGGGCTTCGAGGGAGCCTGCGGCGCGGATTTCGTCTTCGAACTGGGCCAGTTCTTCCAAATGACGCAGGAAGTAACGGTCGATCTTTGTGATTTCGTAAAGCTTTTCAACGTCCCAACCGCGACGGAAGGCGGCATAGACCACGAAGATGCGTTCTGCACTGGGGCGGGCCACTTCCTTGGCCAAGGTCTCGTCGTCGTAAGCCAGGAACTGTTCGCACTTGGCGCAGGCGCCGAAGCCGCCGAAACCAGTTTCCAGGGAGCGCAGGGCCTTCTGCATGGACTGCTTGAAGTTGGAGCCGATAGCCATGGCTTCGCCCACGGACTTCATCTGGGTGCCAAGAGTGCTGTCTGCCTTGGGGAACTTTTCGAAGGTAAAGCGAGGAACCTTGGTAACGACGTAGTCCAGAGCCGGTTCGAAGCAGCTGGGAGTAGATTGGGTAATGTCGTTCTTCAGTTCGTCGAGAGTGTAACCCACAGCGAGGAGTGCTGCAATCTTTGCGATGGGGAAGCCGGTTGCCTTGGAAGCAAGTGCAGAGGAACGGCTTACGCGGGGGTTCATTTCGATAATGATGCGGCGGCCGGTCACAGGGTTGATGGACCACTGAACGTTGGATCCACCGGTTTCGACGCCGATAGCTTCCATGACCTTCAGGGAGTCATCACGCATGGCCTGGTAGGCGCGATCGTCAAGAGACTGGATCGGGGCCACGGTAATGGAGTCGCCGGTGTGAACGCCCATGGGGTCCAGGTTTTCGATGGAGCAGACGATAACGGCATTGCCCTTCTTATCGCGCATGACTTCCATTTCGAATTCCTTCCAGCCCAGGAGGGATTCTTCGATCAAGACTTCGTTGTTGAGGGAGGCGTCGAGGCCGCGGTTCACGATGGCTTCGAATTCGTCTTCGCTGTGTGCGATACCGCCACCGGTACCACCCAGGGTAAAGCCCGGGCGGATAATCAAAGGCCAGCTGCCGATGGTCTGGGCGATTGCCTTGGCTTCGCTCATGGAGTGTGCGGAACCGGAGCGGGGGAGGTCCAGGCCGATGGAGAGCATGGCGTCCTTGAAGAGCTTACGGTCTTCGGCGCGGGCGATGGATTCGGCCTTTGCACCGATGAGTTCCACGTTGTAGCGGCTGAGAATGCCCTTTTCGTGGAGTTCCATGGCAAGGTTCAGGGCGGTCTGGCCACCCAGAGTGGGGAGCAATGCGTCCGGGCGTTCGCGGCGGATGATTTCGTGGAGAATGTCCACGTTCAGGGGCTCGATGTAGGTACGGTCGGCCATTTCCGGGTCGGTCATGATGGTTGCCGGGTTGCTGTTCACCAGCACCACTTCGTAACCTTCGCGACGCAGCACCTTACAGGCCTGCACGCCGGAGTAGTCGAATTCGCAACCCTGACCGATAACGATCGGACCAGAGCCAATGAGCATAATCTTCTTGAGGTCTGTACGTTTGGGCATTTTTAAATCCTCTATAAAAATCCATTAAGTGATTAGTTACTAGTTGTTAGTTTTTCTTTGATTTGACGAGCCTGGTGGCTCGTTTTTTTGATGCGAGGCTCCAGCCTCGCCTGACTTACGACTAATGACTAACGACTTTTAAACTCCTCGATCATCTTCTTAAATTCTTCGAACAGGTAGTAGGAATCGTTGGGACCCGGAGCGGATTCCGGATGGTACTGCACGCTGAATGCAGGAACGTCCTTGCAGCGGATGCCTTCTACGGTGTTGTCGTTCAGGTTGATGTGGGTGATTTCCACATTGGCCGGCAAGCTAGTTTCGTCGATGGCGTAGTTGTGGTTCTGGCTGGTGATTTCCACGGCGCCGGTCTTCAGGTACTTAACCGGATGGTTGCAACCGTGATGGCCGAACTTCAGCTTGGAAACCTTGGCGCCCAGGGCGAGACCCAAGAGCTGGTTACCCAGGCAGATGCCCATGAGAGGATACTTGCCAAGGAGCTGCTTTACGAGAGCTGCAACCTGGGGCAGAGAGTTGGGGTCGGCAGGACCGTTGGAAAGGAACACGCCATCGGGATTCTTGGCCTGAATCTGCTCGAAGGTAGTGTTGATGGGCATGACGGTCACCTTCATGTCCTGGCTTGCAAGGTCGCGAAGAATGTTGGTCTTGATACCGAAATCCAGGGCCACTACATTGTACTTGCCCTCGGTAGAGAATTCGTAACCATTGGGGTCGCTGACCACAGAAGCGTAGTCCTGGCCATCCAGGCCAATCCATTCCTGGGCCTTCTTGATGGCGTCGGCGACCCTCATTTCGGTGGCTTCCACATGGAGGTAGGCCTTCTGTGCGCCGTTGTCGCGGAGGTGCAGCGTGAGGGCGCGGGTGTCGACACCAGCAATGCCCGGCTTCTTCTGGGCCTTCATGTAGGTGTCCAGGGATTCTTCGCCCACGTTTTCGGAAGCGTCGCAAAGGTCGTTGATGACGATACCGTTCAAGAAGACCTGACGGGATTCGGACTTTTCGCTCTTGGCGGAGTAGGCGCCCACTTCAGCGGTGGTGAACACCACGAACTGACCTGCGTAGGAGGGGTCGGTAAGAATCTGCTTGTAACCAGCCATGCCCGTGTTGAACACAGCTTCGCCTACGGTGTCCTTGGCGTCGCCAAATGCGTAGCCATGAAAAACCGTGCCGTCAGCCAAGGCCAAGAATGCCTTGCGCTCGCGCTTTGCCTTCCAATTGAATTTATCGTTCATACGTTTTACCTTTTACTTGTTAATCTCTAAAAACTTGCTAGACCCCCGATCAAGTCGGGGGTGACATAGCCCGCGCGGTCCAGTCTGCGGAGCGGGCAAAAAAAATGGCAAAAGCGAAATGCCTTTGCCTTAAAACTCAAAAAAGAAAAATCAAAAACAGAAATACCAACGCCTTCGGAAACACCTTGATTTCTCTGGGAAATGGTTGCCACAGCACCGGTGAGGTGTGCCTCGATGGAGTGTGCGATGTGAATCGCTGCGCTGGCAAATCCTGTTTTCATCGAAATCAAAATTTAAAAATATTGCTGTGTTTTGGGGAGGGTTGACGTTGAAAAAAAAGAAAATATTTTTTGTTGAAAATCGCGTTTTTTAGGCCAAATAACGCAAAATTGAAGATTTACATTTTTTGAAAATAGGGCCCGTCCAATCCGATTTTGATGGGTTGCGACGGACCCGTTTTTGTAACTAATTGAGAGTCATTAAGTTACGTATTTTCCGCTGAGTTTCCTCGAATAATCTTGCGATTACACTCGTTCGTCGGCAGCCTTCAAGAGGCTCAGGAACAGCGGTGCCGGGTGAATGAGGGAGGACTTCAGTTCCGGATGGCACTGGCAGGCCATGAAGTAGGGATGGTCCGTCAGTTCCATGATCTGCATGATGTCTTCGCCGGAAGCCTTGCCGGAGAAGATGAGCTTCTGGGCGATTTTTCCTGTGGGGTCGCCAGCTTCGATCTGGGAGACGAATTCCGGATTCACTTCGTAGCGGTGGCGGAAACGTTCGCGGGCTACAGCGGAGCCGTAAACTTCCTGGGCCTTGGAGCCTTCCTTGATCAAAATGTCGTGACCGCCCAAGCGCATGGTGGCGCCCATGTCCTTGATGTGCTCCTGGCCAGGCAGGTAGGCGATGACGGGCTTTTCCACATGGTAGGTGGCGCTTTCCATTTCGACGGTGCCGGCACCCTTCATGCCGCAGACGTTGCGGGCAAATTCCACCACGGAAAGCTGCATGCCGTAGCAAATTCCGAGGAAGGGAATCTTGTTTTCGCGAACGTACTGGATGACCATGATCTTACCTTCGATGCCGCGGCTGCCGAAACCGCCGGGAACGATGACTGCGTCAACGCCCTTCAATGCGGTTGCAACAGAAACAGAACCGTTCTCGATCTTTTCGGTATCAACCCAGCGGATGTCTGCGCGAAGGTCCAAATGTGCGGAGGAATGACGGATGGCTTCTACCACAGAGGCGTAGGAATCTTCCAGGGCCATGTACTTACCGCAAATGGCAACCGTCAAAGTCTTGCGGGGGTTCACTGTGTTACGCTTCAAGGATTCCACCAGCTTGCTCCACTGTTCAAGCTTGGGAGGTGCGTAAATGTTCAAGCGCTTGGCGAGAATTTCGGGAATGCCTTCGGCGTCGTAAACCAGCGGGCATTCGTAAACGTGCTTCACATCCACACCGGAAATCACGTGGTCTGCGGGCAGGTTGCAGAACAGGCCAATCTTTTCCTTCAGGTGGGGCTTGATGTATTCTTCGCAGCGGCCGATAACAATTTCGGGATAGATGCCCAAGCGGTTCAAGTCGTGCACAGACATCTGGGTGGGCTTGGACTTCTGTTCGTTAACGCCCGACGGAATGGGAACGTAGGTGAGGTGTACGAACATGGCGTTGGTGCGGCCCACGTCGTGAGAAAGCTGGCGGGCTGCCTCGATATAGAACTGGTTTTCCAAGTCACCGACGGTACCGCCGATTTCAATCAAAAGAACGTCGGCCTTTTCCTGGTCGGCGATGCGGTAGAACTGTTCCTTGATCAGGTCGGTAACGTGGGGGATGAACTGGACGGTATGTCCCAGGTAGTCGCCGCGACGTTCCTTTTCAAGAATCATCTTGAAGATACGGCCCATGGTAAGGCTCCAGTCCTTCTTTGCGGTCACGTTCAAAAAACGTTCATAATGACCGAAGTCCATGTCGCATTCGCCGCCGTCATCCAGCACGAAAACTTCGCCGTGTTCAGTGGGATTCATGGTGCCCGGGTCTGTGTTCAAGTAACCGTCGCACTTGACGGGAACCACCTTCATTCTAGCAGAAAGCAGCGCCCCGATGGACGCTGCCGCTACCCCTTTGCCGAGTCCGGAGATGACACCCCCGGTAACAATAATGAATTTCGTCTTGCCGTTATACTGGTACTGTAATGCCATAATATTTATAGACCTTTCGGTCTCTCCCTGTGTCTTTCTAGTTTACACTTTTTGTAATCACAACGGCTATTATACGCAATAAATGTGCCAATGAAAAGAAATTGCGGTTTTTATGAAATTTTGCAATAAATGTAAAATTGCGTGTTTACGTAATCTGTAAAATCAAAAATTTATATTACATAAGTTGTAAAAACTTTCTTGTTCCCCCCCCCTTGCCTGATGGTTCCATTTGGCAGGCGGGCCATACCCACACCGCCATCAAGAAGTGGTTTACTGATTGTCAAGGAAAAAGACATCTGTTGTTGTGCAACCCTGTCGGTTATCCTGACGAAAAACCTTGCTTGGAAAATGGGTTTAATTTTGCGGTCGTTTTCACGACAAGTTCAACACTCGTCCAATTAACGGATAGTAACCGTCCTTGTCAAAAATCTGCATGACGGTTGTAACCTTGCTACCGGCATCCTTACTTGAAGTTCCGCAGTGGTAAAACTTTTCTGTAGCCAAACCGTAATCAATAAAGATGTAACGGTCGTGAAATATTCCTCCGTTTGGCTGAACTGAAATCTCTAAATCAGGGCGTGCCATGCGGAAATCCTCCAACATGCGCTCTGTAATTTCACGACCGCCCTTTTGATCGCTGAATATTGTAATTTTCATGTTCGGAGCAATTCCTCGCAATAAATCCAGAGTCTTTACTCCCACAAAATCATCTACGATAAAGATTATTCTTTGCGCCATATTGTAAATCTGCGTGTAGGCGATGTCAGCTTCGAATTTTTGCCCATCCACAAACAGAAAATGTCTGAATGTGCTGGGATCGACAAAGTAGTCCATAACCTGCTGGAGTTTTAAGGAATGGTCTTGAACCTCATCTGTCAAACGTGCAATATCACGAGTATTTTGGGAGGTTTGTGCGCCAAGCATCGCAAGCCCATCGTTCCCGATCAACTGCTGATTTTCGGCGATGATATAGTCCTTCATATCTTTGAAAAGACGGATAAGCGCCATACTCTGTCGAATTGCCAAATCGCCTTTCAATACCGTCATGAGCATATAAATGCCTTGTTCTGTAAAGGCGTAGGGTAAATAGGATCTTCCGCCTTTTATCCCTTTTACTTGCATCGAGGTCAAAATTTTTGACCTCGATAAACAATCAACTTCCTCTTTGTTGATTTGAAAACGGAAATCTTCAGGAAATTTTTCGATGTTATTCTTAACCTGTTGGTTAAATGCTTTGACGGAATACCCATAAATTTCTGCCAAATCCGCATCGAGCATAACCTTTACACCACGGATGGTGTAAACCTTGTCCTTCAGCAAATCTTCGTTGATTACGGCTATCTCACCACCTACTTCCGCTGGCGCTATCTTCTTACCCACATTTCCTCCTGTCGCTACATGCGAAAAAGCGACAGCTTAAACATCTATCAAAATCCGCGGCACTCGCCACGAAATATAATAAGTGAACTTTTGTTCACTACTAAATATAATACAATAATTTCATAAAGGCAAGAGGGGGAGGGATTTTTTTTGAGACTATAACTTATATTGTCCGTATGGCAACCATCCTTCTCTCCATAAAACCTGAATACGTTCGCAGAATTCTCGAAGAAGCGAAAATGTTGTATTATGTAATTAAAACGCCTCCGCAGTCGTTTGTGTATGTGGGATTAACGATGCAAACAGCTTCGTGGGTTACCTTGGTAGGCGTAAATCTTATTTGATGGTCATTTGATTGAAACGAATTTTTGTCACAAAAACTGCCAAAATTTAATACTACATTTCTCCTGTACAAGAAAAATCCTTCTGGCGGCGTTGCAGGCCTTTGGCGCAACAACCTAGCCTCGGTCATGACGACAAGCAAACTTGTCGTCGCGATTCTCGGCTTACGGTTGTTTTATGAGGTTCTTGAAAAAAAAGAAAAACGCCACGCATTCGCGTGACGTTTTTCATTATGAGGTTCAATCTTCTCTTAGTAGATGAACAACATCTCTCTGTACTTGGGCAGCGGCCACTGTTCGTCGCTGATGATGCCTTCCAGCTTGTCCACAACCTTGCGGAGGGAGACCATAGCTTCCAGCTTCAGCTGATGCTTGCCAGCGATAGCCTTTTCCATGACTGCGATTTCTTCGACGAGGGCCTTGTAGCCTTCACCAAGTTCCTTGGCGTAACCGTCGACGGAAACCAGACCCTGGTTCACAGCCATTTCGTTCACCTTGAGGGCTTCGGAGTAAGCCTTTACGACCTGCGGGAGGACGATGCTCTTGGCCATGTCGTAAGCAACCTTGGCTTCGATGTCCACGCGCTTGTGGTAGTCTTCCAGGTTGACTTCGTAGCGGGATTCCAGTTCCACCTTGTTGAACACGCCGTACTTCTTGAAGAGAGCGACGTTTTCCTTCTTGGTGAGGGCGCCGAGAGCTTCCATGGTGGTACGGATGTTGGGGAGACCGCGCTTTTCTGCTTCAGCAACCCATTCGTCGGTGTAGCCGTTACCGTTGAAGATAACGCGCTTGTGTTCCTTGATGATGGACTGCAGGAGCTTCTGGAGTTCCTTGTGGAAGTTGGCCTTGGATGCCTTTTCCAGCTTGTCGGCGATCATGTCGAAGGCTTCGGCAACGATGGTGTTTAGGATAACGTTGGGTTCAGAGCAGGACTGGCTGGAACCCGGTGCACGGAATTCGAACTTGTTGCCAGTAAATGCGAACGGAGAAGTACGGTTACGGTCGGTAGCGTCGCGGGGGAGCGGCGGCAGGATGTCGGAACCGAGCTTCATGGCACCGCCCTGCTTGCTGGACTTGGGTTCGCCCTTTTCCAGCTGTTCGACGACGTCAGCAAGCTGGTCGCCGAGGTACATGGAGATGATTGCCGGAGGAGCTTCGTTGGCACCGAGACGATGGTCGTTGCCAGCGCCAGAAACAGACATTCTCAGCAAGTCGGCGTGGGTGTCAACTGCATAGACTACAGCGCAGAGAGTGGTGAGGAAGATTGCGTTCTGGTGAGGATCCTTACCCGGGTTCAAGAGGTTGGTCTTACCGTAGTTCACGGACCAGTTGTTATGCTTACCGGAACCGTTGATGCCTGCAAACGGCTTTTCGTGGAGGAGGCAAACAAGGCCGTTGCGATCGGCGACGTTACGGAGGACTTCCATAATCTGCATGTTGTGGTCGCAAGCCAGGTTCACTTCTTCGAACATAGGAGCAAGTTCGAACTGAGCGGGAGCCACTTCGTTATGACGGGTCTTTGCCGGAATGCCCAGCTTCCACAGTTCGTCTTCAACTTCGTTCATGAAGTTCAAAATGCGAGCCGGGATAGAACCGAAGTAGTGGTCTTCCATCTGCTGGTGCTTAGCGGAAGCTGCACCGAAGAGGGTGCGGCCAGCCTGGTAAAGGTCCGGGCGCTGCAGGTAGAACTTCTTGTCGACCAGGAAGTATTCCTGTTCTGCACCGAGAGTAACAGTGACCTTCTGCTTTTCGACGCCGAAGAGACCCATGAGGCGGTCGGCAGACTTCTGGAGAGCCTGGATGGAGCGGAGAAGCGGAGTCTTCTTGTCGAGAGCTTCGCCAGTGTAAGAGCAGAATGCGGTAGGAATGCAAAGAGTTGCACCGTTACCGTGACGCTTGATGAAAGCGGGTGAGGTCGGGTCCCAAGCGGTGTAGCCACGAGCTTCGAAAGTAGAGCGGATACCGCCGGAGGGGAAGGAAGATGCGTCAGGTTCGCCGACGATCAGGTTCTTGCCGGAGAATGCCATGATGGCCTTGTCGCCTTCCGGTTCAAGGAAGGAGTCGTGCTTTTCTGCGGTAGAGCCGGTGAGGGGCTGGAACCAGTGAGTAAAGTGAGTTGCGCCGCGGTCCATTGCCCACTTCTTCATGGCGTGAGCGACTTCGCCTGCGATGCTCGGGTCAAGAGCGACACCGTTTTCGATGGTGGCGAAAAGCTTCTTGCACACGTCCTTGGGGAGGTATGCCTTCATGGCTTCGGAGTTGAATACGTCCTCGCCGTAAAAGTCAACGTTTGCCGGGCTTGCAGCCATGATGCCTGCTGCCGGTGCTTCTGCGATTTCAGTGATCGCACTCATTCTGTACTGGTTGCTCATAATGAACTCCTATTGGATTTTTTGTTTTCGGCGACCATATTGCAAAAGCCGTGCCAACTTTTACGGATTTGGAAAAAGAGGGGGCTAGGCTCCTGTTTTTTACAGATTTTGTGCTTTTACGAAAACGGAATGCGTTTCGGGATGGCTTAAATGTTTTACATAAAATGAAATAAAGCGATGGCTGGTTACAAAAAATGGAATTGAGGGGACGTTCGAAACGAAGAAAACTTTTGTGTCCGTGGGTTTTCCTTGAAAATGACGAAAAATCGCCTGTTTGACGGAATATTTTTGTTTTACAAATTTTGTAAACTACTTTTGAGGCGATGGTGACTGACGAAATGTTTGCCGCTTTCGCGGATATTTTCCCGGATAAAAAACTGCCGAAGTACTACGATTTGCACTTTGGTCCTATGGAAAAATTCCTGAAGAACCTGGTTGTAGATGAAAGTTTTCTGAAAAATGATCTTCCGCAGATTATCGAACACATTGATAGGGAACGGCGGGGCCCCGACAGGTCCTTTGAGCGACTTTGCAATGAAACTTTGCGAAAGGAATCTTGGCTATCGGAATCTGAGTGTGTACTGAATTTTCAGAAAGCTACGTCAAGTATGCGTCAGTTGGCGGTTTACCGTGACGTACTAGGCAAGGTAAAAGAAAGGTTTTTACAAATTCTGAAAAATCATAGCAGTGATTTACAAAAGTTGTAAAGAATTTCGGTAATACAAAAGTCGGCGGATTGGATGGTCTGCCGGCTTTCTTCATTTTAGGGCTGATTTTTACTCAAAATGTAAAGGTTTCCAATTTTTGTTCGTTTCTTGTGCTGTTTGTGAAATTTTGGCACGCATTTTGCGATTAAGCCGCGGAAAAATTAAAAACACAAGGAATAAAACAATGAAAGCTCAAGCTCTTTACAATCCGGCTAACGAACATGACGCCTGCGGTGTCGGCTTGGTAGCCAATATTAATAATGTGGCATCCCACCAGATTGTGCTTCAGGGCATTACCGTCCTGAAGCGTCTCATGCATCGTGGTGCGGCTGGTGGCGACCCGGAAACGGGTGATGGCGCTGGCCTTTTGCTTTCTATGCCCCATAAGTTCTTCCGCAAGATCTACAGCGACCTTCCGGAACGTTATGGCGTGGCCATGGTTTTTGTGGACAACTCCGTTGCTGCTGAATCCTATGACGCAAAGATCAAGGAACTTGCCGCTGCCGAAGGTTGCCCTGTGATTCACGTTCGCGAAGTTCCGGTGGACCCCTCCGCAATTGGTCGTACCGCCCGCGAAACCCTCCCGCACATCCGTCAGTACTTCTTCGACGGTTCTTCCATTGCAGCATCTGCCCTGGATAAGGATGGGAAAGGTTACAATCCCTTTGAATTGAAGCTTTATGTGTTGCGCCGTCAGATTGAAAAGGCCTGCGAAAGCGTCTATGTTTGCTCCTGCTCCAGCAGAACCATTGTCTATAAGGGTCTTCTTCTTGCTATCCAGATTGAAGCCTTCTATAAGGACCTGAATGACGTTGATTTCGAAAGCCCCATCGCTCTCGTTCACCAGCGCTATTCTACCAATACTTTCCCCACCTGGCCTTTGGCTCATCCGTTCCGCTACCTGGCTCACAACGGTGAAATCAATACCCTCCGCGGAAACTTGAACAGCCTGAAGGCTCGTGAACCTCACCTGAAGAGCGAGCGTTTCGGCGAAGATCTCCAGAAGCTTCTGCCCTTGATTTCTGCTGGCCAGAGCGACTCCGCTAGCCTCGACAACATGTTCGAACTTTTGGTTGCTGCAGGTCGTAGCTTGCCGCACGCCATCCTCATGATGATGCCGCAGGCTTGGGGTGCAAAGCACTATATGGGCCGCGACGTCCGTGGCTTCTTCGAATATGAATCCATGCTTATGGAACCCTGGGATGGCCCCGCGGCCGTGGCATTCTCCGACGGTATCAATGCCGGTGCAATCCTTGACCGTAACGGCCTTCGTCCGGCACGTTACACCCTTTGCAAGGATGGCCTCTTCGTCATGGCTTCCGAAACGGGTGTCTTGGACATCAACGATGCCGACGTAGAAGAAAAGGGCCGTCTCAAACCCGGTGAAATCATTTACCTGGATATCGAAAACCATCGTATCCTGAAGAATGCCGAAATGAAGGCCTTCGTTGCTCGTAGTAAGCCCTACCGTCGTTGGGTTGCTGAAAACAAGATGAGCGTCCGCGGCCTCTTCAGCGAAATCAACCCGTCTGATGTACCTGATGATTTGCTGATCCAGCAGAAGCGTTTCGGCTACTCTGCAGAAGACCTGAGCGTTATTCTCCAGCCCATGGCCAAGAACGGTCAGGAACCCATCGGTTCCATGGGTAACGACGCCGCTCTCGCTGTTCTTTCCGACAAGCCCCAGCCGCTGTTCAACTACTTCAAGCAGCTGTTCGCCCAGGTGACCAATCCGCCTATCGACCCGATTCGTGAAGAACTGGTCATGTCTCTTACCACTTACATCGGTAACCACGGCAACATTCTGGAAGAAACTCCGGAACAGGCTCACCTCATCAAGATTCCTCGCCCCATTGTTACCGAAGACGAAATCAAGCACTTCGAAAACATTGGCGATAAGAGCTTCAAGGCCAAGGTACTCAAGATGCAGTTCCCCATGGGCGGTAACGGCGAAGTTCTTGAAGCTGCCTTGCAGAACCTGGCTGGCGACGCTGTTCGCGCCGTTCAGGAAGGTTTCAACATTATCGTTCTTTCCGATAAGAATGTGGACTGGGGCTATGTTCCCATGCCGTCACTGCTCGCAACTGCAGCCGTCAACCGTACCTTGGTTGAAGCTGGCGTCCGTCCGGAAATTGGCTTGATCGTTCAGTCCGGCGAAGTTCGCGAAGTTATGCATTTCGCACTGCTCCTGGGCTACGGTGCAACTGTTATCAACCCGTATCTGGCTTTCCAGAGCATCACCAACATGTGCCACACCGGCGAACTGGACGTGGGTCCTGTCACTGCCGCTGCAAACTACGTGAAGGCTGTGGACAAGGGTCTTCTGAAGATCATGTCCAAGATGGGTATTTCTACGCTGCGTAGCTACCGCAGCGCCCAGATCTTTGAAGCTGTTGGCTTGAACCACGAAATTATTGAAAAGTTCCTGCCGGGTACTGCAAGCCGCATCGAAGGTATCGGCCTTGCTGAAATCGCCCAGGAAGTGGAACAGCGCAACAACATTTCCCTGAAGGATGCAAGCCCCATTCTTAAGGAAGGTGGCCAGTACAAGTTCCGTAAGGATGGCGAAATGCACTTGTGGACTCCGCAGTCCCTGGGCGCCTTCCGTCAGGCAGTACAGTTGGGCGACTACGCAAAGTTCAAGACCTACTCCAAGCTCATCGACGATCAGTCCCAGCGCTTGGCAACTCTTCGCGGTCTCTTCAAGTTCAAGGAAACCACTCCCATCGATATTTCCGAAGTGGAATCCCGTCAGGATATTATCAAGCACTTCGTTGCTGGTGCAATGAGCCTTGGCTCTCTGAGCCCGGAAGCTCACGAAGCAATCGCTATCGCCATGAACCGTAACGGTGCCATGAGCAACTGCGGTGAAGGTGGTGAAGACCCGGATCGTGATACTCCGGCAGCAAACGGCGACATTCGTAGCAGCGCCATCCGTCAGATCGCTTCTGGTCGTTTCGGTGTGACCATCGACTACCTGCGCAAGGCAAAGGATTTGCAGATCAAGATGGCTCAGGGTGCAAAGCCCGGTGAAGGTGGCCAGCTGCCCGCCCACAAGGTGAACGAATTTGTGGCTCGCATCCGTCATTCTATCCCGAATGTGTCCCTCATTTCTCCTCCGCCGCACCATGACATTTACTCCATCGAAGATCTGGCTCAGTTGATCTACGACCTTCGTAACTCCAATCCCAAGGCCCGTGTTTCCGTGAAGTTGGTTTCCGAAGTGGGTGTGGGTACGGTTGCTGCTGGTGTGGCTAAGGCTCACGCAGACGTGGTCCTCATTTCTGGCCACGACGGTGGTACCGGTGCTTCTCCGCTGACTTCCATCAAGCATGCCGGTCTTCCTTGGGAATTGGGTATTGCTGAAGCTGAACAGACCCTCGTTTTGAACGACCTCCGCGGCCGCGTAAAGCTCCAGGTGGATGGTCAGTTGAAGACTGGTCGTGACGTTGTGATCGCAGCACTCCTTGGTGCAGAAGAATTCGGTTTTGCAACCAACCTGCTGGCAAGCCTTGGCTGTATCATGGACCGTAAGTGCCATACCAACCAGTGCCCCATGGGTCTCGCCACTCAGGATCCGGAACTCCGCAAGCACTTCAAGGGCAAGCCGGAATACGTTGAAAACTTCCTGTACTTCATCGCTGACGAAATCCGCGAAATCCTCGCAAGCCTTGGCCTCAAGAGCCTCGACGAAGCCTGCGGCCGTAGCGACCTCCTTGACATGAATTCTGCCATTGAATTCTACAAGGCCAAGAAGCTGAACTTCAGCAAGATCTTCGCCTCTGTTGACGCCGGTAACGGTAAGGAACAAATCAAGAAGCACGACCCGAACTATGTGCCGGAAGAACTGGTGAACTTCGACCGTCGCGAGCTCCTCCCGTTCGTGCAGGAAACTTTGAAGAGCGGCAAGGCTGTAGAACTTTCTACCATGATCCACAACGTGGACCGTACCGTGGGTACCGAACTTTCTGGTGAAGTTGCAGAACACTTTGGTGCAAAGGGCCTTCCGGAAGATACCATCAAGGTTCACCTGCAGGGTGTGGCTGGCCAGAGCTTTGGCGCCTTCCTTGCTCCGGGTATTACTCTCGATATCGAAGGTGAAGTCAACGACTTCATGGGCAAGGGCCTGAGCGGTGGTAAGATTATCGTTCGTCCGTCCAAGAACGCATCCTTCAAGGCTGAAGACAACGTCATCGCCGGTAACGTCATCGGTTACGGTGGTACCAGCGGTAAGGTGTTCATCAACGGTCTCGCTGGCGAACGCTTCGGTATCCGTAACTCTGGTATGTTGCTCGTCACCGAAGGCGTGGGTGACCATGGTTGCGAATACATGACTGGTGGCCGCGTGGTTGTTCTCGGTCGCGTAGGCGTGAACTTCGCTGCAGGTATGACTGGTGGCTTCGCTTACGTCTACGATGAAACCGGTCACTTCGACTTGAGCTGCAACGTGGATTCCGTTGACTTGGAAAGCGTTCTCCCGGGTACCGAAAGCGAAACTGAATTGCTTGACATCATCAAGCAGCATGTGGAAGCTACCGGTTCCGAAAAGGGCCGCCGCATTCTCGAAGACTGGAACAATTCTCGTCCGAAGTTCGTGAAGGTCTTCCCAGTGGAATACAGAAACGCTCTGGCAAAGCAGGCCGCTGCAAAATAAATCAACTTCAAACTATCGCGTCTGTGGAATGGAAGGCGCGATAGTTTGTCTTTTTTAACGCACTTTAAAAGGATCAAATTATGGCTTTAGTACAAAGAATTCAGGACGTGTACCGCCCCGTAGAAGAACGCGTTAAGGACTTGAAGGAAGTTGAACGCCTCTTCACGGAAGAAGAAATCAAGGCTCAGGCTGGCCGCTGCGCAGACTGTGGCATTCCCTTCTGCCATGGAGCAGGCTGCCCTCTGGGTAACCTCATTCCCGAATTTAACACTGCAGTTGCTGCAGGCGATCTTCGCAAGGGTTACGATATCATTAGCAAGACTGCCTTCTTCCCGGAATTTACCGGTCGTGTTTGCCCCGCCCTCTGCGAAGCAAGCTGCACCCGCCAGCTGAACGATGACGCTGTCATGGTTCGCCAGGTGGAAAAGTTTATGATTGAAACCGCCTTCAAGGAAGGCTGGGTGGAACAGCCTGCCGCAGCCCCCAACGGCAAGACCGTTGCCGTAATCGGTGGTGGCCCTGCAGGTCTCTTTGCTGCAGAAGCATTGCGCCGCAAGGGTTACGCTGTAACCGTTTACGAAAAGAAGCCCAAGGTGGGCGGCCTTCTTCGTTACGGCATTCCCAACTGGAAACTGGAAAAGGAAATCATTGACCGTCGCGTGGCTCTTCTTGAAGCTGCCGGCATCAAGTTTGTCTGCAATTGCGAAATCGGCAAGGACATTTCCGCCGAATACATTCGCAAGAATTTTGACTATCTGTTCCTGGCCATCGGTACTCCCAACGCCCGCGACTTGAACATCCCGGGTCGCGATGCAGAAGGTATCTATCTCGCTCTGGATTTCTTGCACGGCGAAGGCGAAAAGTACAGCGCCAAGGGCAAGAAGGTCCTGATTATTGGCGGTGGTGACACCGGTAACGACTGCGTGGGTAAATCCCTCCGTGAAGGCTGCAAGAGCGTGCTTCAGGTGGAATTTATGCCCAAGCCTCCTGAAGAACGTTCCCCGTCTACCCCGTGGCCCGATTGGCCGTACATGCTGCGCACCAGCTACGCCCATCACGAAGGTGGTGAACGCCGCTGGAATGTGTCCTCCAAGCAGTTCATTGTGAAGGATGGCAAGGTTGCTGGCGTTGAAGCCGTGAAGGTGGAATGGGAAATGGCTCCCAACGGCCGCCCCATCAAGCCCAACGAAGTTCCCAATTCTACAGAAATCATCGACGCTGACTTGGTGGTTCTGGCAATGGGCTTCACCGGCGTTCCTGCCGATGGCATCGTGAAGGATCTGGGTCTTGAACTGACCCCGCGTACCGCAATCATTCAGGATCCGTCCCGCAACATCTACGCTGTAGGTGACTGCGCTAACGGCGCTTCTCTGGTGGTTCGCGCCATGGCCGACGCAAAACAGAAAACAGCCAAGCTTTAATGGAATGTCATGCCGGGCTTGACCCGGCATCTCCCTAAAAGAGTTCCTTGTGTAACAACACGGGCCGCTGGTGGATTTTTCCGCTGGCGGCCTTTTTTAGGGGAAATTGCCTTAGAATAGACGGTATTTTAATATTTTACATAAAATGTAAAATAAAAGAGTGTGTTTTACATAAAATGTAAATTCTTTCAAATCGTGAAACTTTAAATGCCGGTGAAAATCGGCGTTTTTCTTGTTTTTAGCTCGTTTTACCAAAAATGTAAAAATGGCACGTTTTTTGCTTTAATAGGGGCGAAAATAAGGATTACAATTTATGTCTCTCAAATTCTCTAAATGGACTGGTCTGGGCAACGACTTTGTGCTCGTTGAACCGGGTGAAGCTTTTGATATGACTTTGGGTGCCGATCTGGAAAAACGCGTCATCGAACTTTGCGACCGTCGCTTTGGCATCGGTGCCGATGGCGTGGTGGTGGTAACTCCGCTCTCCAGCTCTGACGAATACGTGGTGGCCGAAAAGGATGTCCGCAAGGATGTGGACTGGAGTAAGCCGGGCAATGGTGTGGATTTCGAAATGCGCATCTTCAATGCGGATGGTTCTGAAGCTGCCATGTGCGGTAACGCTACCCGCTGCGTAGCCAAGTTCATTCGTACCCGCGGCCTTGGCAACGGTGATTCCTTTGTGCTTCACACCAAGAGCGGTCTGATCAAGCCTTCTATCATGGGCGATGCCAGCAAGCTGGAAGATGCCCAGGTTTGCGTGAACATGGGTGCTCCCCGCGACTTCCTGGGTTCCATCAAGCTCACTGCAGATACTTTTGACTTTACCGGCGAAACCGTTTCCATGGGCAATCCCCATACCGTGATTTTTGTGGATGACATCGAAAAGATTGAATTGGAAAAATGGGGCGCCATTCTCGAAGTGGACAAGCAGTTCCCGGACCGTTGCAATATTGAATTCGCTCAGGTGGTGGCTCCCGGCAAGATCCGTATGCGCGTGTGGGAACGCGGCTGCGGCGTGACCATGGCATGTGGCACTGGAAGTTGCGCTACTCTCGTGGCAGCCCAGCGCACAAACCGCGTAGGCCTTGAAGCGGACGTGGTTCTGGATGGCGGTACCCTCCATATTAAGCACGAAGATGGTGGCCCTGTGTTGATGACCGGCCCTGCCAAGGAGTGCTTTAGAGGAACGGTATAATTCAATTACGAGTTATGAATTATGAGTTATGAAAATTATAATCGCGGCTTCGCCGCCTAACTTGTTCTAGTAATTCGTACCTCATAATTCATAATTGATTTCCCATAACAATGCAGATTTAAAACTAAAAACTCGGGCCTCAAGCCTCGAACCTGGAACCTAAAAATGAACGAACAGATTCTCAACCCTTACTACGATCGTCTTCCTGGCAGCTACCTTTTCTCTACCATTGCCAAGAAGATCAAGGAATACCAGGGCACCCACGCCAATGCCGACATTATCCGCCTGGGTATCGGTGACGTGACCACTCCCATTATCCCTGCGGCCATCGACGCCATGCACAAGGCTGTGGACGAAATGGCTTGCAAGGAAACCTTCCGCGGCTACGGCCCGGAACAGGGTTACGACTTTGTCCGCGAAGCAATTGTCCGCGGTGAATACACTGCCCGCGGCATCGAAATGGACCCCAACGATATTTTCGTCAGTGACGGCTCCAAGTGCGACGTGGCCAACATTCAGGAACTTTTTGCTGCCGACGTGAAAATCGCCATTCCCGACCCGGTTTACCCTGTGTATCTGGACTCCAACGTGATGGCAGGCCGTACCGGCACCTTCGGCGAAGACGGTCACTTTACTGAAGTGACTTACCTGGCTTCCACTGCAGAAAACAACTTCCAGCCGGACCTTCCCAAGAACCCGGTGCAGCTGATCTACCTCTGCAGCCCCAATAATCCCACGGGTACCGTTCTTTCCCGTGAAACCTTGCAGAAGTTCGTGGACTACGCCAACGAAAATGGCGCCCTCATCCTCTTCGATGGTGCATACAACTGCTACATCCAGGATGAATCCTTGCCCCACTCCATTTACGAAATTCCGGGTGCCCGCACCTGCGCCATTGAATTCCGCAGCTTCAGTAAGACCGCTGGCTTTACCGGTGTCCGCTGCGCTTACACTGTGGTTCCTCACGAACTTTCCAAGCTCCATGCCATGTGGAATCGCCGTCAGTGCACCAAGTTTAACGGCGTAAGCTACGTGGTCCAGCGTGCTGCCGAAGCCATCTACACTCCGGTGGGCTGGGAACAGACCAAGGCTGTGATTAAGGGTTACATGGACACCGCTGCCATGATCCGCTCCGAATTGACTGCTGCTGGCTACACCGTCTTTGGTGGCGAACACGCTCCCTACATCTGGTGGAAACTGCCCGAAGGCGAAAAGTCCTTCGACTTCTTCGATCGCCTCCTTGCCACCTGCGAAGTGGTGGGTACCCCGGGTAGTGGCTTTGGCCCCTGCGGCGAAGGCTATTTCCGCCTGACCGCTTTTGGCGACCACGAACAGACCAAGGTTGCCCTGAAGCGCATCCGCGAGCGCTTGTAAAAATGGGGTAGCCGCCGAACGGGGGTTTTCGGTGGCACGATTTTTGCAAAAAGTATTGCGTATAACAAGAAAAAGTTTTACATTTTATGTAAAACTTGGCGGCGAGACAGGGATGCCTCGCTCAAACCATAAACTGGGACCTCGCTCCTGGAGCCTGGAACCTCGAACCTGACTATGAAACTACCTATCGGCCCAGAAATCGCTGTGATCCAAAAGATCAGTGCTGCTATCATCCACGAACGTAACGTGGAAAAGCTCCTGTCCAACGTTCTGTCCATTCTGGATTCGGAACTGGGGATGCTTCGCGGCACCTTTACCCTCCGCTTTGGGGATACCTTGAAAATCGAGGCGTCCCATGGTCTTGATGAAAGCGAAAAGCAGTTGGGTCAGTACCACATCGGTGAAGGTATTACCGGCCACGTTGCAGAAACCCGCCGTAGCCATGTGATTCCTGACCTGCGGAAGGATTCCCGCTTCTTGAACCGTACCGGCTCCCGTAATTACGATAGCCAGGTGGCCTTTATTTGCGTGCCGCTGATTCACGATGAAGACCTCATCGGTACTCTTTCCGTGGACCGCCCGGTGGATGGCGCTACGGACCTGGATCGCGACGTGGCACTGCTTGAAATTATTGCAAACATCACTGGTGATGCTGCCAACGAATGTATTGAAATCCATGCAGAACAGGATGCGCTGCGCGAAGAAAACCGCAAGCTCCGTGACATGCTTTCCAACAATCCCTCCGACCTGGTGGGCAACTGTCGCGAAATGCAGATTGTCTACGAACAGGTCCGTCAGGTGGCTCCCTCCGATGCTACGGTTTTGATCCGCGGTGGTAGCGGTACGGGTAAGGAAATGATTGCCCGCGCTATCGTGAACATGTCTTCTCGTAAGGACAAGCCGTTTATTACTTTGAACTGCGCAGCCCTTCCCGAAAACCTTGTGGAAAGCGAACTCTTCGGCCATGAAAAGGGTGCCTTTACCGGTGCAGTGAATCGTCGTATTGGCCGTGCAGAGGCTGCAAATGGCGGTACCTTGTTCCTGGATGAAATTGGCGATTTGACCATGCAGACCCAGGTGAAGCTCCTTCGCTTCCTGCAGGAAAAGACTTTCAGCCGCGTGGGCAGTAACGAGGAACTTCATTCCGATGTTCGCTTCCTTGCTGCAACCAGCCGCAATCTTGAAGAACTGATGGAAAAGAAATTGTTCCGCGAAGACTTGTTCTACCGTTTGAACATTTTCCCGATCTCCATGCCGGACTTGGCAAAGCGCCAGAGCGACATTATCTTGCTTGCAGAACACTTCATCGAAAAGATGAACCTGCGCTACAACAAGAAGGTTGTTCGCTTGTCTACAACCGCCATTAATTTGCTCATGAGCTATCATTGGCCGGGTAACGTCCGTGAACTTGAAAACTGCATGGAACGCGCCGTGCTTACGGCAAGCGACGACTGTGTTCACAGCTACAACTTGCCGCCTTCATTGCAGACAAGCTTGAGTACGGGCTCCATCATTTCTGCTGAAATGAAGAGCGCTCCGCTGGACGTTATGATGAACAACTATGAACGCGAACTCATTACGGAAGCCATCAAGCGCCACAACGGAAATCTTTCCGCTGCAGGCCGCGAGCTGGGCGTTTCTCCCCGCATGATGAACTACCGTATGAACAAGTTGGGAATTAAGTCTAGTAAGTAATGCTATATTTGGGGCATGTTCGGATTTTATCGATTTGCTTCTGTCTGCCCCAACCTGAAGGTTGCGGATACTGAATTTAACACCGCCGAAATTATTCGCTGCGGCAAGATTGCCCAAAATGAGGGCGCCGCAGTGACGGTGTTCCCGGAACTTTGCATTACAGGCTATACCTGCAGCGATCTTTTCCATCAGGAACTTTTGCTGAAGAATTCCTTCGGTAGTTTGTTGAAAATTGCTGAAGCCTTCAAGGATTCCGATATGGTGGTGGCCGTGGGTTTGCCTCTCCGTATGTTCGGTCATCTGTACAATTGCGCTGCCTTCGTACAGCGCGGCAAGCTGATTGCTGTAACTCCGAAAATCCATTTGCCCAACCAGCGTGAATTCTACGAAAAGCGCCACTTCAATAGCGGTCGCGATTTGTTAAAGCCGAATGCTGTTGGAGCCGGCTACTCTGTTGGTGCCTGCGCCGGTAATGGCCCCCTGACTTGCTATTTCGAAGGTGTGGGTGATGTTCCTGTGACCAACTTCTTTACGGTGAAGGGCAAGGGCTCCGAGATCCGTTTTGGCGTGGAACTTTGCGAAGACCTTTGGACTCCCGTGCCGCCCAGTGGTGAACTTGCCTTGGCTGGTGCCAACGTTATCTTGAACCTTTCTGCAAGCGATGCCTTGGTAGGGAAGGGGGATTACCGCCGCAACTTGGTCTTGAACCAGTCTGCCCGTTGCATGGCCGCCTACGTCTATTCTTCTGCAGGCGTACAGGAATCTACTACCGACATGGTGTTCAGCGGTCATTTGATGATTGCAGAAAACGGCTCCATGCTGGCTGAAAACAAGAACTATGGTCGTGAATCCGAGATCATCTACGCCGACGTGGATGTGCAGCGCTTGAATATGCAGCGCCTCAGCGAAGGTTCCTTCCAGGATTACGATTCTACTGCAGCATTTGCCCGCGCCGCTTCCTTTGAAAACATCAAGGATATCGATGTTTTGAAGCACCGCTATGTTTGCGCAACACCTTTTGTTCCGGGCAACATTGAAACCCGCGATATCAACTGCAAGGAAATTTTCAATATCCAATGTGCTGGCTTGGCAAAACGTCTGGAAGCGTCCCGTTCCAAGCGCGCCGTTGTGGGCTTGAGCGGCGGCCTGGATTCCACCCTTGCGCTTTTGGTGATCGCCGAAACGTTTAAGCTTTTGAAACGACCCGCTTCCGAAATTCTGGTGCTGACTATGCCCGGCTTTGGAACTACCAACCGCACCAAGAACAATGCGGTGGAAATGGCAAACCTTTTGGGCGTTGAACTGCGCACCGTGTCCATTAAGGACGCCTGCATGCAGCACTTCAGCGACATCGGCCACGATCCTGCTGTGCTGAACGTAACCTACGAAAATGTCCAGGCCCGTGAACGCACCCAGATCTTGATGGACGTTGCCAACAAGGAAGGTGGCATTGTGGTAGGTACCGGCGACCTTTCTGAAATCGCCTTGGGCTGGAGCACTTACAATGCGGATCACATGTCCATGTACGCCGTGAACTGCGATATTCCCAAGACCTTGGTCCGTCATGTGGTGGCTTGGTACGCTGACCGCGCCCGCAATTTCTTTGCCGCAGATGTAGCCGCTGGCTCCGCCGACGAGGCTGCTGCTTTCAAGTCCGCCGATGCGCTTTCCGCAGTGCTTCGCGACATCTTGGATACGCCGGTTTCTCCGGAACTTCTGCCTGCCGACGCCAACGGCCAGATTGCCCAGAAGACCGAATCCATCCTTGGCGCCTACGAAATTCACGATTTCTATCTGTACCATTTTGCAAAGTACGGCGCAGAACCTGCAAAGATGCTGTTCCTGGCAAAGCATGCCTTCGCCGGTCTTTATCCCGACGAAGAACTGGAACGCTGCCTTACTTTGTTTGTACGCCGCTTCTTTACCCAGCAGTTCAAGCGTAGCTGCATTCCCGACGGCCCCAAGGTGGGTACCATCAGTTTGTCTCCCCGCGCCGACTGGAGAATGCCCAGTGACGCAAGCTTCGGCGACTGGCTCACCAATTCCCTGAACGCAAGCTTTAGGGAATAGCTTGACAAACGTTGTTGGAATTCCTGTCACGGGCAAGAACCTGTAAATTAAGTTATATTTAAAACGTAAATGTATGGTGCGAGTATGTAAATCTGGCCCCAGGGAGTAGATTCGATGAATGGAAAAATTTTTGGAAAGGCTATGTTCTAACAAAGTGTTGGTAAAACGGCATTTTGACACCTTTTGACATAAGAAATAATGTAATTTTGTGTTATCAAAGCATAGGGAGCAATGATAATGCAAGACTTGGAACTTGTCCAGCAACTTTTTGACGGA
>JAZRWJ010000033.1:0-2795 GCA_045599625.1 Fibrobacter sp.
GCGTCCCATAAGAGAATAAGCCTGGCAAGGTGGCCCACCAACAATTAAGTCTATAGGTTCATTTCCCTTTAGGTTATCAATATTTTTGAAGATCGATTTTAATGTTCTTGAACCGATTTCATTACAGATAACAGAATCTAGCTTTTCTTTTGGAATATATGAATACAACTCTTCTCTTGAAATCTGTCCTGATGTGTATTCAATATATGGAGTTAAATTATTTGTCTGTTTTAGATAATGAAATGCGGTTCTAGTTTTTAGGGTATAACAAGCAGATTCGCTGATTTCTACATGGGCAACCGGTTCAAAACCAGCTTTAATAAATCCTTCTGAGAGTCCGCCAGCTCCAGCAAATAGGTCTAAATAACGCATTATACTGGTACCTCCCTACATCAAGCTGTAATATCCCAATTAAACAAAAATTATATATAGAATTTCCCAAATTTTCAACATAATTCTTGACGTACGCCTATTTTGTACGTATACTTTAATTAACATATATAGGTATGTCATACCTGTTTTATGAACCATGTATTTACATGGATGCCTAAGGAGGGCTATTTATAGGAATAAATTAATATTAACGAGGACACAAGAATGAATTTTCAAGATGTTCTAAAGAAACTCAAAAAGAATGGATGGTATGTTGTAGACCAAGTTGGTTCTCATGTACAACTAAAACACCCTACAAAGCCGGGAAGAGTTACCCTTCCAAAGCATGGTAGCAAAGATATTCCAATTGGAACAATAAAGAGCATAGCTAAACAAAGCGGTATTGAACTTCCATAAGAGAAGAAAAAAAGCAGCATATGACAGACATTCATATGCTGCTTATTATCATATATTAAGTTATAAATTAGCAGGTAAAAAAAATGAACAAATTAACATATCTCGCTGTATGTGAACCAGATAAAGAAAATGGGTTCGGTGTATATTTTCCTGATTTACCAGGATGTGTAACTTACGGTTCTGATATTGATGATGCTAAAGCAAACGCAAAAGAAGCGTTAGAGTTGCATATTTATGGAATGCAGGAAGATGGAGAAGTGCTTCCAGAACCAAAACAATGTATTGAAAATACAAAAGAAGGTGATTGTATATTGGCAATCACTGTGTATCCAGAATTAGTCAAAAATGAATTAGACAATAGAAGAGTAAAAACAAATTGTACAATTCCAGCTTATTTAAAAAGAGAAGGAGAAAAGGAAGGTGTAAATTTTTCTCAACTACTTGAATATGCATTAAAAGAATTGTTATCTGGTTCTAAACAAAGAGTAATAAACTCAAGTTTATAAAAAAAATTGATGCAGGGGGCGTTGCGGGGGATGTGCCCCCGCAGAAGGGGTAGCGACCAACGAAGTGGGCGCGCAGGGGAAGGCTTTCCCCTCCTTGCTCCTTCTATCTCAACCAATTTTCATCCAGCAAAAAGTCTTGTACGCCGACATACTGGATGCCTTTTTCGTCGATCCAAGGCTCTATGTCATCTTTTACAACGACGATTTTTTTGAATGAATCATCTATTCTTTTTAAGGAATTAGTCTCCAGGTTCTGCTTTTCTTCTGTATCAAGATTCAAAGCGGACTGGATATAAGATATCTTGGACGGTCAATCACACTTTCGGAATTTTTGCGTAAATACGCATTTTTACCGATTTAATAATAGTGTTATTGATGGGCAAAAACAAGAAGTACTTTTAGCCTCTAATCTCCAGTTCTGAGTCAGTACATTCTTCCAGCCATTCAATAATCTGGTCGGTAACTTTTTCAATTTTTACTTTTGAATCTTTCCCACGAATGGCACATTCCCAGACGGTGCAGTAACGCCAACAACGGTCTTTGTAGATTTCTTTGATTTCTTCGTCACGCTGACGGTTGCGGATAAACTTTTTCTGCCAGAATTGTATGTTTGATTTTGGCATTTGGTAATATTGGCAGTTTTCATGTGCATGCCAGAAACATCCGTTTACAAAGATTACAGCGTAGTATTTGGGGAGAACAAGATCTGGGCTACCGGGATAACGCCGGTCGCATACTCGAAAACGGAAACCTGCTCGGTGTAAGGCAGAACGGATTTTCTTTTCGATGGAGGTATCTCTACTGCGGATGTGAGACATTACTGTATGACGTTGTTCGTTTGTAATTGTGTCCATTTTAATGATTTATTATTATACAATACCCTATTTTATTAAAAAATTATATAATTTTCTCGAGATACGATCATGAAACAAGTAACAGTAAGTGGCGCAATCATTTTGCGTGAAAATAACGGAATAAAAGAAATTTTTACCACCCAGCGAGGCTACGGCGACTTCAAAGGCGGATGGGAAATTCCTGGCGGAAAACTTGAACCTGGCGAAACTCCAGAACAGTGCATAGTTCGTGAAATCCGCGAAGAACTTGCCACCGAAGTGAAGGCAGAAAAAATTGTTGGGGTAGTGGAGTATGATTACCCAACTTTCCATCTTACCATGCATTGTATATTATGCACAATTGTTTCTGGTGATTTGAAACTTCTAGAACATGAAGCGGCTAAGTGGGTGAACAAGGAAACTTTACGCTCAGTAGATTGGTTACCTGCGGATCAGTTGATTTTGCCCGAAATAGAGAAATTGCTGTAAGGCTAGCGGGCGTTGCGGGCCGGCGCTTGAGGCCCGCAGAAGGGGTAGCGGAAGACCGCAAAGCGGGCTGTAGCGAGGGGAAGGCTTTCCCCTTTTAATCTTTAACCTCAAAAAATTCTACTTCTTCACCAAGCGGACCATATGTAAACGCAACCCGCGCTTTGATATCCCCAAGAAC
>JAZRWJ010000034.1:0-24932 GCA_045599625.1 Fibrobacter sp.
CGACGAAGATTAAATTTCGTCCACGATTTCAAAGCAATGTCTTTCGAACTTAAGAATCCGCCTCCTCAATGCGCCTTGCGTTACTTGACGCAGGAGCAGATGCTGCGGTTTTCCGCATTGCCGGTGGATTACAACGAAGAATCCCGCATTCTTTCTGTAGCCGTAGCCGATCCCTACGATTTTGACTTGATCAACGATATCCAGGTTTGCGCAGGCGTTTTCATTCGCCCTATCCAGGCCAGCGAAGATAAGATTGTTCAGTGGATTGCCGCCTTCGCCGAAAGGGCTGTTCCTAATTTCGGTTCTGATTCTGCAGCAAACAAGTCAAACTCCCCCGTTATCCGACTTGTGAACGAGATTATTTCCGATGCCATGCATACTGGCGTTTCCGACATTCACTTCGAGCCGGGCGAAAAATCGTTCCTGGTGCGTTTTCGCAAGGATGGTGTGCTGAAGGTGGCCCGTAAGCTGCCTTTGCGTTCCATTTCCGAGGTGATTTCTCGTTTGAAGATTATGGCAAGCATGGACATTGCCGAGAAAAGACGCCCTCTCGATGGACGTATTCATTTCGACGATGGCACCAAGAATGTGGATATCCGTGTTTCTGCACTGCCCACGGATTACGGGCAGAAGATGGTTTTGCGTCTTTTGGACAAGGGCCAGATTATCCATAAGCTGGATTCCCTGGGCATGAACCCGCAGCAGATTGCCTTGTGCGAAAGCGAGATTCGCAAGCCCTATGGCATGTTCCTGATTACAGGGCCCACGGGTAGCGGCAAGACTACGACTTTGTACACCTTATTGCAGATGATCCGTAGCCCGGAACTGAATATTTCCACTATCGAAGAACCGATCGAATACAAGCTGGACGGCATTACCCAGACCGCGGTCAACACCAAGATTGACTTGACTTTCGCGGCAGCATTGCGTACTTTGCTTCGCCAGGATCCAGATGTGATCATGGTGGGTGAAATCCGCGACAGCGAAACCGCTGAGCTGGCCATTCGTGCGGCTCTTACGGGCCATCTGGTTTTCAGCACCTTGCATACTAACGACGCTCCCTCTGCAGTGGTGCGCTTGATCGACATGGGTATCGAACCTTTCCTGGTGGCATCGGCGGTGAACTTCATTATGGCCCAGCGCCTGGTTCGTAGGGTTTGCCCCAAGTGCGGCGGTAAGGATCCCCAGTGTCTGACTTGCGGCGGCAGCGGTTACAAGGGCCGCGTTGGCCTTTACGAAATGATGCCCATGTCCGAGACTTTGCGCGAGATGGTTCACAAGAACGCCACCTCGGCGGAGCTCAAGAAAAAGGCCATTGAGCTGGGCATGAAAACCTTGGCTGTGGACGGTGCCGAAAAGGTGGCCGCAGGCCTTACCACCGATGCGGAAGTTTCTGCAGAAGCCATTGTGTAGGACTTTATGTTTGGCAGCAAGCAAGGCTACACTCTGCCACTGACCATTGTCATTTTGCTCGTTATCGGGTATCTTTCCTTTTCTTTCTATGAAATGGTAAAGCGGGAGCGCCAGGATTCCTTCAGACGTTACAAAAATATCCAAGCGGAACTGGAGCTGGAATCTGCAGCCAATTATTCCTTTTATCGCATGGCCCAAGAAGGCAAGCCCTGGCGAACGGACTCCTTGACTTACTCCACCAAGGACGGGTCTATCGGATTCTTTATTAGGCATTTTCAGGATGGCACCTTTGCCAGGTTGGAAGCTCATAACAGGGACTCCTCCAAGACGCTGTCGGTACACACCGGCTTTATACCAAAATCTCGCCCGGCACTGGTGTTAACCGCCCCACAGTCATCCATCGCCTTAGTGGGTGACGCTCGAATTGAGGGTGGTACCGCAACAAAAAGGGGCCGCGTTTCTTACAGCACAAACTACAAGATGAGAGCCTCCAAGGAGGCTTTCTACGACACGGTTTATGTAGGTGACACCCTCCCCTATTTCGACACCTTAAAGTACTATCCAGAACTTAGCAGAAAAAACTTTGCCGATAAATTTTCTCAGCAGAACTGTGTTTTTGACGGCGTAGACTTGGTGCCAGAGGAACTTAGCTGCGCTACAGTCGTACTGCAGGGAGATTCTCGCTGCAAGGGCTGCAAAATTCAAGCAGAACGGGTCTTTATTAGGGAACGTTCAAAGATAGAGCATGGCGATATTACAGCAAGAACTATTTCTGCCAAGGAAAATGTCAGACTGAACGGTGTATTTTTCGCACAGGATTCTTTAGAGATCAACGTCAATACGGTGCAAAACGCCAAGAACACTTTTGTGCTTCAGGGGCGAAAGGTTAGCGACGTTGACTATACGGGAAAAATGGTCTTCAAGAAATTAAAGGCCAAGGACGCATCCATTATTTTCCTGGGAGACAACTGGGATGAAACTCTGAGGGGCATTCCGGTGGAAATCTCTGAAGAGGTGGACATTACAGGTGCCATCGTCGTCAACGGCTCGGTCGATTTCAGAGGAAAGTTGAAAGGTTACATGACCATTTCCAACTTTTCATTTTATGAAGGAGAAACGCTGTGGCGCGGGTTCCTTCGCGGCGGTCAAATCAAGGGCGACACGTCGGTACACGTGATGTTGCCAGACATGGTCTATTTCGGCGGGGATCCTAGCTATGAATAAAATTTGCATGGCCGCCCGAGGAAAACGCGGATTCTCCCTGATGGAAGAACTTATCAGCTTCGGTATTCTGGTTTCTACCGGAGTTCTGCTTTCTGGTTTCTTGTACAAGGGTCCCGTGACGCAGAAAGCCCGCAACGAGAACTATGGCATGGAGCTGGGCAAGGTAACGCTCCTTACCGAGAACGTTTCAAGCGACACGATTATACCCCACCGCGACGGCAAGGGTATCGCCTGGGAGATTCTAGTCAGGTTGACTGCAGATGGGGACGAAAAATGCTTCAAGGCCACACCCGTCAGAAACAAAATTGATACCACAAGAACTTTGTTCTACTGTCGCTACAAGGTAAGCCATGGCAAATAAGCGCGGATTCACACTGATCGAGTTGATAGTGACCATGGCGGTGTCTGGTATTTTCTTTACGCTGGCCATGAACATGTTCAGCACGGCCAACGGTTCCTTCGTAAGTTACAGGAAATCCCACGAGGAATACTTCGATTACAATGTCAAGAAGGCCAAGGCCAACAGGATGCTTCTGGATAATACAGGCTCCTGCCAAGAAAATGGCGAATTCCATTTCACTGGAGATTCTGCGGATTCCCTGGATATGGAGTTTCCTTTTCCTCAGCCAAAGTGCAAGGATGTAGACCGCAAGAGAACCTTGGTCTATTTCCTAGGCGCCACCGATTCTACCTCAAAAGAGGTCGTTGGATATAGCCACTTCTATTTAAAATAAAATTCAGAACGCAAGAATAAGGCGAAAAAAAACGGCGCAGCCCGAAAGCTGCGCCGCTTCTTTTTGTGGTCTCCTAACCAACAAAGCTCCTAACCTTTGCCCTAACCACAATCTCCTACCCCGCACTCCTAGCCCCAACACTCCTTGGGTGCTAAATCCACATACAAGAAAAGGGCATTCCTGTACAAGGAAAACCAAAACATCACATACACCATATTGTCAAGGTAAGAAAACCAGCTCTTCAGGGACAAGCTAGTTCGACCCCTAACAAAAACTACAACAAGCGTTATAGTTCAAACAACCCGCGGCAAATTTAGGAATTCAAGCCTGTTTCTTCAATAAAAATAGGGGCCTTTCAAAATAGTTCTATGGATAAGTTGTCAATGACAAAAAAAAACGACGCAGCCCGAAAGCTGCGCCGCTTCTTTTGTGGTCTCCTAACCAACAAACCACGATCTTGAAAATACAACGACAACAACGAATAACAAAAGTTATCGTATGGCGTTAACACAAGTTCTTTCTTCTTAGCAGCGGCCCGCTTCTACCTTGGAAACGTAGCCAGATCCTCCAAACCTTAATGCGACAAAAGTCACACATCAACTAACCGCGGAAAATTTAGATTTTTTTACATACATAAGCAACAAAAAACCGTGCAAATACAAAAAAAACATCTATAAATCACGAAAAAACGTGCAAAAAAAAGACCCCAGCGCACCTTGCGGTGAACCGGGGTTCTTTATTCACTGAGGAGTAGAATTACTCGATAGTGATGAGAGTGATGGTGCGCTTGCCAACCTTGACCGGCTTGCTTACGTCAACACCCTTCTTAGCCTTCTTAGCAGGATCGTTTTCGAAACCGGGCTTCAGCTTTTCGGAGCTGCGGTCCAGAGTCTGAACGGTTGCCTTGCCCTTGAAGCCAGGAATATCCAGCTTCAATTCGTAGTCGCTGTAGGGGCTCTTGTTGATCACGAGGAGGCTCTTCTTCTTACCATTTTCAGTGTAGTAAGTAGTGAGGAGGGATTCCTTGTCACCAGAGATGGTGGTCTTCAGGAGCTTGCCGCGAAGAGCGTCAGAAGCCATCTGGAATGCCCAGTAGCTGGGACGCGGGCAGTTCATGCATTCTTCTGCAGAACGGGTCAGGTAACCATAGTCACCGCCTTCCGGAGTGATGTCGTTGTGGATATCCCAGTACTGTGCGTTGTCAACATTTTCAGTTGCGAGCATAGCCAGGTAGTCAGCAACGAACAAACCGTTTTCGAGAGCGATGGTCTGCGGACCCGGGTTGAAGTCAACAGAGTTCCATTCGGTGAGCCAGAGTTCCAGCTTCTTGTCCTTACCCTTAGACCACTTTTCTACAGTCTTGTGCAGACGAGTGTAGATCGGGGTAAGATCCTGCGGAGCAGAGAGCATAGCGAAGTCGTTTTCTTCACCGAAGTGCTGCGGGTAGTGGTGAACGATGATACCGTCAGCAATATCAGCAGTTTCCTTAAGAACGTTGTCGTTCCAAGCACCATCGAGAACGCCGAGCACAGCAACCTTAATGGTCGGGTCAACCTTCTTCATGGCTTCGATGAACTTACGAGCGCGCTTACCATAGATGGTACCGCCGTCCTTACCATACTTTTCGTAGTACGGATGCCAGTTACCGTAGACTTCGTTACCGATTTCCCAGTAGAGGATGCCGGCCTTCTTGTCGATGTTGGTATGCTTAACCCATGCAGCAGCTTCCTGTTCGGTGCCGGAACCGAAGTTCACGGTGAACATAGCGTTGGAGCCGGTCTTCTTCAACCAAGCGAGGAATTCGTCGGTATCGACCATCCAGTCGTGGTTGTCGAGGATTTCCTTCCAGTGGTCGTCATCAGCACGGAGACCACCCGGGTAACGGATAATGCCGTGGTTGATGCGCTTTGCATATTCCCAAGTCTGAGTCTTGAACTTCGGATTGTCGAGCATGTCGCCATCCCAAAGTGCAGCGTTGATGCCGAAGAGGCCGCCAGAGATGTTCGGGTTGATAACGTCGGAAGAACCCTTAACGTCAACCTTAACAACTGCCGGGCGTTCTGCAGCCTTGACTTCCTTCTGGTTGGTCAGCTTGATGTTGTCGATTTCGAAGCTACCGTTGGAGCCTTCTCCACCCGGCTTGAAGTCGAGAGAAACAACACCCTTCAGGTCGAACACGCCGTTTTCCTTAGCGGTAGGCGGCTGGTAGTACGGGAACTTGCTGAAGGAACGGAACGGAACGATCACAGTGGTACGACCGCGAGGTACACCAGTGTTGGAAACGAAGAGTTCGTTGCCAGCGTCGCCGATCTGGACGGTGATGGACTGCCATGCACGTTCAGAGTAGACGTCGAACATGATGCCCCAGTGGTTGGTCCAGTCACGGCCCTTAGCGTCGTGGTTTGCACCATTCTTGGTGAAGTCGAGAACGAAGTCAACCCAGTCAGACATTTCGAAGTGCTTGATGAACAGGGAGTTGCCATCCAGCTTGGAAGACTTGTAGGGCATTTCGATTTCGGCCTTGGACTTAGGACCGAAGGACGGTTCCCACTTGTCCTTAGCAAACTTGCCTTCGAAGTCGGAGATAACCATGTCCGGAGCCTTAGACTTCCAGTTGTCCCACTTGATATCCGGGTCAACCCAGTCGATGGTTTCGGTGAAGGTGATCTGGTCAACGAAGATGGTCACAGGAGCCGGCTGACCCGGTTCACCTGCGTTTTCACCCTTACCAACAGAGAAGCGGATTTCCTGGATCTTGTTCCACTGGATATCCTTAGCAACTTCGGCCTGCTTGTTTGCGTCCCAAGCCTTACCCTTGTCGGTGAACTTCTTCAGAGGAATCTTAACCAGCTTCCAATCGGTGCCGACCTTAGAACCTTCGATCCAGTCGTTGAGGCTGATCTTGGTCTGGCTCTTGATATCGTTACCCTGGTTGTCGAGAAGACCAACGTAGACCTTTTCGCCACCCAGCTTACCCTTGATCCAGAAGTAGAGACCACCCTTGTTGCGGACCTTGGACAAGTCAACGTACTTGCCTTCGCCCATAGAGTAGGTCACACCGGACCAGTCGTTGTTATCGATGTAGAGAGCGAGAACGTTCTTGTTACCCGGAGTCTTGGAGTCAGCTTCGCGCTGAGCAGAGAGACCACCGTAGCTGTAGGAGAAGCCCTTGAGGCCATCGGAGTAGAACACACCGTTGGCAACCGGCTTGACCTTACCGTCGAGCTTAGCAGCGTCCTTCGGGCCGTCGATCACGTCTTCGTTTTCGTCCCAGTAAACAATCTTCTTCTTGGGAGCAGCCTTCTTGTTGCCCTTCACGATTTCGATATTGTCAACCCAGACTTCGAAATCCTTTTCGCCGCTCTTGTCGATGGAGAAACGAATTTCAGCAATCTTGTCCCAGTCAATGCGAGCCGGGAATTCGGACTTACGGGTGTTGTCCCAGTAGAGACCACGATCCGGGAAGTCTACGAGAGGAATGGAAACCTTCTTCCAATCGGTAGTGACAGCGCCACCTTCGATGTACTTGTTCATGGGAAGAACGACCTGAGTCTTCTTGCCGTCAGTAACTTCTTCATCGATAAGACCGATCTTAACAGTTTCGCCACCCTTCTTACCCTTGATCATGAATTCAAGCTTGGAGTCAAGCATGAACTTATCCAGGTCGAAGGTTTCATTGTAAAGGCAAACAGAAGCGCCGGAATATTCGCTGGGGTCCAGCTTAATATTCAATGCGGATTTGGACTTATAGCCGCCATCCTTAGTAACAGTGATACCCTTGCTCTTGCCGCCGTATGCGTAGTCGAAGCCACCCGGACGATATGCATCGTCAAAGAACTTGTAAGGAACTACGCGAGGTGCTTTCGGCTGAGCCATTGTAGCTGTGACACCAAAGCTGAGAGCAGCGATGGTAGCAGCAGTCAATGTACGCTTCATCATATATCGCATCCTTTTGTTTATGTTTAGTTTGAGTTTAAATTAAATCTTTTAAATGCAAAAAATGCGTACGCGACAATGTTTCGCGTACACAGATTGAACCAATTACTTGGCTTCCTTCAAGAGCTTTTCAACCAGATCCGGGCTGAAGCGATCCTGACGCTTACCGTTGATGTAGAAGTTCGGGGTACCCTGAACGCCAACCTTTGCACCGAGGTCGAAGTCCTTCTGGATGCGGGCGTTCATTTCGTCGGTCATTTCGCGGTCCTTGTTGAACTGTTCGATGTTCAGGCCCACTTCCTTAGCAACTTCAACATAGATGGAGTCGCTGAGGCGGCTGCTGTGGGGTGCCAAAGCATAGCGGAATTCCCAGAACTTGCCCTGTTTCTGAGCAGCGATGGAAGCTGCGGCTGCCGGACGTGCGTTGGGGTGGAAGGACAGCGGGAAGTGCTTGTAGACAAACTTGATGTCGTTGGGGTACTTGGCCATGAGGTCCTTGACGGTCGGAGCGATACGGCTGCAGTACGGGCACTGGAATTCGGTGAATTCCACAATGGTGAGCTTAGCGTTATCCGGGCCAAAGACCGGAGAATCTTCAACAGGAATATCCCAAACCTTGTTGGCTTCTTCCATTTCCTTCTTGGCATCTTCGATGCTCATGCCTGCGCGCTTTTCGAGAATGTAGGCCACTGCTTCCACATTGGATTCAAGTTCGGCCACCTTCTTTTCGAGAGTTTCAATCTTGGCCTGCTGGTTGAAAGAACCACCAGCGGAAGCCTGGTTGCAAGCGACGAGACCGGCAACGCAAATAGCCATAGCGGCAATAGAGAGACGTTTCATGTTCATCCTTTAGAGTTTTAACCTAAGAGCGCGGTCGCCCCCTGGCTTTTAGTTAGTTAATTGAAATATATATAATAGCGGATTATTTAACCTTGGGAAGTTTCTGCGAAGGTCAGGTTTTCGTAGTTCTTCATGGCCAAATTCAGGCGATATTCGTTGGGGAACAGGCAAACCAGGTTGCGTTCCTTGTCGAACATGCAGTCCATGGCATATTCCTCGGCAAACTTGGCCACATCCTTTTCGGGGCCGGCCACCCAACGGATACCGTGGGCCGGGACGCGGTCCAGGGACACATCGGCGCCATATTCGCTCTGGAGGCGGAACTTCAGCACGTCGAACTGCAATTCACCCACCACACCGATCACAGGAATGGCGGACTTCATGGGTTCGTACAGCTGGGTTGCACCTTCTTCGGAAAGTTCAGCCAGGCCCTTGGCCATCTGCTTACTCTTCAGCGGGTTCAGCAAGGTCACGCGGGCGAAGTGTTCCGGAGCAAAGTCGGGAATGCCGGTGTAGTTCATCTTTTCGCCATCGGTAAGGGTATCGCCAATGCGGAACAGGCCCGGGTCGTTGATGCCCACGATGTCGCCAGCCCAGGCGTGGTCGATGACTTCCTTATCTTTAGCAAGGAAGGCGGTCGGTGCAGCAAGGCGGATTTCACGGCCGGTACGCACGTGGAAAACCTTTTCGCCACGGGTAAAGCTACCGGAGCAGATACGCAGGAATGCAGTACGGTCGCGGTGCTTGGGGTCCATATTGGCCTGGATCTTGAAAACGAAGGCGCTGAAAGGTTCTTCACCCGGATCCACGGGGCGCTTGTCCGTATCACGAACCAGCGGCGGAGGGGCAAGATTAGCAAAAGCATTCAGCAACTGACGGACACCGAAGTTGTTCACGGCAGAGCCAAAGAACACGGGGCACATCTCCCCCTTCAGGAACTTTTCGTGGTCGAAGGGATCCATGGCGCCAGTGACCATTTCGTATTCTTCCTTGAACTGTTCCACCCAGTTCTCGCCGCACATTTCCACCAGGCGGGGATCATCGGGACCAGTCATCTGGATAAGCTGCTGTTCGCCTTCTTCCTTGTTGAAGGTGTGGAAGGTGTTGTCGGCAATGGAGTACACACCCTTGAATAGCTTACCTACGCCAATGGGCAAAGTGAAAGGCGCCACCTTGATCTTCAGGATGTTTTCGATTTCATCCAGCAGGTCCAGCACATGACGGCCGTCCAAGTCCATCTTGTTGATGAAGGTGATGATGGGAGTGTGGCGCATGCGGCAGACGTTCATAAGGCGGATGGTCTGCTTTTCCACACCGTTCACGCTATCGATGAGCACCAGGGCGGCGTCTACGGCGGTGAGGGCACGGTAGGTGTCTTCGCAGAAGTCCTGATGCCCCGGGGTATCCACCAAGTTGAACATGCAGCCTTCGAAAGGGAAGTTCAGCACGGAACTGGAAACGGAAATACCGCGCTGCTGTTCGATTTTCATCCAGTCAGAAACAGTGTAGCTGCGGTTGGACTTGGCGCGGACATGGCCCGCTTCGCGAATGACGTTACCGTACCACAGGAATTTTTCAGTAATAGTAGTCTTACCTGCGTCAGGATGGCTGACGATAGCGAAGGTACGGCGCTTTGCAATTTCTGGATTCATTTTATATCTAGCCTTTAAAATTTTTTCGGCGGTAAAGATAGAAAAAACAGCCGACGGCTCGGCTGCTTTCGTTTAAACACATAGGGCTTTTAAACCATCGTTAGGTTGCGTCAGCCGAAGGTTCTTCCTCTTCGGTATAAATCTGGAATGCGTTTCTACCCGAACGTTTCACCTGCAGCAAGGCCTTGTCTGCACGGTCAAAGACCTTCTCAAAGTTCACTTCGTGCTCCTTGACAAAAGCCGCCCCTACAGACAGGGAAAGGAAATTGTACTTGGGATCGGACATGAACAATTCATCGGCCTTGGAGAACAGCTTGCTGATACTAAGCGACAGTTCAGAGAAACTCTGTACATTAGGCAAAAGAATCACGAATTCGTCACCACCGAAACGGCAAATGGCAATATTGTCGCTGAAGAAAGTATCCTTCAAAGTGCCACACAAGAGCTTTAGAATCTTATCGCCTTCCAGATGGCCGTAATCATCATTGATTTTCTTGAAGAAGTCCAAGTCCACCACCATCATGGCGCCAAGATTCTTCTGCACCACAATGTACTTGTCGAAAGCCTTTTCCATGTAGTTTCTGTTCCAAAGGCCAGTCAAGGCGTCCGTGTACAACTCAATATCTTTCTTGTTGATGGTAAGCTCATTACTGTACATCGTATGCAAGTATTCTTGCGTTACTTTGTTTATAAAGAGACCACTCATCATCATCACCAGGAACTCAATGGTTTCACCACCAACAATACCGATGAACCAAGGTACGGCATCAATATCGGTACGTAAGCCAGCCATGTAGTCCGAAATCTGCCAATTGCACAGCAACAAGACCAAGTAGGAGGCTCCGCACATGGTGAGGAATGTTCTGCGACGGCAGTACAGAAGGCTTGTCATGGGCACAAAGAAATAAGACAAGTAAATGCCGATATGGTCGACGCACATGGTGTAGATGGTGCACAGGGTACCCAGCAAACCGATGTACTTGATGACCGGACTGTCCGGATGTTTCTTGCAAAGGATTGTATGGCCTACGGCAAACGCAAGGGCGATAAGCAAGGTCTGCAAGCAAGACTGCAACGTCACATCGGGGAAAGCGCCCAGCAGAACACCTAGGGCAATAGCCGGCCCCACAAGGCAGCAAATCCAAAGGACATAGCCAAAAAAGCGATTCACACGCTTTTCATGAATATTGAGAAAGTACTCAAAATGAAGATCTTTAAATTCATCCATACCACTAAAGTATAGAATTATTTTAAGAAAAAAGAATGTTCCTCAAAAAATCGCGGAATTGCGCTAGCGATGGTGACGTGAGCCGAGTGCAGCTTGTATTGACAAGCTGTCGAGGCGAGAGCTAGCGCTTACTACACGTCTTCTAATTGATTCTAGCGCTAGCGGTGATGATAAGGGTGGTTTTGCATTACCATCTGGACGCGATACAACTGTTCCGCCGTAATGATGCGGGCGTGGTCATGGGTAAAAGTCAGCGGCGATAGAGATAGCAGCATGTCCGCCGACTTCTTCAAATTTTCATCAATACCGTAGGCAGAACCAATCAAGAAAACCACATTGCCGGGGAATCGATCGCGAAGCGTGTCGGACAGTTTCACCGTATCCATCAGCTTGCCTTCCTCAGACAGAATCACTCGCTTGAACTCTCCCTTGGGGAACTTCTTCTCGAAGAGGGCCGCTTCCTGCGCCAGGGACTGCAGGCGGTCATCCAGTTTGGATTCCTTCAGCTCCACCACTTCCAGAGGGATGGCTCCCCCACGGAGGCGTTTTACGTACTTGTCTACTTCGTCGGCGATGTAGGCAGAACCTGCCTTACCAAAAACTGCTAAAACCCACTTCATGATCTTCGATAACTATGATTTATGAATTACGAATTACAAGATAAAACAAGGCGGCAAAGCCGCGATTATAATCTCATAATTCATATTTCGTACTTTGTAATTGGTCGCGCTAGCGGCCGACGGCCAGGCGGTCGATGAGGAAATTCGGCATGTCGGCCTTGCGCATGCGTTCCTGGGTTTCGTAGACATCGTAATCTACGCGGATCAGGCGGATGCACTTGGTCTCGGTATCCAGCAGGCACCAGCAGGAACGAGGATCGCGGTCGCGGGGCTGGCCCACGCTACCCACGTTCACCAGCAGGCGTTCGGTGTCCTCGATGGTATATTCATACTCGTCCAGAATCTTGGGAATGGCCATGGGGCGGCTAGCAACAATCACAGGACTGTGGGTATGGCCCACAAAGCAGTAACGTCCGGTAAAATGGTCGAACGCGTCCAGAGCGTCCTCCAGTTCAGTCACATAGACCCAGTCCGCCGGACTCAGAGGAGAAGCATGGACAAAGCAAATATCGTTTTCTTCGTGAATATACGGCAGGGATCGCATGAAATCAATGGATTCCTTGGACAGGTGCTTCTGAGTCCATTCGATAGCCTGCTTGGCATAGGGGTTGAAACCTGCGCTGGATTCGTACTTGATAGCCACACTGTCATGATTACCAATAATACATACATCCATGTTTTCTCGGGCCAAGCGAACACATTCGTCCGGGTCCACGCCATAACCAACTAAATCACCTAAGCAAACTTTCCTATCCACGTTGTTGTCATTCATGGACTGGAGCACAGCCTCGAAAGCAACCGCGTTGGAATGGATATCAGAACAAATACCGTAAAGCATGGGCTTAATTTATATAATTGATTACAGAAAACGGACAATGAACGAATAAAATAAGCTTTGTTTCTTTTATTTTTTCTAAATTTTCGCCCGTATGGATACGATTCAAGACAAGCTGAAAGTCAGCATTGCCTACACGCTCAAGGAAATGACCGGGAAAATCCTGGAAGAAGTGCCCGCAACGCACCCTTTCACCTACATCCACGGTTTCAATAACATCATCCCCGGACTGGAAGATGCCTTGAACGGTCGTCGCCTGAACGAGTTTTTTAGTGTAGATATCCCCTGCATTCTGGGCTACGGCCCCTACCGCGAGGACATGGTCCTGGAAGTTCCCAAGGAAGAGCTGAGCGACATCGGCGAAATCTGGTTGGGAATGGAACTGGAAATGAGCCAGGACGAGGACATCCGCGAATTCCAGCTGCCCGACAACGCCGACGACTTCGTCAACGGAATCAATCTGGACAGCGATGACAGCGCAGACGCCGAAGACGGCGAATCCGACGGAATCTACATCATCAAGGAAATCAAGAAGGACACCGTCATCGTAGACGGAAACCATCCTTTTGCAGGCAAGGACCTGACCTTCGACGTGAAGGTCGTTGCCATTGAAGAACCGAGTTTCACCGAACTGGAATCCGGATTCCCGGACAAGGGCGGCGATGATTTTGACGACCTCGAAGACGACACCTATGGTGAAGACTTCGGACACAACCCCGATAATTTCAACAGGAGATGGCGCTAATGGCATCCATGGACGAACTGAAGAAGGCAGCTGGCGTTAAGGCAGCAGACATGATCAAGGACGGTATGACCGTCGGTCTTGGAACAGGCAGCACCGCGGCCCATATGGTGAATCGTCTTGCTGAACGTATCAAGACCGAAGGCATCAAGGTCGTAGGCGTTTCCACCAGCTGGAGCACTACCCTGCAGTGCCGCGCTCTCGGTATTCCCCTGAAGGAAATGGGCGAAGTTTCTCATCTGGACATGGTCATCGACGGCGCCGACGAAATCGACGACAGCCGCAACCTCATCAAGGGCCGCGGTGCAGCACACCTGCTTGAAAAGATCGTCGCTTCCATGACCGACAACTACGTGATTATCGCAGACAGCGGCAAGAAGGTCGATGTTCTCGGCACCAAGTTCGCTGTACCTCTGGAAATCATCCCGGGCGCCATCGCCGTTGTAACCGAAAAGATTAAGCAGCTGGGTGGCGAACTGAAGGTCCGTATGGGCGCTCCCGGCAAGGACGGTCCGGTGATCAGCGACTCCGGCAACCTCATCGCCGACGCCAAGTTCCCGCCCATCGCCGACGCCGACAAGCTGGCCCGCGACCTGGAACACATCGTAGGTATCGTAGGCCACGGCCTGTTCATTGGCATGGCCACCAAGGTGATCCTTGCCGACGCAGACAAGGGACTCATCGAATTCTAGGGATTTTACACGCTTACAACACTTTATTTGTATAAATCCAAGCTTTGAAAACAAAACTTAACAAAAAGAATGTATCTTTTTGTTAAGTTTTTTTGTGTATGGTTTTGCCCTAGCCAATAAGGCTTGGAGGTTTTGTTAGATGGATCAGAATATAATCAGCTATCTGATTATAATGGAGTTCATTTCTTTGGTGAATTGCGGCCTCATGCTTTTCACCTACAAGAAGCCCACGAATTTCTATTTCCCGGCAATTTTTATCACCATTCCGATTGCCATTCTCGGAAGCCTTTACCTGTCCCTTTCCACTAATATTGAAGAGGCCCTTCTTGCAAACAAGGTGTCCTACTTCGGCGCAAGCTACCTGCCCCTGCTGGTGTTCTTCGGTTTCCTGTCGGTCTGTAACATCAAGTTGATGCCGAGAATCAAGGCCATTCTTGCGGTTATCTGTACCATCGTGTACATTCTGGCAGCAACAGCCGGGTACAGCGACATCTACTACGTGAACCCCACCTACAAAATGATCATGGGCGTAGGCAATTTTGCCGTAGACGCCTTCGGACCGGGCCACGCGCTGTTCAACGTGATGCTCCTGTTCTTTGTCGTGGCAGACATCTTTATTATCATCTACTCCGCAAAGACCCGAAAGAACGTTTCCATGAAGACACTCCTCTTGCTGAGTATCCTGGAAATCGTCGACATCACCTCCTTCTTTGTTTCCCGCGCATTGGACAGCGACACACTGGTAATGCCTGCGGTCTACATCATTTCAGAGCTGATCTTTATCATCATTGTATCGCTGGGCGAAGAATACGACCTGGACAACGCCATCGTCAACTCCCTGCAATCCAACAACACAACAGGCTTCATCTACGTATCCCACAGAAAGAAGTTCCTGGGAGCAAACATCCAGGCCATGGACATGTTCCCGGAACTGAAGAAGCACCGCATCGACACCAAGCTTTCTGACACGGACAACATAAGCAAGCACATTCTCGAGTGGATCGACAGCATTTCCCGCAAGCCAAACAAAAAGACATTCATCATTGCCGTTGACGGCAAACATTACAAGGCGAGCCTCCACAGCATCGACGACACCAATACGAGGAACGGCTTCCTGTTCGGCATCGTCGACGACACCAAGACCCAGGAATACATCAACCAGCTGGGCATAAGCAACGACCAGCTGAAGCAGAGCCTCAATAACCAGAACATGCACATTCACGCCATCCAGGAACAGATGATCGTGAACATGGCAACCATGGTGGAAAGCCGCGACAGCAACACCGGCGGCCACATCAGAAGATCCAGCGTGTGCGTAAAGATTCTCGTGGACGAAATCCTCAAGGAAAAGAGCCTGGACCTGACTCCGGAGTTCTGCGAAGCCATTGTGAAGGCAGCCCCCATGCACGACCTGGGCAAGATCGCCATCGACGACCTGATTCTGCGTAAGCCGGGACGTTTCAATGTGGAGGAATTCAACACCATGAAGACCCACGCGGAAAAGGGCGCCGCCATCGTTGAAAACCTGCTTGCCACCATCGAGGAGCCCTTCTTTGTTAACATCGCCAAGAACGTGGCCAACTACCACCACGAGCGTTACGACGGAAGCGGCTACCCCAAGGGGCTGAAGGGCGATGAAATCCCTCTGGAAGCCCGCATCATGGCTGTTGCCGACGTGTACGACGCACTGGTCAGCCGCCGCTGCTACAAGGACAAGATGTCCTTCGACGAAGCCTTCAGGATTATCGTGGAGTCCATGGGCAGCCACTTCGACCCCAAGTTGCAGACTCCGTTCATCAACTGCAGCGCCCGCCTGGAAGCATTCTACAAGCAAGAGTAAAAACGCTGTTCAAGTCCGTCGGCGCCGCGAAATACATACCAAACAAACCTTTTTCATGCTTTTGATATGCATATTCAGAAGTATTTGCTTTTGGCGTGCATACCAAACCTTATTCAATCTTGCAAATGGTATGCATCACCCTCCGCAAAAAGCCAATTTATGCATACCAAGCAGCATTTCTCCGCGCTATTGGTATGCATTTTTACAGAACCACCAGCTTAGAATCCCCAGTTTATAAAACCACCTGCGCGAAACACATACCAAACTTTATACAAAAAGTCCCCCGCATTTCTGCGAGGGACTTTTCTTTAAGCTTTACGCTTTAAGCTCTAAGCTATTATGCTTCTTCGTCGGAGAGTTCCGGAGCCTTCTTGATCACGTTGCGGCGGCCGTAGCGAACCTTGGACGGATCGAAAGTGGTTTCAACCGGAGCGATGTCAGCTTCAGAGACAGCCGGAGCAACAGGTGCTGCGGGTGCCGGTGCTGCTGCGGGAGCTGCCGGAGTTTCAACCGGGATACGCGGAGCCAGCGGGCGGCGTTCTGCTGCGGGAGCGGCAGGTGCTTCAGCGGCTGCGGGGGCTGCTGCAGGAGCTGCGGGTGCTGCAACCGGTGCTGCAGCCTGAGCTTCTACATTGTTGTTTTCACGACGAGGACGTTCGGGACGGCCTTCGCGACGGTCGCGGCGGTTGCCACGATCCTGGCGCTGTTCGTTGTTGCGATTTGCGGGCTGCTGCTGAGCAGGAGCTGCCTTTTCGCGGTTTTCCTTTGCAGGACGGTCCTTACCGTTATTGTTCTGGCGATTTTCCTTGTTAGCCTTTTCACCGCGCTGAGCCATTTCCTGAGCGCTGATCGGGCGGCGGGAATTCGGCTTCAAGTTCATGTCCGGTGTGAGCTTCTTGAAAATCGGGGTACGAAGCATAGTAAGGAGCTTGTTAACCTTAGCAAGGATAACAAGGCACAGAATCACTGCTACGAGAGACAGTGCGATTGCGATGTATTCCATTCGGGGCACCTCATAAGTAAGGGTTGACCGTGCGTACAGGCTGGAAATAAACCCATAGGCCGGGTGACTGACTGTGTTAGTTAAAGGGCCATCTTACTTGCCTTAAATAAGGCTACGCCTCCTAGAGGCTTGACGGCAAAGGGCTTCGGGCAATAATTGGGCCAGCGAAGCGGGTTTAGGGTCCCCACCGTAGCGGCGGACCTAGCAGTCACGGCGGCAAATATAGATAATTTATGGGCATTAATCCCAAGTTTATTCACAAAAAATCCCCCAATCGGCAGGACTGGGGGTGGCGGTTTAAGTTAAATTCGCGAATTTCAGGTCGTTTTGGCCGATTATCGACCCATATCCAGCTTGTCCAGGGACTTTTTCACTGAATCTGCGTAGGCGTTCAGGGAGTCCAAAGTGTGCTGGAGAGAGTCCACGGAATGCTGGAGGGCGGAGTTTTCCTGGGTCAAGCGACCAATTTCGGCCTCGGCTTCCTTATCGGAGCATCCAATAATGGCAGAGGACATTGCGGCAACAGACAAAATAAAAAGAGGCAGGAAAAACTTTTTCATGCCCCTAATTATAGAAATTTGAACGGAAATGTGAATTAGATATCCGACAAGGGATCAGGCAGTTCACCCTTTTCATCGCACACATCGACACGTTCGTTATATCGATCCAATTCATGCTTTATTTCAGACACACGGCTTTCATATTTATCAACAATGGCATCGATGTATTCCTGATCTACTTCACGATCGGTGAGGCCAGAACACGCCACGACTCCATACATTGCTTCAACAACCATAAAAGTAGCGGCATCGTCCAGAAAAAGGCGGCCAAGGACATCACGGTTTTGCCAAGATATCGACTAAAATGTTTTTTCATAAAATCCTCCTATATGCACAAGCAAGTGCAAGCCCTGATTTAGGAGATAAAGTAGAATTTTTTATCTTTTGACGGAGAATGAAAATTGTGTTCTACAAAAATGCGTGATATGAATAATCAAGAATTGCTACTTCCTGTGGGAACCTGGGACATGTTGGAAGCCGCCGTCAAGAACGGGGCCGATGCCGTTTACTTTGGTGTGCCCCACTGGAACGCCCGCGGCCGCACCGAGGACTTCTCCTTCGAAGATGTTGGAGCAATGATCCGCTATGCACGCGCCCACGGGGTCCGTAGCTTTTTGGCAATGAACGTTCTCGTATTTGAGCGTGAACTTCAGCAGCTGCCGGAATTCTTGGAACAGATTATTGCGTTGGAACCGGATGCATTTATTATCCAGGACATCGGTCTTGCACGATTGATCCGAGCCATTTGTCCCAACCAGGAAATTCACGCCAGCACCCAGATGACCTTGGCCAGCGCCGAGGGCGTCAACCTGGTGAAGCCCATCGGTTTCAACCGTGCTGTTTTGAGCCGTGAACTTTCCGCCAAGCAGATTGCCGCTGTAAAGGCAGGCACCGACTTGGAAATTGAAGTCTTTATTCACGGTGCATTGTGCGTTTCCTATTCGGGACAGTGCCTCACCAGCGAAAACTTCGGTGGACGTTCCGCAAACCGCGGGCAATGCGCCCAGAGTTGCCGCCTTCCCTACCGCATTTTCGTGGACGGAAAGGAATACACCGAAACCAATGCGCAGTACTTGTTCAGCACCCGGGATTTGTGTGCTTTGCCTAAATTGGCGGAACTGCGGGAGGCTGGGGTCGAGTCTTTGAAAGTGGAAGGCCGCTTGAAGAGCCCCGAATACGTGGCTGCAGTGACTAGGGCGTATAGGAAAGCTTTGAATAACCTTGGCAACGCTAGTGACCGCGCGGACCTTGATCTGGATTACAAGGACAAGGAACCGCTGGAAGTGTTGTTCTCCCGCGGTCTTTCCACTGGCTGGCTGGACGGCGACAACCATCAGGAACTGGTGAACGGAACCTTCAGCAATCACCACGGTATGTACCTGGGTAAGGTTGTTAAGGTTGAACGCGGTTCTGTTTTCGTTGCACTGGACGACACCAAGGAAATTGGCGTTCCCTGCGCAGGCGATGGCATCTTGTTTGAAGACGCCACCTTCGGCGTAAGCACTGGTAGCCGTTTGTACGGCGCCCAGATGGTGCAGAATCCTCACTCGAAGCGTGGTGACGGAATGCGCGGGAAGGGACCAATGTTGCGCCTGGATTTCGGTCGCGATTTCGATATGCGAGACATCGGACGCAATATGGACGTGTTCCGCAACGACTCCCCCGCCCTTGAAAAAGAGCTGCGTAAGACGTTCACGGACCGCAACCAGGAAACGAAGCGCCCCGTAAATATGGAATTGACGGGAGCGGTGGGTGAAAAACTGACCCTGAAGGTTTGGCTCGCTGGCGTTACCCTGATGCAGGGGGCGGACAAGGCAGCCATTGTGGAAAGCGAAAACGTTCTGGAAGTGGCGAAGAACGCGGCGGATCCCGCCGCAATCGAAGCGCTGGCCCGCAAGGAACTGGGCGGCCTCGCCTCCACGCCTTATGAACTTGGAACGCTGATGGTCCGCGTGGACGGCGCACCTTTCGTTCCTGGAAAGGTGCTGCGCAACATGCGCCAGGCCGCCATCCAGCAGTTGGAAGAAGTCCAATTGCAGTGGAAGGAACTGAACCCAAGCGCCCGCGACGGCAAGAAGTTCCTGCAGGACATTACCGTAAAGTTCAAGGCCGCGGCAGCAATCGCCAAGAAGAACATTCAGAACGCCTCTACACAGAAGGCAGAAAACTTCGGCGTCACCGCCAACGTTGCAAAGCCGGTTATTTCTGTTCTGGTCCGTAATCCTGAACAGATTTCTGCCCTCAAGGGTCTTGCTATCGACAACGTCATTATGGATTTCGACTGGGGTGTTAAATACGACGAACCCCTCCAGCAGATTCGTGATCTCGGTTTCAAGGCGGGCATGGCAACCCTTCGCGTCCACAAGCCCGGCGAAAACCATTACCTCCGAAAGATTCTGGAACTTTGCCCCGACTTCGCTTTGGTCCGTAACTTGGGCGCCCTCTCCGTTCTTAAGGACAGCGGAATCCCGCTCACAGGTGACTACAGCCTGAATGCAGCCAACAGCGCCAGCTACGATTGGCTTTTGGACCAGGGCCTCACCGTCCTGCACCCCTCCTGGGACTTGAACAGCACCCAGCTTTTCGACTTGCTGGATAGCATCGACGGAAGCCGCTTGGAACTGACGCTCCATCAGTACATGCCCGCCTTCCATTCCGAATACTGCGCATTCGCACACAGCCTCACCACGGGCCGCCGCTTCCCGGAATGCGGAAAAATCTGCACCCAGCACAAGGTTGAAATTCAGGACCACAAGGGCGAACGCCACTTCCTGCAATCCGATGCAGAATGCCGCAACACTTTGTTCGTAGGCCATCCTCAGTCCGCACTGAAGCTCATGCCGCAGCTCCGTACCGCAGGCGTAAACCACTTCCGCCTGGAGATGTTGAACGAAGATCCGGAAACAGTCCGCCGCAAGGTGCTGATCTACACCCAGGCTATCCTCGGGAAGATCTCCATCGAAGACGCCATCAAGCAGGCCGGCATTCAGGAAAAGTACGGCTTAAGCGAGGGCCAGCTGTTTAACGACAGCACCTGGCAAAACCGCAAGAAATGCGACTAGTTTTCAGCGCAGTTTAGCCTTCCGCCTTTTCTTTAGCTTGGGCTTTACCGGCGGCAATGGCTTCCTTAGCCAACTGGTCCACAAGTTCGTTCCACTTGACGCCAGTGTGTGCAGCCACCTTTTCAAATTTCACACGGTGCAGATAGGGCTGGGCAGCGCTTACATAACGCTTGGCAATGTTGCTCTTGGCCTGCCATTCGCCCTTGGCCCAGCGGGCAATGCCTTCGTAGTCATGGCAAATCACACCGTTCTTGTTGTTGGAATCCAGCCAGCGCATAGCCTGGTAGCTAGCCATTACTTCACCGTCGATATTACGGCTCTCGGCTTCAAAAGCGGTCAGACCATTTCCTCGGGCGATTTCCTTGTCATCTTCTGTCACAACAAAAGCCCAGCCGGAATAGGGAAATCCCGGAGAGAACGACCCGTCCACAAACACGCGGATTCCACCAGGAGCGGGAGCGGCCATGCCGGAAATCCAAGCCTCCGCCTCAGCCTTCGTTCCAAAGGATTTGAACAGAACACCCTTCACACCGTGGGTCAGTTTTTCACACTCGTCCCAGGTGGTAACGATTTTACTTTCGGTAGGGGTCTTTATCGCGTAGAACTTTTGTTTAGGCATGCTGCAAATTTAGTATATTTTGGCCATATTTGCCCGCGGAGTCATAGTGAAGCCATCACCATATTTTACAGACCGTTTCAAGTACTTTTTCAAGCGATTCAGCAAGGAAGAATCGCTGTTCAAGTGGTTTGCAGAAAAGGCCGGCGACGATTCCGCTCCCTTCAATTTTCCTGAAGCGCTGAAGGGTAACCCCAAGACATTGGTGATCCTCCCCCGGGAAATGGAACACGTGGCAACCTTTACCCACGCCATGCCCGACGCATTCTTCAAGAACGCGCTTCTCCTCGCCCACGAATCCATGCACGCATTGGTTTCCGCCAAGCGCGCCAAGGCAATCTACTATAGCGACCTGGAATGCCGCTATGGCGAAGCCGCTTTCGAGGAACTGGAACAGAAAATCAAGGATTACGCACCGCAGGTAGCCATCTACCTGGGAAATTCCTTTCTGCCCAGACTTTATTTGACCAAGGTCAGCGGCGCTCCTTGCAGAATCGGTTTCTGCAGCGAAAACAACTACCCCTTCCTCAACTTGAGCCTCCACCTGGACAAGTCCTCCGAGGCAGCCCTCCTCAGCCAATATTACGGGATCAAGTAATGCAGAAAGGTTTTTCCACAATCATTACCGAGAACGGAGGCTATGCGGACTTGCATCTGCATACCAAGCTTTCCGATGGATCTCTGGAAGTGGAAGAACTGCTGACCCTTTGCAAGCGCAAGGGACTTCGCTGCATATCCATTACGGACCACGACAACCTGGACAGTTACAACCTGGCGGTGGAACCGGCCAAGGCTCTGAACCTGGAAATCATCCCCGGTATCGAGATTTCCTCCGTTTGGCAGGGCAAGGACATCCACATCTTGGGATACTACTGCGATCCCACCAACCTGGCCCTGAACATGGAACTCCAGGATTTTGCCAAGCAGCGCATTACCCGCGTGAAAGCAATCATTAAAAAGCTTAACGCCCTGGGTATCGACATCACCTTCGAAAAGGTGCTGAGCTACTGCAAGGGTAAAGTCATCGGCCGCCCTCATATCGCCATGTCCCTGGTAGACGAAGAATACATCGGAAGCTTCTCCGAGGCATTTACCAAGTATCTGGGCGACGGTTGCGTAGCCTTCGTGGAAAAGAAGGGCCTCAACCCCCAGCAGACCATCCGCCTCATCGAAAACGCTGGCGGCATCGCGGTGCTCGCCCACCCCTACAAGTCCGGGGTCAGCGACGAGTTCATCGAGCAGATGGTGGAATGGGGCGTGCAGGGCATGGAAATCTACACCCCGTCCCAGAAGGGCGCCGTGGGCCGCAAGTACAAGGAAATGGCCCAGCACTATGGCCTGGTGGGCACCGGCGGCTCCGACTTCCACACCGAGAGCGGCACCTACCCGCCCAACTGCACCAAGATGCCCTACACCGTGGTACAGGCCCTTCGCGAACGTCGCGAGAAGTCCCGCGCAGAATGGTACTAACCGCCCGGGGCACGACCACCATGATCGCCAACCGTCATCAATCCAGCTTCGCAATTTTTGCAGCCCTGGTCTTGTTTTTAGCAACAAGCGTTTTCGCAGATATCCAAAAGCCCAACAAGTCCGAACTTCCTGCAGCACAGGATTCCGTGAACATGTCCCCCTGGGGAATCGATCCTGCCCCCCGCGAAACAGACGCCGGCCGCTGGGTATTGCCGCTTCGCGAAGTCATGCAGCGTACCTACGACATTTCCGGCCAGAAATCCGAATGGCTTTTGGGAACCTCCATTCTCGGCAATCCGGAACTGGACCCCTACGCCATGGGCATTAGCGCCCTCTCCCGCCGCTACCCCAGCAAGCTGGCAGGCATTTACACCACCCGCCTTGGATACGACGGCAGCACGCTGTCCTTGAACGGCGAGAACGGAATCCTCTTTGAGGAACCCAAGGGCGTTGCCGTAGACACCCCCGTTGTAGACGTAGCCTGGGAACGCCCCGCCTTTAGCGGAAACGCACTGCGACTGGATTTTAGAAGACTGGTCACGGACTCCGTCACTTTGGACCTGGGAGTTTCCAGCCATTCCACCATCAACTCCAAGGAGTACAGCTACGTCAATGTGGCGCACTCCCCCTACTTCGCCTTAGGTCGTGATTCCACCCAGATTCCCTTTGGCGGAAGAAACATCGCCATGAACAGCATGCATATCCAGCCCATGCTCACCTGGCGATTTGGATTCGGCAAGGCCTACGCCAAAATGAACTACATGGACTTGAGGAACGCCGACGAACCCAACCACAAGGTGATCATCGACTCCCTGGACCCATCCATTCGTAGATTCCAGACAAGCTACTACGTTATCGACATGAAGACCCGCACCTATGGCGCCGGGGCCGAATTCTACCCGGTTGCAGGGCTAACCGCCAGCGCGGACATTTCCTACGGCAATCACGAAATCAAGGAAGACTCCCTGCCGAAATTTGCAACAGGAGTCAATAATTACACCGATACCAATGGCATCGCCAGAAGCGACACCTCCTATACCGACACCAAGAGCAAAGTCAATCACGAGACCATCCTGGGATCCTTCGGAGTCAGCTACAAGACATTGCTGAACCCCATGCTGAAATTCGATTACGAATTCCTCAACACCGAAGTAAACAAGGAAAGCATAGGCAAGCGCAAGTATTTCCAGGACCGTGAAGTGGGCTACCTGCAGCTCTCCGATACTTTGTTCGGAGCCTTGATGTTTAGAGTCCAGGCTGGCGGACAGCGCAACAGTTCTCTCCTGAACAAGGTGGATATAGAGCCCGCAATGTCCGTAGATGCGTTTGTCTTGCTCCCCCGCAACTTCAACCTTAGCACATCCTGGCGACACGACAACAAGTTCCCCGATGTGGGACAATTGAAAATTCATGAGACCGGCAGACTTGCCATACCCAACGAGAACCTTGATTTCGAAAAGCGTAATCGTGGAACAATGAACCTGAACTGGCAAAAGCGCGACGTATTTTACGGCCTCGGTTTCCGCTTTGAAAACGTTGAAGACCTGATCAAGCCCAACTGGGTCAAGATGGGTGGCGTAGATTCAGAAGCCTCTCAGGAAGATGTCTTTACCTGGACCAACATCTCCGAAGTCAATTCTCTAGATTGGATGTTCCAAGTGGGATTCCGCCTGGGCAACTGGAAGTTCTACCTGGAACGTGGAGAAACCCTGGAACGCAGCAAGAAACTCATCGACACCCCGGAACTTTATTACAAGGGAAGCATCCATTGGCAGAACCGATTTGTTTTCGACCGCCTTGGTGTTAGCGTACGCGTAGACTGGCAATGGTTCGGCGACCGCTACGACTGCACCATCAACAACGGCAAGCCGGAACTTGAACTTATGAAACACTATCTGGCTCTAGACTTTGAAGCCAGAATGCAGATCCTGCAATTTGAACTGTACAGCCGAATTGATAACTTCAATCACAGCATCTATATGCCGGAATCCGGCTACACCCCGGAAGGACTCCGCTTCGCCTACGGCATCGTGTGGACATTTGGGAATTAAATTAAAGGACCGCACCATTGAAGGCGCGGCCTTGTTTTTTTACTACTTATAGGGTAAAGAAAATTTTTCCGTTCAAGGCGGGTTCGTCGGGAAATTTCCTGCGTGTTAATAAGGAGCGCAACAAGCGTTCGAAATACGGAGGAATAATGAACAACTCAGAGAACAAGGCCAAAAGCAAGGCAAGACAGATTCCTGTGGAGCTCCAGGGACAGGTTTATCTGGACCCGAAATACGACCCCGCCTTCAAGGAACTTTTCGACAGCGAAAATGCCATCAAGGATTTCCTTGATGCAGTTTTGAAACTGGAAGGCGACGACAAGATCAAGACAATCTCCTTCTCCTTCGACAAGACAATCAGCTTCCGCACGCCGCAGCGGAAGAAGGTCATCCTGGACATTTTCGCGACGACAGGCT
>JAZRWJ010000035.1:0-16879 GCA_045599625.1 Fibrobacter sp.
GGATGTTTTTCGAATGCTGAAATTGTTTCTGATGATGAACTCCGGGAAACGTTCTCAAACTTGATGAATGTCCTTGCTGATCAAAGCTTGATGGATGATGCCGAAAATTCAAACTACGCCGCCACATCTGAATTCGAAACAAAACTGGATTTTCCTTTTCAAGAATTTTTCTATGTGCTGGAATATTTTCTGAATTTTGGATTGTACAAGGAAACGGAAAAAATCTACAAGCAGGGCGCCCACGGGAAAATCAATTGGAGCCGCACCATAAAGCAGGTCCGTCCCCAAGTTTATGAAAATGAAAGCGGTTGTAGCGTTGTTTACCTGAATCCTATTTCTTGCCATAATTTCCAGAACGAAAATCAGCTGGTAACGTTGATTCATGAATTCTGCGTTGCCCAGGCGCAACGACTGATCGGCCCTATATACAACATTGATTTGTCCGTTGTGGCGACTCTTGAATTTGACTACGAACTGTTTTCTACAGTCCTCATGGAGAAGGTTTCCAAGACTTTCAATGACCGCAAGCTTCGGCTGTTCAATGCCATGCAGACGATTGTTGAATTTTTGCAAGGTAACGCAGTCAACGGAACCCTCAGCGAATATTGCTACGGCGTAACCAGTTTTGCTCCCGTCTGGGAAAAGATGCTGGACCGCATATTCGGTAATCTTCGCCGTGGTGAAACGAAGGAACAGTACAATCCCCATTGCGGATGGAACATCGGCGGCAAGGAACGAAATGTCGATGACCAGAAATTCGCCATGCGTCCGGATACCATCATGTGGCAGGGCGACCGCATTTTTATTGTTGACGCAAAATTCTATACGGGGAATAATCTTCCCTCATCAAGTTCCATCAGCAAGCAGATTGTGTACGGCCAGTTTGTGGAACAAAAGTTTTGCAATGAAATTTCACAGGATGGCGTGACTTACCAAGACTGCGCAAGCATTGGTAACAAAATTTTCAATGTGTTCTTGTTGCCTTACCGCTGCGACAGCTGTGAAGGATGTCTTAACGAAAATTGCGAAGCAAATCGCAGCGAAAACAGCGAACCTGAGATTTTGAATCAGATTCCCTTTGATCCGTATAAAATGCATTTCCTGGGTACAGCTTCTGGCGACTGGATGGACAATTCTAAACCTTACCACAAAATCGTTGGCATCCAGCTGGATGTAAAGTCCGTGATGCGAAACTACCGTCGCAACGAAATTGCACAATTCAGATTGGCGGAAGTTGTGAGATCCGGGGCAGAAAGCATCCTGGAATACGCAACAAAAGAAATTAACGCGTGATGGAGCAGGTCTTGAAATTCCATAAAGTTAAGTTTTAAGTATTCAAGAATTTTGAAAATTAACTCTTGACAAGGAATAATTTGCAATTTATATTTGTAGTGCTCGGATGAGTAGTTATATTGTGTCCCGCATTTTAAGCTTGTATGCGGGGAAGGAGTTAAGATGAATGAAGTTGCAAACGCCACGGATTTAACGTATATTGTACGGCAGAGGTTCCCCGTGTGCCAATTATCCATGGACATTCCAGAAGAAGTGCTGTTTGATACGCGCATGAATAAGGAAAGTGCTCTTTCCTTAGCTAAACGTGTTGTTGCGCTTGAATTCTACAAGAATCATGGAGTCTCTGTTGGATATTGTGCAGAAATTGCGGGAATGACCGAAGAGGATTTTATAAAGTTCCTTGGTAGTCGAGGCATTTCCATATTCCATTTTGATGATGCAAATGAGTTTATGGAAGAAATGAAAAATGCCTAGAGTTATTGTCAATTCCACTCCATTAATTGTCCTTGGAAATTTAAATCGGCTAGAACGAAACGGTTTGATTTCGTGTATTGCGCCCCTTTTAAATGATCTTGAAAATCTTGGATTTTTTATTGGCGATGATATCCGTTCCTTGGTTTTGCAGCAAGCTGGAGAAATTTGATATTTGATAAAATCTTCATTCGGGCAGACCCCAAAAGACTCTTGCTTTTTTTAGATTGCTATTATAAAATCTGAAAATTTAAAATCCGAAAAGTTTTATGAAAAAGAAATTTGTTTTGTCGGCGGCGATGATTGCTGCTCTTGGCTTGGCGGGTACCGCCCAGGCCGCACAGACTCCCGAGGAATATTTCGAACGCTAGGAAATGCTGAAGGATGGCTTTATGTCTTCCACGTGACCTTTACTATCAAAAATTAGATTAGCAATTGGCTTCCCGTAACGATAGTTGACTAAAACAAGCAGATTTCCCTTGTCGTCAAAATAACGGTTTGGACCATGTTTTTTCCCGTACTTGTAGAATTCAATACACATTAGTTTTCCATTAGGATAGAAACATCGACGAAATCCATCGAACCCTCCATTGAATATGGTGTATTCCCATCGTCTTCCGTCTGCAAAAGTAGCAATACAATTACCGTCTTTCCATTCTTCTAGGCGATCTAGTGTTCCGTCATTTTTGAGATTTTCGTAGACTCCGTCCACAACGTAGCCCTTAGAAAAATTGTATGTGATTCTAAGCATTCCATTTTGGTGATAGATGACGGTCTTTCCTTCTAGATGACCGTTGACATAACGGAAGGATCGTTTTAAATCACCGTTCTCATAAAAGTCTTGGCAAATCCCATGTTTTTTTCCTTTATGGAATTTGATAATTTTTCTTAGATTTCCATTTTTGTAATAGATTTTGAAAACGCCCTTGGGTTTAAAATTGTAGAATGCTCCCGTTTCCAGCAATGTTCCTTTTGCATCGTAACGGCTTACGGAATTTGCGTCATAAGACTCCGTGTAAACGGATCCGTCTCTGGAAAAAAAGGCGTAGGAGCCGTTGACCACATGGCCCCGTTTCCAGAGAAGGTGGCTCTTGAGGCTTCCGTCTTCGTAGTATTCTTCACAAATTCCATCGGCTAATTCTTTTCCCTTAACGGTGACCACATGGTATAGTCGCTTGAGCTGGCCGTTATCGTAGTATTCTGTACGCTCTTCTTGCATATGTCCTGGTGTTACGTGATTATAACAATATTGAATACTGAACAAATGTGCTAGTGCTTAAAATATAACTAATTTTAGGGCGGAGAATTTCAATTTAAAGCTCGCGCAATTGATTTGAGTTTTTTTATACTTTCACATGTAAGTTTTGAAACCTGGTGCAATAGGTTGTGTAAAGATGAATGTTTTTTTGAACTATGGAAAGCTGGCAATGATTGCTGCTCTTGGTTTGGCGGGTACCGCTCTGGCTGCCCAGACTGTGATTAAGGTGGATGATACCAAGCCGGGTATCGTGATCAAGAAAGATATGATGATGGCCGCTGACTTGGCCATTTGGAATCCGCCTAGCCGTTATTACGATATGACCGACGCCCTGGTGGATGGCGGTTACACTTTGTTCCGCTTCCCTAACGGCAGCTTGAGCAATGATTACCACTGGAATGGTATTGGCAAGTATGATAGCACGGGCCTTTGGATTACTACGGAAGAAAAAGGCAAGTATGCTCCGGGTTTCTTGGGCGAAACCATTTACCGCGGCACCACCAAGGACAATTACGGTTTTGTGCGTCGCAGTCATTTGGCCGACGGCAAGATGGAAACCATGTGGTGGGGCGAGATTCTGGACCCTAATGATCCGCCTTGGGTCGTGGTGGAGTTCCCCGAAAAGAAGAACATTGATTCCCTGCAGATTAGCTGGGGTGATTTGCGCCCCAAGGCATTCCAGTATGAATACTGGACTACGGATTATGCGGAATACCCAGGTGTTCATCAGGCCTTGACCAACGACTTGAAGCTGGAAGCCAACGTGAAGGTGACTGGTCCCGAGACTTTGTACAAAGGCAAGTCCGTGCGCACCCGCTATGTGGCTATCCGCTTTAAGCTGCAGGATTTGCCGGGCAAAGGCGTGCAGATTCGCGAAATGAAAATGTTCAGTGACGGCGAAGATTTGCTGGCCGGAAACGAATACAAGATGTATGCCATGTCTACCCGCAATGGCGACAAGGCTCGCACCGACTGGACCAACATTCCCTGGCATTTCGAAGAGTTCATGAAGTATCTGGGAACGCTGCCGAAATCCGCTGACGGTAAGCCGGCCCAGGCTGTGATTTGCGTGAACGCGGGTACGGGCACTTCCAAGGAGGCTGCCGCCTGGGTGCGTTACGCCAACAAGGTGAAGGGTTACAATATCAAGCAATGGGAAATCGGTAACGAACTGGACGGCGAATGGGAAGAATCTGGCCCCATTTCTGCGCGCCATTATGCGGCTCGTTACTTGGAATACGCCCGCGCCATGAAGGCGGTGGACCCCACAATCATGCTTCATGGACCGCTGCTCAGTACCCACAAGATGATGCAGAAGGGCTCTGGCATTCTGGATGGAAAATACTGGATGGAAGAATTCCTGCGTATTGTGGGCGAGGCGGAACTTGCAGACGGCAAGCGTTATTTGGATGCAGTGGACTTGCATAATTACCCGTACTGGACTCCCAATGGCGCCAACGCCAAGGACATGCTGAAGGCAATGCTGGATGTGGGCCCCAATATGGATACGCTGGACGTTTGGATGAAGCGCCACTTGCCTGGTGTGGACAAGGTTCCTTCTGCTTCTGGCGAAGAAAAACGTCGCGTATTCCTTTCGGAATTCAGCACCAACGTTCAGGGCTACAGCCTGTTGATGGATTACCCGCAGGCAACGGCCATGGCCATGATTTTTGCGCAGCATGCGGTGCGTTTTGGTGACCGCTTGCAGGTACTGCCCTGGGACGCTTTCGGTAACCTCTTCAAGAGTCCGGACGATACTTGGGGTACCATCAGTATGACTGCCCTTCTGAAGGAAGGTTCCTGGAACAAGTGGAAATCTCTGGAGCCTACTGCGGAATACTATGGCGTGTATATGACTTTCAAGCAGTTCCTGGAAGACGGCTTTGCTGTGGTTCCTGTGGAAAGTTCTAACGCCGAAGTGGTGGCTTATGCCTTGGCGAAGAACGACTCCAAGGGCGGCGCCGCTGATGCCGCAAATTCGGCCCGCGTGCTTTTGGCAAATTTAAGCGACATTCCCCAGGTTGTACAAATTGACCGCGCGTCCGTGGGCGCAGGTGCCGATAAGGCCTCCATCGAAGTGGATGTGTTTGGCGAAGATCAGTTCAAGTGGGTGGGCGATCAGAAAAACGCTTATCCTTATCCGAAAATGGGCCCCAGTGGACGTCGTCTTGATGCGGCAAAGTCCCGCGACATTACCATTCCGCCTTTCGGCCTCGTAGTGGCTCAAATTAATCCTCGCGCTGTTGGGGCTGACAAGGCTACCGCAAAGAACGCCGCAACGCCTGTGGTTCTCGCTGCAGCCCTTGAAAAGAAGGTCATGATGCGTGGCGATACTCTGGACTTGTTCGGAACCGTCACCCAGCAGAATGGCCAGCTGACTGGCGCCACCCTCAAGATTCCTGGCTTTGGAAAGAAGGGCAGCGCCATGACTGTGAACGTTACGCCCGATGACGGCAAGTGGGATGCCTCTGTAGAAAGTTTTCATGTGAAAGTTCCCGTGCCTGAAACTGCAAAGACAACGCCTGTGGTGGTGCAAGGTACCGGTGCCAAGGGGACTGAAATTGAATTGACGGTTACGGGTCTTGGCGGCAAAAAGACGGTGCAGATGATTCCGTTCCGCGTGCGTGGAGCTTACCGTACCACCAGCATTTTGCAGAACTACGACAATGGCCTTGATGTGGTGGACTGGTTCCCGGTGGTGGGCGAAGGCAATACAGAAATGGGTGCCAAGGTCTTTAACGGAAATCCGCCTCATGGTGGCTTTATCCGTCATGATTTCCACATTGAGCAGCCGCCTACTCTTGGCTGGCCCAACTACTCTGGCGCCTACTACGTTGTTCCCCAGGAAATCAAGCAGTCTGTAGGTGTGGTGTTCGACTACGCCACCAACCACAACAATCCCGATGGCTACATCGAAGTTCAGGTGCAGAGCGATCAGGTGAAGGACTACGACGAATTCATGGTTCGCCTGAGAAATACTCACGGCACCTGGGTTCGCGACACCCTCATTTGGGAAAACATGAGCCAGGAAGGTTGGGGCAAGACCATTCCCCAGCTGGATCCTACAAAGATCAAAACCATCAATTTCCGCGCCCGTCATAGCGGCGTGGGCTACATCAGCCTGGATAACATTTTCCTCTTGCAGGAAGACGGCACCGAAGTGCCTATGCCCAAGGGCCTGCGCAGATTGCGCTAGTGACGCGGTCTATAGGCCGGTCAAAAAGTTGAGATAAATCACATATCTCTTTATAGAGCATATAATTAGACCCTGTTGACGAATTCATCGTTGACAGGGTTTCTTTGAATAAACTATTATATATGCGCAAATTTTTGGTTGTGTATGAATATTGAATGTCAATGTTGTGGTCTTGTCGTCAGCATTTTGTTGCTGGTGCTGTATTCTGGTAGAAAACAGCTCGGCCTTTATGGCGAAAAAATCTTCAAGAATATGCTGATTGTGACCATTGTCCTTTTGGTCCTGGATATTCTTTCCCTCGTTGGCATTGCTCATCAGGATTCCTGGAACCCCATGGTGGTGATGGGTATCTGCAAATTGTACATCGCAACCCTTGTTATTGAATGTTGGTCTGCTCTACTTTATTTGTTGCATGATGTGGTGGACGAAAAGCGACATTGGAAGGCAACGAAGATCCTTTTTGGTGTAATTGGTGCAGAATGCTTGGCCATGTTCCTTTTGCCCTTGAATATTTATTCCAGCGGCAGAATCATGTACACCTACGGTCCGGGCGCCATTTTCGCCTATGGTTGCTGCGCTTTGGACTTTATCGCTATCATGGTGGTGGCTTTCTCCGAAAAGAAGAGAATTCCCAAGCTTCGCTGGTCCGCCATTGTGATTTGGATTTTGCTCTGGATTGGTGCCGCTGTTTGGCAGTTCTTTGATCCGGAAAAGTTGCTAGTGGGCTTTGCCACCTCCTTGGGCATGATGATCTTGTACGCTGCCCTGGAAAACCCGGAAGTGAACCTGAACCGCGAATTGGGCTGCTTTAACGGCTATGCCCTGGAAGCTTACCTCAAGCAGCGTTTCAACCTGAAGAAAAAGTTCCATGTGATTCAGTTCTCCATGGATGACATTTCCCCGGAAACTTCTGAGTACATTTATCGTTTGATGCACCGTTCCAATGTTCGTGACGGTGTTCTGTTCTTTAAGCTTCTCGGCCCCGAGTTCATGATGATTACTGAGGACCGCCGCCGTTATAATCGTTTGATCCGTTGGATCCATAACGAACAGCAGCGCTCTTCCGACTATTTCAAGAACATCCAGGGTCTGGGTATGGAAAACGGCTTGGACGTGGTGGAATCTGCAAGATTGACCAAGGTGTTCAAGTACTTCTTCAACAAGTTCAATGGTCAGGTTCCTGATACTGGAATCGAAATTTCCAAGGACATGATTGACGACTTCCTTCTGCACGAAAACATGCAGGAAGAAATCAACCTGGCTTTGGCAGAAGACCGCGTGGAAGTGTTCCTGCAGCCGATTTATAGCGTTCATAGTGGTAAGTTTGAATCTGCAGAAGCTCTTGTCCGAATCCGCCGCAGGGACGGTGGCCTGATTTTCCCCAACGACTTTATTCCGGTGGCCGAAGAGTCCGGCAGTATTCTTGCTCTGGGTGAACGCGTCTTTGTGAAGACTTGCGAATTTATCGCTTCTGGCAGAATGCAGAAGGCTGGAGTCAAGTATATTGAAGTGAACCTTTCTGTGCTGCAGTGCGAACAGGTTGACTTGGCAAATCGCCTGCATGCCATCATGGAAGAATACCAGGTTCCGTCTTCCGCATTCAATCTGGAAATTACCGAAACTGCAACCCTGAACGTCAAGAAGAACTTGCTCAGCAACATGGGCACCTTGATGGACCTGGGCTGCTCCTTCTCTCTGGATGATTTCGGCAAGGGCGAATCCAACCTGATGTACATTGTGGAAATGCCGGTCTGCATCGTGAAGATGGACTACGATTTGACCAAGGCTTTCTTCGAAGTGGAAAAGGCAAAGCACGTTGTCCGCACGGTGGTCCAGATGGCACACGAAATGGGACTCCGCGTAGTGTCCGAAGGTGTGGAAACTGCAGCCGAGGCCGACGCACTGAAGAGTATCGGTATCGACTACATCCAGGGCTTCTTCTTCTCCAAGGCAATTCCCATGGAAGAATTCCTCCAGTTCGTGGAAAAGAGAAACAGCTTGATTCAGTAAAAGTTGGAGCGAGGTTCCGCGCAGTTAACCGCTCAAAATTTCAAAAAGAAAAAGCCCCGCAATCGCGGGGCCTTTTTTCGATGTCATCCCGGCCTCTGAGCCGGAATCTCCATTAGCGCTTGATCGCTGCGCTCGCCTTGTTATCTCTTGTCGCGGTCCACCCAAGGTCTTTCGTTGAAGCCAGTGTAGATCTGGCGGGGACGGTTGATCTTGGAGTTGGGATCGTCGTGCATTTCCTTCCAGTGGGCGATCCAGCCGGGCAGACGGCCGATAGCGAACATCACGGTCAGCATGTCGGTGGGGATGCCCATGGCGCGGTACAGAATACCGGAGTAGAAGTCCACGTTGGGGTAGAGCTTACGTTCGATGAAGTATTCGTCCTTCAGGGCGGCTTCTTCGAGCTTCAGGGCGATATCCAGCAGCGGATCGTGAACGTGTTCGCGTTCAAAGACCTGGTACATCAACTTCTTGAGAACCTTGGCGCGAGGGTCGTAGCTCTTGTACACGCGGTGGCCGAAACCGGAGAGACGGAAAGGATCGTTCTTGTCCTTGGCCTTGTCCATCACCTGTTCGATGGTCATGCCGCTCTGCTGAATGCGCAGGAGCGTTTCAAGCACAGCCTGGTTTGCACCGCCGTGGAGCGGACCCCACAGGGCGCAAATGCCTGCGCAGATGGATGCGTAAAGGTTTGCCTGGGAGCTGCCCACCATACGCACGGTAGAGGTGGAGCAGTTTTGCTCGTGGTCGGCATGTACGATGAGCAGTGTGTTCAGGGCCTTTTCCATGATGGGGTCCTGGTGATAGGGACGGGCCTTGGAGCTGAACATCATGTTCAAGAAGTTACTGCAATAGCTGCGTTCTGCCTCGGGATACACGAAGGGCTCACCGATGCTTGCCTTGTAGGCGAAGGCGGCGATGGTGCGGATCTTGGAGATGAGACCTGCGGTGGTGAGCTCGAATGCGCTGGCCACGTTTTCGTCGTCATAGAAGCGGGGGGTGAAGAGGCCCACGGCGTTCACGATGGAGCTCAGGATGCCCATGGGATGGGCGTTGGGCGGCATCTGGCGGAAGAAGTGCAGCAGGTTTTCGTGGAGGAGCGCGTTTTCGGTCAGCAGGGTGCGGAAATGGGTGAGTTGCTGCGGGGTGGGCAGTTCGCCGTAAATCAGCAACCAGGCCGTTTCAGGGAAGGTGGCCTTCTCGGCCAGGTCTTCGATGCTGTAGCCTCGGTAGCGCAGAATGCCCTGTTCTCCATTCACGTAGGTGATGGCGCTCTTGGTGCTTCCGGTGTTCAGGTAACCGTAGTCAAGCGTTACAAGGCCAGATTCCTTGCGCAGCTTGCTGATGTCGAGACCGTGTTCGTTCTCAGTACCAACTACAACGGGCAGCTCGTAGCTCTTGCCTTCGTAATTCAGTATTGCGTTATCGGACATTGATCCTCCAGTTAGAGGTTTGAGCCTTGAGCCCGTTCGCTCCGCTCACTATGAGCAATGAGCTGGGGGAGGCTAACCTCGTGATTCTTTTCAAAATTCGGTTTTGCAAAATATAGTGCAAAATCCATGCCATGAGGCTCAAAACACAAAATCTTGGCTCATGGCTCACGGCTCATTGCTGACTGCTACTTCTGCAGGTCCTTCACAGCCTTGTAGATGTTGTCGAAGAGCTTGGCAAGTTTTTCGGTGGGCACTGCGGAGAAGGCCAGACGGATAAGGCCGGACAGCATGATGGTGCCGGTGCTGTAATCCTTGATGAGCTTCTGGCGAAGTTCTTCGGCGTCCACACCCTTGGGCTTGACGCACATGAAGTAACCGCTGTTGAAGGGCATAGCTTCGAAGGATTCTGCATATTCCGGATGGGAAGCCAGGATATCCTTGATGATGTCGTAGCGCTTCTTGAGGGTAGCGTACTTTTCAGCCTTCTGGGAATCGTATTCGGCAGACTGGTAGGCGGCCAGCAAAATCTTCTGAGAAATGGACGGACCGTTACTGATATTGCCACGGACGGTACCGGCGGCCTTGTCTTCCAGAGCCTTCAGCTGGGCGTCTGTTGCACCCTTGAAGCCGAAGCTCATGAAACCAACGCGGAAGCCCCAAACGTAGTCTTCCTTGGTGGGGCCGTCCAGCTTCACAGCCAGCAGGTTTTCGTGGGCGTCGACAATTTTTGTAAAGAGAGATTCACGAGTTACACCATCTTCGTAAACCAGGCCGAAGTAGGCGTCGTCCATGAGGGCCACGACCTTGTTGCCGGCAGCGGCACATTCGGTGAGGATCTTGGCGATTTCCACAGCTTCGGTTTCGGTGGCGGTGTAACCGGTGGGGTTGTTGGGGAAGTTCAGGAGAACAACCTTCTTGTCGCTCTTGCTTTCGGCAAGGGCTGCCTTCAGGGCTTCAGTATCAAAACCGCCGTTCTTGAAGGTATTGAAAGTCTTGATCTTTGCGCCCCGGGCATTTTCAAAAACCAGTTCGTAGTTGTCCCAGTACAGGTCTGGAATGATGACTTCGTCACCGGCGTCCAGGAACATGTAACCGGCGCAGCTAATAGCGTGGGTCAGAGCGCAGGTGACCACCGGGTTGGAGAAGTTCTTGGAGGCGAGGCTCGGGTTCTTCTTGATGACCTGTTCCTTCCAGGCCTTGCGCAGGTCCGGATTACCGAAGCTGGGGGCGTAGAGGAAGGACTGCTTGGGAAGATTCAGGGACTTGAGAACACAATCCAGAACCAGGGGGCTGCCGTCGTCTTCGAGAGCGGTACCGATGGTTGCGTTGATGTCGGAGCCCTTGGCTTCGGCACCCTGGCCAAGAATACCCTTGCGGGGGAAGAAAATGGCCTTGCCCTGTTCAGAGAGCATATCGAGGACCTTGCAGCCGTTTGCGGAAAGTTCGGCGTTCAAGGCAACTGCGAGAGGATTGTAGTTCATTTTTCGTTTCCTGTTGAAAAATTTGTTTAAACCGAGGGCAAGATAGTTTTTTTTGACCCACCTCGCAAGGTAGGAGGGGACTTCCGCGAACTCAAAAACAGCCAAAAAACGGCAAAAAATGTTCTGTTTTTTTCACAAACCGTAATACAATATTTGTTTGTAAGAAAAATGTGATTTTTAAGTTGGGTGGTTTAAAAAAACTTGCTTTTTTATCTTGTCCCCCCTTGCCTAAAAATTTTAAATACCTAGCTTTATGCCTGTCCAGTCGACGACCCCGGGAAAACATCCTGAAAGCCGCCCCCTAAGGCAAATCAGGCAACTCGGGGCAATGGCGCCCTGCTAGAGCCTCCAAACAGAAGGCAATGATGGACATCAAAATTTTGCCGCAACCCGACGATGTCACCTGCGGCCCCACGAGCTTGCATGCCGTGTACGAGTATCTTGGTTACAAGATTCCCCTTAAAAAGCTAATTTCTGAAATTGAGTTCCTGGAAGAAGGTGGTACTCTCGGGGTGTTCCTGGGAATTGACGCGCTGAAGCGGGGTTTCAAGGCGACCATCCATTCTTACAATCTCAAGATTTTCGACCCTACCTGGAGCGAGCTGAAAATGCCTGAACTTCGGGGAAAGCTAACGCAGTTGCGCCGTACAAAGACTGCTCCGAAACTGCGCAAGGCCATTGAGGCGTACATCCGGTTTATCGACTTGGGTGGAACCGTCGCCATGACAGACTTGCGGGCGGCCATGTTCGAGAAATATTTCAGGAAAGGCGTTCCCGTTCTTTGCGGACTTTCGGCCACTTACCTTTACCGTTGCAAGCGAGAATACACCGACGATAAAGACCAATCTGTCTTTGACGATATTCACGGGGATCCCTGCGGCCATTTTGTGGTGGCGTACGGTTTAGATGAAAACAAGCAGTTCCTGGTAGCGGATCCGGACTGTTCCAATCCTCTTCATAAAAGTCCCTATTACAAGGTGGACAAATTCAGATTCTTGCATAGCATTTTACTTGGGGTTATGACCTACGACGGCAACATATTGGTTGTTAGTTGCTAGTAATTAGTTGATAGTTGTCGCGGGTTCAGAAAGCTAATCCTGACAACCAAAGACAAATAATCAACAACCAATAACTAATAACTAATAACTAATAACCAATGACTAGTAACCAATAACTAACAACTAGTGACTATCAAAAAATGAAAAAAATTATAGTCGTAAACAATCCTAAGAACTGGAAATTGAATGTTCCAGGCGTTGATGTGGTATCCGCACAGGACTACCTGATTTCCCAGAAGTACATGGCCGACAAGAACACCCGCGTTTTTAACCTTTGCCGCGATTACAGCTACCAGAGCAAGGGCTATTACGTTTCCTTGCTGGCGGAAGCCCGCGGCCACAAGGTGATTCCCGGCGTAAAGAACATGCGTGACTTCAAGACTACCGCGGTCATCAAGCATATTTCCGATGAAATCGACAACTTGATACAGAAAAGTCTGCATAAGTTGACTGGCACGGAATTTGTGCTGAGCATTTATTTCGGCCAGAATGTAAGCCCACAATATTTGGAACTTTCCCAGGAACTTTACAAACTGTTCCAGGCTCCGTTGCTTCGTGCCAAGTTCGTGTTTAAGCAGAAGTGGTTTATCCAGAGCATTCGCCCCATTTGTGTAGATGAAATTCCCGAAGCCCACATGGAAATGGTGAACAAGTTTGCCCAGGAATACTTTACCAAGAACCGCTACGCCAGTGCTCCCGATGAAGACTACCTGTACGATTTGGCAATCCTTACGAACCCCGAAGAAAAGGAGCCGCCCAGTAACAAGGAGGCGATTCAGAATTTTATCAAGGCCGCAGAGGAAACAGGCTTCCGTGTTGAAATGATCACCAAGAGGGATTACGCCCGCGTCGGTGAATTTGATGCTTTGTTTATTCGCGAAACCACAAACGTCAATCATTATACTTACAGTTTTGCCCGTCGCGCCCAATCCCTTGGAATTGCTGTAATTGATGATCCTGATAGTATATTACGTTGTTCTAATAAGGTGTATTTGCAGGAGCTGATGCAGGCTGCAAAAATCCATTCGCCAAAGACCATTATCGCACATTCTGAAAACCGCCATACCCTTGCCAAGGAAATTGGATTTCCTGTGGTTATCAAGTCTCCGGATTCCAGTTTTTCCATGGGTGTGAAAAAGGCCTGCAATAGGGAAGAACTGGACAAGATTCTGGACCAGATGTTTGAACATAGCGACCTGCTCATTGCCCAGGAATTTACTCCCACGGATTTTGACTGGCGAATCGGCGTTCTGGACGGCAAGCCACTTTATGCCTGCAAGTATTACATGGCAAAAGACCATTGGCAGATTTATAACTGGGAAAGTAAGGACAAGGATGAAATCTGCGGAATGTTTGATTGCCTGCCCATCGAAAGTGTGCCCCATGGAGTTGTGAAAACGGCCTTGAAAATCTGCAGCATGATTGGTAACGGCTTGTACGGCGTGGACCTTAAGGAATGGAAGGGGGAGCCCATCGTAGTCGAAGTCAATGACAACCCCAGCATTGACGCAGGCATTGAAGATCAGGTGGGAAAGAAGAAAATTTACACCGCTGTCATGCGTTCTCTGCGTCACCGCATTGAAGACCGCCTGAATGCAGCACAACAAAAAATCCTTCAACACGAAAGAGAATTTTATTTGTAAACGGTTTCTAGTCACTAGTTATTGGTTATTGGCTTTTGGGTAGGTTTATTTGTAAGTTATCTCCATAAAAAGGAGAATAATATGAATAGCTACAAAGACCTTCTTATATGGCAAAAATCAATGGATGTTGTGACAGACATTTACAAGTTGACCCAATCTTTTCCAAAGGAAGAAATGTATGGGATAACCTCTCAAATACGTAGGGCGGTTGTTTCAATCCCGAGTAATATTGCAGAAGGACAAGCAAGAAAATATAATCAACAGTTTTATCATTTTTTGGCAATAGCAAATGGTTCAATAGCAGAAGTTGAAACACAATTAGAACTTTGCAAAAGACTAGGATATGTGAAAACAGATGTGTCAAACATTTTTGAAAGCCTTGATTCTATTGGAAAAATGATTTCAAAACTGCAAAAGTCCATTCTAAAAGCTAGCGAACAACAACTAGCAACCAATAACCAGCAACTAACAACTAATAACTAATGACAAACTATAAATTGTGGCAGAAATACGGCATCGAGATGGAATACATGATCGTTGACCGTGATACTTTGGATGTTCTCCCTCGTGCAGACGTGCCCCTGGGACAAGACAAAAACGGTGAACAGCTTTCCGACGTGGAACATGGTCCCATCGGGCTTTCCAATGAACTGGTGAGCCACGTGCTGGAACTGAAATGCGCTAATCCCGTGGATTCCCTGAAGAACTTGGGCAAGACTTTTCACAAGGAAGTTCTTGTAGCCAACGAAAAACTGAAATCCATTAACGCCATGCTCTTGCCTAGTGCAGCCCACCCCTTTATGGATCCAGCAACTATGCAGTTGTGGCCATACGACTGCAATGAAATTTACGAGACTTATGACCGCATTTTCAACTGCAAGGGCCATGGCTGGGCTAACTTGCAGAGTACCCACATTAATTTGAGTTTTAATGGTGATGAGGAATTCGGAAAACTTCACGCCGCCATTCGTGCGCTGCTGCCCCTGATTCCTGCAATCGCTGCGTCCAGCCCGTTCTTGGATGGAAAGTACTGCGGTTACCTGGATGGACGCATTGAAACTTACCGCCACAATCAGGATCGGGTTCCCAGCATTGCGGGGCTTGTAATTCCTGAGGCCGCATTCACCTACGATGAATACAACCAGCAGATTTTCGAGAAGGTGAAGGCCGACATCGCCCCCTACGACACGGAACATTTGCTGAATCATTTCTTCTTGAATAGCCGTGGGGCCATTGCCCGCTTTGACCGTGGCGCCGTGGAAATTCGCCTGGTGGATATTCAGGAATGCCCCGATGCGGATATCGCCATCGCCGAATGGGAAGTGGCAGCCTTGAAGGGAATGGTGGAAGGTGCTTTTAGCGGAGCATCTCTTGAAGCAATTTCAAAGAAGGTTCGTGCTTTGGATACGGCGGCCCTCGCAAAGATTTTGCTGGACACCACCCGCTTTGCTGAAAAGACTATTATCCGCGACAAGGACTTCTTGAATGTGTGGGGCATTGACGCAAGTGAAATCACCGCTGGCGAAATCGTGCAGCATATTTTCCAGGTGGTGAAGGGAAAGATTTCTTCCCATTCCCAGGAATTGCTCCGCAAGATGTTCAAGCGTGGAACGCTCGCAAGTGCCTTGGTAAAAAATGTAGGCGCAGACCCCGGCCGCGATGATTTCGTCTGCGAATACGGACGCTTGGCCCGCTGCCTTGCAGAAAACCGCTTATACGATACTGAGGAATGATGCGAAACCAACTTGATAAGCCCTGCGTCATTTCCAGTAAAACGCAAAGCCTCTCCGGTGTCATTCTGAGCGGAGCGCAAGGCGCGGAGTCGAAGAATCTAGCAGACTTTAAACTCCTTATCACTTGCGAACACGCCAGCAACGCCTTGCCGGCGGACGCTTGTGGTTTGCATATCTCCGAAGCTCTTCTGCATTCTCATCGCGGTTATGATCTTGGCGCCTTTGCGGTTTACCGGGAGCTTGTGAAAAAGTTCAAGCCGGATTTCTGCTGTGCGGGAAATTACTCCCGGCTTTATGTAGATTTAAATCGCAGCTTGCGAAATAACAAGAATGCGTGCCCAGCTGCGTTGGCCTATCACAAGGCTTATTGGAATGCGGTGGAAAATTTTGTGGCACGGAACTTGCCTCGCAATAAAGGTGGCATGTCCCAGGCTCCCTTACTCCACTTGGCCATCCATAGTTTTACTCCCGTTCTGAATGGTGTAGAGCGAAATGCGGATATCGGTATTCTTTATGATCCTAGCCGCCCGGCAGAAAAAGCCTACGCCGACGTTATCGTGGACGAGATTCGCCGCGACATCCCGCAGTACAAGGTGCGTCGCAACTATCCTTACCTAGGTAAAACTGATTGCTTGTGTACCGCCCTCCGCAAAAAATTCGACCCCCACAAAACAGGCTGTTATGTGGGTTTTGAAATAGAAATCAACCAGAAATTGCTGTAGATTATTATCTTTCTTGAGAGAATATTAGGAGTGTTATGAAAAAATTATTCTCAAGAAACATTCTGAACGTGACGAAATTCGCCGCAGTTTCCTTTGCGATGCTCGCGGCTCTGCTTATTGCCTGCGGCGACGATAATGGCTCCAGCGCTACGGACGAAGGGGGCGGCTGTTCCTCCAGCGTCATTCCCGGCTCCGACCGGGAATCTAGCAGTTCTGTGAAGGTTTCCAGTAGTAGTGTGGTGGGTTCCTGTTCGTCTGAATTAGGCGAGTCGGGGCTTGAGGCAATTTCCGCAATGGCTTACTATTGTGTCCATGATTCTGCAAAGGTTGATTCCCTTTTGGCAATCTATAAGGCCGATGGTAATTTCGGGGATATGACGACATCGTTTGCCGATTGCGCCTACAGAATGTCCTTTGATCATTTGGAACAGGATGTTGTTATGCCGTCACCACTAGAAATGTTTTACCTTAATGAGAAACCTTACTCTAATTTTAAAATTTCGTGGGTAAAGTACAGGGAGACGATTTATAAATTTTGGCAGGATGACTTCGGTGTTGGGCCATGCAACAGGGATTTCGAAAAC
>JAZRWJ010000036.1:0-104747 GCA_045599625.1 Fibrobacter sp.
GGCCAATTATAGAATTTTCCGGGACGATGTCAAGGGTTTTTCTCAAAAAATTTCAACTTTTTTTGATTTTTCCGCAAATAACGGGTTTTATTCCACATTCCCGCCAATTTATCAACATTCTATCCACAGAAATGTTTTCCGGCCTCAGAGAAAAAATTCTCTAGCAGGGCTTATTGATTCGATCTGTCACCCTAAAAACGGTGATACAGCCACCATTTTCATCAAAAACACAGCAAATAGGCAGCTGTTTTTCGATATGGGACTTCAGAGCAGCGCTGGCACCAACCGTTTCATGGTGAGGAATATCCTCCTGCTTCAGCAAATAACGTCCATAGTTTGTACGAACTCGCTTTCCGTACTTGAGGCACAATTCCACCAAACGGGAATCGATCTGTCGTTCGTGCATTCTCTGCTGTGCGTGGTTGGTCATGTAAGCCATTGGTTTTCTCCTGATCTAAAAACGTTCTGTTTTCTTTATCGCTAATAACTCCGGATTTGTCAAAACAAAACAAAAAAATCCTCCCGAAGGAGGACTTTCCAAGAGCGAAAACGCTTTAGAAAAAATCAATGCATATACTCAATGAAATAGTCAAGGCCTTGACTTATTCGGCAGCCTCTTCACCTGTAATGGAATTCGTTCCCTTAAGTTGTTTGAATTCACTCCAGGTAAAAGCCTTAACCGCACCGCTCTCGCTCATGGGCAAAACTACGGAAGGCAAGTCATTTCCAACGGCAGCATTTCCGGCCTCACCCAAATCCATTTCCAGGACCATATCCGCGCCACGAACAAGGTAACTCACACAAACACCTTCCCAAGCGGACGCATCAACAATCAGAGGTCCAGGTGATTGGCTTTTCGCATGGGGACCCTGGTTCATTTAGACGTGTTTCCCACACAAGATCACCATAACTCGTAAGCCTGCATTGGTAAACTCTGGAGCTATTCACCTTGCCGTAGGTCGTGGCACCTTCAACACATTCTTCGCCATAGGTATCGTACTCCGTGCTGCTGGCAACGTACCACAACTTTATCTTCCGAGTATTGAGTTTCGCGACAGATGTAGAAGAGCTTTTCTCCAACCTGGACCACCTCGCCTACGGCATGGTCGCTGCAGTCACTATTCAGTTCAATTTTCGGGAATTCGCCTTGTCCATTGACGAGGCTGGAAGAACTTTGTTCAACAGGAACAGACGCTTCGCTGGAGCTACTTTCAACCTGGCCCCATTCGGCGGAACTGGACGAGGAATCTAAGACGACATTAGCATTGGAATCGGAACTGACACTGGGATTGACGCCTGAATCATTTTCAGATCCACAACCAACGAATGCAAAGGATGCGGCACATGCCAATCCAAAGTAAAATTTGCTCTTGAACACAAGTCCTCCATTTTCAACCGAACTGAATATACATTCCTTCCCCCCAAAATTTTCAATAAGAAAAAGACCCCTTGAAATGAACCAAGGGGTTATTTTTTAGAACAACTGTTTTCGAATAAACGTCCAGTTTTGTAGATAAATTTGCGAACTACTTGCGGCCTTGATCACGAAGGCGGAACAGCACACAAGCGATGTCCACGGGGCGGGCAAGACTCATCTCGCGGCTCATGCCTTGAGGCAGATTGCGGAAGCCCACGTTCCTGATTTTATCGCAAAGTTTTTCGATGCATTCCATAATGGTCTGGCCAGAGGTCGACTGAGCTGCATCAGAATCGTTATTGCTAATAGCATTCTGGCAAAGGTTTAACAACATGAAACCTGCACCGAGACGTTGCTGCTTGTCGGCGAGGGTGACCAAACGGCTGGTGTCTGCCACCAGGAAGCCCATTTGCAACAAAGTGTCGCCAGAAAGTTTTACCTTGACTTGGCGTTCCACGGCGGAAGTGGGGCGAATGCTGTTCTGGATAGGCTTGATGTATTCTGCGAAACTGCGACAGGCCGGAGCCACGAAGGATGGGAGCCTGGTAGCACTTGTTTCCGACGAGGCAGGTGCCGCGGCAGCTTCTGACGCTCCCTTGAACTTTGCACATTCAGCCTTGTAGTTTGCCATTACGATAATGTTGTCTGCAAGATCCAGGTAATCGCCACAGGCGCCGGCCACAAGGATAAAGCTACGGGTTGCAACAAGATTCCTCGACTCCGCTACGCTACGCTCGGAATGACACTGCGGATAGCAAATGTCGCGAATGCGGTCGGTCAGCGGGATAAGCGGTTCGCGGTCATCGCCCAGAAGCTTGCGGACTCTTGCATCGCGAATCAAGAAATTCACTGCGGAGGAGTCTTCGTCAATCAGGTAGGTGGAGGCGCCGGCTTCCATAGCCTCAAGCAGGTTGGCGGCTTCGCTGGTAGAGCCGGAGGCGCTTGCGGTAGTGAACTCACGGGTGCTTACACCGCCCGGAAGATCACGCACGAACTGGGACAGATCTGTTCCGCGTACGCTGCGGCCGTCTTCAACTCCTACGCGCAGGGCCGATTCATCGATGACGATTCCCTCGCGGCCATCCCCAGGAACATGAGGATACACGGAACGGGTCAGGGCCTGCAACAGCGTAGACTTACCATGGAAGGCGCCACCGGTAATAACAGTAATGCCCTTGGGGATTCCCATACCGCGGACATCGCGACCGTTCACCTTCAAGGTCACGGCCATTTCGGCGGGAGCCTCAAAAGGAATAGCCCCTTCCAGCGGATCCTCGGAAATTCCAGACGCACGGGGCAGCACGGCTCCATCAGGAACAAAGGCGGCAAGGCCTCGTGTTTCCAACTCACGCAGTACCACGGCTCGGTCGGCCAATACATTATAGTGGGCAGTCAATTCCGGCAAAACACCGCCTTCACAGCGGGAGCCTTCGTTATATAAGCTAGCAGAAACCAGGTCCGGAAGGACCATGGTCAGAATCTCGGCCGCAGCCTCGGACTGGATCTTTCGACCATCCCCCGGCAGGCGCACCTGAAGAACCGCACGCAGTTCCCCATTGTCAATCCACAAGGAATTTCGCACCAGCATTTCAGGTCCAGCCACGTCAAAAACCACGGCGGCATCCCTATCCGGATACTTTTCCTTGACCACCGCACTCATACGGCGAAGCAAAAAGTCACTGAGGGCCAGTCTACGTTCAAAGGTTCCACCCCATTCGGAAGGGTACCCCAGCATCTGGAGGTTAGCCTTAATCATAACCCTGGAGGCCGGGGCGAACGGGTCTCCCTGCACATGGAGGAATTCCAGGGAAAAATCACCAAAATCCCATGGTTTATCAGCCAAGGACTTGTACAAACCATAGTTTTTCCCTGCAAGTGTGCGGATTTTTTGATAAAGAGCTTTCATTGAGTACCGTAAAAACTGTTAAATGCCCGATTTTTCACTAACAAAGTTAACAAAAAAGCGTGGTTTAACGGAAAACCAGCCCTTTTATATAATGTTCAATAACTTTTTCAATAAAAAAGTATTAAATTCTCAAAAAATCTTTGTATTTTATTACGCAAACTATAATAGGAGTTAAATCCATGAAGAAACTTTCCATTATTGCCCTTATGGTTGCATTTATGTTCACCGCAGCCGTAGCTGACGATGATCCGCCTCCTCGCAACAAGCCGGCAACCGTAACCATCATCACCAATCCGCCTAACAGCGATGTTTACCTCGGTGGTGAAAACCTGGGCAAGAGCCCCATTGAAAACATGAACGTCAAGTCTGGCCGTCAGACTCTCGTGGTGATCGACCAGGGCTACGAACTGGTTAACCAGCGCGTGAACGTTTGGCCGGGCAACGACAAGCGTAACACTTTCGACTTCGGCACCAAGATTCCTAAGGGCCACGTCAAGGTGACCACCAATCCTGGCAAGTGCATCATCTTCATCGATGGCGACCAGGCTGACAAGACCGATGGTGCACCCCTTACCGTCCATAACCTGGATGCAGGTGACCACGTGGTTCGTGCAGAATGCTCCAACCGCAAGTCTGCTGAAGCTCTCGTGACCGTCAAGGGTGAAGAAACCGTCGAAGTCACTCTCGACGCTACCGGCAAGAAGAAGAAAAAGTAATCTTTCCGATAATCGATTTTTTCTCTCACACTGTTTATACAGTAAAAGCCTTCGGCATTCGCCGAAGGCATTTTTTTATTCCGCGTTTTATTATCTTGTAACTGACACCTAGGTCTATTATGAAACGTCTTGTCCTTCTTCTGTTATCGACTCTGCTTCTTTGCTCCTGCGCAAACAAGTCCCTGACCCGATATGAAACCCTGGCCCCCGCACTTCAGCAGGGCGGTTTCGAAGGCGCTATCCAGAAGGCAAAAGAAGAAAAGAAAAGTATCTACGGAGACAACAGCAAGTTCCTCTATTTCTTTGACCTGGGAACCCTTTACCATTACCAGGGGAAGTTCAAGGAAAGTGCCGAATATCTGGACAAGGCCGACCAAGTCTATGACGAACTTTACACCAAGTCGGTCACCAACGAAACTGCGGCCATCCTGACCAACGACAATATCCGCCCCTACAGGGCCCGCCCCTTTGAGGTTCTCACGCTTCACCAGATGCAGATTCTGAACTACCTGGCCATGCGCGATATTGAAGGCGCCATGGTAGAAGTAAGGCGAGCACAGCTAGCCCAGGAATCTTTGTACCAGAAGGACCGAAACAAGGTCAACGACAACGGTTTTCTCCGCTACCTCTGCGCACTGGTTTATGAAATGGCTGGCGAAGAGGAAGACGCGGCAATCTCCTACATCAATACTGTGAAGGCATACCACGAAGGCAACATGAAGCTGCCCAAGGAAGTGTGGGAATATGTCAATGAAAGCCTTGTAAGGATGGGCCGCGCAAGCGACCTTAGCCAGCTGGGATACAAGCCCCTGCAGGCAACACCCAAGGCCACCGCCTCCCGCGAAAAAGGTCAGGAAATCATCGTCATCGGTTACGCCGGGCACAGCCCCATTCTTGGAGAACGCCGCATGTCCGGATCCTATGTCAGCGGTGGCTACATGAATATGTCCTACAAGGATTCCGAAACCGGTGCGCATCGCAGCGTACACATTGCGGCTCCCGTCATTTCCGGAGGAAACGGACAGACCCTTTACATCGGCATCGCCCTTCCCGAAAAGAAGAACCTGCCCCAGACCGTCAGACGTCTGGACGTAAGCATTGACAACGGCAAGTTCTTCAAGCCCGAAATGGTGATGAACGTGGACGCAGAGCTTACCAAGAATATCGAAGAGGAAACACCCACCACCATGGCCCGCACCGCAGCCAGAGTCGCCGTCAGAACGGTCGCAGCCCAGGTTGCAAAGAAAGCCATGAAAACAGACAACGTGTGGGTGAACCTGGCAACCAGTATTACCACAGATGTAGTCCAGAGCCAGATGGAGCAGGCGGATCTCCGCGTAGGTCTATTCCTGCCCAACACCATCTGCATGGCACGATTCCCCGTTGACGAAGGCGTCCATAACGTGACCATCAATAGCCTGGGATTCCATGGCGAAACGGTAGGACAACACGTTTTTAACAACGTAAGGGTTGCCAAGGGCCAAAAAATCTTCGTTTTCGTGCCGGCAATCCGCTAATTACCTGACCAAGGCACCAAAAAGCCCCCCTTACGGGTATTGATAAAACTACTTTACGGAATTTTTATTTATTTTCAGATAAGAAATTTCTCAGGGTAGTATATAATGAAATTCAAGTTTTTTGCGCTTACAGCAACCATGCTGGTAAGCCAGGCGTTTGCCTTTATTGGGTTTGGTGTACACTATGCACCGAGCTTTAATACCAAGTTGGCCCCCTCCGACGGATACTCCGACGTTACCCCGGAGGCGATCAAGAACATCAATACCGAACTGCTCAAGACCAAAATCGAATACATTCACGAGGGCATGAACGATCCCATGATCCATGGTCTTGGTTTCAAGGTCTGGTTTGACAGTCTTACTTTTGTAGACTTCGAAGCCACCGTCAACCTTCAGTACGGTTCCTACAATGCAAAGATTCGTACGGAAGTGACAAAGCCTTCTGCCGACCTCACGAACCCCATTGAAACTGCAGTAAACGAAAAGGACCTGCAAATTGACCTTTCGGGCACCCCCTTCGGCACTGCAACACCTAAGTTCGTTGCAATGAATGGCGACATTTCCGTAACCTACCCCTTCCTGACCTCTGTGATCACCTTGGTGCGCCCCTACATTGGCGCAGGCGTTACAGTGTTCATGAATACCTTCGTCATGGATGCGGAATTCATTAGCGACCTTGTGAACGACCAGGAATTCCAGAACCTGCTGGCAGAAGAAATTCTTACCGGCGCCTCCGACGAAGCAGAAGAATCTGCCAAGAAGAAAGCCCAGATGGTCAAGGACAAGATCCAGGAACAGGCCAAGAAGCAGACCCTTAACTACACCATCGGCGGACATGCCATTCTGGGTGCCCGCATCCGATTCCCGTACATTCCTCTTGCCATGTACATCAACGGCAAGTACTACTTCGGTGAATACTTCAGCAACGATAAGCATCCCGACGAAATTACCCCGGGCCATTTCGCTGCCGAAGCAGGTATAGGTCTTTCTTTCTAACAAAACATTTTTAATTAGGTGCGAATAAAAACAGGATCCAAAAAATGACTCAAAACACTTGCAGCACTAACATCCTCATTATCGAAGACGAAATCGCCATTGCCGAAGGCCTGGTCGATCTTTGCGAATTGAATGGCTATCGCGTAAAGCATGTCATCAACGGCGAAGACGGTCTCGCCGAAGCCTTGACCGGACAGTATGGTCTTGTCCTTCTGGACCTCATGCTCCCGGGCATGGACGGCTTTACCGTTTGCGACAAGATCCGCGAACAGGACAAGAGTCTTCCCATCATCATCCTTTCTGCAAAGAACGCTGATGAAGACATTATCAACGGCCTCAAGTACGGCGCAGACGACTACATTCCGAAGCCGTTCTCCGTTCCTATGCTCCTGGCCCGTATCGAAGCAGTGCTCCGCCGCAGCCGCCAGTCCCTGGAAAACGAAGGCAAGCTGGTTGCCGGCAACCTGAAGGTGAACTTCCGCGAATACACCGGTTTCCGTGGCGACGAAGAACTTGCATTCACCCGCAAGGAAATCGAAATTCTCGAATACCTGTGGAACAACCGTGACCACGCCGTTCCTCGTGCCGAACTCCTCCGCAAGGTCTGGGGTTACGAAAACGCTGAATCCGTGGACACCCGTACTGTGGACATCCACATTACCAAGCTCCGCAAGAAGATTGAAGACGATCCCGCTCACCCGAAGCTCTTGGTGACCTTCCGCGGCGAAGGCTACCAGATGCGTTCTGCACCTGAATGCGCAAGATAAAATTCAAAGAAATTAAATCTTACGTAGTTAAGCACCAGACTGTCATTATTGAACGTCTGGTGTTTATTTGCATTTTCCTTGCCATCGCAATCCCGATGACAATCTTCATGGTTCGAAGCAACGAGCAGTCCCAGACTCTCGAAGAGAAGAAGCTTGAAGAAACCATCAGCAACGCTTACGCGAACCTGAACGAAATCTTCGGAAACGACATCAACAGAGAAAACAGCCGTCCGTACAAGGACTACGGTATTCTCAAGTCTATTTCCGTTATCGGTGGTAACAGTCATCTGGTTTCCGAATTCGTCGCCTTCCCCGACACTAGCGGTCCTTTCTGCGCCTACAACCCGCAGCTGAACTACTGCCAGAAAGGTCTGGTTGGTCATTTCCAGATCTCTCACAACGGCAAGCTGCTGACTCCGTTCTATCCGGATTCTGATACGGACGTGGGCCGTAGCTTCTGGGAAATCATTTCTCAGGACCAGCCCAGGGAACGTAAGGCGACTCACGACTTGATCCAGAATTTGCTGGACCAGTTGAACATCAAGAACAAGGCTGCCACCACAAAGATTCCTCTACTTTCCGATACGACGGCTACCATCGATGACTTCACCGAAAACTTCGTGAAGGATTCCGTCAAGCATCAGGAAATCAAGATTCCTTCCCGTATCGAACAGACTTCCGAGGAAGAAGCATTTACCTACTGGGCAGAAAACGCCCGCATCGATAACGAAGTCTATCCCTACGATAACGACGGATACGAAATCGACACCAACAGAACCGACGCCTCCTACATGGAGAACATCCTGCAGCAGCAGATGCTCGCCGGCGGTACCAAGATTCCTGTGACCGTGGAAAACATGCAGGTGAAGGCAACGGATGTCTACCTGGTGTTCTTCCGTCAGATCTTTATCGGTAAGCTCGCCGTGATCCAGGGTTTCGTAGTGGACAAGGTCGTGTACCTGAACTACATGACCCAGGAACTCCACGACATCTATGCAAGACTTCCCTACGCCATTGAACTTTGGGAAGGCGGCAGCCCCGTCATCAATCTAGGTTTCAAGAACAGCCGCTACAAGTTGCAGTCTGTAAAACCCATGATGGCTCCGTACGAACGTTTCACCTTCAAGATGTACACCGACGGCGCCAGCAATTCTTCCGGCGTAACCGTACTCTTGGCAGGCATTGTCGTACTTCTCGTGATCGCAATTTGCATGATCACAATCTTCCGCTTCATGCAAAGCAAGGTGGCGCTGGCAACAAAGCGTCAGGACTTCGTCTCCGCAATTACTCATGAGCTGAAGACGCCTCTTACCGCAATCAAGATGTACGCAGAATTGCTACAGAGTTTCAGCGGACTGAACGAGGAAAAGAGGCAGAAGTACTACGGCCAGATTGCAAGCGAAGCCGATCGACTTTCCCGCTTGATCCAGAATGTTCTTAACCTCTCCAAGCTGGATGGCAACCGCTGGAATGTGCAGCTCCGAAAGGAACGTCCCAAGGCTGTTCTTGATGACTTCATTGCCACCTACAGCAGGAACGTAGAAAAGCAGGGCTTTGAACTTACCGTCTCCTCCGACACTGATGCAAACAACGTCAGCCTGCTCATTGACCGAGACGCTATCATGCAGATTTTGATGAACCTTGTGGACAACTCCCTGAAGTTCTCCAAGAATGCCGAATACAAGATGATCAATATCGAGCTCGCCATCAAGGGTACCGACATGTACCTGGCCGTGCGCGACTACGGTCCCGGTATTCCTGCCGCAGAAATGAAGAAGGTGTTCCAGGAATTCTACCGCGTGGAAAACGAAATGACCCGACAGACAAGCGGAACGGGTATCGGTCTTTCCATGGTGAAGAAACTTTGCACATTGTGTAATATGAAGATTGAAATTGAAAACGCAAATCCAGGGTTGAGGACTAAAATCCACTTCCCGTCGTTGTCAATTTAATTGGTGTTTATGTATTTTTGGACTGCTGTAGGGAGCAAAACCAAGAATCACAAAAGGATGATGGTATGACACAAGAAGATATTCTGCAAAATCCAGGCAAATACGATCTTTCCATTGAGACCGTAGGTGTAGGCACATTGAAGTCTCCCATGAAGGGCGTCCAGTTCGTTTCTGATAGCGAACAGGTCAGCTTGACTACAGACGTCAATCGTTTGAAGGAATTCTACGAAAAGAACATTCCGGTGCCCAGCCTCGAAGCTGCCGGCCCCCGCGAAACCATTTTCCACGACCCCGCATGGACTCGCGCAGGTATCGTTACCTGTGGTGGCCTCTGCCCCGGTCTGAACAGCGTGATCAAGGGTCTCGTACAGACTCTCTGGTTTGACTACGGTGTACGCAACATTTTTGGCATCCCCTACGGTTACCGCGGTCTCAACCCAAAGTACGGCTACTCTCCCAAGGTGCTGAACCCTGACGTGGTGGACGCCATCCAGGAAGACGGCGGTACCATTCTCGGTAGCTCCCGCGGAAACCAGGACGCAGCCGTCATGGTGGACACCTTGATGCGCCTCAACATCAACGTGCTTTTCTGCATCGGCGGTGATGGCACTCTCCGCGGCGCCCACGACATTGCTGAAGAAGTTAAAAAGCGTAAGCAACCCATTTCCGTTATCGGTATTCCCAAGACTATCGACAACGACTTGAACTTGATTGACAGAACCTTCGGTTTTGAAACCGCAGTTCTCAGTGCTACCGATGTTATTACCTGCGCCCATAACGAAGCAAACGGTGCCTTCAACGGCCTTGGCCTGGTAAAGCTCATGGGTCGCGACTCTGGCTTTATCGCTGCCTACGCAGCTCTCGCCACCACCGTGGTGAACATCTGCCTCGTGCCCGAAGTACCCTTCACTCTTGAAGGCCTCTGCAAGGCTCTGGAAAGCCGCTATGACAACGGTAAGACTCACGCCGTAATCGCAGTGGCCGAAGGCGCTGGCCAGGAACTGTTCAACGACCAGGAAGAACGCAGGGACGCCAGCGGCAACATCCTGAAGAACGACATTGGTGAATTCCTGACCAGAAAGATCAAGGAACACTTCAAGAACGTGGGCAAGGAAATCAACATCAAGTACTTCGACCCCAGCTACATGGTCCGCAGTACCCCGGCAAAGGGTACCGACGCCATCTTCTGCTTCCAGCTTGCTGAAGCTGCAGTTCACGCAGGCATGGCCGGCAAGACCGACATGGTTGTGGGCAGCATGAACAACGTATTCTCCCACGTACCTATCGAATACGCTGTCAGCGAACGTAAGAAGATCAACCCCAACGGAACCCTGTGGCACGCTGTGCTGGGCATGACCCGCCAGCAGGACTACTTCTCCGGTAAGGGCAAGGGTCACAAGTAATTTACTTGGTACATGGAAATCGGGGGCAGGGAACTAGTCATTCCCTCTTCCGAGTTTTGACCTAATTTTTGAATAAACTATGTTGAAGAAAGACGAAAAAATACTGATCCGCACGGCCATGATGGAATACCGCAGTCTTTTATTTAAGACCTACCATGGTACCGATGAGGAAAAAGCAAAGATCGCCCAGGTGAACCGACTGCTCCAAAACTGGAAAGTCTAATATGAAGAAACTGCTTGTCATTTTACTGTTGCTAGCCGCATGGGCCAACGCAAACGAAGATCTTCGTGTTGCGGATTCTTGCTATGCAGCTAGAGCGGAAAAGGCAAACGGGGACAAGGCCAACAGCAAGAACGCAAAGCTCATGATCGAAAGCTACAAGAAGGCCATGAGTGATGAATCCGTTCTTGAAGAAGCCACCACCGGCTACATCAAGAGTCTTTACTTCAGTTTCAGATTCGTACCCTTCGACAAGAAGTTGCGCAAAGGCAAGCTGGACGACATGAAGGTCGCCAGCGAAAACGCCTACAGGAAATATCCCAAGAACAAGGAACTGGCCCACGTCTACGTTTCCGTACTTTCCATCTGGGGCAACGAACGCGGCGCCCTGAAGTCCGTAAAGGAAGGCGTGGCAAACACCGTACGTGACGTGGCAACGGCCGCCGAAGACTGGCAGGTCCTGGGACGCGCCCACTTTGTTCTGCCCTACGTTCCCCTGGTGCTTCCCTGGCCGGACAAGAAGCTTGCAGACAAGTACCTGACTATGGCAATGCAGCAGGACCCGAAGGACTTGTACAACTATTACTTCCTGGCGGAACTCCGCTTTGACCAGAAGCGCTATGCAGATGCATTGAACCTGATCGACCGCGGACTTTCCCGAGGCGTGCGCACCAGTTTCTTTATGGAAGACAAACGCGCCCGATGGCACCTGAAGGAACTCCAAAAGCAAATCAACGCCAAGCTGGACAAGAAATAAATCCTAAAAATTTCAAAAGAAAAAGCCCCGCCATTGCGGGGCTTTTTTTCTGTGTTTAGGACCGAACGGTATTTTGTGAGCAAAAAGCCCCTGATATTAATCAGGGGCGTTTGCGAGAGTGAGGGCCAGTCGCAGGTTCTTAGCCCGCACTTAGGACCGAACGGTATTTTAAGCCTGGGCTTGAACAGCGGTGAGGGCGATGGTATAGACGATGTCTTCCACCAAGGCGCCGCGGCTCAAATCGTTCACCGGCTTAGCGAGGCCCTGAAGCATGGGGCCGATAGCGATGGTACCCTGGGCAGAACGCTGTACCGCCTTGTAGCCGATGTTACCGGCAGAAAGATCCGGGAACACGAACACGGTTGCCTTGCCAGCCACTGCGCTGTTGGGAGCCTTCAGGGAGCCCACGCTGGGTGTGGTTGCTGCATCGTACTGCAGCGGGCCATCCAGAGCCATGTCGGGACGTGCAGCCTTTGCAATAGCGGTAGCTTCCTTCACCAGGTCAGCGTCAGGACCCTTACCGGAATTGATGGTGCTGTAGGAAAGCATAGCCACGCGGCTGGGAAGACCGAAAGCCTTTGCAGTGTCATCGCACTGGAGGGCGATACCAGCCAGTTCTTCAGCAGTGGGGTTCAGGTTGATAGCGCAGTCGCCGTACACATAAGTCTGACCGGGGAGGCACATGAAGAACACGGAGCTGACAGACTTTACGCCAGGAGCAGTCTTGATGATCTGGAGGGCCGGGCGGAGAGTGTCTGCGGTAGAATGGATAGCGCCGGAAACCAGGCCGTCCACTTCACCCATCTTAAGCATCATGGTACCCAGCATCACGTTGTCTGCCAGAGCGGCGCGAGCCATTTCTTCGGTCATGCCCTTGGACTTGCGGAGTTCAACCAGAGTAGGCACATACTTTTCAGCCAGTTCTGCGCTGGGTTCGATAATTTCAATGTTGGCGGGAAGCTTCACGCCCTTTTCGGCAGCCACAGCTTCAATTTCAGACTTCTTACCAATCAGAACGGGAACAGCAATACCGCGTTCTACAGCGAGGGCTGCAGCCTGGACGGTACGGGGTTCGGAACCTTCCGGAAGAACAATGCGCTTTACTGCCTTGGAAGCCTTCTGGAGGAGGCCTGCGCGGAACATGGCCTGGGAGGTCTTGCGTTCGGCAGCGGGTTCAGCAAGGTTGCGAGCAATGCACTTGGGGCAATGCATAATGCGGTTGGGGCAGTACAAATCAGCGTCATCGTCACCGCAGAAGATCTTTGCGTCGAGAGCGGTTGCCAACTTATCGTTGAACTTGTATGCAGCGGCAGCACTCATGCCCTGGGCACCTTCAACCACAACGACGTCCACAGCGTCAAAATTCTGGGCAATAAAGTCGGCAGCGATCTTTTCCATGAGAACGGCACTTTCACCGGACTTCAACATAGCAACGGCAGCTTCGCCATTAACGGACGGCTTGTAGGTAGCGGCCTTGAGACCTGCAGCGGCAACAGCGTCGCATGCTTCCTTGACCTTGGCAGCCATATCGGCAGCGGCAACGAGATATACACGATTCATAAAAAACTCCAATTTTTATTCGATTTTCTTGTTTTTACCCCCTAAAATTAAGATTTTACCCCCCTTTGTGGCACCCCAGATTTCCAAAAAAAACACTTTTTTTCATTGTCAACAGTCCGTTTGAATTTTCGTCAACAGTTCAAATTCACAACTCATTGATGTACAACAAGATGAAAAATCCGCCTAAAACGGTCTTTCTTATATAAAAGTTTACAAACCTTTAACTTTAGCCCCCTTTTGCCTTTTGTAAAAAAAACTTATTTTTGGGGCGGAATTTTGGTTTTGTTTTGGTTTAGGGAAACCTATAGGAGAGATTGGATGAGGTTTGGAAACCTAATCCGGGGCTTGGCGGCGTGCCTAGCTCTGTTTGTCATTTCTGTGAATGCACAGACCGTGGCGATTGCCCATGTGGTATACAAGGGCGACAGCCTTTATTATGCAGATAACGAAGAGAATTTCAAGTTCCAGTTGGCTACACAGGAACGTAATGGCACTTACACCATCAAGTTCAATAACGAACGTTTCAAGACCGACAGACGTCTTCGTTTCGGTTTGAAGTGCACCGAAAATTCTAAGAATTGCGAAACCTACCTTTATACAGATGACTCCGAGCTTTCCTTCCTTAAGGAAATCTTCCCGGATTACGTCTATATTGCCGACGGGGTAAAGGATACCATCAATACCAAGGTATACGAAAGATGGATTGAGCTGAGCAGTACCGGTTACAAGCTCCTTGACGACATTCCTGCCGAATACGTAGTCCCCGATTCCGTAGAAAAGGTTTTCATGTTGTTCCCCTCCTGGAGCAACACCACTGCTCTCATGTATGTTGACGGAAAGAGCCACAAGATGGTTCCCGCCCAATCCACTTACTGCGGCTGGTTTGCAACCACCATGAAAATTGTCCCCAAGGACGCCTATACATCCTTTAAGCAGACCATCGGTGACATGTACATCGGTAACGATGGTATCTCCCGCAAGGAAATTGAAATTCAGGACGAAATCCCTCTGGACTCCATCCTGGCTGTCAGCGCAGACACCGTCTGGATTTTGGCCAAGACTGGTTTCCCGGAACTCTATAGTGAATTCCCTGGCGAGTTGGGAGATTGCCCCATCAAAAACCTCCCTGTGATGATGTTCGACTGGCTTCACGGTGCAGGTTCTGACAGCGAAAACAAGATTGCGCAAGCAGGAACCACAAGCCAGGACTTCGGAACTGGCGGATGTAAGGGACCTAGCGATGCCTACGCCGCTCGCACTGGCATGGTAGAAGAAAAACTTGGCGCCAAGGGAGTTCCTGTTCGAGCAGCCAAGTTCCCCTCCGCCTGCGAAACCACAGACCATCTGGATTACTGGTTCCTCCCCGAAGTTGTAGCCAAGGATGCCGCAGGAAACGAATATACCAACGTTACCTGTCGCGATCTTTCCCTCTCCCTGGATACCGCAGGTTTCTGGCTCGCCCAGATGGACTTGGACAGCCCGGAACACGGCATGTTCCTGTTGGACGACTTTGAATTCCTGGACAGCGCCAAGACCATCAAGAACCCCTATTACGATCAGCTCAGCGGAGAAACGTACAACGACAAGGGCGAAAAGATCGTCATGAAAAACCACAACTATGGTTTTACCATGAAGGTCCAGGCTCAGTTCGATTATGTACCGGGTCAGAAATTTGAATTCTTTGGCGATGACGATGTGTGGGTATTCATTAATAACAAGCTGGTTGTAGATATCGGCGGACAGCACCACCGTGTTAGCGGCAAGGTGAACCTGGATACCATCGGCCAGAAGACTGGCGACACCCTGGTTCCTGGAAAAACATATCCCTTCCATATTTTCTACGCAGAACGCCACAAGGTTGAATCCAACTTCCGCATGCGTACTTCCATTGACCTGCGTTCCGACGCAAGCATGCTCCTTCAGGACCTTTCCGACGATCCGGAACTTATCAAGAAGGAAGTCTGGCAGAAGGTTCGCGAACGCAAGCTGGCCTGCGACTTCTCCTCCAATTCCGGTGTTGAAAAGACTGAACGCGGTCCCTCTGATTTCGTTCTCTACGGAAAGAGCCTGGCCAAGGGCGGTGTTCCCCTGAAGACCTTGGATTCCCTCTACTACAAGGGCATCAAGGTTTCCAACGACTACACCGTTCTTTCTATCGACCTGGCTGCAATCGCACGCGCCCAGAGCCTTCCCCCGGGAACCTACTACGTTCGCATTTCCCTGAAGGAAAATCCGGACGAATACAAGGACGTCTACTTTACCATTGATCCGTATGCTTTGCCGAATCTCGCATTCGCAAACGTAAAGGACTCCACCTACAAGATTATCGACTTCGACACTAAGGATACCACCAACTATACTCAGTATTGGTCTCCCTTTGGCGACGAAATCAGCCGTAACGTTTCTAGCGACACCTTGCCCATCAACCTTGACTTGACTGAAAAGATGTGGGCAGGCCGATCCTATCCGGTGAACGTCATGTATGCCGAAGAATGGGCAACCATGTATAGCGGCATCGCTGTGAAGATTTCCACCTCCACCCCGTTCCTGGTTCCCTGCGATTCCATGGGCAACCCCATTGACGAAGTCACACTCATCGACGGTCACGCACGTTTCTTCGTGAAGGCTACCGACGAAGTGGTGAACGGAACCTTGACTGTCAGCAGCGACGGTTCCACCAACAAGTCCGTGGACTGGACAAAGATCAACATCGCCGTTCCGCCGGTTCCCCAGGTTGAAGTAGCATATATCTACGACCGCTCTGGTGACGGACGTGCCGATAGCATCTGGATCCACTTCAACAAGCCTCTCGGTGGCAACAGCATTCTTGACTCCTTGAAGTTCATCTTCGGTGCAGCATACAATACTCCTTATGTAGCCAAGTATAACGAAGGGGACAGCGTCGCCGTGGTCTACACGGAAGATGGTTCCAACTTCGGTACAGCAATCTACACCGGTGGCGCCACCAAGCCCTACACCGGCAAGCTTAACATTTGGTATACCTACAACGACCCGGAAAGCGGGAAGACCATGATCTTCCCTGTGGAAGGCGCCCTTACCGATCGAGTCGGCCCGGTTATCGTTGCCGCAGACGTTCTCTATGAAACTGACGGTAACACCGTTCTTACCCTTTCCTTCAGTGAAGGTCTCTTCGGCGATAACGCAAATACCGAACTCTTCCGTTTCCACTGCTGGAACGCAGACATCCTGGATTCCAACGTCAAGCACGCAACAAGCATCGGTACCACTCCGGCAAACCAGTGGAAGCTGGTGTTCCCCAAGGGTGCTGACACTGACCTGGTTCCTGCCGTAGGCGACTCCGTGCGACTCACCCCGCCGTCTCAGCTGGGCGAAGCCCTGGACCTCCTGGGTATCGGACCTCACGAAGACAATCCCTTTGTACGCATTACCGGCGAACAGAAGATTACCGTTTCTAGCCCGTCCCTCGTGGAACTGGATCCGGCATCTCCGTCCTTCGACAGTGCCCGCGTTATCGTAGCCAACCCCAACGCAACCGTGCCCAAGTTCATTGATAGCGACAAGCCGCTCACTGTGGACCAGGTGGCAGAAAAGTACGGCGTACAGGGTCATTACCTGAGCGACCTGGATATGGGAACCTTGGTTGAAAACGAAATTGCCGAAATCGTGAAGGCAGTCCAGTCTACCCCCAGCTACATCGACAAGAAGGCAGCAAACGATAATGGAGTTAGCCAGACCTACACCATCGAGCAGATTATTGCCAAGGTCCAGAAGGGCGAAATGACCATCGACCAGGCAAAGAAACGTTTCGACCTGGATGCAACTATCGTCAATTCCTATAAGAATGGCCTGCTCACCGCAGAAAACGTCCATATCTACGCCAACGGCAGCGAATCACAGATCGAAGCTATCGTAGATTCCGTGGCTAGCCATACGGAAATGCACTACAGGGCCATCTACTATAGCAGCCTGGGTCAGTATGTCAATGACGATTCCGGCGTAATCCGCTGCAGCGACAAGGTGTTCACCGATACCGAGAAGATGACCTGCCGCGGAAGTAAGGGCCGTTTCTACCTGGCATGGAACATGCGCGCCGCAAACGGCCGCCTGGCATCCACCGGCGTCTACATCGCCCGCCTGGAATTGATTGTCAAGGTCAACAGCAAGGTCCTTACCGACAGAACCCGAGACTTCCTCTGGGGCGTCCGCCGCGGCAAGGCAACCGCCATGGATTTCGGCCTGTAATCAGTCCGCAGACAAGTCAAATGGTTATTTTGGAAAAGGCACCCTCCGGGGTGCTTTTTTCGTACAACATTAAAAAAAACGGAACTGATTTTCCCACAAAACACTTCTTACACGTTTTCTTATGAATTCAGCCCTTTTTCAAGGAGATTTTTACAATTCCACATGCTCGTAATGTTGTGATTTTCAACATAATAAGGTATTTTAGGATTTGATACTATAAACTTTGTTTCCAGGGGTCTCGTTACAGATGTGGAGATCTAGGTACCCCTGGTAGGAGAAAGATGGATGCGGTGTTATAATATTTTCAAGGGAATTTCCCTTGTTCTTGCCTGTTGTGCCTCTTTTGCGTTGGCACAGCCCAGCAACCAAAACAAAAACTATACGTTCACCGTGGACTACGACGGAGCTTCCCTCTATTCCAAGAGCGGGAACCAGTGCAAGGCCGTCAACAAGTCCCCCGAAGGCACATACAGCCTGAATGTCACCGGAAGCGGCTTTACGACAGTGACCCTGTACAGCGACGACAGGTGCAAAACAACCCTTTACAGCAAGCAGGTCAGCCAGATCGTATCTGGAAACAGCACTACCGGAACCATTACCATTAGTGCAGCGCCCGCACCGGCCTCTTCCTCCTCCCAGACACAGTGGGGCGGAATCAGCAGTTCCTCCAGGAAGGGCGGCAATGGCGGTGGCGCACAGCAGCCCTCCGGCAAGACCGTTATCCGTTTCCTCACTCCGTGGACCAACACTTCCGCGGTCCTCTATGTGAACGGCGAATCCGCCGCTACCATGACCAAGGTAAAGAACTACTGCGGTTGGTTCGAAACTAGCCTTAACGCACCCTCTACAGGTCTCAACGTATATTTCAAGCAGACCATCGGTTTGAATTACGTTGGCGCCGAAGGCATGACCCAGAAGGAACCGAACTCCGCTTCATTCATTAGCCTTGACTCTATTGCAGCCCTTACCGACACCATCTGGGTGCAGGGCTACAAGAACGATGTTCCCGCACTCTTCGCCAAGTATCCCGGCGTTCTGGGCGAATGCCCCCTCAAGAAGTTCCCTGTGACCGTCTTTGACTGGCTCCATGGCAGCAAGGGCGACGGTGCAAACGGAAACGGCGCCTCTACCTATGGTGTCAGCGCAGACTTTGGTTCTGGTGGCTGCGGTGGCAGCAACGCCAAGGACGACAAGGGCAACGGCTACATGAGAGGCATGGTGGAATACAAGCTGGGCAGCAATGGTGTTCCCGTACCCGCAGCCAACTTCCCCGCAGACTGTAAGCTTACCACCCATCTGGACAAGTGGTTCCTGCCCGAGGTTGTTGCCAAGAAGAACGGTGTGGAATACACCAACATGACCTGCCGCGATCTCTACATTTCCATGGACAATGAAGGCTTCTGGCTGGCAGAAGTTTCCTCCGACAAGATTTCCGAAGGTAACGAAAAGAACAAGGGCGGCATGTTCCTTGTGGACGATTTCGAATTCCTGGATGAAGCACAGACCGTCAAGAACCCCTACTACGATCACCTGAACGGCAGCGGCGGTTACCACAACTTCGGTTTCGCCGTCAAGATCCAGGCAACCTTCGAATACGTTCCTGGCCAGTACTTCGACTTCTATGGCGACGACGACGTGTGGGTCTTCATCGACAACCGTCTGGCCGTAGATATCGGTGGTCAGCACCGTCAGGTTGCAGGCGCCGTAGACCTGGATACCATGGGCCTTACCGTGGGCAAGACCTACGACTTCCACATCTTCTACGTGGAACGCTATACCAGTTCCTCCAACTTCCGTATGCGCACTTCCATCGACCTGCAGGTAGATGCCTCTATCTTCGTCACCTCCGACAGAAAGGGCTCCGAAACCAACTACGACATCTGGCAGATCAACAAGAAGAACAAGCTCTCCTGCGGTTACGATCCTAGCAATACCGAAGTGGATACCACTGGCGGCGCCTCCACCTTCCGCCTTACCGGCGGTAACCTGGAAGAACCCGAAATTCTCGGTATCGGCACTCACTTCAATGGCCTGAAGATTACTAGCGACTCCACCTTCTCCATTGACTCTGCCGCAATCGTCGATGCAGCAGCCTTGGCACCGGGTCACTACTATCTGGAAATCTCCTTGAAGTCCGACCCCAGCCAGACCACCATCATTGAAATCGTCATTCCGTCCTACCCGCTGCCCAGCGTCGTATTCGCAGACAGCAAGTGGGTATCTCTCGGCAAGGAAGTCGTCGGCAACCAGGCAACCATCGGTAGCTGGGCCTACGAAATCTACCCGGTGAACATTACCTTCGACGAAGGCCAGGCAAGCGTCAATGACTACAACAGAAAGATTTCAGTCAGCAGTTCCAACCCGCTGGTAGACATTATCGATGAAGACGGCAACCCCGTCACCAAGGTTACCTTGAACGACAAGGCCCAGGCAACGTTCTACATCCGCGCCAACGGTCAGGTAACCAACGCAACCATTACCGCAAAGGGTACCGCAGCTGCGGCCTCCTTCTGGAAGGAACTGAACTTCAAGGAACCGCCGATTCCCCGCGTAACCTACGCAGTCATTGGCGATCGCAATGGCGACGGCCGCGGCGACAGTCTCTACGTTAAGTTTGACAAGTCCTTCGATAATTCCAACATCCTGGATTCCATCCAGTTCACTTTCGGCGAAACCTTCAACGTCATTCCTAGCGGCAAGATCAAGAAGGTCTCCGACAGCGAAATCATCGTTGTTACCGAAGGCGCCTGCGACACCACTGCTGCCTGCGGCTTCGGCTCCAGACAGTTCACCGGCGGCGAAAGCAGCATCTATACCGGCAATATCGCAACATGGGTAACCTACAAGGAAAACGGCAATACCCACAAGCTGAAGACCACCAACGATCCTGTGGATGACGGCATCGGTCCTATCGTGGTGAAGGCCACCAAGGAAACCATGCGCGACGGTAACCGCAAGGTCACCGTAACCCTCAGCGAAGCTATTACCGACGAATCCCGCAAGGAATTCTACAAGCTGATGTTCCAGTACATCTGCCCCCGTTCCGGCGAGAACAAGAATCCGGAAGATCCTGTACAGCAGGGCGGCAGCGGCAAGACCGTCACCATGATCTTCAGCCCCTCCACCTTGGATGCAGTCTTCCCCACCGACGGCGACCAGATTCGATTCACTCCGGGCAAGTACGCAGAAGACCTGATGGGTAACGCTCCCCACAAGAACAATCCCTGGGTCACTATCATCGGCGACCAGGAACTGACCAACCAGAGCCCGGGACTTATCGCTGTGGGCGAAGACCCCTACGGAATCATTGCCAACGATGAAACCACCCAGCCCATTCTCGTGACCGACAACAAGCAGGACGCACAGATGGTTGGCGACTCCCTTGGTGTTCAGGGCAACCTGGTGGACTTCGACATCTCCAAGATCATGGCAGAGCAGACCATGAAGGATATTAGCGCCCTCGACGCCTATATCATTAAGATTACCGAAGGCTCCAAGGCAGACACCACTCACGAAATCTACGAGAAGACCGAAGAAGAAGCTACCCAGCAGTTGTTCTCCGACATCACTACTGGCGAACTTAGCGCAGGCCTCAGCGTAGAAGTCATTGAAGCTATCCAGAACGGCGAAATCACCAAGGATAACTACAAGAACAAGGTGAAGGGCGAAGACCTGGATATCATCAAGGAACTGATCAGCGCAAGTATCGAAAACAGCCGCGTGGATTCCGTAACCGTAACCCCGCCCTCCATTACAAGCTATGACGACATCTTCCAGCAGATTGCCGACGGCACCATTACTGAAAAGGATCTCAAGAAGGCTGGCGTCAGCGAAACTGTAATCCAGGCAATCAAGGACGGTACCCTGACCTCCACCAACATTGAAAGCTACCGCAGCGGTGAAGAGTCCCTGATTTCTGAAAACGCCGTGGTGCTGCAATACCAGACTCGCTACTATGACCACCTGGGTGGCTACGTAGGCGGCAAGGCTGGCACCGTCAAGTGCACCGATGACATCTACGGAACAGGTGGCTGCCTTAACAGCAAGGGCAAGCTGTTCCTGGCATGGAACATGCGTGACCAGAACGGCCGACTGGCTGCAACCGGCATCTACATCGCCCGCCTGGAAGTCAAGGTGAAGGTCAATGGCAAGGTTACCATCGAACAGACCCGCGACAAGCTCTGGGGCGTTCGCCGCGGCAAAACCAATCAGCTGACTCTCGACTAATCCAAAAAAGAAATCAAGAAAAGGCCTCGCATTTCTGCGAGGTCTTTTTAGTTTCTTGAACTGCCGGACAATGAACGTCAGGCCAAACACCGAAGCAAAATCAACTAGATGCAGTTGAACTGTTCGGTAATGTCTTCGTTATCCTTGTCGTACATCCAGTACTGGTTTACATGGGCATGGTCATCTTCCACCAAGTGGATCTTCATGGCATGCTTATGTTCCAGATAGTTGTACACCAGGCAATCGTTCTTGCAGAGTTCATCCACAACAGCGGGGCTTACCACCAAGGTAATTTCGCGCATGCGACCCTTGGTATGGGCACGGCCCAGCCAGCGATCGATCATGCCGAGAGTACCGGTGAGAGTACCGATACGGCCGCCACCACAGCAGACAGAGCAGACTTCAGTCTTTTCAGTCATGAGGTTCACGCGGACACGCTTACGGGTCACTTCCATCAAGCCGAACTGGCTAATGGGAGACGGGCTGATCGGAGCCTTGTCACGACGGATAGCCTTGCGGAATTCCTGGTAGACACCTTCGCGGATAGATTCATCCAGTTCCTCGGGGAACTTGATGATGATCAGGCCACCAACGTCACGGAGACGCAGCTGTTTTGCAATTTCATGGCAGGCCTCCACACAATCTGCGAGAGTGGGAGCGCAATCCACCTTGATAGAAACGAGAGCTTCCGTCTGTTCCAGAGTCAGCCAGCCACTGTGCTTGCCGTTGTTGGACAGGGGAACCTTACGCTGCAAGGAGCGAGCGTATTCGTTTTCAATCTTGAAGTTTTCAAACAAGCTAACGTTTTCGTTCCAAAGCTTCACCTTGTTCAGCTTGTCCGGAGACAGGCGCTGCAGGTAGTCGCGAAGGGCGAAGTACTCGTCACGGTTGTCGATGTACACCACGTCAGTATTGTCGCTGAAGTATTCGCGGACAGTCTGTTCGATGGAGTCAGATTCTTCGTAGATGCAAGTTTCGGCAGGCTGGTTCTCGAAGTTGAACTTCGTTTCTTCCCACTTAGCCTCAAGTTCACGCATCTGCTTGTTGATTTCAAATTCAGATTCGTTCAAGCCGTTGGTACGCACGATGTAGCCCACGTCGCGACCCTTCAGGCGCTTCACCACCTTCTTGAATTCGCGGCGCTTGGCCGGATCACGTTCGCGCTTGGAAACGCCAACGAAGTTGGTACCAGGCATGCACACCAGGAATCGGCCGGCAAAGCTCAAGTGGGTCGTCAGACGGGCACCCTTGGTGCTAATCGGTTCCTTGACCACCTGGACCATGATTTCCTGGCCTTCCTGAAGAATCTCGTCGATGGAAATTTCCTTGGATGCACCGCCTTCATCATCATCGTCACCATATTCGCGACGGAGAAGTTCGTTGCGGTCCATGGCGTCTTCCTGATGGAGGAAGCCGGCCTTTTCCATACCGATGTCGATGAACGCAGCCTTCAGTGCCGGAAGCACCTTCTGGACTACGCCCTTGTAAATGTTGCCGAGAACGCGTGTAGAGGAAATACCTTCCACCACCAGTTCCACAAGTTCGCCGTCTTCCATGATGGCAATACGCTTTTCATAAGGCGTCTTGCTGATAAGGATTTCACGCTTTGCCTTATTGCGATTGTCGTGACGGTTACGCTTCTGGCCAGAAGACTTCTTGACGGACTTGGCAGGCTTTGCGGGAGCCACAGACCTTTCCACGTCGGCAAAGTTGTACAAGTCGGTAATGTCTTCCTTGTTCTCGTTGTACATCCAGAACTGGTTCACATGGGCATTTTCATCCTGGATCAAGTCGATGGTCATGCCATGCTTGTGTTCCAGGTAGTTGAACATGCGGCTGCGGTCCTTGCTCAGGACATCCACCACAAACGGATTGGTCACCAGGGTCACCTGATGCAAATTGCCCTTGGTCTTGGCGCGGGCCATCCAGCGGTCGATCATACCCAAGGTGCTTTCCAGAGTAGCCGTACGGCCACCGCCAGAGCATACCGGGCAGACATGAGTCTTGCCGCCAATGGGGTCCACATGCACACGCTTGCGCTTCACTTCCATCAAGCCGAACTGGCTGATGGTAGCCGGAGTCACCTCGGCCTTGTCGCGGCGGATAGCCTTGCAGAATTCGTTGTAGACCGTGGTATTGTCGGCCTCGGTTTCCATATCGATAAAGTCGATAATGGTCAGGCCATCCACATCACGGAGGCGCAGCTGCTTCGCGATTTCGCGGCAGGCGTCGATATTGGTTTCAAGAATGATCTTGCTCTGGTCCTTGCCATGAACCTTAGGACCGGTATTCACGTCGATAGACACCAGGGCCGCAGTCTGTTCAATGACCAGGTTACCGCCACGGGGCAGCGGTACAGTACGCTGCAGGGAGCGGGCGTAATCGTTTTCCACCTTGAAGTACTCGAACAGGCTTTCGGCGGAGCTCCACAGCTTCACCTTGTCCAGCTTGTCCGGAGAAAGGGACTTCAGGTCATCACGGAGTGCAAAATACTCGTCACGGTTGTCGATATAGACATAGTCCGTGTTCTCATTGATATACTCGCCAATGGCACGCTGGGTAGAGTTGGATTCCTCATAGAGCAGGCCAGCACCATCCAGGTTGGCGTAGTTTTCCTTGATGCCTTCCCACTTGGTTTCCAGGCCTCGCATTTCCTGAGACAACTGCTCTTCGCTTGCGCTCACGCCCTCGGTACGCACGATATAGCCAACATCGCGACCCTTGTTGTGGTTGATCCAGCGCTTGATTTCGCTACGCTTGGCAGCATCCTTTTCGCGCTTGGAGACCCTGATCAGGTCGGAACCCGGCATACACACCAGGAGACTTCCTGCAAGATTCAGGTGCATGGACAGACCGGCACCCTTCTTGTTCTCGGGCTCGGCTATCACCTGGACCATCACGCAGTCGCCTGCACGGAGCTCGCTTTCGATGTTTTCCACGGGAGCGGCCTCATGGTCCCTTCCCTTGGGGGCATTTCTGTCCACAACATCTTCCTGCAGGAGAACCCCGTCAGCATCCAGGCCGATATCGACAAACGCAAGCTTGCCGGCAAGAACCTTCTTGACAATTCCCTTGTAGATATTTCCGAGAATCTGGACAGCCTTGCCACTGTCTACGATCAATTCTGCCAATTCACCATCTTCCATGATGGCATAGCGCTTGTCGTAGGGGGTCTTGCTGATCAGAATCCCGCACTTACACTTATTCGTCATTAACAACCTAAACTAGTTCAATAAAACTTGATAGTCGATAAAACTTCCCCATATAAACGGGGACTATAAATATATAATATGAAAATTATAAGGGGGAAGCCTCCCCCTCGCTCAAGCCCCTTTTACGGTCTTTCACTACCCCCTCTGCAGGGGACACCCCCGCAACGCCCCCAACCGTTGACAAATTGTACAACATATTTTTCAGCCAGCGCATCAAAAAAGTTTCGCCAAAGTCTATATTCTAACCGTAAGGAATTTGGGAAACCAGGAGGCTCTATGTCCATCAGGAAACATTGGGGAAAAATCACCTTGAGTATCGCCGCCAGCTTCTGGGCCGGCTGTAACGAAACCACCGAGCCGGAATACATCCAAGGCGGCGAAAACATCTGCACAAACGAGCAAAATAAAGAATGTGTCGCCGGTGCTGTCATTGCCCTCTACGGCGTTCAGCCCAATTTCGACATCAGCTCCGGCAGCGTCTCCGGCGACTGCGCAACATCCTCTTCCAGCGTCAATAGCGAATATCCCTACGTGCTCTATTCCGATCCCTCGGTACACTGCAAGGACAGCACCGTATACGTTCCGTCTCCATGCAAAAACGCCTCCAAAAGCTACGCATCCACTGATGAAAACGCCCCTCTGTACGGCATCGTTCCCGTAGTCTGCTCCACACCGAGCCGTTACGATCCCATTTTCAAATGCGACAACGGCGATTCCCTTTCCACATACAGTTACAAGGAAAAGGACGGCGTCATCTACACCAACAAAGAGTACGATGAACTATTCGGCTCCAACTAAGCCAATAATTTAGTAGATTGCCCTGCATGGCCCTGCTCCTCACCATCATTTTCTTCGCCTGGTTCATCAGCAATATTGTCCGTGGCAATATTTCCCACCAGGGCAGCGAATACCATTTCAGGGAACACCCGGTGCAGTTCATCATCATCCAGATTTTCATCCTGGGTTTCGGGCTGTTCTGCCTCAATCGCTTCTTAAACGAAATCGGCATTTATCTCATCTAATTCAAATTGAGTCTCACCGAAGTCAACTTGAAAGACGAAAACTACCTCAAGGAATACGAAGCTCACATCCGTAAGCTTCCCTTAGAAGAGCTGTACGATATTTTTGAAATCGTCAAAAAAGACGAATCTCCTGAACGAATAAACATCGTGCTAAACGCAATCAAGGAACAAGACGAAGAAATCTCTAGCCATCCGAAGGACAAAGAAATCTCCAACTATTCAATGTCCAAGCTCACCGAAGAGGAGCAAGCAGAAGTCCGTCAAACAGTAAATACCATCCACGAAAACGCAAAGAAAACTAAAAAGGAAATAAAAGAGAACCACATCAAGTCCCTTTTGAGCTGGCTTTTTTGGTGCCCGATAATTGGTTTCGATTTGATGAGCAGATACAGCGGCGGATACAAAACTGACAGATCCGCCATTTACTACCTCCCTGAACACGACCCTCTTGAGACCCTGCAGCTGACACCCTTCTTTTGCCTTGTCATCGGCTTTTTGATAGCAAAGGCTTCTTCACGCACCAAGGATAATGCCATACATCTTGCAGTTGCCGCTTTTTTGCTTATGAAGGCAACTCTCGGCTTTACAACCGGAGCGTATTTCGGACTTTTCTACAACCTCTTTAAACAAGAGGCAAGGATAGCCTCCGTTATCATCTTCATAACCACGATGCTTTTTGCATGCAACTTGTATTTGCAGAAAAGTAAAAACCGTCTGGCAACACACGCCATATTGCCTCTATCCATCGCATTACTTCTAGAAGTAATTTTCGGATTTATTTAACAGAATTTAAATCTTACTGAAGATGGGTGGGCGGGGCGCCGGCGCTATTCTTGATGGCGGCCTGCTTGGTAGCCACGATCTTGTCGGCAATGGCGCGGGCCTTTTCCGTAAGCCATAGCCACGACGTGGTGGCGGCGCTGTAATCGGCCTCGCCATACATCTGCACGCGACCATCACGGCGGAGAGATTCAACCTGGCGCATTCCCTTCACGTCACCCTTGGGGTACACGGCGAAAGTGCTTCCGCCATTGTAGTTCAGGATGCTGAATGCAGGAACGTCGCTGGGACCGTCGGCGATGTACACCATGTTCTCGAAAGGCACTCGGCGACTGGTTCGAGCGATGGATGAATTCACGTCGATGGTTTCGGGATACTTGTTGCTACCCTTGTTGATTTCAAAGAGGTATCGGGTCTTGGAAGTGTTATCCAAGGCGCAAGCTACCTGGGAAATTTCCGGTACTGCGGCAGAGCCTGCTTTGATTGCTACGCCCTTCGGGCTCGCAATGACATTAGAAGAAACATCGGCGATTTCCAGGAAGCCGGGCTGCAGAACATCCTCAATAAATTCGCAACCAAAGATTCCCTCTACGTAGGGAGCAATGGCGCTACCCTTGATGGTTTCAGCAAAACCGGTGCTCACCACATAATGTTCCAGGCGAATATCAAAAGCCTTGTACTTCGGGTCTTCCTCAATCAGCTTCTTCACTTCGCCGAAGAAATCAGGAAGCCCCGGATAGAACACAAGTTCCTTTCCAAATTCACGAAGCATCTTGTTATTAAGGCCCTTGAAAAGTCCGGCCTTCACATAAGTCAAGATGTGGTTCAAATAGCTAGTGTCAGAATTTACAGAAATTCCTTGGGCAGCGTAACGAGTCTTGAGGGCATTCACTTCCTGCCAGAACTTTGCACCGTCCACATTGAAACGGCGGAACAGAGGTTCCTGCATGTAGGAACTGATGAGGGTCTTGTCGCAGTCCCACACCATAGCGATAATGTTCTGTTCAAAAGCTGAATTTGCCATAAGAACCTATTTAGTAATAAAGAAACTTTCCGGATTGACCGGATTTCCATCCAGTCGAATTTCGTAGTGAAGGCCCACGCTAGATTCCGTGCCGCTTTCACCGACGATTGCAATAGGCTGGCCGCGTTTCACCTTAGCATTTACATCCACCAAATTCTTGCCCAAGTGGGCGTAGAAAGTACGCACGCCCTTCATGTGCTCCACCTTCATGGAAAGGCCGAAACCACGATGCTTACGAACTTCAGTGACTACGCCACCACCCGTTGCATAAACAGTATCGCCTTCAACCGCCACATAGTCAATTCCGCGATGCGGAAGTTCCTGGTCGGTAAAGGGATCGTGGACCATTTCAAAACGCTTCTTGATGGCGTGTCCGTTCTTCATGGGATGAAGAATGGGAAGCTTCGCAGCCAATGCAGAATCCTTTTCCAAGGTGTCAATCAACTGGCGGAAGGAATGTTCAATTTCCTTCAAGCCCTTGCGACCTTCCAAGGTTTTTTCATCATCGCTGAGGGCGGTTTCCAAGGTAAAGCCCAGACCGCCGAACTTCAAGGTGCTATCACGGAGCAGACGGGTTTCTTCCACCTTCAAAATAGTTTCATCCACCGATTCGCGGATGGTCGCCAATTCCTTTTTTATTGCCACATTCTGACGATGGATATCCGTAATGTTTCCACTCGTTACGTTGTCTACAATCCTCACCGGGGAGAACATCAGGAAACCGGCAACGCCTGCCACAACGCAAACCACAGAAACGATCGCCCCTGCCAGGGAAATCTTGTAGTTCTTGCCCGAGGTGGTCTTACTCGGGAATACATGTATCTCAAGCTTCTTCATCTTCGCCAGGGTTGTTGATTCTTCCTTCCAGGGTCTTGATGCGGCGCTTACGTTCTTCAATGGCGCCCAGCAATTCTACCACGGACGGATCATCCTTGATGGCGGCCAGAAGGTCGTCACGGACTGCCCCATGGACCTTCAAACCCAGGGTCTGAAAGTTCTTTTTCAGCTTGGCTTCCTCAGTTGCCAGTTCCACACGCAGTACAGCGGAGGAGGCCGCAAACAAAGCCTTATTTTTAAGCTTATTTAGAGGTGTTTCCATCATAAAAAATTTCCTCGTGCAATAAATAAATTAGTTTTTTATCCGTAAACAAATTGGAGATTTTCTATGAGCCGTCGCGATCGTAGACACGCAAAGCAAGAAGTCAAGAAATTCACACCGAAGAAGAAGAACGCACTGAACACTTGGGTGATCGTTGCCATGAGTGCCATTGCCGTGGTTTTCTTTGTCGGAACCATGTTAATCCAGAGAGGCTAGAATGAAGTTCGAAATCAAGAAGTCCGTGTTGCAGGAAGCCTTGCAGACTGCAATTACTGCAATTCCCAACAAGTCCACTCTTCAGATTTTGAACAACTATTCCCTCCGCCTGGAAGGCAATATTCTCGAAATCTGCGCAACCGACTTGAACCTTGGTATCAGGACCAAGCTGGAAGTCAACGGCGAACGTGATGGCGAAGTCGTAATCAACGCCCGCAAGTTCTCCGAACTCATCAAGGCTCTCGTAGACCCCGCTATTGAAAACATCAGCATCGACGTTCAGGATTACCTGACCAAGATCAAGTGGAGCGAACGCGGCCAGGCCTCCATCATGGGCTTCGACGCAAGCGACTTCCCTCCGTTCCCGGAAGTGGAAGGCACCACCTTGACCTTCGCTGCAAGCGAACTGGCATTCCTCGTTGAAAAGACCGCATTCGCAGTTTCCAACGATTCCACCCGTCAGAACTTGAACGGCGTCTATCTCGAAGCTGTGGATGGTAAGGTTTCCATGGTTGCTACCGACGGTCATCGCATGGGCCGCGCAAGCATCGAACAGGAAGGCGCCAGCCTCAACGGCGGCGTGATCATCCTGCCCAAGGTTCTCCAGCAGATCCTCCGCATGGCAAAGAACGACGAACAGATCGAAGTTCGCACTACCGAAACTCACATCTTGTTCAGCACCGGTTCCACCCAGATCATTTCCAAGCTGTACGAAGGACCGTATCCTAACTACCGCGCCGTGATCCCGCAGAACTTTGAACGTACTGTTCAGGCTAACGCAGTCGAACTGCAGAACAAGGTCCGCAGCATCTTGCCGATGGCAAATCCGCGTACCCACCAGATTCGTTTCCAGATCGACGGCAACATGATGGAACTTTCCGCAACCGACCCGGATGTCGGTGGCGATTCTCGCGAAGCATTGGCTGTCACCCACAATGGTGAAGGTAGCTTCAGCATCGGTTTCGATGGTCGCTACATTTCCGAAATCCTCGGTATGTGCAAGAGCGAAGAAGTTGTTCTCAAGATGAACACTCCCATCGGCGCTTGCATTATCGAACCGGTTGGCGAAGGCCTCAACTTCAGCTTCCTGCTGATGCCGCTCCGCTTGACCGACTAATCGGTTTGCAAAAAGCAATTAAAAAGACTCCGCACAACGCGGGGTCTTTTTTTTGTTCCTAGATCGCCAGCCTCGTATTGCAAAAGTTCACAGCGAACATTCGTCGGTTTTAATCATTAGTTTGTGTGTAATTTCATAACAAGCGCAGGCAAAAGGAAATCAAAACCTTTCAACCCATTTTCCCTTGGCCACAGCCTTGTTATAAATCGGCGCAATCATTCCATTTTCCTTCATGGACCAGATTACAAGATAGCTGGAGCACATGTCCGCAAGGTGAGCGCAGTACCGTGCCGTAGCACAGGAATGGTGTTCACAATTAAAACAAGACACAATCAACAGCTTGCGATAACGAATGGCCTTCTTGCAAAAATCCGGAAGCTTATCTGGCAGGCGGCAGCCCAGAAACCATACCGCATAACCGCCGTACTTAAGCACAAAATAAAGCAGCTCGCACTCCGCCTTGGAATGAAACGTTCCCACAATGCAGCGCCGTTCTCGCCCCTTCGCCTTCGCCCACTGCTCACGAATAATGCCCACTGCCGGATCCTCGGAACGGGAGGCAAACACCCCGATTCTCGACAAAGGCTCCTCCAACAATTTCTTGTTGCCAATGCACCTCATTCCAACCATTTCAATTCCCTTCATTTTTCCTCCTTGTGTAAAACCTCGCGAAGTGTCGTGACGATCATTGAAAACACATTTGATTAAATGGTCGTCTGTTTCAACATCGCAAGGAAGTGTGAATAAAAAAAAGACCGCCCTGCGGTCCTCCGGCATGCGCCAGATTTTGCAAGCAAGCGATCTATGAACTATGTTAATGTATTGTGTAATATAAAAAAAAATTCGTTTCGCAGGCACCGTTCCAACCAGATTCGAAACGCTTTTTCAAAAAATTTGTCACCAAATGGTAAAATAGCAACGTTTAGTGACACAAATGTTAATTTGTCTGCAATAAATATTCAAACTAAGGAAACCTTCCTTGTTCAAGAATGCCACCAAATCAAGATATACATCTCTTTAGTGACAAAGAGATCAACACTTTTTCTTGCTAGCAACCCGACAAATCAGTTAATTTATTCAAAATTTTTGTCATCAAACGGAAAAAAATAAACGATCAGTGACAAAAAAAACTAAAATCACTACCTCAAAAAGCAGTTTTTTTTCAAAAACTAGTTTTTAACGCATCTCACAGAGCGGGCGCTCCCTTTGTCAAAGGAATTCAGTCCTGCAACAGGGCTGCTGAAATCCAGAAAAAGATATTGGGCGAAAGCCGGCTCCTGCGCGTCCGTGGTGGAGCTCCAGAAATAGGCGTAACCGCCGATACCGTCAAACTTGCCTGACATGTAGCCTGCGGGGAGAGCGTTGAACCCTACTGCGTCCGTACCGTTTCCGTTCTTGAACCAACCGCTGGTGGACTTGAGCAATTTTCCGATTGTTGCAACATTTGCTGCCTGAGCCATTGCTGCGCCACGAACGTCTGCGGCCATCACCGCCATGAACATGGCATCGAATTCTTCTGCAGTAGGCAAGTGCCAGCCTGCGGGGCATGCCTTCTGCGCCGATTCCCAGGTGTAGAGACGACCATACTTTTTGCAATTGCGATCGTCACCATCAGGGCAAAAACTTACGAGCGCCGCACCATTGCCGGAATCAACAGCGCCGGCATAGTTCAGATTTTCCGCCATCCAAACTTGTTCGCCGATTTTCACCATACTATAGGATTGGCCGTCGCGATCATCCGTAAAAGATTCCGAGCAGGCAACAAGGGCAAGCACAGCCACCGTCATAGACACGGCATAAATCATACCCACTAGTTTGTTCATTCTTCACTCCGATTTTATTATTCTACATTCTATATATAATTTTTTAAGCGATTCCTGTATATTTGAGGAGCCCGTCTAAAGCATGACTTTTCTTATTATCTCATTTATCATCGTATCCTTCATTATTGTCGGATCCGACGTTATCGTCGCCAAGTTCAAAAAAGAAAAGTTCAAGCAAATCGAAGAAGGTTCCCATAGAAAGGCGGCCGAAAGGGCCCTGAAAGATTTAATGAAGGACGTGCAGACAGAAACCAAGGTCGCATCGGAAGTCGCTATCGATCCAGTACTTGCCAAGTACATGCAAAAGCTTGATCCTACAGTTACTGCACTGGTCAATTTTTTTAAGGACTTTATGCTGTTTAATGGGGTGGGCGAAAAATTACGCATGCACATTACGGAGCAAAATGGCAACACGCCCTCTAACGAACTTGCAACGGTATTCCTTACAGATCTGGTCTACGTTTCAAAAAAGCTCGGGCATCCCATAAGCATGCTGAACAAGGAATCCTGCGGATTTATAACACTGATGCTACGCCTGCGTGCCGATGCACCTTGCGAAATTGACTGGAAACGTTTGACTGCACAAACAATGGCCAACAATGAAATTGACCTAGACACTATCGTAGCGAATCTTGAAAGGAATCACGAAGCCTTGAAGCGCTATGGAGACCATTTTCTTTTCCCTTCCGTTTTTTCAGATTTTTCCCCGGATGCCACAAGAAGATACATGCGCCTGATGTACGATTATTCCGCAGCCCTAGCAAACATTGATGGCAAGCTTACCGTTGCTGAAATCCAGTGGTTGCAATTCATGGAAAAGTACATTGGCGGAAGCCTCTTTGCAAACGCGGCCCGCAACATCAAGTTTTCTCCCCACGAAGTCAAGTACAAGGAAAGTGGCGATTCCGGCGACGAAATAGACGAAGCAGGTGACGCCTTTGGAGCCACCGTTACCGCAAAAATTTCTGGACTCGGCGACAGCGCCAAACTTTCTGCAGAACAGTGCGCCGAAGAGGCGGAAAAGCAGTTGAATGCGTTGGTGGGACTTGCTTCCGTGAAGCAGGAGGTGATCACCTTCCGCAACTTCCTGAAGATTCAGAATGAGCGTCGCAAGAAAGGCTTGTCCGTTCCGCCCACATCCTACCATCTGGTTTTCTCCGGAAATCCCGGCACCGGAAAGACCACCATCGCCCGCATCATGGCACAGATTCTCAAGTCTCTTGGAGTGATTTCCAGCGGCCACCTGGTGGAAGCCTCCCGCAGCGACCTGGTGGCAGGATATATGGGGCAAACCGCCATCAAGACCAACAAAGTTATCGACAGCGCACTAAACGGCGTGCTGTTCATTGACGAAGCCTACACGCTATCCCGCAGTTCCGAAAACGACTTTGGACAGGAAGCTATCGACACCTTGCTAAAGCGCATGGAAGATGACCGGGATCGCCTGGTGGTGATTATCGCAGGCTACACCGACGAAATCAAGAACTTCGTTGGCTCCAACCCCGGGCTTGCCTCAAGATTCAATCGCTACATCAACTTCCCGGACTACTCCGAAAACGAGCTGGAAGAAATCTTCAAGATGCTGGTGGATAAGTACGATTACATGCTGAACGATTCTGCGCGGGTTGCGTTGCAGCAGACCATCGCCAAGGCGGTGGCAGAAAAAGACGCAGAAGCCTTTGAGGCAGGAACCGTCGCCGGAAAAAGTTCTCATTTCGGAAACGGCCGCTATGTGCGAAACCTGTTTGAAAAGACCATCGAGCGGCAGGCCAATCGCCTGGCCCGCGTGGAACACCTGGGTGCAGTGAACATCAGCGAAATCGACGGAAAGGATTTTGCATAATGTCTGAAATTTTCACCAAGTACATCGCCAACGAAGAGCATTACAGCGAAGTCATTGAACGCATCGCTAAAGTTCGTGACACCCTGTGGATCGGTACCGCCGACATCAAGGATCTGTATGTAAAGCAGAACGGCGAGGCCATTCCTCTGCTGGGGCAAATCGCAGGCCTGCTAAAGAAGGGCGTTGGCGTGCGTCTGGTTCATGCCAAGGAACCGGGGCCAAACTTTCGGGAAGATTTTGACCGGTTCCCAATTTTGGCGACAGATTTGGAGCGAGTGCTTTGCCCCCGCGTACATTTCAAGATGGTAATTTTCAACCTGGAAGTTGCCTACATCGGATCCGCCAACTTGACAGGTGCGGGCATCGGCATGAAAAGCGCACTAAAGCGAAACTTTGAGGCAGGCATTTTGACCAACGACCCGCAAATCGTGGAAGCCGCCATCAACCAGTTTGACACCCTATGGATGGGCGCCCACTGCAAAAACTGCGGAAGGCAGGAATATTGCGGGGACAGGATTAAGTAGGGCTAGGGATTTTTGACACAGCGAACAGAGAAGCCGAAGTACTTAGCGTTGCCGAGCACGGCGGCGAGCTCGTCGTAGTAGTCCAAATACAGGCGGTACGCGTAGTTACTATAGTTCTCCGTAGAAGACCAGAAGAACGCGCTGATGCCCTCGAAGTCGAAGTAGTCGGAGTCGCTGTCGTAGTGGCCAGCGGGCAACGCCCCAAAGCCGAGGCCGTCGGTGCCGTTTCCGCTCTTGCCGTCATTATCGTTCCAGCTGGTCATGGACTTCAGCACGGTTCCTGCCATGTCAATATCGCCGGCCTTTTGACCAGCAAGTTTCTTAAGTTCCTCAAATTCTTCCCTGCTGGGCAGATGCCAGCCATCCGGGCAAGCGGTAACGGCTTCTCTCCAAACATAGAGGCGGCCATACTTGTCGCAGTTTTCGGGTTTGTTATCGTAACACTTGCTTTCGCCGGTCTGATAATTCAGATTCTCCGCCATCCAAACCTTGTCACCGATCTTTACAGTCTTGTAGGTCTTGCCATCGCGGGAATCCTTAAGGCCACCGACCAAATCGCAGGCAGTAAAAGTCAGCGCTGCTGCAGAGGCCATCAGAACAGCACCCATCTTCGCAATAAAGTTCTTCATAGGATTTCTTTTGTTTTGTACAAGTTTATAATAGAAAATTTGTCTAAAATTTCATCAGCGTTTCATGATTTCTACAAAAAAAGCCATGCTGACAACTTTCAACATGACCTAATCCAAAATTATAGTTTCTTGAAACGACAGCTGCCTTTATAGATTTTACAAGAGCGCTCGTACCCGTTCTTCGGATAGTTTAAGGACCCTGCAGATTTTCTCAACGGAATCGCCATCCTGAAGCATTTCCCGAGCGGAGGCAAGCTTTTCCTCTTCAGCCTTGGCGCGTTCCTGTTTGCGACCTTTCGCTTCGCCGCGTTTTTGAGCATTCTCGCGAATCTGCTTCTCGCGGGCACGACGGACATCACCTGCACTAACAAAGCCAAGCCTTTCCCCTAAACTTTTGAATGCCATGTTCAACCTCTCCAGAGCTTCTTCGGTGATATACTCTCCTAAATATAACTTTATTTTTTCAACCAAGGTAGCCCCCTTTGCGTTATCCATTTTTCGGAACAAGGGGTCCATTGCCGTCAATGCCTTTGAATAGGCATCAGCATCAAAGGCGTATTTCATAGTCATAAGGCCAATTGCCGCTTCCGGCGTTTCACTCTGCATCAAAAGTTCGTCGGGAATCTGCTTCAAATCTACGAATGCGCATTCAAAGGGCAGTTCCCGCCCGGCGAAATCTCCGTGAGGCTGCTTACGGTATTCCGCAAGGGGATCCCAATCATCGGCACCATTATAGATGATAATTGCCTTAGTAGGCAACCACTTGAAAGTCGTATTCGACTTATCCACCATCACGTTGAAGACATAGCGGAAAGTCTGTTCCAGAACATTCGCCTTATGTTCGGACTTATGCTCCAGCAAAATTCCGAAATAGAAGTTCTCGCCATCTAAAGTCCTTGCCCTGAAGGCAATGTCCGCCTCGCCCCGCTCATCCACGTTATCGTAACGCTCCGAAATTTCCTCCAATGTTTCGAGATCAACATTATTTAGAATTCCTTTTACAGCCTCGTTGCCTTTGGATAACGTGCGCAACATGGCTCGGGCATTAGCAGGATCGCTATAGACATACTTAAAGAACCCATCGTGGTTACGTTTTATCTTCTTTTTATTCATCGTTTTTCCTCCATAAAAAAAAGACCGCCTCTGCGGTCCGCTGGAAAATTCCAGTTTCTGGCAGGAAAGCGATCTAATGAACTATGTAGCCACGGTTTTAACCTGCAGCAATCAACTTCCTAAAAATATCAAACGCGCTTTCGAAGGTCAAGGGGCGCGCCTTCACCAGCCATATTTTGCAAACAACTGTTTGCGCGAATGTAGTGGCGAACTACTTCAAATATTCATCAGGAACGTTGTAGCCGTAGGAAGCCAACTTCTTGGCGTAGGATTTGTCCTTCAAGCGTTCCCTGGATTCTTCCAGATGCTTGGCGTTGCTCTTATCTTCGAAGCCGCACTTGATGCGAATGAACTGCACGAGGCATAGGACGGCGGCAGCGGCGCAGGCTACCGCGGCAACGGTAATCTTGTTGAAAGTCAACTCGCCCACACGAGCCATTTGCAAGGCGAAGCAAACCGCAGAAAGTACCAGGAACAGCGAGCTCCCCTTCACGTAAAATTTCGGATTCGTGGTTCGCGGATCAAAACCTTCAACAGCCACTTCACGGAATTTCTTTTCTACAAATTCTTCGCGGCAATCCTTACAATTGACAATGGGGCTACCGTATGCGTAAGTGTTGCAACTAAAACGATTCACCTTGCCGCAGTGCGGGCACTTGCTTTCGATATAACCCATTTGCTTCTCCTTTTTAACCTGCTAGAATATAAAAAGTTTGCCGTTAGAAGGATCGCCATAAAACTTGCTATAGGAAGACAAGCTGGCTGCATATAAAAAGCCCATAGCGTTGAACTGCGGGCTATAGGGAAAATGTGAAAGATGAATTAAGTAACATCGGGTAATGGAAATATATTACCTGTTGCTAAATCCTAAATACGAACTAAAACCCAACATATACATAGCAAGAGTCAAATTGACGTCATCATCCCCTGCATTGTATTTTTTTGCTTGTGTTTGTAACTCACCAAAAACAGTATCTTTAGGTTCCGATAGCTTTGTTTTTTCAGCAACAACATTCTTTATGACTGCAGGTAACGCCATCATTACTTTGTAGAATGCATCAGACTGGCCTGTCACTATGGAATAGAATTGATCCATACTAACTCGACGAATTTTGTTATGGGAATGTTTCTTTTTTTCAAACGACGTTTCCCATTTTATATTTTGAGACGTACTTGCAATCGCTTCTACGAGAAAACAAGCACAATCATCATCATCCAAAAGCTGCTGTTGCATTTTTTTGTATGTTTTTTCAGCACTGGCACTATTCATCGTATTATGTTTATTTTTCATTTCAACATAAATCGTATGAACAAGTTCCTGCTTTTCTGACCCCACATAAACGCCATCAGGATTTTTATAAATAACATCCCATCCACCATCCTTCCCATTTGGTGGTACTACACACTTATTTATGTACTTAAAAATGTGCTGATGAAAATAACCGATGTAATTATTATTTGTTTTGTCTCTTTGACGTGTTATTTCATTACTGATTAAATCTTGCCATGAAATATTAAATAATACTTTGTCAAATGCAAACTTGACAGGATCTACAATATTTTTATTAAAATCCTTTAACGACACGGATTTGAAAGAACCCATATAATTATTTATCGTTTCACGGACATGAGACGTGAAATCTCGTTCTGAGATAAATTCAAGATTCCACATAGCTAAAGCTCCTTTAGCACTCTCAGTATCTGGAGGCCGATATCCTTTGCCAGATTTACAGGAACTGCATTTCCAACCTGTTTATATTGCTCGGCCAAATTTCCTGAAAATTTCCATGAGTCAGGAAATGACTGAAAACGAGCATTTTCTCTTACACTGAATGGACGTACTTCCAAAGGATGACATCTATCCGTCTGTTTCATTCCCGGATTAGTAAGAACAGTCAAGGACGGTTCATCTAAACCAATTCTTCGTAATATACCAGTCCTTCCGCCTTCCATATCCCAACAAGTTTTCATATATGCTTTTGCAACTTTGGGATCAATATCTTTCCAGTAACCACCAGGAGGAACAAGGGCAAAAACTTTTTCCTTTGCTGCGGAATATCTTGCACAATGATTCTTATCCGGATCTACATCCAGTACAACATCTCTCAGTACAGGCTTATACTTGTGAGGTTTCGGAAAATCATATTTAATTTCGCCTGCAAGATCTTTTCTAATTCCAACTGTTATTAAACGTTCTCTTTTTTGAGGATTACCATAGTCCCACGCATTCAAAACCTGGTGAAACGTCACATATCCCTCATCTTCAAAAATGTTTAGAATTGTCTGATATGTTTTGCCTTTATCATGAGACAAAAGTCCTTTCACATTTTCAAAGAGAAACATCTTCGGTTGTAGTTTGCGAAGAAATGTGGCATAGTGATAAAACATGGTTCCACGAACATCTTCAAGACCTAAGCGCTTGCCAGCATAGCTAAAACTTTGACAAGGAGCTCCTCCCGATAAAAGATCTAAATCATTCTTTTTTATATTGAATTCGTCTTCAAGATTTCGCCCCGCAACCAAAGCAACATCTTCACATAAGACTTTCCATTTTGGACGATTTGTTCTTAAAGTCTCTGCAGCAGCTTTATTAAATTCAACTAAACCGATATGTTCAAATCCCGCTTTTTCTAAGCCTATCGCTAAACCACCAGCACCGGCAAAAAGTTCAATGGATTTAAAAACTTTCTTTTGTTTTTTCGTCTCCGCCATCTACTCGCTCCAATCAAAAAGGGTTGAACCTGAGTTCAGCCCTTTGTTCGGAGCGATGTTCCTAGCCTGCGTAAAAAAACGAAAAGGCGAGGAGCATTGCTGCTTCTCGCCGAAAATTGCGACTTTCTACAATTCAAAAACAAAACTCGCGGACAATACCGGCGGCGCACCATAGGCGCCAAGCCAGATTTCGCCAAACGCCAAAAACGCCTTGGCGCAATTGCACGAAAGCGAAGGTCGAGACCACTGGGTACACGACCCCCAGGGTACAATGCGCCCATGGCATTCATGGGCATCCGAGATTTGTCTTATTCCTTGTGTTTTGAAAGTGTCTAAGTTTCAGGTACAGAACAAGAGCAAAACTCACATTGCGAGAGTCATAGAAAAACTTGTTTACAAGGTTTTTTCATGACCGAGCATCAAGAGTTTCTACAAAACTCACCAAGAGTTTCTCCTGTTCCACATACCCCAACACGATTTCAATAAAAAAAGGGCGGAGGGGTTGACGTGTCTATCTACCTGGGGCCTTAGACTGCCTTACACAAATAAACGCGCAACCCACGCCCCAAAACGGTCGCTGTGCAATCAGGCAGATCTATTAAATATGCATGTAGCAAAACGATGCCGCTAGGTGCAAGACCCATCGGCAGACGTGAGCGTTCGTCTTGTTCTCCGTGTATTGAAAAGTGTCTAAGTTTCCAGGTAGAGGACAAGAGCAAAACTCTTTATGTACATAGGGAATATAGATAATCTTGAATGTCAGCAGGTGTCACTCAAATTTTTTCGGCGCACCTATTGCCTATTTTTATAAAATTGGTTATATTTTGTTCACTAGAACATTTGTGCATCAAATTTGTGTTTTTATATCCAGCTTGTAACACAAAGGAGTAAATATGAGCAAGATTGAAGTTATGAATACAGGTATTTCCCTTAAAAAGAATCATGACGGGGATTATATAAGTTTAACCGATATGGCGAGATACAAGAATCCTGAGGCTACAGGTCTTGTCATTTCTCATTGGCTCAGTACGCGCTTTGCTATCGAATTTTTAGGTATTTGGGAAACTATAAATAATTCCAATTTTAATGTTACTGAATTCAGTAACATTAAAACAAATGCTGGTACAAATGGAAATGTTCTTACCGCAAAGTAATGGATTGAAAAAACAAACGCTATTGGTATCGTTTCTTCTGCCGGTCGATACGGTGGAACCTACGCACATTCCGACATCGCTTTTGAATTCGGTTCTTGGCTCAGTCCAGAATTCAAATATTACCTAATTCGTGAGTATCAGCGTCTCAAGGCAGCGGAGCAGGCACAACTCGGCTGGTCCGTAAAGCGGGAACTTTCAAAGATTAACTACCATATCCACACAGACGCTGTCAAGCAGAACTTGATTCCCGCGACACTCACGCCACAAGAAATTTCCTTCGTATATGCCAATGAGGCCGACGTATTGAACAAGGCTCTGTTCGGTTTCACGGCAGTGGAGTGGCACACAGCCAACCCCGCACTACCAGGGAACGTCCGTGATTACGCGACGGTCAACCAGCTGATTTGCCTCAGCAACATGGAATCGTTAAACTCCGTCTTGATCAACGAGGGTGTAACGCAAAGCGAGCGCCTGACAAAGCTGAACCAGATTGCAATTTCGCAGATGACAGTTTTGGAAAGTATCGGGCAAAACAAATTGCTGAAATAAAAACTCTACAGCAAAAAATGTTTCGCCAACGCCTCCACGGTGGCGGGGTTCAGCGGGCGTTCCTGATTTTCCATGGTGAAGATGAGGGATTCGCCGGGGAAGATTCCGTTGGCGGTGTAGGTCTCGAATTTTCCCAGGGTTTCCGCGATATATTCGGGATCGTCCATTCGCCCGAAATGCTCCCAGATGAATTCGCGACGGGTGCGAAGGTTCAGGCAAGTAAAATCCGGATGGAATGTTACTGTGCGGTAGGAATTATCTCGTTTGCGGGAATTGTCGAGTTTTCCATCTTGTAGGTTACGCAACACGTCACCAGCATGGTCCCTTGCCAACGCGTCTCCCCGCCTGCGATTGCTTCCGCGGACTTTCAGCTGGTGGGGAAATTCATAGCGGTAGGGAATTTTCAGACGGACAAGGGTATCCGCGATGATGACCTCCGACTTGGAGCGCACCCGCTCCCCGCGGGAGGTTGTAAGCTCCGGAGCACCGGCCGCGAAAGGCTTCCCGCTATACTTTACCGCAAGCCACTGCTCCGCAAACTCTTCGTCGGAAAGACGTACTGGCTGCAAGAATCGCTGACGTTCCGGGGCAAGATTGCTGTAAACCGCATTGAGACACTCCGGTTGGTATTCCTTTAGAAACTTGTCAATTACGAAAAGCTCTCGCTGAAGTTCCTTGAGGGCGCATTTATCATAATCTTTCTGCGCCAGAGCCTTGATGGTAGACACATCTGACTGAGGAATATAATCGCCAACAATATCGGCAGGGCTCTTTACATGAAAATAATGTACCGAATTTTTACGGCGGGCCATACGGAGGCGCCCTTCTATTGATTTCCTCAAACGCTTATCAATTGTGGTAATTGCGGCAAGTAACTCATCTGCTTTCGCCTGAACAACAGCCACAAGCTTATCCGGCGAGATCAATTCTTTAAGTTGCATCAGCACTCCTTTTTAGGGCATAAAAAAAGACCGCCTCTGCGGTCCGCTGGAAAATTCCAGTTTCTGGCAGGAAAGCGATCTATTAACTATGCCCTAAATATACAAATAGTTGGTGGTTCAGCCAATTTTGTCGCCATGCAAAAGGACTTTTTGTCAAAATGGGTTACTAAATGGGTAATATAAAAGCATCTAGTAACCCGATTATTACTTTATACACAAACAATGGTCTTAAAAAAGGGACGTCTTCTTAATTACCCATATCCCAAAGGTTACTAAAACAGGGATTTTCGGTTAGTTAGTAACCTAATTTCTAACTTAACCACTGTTTTGTAATTAATTTGTTTGTAAAATGGGTTACTAAAAAGATGTTTTTCGGCCGTTTAGTAACCTTTTTTCGTAATTTGACCCTTCCGCGACCATATTTCGCCCCTTCCGGCGACCAAAAAGGCATACAAAAAAGCCCGCAGCGTTGAACTGCGGGCTGTTTTTGCGAATTTCTGCGGGACTTTGCGGCCCCGCGACCCTCGGTTATGAGCAAGCAAGCTTGCTCGCAACTCTCGACATGTTCTGAGCCTTTGCTAGATCCTTCGGCTTCGCCTCAGGATGACACAGGGTGGCGGATGCTTTGATCACCCGCGGCATCCCAATGTACTATTTAGTGAATGCGTCGTAGATGGCCTTGATGGCCTTGTTCATGTCGTCTTCATCCACACCGGTGATGATGTTGATCTGGGAAGAACCCTGGTCGATGATTCGGACGTTGACGCTGTTTTCTGCAAGGGCGGTGAAGAGCTTTGCAGCAACACCGATCTTGTTGGTCATGCCATGGCCAACGGTGGCGATAAGGCTGATGCCCTTGAAGATCTTGATGCGGTCCGGATGCATCTGCTGAGTGATGTCTTCCATGACGACATGTTCAACGGCTTCCAGCTTCTTGGTATCCACAACGATGCTCATGGAGTCGATGGCGCTGGGGCACAGTTCGTAGGAAAGGCCTTCTCCTTCGAGAACGGCAAGCACGCGGCGACCGAAACCAACTTCCTTGTTCATCATGGACTTTTCGATGTAGATCATGGAGAAGCCCTTACGGCCGGCAACGCCGGTGATGGGAAGCTTGGTGGATTCCGGAGTGGGGCCGATGATGGTACCGGCGTCTTCGGGGCGGTTGGTGTTGCGGATATTGATAGGGATCTTCTTGGCGCGGCAAGGAGCGATGGATTCGTCGTGAAGGACGCTTGCGCCGGAGTAGGCCAGTTCGCGGATTTCGCGGTAGGACACGTATTCGATGGGCAGCGGATTTTCGACGATGCGGGGGTCAGCCATCAGCATGCCGGAAACGTCGGTCCAGTTTTCGTAGGTTTCGGCGTCGATTGCGTTGGCGAGAATTGCGCCGGTAATATCGGAGCCGCCGCGACTGAAGGTCTTCAGTTCGCCACGAGTGTTGGAACCGTAGAAGCCCGGAAGAACGTAGAGCTTGTTCTCGTCGGAAAGGGCCTTGGCGATGGTTTCGTAGCTGGAAGGCAGAATGCGGTACTTTTCATCGAAGGTGATGATGGGGAAAGTATCCACGAATTCGGCACCCAGGTACACGGACATGACGCGTGCGCTCAGGTATTCGCCACGGCTCACCAGGTAATCGGTGGTGATGCTGTCGACATCTTCGCGCAATTGCTTTTCAAGAGCGTCCAGGTCGGCAGCAACCTTAGGTTCGATACCCAGGTCAGCGCAGATTTCCAGATAGCGGTTGCGGATCAGGTTCCAGGGTTCGGAGAAGTCCAGGTGCTTGGAAGCGAGATCATAGGTGCTGTAGAGGAGGTCGGTCAGCTTGGTTTCCTTGGGATTGCGCTTACCGGGAGCGGATACCACTACGACCTTGCGCTTTGCATCGGAGGAAACGATGTTCTTGATTTTACGGAACTGACCTGCGTCGGCGACAGAAGAGCCACCGAACTTACATACGATTCTAGACATGTGTTTTCCTTTGGGCTGCCGGCCCCTGGGCTCCAAGCCTCGCGCCCCACCCGGAGCGACATACTATCGACTCGAACCTACTTGCCTAAGCCAGCCACTTGTGAATACCCTGAAGCGCCTCCATTCTACGTACTCGAATGTAAAATCTTCAAGGCGGGCGTAAAATTAACAAAAAAAGGGGGTTCTTTAAAGGGAAAAATACGTGTATAGGGCGGGAGGACTCATGATTATCAAAGAGAATATGCTTAAAATCGCCGCCAACTCCGACATTTCGGTTTTGCTCCAGGGGGAATCCGGATGCGGAAAAGAAGTGGCCGCACGCTATATTCACGGAAGAAGCGCCCGGTCCAAAGGCCCGTTCGTGGCGGTAAACTGCGGAGCTATCGCCTCCAGCTTGGCAGAAAGCATCCTGGAAGGAGCCCGAAAAGGCGCCTACACTGGGGCAAATGCAGAGCAAGTTGGCGTGGTACGAGCATCCAGCGGAGGAACGTTGTTCCTTGATGAAATCGGGGAAATGCCTATGGAACAGCAGTGCAAGCTTCTGCGAATTCTGCAGGAGCGTTCCGTGATGCCCTTAGGCGCCACCACGAATATTCCCGTGGACTTCAGGTTGATTTGCGCCACCAACCGCAATCTTCGTAATGAAGTGGCCGCGGGCCACTTCCGTGAGGATCTCTACTTCAGGCTGAATGTGTTCCCCATAAAACTTCCCGCCTTAAGGGACCGCGACGACTTCGAGAACATCGCCCAGGAACTTTGGGCAGAAGCCAACATGTCACCGTCCAATCCGTTACCCGGCTACAGGGCGCTCCCGCTCTCCCCCGCAGAACTATACAAGCTCAAGACCCAACGCTGGCCCGGCAACGTTCGTCAACTGAAGAACGTGTTGCAGCGTTACGCACTGCTGAAACCCTACAGCACAACCCTTCAGGAAATCCTGAACGAGGAATTCGCCGCGCCCTTGGAACTCACGCAGTGTACCGAAGGCGCGCGCCCCTATAACGCCGCCTCCCTCAGGAGGAATCACGTTCCCCTCAGGGAAACCATCCTGACGGAACTTCACAAGAACAACTGGAACAAAAGTGCCACCGCACAACGACTGGGAATAAGCCGCGGCTCGCTGGCATATCAAATCAGGAAATACAATCTGGACAATAGCCAGAATCGCAGTCACGAGAGTGAACTAGAATTTCAAGCCGATAGAAATGTAATGGTCGCCGGCCTGTAAAGCGGGCTTCGGGCTATAGCCATAATCAAAGACGATCATACCGAAGGCAACACCGAGACCGCAGCTCAGTGCGTTACGGGTATCGGGGCGAATAGCGTAGCCCAGGCGGAATGCCAGGGAATTCAGGTAATTGATTTCGCCACCAAAGAGCCACTGAGCATCGGTGTCGGCACGGCGATAGGCATCAATAGAAACATGGGCATTCCACTTTTCTGCAATGGGGAGGAAACCGGAAACACCAGCCTGAAGGGCCATAGGTTCTGCTTCATCCACTCCGTCGTAGTCACCCATGTAGCCGAAGTTCGTCAGGGCGGCGGCAAAGGCGAAATACTTATTCACCTTGAAGGAGCCTGCAACATCACCCAGGAAGGCGATAGCAGATTCATCATCAATGGTCTGCTGCGCAAAGCGCACGTTTGCAGCCCAGTTGAAAACTTCACCCTGGCTTCCGAGGCCAGCCTGAATCGTCCAGGCAAAGGCTCCATATTCGGTGGTCAGGTTGCCATACTCGTCACGACCTTCAATGTTATCGTAACCGACAAAGTCAATGGCAGCAGATGCAGCCACCTTGTAGTTCTTGATGGTAAAGGGAATGCCATAGTAGGCAGAAACAAAATTGTCCGCACGGCTCTCACCAAATACCAGCTGGGTAATACCAAGTTCCGCATGCCTGATAGTGCTCATGGCCAACGGATTGCCTTTAACTTCAGAAGCCCTGGCGGGGTCTGCAATACCAGCACCAGCCATAGCCGCAGATCGGGCAGAAACCGGCATGGAAAGAAACTTCATGGAAACGCCACCAAGATCAACATTCCAATGCTCGCCAGCAAATGCGGCGGCGGCAGAAAGAAGGGCGGTTGCAAAAAGTTTCTTCATCATGTTCCTAATATACAAAATTATTTGCGCCAGCCTTCCATGACCTTCAGGCAGTCTGCCAAAAGTTCAGCGGAACGTTCCTTGCCTTCGGTTTCCACATAGCAGCGGAATTCCGGAGCGTTGCCACTGGGGCGCAGGTGAACGATATCGCCGGAGTCGAATTCCATACGGTAGCCGTCCACTTCATTGAGGGAGACCATCTTGCCGTGGAAAATGGGAGCGGGGCCATCCTTGGGCTTGAACTTGCTGGGCTTTGCAGTAAACTTGCCGAACAGCTTTTCGCCCAACTTCTGTTCACGGATTTCAGCAAGCTTTGCCTTGGAAATCTCGGTGGAAAATTCCTTCAGGCGGTCGCTAACGGTAAAGCGCTTGGGAAGCTTGCGGAGAAGATCCACCACACACATCTTCTGTTCGCGGACCATGACCATCACGGCGATCATAGGCAGCAAGGCGTCGCGGGTGGGTAAAGCGGGCAAAGTGCGAGTAACGCCATCGTAGGCGGTACGCTTCAGGTCGGTCTGCAGCAGGAATCCACCGTTGGCTTCGTAACCTGCGACGGACACGCCGGCGGCAGCACTTGCGGCGAGACGGTCTTCTACGGAACTGGAAGCGTCGCCTTCCATCAGGCTTTCCATACCGGCGATTACATACGGAGAACCGATGCGGGTACGTTCAATCTTTTCGAAGCTGCCGCACTTTTCAAGAGAGGTGTTGCAGCTGACGGGGGTAGCGATGCGCTTGATGCCCAGAGCCTGGGAAGCCAAAATGCCAAGCACGTCACCGCGAAGCCACATGCCCACGTCGTCAGCAAGAAGCGGGCGATCGGAGTCGCCATCGGTACTGAACACGGCATCCACGTAATCCTTGTGGGTGAATTCGCGGGCAAGTTCTTCATCTTCGGGGCGGATAGCTTCGGTATCCACCGGAACAAAAACGTCACTGCGGCCGAAGGGCTTTACGCAGGCGCCCAGAGATTCCAGAACGCGGACCACGATATCGCGGCCTACGGCAGAATGCTGGTACACACCGATGGTGAGACCCTGCAAAGCCTTCTCGCCAAAGAATGCGGGATAGCGCTTGCAGTAATTTTCTTCTGCTTCCTTTTCGACGGCAGGGAGTTCAGGAGCGGAGACGAGCATTCCGTCGGCGCCGAACATAGCTTCATCAAAATCCACAGACTGAGAAACAATGCCCTGTTCGTCGGCCTTGGTGATTTCGCCATTGGGATGGTTGAACTTGATACCGTTACGATCAGCCGGAATATGGGAGCCGGTCACCATGATGGTGGGCAAGTGCTTATCCAAGCCGTAAAGGGCGATTGCAGGAGAAGGAATGCGGCCGCAATAGGTCACCTTCCAGCCAGCGTCTTCACCAGCCTTCACCAGAGCCTGCAAAATGCGACCAGTACTGGGGCGAAGGTCGCCAGCGATTGCGATTTCCTTATCGCACTTGTAGGAAGCTTCGCAGTACTTGATAAAGGAACGTGCATAAACATAGCACACACGGTCAGTCATAGCGCTTACGAGACCGCGGGCACCGCTGGTACCGAAAGCCACACCGGACTGTTTCATTACATCTTGCATTGCAACGGACATAAAAACCTCACGAGTTCGCGCAGGCCAAACCTACGCCAAAATTTCATCAATAAAATAAAAAAAGAACGAGGTCCAAAGTGACCCCGTTCTTCTTCTAAAGCGTCTTATTCTACTTAGTAGCGCACTTTGTATAACTATTCGGATTTTTTGTCAGGAATCCCTTGACCATTTCACCAGACTTGGTGTAAATCAAGTTGTCTTCAGAAGACTCCGGATCAAATGCAGCCGTTCCTTCGGGAATCTTGGATGCAGACCAGTTTGCCCAGGAAAGCTTATTCGCATCAACCCAAGTTTGCCAATTGTTATTTGCGGCAACGCCCGGAGTTCCCTTTCCATCGGCATTTCCTGTTCCCCATTCCGTAATAAAGACAGAATAGCCAGCCTTCATAGCCTCATCCACATTCTTGCCTTCGGATTCAACCTTGTGGGTATTAGCATAGTAGTGGAAAGTATAGGCAACATTGGGATCATCAATGGGAGCCTTGAGAGCTACGTTAGGATACTGGGAATAGAAGGGAGTTCCCACAACAATTAAGTTATCTGAATATTTACGAATAATGGAGATCATGCTATCGGCATAGGCCTTGATTTTGGGCCAGTAATCGTTAGCCTTGGCAATGCCCCAGTTACCCTTAGGTTCATTATAAACTTCGAAGATAATGTTATCTAGATGACCATAGTTCTTTGCCACATGTTCAAAGAACTCCGAAGCATATTCCACCTGTTCTTCGGCATTATGGGAATGCCAGTCAATAATCAGGTAGATATCATTTTTCACGGCAGCATCAACAACCTGCTTAATCAGCTGCTGACCAAATTCCGGATCAAGGGGATAACCGTAAACGTAATCGCCCCAAGTTTCTTCCGTGGCTTCGGCCAAGCGAAGCATCTCAATATTCATTTCATTCACCATGGTGGTGATTGCCTTTTCGGTGTAGAAGGCCAGAGCATCTTCCTTGATACTCCAATACAAGCTCATACCGCGAACCTGGACTTCCTTGCCAGAAACAGCACCATCACAGGATCCATAGATATATCCCGTGCCATCCGGCTTGCCCACCATCAACTGACCATATTGACTTACCGGGCCAATTCTACGTTCGCTCATCTGTTCACCCACGGGATTTGACTGTTCAGAATCAGAAGGCATAGCCACTTCTTCAAAGGAAATTTCCTCAACATTTTCGGCAGAACAGCCCAAAAGACTCATGGAAGCCAACAATGGCAAAGTGCTCAATGCCGCAAGAATGGGGAACTTCTTCATTTAAAACCTCTTTTTTCTGATTTCAAAAATATCCCCTTTTTCGAACAACATTTTGATTGTTCACCTACTTTTTGTACACAAGAAAAACCGCTATTATCTAAAGATTTTTTTTCATATTCTCATTTCTTTATGTAAGTTTATAATGCTATGAATTTGAAAACAAAATTTATCGTTCTTACCGCAGGCCTTGCCGCCTTCGCTCAGGCCCAGGACCAGCAAGCCGCCAATACCGTTCCCGCAAACGATGCCGTTGTTGCAGCTGCCCCCGCAGAAGGTGCGGCCCCGGCAGAAAATGCAACTCCCGCTGACGCCGCTCCCCAGGAAGCCGCACAGCCTGCAAACGAAACTACAGACGTAGCCGCAGAAGTCGCAACCGACTCCGTTGCAACCGCAGATTCTACCGTGCAGACAATGGAAACCGCAGCTCCGGCAGAACAGCCCGCAGCCCAGGATTCTATCGTACCGGCACCCATTCCTGTTCCGGAAGTAGCGCCTGATACCTTAGCTGCCAATGCAGAACCCGTCGCCGATTCTCTTAACCAGGTCGCAGTTGCTGATTCTGCAGCAGTTCCCGCAGCCGACTCTGCAGCAACCGCTCCCGCAGATTCCGCCAAGGCACCGGCCCCCGCCGCAGTGGCAGAACCCACCCCGGCAAAGCCCATCAATAAGGATTTGGATATCATTCATGGCAACGCCTACAATATCGTAGGTAACGAAGCAGCCGCAGCCACTATCGGCGGCGACCTGGCCATGCCCCACAAGATGCTGGGCCACAGACTGGGTTACTTCGAACCCATCAACGGTTATGGCGTAGCTTCCTTCGGAAACGATAAACGCACTTACTTCCTGGCATTTGATAACAGCCAGGACTTGGGTCTTGTTACTGCAGGTGCTGCCTTCGGAAACATTGGCGCCTCACTCAGATTCGCAGTAAACAAGAGCTGGGACTACACCAACTACGACGCCACCTCTACCGAGAACAAACTTGAGGTTTCTGCATCCGGAACACTTTTTGGCGGAGCAGTTTCTGCAAAGCTTGCCGGATTCGACATGGCTCTTGACTTGGAATTTTCCAACCCCAGCAACAGTGCCTACGCAAGCAACCCCACAGCAACTATCGATACCGACGTCTGGAATCTGGAAGGTAAGTACACCATTGCAAACGACAACAACAGCAAGTTTGCATGGGCAGCAAGCCTTTCCTTCTTAAGGCATCAGCAAAAGACTTCCGCCACTCAGGTCCAATACTTCCAGGGTAGCGATAGCAGATTCTACAAGTCAATCTACAGATCCGTGGTTACCGACACCAGTTCCTGCGTTGCCTTTATTCCAGCATTCAACTTCGGCAGCACCGTCCTTGAATCTGAAAAGTCCAGACTCTTCGTCGGCCTGAATTCCGCATTGCCCATGATCGCCTACGACCGCATCGCCGGCATTGTCAGCCGTCATAACGAATACAGCCTGAAACTGGAACCCAACATTCTCGGCGAAGTGGCTCTCAATAAGTACATCATGGCCTTCGGTAGCGCAAGCTATCTGTGGAACGCCATCGGCGTCAAGGATGCTTACAGAGTCAATGTTGCCTCCAAGAATTACGAAACAAAGTCCGGAACCACCACCGCAAATATCGGTATGAGAGCCCACACGGATTTCGCCGCACTGGAATTGACTTTCACCAAGCAGTTCCTGCAGAATCCCTTCGGTTCCTTCTCTAACACCGATGAGATTGGCGTATCCTTGGGCGCATTCATTCTCTTCTAGGAATTCTCCTAACATAAATACTGAACGCGGCAGGAAACTGCCGCGTTTTTTTATGCCATGGAATTTAATGCCAGCACTTTGTCCGCAAAATCTTCTATGTCCGCTGAAACCATAAGAATCAGTTTCTCCAGATTGATGCGGTCTGGGATGGTAATGACATCGGGTAAATTTTCACAGCCCTCGATAACCTTATCCAAGTCTACGAAAAAATCGTTACCCAGTTGCCAGTAGCCGGGAGGCGTGGGCATGTCTACCATTTCAAAATCCAGTTCCTTGCAGGCGGCCAAAATCTTTTCGTTACTGCGGAGGTTGGCAACGCACTGAACCTGAGGAAACTTCTTGCGCAAAGCGAGCAAGGTTCCTGCCATATATTCGCTGCCTCCCATCTTGGGTTCGCGAACGTAACAGCATTCTTTTTCCACACGGCGGATTCGGCCAGGAATATCGCAAACATCATCAACAGAATTTCCGCCCACGGCGTAGGCAATGTTCATCCCGATTTCAGGAATTACCTTATAGATGTTGGCAGCCACCAAGCGGTCCGCACAAGATTTCAGGTTTTCACAAAGAAATTTTTCTTCTATCATACAACGCAATAATATAAATTTGTCCTATGTTCAAAGTTTTTGTAAAAGATGTAGCCCTCGTTCTTGAAGGTGGCGGAATGCGCGGAGCATACTCCGCAGGCGTTCTAGACGCTCTTTACGATGAAGGAATCAAGTTCGGAGCCTATGCAGGAACTTCTGCAGGCGCCACCCATCTTTGCAACTACCTTTCCGAACAGCGGGACCGCAATTTCCGACTGGACACCATCTACTCCCAGGACAAACGTTACATGAGTCTTGGAAACTGGTTACGTACCGGAAACTATTTCGACTTGAAATTCTGCTACCACACGGTGCCAGAAAAGTTGGATCCCTTCGACTACGATACCTTCGCGAAGAATGCCGCAGAGACCCCCTTCTATGCCGCCGCAAGCAACGTTGAAACCGGAGGCGCCGAGTACCTGGTCGTTCGTGACCTACGTACCGACATGGACGCCATCCGCAGTTCATCTTCGTTGGCACTGGCCAGCAGCCTGGTGCACTATCAGGGCAAGAAAATGTTCGACGGGAATACAGCCGACAGCATCCCCTTTGAATTCATGGACAGCATCGGTTACAAGAAACAGGTGGTCATTACCGCCCGTCACAAAGGCTATAAAAAAGAGCCGAACATGCTGCTGCCGGTCTACAAGCTGGTTTACCGCCAGTATCCCAAGTTCGTAGAAGCAGTTGGCAACCGCTACATCCGTTATAACAAGTGCCTGGCCACCCTCGCTGACTGGGAAAAGCAGGGAAAGTCTTTTGCGTTCCGCCCCAGCGTGAACATGAAAATCGGACGCGTCGAGAAGGACGCCTCGAAGATTACCGCACTCTACGCATTGGGCCTGAAAGACGCCCGCGAGAACATGGATGCCCTGAAGCAATTCCTAGGGATTTAATTTTCGCGACACAAATCTTGTAGCAAACTCCGCCGCAAATTCCCCGCGCAATTTTTTGAATTTCTAAATTTCAAAATATGGATAGAGCACGTCGTCGTAAATTTGGCCAGAACTTTCTGGATGTTCCCACCGCCATCGCCATCGCAGGCGACCTGCCTGCAAATGAAGGCGAAGCCGTTTTGGAAATTGGCCCGGGTCATGGCGCCCTCACAGAACACCTGCTGGACCGCGGCGTGGAACTTACCGCTGTGGAAATCGACGAGCAGTGCGTTGAAGTGCTGAACGGAAAATTCGGAGACCGCAAGAATTTCCATATCACCAACATCGACTTTTTGAAGTTCGACCTGGAAGGATTCCTGAACACCCACGAAAAGCCCTGGGTTACCGGCAACCTTCCCTACAACGTGTCTACCGCCATTATCGCAGGCCTCATGCCCCGCCTTCACTTGACCAAGGGCTTTATGGGCATGGTCCAGCTGGAAGTTGCCGAACGCATTTGCGCCGCTCCCTGCAGCAGCAATTACGGCAGCCTTTCTGTACTGGTTTCCGCCTTCGCAGACACCCAGATTCTTCGCAAGATCGGCCCGGAGCATTTCACTCCCAAGCCCAATGTGGATAGCGCCACCATGCTGCTCACCCCTCGCGAAAACGCCTTGCAGGCTCCCGAAGGATTCTTCGATTTCGTCCGCGCCGCCTTCACACAGAAGCGCAAGACTCTCAGCAATTCCTTCGGCAAGGCCTACGATAAAAAGAAAATCCAGGAAGCCATCGAGCGCCTGGGTTATCCTGCTACTGTCCGTGCTGAAGAACTCAGCCCCGAACAGTTCCTTGAATTCTATAAAGTAATCGTCGGTTAATCCGCACTACACTTGCTGTAGCTATCCGGATTGGCGGAAAGATATTTCTTCACCAGTTCTCCGGCTTCACTGTACACCAAGGAATCTACCGTACTTTCGCTAAGGAATGCGGCGGTACCTTCGTTGATTCTGGATGCAGACCAGTTGGCTGTGGACAGCCTGTTTTCATTTACCCATTCCTGCCATTCGTCGTTACGTTCCAAAATAGGTACGCCCTTACCGCTGGCAGCACCAGTACCCCATTCGCTAACGAACAGTGAAAGGCCTGCATTCATTGCCGTTGCGGCGCGTCTTCCCTGGGTCACAATCAAATGGGAATTGGCATAGTAATGGAAAGTGTAGGCCACATTCTTTGCCGGGTCTTCCACTTCGTTTCCTACTGCAAGATTAGGGGTCTGATCCCAGCTGGGGCTACCCACAAGAATCAAGTTGTCGGAATAACGTCTAATGACGGACACAACATTATCTGCGTAGCTCTTGACTTCAGCCCAAGAAATGCTGGTAGGTTCGTTGTAGATTTCAAAAATCACATTGTCATAATCGCCATACTTCTGAGCCATCTCGGCAAAGAAAAGGGCGGCATCTTCAAGCTGTTCATGAGCCTTATGGGAATGCCAGTCAATAATCACATAGATATCATTCTTCACTGCGGCACGAACAACAGAGTCAATCAGTTCACGCTGGGCGTCAGGATCTTTCAAAAAGCCCCTGGTTCCGCCCCAGTATTCCTCCGTGGCAATGGCGGCGCGGACCAGCTCGATTTTCATATCCTTTACCATGGTGGAAATTCCCGCATCGGAATAGTACATGGTAGCCTGAGGCAAAAGGCTCCAATACAAACTCATGCCACGGACCTGGACTTCATCGCCATCGGAAACGCCCTTGCAACCACCGTAAATTCGGCCCTTTCCGCTGGAGTTTTTGCCGGCAAGCAACTTGCCATATTGACCTACGGGGCCAATACGTTCAGCGGTCGGAAATTCGACCTTTTTATATTCGGGAATAACAAGATTTTCAATGCTGGGAGCCTTGACTTCCACACTGGAGGTGTCGACATCCGTGGGCTCTTCAACCTTTTCTACAAGCTGTTCGATTTCGGGAGCATCAGCAACCGTATCCTTGAACAGCAAAGAATTGGCGATTTCATCTTCTTCTACACGAATTTCTGTAATATTGTCACCAGAACAGGCCCAAAAAGCCAGCATACCCAACAAAACCACAGATCGATACAATAAAGACATAGTTACTCCGTTTGCCCCCTAAAAGTAGATTCACGGTCCAAAAAAAGCCCTCCCCAGCGCGCATGTTCTGTACACACTAGGCAACAGTATTCCTTTTTAGAGTAACCGATAACGTGTAATTCGGCAACAAATAGTATACATTGAAACGGTTAAGCCCCTTACTAGGATTAATTGGATGAAGAATACAACGAAGAACTTGCCGGTGATAAGATCAAGGAAAAGCATCAGGACATCTGCCCCGATGGTTGGCACATCCCAAGCATCGATGACTGGGAAGAACTGAAGACATTTGTTGGAGAGAACAACGACGGCGAAGATGACATCTCCCCCATCCGCGCAGACCTGAGATACGACGTGGGCGAATTGCGCTACCTGCAATCCGAACGTTACTCCCGCAAGTACTACATGAGCGTCCGCTGCCTCAAGGACTAGGGCTGCATCAACCACAAGCAGGGATGATAAAGATCTTCTCCTAGAACCAAGTCAAAAACGTCCTCGGTTTTCATATCTACAAGAACAATTTTCTTATGGAAACCGCGAGCGTCCTCTAACGTAGCAACTTCGAATTCTCCGTGAGAGGCCCATTCTGTATGGTCGAAGGTATATCCCTCCGGAGAAGGTACAGCCTGAATTATCTTTCCTAGACTATCAGCGACCAAGAGTCGTTCATGGCCATAATACCTAGCCCCCACAAAGGCTACGCCGTCACTCCCTGCCAAGTCTAGAAAGCTGATTCGCTTTGAGCTATCCTTTGCCATGGAAATATTACACACCTGCTCCTTGTTGAACCAGGTAGTGTCCTTTCCCCAGGAATCAGAACCGGCCTTCTTTTTTCGTGCAATAAGAAGAGCGCCACCTGAAACGGCAGTCCTGAAATCACTGGAAATAGAAGTGAACGCACCCTTCATTATTTCCTTCGGCGTTCCGAAATTACCATTTTTAAAGGTTACCTTCCAGGTTGCATATTTTTTCCATTTGGAATACTGGTTCAAGCCCGTATTGTCCACATAAACAATCGCCGTATCCCCATTCTCCAAAACATGCCATCTTGGAACCGCAGCACTTTCTACATCAAGCTGAATCAAACGCCTCGATTCCAGATTCAAGACAAATAGCTTGGATCGCTTTCCGCTGCTCTCAAAATCCGAACTAAAAGCGACGTACTTGCCATCAGGAGAAATTTCCGGGTGGTAAGCATTTATGCCGCTTGTCAAAAAAGAAAACTCGCCTGTCGAAAAATCCAACAGGACGAGATTACCAGTTTCTTCGTCTCTAAAGACAAGCTTGGCTTCAACGCTGCCCGTTTTCTGCATCACTTCGTCAAAATCAGCCACAGCGGTAAATGCATCTGTGGTGCGAAATTCAACAGTGGTCGGGTCCATGACCCAATCAGAGCACGCCACTAAGGACAAGCTTGCAATTAGAAGAAAAAAGTATTTACGCATGACACATTTTACAACATGCAGCGCAAGTTCCGAATAGCTTCAACTGCACACCCTTCAGCTTGAAACCGCGGGGCAGCATGGAGTTGCAATCGGGGGGCGCATCCATGATGTCGAAAACCTTGCCGCAGCCATCGCAAATGAAATGGCAGTGGGGAGAGCAATCGGCGTCGTAGCGCAAAAAGCCTTCGCCAAAATCCAAAGTCAAAACAAGATCATGTTCGCTGAGGAGTTCCAAGGTGTTGTAGACCGTTGTCCTGGAAAGGGAGGGATTCTCAGGCAGCAAAGCCTGGTAAATCTCGTCCACTGTGGGGTGGGTCTTTACACCACGCAGGTAGCGGAGCACCGTGGTCCTCTGGATGGAGGGACGGATTCCGTGTTGCGTCAGAATTTCTGCTGTGGCCTGCATGGTAAAACCTCAATATCTTATTTGACTTCGGAAATTTAGCAATAAGCGAAATTACTTGTTGAAGTAGCGATTCAGGAGACCTTCGAAGGCGCCGCCGTGACGAGCTTCGTCCTTGCACATTTCGTGTACGGTGTCATGGATAGCGTCGTAGTTCAGTTCCTTAGCGCGCTTAGCGAGAGCAAGCTTACCTTCGGTAGCACCTGCTTCTGCAGCAACACGGAGCTGGAGATTCAGCTTGGTATCGGCATGAACCACTTCGCCCAGGAGTTCTGCGAACTTGGCAGCGTGTTCAGCTTCTTCGAAAGCGATGCGCTTGTAGGCTTCAGCAACTTCAGGATAGCCTTCACGATCAGCCTGACGGCTCATGGCAAGGTACATACCCACTTCGCAGCATTCACCGTTGAAGTTTTCGCGAAGACCCTGGACCACTTCCGGATCCAAACCCTGAGCGATACCAACCTTGTGTTCATCAGCGAAAACAGTCTTCACGACCTTTGCGCCGGCAGCAGCTGCAGCGGGAGCAGATTCACCTTCACAAACAAAAGCAGCCTTCTTAGCCTTGCACAGCGGGCATTCATCCGGTGCTTCTTCGCCCATGTGGATATAACCGCAAACCTTGCACTTCCAAACCTTCATAATATGTCTCCTTTCGCCCTTGGCGAATTCTTGATTAATTTTGTAACAATTACAAATGTATAATCAATTCAAATAAAAGTCAATGGGTCTGGCAAAAATTTTTGTAATAATTACAAATTTTCTTCTTTTTTCCATTCTCCTTGTTAATATCCCAAGTTTTGGTGCGTAAGAAAAGGGCAATCTTCCATTTTTTCTAGCTTTTTTACATCCTGATACATTCTTTACCAGAGATTTATTATGAATTTCCTTGAAGAAAAGATTTTGCGCGACGGCGTCATTAAGGAAGGAAACATCCTTAAGGTCGATAGTTTCTTGAACCACCAGATTGATGTGGATATCATGCGCCAGATGGCCTACGAATTCCAGCGCCGTTATCGCGACGTGGAAATCAATAAGATCCTGACCATCGAAGCAAGCGGTATTGCTATCGCTACTTTGCTGGGCCACCTTTACGACGTGCCCGTGGTTTTCGCCAAGAAGAGCCAGACCGCCAACAGCACCGACGACAAGTATGTGGCACAGGCCTACTCCTTCACCCACAAAAAAATGAACAATGTATTCATTTCCAAGCCCTACATGAAGGCAACCGACAAGGTTCTCATTGTGGATGACTTCTTGGCAGATGGCGCCGCAGCTCACGCCCTCATCGACCTGGTGCATCAGGCAGGTGGTACCGTGGCGGGTCTCGGCATCGCCATTGAGAAGGGCCAGCAGAAGGGTGGCGCAACGCTCCGTGCCGAAGGCTACCGCGTGGAATCCATCGCCATCGTTGAATCCATGGACTGGGAAACTCAGACCATCAAGTTCCGCGAACAGCCTGAATTGCCGCTGGAAAACACCAATTTGAAACTGGGTTAGGCTCGAGGCGCGAGGTACGAGAACATCATGAAAGCTTCTTCTGAAAACATCTATCAGCTGGACGGTCGCGTCCCGGTAATGAAGGCAGTGCCTTTCGGCTTGCAGCATGTGCTGGCCATGTTCGTCGCAAACATTACCCCCATCATGATTCTTGCCGGGGTTGTAAATCTGGATAAGGGGCTGACTGCGGCCCTCGTTCAGAACTGTATGATTATCGCCGGCATCGGCACCCTGGTACAGCTTTTCCCCATTTGGAAAATCGGCTCCAGATTGCCCATCGTCATGGGCATCAGCTTCACCTTCCTTTCTGTTTCCATCGGCATTGGAACAGCACATGGCATGGGCACCTTGATGGGCGCTGTCATCGTAGGCGGCATTGTAGAAGGCGTGCTTGGACTTTTCGCCAAATACTGGCTGAAGCTTATTCCGCATATCGTGGCAGCAACTGTGGTGACGGCTATCGGTTTTTCGTTGTTACCTATCGGCGCAAATTCCTTCGCCGGCGGCCAGGGTTCTGCGGACTTCGGTGCAACACACAACTGGATCGTTGGATCCGTAACCTTGCTTACCTGCTTGCTTACCCAGGTTTTTGCCAAGGGTTTCCTCCGCTCCCTCTCTGTGCTGGTGGGCCTTGTGGTCGGCTACATTCTCGCCCTCTGCATGGGTATGGTGGACTTCTCCGGACTTTCTAACTGCAGCATCGTGGCACTCCCCAAGATATTGCCCTTCACTCCGGAATTCCACATCGGACCTATTCTTTCCGTGGTAGCCATCTTCCTAGTTTCTGCAACGGAAACCGTAGGCGATTCCAGCGCCCTGGTGAACGGAGCCCTCAAGCGCCAGATTCACAAATCCGAAATGGGCGGTGCCATTTCCTGCGACGGTTTCGTCAGCACCCTCTCCGGCATTTTCGGCTGCACCCCCATCACCTCATTCAGCCAGAACGTGGGCCTCGCTTCCCTCTCCGGCGTGGTGAACCGCTTTACCATCGCCACAGGCGCTATCGTCATGCTGCTGGGCGGCATCTTCCCGCCCATCGGCACATTGCTTACCACCATCCCGCAGGCAGTACTTGGTGGCTGCACCATCATGATGTTCGGCTCCATCCTCTTCGCAGGTTTCGGCATGATGGCCAAGAGCGGCTTTAGCCAGCGCAACATGATTATCGTAAGCCTCTCCCTTAGCGTGGGCCTCGGCTTCACCCAGGCAACCGGCATGTTCAAGGAATTCCCCCAGATTATCCAGACCATCTTCGCAGAAAACTGCGTGGCTGTGGTATTTCTGCTGGCAGTGATCCTGAATTTGGTTCTGCCCAAAGAGAAATAATATCACAAGGAAGTTTTTATGCGCAAGAATCTTGGAGCCAAGCCCTATCTTTATCCGCAGCCTGTTCTGGTTATCGGAACCTACAACGAAGACGGCACCCCAAACGCCATGGTGGCCGCCTGGGGTTCCGTCAGCGACATGAATCAGGTTGCCATCTATGTAGCCAACAGCCACAAGACCATGGACAACATCAAGGCTCGCAAGTGCTTTACCGTAAGCATGGCTACGGCAGCAAACATCCAGGAAATTGATTTCCTGGGAATCGCCTCTGGTCACAAAGTAGCTGACAAGTTTGCAAAATCAGGTCTTACCGCAGTCAAAAGCGAAAACGTAGACGCCCCCATTATCGCAGAACTCCCCCTTACGCTGGAATGCAAGATGGTTAGCTACGCCGAGGAACCGGAACTGCTTTTAGGCGAAGTGGTGAACGTCACCGCCGACGAATCCATTCTGGACGATGCCGGCAAAATCGACGTGAAGAAACTGAATCCCATTTGCTACGCCACTGCCACCCACGAGTACTTCTCCATCGGTGAAAAGGTGGGCAACGCCTTCAGTGACGGCAAGAGCATCAAGTAATTTAAAATCGCCGGCGTCATTCCGAGCAAAGAACCGAAGGTTCGTCGTCGAGGAATCTAGCTTATGATCAAAATTCGTTTCGCAACTATTGAAGACGCCACAGAACTGCAGGCAATTTACAAGCCCTACGTGGAAAACACCGCCATCACCTTCGAGTATGACGCGCCCACTGTAGAGGAGTTTGCAGGACGTATCCAAGCAACGCTGGAAAAGTATCCTTATTTGGTGATCGAACGTCGCAACAATTCTATGGAAAGTTCCGTCGCAGGGTCGGAAGTTTCCGCAGGCCAGGGCACCACCGAAATTCTCGGATACTGTTACGCCGGTGTTTTCAAGGGCCGAGCCGCCTACAACCGCAGCGTCGAAACCTCCATCTACGTAAAGCAAGGCGAACATGGCAAAGGCTATGGTCGCGCCCTGTACACAGAGCTGGAACAAGAATTAAGATCCTGCGGATTCCTGAACGCCTACGCCTGCATCGCTTCGCCAAAGCCAGGCAGCACCCACCTGGACAACAGCAGCCAGAAATTCCACGAACACATGGGCTACTCGCTGGTGGGCACCTTCAACGACTGCGCCTACAAATTCGGGCAATGGTACAACATGATCTGGATGGAAAAAATGCTGGGGGAACATTTGTAGATTATGTTCAAGTTGGGAGGACCTATGAGGATTTTATTTGCAATATTGTTATTGTGCGTAAGCGGGTTTGTACACGCATTTAACTGCTGGGACTGCTGGGACAACGACAACGAATACACTGTTGATGGTTGGGAAAAACCCGATACCGATCCAGACACATTGGTTCTTCCTGGCATACTCAAAAACTTGTACTCCATGCAGGAAGAAAACCTCCCCTCGGTGCAGGAAAAACTGGAAAATCCAGAGAACAAGTTTACCCCGGTTATAGGTACTGTAGAATCATATAGAATTGCAGCAAAGTCCTATGGACTTGACCCAGAGAAATTAGAGCTTTATTTCAATAAAAAAATTGATCCAGCAAATTACTCAATGGAAATTACTTCCATAGGCGGAATCGATCCAGAAGTACTTCATCAGTTCAGCGAGTGGAGCAAGCGCTTTGATTCCACCCAGAAAGAACTAAAAATCAAAACGTCTGACATACAAAGGGATTCATATCACCATTTAAAATACGGCGACTTCACTCATGAAATTTTCACCCAGTTGCTCTTGATAAAAATCCGGGCCAGTGCACTTTACGACTCATCTTCTAAAGATTGGATAAAAGCAGACACGACAGTCTATTTGCATTTACCAATCATCGTCGCACCACAATGGGTTCCACCCAAAAACGGAACAGACGACGCCGTAGACATGGTCGTGAATTTTTTCCACATTCCTGGATATTCTACAAGAGCATTTTTCAGTGACGGGTTCTCCCCAAAAATCACGGACAACGAAGATATCAGGCAACTCAAAGTCAAGCCCTACATATACCCATTCCAAGTCCCCGAAAATCGAGGTCCCGAACTAAAAGAAAAAGCACTCCGTTTATTCAAAGAAGGACGTTTCAACGAAGCCGCAGACGCCATGGAAGAAACGCTATCTGCAGTTGATTCCACCCACCCCTTTTTCACCTCTCCATTCAGCAAGGAAGATTACGCTTGGATAAATCTTCTTTCCGGAAACGGCATTCGACTAACTCCCTACGACAGCCTAAAACACATTGAAATGCATCCAAGCCTGAACGGATTTAGTGAACAAACAGGTGCCGAAATCGAAGAATGGCTAACATCTAAAAAAGTAAAAAAAGATATCAAGGAAATCTCGGACAACTTTAGTCGTGCATTTGCACGCATCAAGTATTTACAAAAAAATTCATTGGGGTTTTCTAAAGAGGATATTATAGATTTTGCAGACAGCGACATTGAAAAAATCGATGATGTTCGCCTAAAAGATTTTCTTCGGTACGATTACCTCTCTATAAAAAAACGGATTACCCCAAAGGATATGAGAAATTACCTGCGAATCTTCCATACTTCTACTCTGGCATGGGTCCCACATTGGATTATCCTCTTGGAAAACTAGGTTCGCATGCAGATCCTATTTATGGAGTTAACTTTAACCTCGGCTTCGGCAAGAATAAACTTGGGTTTGAATTCCTGATCCAGGGATACGACTCTCGAGGCATAGGCGACAACCGCTATTATAGTACCCTGTTTCTGGGTATCGACTTTCACTATAATTTGCTATTCACAAAGCATTTTGAAGCCGACGCCTACATCGGTCCAACTCTGAACTGGACCTGTACAACCATTGAAAATTGGACAAGCAGCTACACAGAAGATGAAACCACCACTCTGTTTCCAGGACTCGATTTCGGAGCTTCCATTGGTTTGTATTCGCCGTACCATGCAATTGGCCTAAGACTCCGCGCCGGAGCATCTACAGAGAAAAACAAGGAGTCTCTCACCCTGAAGCCCTACATCGCTTTGGACATTATTTTAAAAGCTTTCCTCATATAAGAAGAAAAGGCCGCCGCATTAAAGGGCATTATAAGCGGAGTTCATCGTCATTCTTAATACGCATTAACACAAGATAGAGGGACCAGGAGAGAACAAACTTTTGAGTTTGTTCAGAATGGGGCAACACTGTTGCCCCATTCTGTTCTTCCTCTACAATGTATTGGCCAATCTGATACTTGGTACAAACCTCCGCAGTGTCTCCTCTACAGCAACTTTTTCAATTCATTTTCATCGGGCAGGACCTTCTGCAATTTCTCCTGCATCAGCTTGTAAGTGGCAACGCCCATAGGGTGGTTATAGTCCTGAATGACATATTCCACAAACGCCTTGTTCGCATTCTTGCAAAGGACAATTCCAATGGACGGCTCTTCATGAGGTTTGCGAACTTCGTCATCGAGAATGCGAAGGTGGGAACTTAACTGCCCCAGGTATGCGGGCTTAAAATCTTCCATCTTCGATTCAAAGGCAACGAGTGCATTCAACTCGCGATTGTAAAAAAGCAAGTCGATATACTGATCTTCACCGAACTTTTCAAGATGGTACTGATTCCCGATGAATGCAAAATCCTTGCCAAAAGTCATGATGAAATTTTTGATGTTATGGATAATTCCATTCTCAACAACGCGTTCATCTACAAGGGATTTATCCCGTTCGCCAAGCTCCTCCACATTCATAAAGTCCAGCAGATATTCATCCTTGAACATGGAAATCGCCTGTAACGCCGACTTAGGACTATTCAAAGTGGAAGAAAAATTATTTGACATTTGCCCCTGGTGATGGTAAGCGCCAGACTTGATCTCGGACTTCAAAAAATCAATCTTCCAGGGAATCAAAACCGTAGATTTGGCTAAATTCGTTCAAATTCGCCAATTCGGCAGTTACGACTGCCGAATTAGACTCTTTTTCTGCAAAAGACCAAGCTTCATAAAATTGCCGCATAAGCTTCACATTGCGTTCCGAAAAGCCTCGCAAACCGGGCAATTCCTTTTGCAACAGTTCGCTAATCTGCTTGATTGCATTGCCACCCCAACGCCCGTAACGCGTATTCAGGGAAACAAATCTCCCCACTGAAAAGTACAACGCCAACTGAATCTTGTTGGTGGAACTAGCCGCCATGTACTGGCTTTGCAGAATGGCCGACTTGATTGTATCAACAGCCACAGGAATGGAAACTGCATTTTGTGAACTTGGATTTTTTCTGGGCATAGTATCTCCTTTGAATAAAATTCATCCATTTAACTGATCTTCCAGTTCCTTGATAGAGGGCAGGCAACTCTTGAAATCCTTCGGGTAAATTTTCGACAATTCAAATTCCGAAATGGCAATGGGATTGACTGAACCTTCCAAGGAATATTGCGCAAGAACCTCGTCCTTGTCCTTGCACACCAAAATGCCAAGCGTAGGCTTGTCTTCTGGACTTTTCAACAAGTGATTCACAGCCACCACATAAGTGCTAAGTTGTCCAATGTAAGCAGGTTCAAACTTCCCTGTTTTCACTTCAACTACCACATAGCAATGCAACTTGGTGTTGTAAAAAAGCATATCCAGAAATTGTTCCGTTTCACCGACCTGCAAACGATATTCTCGCCCCATGTAGGCAAAACCGCGACCAAGTTCCATCAAGAACATTTCAATATTCTTGAGCAAAGCGTCTTTCAATTCCCGTTCCTCAAAATCGCTACGGACTTCCACAAAGTCAAAGCAATACGGGTCCCGAGTCAATTCACGAGCCAGATCCCCCTGCTCCTTGGGTAAAGTCGTACGGAAATTAGTAACGGCTCTACCTTCACGCTCATACAAGTCTGTATCAAGAAACGTGAGCAACACGGAACGGGACCAACTGTTTTCAATGGTCTTTTTTACAAAGAAAAGAGCCTTTTTAGGGGAATTTTTGCAAGCCCTCATAATGTACGTATGATGTCCCCATGGTACTTTTTTCAAATCGTCAGCAAGTTGCTGACGAATCCGGTTGTTCAAATCGTCCGCAAGTTGCGGACGAATTCCGCCATTTAAATCGTCAACAAGTTGTTGACGATTTTGCCCATCTACAAAATCCTTGTACAAATCGTAGAAATACACGGCATATTTTAGAGTCGTCGGCGAAAACCCCTTGGCATTTGGAATTTCACGGCGCAGATCTTCGCTGAGTTTTTTATAGAACCCGCTGCCATAGGTATTCTGGAATTGTTTCTGCTGAATATCGCGACCCAAGCTATAATAAAAGCCAATCAACTCGCCGTTGATAGCAATGGAAGCCTTGATTTGCGACTGGGCATAACGCTTCTTGAGTTCAGAAATCCAGGTAGTGTAAGTCTGTGGCAGATTATTTTGATTTTTTCTGGGCATAGTATCTCCTTTTTTTTGAAAAATTTTTTTACAAAACAAAAAAACACCTGAATTTTTATCAGGTGTTCAGGAGACTATTCGTAACGCTCAGGAAGAACAATAGCTTTTATATGAAAATCGACAAGGGTTACTTTGTTAAAGATTTGTAATTTCTTGAATTAAGTTTTAAAGCATTCTTCCAGAACTTCCGGAAGTTCGCTAAAGTTATGGAGAACGGCGGCAGGGTTGTTGGCTGTGCCGAAACCGTAAGACGCGTGGATGAAGGGAACGCCTGCAAAATTTGCAGCAGTTTCATCGCCGAGAGTGTCGCCGATGTAGACGCAAGTTTGCGCAAATTTTTCCTGAAGGTTTCGCGCGGAACTCAGCCCGTTTCGTTCACAGATGGCCTTGATGTTTTCACCCTTGCTTTTGCCTGTGCGTCCGGACATTTCAAAATCCTTGAAGTACTTCTGTAAATCGCAGGATTCCAAGAACGCCTCGATGTATCCGCAGGGGCAATTGCTGACGATGAACAGTTCGTATTTTGCGTAAAGCTGCGAGAGTGTCGCGCGGTCCAAAAACAGCGGCGCGCCATGTTCCTTCAGATAAGCGCAATGGGCCACGGCGCACTGATTCATAATGTCTTCGCGACGTTCTGCTTCCATGTCCGGGAAATAAATTGCGCTGATTTCCTGAAGGTTCTTCCCCATCACATTTCGCAGGTCATCTTCAGAAATCACCTTGCCCGTATTGTTCTTCTGGAACACCTGATTCCATATCAGCGTCAAGGGAGCGACAGTATCCCAGAGGGTTCCATCCAAGTCAAAAATTACAGCTTTAGGCATGGGAGCAAATTTAATTATTGCTGCTGCCCCATAGCGTTAAAGTCTTTTTCGTTCTTGAAATATTTGGGGCTTTCACCGGGGTGCTTGGCACTACGTTTGCCGACGTAATCGTCAACGCGACTTCCGTCACGATTATTGGGAAGCGCAGGCTTTATGGCCGACGTCTCGGGACCATTTTCTACACCCCCCGCATCATCTTCACCAGATTCGCCGGGCTTCGCGTTCGCCACAGGAATGGAATCCGTTGAAACTACAAAGTTATCATAGCGCACGAACACATCGTTAGTGGGTGCCCAGGTATCATCGTTTCCGCCATGGAATGTAGAGAGATAGAACTCGTCTATTTTCTGATCCTGGAAATCACGCAACCGCAAAGTATCCAAATCCAAGGAAAGTTCTCCGTCGAACCAACTTTGCACAATGCCGTTCTTGTCGCCCGTGCCTTCGGTAGAAACAGAATTCATGACCACGCGGGTCACCACATGATGCCATGTTCCCGGCACAAAATGTTTTTGTTCCGCAGTCTCGCCCAGGTTCCATTTGGCGTCATCGCCGTATGTACTGCCCTGATCCACAAAGTAGAGATACTGCACCACGGCACCTTCCGCGCGCCACATGATGCGGGCACTCCAGCCGTCGCCTACAGAGGGGCGATTTCCGCCGGTGTAGCACTTGCCGCCACAAAGTCCCGGCAACTTGCCGCCTTTCACAAATTCAAAACCAGGCTCAAACTGAATATCGTACGCCACCCACATTTCTTCTGCAGAAACATTAAGCGGCTGCTTCACCTGCCCGGCGCAGGCAGGGCGCTCGCCCTCGTCGTTGGGCCCTACGCAACCCTTGGGGTACTTCAGCTGCAGAACCATTCCGTGTTCTTCATCGTCCTGCACAATCTTTGCATTCTGGCCCCCATTCTGTTCCATGGCATACCAACTGGAAACTCCCGCCTTTTTAGGGAAGTCCTCCTGGGCCATCTTATTGGTGTACTGACCTTCGGTACGATTTTCAAAATCCGCAGAAAACACCACATCGGCAAAGGACGCCGAAGTGCAAGCCAAAGCCATTGCGAAAATTCCACGAGCTAAGTTCATAACGGGCCTCAAAAAGAAATGCAGACTCTATTGAAAATACATTCTTTTTAGGGAGATATGAATACAAATGCAGCAGAAACTAGTTGCGCCCTTATGAATAGACAAAAAGCCTCCCTCAAGGGGAGGCTTCTTTAACGAACAATCGTAAGCTTAGCGAAGACCTTTCTTCTTGTAGTAGTACAGTTTCAGCTGGCCTATGGTCTGATCTTCTGTGGATTCCACCTTGATATCGGTTGCAAAGAACGGATAGATTTCATTGTCGCTATCCTTTGCGATGTACCAAGTTCCATCGGTTGCACCGAATCTAGAGCTGCTAATTTCCGTATCTTCGTTGATTTCGAACATACTCTTGCATACGGGAGTTTCTGCCGGCAGAGTGCCAGGTTCCAAACCGGTGCTTAAGTCGGCTTCGTAGACAGAAAGAAGCATGCTCCTTTCAAACATGACGGTATCAACATCAACGCGAAGCTCCAGGTACTTGGGAATTTCGCCACCTGTCTTGAGGCTAATTGACTGCTGCGTTTCAGAGTTGATATCATTGGTCAGGATTGCAGAATCCAGCACCATTTCAATGCAGCGCGAAGAGGAAGACGCAACGACGGAAGAGGATGATTTTGCAGAGGAAGAAGATCCCGATTCGGTCGATTCGTCAGCATCATCTTTTTGGTCATCGTCCTTTTGGATATCTTCGGAAATTTCATCGTCGCTGGTACCAGAAGAACTATCGTCACCACAGGCGATAAGACCGAAGCCTGCCGCAAAAATGGCGGACCCAAGGAGAATTTTTTTGAAGTTCATACAGTATTCCTTTTTTATGCGCACAGTTGTTCTTTGCACTCAACTGTGCGTTCTAGAAATATTCAAAAAATTGGCGAATTACCCACGACCATATTTGAAATAAGAAAAAAACGCATTGAATATATTCTAACTTGACATAACCTTAATTTCGTGTACTTTTTGCATAAAAAGCTAAAGAACTAATCATGCCTAAACGTACTGGTGTAGCGGACTTGCCTTTGCATACGGGGACTGTTCCCCGCTGGCTTGCTGACCGCATGCGGGATCTGGGCAGGCTCATTGCCGAATCCATCGTAGAAAATTACGGCAAGAGGGAATTCCTGGTTCGTTTAAGCGACCCGCTGTGGTTTCAATCCTTCGGTGCGGTCATGGGCATGGACTGGCATTCCTCGGGAATTACCACCAGCGTGATGTACGCCCTGAAGCGTGGGCTGAACCCGATTGCAAGGGACCTTGGGATTTATGTATGCGGCGGACGCGGAAAATTCTCACGGGAAACGCCCAACGAATTGCTGCAGATAGCAGACAAGACCGGCGTGGACGGGTATTACCTGAAGCGCACCAGTTGCCTTTGCGCCAAGGTGGACAACACTGCCGTTCAAGACGGTTTCCAACTTTACCAGCATAATTTTATCGTGACGGATGAAGGCGACTGGGCGGTAGTTCAGCAGGGCATGAACACAGGCGCCAAAGCTGCACGACGTTACCACTGGTGTTCTTCTAACTTGCGTTCTTTTGTAGAAGAGCCCCACGCCGGCGTGGTGGGCGAAAACCGCGGGCAGATTCTGAACCTGACTCATCAGGATGCGGGCGTGACCCGCAATTCCATTCTGGAGTTGACTCATGAAAATCCCGACAGGATGATGCGTGAAATCCAGCAGATTGTGGCTCCAAATTCTTCTGTCATAGTTTCGCCCCAAATGGATTTGTTTAACCCGCCAGAAACTACGCAAGACTTCTCAGGTGGTCCGCTGGTCGGTTCAGCGCAGGATTTTCTAAGTCCGTCAAAAAGCATGATTATCGGGCCCGACGGCACTCCCGTGCGAATCAGCTCCCGCGATCCTATCGTCGCAAATTCATCCCGCGACTGCATTATGCCTAGCCGTCATGAAGTCCGCGCAGAAGACGTCGACTTAAAGCGCCTGGGTGGAGTTCTTGCCACCGCCTACGAATCCGACCCCAAGGATTTTGAAAGCCTTCTGCTTACGCCAGGACTTGGCCCCCGCACTTTGCAGTCACTGACTCTCGTTAGCGAAGTCATTAACGGAACGCCTTCCCGCTTCAGGGACCCTGCACGCTATTCCTTCGCCCACGGCGGAAAGGATGGCCACCCCTTCCCTGTTCCCACCCGCGTCTATGACGAATCCATCCGGGTTCTGCAAGGCGCCATCGAAAAAGCAAAAATCGGCGACCGTGAAAAAATGGATTGTCTCAACCGCCTTCACGCCACCCAGCTTGCCATCGAAAAAGACTGCGAACCTCTCGCCGACTTCGACAAAACTATTGAACACGAAAAATCCCACTCGCAGGAGTGGGGCGGAAGATCGGTTTAGGGTTTATTTCCATTCAATTGAAATCTTTCTCTTTTTGACCGCACAGTCTGTCAAATAGGAATCAATCAAAGTCTGATAAGGAATGCCCTGATCTTTGGACATTTTCTTGAAATACTCAATAGTTGAAGAGTTCAACCGAATGGTAATTTGTTTTTTTAATGCAGCCGCATAAGGATTTCTTATTGCCTTCATTTTTTCAAAATCATACTCTTTCTTCATGGTTCGTCTCCTTTACGCGCATTCCAATAATACTGAAACTCTTTCTTCGTCGCCTTTCGCGCACTAATGATACGATTGACAATCAAATCATCATTACCATTAATACGTTCCGTATAGACAACAATCAAGGTTCTTAGTTCAGAAGACAATCCTATGAGAATAGAACGATCTTCATCTTTTGAATGTTCTACATCAAAGAAAACTCTAGCATGTTCATCTTCAAAGCAACTCTTGGCTTCTTCAAAAGATACGCCATGTTTTTTCTGATTTATCTCATTCTTCTTTTCATCCCACTCGAAATCTATTTCCATAATAGACCTCGATGTATAACTACAATATAATTACATTCAAAAATAAACGCAAGTGCCTGCAATGCGATTGCAGACGCATTTAACTCCATTCTGAGTATTTTCACTTTTTTCCTGAAGAACGCATTTCCCTTTGAGATTGATCTCTTGGGCCCTTGTCGAGGACGGACAGCACTTAGGAATTTATTCCTTAGTGCGCATGATCCCCTTTAGGGGAGATATAAAAAAAAATCAGTATTTCTGATTGAGTCAAATATACAAAAAAATTCCACTCCCAAGAGTGGGGCGGAAGAACAGTTTAAGGAGCGTTCTAGATTTTTTCGTCTGGGGCTTGTCCGTTATGAGCAAGCCATTTGCATTCCGTCAATTCCATGTCGGTAAATACAGCCCTGAAGGAGGAATCTTCGGGACTGCAGGCGTAAATGCCAAACTGAATTTCCTCGGTAGCCTTCCACATGTGGCAAATTCTCATTTGCGTGAAGTTGGAGCCGTCTTCGGAACATTCAATGCAGAAGTCATTTTCGCGGCGACTGAAGCGATACCACATGGACTTGATATCGGCACGGATCGCAGTTGTAGCCCAGTCGGAATAGCCCATGTTGGTGGCCATGCTTCCAAGGTGCTGGAATTTTTCATTCTCGTATTCGATGGAAGCCTTCAGCCAGTTTTCGCTATCCAGATACATGGCCACGCCGCACTGGTCAAAGCAACGCTTGCTTTCAAACGAAGTTTTAACCACAAAGGAAAAGAACTTTTCCGCTGTCTTTATTTGAAGAACCGGAGCGTTGTCATTACGAAAATGATAATACGTTCTCTGCCATAAATCCGTGTGCGGTTCCGTAACGATTTCGACGGAATCGTCGGTAATGATAAATTTTTTCGGAGCCCGAGTCCAGATCCAATCCTTGGCATTCATTTTCATTATTCATCCTTCACACAGCGAACGGATAGTCCGAAGTTCTTTGCATAAGGGTAGACGGAAACGTCCTTGCGGCCAGCCATCATGTGAATGCCGATGGCTTTTTTGCTGGCCGCGGCATCACCATCCTGCAAGTTTGTGCCATCCTGCGACACACCCTCTTCCGTGGCGCTCCACAGATAAGCGTACATTGTCTGGCGATCGAAGCGACCGCGGTAATCGCGGAAACCCGAGGGCGTTGCGTTAAAGCCGTACTCGTCGGAACCGTTGCCGTAATGGCTCCAGCCATCAGCGGCTTTCAATTTGACACCGGCGGAATCGCGGCCACCAACGGCATCAAAAAGCTGCTCGAATTCTGCATCAGTGGGCAAGTGCCAGCCTGCGGGGCAAACCTTCTGCGCAACATCCCAGTTATAAAAACGGCCATACTTACGGCAGTCATAATTGAAACGGGTATAACACCAACTTTCCTCTGCAGCAAAATTCAAGTTCTCCGCCATCCAAACGGCATCGCCAATTTTCACAGTCTTGTATTCCTGATTGTCGCGGGAATCCTTGAGCAAATCATCGCCTTTCTGCGCCGGCTCCTGGGCAAAGCACACCACCGACATCACGGCCACTAACGCAAATAAAAAATTCATTCTCATATGTTCTAATCTAATAATTCAGCAAATGAAAAAAGTGCCCCTTAAGAAAGGGACACCTTTTTTATGGAAGGAGGACTCTACTATTTCACATTCACGCGCTGCATCAAATGTCCCTGCTTTACGAGATAAGCTCCAGACCTATGGAAACGAGCCTTCAAAACCTCGTTCAAAGCGGCACCATTTTGCACTTCAATTTTTCCAAGGAATTTGCCCTGCATGTCAAATACCAGAGACTCGCCGTGAGAAGTCAGCAACTGGATTTTGGCAAAGCCTTCCGTAACCACAGAGGAAGAACTTTCCACAGCAGGAACACTGGAAGAGGACTGTTCCGCAACCTGCACGCTGGAGGAAGACTGTTCTACTTCTACGCTAGAAGAGGACTCCGGAGCGATTACGCTGCTGGAAGATTCCGGGACAACAACCGGTTCACTGGAGGAACTGGAGATTGTCGGAACACTGGAAGAACTATAGACCACCGGGACACTTGACGAACTAAAGATTACCTGTTCGCTGGAGGAACTAGGAATCACGGGAGCCACAGAAGAGCTGCTCGGCACAACAGGAGCCACGCTAGAACTACTTGCCGGCACAACTTCCGCAAGTTTAAACCAGTCCACATTGGCGTAGCCGTCGAACACCACGCGAATCACATGAGAGCCCGCAGTCAGCTTAGCCGCTGCAGAGGCTTTGAATTCAGAGAAATCGCTCCAATTGTCGGCAACCGCCTTTACCTTCACGGAATTCCATTCAGTACCATCCACCAGGAAGGAAATATTCCTATCCGTCTCGGCACCGCTAAGGCCCTTCACCGTCAAGGAATAATCCGCGGTCTTGGAAACCTTCACCGTGTATTCCATCCACTGATCCGGCTGGACGTTGCCAACGCCATAACCGTTGTCCGTTCCAATAACATCTACGTCATCATTGGGGCGCTTGTCCGTTGCGTAGTCAGCCTTTCCAGATTGGGCACCTTTATAAGAAACACCGTTTCCACCGTAGTCGTAATTTTCAAATTCAATCGTGCCAGGAATTGCATTAGAGCTGTAGGCGACCTTAGCCTCACTGCTGCTAGATGCAGGCTTAGCGCTAGAAGAACTTGCAGGCTTTGCAGAAGAGCTGGAAGCAGCCGTAGAATTGCCGATGTAAACCTTGGCATAAGGGAAGTCCGCAGTACCGGAGGCGCCGCCACTTGTGTTTCCGGCTTCGCCAAGAATCTTGGCTTCGTACATTACGCCCATCTTCAAACCAAGTTCTTCCCACTTCTTAAAGTGAGCAGTAATATCAATGGTACCGCAATCTCGTGCAATTTTACGGATGCTAAAGTACTGCGTAAAAGTCTTGTCGCCTTCGATGGACGGAGCATTGTAGCGGGTATTTGTATAAACGTCGTACAAAGCACCATCAATGGTGAATTCACCAAGATACTTGTCACCCACCCAGCTGCCCGGCCTATATTGGCTGAGCCAGTTATCCACGATGTAGAATTCCACGAGAGGATTGCTCATCCAACCATAAATACCCACATAGGAATAACCCACGTTGGAAACATTCTGCTTCACAAGCTTGAAATCGGCATACATCTGACCAATCTGCTTGTAAGTCTGCGTACTATTAAAGGAAAGACCTGTACGGCAGAGATAATCCTTTGTATTGGAGAAAGAGCAGGAGAAAGATCCGTCGGTATAGAACGTTGCGGAATTGTTGCCGCCATCGTACCAGATTTCGTAACCGATTCCGTTGGAAAAGGAACCCTTGTCGTAGCTCTTCGTGGTAGTATACTTCGTGCCGGAATGGCTAGAAGTGTTGCAAAAACTTTGCGCGAAAGCGCTTGTGGAAAACACGACTCCACAAGCCAGCGCCATAAGGCTGGAAATTTGTCTCTTCATAACACACCAAACAAAAAATTTGTTTGTACGTAATCTAAACTTTCAAAGTCGCAAAATGCCAAACTTTATGCAAACTTTTGTTTAAGAACAAATGAATTAAAAGCTGCGGCACATCTTTAGGAACAAAAAGTTCCAGGAATTAATTACTAGCAGTAATAGGAAATAGCACCGAAAAGTAGACCCAGTAAGAACCGATTCTAAATATCTTTGGCATTGTTGAACTCGCCTTTTTGAGAAAATTCAAGAATCAGGTGAGCCGTACCATCGGCAAGTATTTCCGAATGGACGATTTCAGAGTTATCGTCTAGTGTCATGAAGGGATACATCATAATTGCACTGATGGAAAATACAAGAGGAACATGAATTACTTTTTCTTTGCGTCGTATTTCGCGGATGAATCTACAAGATTCATCCCGAAATCAAAATACGACTCCGGAGTCACATCGAAAACGGCTGCCAACTTGGTAGCCATTTTTCGTGAAACCGCACGACGACCACGTTCAATTTCAGAAAGGTTCTGAACAGAAATTCCCAACTTCTCGGAAAGTACTTTTTGCGTCCAACCACGAAGTTCGCGGTCCGCCTTGACAGCATCGCCAGGAGACATCCTCTCAGCAATTTCCTTGAGCACCTCTGAATTATCCAGGTCTATGAACTCGTCATCATCGCTGGTCTCTACAGAAGGGAAAAGACTGCGCATAATTCCAATGACACAATCAGGAATGTTTCCCTTGATCTGAAATATAACAGGCTCTTTAGTGCCTGGCATAGGGGGCGCCTTCACGACTGCCAACATAATACACCTCAATGGTTAACGTTCCGTTCTTACAAGTCCAGCAAGCCACCCATTTGCGAGATAAATGGCAATGATACTTGTCGGGTCCGAGTTTCGAATAATTCATGAGCGTCGGCTGCTCAGGACCCTTTTCCTTGAGCAGTTGCTTCAAACGAATAAATTTGTTCTGTTCGGCTACAGGCATTTTCTGAACACTTTTTTCAACCGAACGTTTTGCGATTACAACGTACATATAAACAATATAGCCAAAAATTGGCTATAAAGCAAGAGGGTGCAAATAATAATTATATTGGTCAAAGATCGGCCAAGTCTTTCCTGATTTCTGTTAGGCATTATTCATATCTGCTAAAGCTTTACTTACCACTTATGTATTTTTTCACAATAGCATCCCATTCTTTGAAAAACATTGCCGGGTATGACTTTCCAAATGTATTAGAGCATTCCGACACTATCGTCAAACGGCCTTTTTCTTCCTTAATCAATTCATCAATTAACGCCTGAACCATCGTGTCATCTTGAACGTCATAAAGTCTCCCTTCGACATCGGAATTTGAAACATCGTTATCTATGGACTCCTCCGACGTTACTATATCTGATGTTTTTTGGATCAATTCAGGAAAGTGAATTTCTATCATTTCAAAAAATCTTGCCGTGTCTTGTCTTTTGAACAATACGTATACATCGCCATTAGTCAATCTTGCTGCAGATACATTTCCTTCCTCAACAGCATCTTGAATGTTTTGTCGACAAAAGAATGATACATATTTTTTCTTGTTCAATCTGGATTTTGCTTTTGTTGGATCCCAACAAACAAAAAGATCATTATTTATATCATATCCTAAAAAAAGAAATCTTTCATTATCATTCAATGAATCAAATTCTTTTCTTTGAGGCAGTTGCGCTCTTGTCGTATTCTGTGGATATGGATTCCCCGCATAGCTTACACATTTGAAATAGACCATATATTTTTGGCCATTAAATGTAAATCGAAGCACCTCTGTTTTCTTTATATCAGAAAACTGATTCGTTAAATCAGCAACAAAAATATCAATGAGTTCTCGACTTTTGGGAAATGCAGTCATAATCACAAACTCTTATGTAAAAGACAATTCATCGATTCACGATTTTTTTCCGAAACATTGGACAGATTGGAAATAAAATGAACCCCAGAAACATTTTGGGGAATATCCTTTACATTTATACTAGGGATATCCCTATAATCGTAGAATTTTAAAGAGTCTACAGCTAAGGAATAATCATAATACACGTTTGAAGCATCTTCTATTTTGATACCTAATGTTTTTAGAATCATTTCCTTTAACTTTACAACGGAATCATTTTGTTTCAATTTTGATATAATACTTTTCTCCAATTCAAATATGGAATGTCCTATTCCTGTTTTTACCATTTGTATGGAAGCGATGATCAATTCAGAGTTCTCATTTGGATTTAATTGTTCTAAAGCAAACTGATGCAAACGGTCACTTTTTAAGGTGGACTTAACTTCAATTTTATCTTTTCCATCATTAAAATCATATTTATCCATAGTGGATACATGCCAAGAATTAATTAGGTAATCAGGATTAGAAGACTGTTCAATTACCAACATCTCAGCCCACAAGCCTTGCAATGTTTCTAAAGAAAAACTTGGCAAATTCATAAATAATCTTACAAGCGTCGCAATTTCTTTACTTAATTCCATTGTTGATGGATATGGGGGTAATCGTTCAAGTACTAGGCTGAAGACTTCTAAAAAATAGCTAACCATATTATTTTGAAGGCTTTTCAAAATCACCAAACAATATGTCTTGCTTTCGACCAATTCTTTAGTAGAATATAAAGAGCATTCTCGGTTAAAGAACACCTCAACAAGTTGGAGACGAATGTCTGATGTTTTGCGAATATCAGAACATTCAATAAAAATAACAGGAAAACCTTCTTCGGTATAACCCAGCTTATGATTATTTTTTTGAGAAATATTGAGAACTTTATATGCTTCAGAAATTGTATTTTCCGAATTTTTTAAAGTTAAAAATCTTTGAAAAAGGCTCTCGCACTCCATCTTAATCATCCTCCTCTTCATCAAGGAAGATATAACCCTCATTAAGTTGTTCAGGATAATAAACAGCGATATTATAAAGATCTTTATTACCGATTGTTACCGACGTAGGATCCTTAATTGCAATGTGATGTAATTGAATGCATATTGTGCCTTCAACTTTTATCGCCTTATCGCCAGGATAGCTTCCATTAGCAGCGCGACCTTCTTGCAAATTATTAGGAATACCACCAGAAAGTTTACGTTCTCGTACATTTCCACAAGCAATATCATAAACTTTTACATAAGAAATTTTGCCATTGTCTTTTAGATAATTCAAATACTGAATTGATGCAATTTTCCTCGTAATATTTGGCAAGTCTGAATATGCGATTTGCTTGAAGAAATCAACAAACTGATTTACAGGAACCTCAGCAACAAAATGATTTCTCATTGGATTTTGATAATCATGGTCAAGTTCCCAGTTTTTTATTTCCCCACGAAATTTCTCTACATATGCCTTATTTTTTTCAATATGACTGATAGAGCGCATTTGTCTCCATCCCGTCATTTTATTTTTTATCAATTTTGAAGAAAGAATATTTGTTCTTGTGGGTCTAAGTATCGGACTTATCACCATTGTTTTTGCCTGCTGAGCAAACTCCTGCAGAGTCTTGCATTGCTTTAAATTGGTTCGCAAAACCTCTTCATGATCCACATAAGCATTAAACTCATCTATGCTTTTCTGTGGAAGGTATATTCTAATAATATCACTATATTTTTTCTTATAGCCAAAGAAACGACATCTTTGTTCAATAGTATCTGCTGTAGATTTACCCTTTGGACATCTAGGCATATATGTCATTGATAAATGTTCTACAGTAAAGCCTCGATTCAACATATCTGCGCCAACAAGTACATGGGCATTTGCAGAGTCCCAATCTATTTTATTATTAGAATTTCCTTGTATAAGATGTGTTTCCTTATTTTTTAAGACTTTAGGCATGACATCAAGAACCTGCTCAAAGGAAGGTTTATTCTCCACATACTTTGAAATTTCCTCATATGCATTTCTAAGTTTATTTTCAAATGCGGGCCATGCAATATCTTCACGATCTTCTCGAAGCATTTTTGACCATTCGCTAATGGTCTCATCCGTCCATTTTTTAAATTTATCGTTAGAATCTGTAGTTCCATCAATGTGGATCATCATTGACAAATACTTCATTCGTCGCTGTATACGAACTACTATGGCCACACTGATAAAGAATTGCAGAAGGGCATTCAAAAAAGTCTTTGGTTTATCACTTAACGGGTTATCTTTTTTGCGATAAACCTCTTCATCAGGAATCTTAATTACATATTCGCGATCTGTACTTTTGAAGAAAAACTTTCCACCTGTATATCCCTTTCCTTCAGTTAGCACTGTATGATATTTTGGCGACAAAACATCATTATTGTCCACCAAGAACGCGGCTTGAGGAGTTGCAGTATATTGTACATAGGAATGGCAGGGGAGTGAATTTTTCAATTCATTGATGCTTGCATACGTCTTGCTATAATCATCGTCTTCCCAATCTTCTTTTCCTGCATTTTTTCGTGCATATGTATTGAAACTAGATTGATCAGCTTCATCATCAATAACTAATACAGCTTTTTTAGATAGCAATTCTTGAATTGTGCTATTCTTGAAAATGGCAGAAATAGATTCTATATGTTTATAGTGTTTAAGTATGGGAAGAAGCAACACATAATCATCATCGTGCAAATATTCCCTGATACCCTCTGCAGTACTCTTTCCATCGGCAACTATTCTAAAATAATCACTACTATCTTCTATCCTTCGAATATCTTTACACAATCTATCATAAGTCTGATCCTGCAAATTTGTTTTAGTTCCAGTTAAATAAACAACTATTTTAAAACCATTATCTGCAGCCAATGCCGTAAGTGTTGTAAACGACATCGTTTTTCCACTCTGAACATACCCAACAGCGATATTGGTAATGCAATCATTTGTTCCTGGAAAAATACAATGGCTTAGTATGTCCTGCGCTTCTGAAATAAGGATTGCTTTTCCATCCTCGTCCAATTCATTAAAAGAATCTACAAGGCTTATTGTTTTTTCACCCACAATAGGCTTGGTGGAATATTCTTGTTTGACATCAGACACTACTTTGATATACTCTGCACTCATTCTAGAACCTACCAATCAAACTATTCAACTTATCTCTAAATACTTTTGCCTCTGATGCATACCCACTAACATTTGTCAGTAATTCTGCACCAAACACAGCCTGAACCAAATGAAGTACGGGGCCTGCACTTTCTTCATCCTTCAACAAATCGTTATAACGTTTAAAATAGGGATTATCCATGTGCAAACGGATGACATAACGATTATCAAGAGAGCTAGAGATTGAATAAAAACTTGTTGATCCCGGTATTTTTTCAAACCGAATTTCGATATTGTATTCCACACCATCAATTTTCATTTTTTTGAAAATCGGCGTGATAAGCGTTTCTTCCAATGGGAAGGACATTGCGGAATCAGTTTGAGATGGCTGCGGTATCGCTTCTGTTGGAGTTGATGGCGCTGTATTTATAATAACGGATTTTGAGAGTTCTTGTGCCATTGTACTCACGGCCTTTTTCTCTACTTTCTTTGGATCTTCAACTTTACGATAATTTTGCGCCTGTCCAAAAATATCAATAGTCTTATCTGATTTTATTTCATCGCGTAATGCCTCAATAAATGCTTGAAATTGATCATCTTCATTAAAAGCATTTTTTGTAAAGCTAACATCAAAGCCTTCTATTTCCAATTCGCCAAATATTCTTTTGTACTGAGGAGATCCCACATCACCACATAAACATTTAGGACGATATTTATCATCGGAACTTGTTCCAATTGTGCGTCCACGTCGAAATAACAGGAACCCGTTATTTTCATTATTACTCATTTGCTCAAGAATTGCAACAAAGCCCTTTACACTTTGTCCATTTCCAAATGAGTAATTTATGTCCATTCGCCATTTTATAGACTCACCACCATTCTTGTAATGAGGTGCATAAAGAATTTTAGGTTCTTGATAAACCAACAATTCATCATTCACATAAATATCTACAATACCATCGCGTATAAACTGCGAATAAATGCTACATAAATGTTTTTTTATTCCAGATATTTGTCGATTTGTCGGTTTAAATTGGGATAAATTTGTCAATGTTATTACTGTATAATGTTCATCAACATCTGCGGGGATTTCTTCAACATCAACATCGGTCTTTTCCGTTTCCAACACTTCTTCAAGATCAAAAACAAATGTTTTTTTGAGATTTTCACCAAATGCCTTTGATTCAACAACCCAATGATTAGATAACCATATTGAGGACACCTTCATTCCCATGCCAAACTCATTCAATCCAGTAGCATCTAATGGAACACGAGCTAATTCAAAAGCTCTTTGATAATTTTCTTCCTCAATACCAAAAGCATTATCCTTTATTTGAATATAATCATCAGTAATGGTTATATCGACACGCACGCGACCATTCGGATTTAACGGTTTCAAAACATCAATATGTTTATTGAAACTCGAAATAGAATTATCCACATATTCAGCAAGAGCATTGTGAACTTTATTTGCGATATGACGAAAAACTTGATAAACAAGGGGTTTCGTAGCAATAGATACTTTTTCTTTTATCATAGCTCAATTAACCTCGTTGCAATCATTTTTACAAGTTGAACATTGACTGCATTCCCGAGAGCTTCGTATATTCTTGTTTTAGAAAGTTTGAAATCATCCTTCCCAAAAGAAAGAGACTCCACTCCTTGTAATTTTGCGGCTTCCTTTACAGTCATATAACGACCTGTCTCATTAGTTCCAGGAATTGAAATCCAAGGAAATATTGGGATTTGCGTACCAACAAGATTCAATGCAGGTGAAAATGTGGCAGCTTTAATCCGAATTCCAGAAGCTCTAAACTGAACAATCTTATCAGATATGGACGGGTTTACATTACCACAATTCCATTCAAGTTTTAAATGGCTGTTATCAAAAAAACGAACTCTTTCAATCCATGGATCAAGCCAATCTTTGTTGTTTGCGTAAAGTTCTCTATTCTGATCAATATACCGGAGTTTCCACAGAGGGAAGGTTTTATCCTTTGATGCCTGCGCATAATTCGGTAAACATTCCAAACATTCTGCCAAGCTATTTCCCAAAATGGTTTCACCAAGTTTTCCATTTTTCCCAACTAAATCTGCACGTCGTTGAAACGCAGGGGCTAATGTTTTAAAATTGTAATTTGCACCAAACTCCATAGCCCATATTGGAAATCCCGGAATTTTACTACCGCGACTAGATAAGTTGTCCAAAAATTCCTGCCACACTTCTAGCTGTATTTTTGTATCAGCCCTTAAAAAAGAAACATCTTCATCATGTTCATCTATTATTTGATGTATATCGCATATAATATTTTGAGGTTCAGGAAATTTAAATTTACTGAAATCTCCTAAATCCTTTCTACGCCCAACGATGTAGATTCTCTTTCTATGTTGAGGATAACCAAACTGGTGCGGCGACAAAATTTCTGCATGGATATTATACTCTAAAGAATCCAGTCTTTCTTGTATGACTTTCCAAGTGTTCCCTTTGTCATGTCCTTTCAAGTTTGAAACATTTTCTAAAAACAAATATTCAGGTTTGTGAACTTCAATAATTTTGCAGATGTAATCAAACATTGTCCCGCGATTTTTTTCATCACTGAAACCTTGTCTTTTTCCTGCTTGACTAAAGGGTTGACATGGAAATCCTCCACATAAGACATTGTGCGGAGGAATATCAGTTTCTGGATTAATCTTTGTAATATCTCCCTGAATATCAACATTGAAATTATGCTTATATACTTTACGTAGATCTTCTTTTAATTCAGAGGCAAAGACACACTCACCACCAATTGAATTTAACGCAAGATGGAACCCACCAAGACCGGCAAACAAATCAATAAACTTAAATGTTTTCTTTGCAGAGTCTGCACTTTTTACTGATACAGACTTTTTATTCCTTGCAGGCATACCAAGCGTTTCGCTCCATCTCAAAAAAAGGTTGAACTTGAGTTCAGCCCTTTGTTCGGAGCGATGTTCCTGGCCTGATTCCGCGATGGTCTTGACCGGTATTAGGTTGACCTTCTGGCGCTTTCTATTTTGTCAGCGGTACTTGCCGCGACAAAACAAAAAAAAGCGAGGAGCATTGCTGCTTCTCGCCCAAAAGCGTGACATTCTACAATTAAAAACAAAACCCGATGGCAAAAATACAGGTCGCCTAACGGGCACCTGCAAAAATTACCATACGCCAAAAACGCCTTGGCGCACAGCACGAAAGCGAGGGTCTAGACCACTGGGCACACGACCCCCAGGGTGCAATACGCCCAAACATTTTGGGCATTCCGAGATTTGTCTTATTTTCCGTTATTTAGAAGTGTCGAGATTCTAGGCAGTAAACAAGAGCAAAACTCATCAAGAGCAACTCTTGCTGCAATTTCCCGACAGCGATTTAAAAGAAAAAAGGGCGGAGGGGCTGACTGCATTATCCTGCCTACGGCTCTCGACAGCCTCAACGGAATAAACACAGCAACCCACGCCCCATAAAGGCCGTATCACAAAATGCATACTTGATTAGTCAAATATGCACATCACAAAACGTCACCGACAAGGTTGTCTCGTCGGCAAGCGTGAGCGTCCGCTTATCCATCCGTTATTTAGAAGTGTCGAGATTCTAGGCAGAGGACAAGAGAAAACTCTCTATTTACGTTGAATATAGAATTAAAATCCGTTTCAGGTCAATAGAGCGCTGTGTTTATTTAATCGTTTTGGCTATACCTCCTTATCCAAACCTGCAAGTACCTGTTTGCCAAGTTCCGTCAGACAATACACCTTCGTACTGCTATTGGGCTTATCAGGCGCAGAAGCCATAACTAGTCCCAATGAAAGTGCTGGATTTAGATACAATTCTCTAAAGTTTTTTCGATCATTCAAGCAAAGTTCCTTCATTAATTCCTGGCGACTCATCAAGCCAGAAAACGCCTTCAATAGCAACAGAATTCGTTCATCAACTTGGGGGGTGACTTGGGGGGTGACTTGGGGGGTGCCGTTCAACGGAAGCGTCAACTTAAAGCCGTATTTCGTCTCCTCGAAGATTGGCAACGCCCCTTTGGCGTAAATGGGCAAGTATTTCCAGGTATTCCGCACACCGGAGCCGAGGCGCTCAAAACGGCCCATCTGGACCATAAAATTGCAGATGGTCGGGTTACGGGCAAAAGGTTCCAAGTTTGCAGGGGTAATCCTATCGATGTAATACTGAACGCAGGGATTGGTGAATTCCACGCGGTCCTTGTAAATCATGATTCGACCAGGCGACCCATGCATATATTCGCGATGAGAAATAATGTTTGAAACCGCCTCACGGAAAATCTTGCCTCGCAAACTGATGCGCTGGTCTCCTTCCAGGTAAAATGGATCCGGCAGATACTTCGCAATAAAATCCATCACCCGCTCATAGGTCTCAATCAGGTTGGTGCGAATCATCTCGCGATCATCGTAACGGATTTCATCTTCGCGGCGCAGCAGGCAATCAAAAAGCAATGCCGGGTCCGCTCTGAAAATAGCCTCATCCGTACCGAACATCAGAACCGCTGCAAGGTTCAAGCAGCGTTCATTGGTATTGCGATCCACCGTATAGAAACCGCCATACTGCAAAAGTTCTTCAAAGGACAAATTCGCCCACGGGTGGTTATTGAATGTCACCGCCATCAGGTTCTGCGCCTTGCGGCAAAGTTCCGGGCGCAAGTCCGCCATAGTAAATCCGTGCATGGGGCGCTTCTCTGTAAAAAGCCCAAGCTTACGGGTCAGCACTCCCGAAAGCACGTTGGTATTGCGAGTCACATAATCGCCGTCATCACTACGCAGGTAAACATCCCCATCACAGCGATGAATTTCGGAACTTTCCTGAACCTGGCAAACAATGATTGTCTTGCCATCAACTTCACACTCCTCAGGATAAAGATTGCAGGCGGGATTTATTTTCGTAGGGTTATGAGCAAGGCTTGCCAAATCTTTTTTCATTTGGGGAACTGCCTGTGGATTCACACCCACAATGGTTCCATCGTCATCAACTCCTAAAAAAATGAAACCGCCCGTTGCGTTGAGAAAGGCACAGACCGTCTCAAAAATATTGTTTGGCAGCTTGTCTTTCGCCTTCTTGAATTCCACACGCAAGCCTTCGCCTGCATGAAGCATTTCCATTACATGTTCATTAATCATATACAATCCTTGACGATACCTCGCCACAACCGCAGCGAGGGTAATGTTTAACAGAGCAATCGCAGTTTTTACAATGCACGTCCCATTTAGGGCAGCGCCAGCGTCTGTCTGTGTTTTTGCGATTTGTCTTGGATGTTTTTGCGATTTCTTGTAGGCGGGGGTATTCCCCGGCATTACCTGGCGCGATTCGACACATCGCAATCGCGCACTCGAGCAGGCTGCGTCTCCTGCCAGCTATCCTACAAGTCCACAAAATGTGAACGGGCCCGCCCGTGGATGCCTCGGAACCTTTCTTCAAAAGTTCGCTCGCCTCAGTCAGCGGGATTATAAAAACTCTTTTTGCCGCACGGTTAAAGCACGTGGCATTCGCCATGGCGGCTTTTGCGAAATCTACTTGCCACCTCTCGCTTTACGGTGCAACTTCGGTGCACCAGCCAGATTTGCCGATCTCGGCCACTTTGACTTTTTTAAATCAAGGGCATAGGGGTAGCGCTGCTCACGGACAACTTGCCGCAGGAACATGTTGACGCCCGTGGCCAAGTCAAAACCAAGGGATTCAAATACACGCTCGGCGCCCTTCGCCGCTTCGGCATCCACTTTTACAGTGGCCTGGTAGTCGGCGGCAGGTTCGGCGGCCACCTTGGCGGAACCACCAGCAATCAAGTTCTCGGCAGTGAAAATCTGCAAATCCAGCAGTTCCTGCTGCAGGGCCTTACGCCGCTCGATCTGGACAACAAGCTCAGACAGTTCCGCAACCTTTACATAACGGCTCTTTACCTTGTCGCCCTCGCGCCACTGCAGGTAATAACGGTCCTTGCCCTGGATGGTCTTTTTGGTGATGGAACCCTTGGGCAGCGACTCGATTTGCGCTTTGATTTGGTCTTCGCGTTTCATAGACTACAATATAAACTACTAAATTAAAATTGTCAATAGATACAGTATGTTTATTACAAAAACTCTGCTGTGTCAAGGCATACGCTGCAGAATTATTAAACTATTTTTGTTTCAATGAAACTGCTTTTGATTTACTTTCTGGTCCTTGGATTTATTTGCGTCAGGGACTGGTTCAAGGTGAAGAACTTTGACGACTATGTGGTGGCAGGCCGTAAGCAGACTGCGCCCTTCGTGTTCATGAGCCTAATGGCCACTGTTCTCGGGGCCTCTGCAACAGTGGGCATCGCCGCCCGCGCAGAAAGCATTGGCTTTGCCGCATTCTGGTGGCTTGGCGTTGGTGCGATCGGCTTCTGGTTCCAGGCGGCATTTTTAAGCAAGCCCATTTACGATCTTGATGTGCGCACGCTCCCGGAACTTGCAGAAAAGACTGTGGGCAAAGTGGGCCGCAAGCTGGTGGGCTTCATTATTGCAGTTTCATGGATCGGAATTATCGCAGCTCAGTTCGCCGCCGTAGCAGGGTTCATCGGACTCGTTCTCGGCCATGATGCAGGAACCATGTCCGTGGTGATTACCGCCGCCATCGTCATCGTTTATACGCTACTTGGCGGGCAACTTTCTGTGGTGAGAACAGATGCGCTGCAATTTGGAATTTTGACAGTAGGGTTTGCAGCCGCAGCCATTTACTGCATGGTGGCTGGGAATGAGGCAACTTTGATAGAGACCGCCGCGGAGAATGCTGCCAGCACCGTCGCAAGCCTCGGAGATTTTTCCCTGCTGAATGAGAAATTCGGAATCGCAGATTTAGCCATGATGCTCTTCACTGTGGGCGGAGCATACTTCCTCGGGCCCGATGTAATTTCAAGAAACCTCGTAGCAAAAGACGCCACCGCAGCAAAGAAAGCAGTCATCGTCGGAAGTTTCGCCATTCTCGTTTTCAGCGTCATCATCGTTTATCTCGGGATGTGGGCACACGCCTATGCTCCCGCGGAAGGTGTAAACCCTCTATTCCGCTTAGCTTCAAATGTTTTGCCGCTGCCGCTTGCGGCATTGCTTTCCGTGGGCTTGCTTTCCGCATTGCTGTCGTCTGCGGACACCTGCTTGATTAACTCCGCGGCAATTTTCGGCAGTGACATTCTCGGCACGAAGCGTATTGCAGTGGTGAGGAATCTTGTTGTTATCATCGGTATAATTGCCATGATTCTCGCCCTAGGCGGTAAGGATATCATTGCACTCCTGACGATGGCATATTCCGTTTATACCCCAGGTATTGTGGCTCCTTTGGCTGTGGCTATCATCGCCCACAAGAAATTCAACATCATGAAGAACTTGTGGTACGCAGGGGTTTGCCTTGGCGGCCTCTTCGGCCTGGTCCCCGCCATTTTATCTACTGCAAAAGTCAGCACCCCCGATTACATGCCTCATATTGGAATCGCAATTTCCTTGATATTCGCACTCGCAAGCTTAAGAAAGAAATCTTGCTAAAGGAATTTTATGGATATCAATTGGGTTATTTACATCATCGAGATTCCACTTTGGTGGATTCATGACTATCCCGAGGATATCCAGGAAAAATATTTCGAAACCCACGAACGCGTTCCCACGGAACTGTTCACTCCCACAGTTGCGATAAAGAAAGGATGCGCCCTTTTATTTGCACTTGCTCTGCAAACTTTGTACAATCCATGATTGGCATGGGACTGGGCCTAATTCCTAGCCTGCTTTGCGGCGTAATTGTGATGGTTATTTTCGGATAAAACGATGAAAGTCCAGATTCTTATTGACAACATCGAAGGCGAAGTTTGTAACGGCGAAGGTCGCAAGATTAAGCTATGTCCAGAATGGGGGCTTGCTGCCCACATCGATTTCAATGGTCACAAGATTCTGTTGGATACAGGAGCCTCTGCAAAGTTTGCTGAAAATGCAGCCGCTATGGGAGTGAATTTACCTGAAGTCGAGTGCGGCGTTTTGAGTCACGCCCACTTTGATCACGCTGATGGCTTGGAAGCATTTTTCAAAGTGAATAGCCGCGCCAAATTTTATTTGCGGGAAGGCGCCAGCGAAAACTGCTACAGCACCCGTAAATTCCTGAAATTCTTTACCCGTCATGAGTACATAGGCATACACCGCGGATGGCTTGAACAATACAAGGAACGCATCTCTTTTGTTAGTGCCGCCGCAGAAATTCTGCCAGATGTATTTCTGGTAGGACATTCTGATAGCGTGCTAAGTGCCGCAGGCCGCGCCGCCATCGGAAAATCCGTAGGGCAGTTTGTCAAGGAAAACGGCAAGTTCCGCCCCGACAGTTATGACCACGAGCAGAGTCTGGTATTTGATACTCCCAAGGGTCTGTTCATCATGAACAGTTGCTGCCATGGCGGCGCAGACAATATCATCAAGGAAGTTCAGCAGGCATTCCCGGGAAAACAAATTTACGCAATGCTAGGCGGCTTTCATCTGTTCAAATCTCCCGACGAAAAAGTCCGCGCCTTCGCCGAACGACTTTTTGAACTGAATGTCCAAAAAATTTATACAGGCCACTGCACCGGAACACGAGCCTTTGAAATTCTAAAAGACGTTCTTGGCGACCGCGCAGAACAAATGCATACCGGCATGGAAATCGAAGTTTAACTCAAAATCTTTCGCAAAGTCCTTATTATCTTTTAGCTTATGAAGAACGAAAATATTTCTCTCGAAAATCTTGACCACATCAAGGGCAATCCCAAGGCCCTCCTCCCCATCGCCGTATTCCTGGTGCTTTACCTGGGCATGGGCATTTCCTTCGAATACGTCCTGAAGATTCCTATGGGATTCTACAACATTCCCATTGTGGCAGCTTTCCTGGTGGCCATTTTTGTAGCTTGCATCCAGAATCGCAAACTGAATTTCGATAAGAAGATGAATGTGATGGCGGGAGCCATTGGCGATCGAAATATTTTCCTCATGATTCTGGTGTTCTTGTGCGCCGGCATTTTCGCGGGAATCCTGGGGCGATCTAGCGCCAGTGCGGCGGCCTACTTGCTGCTGGACTTTATTCCGTCGCAGTTTGCGGTGGTGGTCTTGTTCGTGGTGGCAGCCTTCGTTTCCACCGCCATGGGAACATCCGTAGGCACCATCGCAGTGGTTTCCCCCATCGCCATTGAAGTGGCAGGAGCCGCAGGATTCGGCATTCCCTTCTGTGTGGCTTCCGTCATTGGAGGCGCCATGTTCGGCGACAACCTTTCGTTTATCTCTGACACCACCATTGCAGCAACTTCCACACAGGGCGTTGCCATGAAGGAAAAATTCAAGGTGAACTTCGGGATAGCCCTTCCCGCGGCAATTGCAGCCATCGTGATTATTGCGGCAATCTCCTTCGCCACCGACGCAAAGGAAGTCGTAAGCGCCGATTACAAGCTGATTCAGCTGATGCCCTACGTTTTGGTACTGGCTTTGGCTCTGGTCGGCATCAACGTCTTTATGGTCTTGCTAGTGGGTATCGTAGCCGCAGCCGTCGTCATGGTAGGCAGCGGCGAGCTTGATTTCGTTGGCCTGCTGGGTCACATCGGCAATGGTATTTCCGGCATGTACGAAACCATCATGGTGGCAGTTCTTGTGAGCGCCCTTTGCGGCCTCATCCGCATTCATGGAGGCTTTGCCGCATTGCTGGATTTCATCCACAAGGTATTTAAGGGTCACAAGAGCGGCCAGCTGGGCGTAGGCCTTCTGGTCAGCGCCATGGATGTAGCTACCGCAAACAACACTGTGGCCATCGTCATGGCAGCTCCCATCGCCAAGCAGATGAGCGACGAATACAGAATCTCCCCGCAAAAAACCGCCTCCCTCCTTGACATTTTCGGATGTATCGTTCAGGGCCTGCTTCCCTATGGTGCCCAGATGCTGGTAGCACTTTCCGCCGTAGCCGCCGCAGGGGCCGCAGTTGTAGCCGAAGGTGGCGTCGCACAGAACGTCAGCGCCTTCGACATCATCCCCTTTATGTTCTATCCCTTCCTGCTTCTAATCAGCGTGCTGGCCTTCATCGCCATCTCGCCTAAGAAAAAGAAGAAGTAAGCCATTAAGGTTATTTTTAGCACAAAGGCTCGCCAAATGTATGCTGGCGAGCCATTTTTTGAAAATTTTGTCACTAAATCAAGTGTTTTTATTTTTTGATGACAATATTTTTAGCTTATTTGTAGTGATTCTTTCAAAAGAAGGCGTTTCCTTTAACCAACGTTGTCACCATTTATGTTATTAAGGATATTTAGTGATAAAAACACTACCTACAAACTGTTTTTATCTTAAACTTACGCTTAATTTGTCTGTAATTTTTGTCATCAAATCTTCTTTTTTGAACACTTAGTGACACAAAAACCGAAAATGCCGTTTTCCAAGCATATGAAAAAACTCAAAATGGCCGCCTTAAGGCGGGCCGTTCCACATTGGAATAAGGACTTACGGCCCAACCTCTTGACCACAGCAGATTTGAGCCGTATATTATGTACATAGACCGGATGTATACCGGAACGCGGAGCCTGCGGGCTCTGCAGAGACAGAAACGAGTCGGCCCTCCTCGGAGCGCCGACCGTTTTTTTTGAAATTTTTCAAAAATAGGTTACTAAGTAAAAATTCGGCCTTATTTAAAAGGCCGATCACACATAACGTGAGTTTATTTCTTCTTTTTCTTTTCAGCCTTAGCGGCATCCACAGCGGCCTTCAGGGCTTCCTTCTTGGCGGCTTCTTCTTCGGGAGTAGGCTTGGTATCTTCTAACAGACGATCGGCCCATTCATCCCAGAAGCGGCAACGTTCGCCGTCCAGTTTCATCTTGGCGAATTTCACAGGTTCTGTTTCTACAGCCAGCGTCACCACAGATTCCTTGTAAGCCTGAGGCAAGCCAGAAACGTGAGCCATACGCTGCTTCAGTTCTGCAACGGTGGCATCGAGAATTTCAACATCGAAACGACGCTGGATATAGCGGCGGGTAATGAAACCCATAGACATAAAGTAGTCGCCCTGATTACCTTCGGCAAGGTAATTGCGAACACGAAGTTCCTTAAGAGCCAGCACCGCTTCCTCGTAAGGAGGCAAGCGCGGGGCTTCTCCCTGCTTGCGGAATTTCTTGTGGAGGAGCCATCCCAAAAGTACCAGCACCACACCGCCCAGCACGCACAGTGCAATAATCAGCCACTGAGGCAAGCGCGGGTCCGCCATCGGTTCTTCAACATCCAAGATGTCGTCTTCTTCGCCGGTAGTGCGATTAGCAACCTTCACAGCCACCGGGTCCGTATTGGTCTTGACGGTATCCTTATCCACGATGGCTACCACCTGCTGGGGGGCAATCATAAAGTCGCCACTGACGAAAGTATTCAGCGTTGCCAACCAGGTAAACTTTGCCATACCCTTGGGCATGCCCTCGGTAATACGCTCATTCTTCATTTCCTTTACTTCGAAACTACCAAGGTTACCCACAAAGCTGGGCAGATCCACAATGGCGTTTTCGGGAGCGGTCACGGCGATTTCGTAATTAAACATGTCACCGATAAAGACCTGAGCGTTATCTACGTTGGCCTTGACACTTACATCGAATGCAAAAGAAGGCAGCGCACAAACCGCAGCCAAAACACATAAACGTGAAACAAAAGACTTAATCATACAAGAGTGAATATACAAAAAGGCGAGCGTCGTGACCGCCGAACTTATTCGAGCGGGCATGACCGAGCCGTAGTATATGCGCATGAAATGCGCCATGTACAAATTTTATGATTACGAAATAAAAAAGGAGATCCCCGGTCAAGCCGGGGATGACACGTTCAAACCTACTTACCCAAGAGGCGCTTGCGGCGGATGGCAGCTGTAGGATGTTCCCGGTACATCAGGGCAAACACAGGCGTATAAGGAATTTCGCATTCCGCCAAATCGCGAAGAGCATTCTTCACAATATTCTTTTCTACACGTTCAAAAGCGTAGCGGTCTGCTTCCAGTTCCTGCCCCCAGCAATAAGTGTGAAACACAATGCGTCCGGGAATGGCGGCCAAATGAAGCCACACGAAAGCAACCCAAAAAGGCATTTCGTAGCGCCCAATCACAAGTGCAATCAGCCCCAGCGAAAGCATAAGCATTACGACCTTCACCAAATTGCGAAGCAATCCATGATGCAATTTTTTGTGGGCTTCCTCGTGGGCGGCAGCAAACTTTCCCTCTTCAGGGTCCCTACGATGTTCAGGCAAAGGCACAATGTCGTTCACCAGCGGAATCACACGAAGAATGGAAAATATCCCGCCACGAACCTGGGTAGCGCGGCGTTCACGAATCTCCAGCACAATGCGAAGAATCACTTCCATTATCAGAAAAGTCAAAAGCCAGATCACAAGTGCCTCAGTTTAGTTCTCTGTCTTTACCAGCTTAGCAATGGCATTCAGACGGCGAAGCTTTTCTTCCACCCGGGTCTTTTCCCATTCAGTAAAGCCCTTGTCCACCGGGTGGGCAGCATCATAGTCGTCAAAGATTTCACGGCCACGTTCGAAGTCCTTGTCCAGACCATGGGACACACGTTCAAACCATTCCTTTTCCAGCTGGCGATAACGCTTTACCAACTCCTCGAAAGATTCCGGCAGAGGTACCACTCGGACAATGTCCTTGTTGGCTTCGGTAGTGATTATGCGACGCAGTTCCTTAACAGGCTGATTCTGCAGAGAGCTTTCACTTACAACCAAAGTAATAATGGATTCCAGAACGAATCGTTCCATGTACTCGGCGTAAGTATGCAGGGCCTGCTGGCGCACACGTTCGCGCAGGAAGTTTTCACCCAGGCCATCAATGTGCTCTTTGGTGTAAACGTCACGAATAACACTGACCTGCAAACGGCAGTAGGCGTCGTACACATAACGCAAAGTTTCGGCATTAAAGATACTGCAGAAAGATGCAGGAACAATGCCCTTGCCGCGAATGGAATACTTGTAGGCATTGCGATCCAAAGCATAGGCATTGCGGGCGTAGTTCCAGCCTGGCACGATCTCGTTCAGCTTTGCAGGAACACCAATCAACTGCGGGTCACCGGGGCGAATCAGGGAGAAGGGGAACTTCACACGCTGAGGCAAGGTGGTGACACCAGAAGCGATCAAGGTAAAAGGAGATTCCCGATAGTTGGCAGGGAACTTGATGTTCACACCAAGACCAAAGAACAAACCTTGACCCGGCATTACCTCCTGGTCCGGCATACGGCCAGTGTGGTTACTACCGACATTTGCACCATAGCCAAGATTACCGCAGCCCTCGGGCCACAAAGCGGCAATCAACAAGGAATGGTGGTGCATCTGGGTCATGGGGCCCATGTAGGAACTGTTCACTTCGCCTTCCTCAATGTGACAGCAGGGAGCCACAATGGAAGACTTGACAATAGCCTTACAAGCCACCTTGGTACGACCCATCAAAACAGAGCCCTGAACTTCGGCACCAGTATGAACGGTAACGCCCATCTGCACGTTGGAGTTTTCAAGAATCACGGAATCGTAAATGTGACTCGGTTCTTCCAGGGAACTTAGAATCACTGAATTTCGAATCTTGGCGGCGCCTTCAATACGTGCGTGCTGGCCAATCCAGCTGTTGCGAATAATATTGGTATTGCTTACCACAGCGCCCTTGCCGATAACGCCAAAAGGCAAGGCTGTTTCTTCGCGGTAAGCCTGCAGCTGGTCTGCAAAAGCCTTGGACACTTCGGCATCCGGTCTGTTGAAAAGCTGGACATCCACCAGGTCCGTAGTAATCTCGGGAAAAACCAAAATACGGCGACCACCCATTTCGTTTCCAACACTCATGGAAGAGCCGATCATGTAGTTGATCTTTCCGGAGCTGACCAGGGAACCAACGTTCTGCACAACGGCACCAACACGAATCAACTCGTTGGACAACATACCTACACGATAGACCAGGGCATTTTCAATAATGCAATTATGGACCAGGCTGTCGTAAATACCGGTGGGATAGGAAATATCACCCGGCAAGAGCAAGGTGCCAAAGAAACGAGGCAGATAAACTTCACCAGCGAAAGTGGAGCCATGAATACGCATGGGATCGAAGTCCTGATCCACAAGGACCTTAGCCCAGGATTCGGAACGGTTCCCATTTTTTACCAGCACCTGAATTTCAGCTTCGGTCAGAGCGCGGTACTTGGAGGTAGAAACCTTGATCGCCTTGAAATTTTCCACGGCGGAGGCAAAAACACTATTCTTTAGGACTTTTTTCAATTTCAACAATCGCTGCATACCATAAAAATAGACTAAATTCTACCCGAAGATGAAAGAGTTGCTTTTTAATTTGATTGGAAAACACAAGTATGATATTTCTATCTACACAGAAGAAATATTTGAACGCCGTTGCCAAGAAGAAATCATCCGCAGTGACGAGGACAATAGTTCCTTTGTCTACATTGAATTTGATTTCGAGAACATAAAAAAGCAGCTAAGCAACGAAGAGGACTACAACACCTTCTGGGAAATGTTCCTCACTTCACTGCACAAGAGCAACCGAGGTTCCGACATCATCGGATTTTTGGAACATGATTCCGGCATCGGCATGCTTCTTTTGGATTCCAAGATCGAGGGCTGGAACCGCGTCAAAGGACGTATCGAACAAACTTCCATCAGCCACGACTTCAACAAGACCAAGGAAGTCCTGAACAATGCTGTTCGCCCCATCGTCTACCCGGCTTGCATTCAGCCCGCCGAAATTAGCACTTCTGCAGAAAACGCACTTTCTACAGCAGCCACCTCCCTGTAATTATGGTCAAGAAAGTTTTAGTCATCGGGTCCGTGTACCCACGCTTCCATGAAGACGCGGAAGTGCCTTGGCTCCGTGCGTCTGTCGCGCATTTGCGTGCCACCGGTGTGGACGTCCAGGTATTGGCCCCCACATACAAGGGCCTGAAAAGCCACGAAATCGACGGCGTGAAAGTGAACCGTTTTCGCTACGCCCCCAAGGACTGGGAAATGCTGACCCACGAGGAAGGCGCCCCCAGCAAGATGGCTTCGAAACCCTGGCTGCAGCTGCTGGCCATTCCCTACATCATCAGCGGTTTCTTCCGCTGCTTGAACCTGTGCCGCAAATGGAAGCCCGACGTCATTCACGCCCACTGGCCCTTCCCCCATGCGTTCATTGCATTGGGCGCCGCCAAGCTGTTCCGTATTCCGCTGGTGCTGAATTTCCACGGGGCGGAACTGCTCCTGATCCGCAAGAAGAAATGGGTGAAGCCGTTCCTGAAGTTCGCCATTAGCCAGGCCCAGGCCGTATTTGCTAACAGTAGCTTTACCGCAAGCAAGATCAAGGCTCTCCGTAACGTGGATGTGGAATGGAGCCCCTACGGAACAACGCTTGGCAGTTGTCATTGCGAGGAGCATGGCGACGAAGCAATCCAAGGCAACGCTATCCAGAGTCATCCTGTTGATGGCAAGTTCAAGATTCTCTTCGTAGGCCGCCACATTGAACGCAAGGGCATCTGCTACCTCATTGAAGCAGCCAAGTACCTACCCAAGGACAAGTTTGAAATTCGCATCGTCGGTGTGGGCGACCTGACCGAGGAACTGAAACAGCAGGCCCACCAAGTAGCAACCTCAGACGAAGCCATCACCGGCAACGAGTATGGAGGACCTTGTGACATCATCTTTACCGGCAAGCTTTCGCCGGAAGCCCTTGAAGCCGAGTACAGGAACGCCAACGTCTTTACGCTGCCCGCCATCGTGGATAGCAAGGGCGATACCGAAGGTCTGGGCGTTGTTCTGATTGAAGCCATGGAATTGAATTTGCCCATCGTAGCAAGTAACGTTGGCGGCATCCCTGATGTGGTTGTAGACAACGTAAGCGGTCTCTTGGTTCCTGAAAAAAATCCCGAGGCCTTGGCAGACGCCTTCAAGCGCCTAGCCGCCGACCCCGCCCTCGTCGCAAACCTTCTCTCCGGAGCCCGCAAACGCATCAACGATTGCTTCACCTGGGACGGAATCATTGAGCGCCAAATTGCAGTCTACAACAAAGTCTGCAAGAAATAAAAACATTGCGAGCTGGTCAAAAATTTTGACCACCTTAAACCGCCTTGAAAACAAAAACTCATCGGCGAACCGGCGAGCTTTATTTTCGAATTCGAAGATTAATGCGGAATCAAGGACAAGTTCTTTTTTTGCCTGCAACGTACTTTCATCTGTCGCCCCCCCCCTAATTCCATTGTCGGTACAGGCTCCCAGCACAAGAAGTCCCCAAAACACCCAAATAATATTTAAAGCCCTGCATTTCATAATCAAAGAAGTTACCTTGTTTCAAATATAATAGAAAAGCCGAACAAAGTTCGGCTTAGTTCTTTATTACTTAAAAGTTGTTGTTAAGGCAAGCGAATCACTTCGTCCATATTGGTCCGTATATTTCAGAATCCAATCTACAACAGTATTCTTTGGCAATTTAACATTCCCTTTATTGAATAGATAATACTTGTAGCTTTCCAAAGGAGCCGGAATTTCATAAAAATACCTACAGGGGTCATACATATAGTCAACAACAGACGTGCTTTCTACAAACTCAAGACCGTCAATAAAACTGACGGCGTCAAGTCTGTAGCTAGAAATAATTGTATCAGACAGAACTCCATCAACTTCTTTATCTACAACAGACAGTATTTTTTTTAAAACACCAGTATCCAACAATGGAATCTTTTGATATGGCAGATAATCCATCTTTTTATCATCGCCGTAATTGACGAACAACGTATCGTTCTCAGCTACAACATTAGAATCACTGCATCCAGAACCTCTATAATAGAACGAACCCTCTTTCAAATAGAGGACATGTTCTTGATTCGTCAAAATCACTACAGTATCCAAAGAGCCTTTTTCATTAGGATTCAAAAAAGATACATAGCGGGAATCAGAAATCTGTCTTGAATCTTTAATATAGGATTCCAATGTAGGATGTTCCACCGAATCTTCATCATTTGCATTAACGCTTTTGAATGTCAGACCATCGAAGTCTTCTCCGGCGCAAGACATCAGCACAATAGATAGTGCAACCGAGAACAACACACAAACAACCTGTCTCATATTACTTTAGCCTCCTTATCAGTCGGAATCCACCAATGGCACCACCAAAATTCGCCTGACCATATCCATAATTTAACCATTTCCAATATGGTTCAATATATATTTCATTTGCAGAGTGTTCTATTCGAGCCTTCAAATCACCCCCCTTTAAACAGGAAGGTGCATTCGCTTGACGTTTAAATCGATTTTCGCCAGGATATAAAACAAATTCACCAACCAAGCCAAAGATATCGAACAAACCATAACCATTAGCTTCTAAAACTCCTACAGGCCTAGAAATATGCCTTGTATAATCGGAATCATCACCAATCCAAAAAATGCGCAAAGAAACGCTATATGAAAAAGGCATGAGTATCGTCTCATACTTTATGTCCTCCTAAAAATCCGAGGGCCACATTTAGAAAATATTTTTCCTAGCGTCAATAAAAACAACGCTTGGTAATGTTTTTTTTACACAAGTGTAATTGGCTGCCTCGTTTTATACAAAAAAACTCGTCGGCAAAACCGGCGAGTTTTAATTTTTTGCGAATTGATTTTCCGCGGAGGTGTTTCGCAGCGACATTTCGTCGCAATCGTTTCAATTACTTGGCGGACTTTTCCAGGTCCTTATTGGTCATGGCGCAGACGCAGGAATCGGACCAGACGTTTTCTGCAGTTTCAATCATGTCAATGATTGCGTACAGCGGAAGAATCACGCCCATGACGCCGATGTTTGCGTTCATGCCCACCATGAGGGAAAGGGTGAGGAAGTAGCAGCCCATAGGCACGCCTGCGTTACCCACAGCGCTAACCACGGAAATCAGCACCCACATCAGCATGGTGCCGATGGAGAGTTCGATGCCGCTATTCTGCATCACAAAGAGGCTGGTCACCAAAATGAAGGCGGCGCAACCGTTCATGTTGATGGTGGTGCAAATGGGGAGCACAAAGCGGGAAACTTCCGGATTCACCTTCAGGTTGTCTTCAGCAGACTGCATGGTTACAGGCAGTGTTGCAGCGGAACTCTTGGTGAAGAAAGCCATCATCACAGCGGGGCTCATCTTCTTCAGAACATGGAGCGGGTTGAGGCCGCGAGCCAAGAGGAACAGCGGAAGCACAATGCAGAACTGAAGAACGTTACCACCCATCACCACAGCCAGGTACTTACCCAGGGAACCCACAACCACGCCGGCATTCACCTGAGCGGAAAGCTGTGCGGCAAAGGCAACAACGCCAAGAGGCAAAGCCCAAACGAGAGCGCGGATCAAAGTGAAGAGGAGTTCGCGAAGTCCAAGGATAACCTTCAAGAGAGCGGACTTGTTTTCGGAATCCGGCATGAAAGCGAGACCAAGGCCAACAGCAGCAGCGACCATCAAGATACCGAGAACGTTACCACTCAAGAACGGCTGCACCATATTGTTGGGCACAACACTCAAGAAGTGGTCATAGTAGCTCATGGCACTCAGGTTCTGAGGCACGTCGCCAGCGGCGCCACTCACCACATCCATAGGCAAGTTACCCGGAGCAATGACCAGGTAAAGAATCAGGCCAACTGCAGCGGCTGCGAAAGTGGTAAGGAGGGTGTAAATGATGGTGCGGCCAAAAATGCGGCCAGTGTTCTTCTTGACACCGAGAGCAGAGAGGGTGGTCATCAAGGCGAGAGCGATGGTGGGAACCGCCACAAACTGGAAAAGGCGAGTGTACACAGAAGCGATGAAGTTGATCAGGTTGGTGAGACCTTCGCACTTGATGAGGCCCAGAAGGGCGCCAACGACGAGAGCCACGATCCAAATGATAATCTGCTTCTTCGGAAATGATTTTACTTTAGGAGTTGTCATTGTTTCCTCTTATAATAAGACGCAGCCAATGGCGGCCGCAACCACAATCATTTTGATAGGACTAATTTTAATTTTAAAAGGTCCAACCGTAAAGCCCTTGGTCAGGACAAAAGTCAAAACAAACAGCGAAATGCTCACTGCGAAATGGAAAGTGTCATTGGGATCGCCACCCATGGGCTTTCCAAAAAGTTCCGTGAAAGGATTTCCGAAGTTTTCGGCAGTCATGAGCATCAAGGTGGCTGCAAGCAAAAGTCCCACCACCGTGGGGCGCAAACCCTTGAAAACGGATTGCACTGCAGGATGATCCATGTGCTTCATAAAGAAGCGGCTAATGAGGAGCATCAAAATCAAGGAGGGCAGCACCACGGAGAAGGTGGCAACGCAACTTCCCAAAACGCAAACCCAGGGGTCCGCGCCAGAGTTCTGCAAGGCGGTGTAGCCCGCGTAAGTGGCAGAGTTGATTCCGATAGGGCCCGGAGTCATCTGGCTAATAGCCACAATGTCCGTAAAGTCGGCAGCGCTCATCCAACTGTGATTATAAACCACCTCGCGCTGGATCAGCGAAAGCATGCCATAGCCGCCGCCAAATCCGAAAAGGCCAATCTGGAAGAAAGTATGGAACAGCTGGAGGAAAATCATTTTTTACCTCCGCTGCGGCCCACAAGGTAGCCGCCAACACCCGCCGCAATAATAATCAGGATGGGCGACACGCCCAAAAGCCAAATCAAGAGCGCACTTGCAATAGGAATCCAGAAGGTATAGCGATTCAGCTTCGCTTTCTTCGCGAGGTTAAAGGTGGGCACCGCAATCAGCGCCACCACTGCGGGGCGAATTCCACGGAACGCCGCGGCCACCATCTGATTGTCCTTAAACTGATGGAAGAAAAGCGCAATCAGCAAAATGATGATGAAGGATGGGAGCGCGGTCCCGATGCAGCTCACAAGCGCCCCCTTCACACGCCTCAGGCGATACCCGATAAAGATGGCGATATTCACCGCAAAAATCCCCGGGCAACTCTGTGCAATGGCCATCAGGTCCAGAAATTCTTCCTTCCCAACCCACTTCTTCTTCTCGATGATTTCCGACTCAATCAGCGGAATCATGGCGTAGCCCCCGCCAATAGTAAACAACCCAATCTTGAAGAAGGTCAAGAAAGCATCAAGATAAATGTTGCGGGCAACCGGCGCGACGTCATTCAATTGCTGCGTCGCAGAAGATTTCTGCACGGTGTCACATTGGTGAGATTTTTCAGACATGAGACAAATTTAGCAAAGTGGACGAGTTTATTTTCCATATACACACTTATTAGAGAACCACAAACAAATCTTTACAAATTGCAAACAATTGTTTGCAAAATGAAGGCAAAGGCATTTAATGCCTTGCCTTTTTTCGTATTCTAACTTACCTTTTACGCTAAGGTCCTTAGGAGGGTTCCATGAACATCTTGAAATTTCTGGTGCCGTTCGGCATCATCCTTTGCAGTGCCTGTTCCGATGGTGAGAACGGCAATTCCGTAAACAATCCTGTAGGCAATTCCTCAGAAAATCTTTCTAGCGAGCAAGCGGTTTTGAGTTCGTCTGGCGAACTATCCCAAAATATGCCAGAAAGTTCTTCCGCTGCGCAACCCGGCTCCAGCGCTATACAATCGTCTTCCAGCGCCTTGCAACCTGCTTCTAGCGCAACACAGTCTATCTCTAGTGCTGCACAGGAACCTGTCTGGAATGCACACTATCCTATAACAATCAACGAAATCGAGCAATCCATTACAGTAGAAATCAACCTTGAATACGGGGCATGCCGTATTACCGGAAATGGCGATGATGCCACAGCTGCATGGGGGACTATTTCAACAGAGTTTTCCGCCAGCAGCCTTTACGCAGTCGAGAGAAATAAACTGAAGATGTGGCCCGAAGGCGGCTCCGAAGAAAGCATCACAACATACTCAGGAAACAGCCAAACCGTCTATGGAATTTGGAAACACGACTTCCGCGACATCACCATAAAGATTACCCAGGACTCTATCTATGCCACAGAACAAGCAATGAGCATCAATTCCGCTACCGATCCTGTAGAATCTAAAATTGACTTGGCCAATTCCTACTTTATTTACGACCTATACAGTTGCGGGACTGAAGGCTACAGCTGTACATTCGGTCATTGGCATTTCACAAAGGCTGCCCCTAGTTTCATGAGCAGCATGATCACATCCCAGGGAATTAAAATCAACGAACAGACAGACCGTTCCCAGAACCTGACCTTCAAGGGGAAGGATATTTCCGTCAGAGTGGAACATGTCCAGCTTGATTCGCTGAACAATGGCAATGCCTATATGGAAGCCTTTATTGAGTCACAGGGCGTAACTTGCCATTTCGAGCACGCCTCGATGGCCACCGATGAAAAGCATTGCACCACCGAGAACGTGGAATATCTTTCCACCTATACCTTCGAAGGGGATGACGATAACATCTACTCTTCTAAGTATGTCAAGGACAACAGCGACGAATTCGCCGCATGTGTCCAGAGTTTGGTTAAACCTCAATAGTCACGCGGCTGACCTTATTCTCATCCTTTGTGACGTGAACAATCTTGTCAATCTTATTTTCAAGTTCGTTCACGTGACTGATGATACCCACTAGGCGATGATCGCCAGCAAGATTCTGCAACACATTGATTGCAGACTTCAGAGCTTCATCATCCAAGGAACCGAAGCCTTCGTCTACGAACATAGTGTCCAGCTGGATGCCACCGGCAGAACTCTGTACTTCGTCGGCAAGGCCCAAGGCCAGCGACAGAGAAGCAAGGAAGCTTTCGCCGCCACTCAGGGTCTTAACCTCACGCTGCTTACCGCTAGTGTGGTCAATGACATTCAGGTCCAAGCCAGTCTGAGCCCTATTATTGGAAGCTTCTTCACGACGAATCAGTTCGTACTGACCGTTGGAAAGAATATGGAATCGTCTATTGGCATGACGGATAATACGGTCAAAGTAAGACGTCTGCACATAGGTTTCCAGCATAAGTTTTTCACGACCGCTAAGGCCACCATTTGCCGTATCTGCCAAATTCTTTAGCCACTGCAACTTCTTGCTGGCTGTTCCCAACTCTGCGGCAATGGACTGGATGTTTTGCAAGGTTTTCTTATTCTGGGAAACACGACCGGAAGCATTTTTCCAGAGATTCAGCTTGTTGCCCTGAAGTTCCTTGAGAGCCTTACTTGCAGTTTCCAAAGCGGGCAAGTCGTATTCGGGAACACCTTCCAGAGCTTTCCCGAAAGCCTCAATCTGACCCTTCAAAGCCTTAAGCTCACCTTCGCAGGTATTATATGCGGAGGTAGCATCCTGAAGGGCTTTACTGGAGCTATCCAGAGCCACCTGCAGTTTTTTCATTTCGCTAGAAGCCGCAGCCTTGCTTTCGAAGGTAAGATCCTTCAATTTTTCTGCAATGGACTTGTTCAAGGCTTCAATATCCTTTGCCACCGCAATATTATTGTGGTTCAATACCTCGTTGGTTGTGCGCAATTCTTCCAAGGATTTTTCCTGGTCAGGAATTCCGGTTTCCTTATTTTCCAATTCCAGCTTGCGATCCACCTTCTGGATTTCAGCTTCTAGTTCCTCATTCAAAGCATTCAAGGCTTCGCGATTCTTCTGGAATTCATCGTTTCCGCAAGACTTGGCGTCTTCAATGGCGCACTCCCCAAAGAGCTTATTCAATTCGTCCTGAAGAGTTTCCTTCAAGCCATCGCAAATACCCTTCTGCTGAACGGCAGCACCATTCTTATCGTTACGGGAACCTTCTGCAACAGAAACCTGATTCTTCAATGTTTCCAGTTCCGCCTGAGTGGGTGCCTCTTCAGACTTGCAAGCCTTATGGGGATGATGAGTGGAGCCACAAACCGGACATTCACAGCCTTCTTCTAGATTAACAGCAAGGATACCAGCCTGTTCATTCAGGAAGGCCTGATTCTTACGTTCGTATTCATCATGAAGGGCAGTATAAGCCTTTTGTGCCTCCAGGAAACCTCCCTGGGCAGCCTGCAGCTTTTGCATTTCGTCGTTGTACTTCTTCTGCAGTTTACCCACATTCTGGATTTCGGCCTGACGACTGTTCAGTTCCTTGATCGCTGCTTCCAGCTTTGCCTTGTTTTCGCCGGCGTTAGAAAGCTTCTCAAGTTCATTCTTCAAGGCCTGAACTTCTGCAGCCTTATTTTCGTAAGTTGCCTTGCCAGTTTCCAGCTTAACCTGGCCTACTTCCAGAGCAGCCGCCTTTTCCTTCAGAGTCTCACGAGCCTGTTCCAAGCCATCGTACTGGGGCAAGGAATTGTTAATGGTGGTAATCTGCTCCTGCAGTTTTTCGCGTTCAGGCCGTTTTTGTTCCTGAACATCCTTTGCTTTGAGCTTTTCTTTCAGTTCCGCTTCTTTCTGGGGAAGCTTTTCCTGAGCGGCCTTCAGGTCCGCACGATTCTTTACAGCAGCACTAGCTTTACCCAGTTCCTTATCCTGTTCAGAAATCTTGGCTTTCAGGTTTTCCAGTTCTGCCTCAGAAGATCTCACCACCGCATCATCTTCGTCCAGAAGGTTCTTCAGCAATTCACAAATTTCATTCCAGTCGGAAATCTGCTGGTTCCTAGCCAATTCAAGCTTGGATTCCACATCGGCCACATAGGCAGATTCAGAACTATACTGCATCCCCGATGTGTGAGTACATGCAGTCTGCAACAAGGTTTCGCAACTCTTGTTAAACCTAGAGTATTCATCGCTCAACTTCTTCTGAAGCTTTTCGAAATTCTCGGTCTTGAAAATCTTGCGGAAAGTTTCCCTACGGTTCTTCGTATCTTCCAGAAGAATCTTCATGAAATCGCCCTGGGCGATCATGGCAATCTGAGAGAACTGATCCTTGTCCAGCCCACCCATGACAGACTTCACCGCTTCGGTAACGTCCTTTTCCTTGGACACCGACTTACAAACATCCGACTGTTTACCGTTACTATCAGGATAGTAGAACGTTACAGACGCGGCAGCCTTCGTCATGCCCTCGCCACGAGCCTTGGGTCGTTCATATTCCGGATTACGGCAAATGCGATATTCCTTACCATCATAAGCGAAAGTCAATTCCACTTCGGTAGGAGTTTCCGGCTTCGCATTGGTACAACGGAACAACTTGGCATCGTCACGGTTGTCGCCACTTGCCTTTCCAAACAGGGCGTAAGTAACCGCGTCAAAAATAGTGGTCTTGCCAGCACCGGTATCACCACTAATCAGGTAAAGACCATGGGTACCCAGCTTTTCAAAATCAATCTCAGTGCGTTCGGCATAAGGGCCAAAACCAGTTACAACAAGTTTCAACGGTCTCATTACTTGTCCCCCTTCCAAATAGATTCAATCAAATCCTGCACAAAGTCACGTTCTTCCTCAATCATTTCACGATTGTTCATTTCCATGAAGAAATCACTGAATACTTCAGCAGGAGACTTCTGATCCAGATTTTCGTAGTTCAGGTTGGCCACGCTGTTTGTACGAGAATTGTTGTAGGTCAAAGTCATCAGCTTCGGATAGTAACCACGCAACTTGGCAGCGGCGTCGGACACATCATTTTCGTCGGTAAGAACCACATAGATGTAGTCATCCAGACTCTTGCCATCACGAACCTGGGCTTCGCGATATTCTGCAGAAATCAGATCTGCAAATGTTCCCTCGATCTTGCGAACATCTCGCATGGGCTTCAACGGAATCTCTCGAATTTTCAACTCGGCAGGATTTACTCCATCAGCCCCGTTTGCACCAAGTTCCACCACGGTAACGGACTTCTCGTGATTCGCTTCGGAAAGGGAATACTTGAGAGGCGTTCCGCTATAACGAACACGACCAACACCCGCATTGTCCTTGACGACATTCTGAGGACGATGAATATGACCAAGAGCCACATAATCAAATCCATCAAAGGCGTAGGATTCCACGTTGTCCAAGCCACCTACGAATTCTTCAGAGCCATTTTCATCCACCTGGGCACCAGTTACAAACTGATGGGCCACCAGAATATTGCGGCGTCCCGGCACGCGATTCATCTTGCTAACAGCCATTTGGATTGCACTGGTGTAATCCTTCACCTGTTCACGTTCGGCATCAGCCTCTTCGCCATTCCCGAGGCACGCCTTGATAGTCGCAGGACGCACGAAGGGCAGCATCCACACATCCACTTCGCCAAATTCATCCTTCATGGTGACAGAATCAAAACTACCATTATAAACTGGGGACATAAATACCCCGCGGTCCTGCATCAGGCGGCCACCGAAGGCGATACGTTCTGCAGAATCGTGGTTTCCACTCAACACGAAAACCTTCGTATTCTTTTTGGAGAGATCCACCAGGAAGTTATCCAGCAATTCTACCGCTTCGGCACTGGGAACAGACTTATCGAATACATCACCAGCAATCAAGACGCAGTCGGGCTTTTCTTCATCGACATTCTTCAGGATTTCATCCAAAATATACTTCTGGTCGTCAAGCATGGAATGCTCGCACACGCGCTTTCCAATATGCAAATCAGCCGTATGGATAAACTTCATTTATAGACTCCTGTTTTATAAGGATGGACCGTCTTTCTACTGGTCCTATAAATATAGTATCGGCTAAGCGACACAAATTGTCAAAAGAATCAATAAAAAAATTGAAGATCCTTCAAACTACGCCATAAAGGCCTATTTCAAAAGGGAAGGTTCCACGGTGATAGTTAAAAAATTCTATCTATGCGCTATCAGGGAATCAATCCCATCGGCTTTTATTGAGGGTAAAGAATATGGAAACAGCTGCAATTATCAGTTACTACAGTCGTCTGGTCATGGCCAAGAACCAAGGTCACTTCGCTATCGCCAAGGCTCTTCTTTCCCTTATGGAAAATGCATCCGACCTGGATGAAGCTGCCCCGGATTACCGCAAGGCTATGGACAAGATCGCTCAGGCCAAGGGTCACGCTGCAGCCATCGCTGCAGGCGTAGAATCCTCTGCCGAAGTTCCCGCTGGCGAAGCCACCGACTGGCAGAACTATGTGCTGGAAAATCCGCCTTACACCCGTAAGCTCTCCCTGGCCCTGGCAGCCTACTTCGTAAAGGCAGGCCTCCTGGAACCTGCCTACGAGATGTACCTTTCCGCAAGCGAACTGGATGAAGACGGCAGCAGCGCCGAAGAACTGGCCGCAATCACCGACGCAGAATCCGGCAAGATGGCAAACGCCTTCGGAACCAAGTGCGAAGCCGAAGGTAACTACGCCAAGGCAGCCATCTGGTTCAAGAAGGCAAAGACCGCAGGTATCGCCGAAGCCGATGCCGCCCTGGCCCGTATGCAGTCCTTCCACGGCGTCACCCGCTTCCTGGCTCCCTGGCTTGAGATCGCAAAGAAGACCGGCCGTAAGGAACTGGCCGAAGCTATCGTCGCCATCGCGCAGAACGCCAAGGCTGGCAACATGGACGCCGTTACCATCAGCGAATCCGTAGTGCTCCCCTGCTACCAGGAACTTGAATTCTGGGAAAGCGAACTGGATGCCTACTTCAAGTTCTCCGGTGACGACAGCGAAGCCTACGGTAACGCCATCGCAGCCATCGGCAAGATCCTGGAACGCGCCAAGATGTACAACGTAGCCCTCCGCTGGTTCAAGAAGGCAGGAGCCTACAGCAAGGCCGCCAACGATGACGCCCGCCGTATGCTGCCGCTCAAGAGCAAGTCCATCACCATGCGCGAAGCCGACGACATCTACGATAGCTCCAGCCCCATTCCGGCTCTCTGGAATATCCAGTAATATTTATTAATTCAAAAATTTTTTCTTTTTGTTTTGACAATCACTGCACAGCTTACGATAAATAAGTAGGTCGCAGGAAATTATTCAAAATATCGAAACTTTGATACTTGCACGCCAGAGGTGTGCAGTTTCGATAACATTCCAAAATTGGAGACATTATGAATAATGAAATGATTGAAAACAAGATGCTCAAGAACAAGAACTACCGCCGCCTTCTCGAAGAGAAGAACAAGCTGGTAAAGCGCCTGAACTTCGCAGAGCAGCGCCTGCTGAAGTACGACTTCGCCCTCAGCGACGAAGACGTAGCAATGCTCCAGCAGCGCATCGCCGCCACCACCGAAAAGCTTGCAGAAGTAAACGACAAGCTGGCCGACATGGAGGACGGCGATGTAGAAGCCCCCGCATCCACCAGGTGGGTTGGGCACGCTTCTAAGGCCCTTGTGGAGGCCAGCCGTCAGGCAGCCCGCCGCTAGGGAAACGCTCCCGCACAACGCGGGAATCCCACGCCTCCGGGCGTAAAAGCAAAAGGCGACAGCTAAACGCTGCCGCCTTTTTTCATAGCCGTATTCTCTCGTCGTGATTGTAGGCCAAGCTTCCATTCCGGGCCGCACTAGCCTACAAATTTTTCGGGTCCATGGCCATCGGGAAGGTTACCCGGGAGAATTTTTGTAGGCTAAACCTGCTGTTTCCTCTCGCCTGGCCTACAGAACGGTGCGAGCCCATCGCACGAGGACCGCCGGCTGGCCTGCTCTTTGTAGGCCAACGCACGCCGAGGACATACATTGGCCTACAAAAACGCACAGGGATGCCGAACACCCGTACGGCGAGAGGATGGCGAGCAACACGGTAGCGCGAAGTCCGTGGGGCGGATACAAACAAAAAAAGCCCCCCAGGAGGTTTACCTCGTGGGGGGCGTGAATCCAGCAGCGACCTACTCTCCCGGGCCCGTAGGCCAGGTACCATCGGCGATAGGAGGCTTAACTTCCGTGTTCGGAATGGGAACGGGTGTGACCCTCCC
>JAZRWJ010000037.1:0-15082 GCA_045599625.1 Fibrobacter sp.
CTGCAGCCGCCGCCTGTACGAAATGGCCGGTAACTGCGTCATGGCTCAGCTCCTCATCCGCGACGCTTCTGCAAACGCAGAACTGTTCGGCAAGAGCGCCAAGGTTTACCTGAACCTTGCTGAAGCAGAAGTGATGAAGCATTCCAACTTCATCATGAACCTGACTGCAGATCAGATCGCTGACTATAAAAATGCGTAAGCCGAGAGTCGCGCCAAAGTTTACTTTGGCATGACCGAGGCTAGCATTTAGCAAATGAGTTTACTCATTTGCCAAGCATAGTAGACAGTAGGAAGTAGACAGTGATTTGTGAATAATCGCGGCTACGCCGCCTACTGAAACGCAAAAATAAAGGCCTCGGATGATGAATCCGAGGTCTTTTGTTATAAACCAGTCTAATACTATAACGCTGTCCTATCGATTCGAATACAGAATAAATGATTCTGGTTTTAAGACAACATTGGGCTTCGCACTTGGAATTATCCTAACCGAATTCGTTCCATCACGCAGCCCGAATAATTCCATATTATCGAACGAGAAGTAGCCATCAGCATCTATGGAAGCCGTAACATGGGTCATGTTCTGCAAGTGCTTCAATTGGACTGTATTTTCAAAATAGGTTGTGTCATAGCCATTCAGGTGGACCTTAGAAAAGCCAGAACGAGAAACTAGGCCATTCACATGGGTATCCACATTTACAGAATCAACTTTTCCTCCACCAAATGTTCCGCTCAAAGACCAGTTTACAGTCACCGGTTCTTGAGCGGGACCAGTAGACGAGCCTTCGTCGCTGTTGCAAGCCAGCAATCCAAGCAAAGCTATTCCGAAAAGAAATCGTTTCATATAATCTCCTTTTGTTATTTTATATTAAATAAAGCCGTTGGAAGGTTGCTGCGACGCTTTGCCGAAAGAACATCAACCTTCACATTAGATACCTGAGCATTAGGCATCAGTGTTTTTATTTCCACACTAGAAAGTGATCCCGGTAGCTGACAGCTATTATCACAATATTTATATTCTGTTTCCGCAGTAGCGACACCACCAAGAGCATTCATAGGAATCTTGGCAATCATTTTCACAACACGGCGTTTCTTGTCTGAATAGAAAAAAACAGGTTTAGAATCATCTTTAGGAACAATTTTCCAAAGACCATTTTCCTTTACAGGAATTCTGTAATCTTCAGGTTTTCCCATTTGCGAGGTGATATCCGTAGGCTCATTTTGCAGTCCGCTCTGACTAGGCAAGCTTTTTCCAGTTTTCAAATCTGTCACACGGATTATATCTCCATTTTTCACAATTTGCATGTTCATCATCTGCGACTTAATCGTCGTGATAGACTTGTCACCACCAGCAGTCAGCATTGACGTCCTTACGGTCTGAGATGCCATTCCCGGCAATGCCACTGTAGTCTGCACAATGATTTCCGCCGTATCTGGAAAGGCAGCCTTCTTTTGATTATCGAATACAGCATTGATATCAAGAGCAAAGCAACTTGTCGTTGCAAAAGCGGTCAACAAAATTTGCACAATCTTTTTCATAACCAAGCTCCATTATAAATTAGATAAAAGTTTCGTCGATACAATCTGCGAATTCTTACGCAGAACAAGATACGTATGACTCAAGTCTATGCCCGTCCAATCCACAGTAATAAACTGTTCACCCGGCATTATCGTGCCAGAATAGATTCTGCGTATTGGAATACCATTTGCATAGACTAGATCGAGCAGAACATATGGATAGCCGTCAAGGGAAACAATCAAGCCCTCAGGAGTACGTATCACAGGGACAGACACTCCGGAATCGTAGCCATAATCGGCAACCAAGAAATCCTGATTGTCGTGCGACGCAACGATTTTCGGTTCTTCCCAGACGGGGTCATCACCATATATTTTCTTGCCCGTAGAATCATAAACGCATATTTTCGATGTCACAACATAGGACTTTGTAAGCCCTTCATGAGACGGGTCATCGGACGCATTCCACAACGGGTCCCAATTTCCTACATGAATGGCAAACTTGAATTCGTCTGCCCACATATTATGTGGAGCCAAGGAGACATCGCCAACATGTACGTTCACCTGATAGCGACTGTTGCCAAGAGCAACCATCTCTGCACCATCAACAAACAAAGGCTGATAGTTGATATCAAAAATCGGCTGCAAACCTTCTTCAACAAGGAAGTAGTAACGGACATCATACTTGCGTAACGACGTACCACCCAGATTCTCCAGTTTCAAAGCAATCTCACTAGCCCTAGTTTGGTCATCGCGCATATCAACAGCAAAGACTCGAACGGAAGGAGGCGAGGCTTCTATAGGATCCTCCATTTCTACGCAATGGCCGCCAATCAGATTGTTCTCCGAATCAAGAACAACGATGCCGAAATCATCGATAAAACCATCGACATCTGTGGCCGCCATTCCGGGAAGAACATAAGACGGATCATCTTCAGCATACCACGGGACATTTCCATCATTGTATATGCCCATAAGGGGACCATCACCAAAGTATGGGCGCCCGCCAGGCAAGATACGCGTTGTATCGAAGGCCCACTCCACGTAACCAGTATTATAGCCTTCAGCACTAACAACCAGGCCAAGGGAGTCTTCCCCCGGGAAGTAGGCATCGGCATTGACTGACTCCGGCGATTCTCCGCGGAAGTAATAACGGACCTTGAATCCATTTATCGTTTCAGATGAAATATTCTTCAAACGGATTCGGGGACGAATCATAGTCTTGTCAGAAGGATATCCTTCAAAACGCACAGAAGATTTCACCTTTTGCACAACAGCTGTTTCATTACCAGCAATTTCGCTATTAGACTTCCAAGAAATTTGCGAAGGCTTCACTTCATCACCATTGGTGAATGCGATGCCCGCAATCTGAACTCCATCAGGAACATTCAACGTAATCCTTTGCATGCCGGAATTCAGCGGAATCTTTACATTTGCGATTTCCACAGGTCTCCAAGTATTTTCAAGTTTAACGGAACCGGAATACGTTGTAGCACCCTGCGCACCGATTTTAATCACTGCACTAGTCTTTATTGCAGAGCGGGCATACACGATTGCCTTGTAGTCCGCAGACGCTGGAATATCGACAGACATATTCAGACCCGTTCCAGCATCACTTCCGACAAAGTAGCCGTTTCCTGAGACGGCACAGGAGAACTGTCTGCCAGCACCTTCCATTTCGTTCCCAAGAACAATTATTGTGTGAATTTCTGTAGTATCGCTCTCATCCGTTATGGGCAGAGTCAAGGCAAGGACTTCATCTCCATTCAAAGCCTTCGTATAGAACCGGACATCAGCAACATGTCCGACAAAATTCTTGCTCTCCAGTTCACCCATGGAGAACGTGCCATAGAATTCCCGTTCCATAGGTAATGCCGGCATGCGTTTTACCATAGCCCCATCAATGTAGAATCGAATATCTTGAGAATCTACGGCTACAACAACATGTGACCATGCATTTGATGGCAAGTATCCACGTAATGTCCATATTCTATTATTCTCGACAAGGCGTAAGTTTCTTCCCTGGTTCTGGACTTCAATCTTCATGCCGGAAGTTCCCATGAATCCCATCACCCGACGCCAGAGAGTATCTTGGGCATTGCCCGGACTCACTCGAGCTTCCATAGAGTATTCGCTACTCGTACCAAGATCCACCCTTCCCGCACCAACAGCGCTATCGCCAGGATGATAGAAGTACAAACCACTTCCAGAAAGCCATGGACGGAACATGGAAAGATTCAAATGATGTCCGGTACCGATTCTTTCCTTTGCCGTTTTGCCAGAGCCTTCCGATGCCGGATACCAAAGGGCTATTCCCATAGGATACGGCCACAATTCCTCGGAAACAAGCCTCCGTGTGGCCAAATTATGACCATAATCCTGAACCTCAATAGATGCAGTCAAATTGCAGCCCAAACACTTATTCATTGCATAACGAGAAATGATCTTCGATACAGACACTTTACCCAAAGAATCCGGAAGTACAGAGGTTGTCCCTAACGTATCTTGGCCAAGAATCCAACACAATTTAACACTATATATGCCAGATTCGTCATCAGCGACATTGAACGAAATATCAAAGTGACGATCAATAGCATTCGAAGATTCTTCCAGCCTCTCTTCAGTTATAATCGGTCGCACAGAGTCTGTAATGACAACTGGTCCAACAAATTGGGCTTGCGTAGAAACTAACGAACTTGCTTCATAACGAGACGCATAAACACCATCCTTTATTTTCAATCCACCATATTCACCATCAAATCGTAGAGTATCTTGCAAGTTTCCTTTCTTGTTTGCAACACCCTTCGTACCTTTATATAAGGTAAACACTCCGAAACCGGGCTGATTACAATTCGGATAAAGTTCCATATATCCGTTATCCAAGCCCAACCATAATGTATCCAGTGGAATATCGCACACAAGATTCGGTGGAACAACGATTGCAAGGACCTTCGTAGGACGACCAAAGCCCTCATCGCCAAAAGCATTTCTGGCAACACCATAAATATAAGTAGAATCCTGATTTGGAAGAGTCACCATCACACGTCCAAGCGAATCCTTCCGCCACGGAAGTTTTTGCGACAACGCGCTATCCAAATACAAATCAAAATCAGCAGACCCAACGATACGAATTTCACGTTCCAAAGTCACGGCCACTTCCGGCAAAATCTCCATGGTAACAATCTTCGTAGATGCCTTCACGGAATCCAGAGCCGCAAAAACGGAGAACGAGGCAGTTTCACCAGAAATCAACATATAAGCCCAGTTGTTTTCATCATAACAACCGGAATCATCCCAACTTTCACAAGTGGCGCTGTCCGCATTTGCACCACTTACAGCAGCCTTACCCTCATCATTCAAATAGCCATACAAAACATGAGACAAGGGGACAAACTGTCCATTCTTGAAATCCACCTTGTATAGCCGTACCCTATCCGGCGTAAGTCCTGCCTGCACAATTTCTTTTCTGGAAAGTTTCATTTGGATCCGAGGATATTTTGTGTTATCTGAGAATTCCATAGAAGGCAACACTTCAATTATCGGCCCCGTCAACGCAGCATTATTGAAAACATCAAACTGGTGTTCTTCGGCAGAAGTCGTACGAACTGTCACATCACGCGGAATATCCATAGCACCGGAACCAAACGACACTGAGACCTCACCAAATAGAGATTTCACAGTTTTGTCGTCAGAAGTTCCCACCGGAGCACCCACATTCAAGTCATATTGGGCATAATTCATATTGGAGGAACCATTCAAGCCACCCCATGTAAGAATAAACGAAGTATTCCCCTGCAAATGGTTCATATCGAACCATTTCAGATGTTCGCTCTTGCCAGTTCCTGTAAAGGAACCAATGTAATGGAATACAGAATCTTTCAAATAGGAAATATCATAATTTATTCCAGAAGTTAGACGGCCAACCATCTCTACATATTCATGAGGACGTTTTAACAAAACAGAATCCCTGTAACGGACAGTAAGATTATTAGCTAAAGGATCTACCATGTCCACGATGAAATGCGAATGTTCGGAACTATCCAAATGGGTCAATCTTGCAGAACCCAGCCGTCGTTCCTTGAACCACTCTCCGTTCATAAGGGCAACTCTATTTTGGCCTGAGTCGCCATACCTCACCAAATCTTCAACTGGTAGAATTGTCGGATCTACTGGTGATGGAAGTTCTGAAATCGGAGACGCCTTGGTTCGCCTATACACAAGTGTCTCTCGCAACGAATCCGCATTGTAATAAAGCGTATCGTTTGAATGTTCCCAATGTACGGAATCTGGGAAAGTATAGTCGTACTTCATCCCAGCACTAGCATTTACCGGCAAGCCAAAAGGCGTTACATAAAAAGCGTGCTTTACAGAATTATACTTATCTTTGTCGAAAGAAACTGTAGTCGAAAAATTCGTAGAATCGTTCACCTTAGAACTATCTATACCCAAAGTCAAAAGCGAATCTGGTTTCCAGTCTGCAGCGAGATGATGAATTATCGGGTTGTTAATTCCATTAGTATCTATAAAATTTAAAAGATTTTTAAAGAACCCCGTACTATCTGAAGATGTCAAGTACAAATTAAGCCAGTCAGCATCTTTAAAGTCACCAGGGTAATAGTGGACCTTGGATCCCATTGCATAAAATTTAACAGAATCATTTTTTACAGAATCCTTCCATACGTTTGGTCTTGGCGCAGGATTCGCAATAACATACTTGATAGTATCGGCAGTTTGCGCTCCAAAAGACTTATTTAACGAAACGTAGAAATCAACAGAACCGTGATCTAGCAAAGGCGTTCTTAAAGAATCCTTTACGCTACTATTCAAAAAACGCTTCACAGGACTTCCATTCTGATAGCCATGAACCATGGCAACATAATGTTTCATATTCCAATTTTCGGAATCATCATTATAAAATTTCACTTCATAATAGGAAGGATACATCAGGTTTGTATCGGGAATTTCATCAGGAAACAGGAACGCATTTGGCGCTCCCGACAACACGTTAGCACCAAAGAATGGAAGGTGCTGTGTTTCATATGGAGTCAGTTTGCCATAGGATTTGTCAAAAGTCCACTTATCGCCATCAAAGAAATTGTTCGCACGGTTTTTGACAGCAGCGTCAAGAATAGTGGGTTTTTCGATGATATTACTCTGTAATGCAGCCATGTAACCGCTTGTACCAGTATTATAAATGCTCTTATTGGTTCCGTCAAATCGGATTGTTCGGTTCACCAAGTTATCGTAACCAAAGCCAGCATTCCAATAGGAATCGGGGATTGTGAGCTGTATATAAAAGGCAATTTCTCTCCATCGTTCATGTGAACAATTTGAATTCAAAGTTTGATAATGTTCATAAAAGACATTAGCATCACTCCTGCCAAACATGGCTACTTCAAATAATTTCGCTTCCGGATTATAAGCTTTGTTATCATATGAGCAAACCCTCAGAGAATCTTCATTCATCGTCATATTTGCTTCACAATTTATATCTTTGTTTGAGATAATTGCAAAACGATGTGATTTGTCATCAGGTCGCGGAATATGGACGCCATTATCATTTGCCGAATATTCCGAGCTATTTGTATCAACATAATCGGTCAATTTCCAAACAGATTTATTATTCTTTAAATCCATAAATTCTTTGACAGAAATCTCACCATTTTTTTCAGGCTTAAATTCATTCCAGTCTTTCAAAAGCATGACGAAGAAATCAATTCTTGTTTCATCATCCCTATCGTTGTCATAACCCATTTCATCCTGGGCCACAACATCAACCAAAATAAAGTTTGTCCTTGCATTAGTGCTAAAACTTACAACCCCCTGCGTTATTACCGTATCCGTTTGAGCATGTCGATCTCCACAAACCGCACCAGTCCAACCAGTAATTTTCTCCGTATGGCGATCCACCATGGTCAAGTACACCAAATCCAGCCGTTCTCTCTGTCTCTTGATTCCGAGACTGAAACGCTCCGGTTTAAATCCAATCACATTTTGCGTTCCTGCAATTGTTGATTTAAGTTCGTACGGCTTTTGATACTCTTCAGGAAGGTAGTAGCCCGACACGTCCGCCGTCACTAAATAATCGGCAATCGGCTCATAGCGTTTCTGGCCTTTATGCATCGTGTCGTCCACAGCCTCGCGAATGTCGAACCACAACCCATTAGAATTTTCGCCTTTCAACTCTACGAGATCCAGATTATTGGCAACCACAAGTTCAAACGGGGCTACAATAGAATCCACCTGCACATTTTCCGCATCTACAGGATACGCCTCCACCGCCTTGATTGTCAGCGTATAAGCTCCCGCACTTGTTACGGGATGCTCTTTTTCCTTCATGCCGTTCCATACAAGTGTATAGGCTGTATTATTGGGCCCGGCATTTTTCAGTTCATTTTCGAATACATCTATCTTAGTTCCATCAGGGGCCGTAACATAGGCATTCACGTAGGCTTTACGCCCTCGAATTCCGTAATTGGCCGACATTTTCCCAACCACATAGGATACGCTATCCGGCAATGCGCTTACTGTTTTCGGCAATTTAAAAAGTTTGAACGGAGGCAAGGTGTCTGACGGCAAAACAACCTTCAAACCGGGCAAAGCAAGAAACACTTTTGCAGAATCCAGGAATACGCGTGCACTCCCGATAGCCTGTTTTTCAACGGCTTCCGCATAGATTGTCGCGAACCCTTCTGCCGGATACGTTCCTGCGTCACTCAGGCCGTTCCATTCCTTTTTGAACATATAGTTTTCTCGATCCACCGACCAAGAATACACAGGCACAGCCCCCGCCCCAGGAAAACCAGTCTCGGAACGCGAACCAAAATAAACAGGAAGCACGGTCAGCGTATCTATCGCCTGATTCACAGAAAATGCCGAATTACTTTGAATGGTCACATTTCCTGATTCTCCCGTCAAAATCATCATAGCATTCGCATTCACAATCGGATTCATTTCAGGAATGGGAGATGTTAACGAATCTAGCAAAGACGGCGATGTTACTGAACTAATGGAATCTAGCCTTTTTTCACATTTATTAGCCACAACACAAGAAATCACTGTAGAAGTAGAATCATAGCGCAAGACTAGCGAATCGGCCTTCAGTCCTTTCCACTTCAAAGTCCACATCACGGAATCTCCGTAGAACCATATGCCCTGCGCCCTAGTCTCATCCACCGGATTTCCATAGAACGGATTTCCCTTGATACGGTTCGTGCCGGCATCGAACAAGGCAACGCCCTTCGCGTCATAGCCATAGACCCGAACACTGTAATTGGACAGATTATCTCCCCGCATGGAATACAAAATCTTAGATTTTATCGAATCAACATACACGGTGTCTTGCACCTGCAAATTCATCAGCGGGTCAGATGAATCCGGCACGTAGGTTTCCAAATATATTTTTGTCGAGTCGGACAATATAGCACATGTTTCGCAGGGAATCATGTCCAATTTCAGCATGTAATTTCCGCTGAGAGCCTTTCGATTCCAGAAGCCCAAAACCCCCTCTATAGGCTGAGTTCTATTGGAATCCCTTCTAGAGATTCCCTCCGTATGCCATGAATTATCACAGCCAGGATTGAGACACTTGTATGAAAGTTCATAACGCGCGGTAATCTCATACCTGGCACTGGGAGCGGCAGCGACGCCCTTGATTGCAAGAATTGCTCCGTCAAGTCCTTTTGTCGTATCTGTAGGGGACGTAATTTCGGGATATTGAGTTCCCACATAGAACAAATCGGTCATATAGCTTATATTACCGGCAGCATCTGCACAGCCGACTTCCAGATAGCGTTTCCCGGTAGCCGTATCCACATCGGACGCCATGATTTCAAAGCGAACCGTATCACCAACAAATGCTTTGTCGATATATTTCCAAGCACTAGTCTTTTCCGCGCCCCTTACGCGACTATAACAACGGAACCCAGTGCGGTTTTCAGCGGCATCATGCTTTTCATTCACGACAAGTTTTGCGCCAAATGAGGTTTCGTCCTTTGGATAAACAAGTTTTGTCGAGACCAAGGTTTCAATATTGGGCGAAATCCTATCAACGCGTACGACCTTATCGTATTTCTTTTCGGACTCGTTATCGGCCCCATCTACCGCAGTCACCTTAATTCTATAATCGCCATCCGAAATGAGCACATGGTCGTTTTCTAGCCAGTCCCCATTATAACCATTGGCAGAAATTATCGTTACGGAGTCTCCCATACGATCGGCAGCAGAGCTATCAGGCCAATGCATGAACGAATAATAGAGCTTAACCACACTGGCGCTATCAATATTATTTTCCTTGACGTTATAAGACATCTTCAATCTGTCATCGGCACCGATATACAAGAGGGTATCTACCTTTTGAGGCAAAGTAAATGGCGACGGCTCAGAATTAGACCTTTCGGCACGAACATTGCTGAACGTAAAAACAGGAGGGGTCGTATCCACATAGAACTCTACAAAATCACGGGTCTTGTTCAGGGCTAGCGACTCAATGCTGTTCCAGTCACTTTCCGTATCGTTACCGGCAACAATCTTATTTACCAGTCCAGCGACTTTTTCATATGCATCATAGTCCGGAAGAGCCCGGTCAATCGCAAAAATATTCAAACAATACTTGCCATCGTCAAGGCGGATGCTACTGTCGCGGAAAATCGCAAAATTCGGATTGGAAACATCATAAAGCGAAGGAAGCTTGGCATGGAACTCAAAACGGCTCCCATTCCATTTACTGATATATGCCCGCATGGCACGAATATCCGGCGTAGAATCTGTATTCACCACCCGAGCCAAAATATTGGTTCGATTAGGATTCAACCTATCGTGTTCCTTGGAAAGGGTCACCTGCGGCGGAGTACGGTCAACAGAGAAAGGTACGATATAGGGAACAACGCTATGGTCGGAATCGTTGGCCACGGAAACATTGATTTTCCAGATATAATGCCCTTCGGGAACATTTGAGTTTTTCTGTGCCGATGTCAGCGTAGCACCTTTGCCGTCGGAAGAGAAGCCCATACGAAGTTCCGTAAATCTAGCGTTGGCAACAACAGCGGAGTCCTTGGTAAACGCGGTATCTACAAATATGGAGTCCGTACTTAAAGAGTCTATACGGAATCCTTGATAATCAAGGGTACTTGCAGTCAATTTAAAGTTGTCAACTCCCGTAACAACAATGTTCGGCAAGGGCCACTTGGCTTCGTATAGATCCTCAGTCATCTTCGCCAGATAGAAGAACCTTTGCGTATTGCTGAGCCCAATCTTATTCACTGTACTGATGGTAACTGCATTCTGGTTATCTTTCTGGAAATAGGCCAGGTTCTTGAACGCTTGATCCGGCAAATTGGCAGGAGCAAAGATAAAATCACCATTTTTCTCCACCGGATGCGGAACCTTGCCGATTGGTTGAAGTCCATTGCCATCGTTCTTATCGGCATAAACGGTACAGGCCGTATCCAACTTCGGGTCTATTTTGACATTACACGCCCATTTTATTTCCGTCTGGAAATTGAAATTCATGGTTATTTCGCGCAGACGGTGAGGCATCAAGTCGTCCACAACGAAGGAATATCTATGAATGTAATCGGTCGCCACGATTTTCGGCAACTTGTATCGTTCAACATGACGAATGGGGACCAATGTATCATTTAGCGCTCCACTTGAAGTAAGACCGGGAACCTTTTCCCAACGATCGACCTTCACACCAAATTCATTCCAGTCCTGCGAGGAATGAAATTTCAAGGGTTCAAGTTTGGAAACAGAGATATTCTCAGCCACAGATGTATTCTGAACAGAATCTCTAAAGAAGCCCACAACACATTCTGCCGAATCTCTATTTCCTATATAGAAACACGACTTATTCAATTTTGTCGTCGCAGTTTTCCCGTTTGTCGTGTCATTGTCTATCATTTCTAAAGTATGTGCATCGCCAAGAAGCAAGTTCACGAAAGGACGCTCGTACAGGAAATCTTCCATAACTAACGGATTAATTATTGTATCGTTGACGGAAGAACCCGCAATCGGCGAAACCGTATTTGAATAATCCGCATGCCATGTTTCCTGATTTTTCTTATACAAAGGCATTTGGTGAGAATCCATCAAGTCAGAAACACCCGTCACAACATCAAATCCAACAGCAGTTGCTAGACTCGCAGCAGCAGCAACCCCTATACCAGCTTTTACAAGAGGCGCTGCTTCCGGCGCAATAATGTTGCACAATAAATCAACGCCAAGCAAGGCAATTCCAACATCCGTAAGAATCGTCGCTGTATGAGAACGTGTCGAATCCTTTGCATAGGCGGCAGCATTGAAGGTTTCTCTCTTCAAGTCAACATTATACTTCGTAAATATATCGGTATCGTACGCAAGCCCATTATTTGTTTCTACAAGAGAGGAACCGTGTGCCTGCACATTGGCGCCAGAAACCATACCCATCAAAAATCCAGTAACAGAATTTATATAATCGACACGTTCATCTCCACCGCCGGACACCTGCTCGTACAGATTTGCAAAGGGAACGGTCAGCGCATCAGGAACAATAAAACTCAATACATTTCGCGCTCCTAGCTTTGGATCCGTAAAAGTCATGCTATGCTTTCCAGCAAGCATTCTGAACATAGGCAAAGAATCCGGTAACGAATCTAGAGACTTCAAATCTGAGATATTTCCCACATGTTTGCACTCATCTCGTTCTTTCCCATGGGGATCCACATAGCAAACAAGAGAATCTGTTTCGTGATAATGTTCTAGCCCACTTGCCACAGCAGAACCTATCGCAAGGTTACCTCCCGCAATCCCCATCGAAACTGCCATTCCAACAACACCTGTATAATACCAAGTAAGGTCCTTGCCCATTGTCACAGCGGTCAAGCCCACAGTGAATCCCAATGTACCGAGGCCCTCCAAAGCAGCCCTAGATACATCCTTCAAGTTCAGTTGCATGTTGAGCGCACCCGTTCCCTCGTGCGGAGAATCAAGCGTGATAACTTTATCTACATCACCATAGTAATAATCGCTGTTCTGAATCCATTCGCGAGAAACTACGCCTCCCATGCTGTGACCGATAAGGATATAACGGGAAGGAAGCTGACGGTAGAGATCAGGATAATTACGTATAGAATCCAACGCAACTTGACCAGAATCTTTTCGACCAGTACTTGGATTATCAAAAATAGCCCTGACTTCCTGAGATTCCTCCACAAGGGAGCGACGCTTACCGCACCCTTTCCATGTCCTATTCCCTAATTCGCGAGCGTTATTTATAGAGCTATTCGCAGGATCACGAAAAGCACGCCAAGAATAGATATAGGGGAAGCCTTGACTACGTCGATAATCCGAAAAAGGATTAAGCGCGTCATAACTCGTTGTATCTTCAAAAAACAGCGATTCCAACCAACTTGTCAAACGCCCCGGTTTATGATAGTAGCCTATATTAGCTCCATCGTCTTCACTGCTATTTAAAAAACGTGGCGCAAAACTAGCCTCAGACGCATTTTTGCACAAGTCTTCGGAAATTCCCTTGTCGGCGCCATAAGCACCATGTACCATAAGCACATTGTAATTTGTAATCGATTCCATCGGTTTGGGAACAGACCAAGACTCGCAAACTATCGTAAGCACCAACAACAAAGTTAAGCATCTGAACATTCTTCTTACTCCAAATTCACAACGATTTCATCGTTTTCGTAAAAAGACAAGCCACCACGCCATTCAGCTCCAGAGCAAACAACAGAATCCTCAATTAGCCCACACAAATTGGCATTAGGTCGTAAAACATTCCCCCAGAAATCTCCAGTGGTAAATTTTACTGAAATATCAATAGTATCGACACTATTTCGCAAAAGAACAGCTTCGAAAGCATACACTCCAGGCATAAAGCAATACACATCATTACTCCACACTCGGACATCATCACATTTTTTTATCCATTCCAAATCTTTATCCAAACGTTTGTATACAATCGTTTGAGCTATCGTATCAAGAACGCCGTATTGGCAGTAAGCTTTGTTAGAATCAAACGTAACTAAAGCGTTTTTTATATAACGATACGAATCCGAAGAGTCTATAACAGTAGTCTCTCCTAAAACAATAATCCTTCCATCTTTCCATTCACGCATTCGCCATGAACGAATTTCATGCGAACATCCATCGTATTTTTCATTAATTTTTATTTGACGAGGAGACTCACCTATTTTCCAAAACCACAAATCATTAGCTTTTTTCGCCCAAACAACAGAATCAGATAGTTGTCCACTAATCATTTCAAAATCATCATTTCTTATTCCATTATCCAGAGAATCCATCCACCTAGGCCCGTTTTCTTGCACACGATAGTTGTACAAATATAAAGCTTGGTGACCAAAACCATTAGCAACTTCATCGTCATTATCATCCCTAACTTCTCGCCAAAAACGATAATCAGAAACAATAACTAGAGAATCATTTAAAAAACCAACAACTTTCTTGCCCTGACGATACTTGTCCCACTCATAATGAGTATCAGGTTCAAACCAATCCCCACACCCCCACATGCCTACACACGCAAGCATAGCCATTGCAACAGCAATCAATCTAGAAACAACGTTCTTCACAAAAGCCTCCTTTGCCACCTATCCACAGTCATGCACAGCCCAGAATCACGTGACGCCAATCACACACAAATATACTCTATATTTTGTACAAAATCACGTGCAGCAGAGGACGATTTCTTCAATCTAGGCGAGCTTGCCAAAAACAGGGGCCACAGACCCCGACGGCACTTGCGACCAGCAAGCCCCCCCCCATCCCAACCAAATGTCCGTTTTTGTTTTTACCTAATCTTTTAGATTATGCTCACTCTCCTAATCAAACCCCTATTTATTACCTTTCCTTCTGTTGCAATCCCTGCATAGCATTTGACGGTTTGTATCGATGGTCGGGCCGCCTTCGCACCAGGGCGTTATATGGTCAGCTTCCATTTGCGACAGTTCAAAATGTTGTCTGCAAATCGGACAAGCACCTTGTTGTCGCTCGTAGGCCTTTATCTTTTGGTTATCCGTAAACGCACGAATGGAAAGGTTGCGTTCGTCATGCGTCAACAGGTACGGATAAATTACCTTCTTGTTGGTCACGTCGTCGTCCTTGACAAGCAGGGCGTTGCGGGGCGGCGACTGAGCCCCGCAAAGGGGGTAGCGGAAGACCCGGCCGGGTGGGTTTCGAAACTTTATTCCCGAAGGGAATGATTATAAGGGCGGGGCCGGGGCTGCAGCGAGGGGGAGACCTCCCCCACCACCTGCGAACTGGTTTACAAGAACGCTAAGGCAGAACTCTGCGGCCGTCGCAAGTTCGGTCTCATCAAGTACGTGATGGCCCTCATGAACGGTGCCCGTCTCGGCATCGCTGCACAGGCAGTGGGTATCAGCCAGGCTTCCTACGACGAAGCTCTCGCCTACGCCAAGGACCGTAAGCAGTTCAACCAGGCTATCATCAACTTCCCCGGCGTCTACGAAATGCTTTCCAACATGAAGGCTCGCGTTGATGCTGGCCGCGCCCTCCTTTACCAGACAGCTCGCTACGTTGACATCTACAAGTCTCTTGAAGA